>NZ_JWLC01000049.1:1298-1788 GCF_000813745.1 Leisingera sp. ANG-M1 | reverse complement strand
GGGGATGGTGGCAATGATCAGCCCCATGGCAAGCCGCGAACCGGGGGTGTCCGTGCGGCCCGTGAGCGCCCGCGGCAGGCCCGCCAGCCCCTCGCGCACATCGCTCCAGAAATAGATCATCACCGCGGCCAGGGTGCCCACATGCACGGCAACGTCGATCACCTGCCCTTGATCGTCGAGTCCAGTCAGGGAGGGCAGGAGAATCAGGTGGCCGGAGGAGGAAACAGGCAGGAATTCGGTAATCCCCTGGATCAGTGCAACCAGGATCAGTTGAAAGAGCGGCATCCGGTGAAAGTCCCTTGCTGGCCGCGGATGGGCCGTAAAGTGTCGCGACTCTGTATAAATCCTGGCACGGGATTGGAAAGCCCGCTGTTAGATCCGATTCGGACCTAAAAATCCTGTACATTTCCGTGAAACACGGTATCAGAAATCAAGCGCTGGCAAAATAGGTCAGCATAGTTGACATAAAGCGTGCCAGTACCTGCAAAGG
>NZ_JWLC01000049.1:0-655 GCF_000813745.1 Leisingera sp. ANG-M1 | reverse complement strand
CGCCTGGAAGAGGCCTATGCCACCAGCCAGGCCACCAACACCTTCCCGGAGATCTGCGGCCGCATTTGCCCGCAAGACCGCCTGTGCGAAGGCAACTGCGTGATCGAGCAGTCGGGCCATGGCACCGTGACCATCGGCTCGGTCGAGAAATACATCACCGATACCGCCTGGGAAAACGGCTGGGTCAAGCCCGCCGCCCCGCTGGCCGAGCGCGGTGAGAGCGTCGGCATCATCGGCGCGGGTCCCGGCGGCCTGGCAGCCGCGGATATGCTGCGCAAGGCGGGCGTGCAGGTTACCGTTTATGACCGCTATGACCGCGCTGGCGGGCTGCTGATGTATGGCATCCCCAGCTTCAAGCTGGAAAAGGACGTGGTGGAGCGCCGCAATAAGCTGCTGGCCGACGGCGGCGTGACCTTCGTGCTGAACTGCAATGTGGGCGAAGACATCTCTTTCGAGGAGATCCGCGGCAAGCATGACGCCGTGATCATCGCCACCGGCGTTTACAAGTCCCGCGATCTGGCGATGCCGGGCAGCGGTTCGGAAGGCATCGTCAAGGCGATTGATTTCCTCTGCGCCTCGAACAAAAAGAGCTTTGGCGACGCGGTTGCGGAGTTCGACAACGGCGACCTGAATGCCGAGGGCAAGAAGGTTGTTG
>NZ_JWLC01000048.1:816-1270 GCF_000813745.1 Leisingera sp. ANG-M1 | reverse complement strand
CCACAGAAGCGCGCCATCCAGGTAATTGATAAAGCCATAGCAATTGGGGCCAAGGAAGGGCATTTCACCTGCCGCTTCCAAGAGCTGCGCCTGCAGATCGGCGCCTTCCGCGTCCTCAGCAGCGGCCTCAAGGAAGCCGGAAGCAAAGCACACAGCCCCGCCCGCACCGCGCGTAGACAGCGCCCGCACCACCTCGATGGTGATGAAACGGTTCACCCCGATAAAGGCCGCATCAGGTGCCTCCGGCAGGCTGTCCACATCTTTGAAGGCTGGCAGGCCTGCGACCTCTTCGGCCTTTGGGTGGACCGGCCAGATAGTGCCCTCAAAGCCCATTTTCTGGCATTGTTCGATCACCAGGCGGCACCATGCGCCGCCGCCGATCACAGCAATGCTTTTAGGGCGGAAAAGGCGGGAAAGGTCGCGTGTCATTCTTGGCGGATCCGCTGTTTGAGAG
>NZ_JWLC01000048.1:0-352 GCF_000813745.1 Leisingera sp. ANG-M1 | reverse complement strand
TCCGGCGGGGAGTGAAGGGCGTCTAGAAAACTGTCCGGGGGACAGTTTTAGCCCTGAACGGGCGGAGCCCAATTGCCGAAGGATTGGTTCATGTGTCATTTTGGGCTCCGCCCGTTCCCAGCTGAATTGGTCCCCCGGACCAATTCCGGGACGCTGCTCACTCCTCGCCGAAGGCGAAAAATGACGTCCGGTTTCAAGGTACCGGCCGGTCGAGATGACCCAGATCCTTGCCCGGGTCAATCCGGTCGCGCACGCGGGTCTTCAGCTCTTTCACATCAGGAAAGCCGCCGTCCCGTTTGCGTTCCCAGACCAGCTCCTTATCAACATGGATTTCAAAAATCCCGCCCAAATC
>NZ_JWLC01000047.1:724-1194 GCF_000813745.1 Leisingera sp. ANG-M1 | reverse complement strand
CCGCGGGCAACCAGGCGCAGTCGGGTATTGCCGCAATTGGCGAGGCGCTGCTGGAAGATGACCGCGTCACCGCGCTGGGCCTGCATATTGAGGGCTTTGGCGATCTGCGTGCCTTTGAGGCGCTGGCGGCGCGGGCGCGCGAACTAGGCAAGCCGATCATCGCGTTGAAGGTCGGCAAATCGGCCGAGGCTCAGGCCGCAACTGTTTCTCATACCGCTTCGCTTGCGGGCGGTGACGCGGGGGCCGGGGCTTTGCTCTCACGTCTTGGCATTCCGCGTCTGGATGACCTGCCCTCCTTCCTGGAGACGCTGAAACTGCTGCATGCGGCGGGGCGGCTGCCCTCGAACCGCATTGCAACCATCAGCTGCTCCGGCGGGGAGGCAAGCCTGGCGGCGGATACCGGCCATGCGCGCAAAGTTGAGTTCCCGCCCCTGAACGAGCGCCAGAAAACCGACCTGCGCGACGCGCTG
>NZ_JWLC01000047.1:0-218 GCF_000813745.1 Leisingera sp. ANG-M1 | reverse complement strand
ACCGACCTGCGCGACGCGCTGGGCCCAATGGTGGCGCTGGCAAATCCGCTCGACTATCACACCTATATTTGGCGCGATACCGAAGCGATGACCAAGGCGTTCTCAGCCATGATGGACCCGCAGCTGGCAATGACCATGCTGATTGTGGATTTCCCGCGGGATGACCGCTGCGATGCCTCGGACTGGGAATGCGCCATCCAGGCCGCCATCGGCTCGCG
>NZ_JWLC01000046.1:2440-2739 GCF_000813745.1 Leisingera sp. ANG-M1 | reverse complement strand
CCGCGCGGGCAACGGATTTGCTGCGGGCCAGAATCGGGTCCTGCGTTTCGGTGGCCTCTGGGCTCATGAACAGGGTGGCCACTTCCAGCCGCAGCGCGGCGCCGTGCTGCTCGCCGATCAGCTCCATCATCGTGTCAAAGGCCGCCAGCGCGCCGGTGCAGGTGATGCGGTTGCCATCCCAGACTTGGCGCGCGCGTTCGGCCTGCACGTCCGGGAAGGCTTCGGTAAAGCCGCTGAGCTCCTCCCAGTGGATTGTTGCCTGCCGCCCGTCCAGCAGTCCCGCCTGCGCCAGCAGCCAG
>NZ_JWLC01000046.1:1137-1798 GCF_000813745.1 Leisingera sp. ANG-M1 | reverse complement strand
TTGGCGGCCCGCAGCGGCTCCACAGTATTGGCCAGGCAATGGGCCGAGAAGGCATCAAACAGCAGCACATCCGTTTGCTGCGCCGCAGCGTTATCTTTTGTCCAACTTCGCATGATTCCTTCTAACTTTGCATGATGCAGGGGCGCAAGGCGCATACTCTGACTGGCAACAGATTTGCAGAGGAAGACCACCATGCAGTTCGGGATGACCGAAGAACAGTCGATGATCGTCGAAACCACCCGTGCCTTTGTGGAAAAGGAGCTCTATCCGCATGAGGCGGAGATCGAGCGCACCGGCCATCTGGACATGGATGTGATCCGTGATGTGCAGAAGAAGGCGATGGAAGCGGGGCTTTATGCGGCCAACATGCCCGAGGAAGTGGGCGGGGCCGGTCTCGATACGCTGTCCTGGCTGATGTACGAAAAGGAGCTGGGCCGCGCCAATTATGCGCTGCATTGGACCGGCGTTGCGCGCCCTTCGAACATCCTGCTGGCGGGCACCGAGGAGCAGAAAGAAAAGTATCTCGTGCCTTGCATGAAGGGCGAGAAATGGGACTGCCTGGCGATGACCGAGCCGGATGCCGGTTCCGACCTGCGCGGCATGAAGGCCACTGCCCGTCAGGACGGTGACGACTGGATCCTGAACGGCACCAAGCATTTCA
>NZ_JWLC01000046.1:0-478 GCF_000813745.1 Leisingera sp. ANG-M1 | reverse complement strand
GAGCGCAAGCAGTTCGGCCAGCAGATCGGCAAGTTCCAGGGAATTTCCTTCAAACTTGCCGATATGGCGCTGGAGCTGAAGGCGGCGAACCTCTTGACCTGGGAAGCCGGCTGGAAGTTCGACCAGGGCACCGTCACCGAGAGCGACATGTCGATGGCCAAGCTGAAAGCAACCGAGATGCTGGCGATGGTGGCCGATGAGGCGATCCAGATCCACGGCGGCATGGGCCTGATGGACGAGCTGCCGCTGGAACGCATCTGGCGCGACGCGCGGGTCGAGCGTATCTGGGAAGGCACCAGTGAAATCCAGCGGCACATCATCAGCCGCGAGATGCTGCGCGCCGTTGGAGGCTGATCCATGACCCAACCCGGGAAACCCATTGTTACCATTACCTACTGCACCGGCTGCAACTGGCTGCTGCGGGCGGGCTGGATGGCGCAGGAGCTGCTGCAGACCTTCCAGGACCAATTGGGCGGGG
>NZ_JWLC01000045.1 GCF_000813745.1 Leisingera sp. ANG-M1 | reverse complement strand
GCTGCTTCACCAAATGAAAAAGGCGGCCCTGAGGCCGCCTTTTCTGTTTTCTGCTTTACCATCAGTTTCCTGAGCTATCCTCGCCGTCACCTGAGAGGGCCCCAGGATCGAAGACATTTCCGAAGCCCGAGTTATTGCCCTGGGGCTCCTGCTCAGCCTCCGCTCCGGCATCCTCTTCCCCCGACAGGTTTCCTGGGTTGAAGACGCCGCCGAATCCGGAGCTGCTGCCGGAGCCTGTGGAGGGCGCGGTTTGCGGGGCGGTTCCGCCCTGCTCCTGCTGCTGCTGGCGGCGCAGCTCGCGCTGGCGGCGGAGCTCCTGGATGCGCTCCTCGGTCTCCAGGCGCTTCTGCTCCTGGACATCCGCGATGCACTGCTGCGGGCTGTAGACCGACGCCGTGCCCACCACTGCAACCGTGGCGCAGGCAACAACCACCAGCGCCACCGCCGCGGCGTTGGAGCTGAGGAAACCGGGCAGCCGCAGCTTGCCGCTTTCCAGCTCCTCCACCGTCGCCTTCTTGCGCGCAGCGGCGACCAGCTCCTTGCGGCGGATCGAGGCCTCGTTGGCAAGGGCGGCAAACACCGTCAGCACCACGATGATAAAGGCCAGGGCCGAGATCGCGGGCGTGATGCCGTAGCGCACCTTCTGCGCCAGCTCGATGGTCAGCGTCGGGTATTCGCCGAAGGTGAAGGTGGTGGTGTTGTAGTTCTCAAAGCTTGCGAGAAACGCCAGCACCGCGGCGGAGGCAATCGCAGGCCGCATGAAGGGCAAGAGCACCTTGCGGAAGGCCTGGGCATGGGTGGCGCCCAGGTCCAGCGCCGCTTCCGTCAGCGCGATGTCATAGCGCTGCAGCCGCGCCACCAGCACCAGCATGCAGTAGCTGGCGATGAAGGTCGACTGGCCGATGATGGTCAGGAACAGACCGTTCGACAGCCAGCTGTCCGCCCCCAGGCCCAGCATCCGGTTGATCCGGTCCCAGAACACCAGGGTCGAGATCCCCAGCACCACGCCGGGAATGAGGATCGGCGCGATGATGATGGTGTAATAAGTGGCGCGCAGCTTGGGCCAGATCTGGGTCAGCATCAGCGCGCCCGCAAGGCCCATCGCCACCGACAAGACCACCGTGCCCGCGCCGACCAGGATCGAGTTCCAGATGCCGTTGAGGATCCGCTCGTCCCGGAACAGGGCCGAGAACCACTCGAACGTCAGGCACTCCCAGGGGGTCATCCGCGGGAACGACGGCGAGTTGAAGGCGGTTGCCGACATGATCACCAGCGGGCCCAGCAGATAGGCAAAGAACACGCCCAGATAGACCCAGAGGCTCAGGCGCATGAAAGTGAAGTTCTTCATTTGCCGATATCCCCCATGTTGACCTTGAACAGGCGCATCACGGCCAGCACCAGCAGGATACAGGTGACCAGCAGAACCACCGCGTAAGCCGCGCCCTGCGGCCAGTCGGAGTTGTCATTGAACTGCTGATAGATCAGCTGGGTGAACCACAGGGAGGACGGACCGCCGAGGATCTGCGGCGCCGCCAGCGCACCCGCCGACAGCATGAACACCATGGTGCAGCCCGAGGAGATGCCGGGCTTGGCATAGGGTATGACCACCCGCTGATGGATCTTGGCCCAGCTCGCCCCCATGTCGCGCGCCGCCTCGATCTGGTTGCGGTCGAGGCTCTCGATCACGTTGTAGATCGGGAAGATCATCAACAGGATGTAGGCATAGCCCAGGCCCGCATAGAGCGCGATATCATTGCGGATGAAGTCAAACGGCGTGTCAAAGATGCCAAGGCCGACAAACATGTTGTTCAGCACCCCGGTCTCGCCGAAGATGATCCGCAGCGCAAAGGCCCGCAGGATCTCGTTGATCCAGTAGGGGATGATCAGCATCAGCGCGAAGATGCGGATGTGGTTGCCCTTGGTCTGGGCCAGGTAATAGGCGATCGGATAGCACAGGATCAGGTTGAAGACGGTGACGCAGACCGCCGCCACCAGGGTGCGGAAGAACACCTTGAGATCGACCGCGTTGTAATCCTGGCTGCCGCCCTCGGGGCCGTAGATCAGGTATTTGTAATTCTCCAGCGTGTAGACGTCCTTGGGCCCGCCGATCTCCGGCGGCGGCAGGTTGGGACGGAACGAGAAGTCGAGCATCGACAGCTGCGGCAGGATGATGAGGCCGATGGTCCAGAACAGGACCAGCCCCAGCATCAGGCTGCCCATGCCGGTGCCGTTGCGTTTGAAAAACTCCCTCAGGAAGCTTGGCATGGCGTGGCCTCCTTATTCCGCGGCCAGCTCACCGGCCGGAACACAGACGGCATTGTTCGTCTCGTATTCCAGGGTGATGTTCTGGCCGGTGTGGTCCTCGAACGACTGGCCCAGGTTGGGGATCGAGACCTTCAGCTCCTTGCCGCCCTCGCCTTCCATGAAGATGTTGAAGACATTGCCCTCGAACTC
>NZ_JWLC01000044.1:4133-4817 GCF_000813745.1 Leisingera sp. ANG-M1 | reverse complement strand
GCGCACAGATGCGGACCTCGGACCCGGATATCTACGCTGTCGGCGAATGCGTGGAGTTCGACGGCCACCTCTTCGGCCTCGTGGCGCCGCTCTATGATCAGGCCAAGGTACTGGCGGACAGCCTGCTGGGCGAGCGGAATGCCTTTGTGGTCAGGGAACTGGCCACCAAGCTCAAGGTCACCGGCTGTGATCTGTTCAGCGCCGGGGATTTTGCCGAGGGCGAGACCCGCGAGGACATCGTCTTCCGCGACCCGGCGCGCGGCATCTATAAACGCCTGGTGATCGAGGAAGACCGGCTGATCGGTACCGTCATGTACGGCGACACCGCCGACGGCAGCTGGTTCTTCGGGCTGATCAAGGACGGCACCGATATCTCGGACATCCGCGAGACGCTGATCTTTGGCCCGGCCAATCAGGGAGGCGCCTCCGCGGACCCTCTGTCAGCCGTTGCAGCATTGCCGCCTGAGGCGGAGATTTGCGGCTGCAACGGCGTTTGCAAAGGACAGATCACCAGCGCAATCGAAAGCGGCGCAGCAGACCTCGGCGCGATCCGTGCTGAGACCAAGGCCAGCGCCTCCTGCGGCACCTGCACCGGACTGGTGGAACAGCTGCTGTCGGTAACGCTGGGCGACGGTTACGCCGCCCCCCAGGCCCAACCCATCTGCGGCTGCACCAGCCACACTC
>NZ_JWLC01000044.1:2406-3734 GCF_000813745.1 Leisingera sp. ANG-M1 | reverse complement strand
GGACGTCCGCCGCCTGATCAAATCAAAGGAGCTGAAGAGCCAGGCCGCAGTCTGGCAGGAACTGGGATGGACCACACCAAACGGATGCCACATCTGCCGCCCGTCGGTGAACTACTACCTGCTGGCCGACTGGCCGCTGGAATACCGGGACGATCCGCAAAGCCGCTTTGTCAATGAGCGCAAGCACGCCAACATCCAGAAGGATGGCACTTTCTCCGTGGTGCCGCGCATGTGGGGCGGCATCACCACCCCGGATGAGCTGCGGGCCATTGCCGATGCCGCCGACAAATACGATGTGCCCACCGTCAAGGTGACCGGCGGCCAGCGGATCGACCTCTTGGGGGTGAAGGGGGAGGACCTGCCCGCCATCTGGTCCGATCTGAACCAGGCCGGGTTGGTCTCGGGCCACGCCTATTCCAAGGGCCTGCGCACGGTGAAAACCTGTGTCGGTACCGACCATTGCCGCTTTGGCACCCAGGACAGCACCGGGCTAGGCATCAAGCTGGAGAAACACCTGTGGGGGTCCTGGACCCCTCACAAGCTGAAGCTGGCAGTCTCCGGCTGCCCGCGCAACTGCGCCGAAGCGACCTGCAAGGACATCGGCGTGGTCTGTGTCGACAGCGGCTACGAGATACACGTGGGCGGCGCGGCCGGCATGGAAATCAAAGGCACCGAGGTTCTGTGCAAGGTCGCGTCCGAAGACGAGGCGATCGAGGTGATCTCGGCGATGACCCAGATCTACCGCGAGAATGCGAAGTATCTCGATCGGATTTACAAGTGGCTGGCCAAGGTCGGACTCGACTGGGTCAAGGAGCAGATTGTGGACGACCTGGAGAACCGCAAGGCACTGGCAAAGCGCTTTGCGGTATCGCAGTCCGTCTACCGAAAGGACCCCTGGGCCGAACACGCGCAGAATAGAAACACCCGGGCACAATACGCCCCCCTTGCCAACCTTACCTTGGAGGCTGCGGAATGAACTGGATCGACATCGGCCATATCGACGATATTCCCCTGCGAGGCGCACGGGTGGTCAAGACTCCCATGGGCTGCATCGGCTTGTTCCGTACCGCCGAAGGCGAAGTATTTGCGGCCTCTGATCGCTGCCCGCACCAGGGCGGACCATTGTCAGAAGGGATTGTGCATGGGCAAAGCGTCACCTGCCCCCTGCACAACTGGGTATTCGACCTGAACACAGGTGAAGCACAGGGTGCTGACGAAGGCCGGATCGAAACTTATCCGGTGCAGATCGAAAATGGCCGTATCCTGATCTGCGAAACAGTGCTCGGCAAGCGGAGAGCTGCCTGATGAGCTGCCCCGCGCCTGACGAA
>NZ_JWLC01000044.1:784-2066 GCF_000813745.1 Leisingera sp. ANG-M1 | reverse complement strand
AGCTGCCCCGCGCCTGACGAAACCCGCTCAACCTGCCCTTACTGCGGAACCGGCTGCGGCGTGCTGCTGCGCCCGGATGGCGCGGGCGGGCTTGACGTGCGCGGCGACCCGGAGCACCCAGCCAACCGCGGCCGGTTGTGTTCAAAAGGGCTGGCCCTGGGGGAAACCGTAGATATGGAAGGCCGCCTGCTGGCACCGCAAGTGCTGGGCCGCGAAACCGATTGGGACAGCGCCCTGGACTTGGTTGCCGCCAAGTTCCGGCAAGCGGTGGACCAGCATGGCCCGGACAGCGTCGCGTTCTACCTGTCGGGACAGATGCTGACCGAGGACTACTACGTCGCCAACAAGCTGATGAAGGGCTTTCTTGGCTCGGCCAATATCGATACCAACTCACGCCTTTGCATGGCCTCCACAGTTGCGGGCCACAAACGCGCCTTCGGCACCGACACCGTGCCCGGCACCTATGAAGATCTGGAAGACGCCGATCTGATTGTTCTCGTCGGCTCCAACCTCGCCTGGTGCCATCCAGTGCTGTATCAGCGCATATTGGCAGCTCGAGAGGCACGCGGTATCAAACTGGTTGTTATTGACCCGCGCCGCACTGCCAGTTGCGATCAGGTGGACGTGCATCTGAAGCTGCGGGCAGGCAGCGACGTAGCCCTGTTCAATCTCCTGCTGGCGGCGCTCTACGAGGGCGGCGCGCTGAATGCAGAGTATCTGCAGCATGTGGAAGGGCTCGGCGCGGCGCTGGAAGCCGCCTTTGCAGCTGAGGCATCTGCCACGGGGCTGTCCGACAACGAAATCGAAGCCTTCTGCCGTCTGTGGGCGGGCACTGAAAAGGTGGTGACCATTTTCAGCCAAGGGGTGAACCAGTCCACCTCCGGCGCTGACAAGGTAAACGCTATCCTCAACTGCCATCTGGCCACCGGCCGCATTGGAAAGCCAGGCTGCGGCCCTTTTTCGGTGACCGGCCAGCCCAACGCCATGGGCGGGCGCGAGGTTGGCGGGCTGGCCAATATGCTGGCCTGCCATATGGACCTTGAAAACACCAGTCACCGGGCTGCAGTGCAGGAGTTCTGGAACGCACCGGCAATACCGGAGCGGGCCGGCCTGAAAGCTGTCGACCTGTTCCGTGCCGCAGGCGACGGGCAGCTAAAGGCACTTTGGATCATCCACACGAACCCAGCTGCCACCATGCCGGAAGCCGATGCCGTATCCGCCGCCATCAAGGCCTGCGATTTCACCGTGGTCAGCGACATCACCGCCGCGACAGACACCGCCC
>NZ_JWLC01000044.1:0-391 GCF_000813745.1 Leisingera sp. ANG-M1 | reverse complement strand
CCGCCGCGACAGACACCGCCCGGCTTGCGGATGTGCTGCTGCCCGCTGCCGCCTGGGCGGAAAAGGACGGGACCGTCACCAACTCGGACCGCACCATCAGCCGTCAGCGTGCGGTTCTGCCGCCGCCCGGTCAGGCCCGCGCCGATTGGGACATTCTGGCCGAGGCCGGCAGGCGTATGGGCTGGGACGCGGCGTTTGACTACAAAACGCCGGCGGAGATATTCCGCGAGCACGCAGCGCTTTCGGGCCTTGCGGGCAGCTTCGGGCTGGATTTCGACATATCCGGTCTCGCAGGAATCTCCGGCCAGGAGTATGACGATCTGTCCCCGCAGCGCTGGCCGGCCAGCCGCAGCCGCCAGGGCGGCCGCTTCTTTGCGGATGGGCAGTTCTT
>NZ_JWLC01000043.1:1005-1299 GCF_000813745.1 Leisingera sp. ANG-M1 | reverse complement strand
GGGGCGCCGTGCCAGCAAACCGAAGATGTCAGAGCGGCAGGAGCCGCAGTTTGTTCCCGCCTGCAAGGCAATGCCGACATCTGCAACGTTCAGCAGTCCATCGCTTTCGATGGCTTGAAGAATGGTGTTGGCCCCAACGTTGAAACAGGCACAGACCACCGGGCCGGGGTCCGGCTGGTCCGCCGCGGGAAGGCCGGTCAGAATACCTGCTGCGCTGGTACCCGGCAGGCGAGCCAGATAGTCTCTGCTGAGCGCTACAGGCTCGGGTGCGGTGAACAGCGCCGCCATGACTTT
>NZ_JWLC01000043.1:0-545 GCF_000813745.1 Leisingera sp. ANG-M1 | reverse complement strand
GAACAGCGCCGCCATGACTTTGCCGTTCTGAAACAAGGCCAGCCGGGCGATGCCTTTGCTGCTGTCTGTCATCAATTGCATCTTGGCATCCGGCATGGCGAACAGATCCCGTGCAGCGGCCTCCGGCTCCAAAAGTGTGGCCAGCCCGGCCAATTCTGCACGGTACCCGGCTTCGGTTCGGGACAAGGCCCAGTACTCTGTCCGAGGTATCATAGGGCGGCAAGAGACAGCAAAGCCGTACCACGCAGGCTGCCAGCGCTCGGCTGCAACAACAGCAGCTTTGCTTTCGGGTTGCCCCGAGACGGGATCGATGGCAGCGGCAACCAGTGTATCCACGCGGGCAGAGGGGGCCGTTTCACCGGTCCAGTGGATTGGCACAAACAGGTCGCCGGGCTGCACATCCGTGGTGATCCGTGCGCGCAGGATGGCCTGGCCATGCGGGCTGCGCAGGCGCAGCAGGTCCGCGGGTTTCACACCCAGCGTCCGGGCGTCCTGGGGATGGATATCAGCAAAGGGTTCGGCAAGATGCCCCGACAGGCGGGCGG
>NZ_JWLC01000042.1 GCF_000813745.1 Leisingera sp. ANG-M1 | reverse complement strand
AGGCCGCCTTCGCGGCCGTGGCCGGAGAGGCCGTGGCCGCCGAAGGGGGCGATGGGGCTGACGGCGCGGTAGGTGTTGACCCAGACGATGCCGGCGCGGATGGCGCGGATCATCCGGTGGGCGCGGGTGAGGTCGCGGGTGAACAGGCCCGAGGCCAGGCCGAAGGCGGTGTTGTTGGCGATCTCTATCGCTTCCGCTTCAGTCTCAAACTCCACCACCGACAGCACCGGGCCGAAGAACTCGGTTGTCAGGCAGGGGGCGTCCGGGGCGTCCGAGCAGTCCAGCACTGTGGGCGGGAAGTAGAAGCCGTCGCGCTCCAAAGCCTCACCGCCGGTGACCAGTTTTGCGCCCGCCTTGAGCGAGGCCCCGATCAGCGCTTCAGCGTGCTGGCGCTGCTTTTCGGTGCAGAGCGGGCCGACTTCGGTGGCCATGTCACCCGGGGCGCCGATCACCACCGCTTCGGCCTTTTCCTTGAGCCGGGCCAGGAAGGCGTCTTTGATGCCTTTCTGGATCACCAGGCGGGAGCCTGCAACGCAGCTTTGCCCGGTGGCCGCGAAGATGCCCGACACCTGCGCGTTCACGGCGCTGTCCAGATCGGCGTCGTCAAAGACGATGAAGGGCGATTTGCCGCCCAGCTCCAGCGAGGTGGAAGCGAGGTTTTCGGCCGAGTTGCGCACGATGTGGCGCGCAGTCTCCGGCCCGCCGGTGAAGGCCACATGGGCCACGCCCTGGTGGCTGGTCAGCGCCGCACCCGCCTCGGGGCCGCCGGTGATCACGTTGAGAACGCCTGCCGGGAAGCCCGCCTGTTCAAAGATCCGGGCAAATTCCAGCATCGGCGCCGGGGCTTCCTCGGAGGCCTTCAGCACCACGGTGCAGCCCGCCGCCAGCGCCGGGCCGATTTTCACAGCCGACAGGAACAGCTGCGAGTTCCAGGGCACGATGGCGGCCACCACGCCCACCGGCTCGCGGCGCAGCCAGACCTCCATGTCGGGCTTGTCGATCGGCAGATGGGCGCCCTCGATCTTATCGGCAAGGCCTGCGTAATAGCGGTAGTATTCCGCCACATAGGCAATCTGCGCCGAGGTCTCGCGGATGATCTTGCCGGTGTCGCGGGTCTCGAGCTCTGCCAGCCTGGGGGCATGCTCCGCCACCAGATCAGCAAGCCGCATCAAGAGCTTGCCGCGCTGGGTGGCACTCATCCCGGCCCATTCGGGAGAGAAGAAGGCAGCCTCCGCAGCCCGCACCGCCCGGTCCACGTCTGCGGGCGATGCGGCCGGCATCCGCGCCCAGGGTGCGCCGGTGGCCGGATCAAGGCTTTCGAAGCTGGCGCCTGCATCCTCGAAGGTGCCGCCGATATACTGCTGGAAAGACTGCATCCCAGGATCTCCTTATTGGAAGGCCGCTTTACTGGAAGGCGGGCATCACATCCGTGATGAAGCGCTCAAGCGAGGCCTTCTTGCGTTCAAACGGCATGCTCGAGTCGATCCAGAAGGAATACTCGTCATAGCCAAGCGCCTCGTATTTCTTCAGCCGTTCGATCACCGCCGCGGGCTCGCCGATCACCAGGTCGCGCTCCATTGCCTCGGGGGAATAGAACGGATGCGCGGCGATTTCCTCGTCCGTCAGCGGCTCGATCAGGCCTTGCGTGACCTCGCGCTTGTTCATGAACCAGGCGCCGAAGTAGCAGTAAAAGCGGTTCAGCTCCTCTGCCGCCTGTTTCACATCAGCAGCGCTGTCCGCCACATAGGTGTGCTGCAGCAGCATGATTTTGGGCCGCGGCACCTCGCTGTGCTTTGCGCAGGCCGCGTTGAACTTGCCCATCAGCTCTTCGATCTCGCCGTCGCCCTGCCACAGCGGCGTCACTTGCACGTTGCAGCCATTGGCCACGGCAAATTCATGGCTGTTGGGATCGCGCGCCGCCACCCAGACCGGGGGGCCGCCTGCCTGCACCGGCTTTGGCGACGAGGTGGTCTTCGGGAAGGAGTGGAATTCGCCCTCCTGCGCGTAATCGCCCTGCCACAGGCCTTTCACCGCCGGGATCAGCTCGCGCATGCGCTGGCCGGCCTCCCAGGCGTCCATGCCCGGCATCATCCGCTCGTATTCAAAGGAATAGGCGCCGCGGGCGATGCCAAGATCCAGGCGGCCCTCGGTGATGATATCGGCCATCGCCGCCTCGCCCGCCAGCCGGATCGGATGCCAGAACGGCGCAATCACCGTACCGGTGCCCAGGCGCACGTTTTTGGTGTGGCGCGCCACGTCGATCAGGTTCAAGAGCGGGTTCGGCGCGATGGTGAAGTTCATGCCGTGATGCTCGCCGGTCCAGACCGCATGCATGCCGCCGTCATCAGCGATTTTGCACAGCTCGATGAACTCGTCATAAAGCTGCTTCTGGTCGTCGCCTTCGGAGATCCGCTCCATATGCGCAAAAAGGGAAAATTTCATCAGGTCTCGCTCCCTGCCCCGCCCCCGGCGCCAACAGGGCGCACCTCTCCGCGGGTCTGGTTTCCATAATACACCCCGAAGTTGCCGATCCGGGCCTCACTGGCAAACCGCTCCAGCATGGTGCACATGGCGGCGTCGCCGATGTCCATCAATGTGGTCTGGGTGAGCTCGGTGAAGGCTCCTCGCGCCGGCGTGCCCCCGGCGGATTGGCATAAAAACGAGATGTGCTGATGTTCGCGCGCTTCATCTTCGTAGACGGAGTAAATGAACCCCGCCCCGGCTTCGACGCCGCTGTCCGCAATCAGCTTGGCCAGCGCCGCCGAGGCGCCCTCCTTGCCGACCCGCACTTCCGGCAGCGTCAGCTTGCCCTGTTCATTGCCCAGCAAGAGCACCTTGCCCTCATGCTCAATCAGCGCCGAGACAATCAGCTTCGCGCCTTGGGCCAGCGCCTCGGCTTCCGCTGCGGGCGTCACATAAGCGCCGCGGGCATAGCCCAGGCCCGGCGCAGGCGAGGTCTCAAACGCCTCCACCTTGCCGATCAGGATCAGGTGGTCGCCCGCCTCCACCCGGTTGTGCATTGAACAGTCGAACCAGGCCGAGACGCCCGCCAGCACCGGGCTGCCCGCCGGGCCCTGCTGCCAGCTGACGGCAGCAAAGCGGTCCTCGACAGGGCGGGCAAAAGTGTTGGAGACATCCTTCTGGTCTTCTGCCAGCACATTGACGGCGAAGCCCTCCGCCTGATTGAAGGCATCGTAATTGCTGGAGGAATTGGCCAAGCAGACCAGCACCAGAGGCGGGTCCAGCGACACAGAGGTAAAGGAATTGGCGGTGAAGCCGATCGGGTTGCCGTCCGCATCCTGCGCCGTCACCACGGTGACGCCGGTCATGAAGGTGCCAAAGGCATTGCGCAGGGCGCGCGGGTCCATATCGCTCATGACGTCTCCCTTTCCTCAGCCGTGCCTGCAACCGGCGCCGCCAGCCAGTCCTGCAGCGCTGCGTTGACCGCCTCCGGGGCGGTCAGATTGACCATATGCCGGTGGCCTTCGATGACAACAGCGCGGCCCCGCGGCGCCGCTGCCGCCATCGCCTCAGCCATTTCCGGCGTCGAGTTCGGATCGCCATCGCCGGTCAGCGCCAGCAGCGGGCAGGTGATGCCCGCAAAGCCATCCGCATAGGTGCTGTCGCCATGGGCAAAGGCGGTATAGGCCGCCGCGTAGCCTGCCAGGTTCACATCCGACAGCCATCCGGCCACCTGCGCCCGCGCCGCCTGGTCGGCAGCACTGTCTCCGAACCAGCGCGTCAAAGGCGTTTCCAGGTCGAAACTGCCAGCGCGGATCTCGCCCGCGCGCGCCGCAACCGCCGCCCGCGCCGCCTCCGAACGGCGGAACACCCCGTTCAAGAGCGCCGCCCGGGCCACGTTCCCGGGATGGCAGACCGCATAGCCGCCGGCAATCAGCGCCCCCATCGAATGGCCCGCCAGGCAGACCGGCCCCAGCTCCAGCGCCGTCAGCACCCCGTGCAGCCAGGCCACATAGTCCGGCAGCTCCGGCGCACCCGGCAGCGGCGCGCTGCCGCCATGGCCGGGCATGTCCAGCGCAATCACCTCATGGGCTTGCGCAAAGGCCTCGATCTGCGGGCCCCAGGCCGCCGCCTGCATGCCGACCCCGTGGATCAGCACCAGCGGCGCGCCGGTCCCCGCCCGCAGGCCGGTGACCGGGCCAGCCACCGGGCCGGAGGGGTCAGACAGCTGCAGGATTGTCGACATCATGGCCCAGGTCCTTCAGGTCCTGATAGCGGTCGCCGATGCGGTGATGCGGGCGGCCGCCGATCGAAGCGCCAAGCGCGATCACAATCTCGTCCGGCCCCGGCGCATCCGCCACCGACAGCTGGATGGTCAGGTAATGGCTGCGCTTGCCGCCGTCGTTCTTGTCCATCAGCGGGATCTGCAGCGGCGCATTCGCAGGCCCGCGGGTGTTGGTGAAGGCCAGGTAGGACTTCGCCCCCACCGCCTCGCGGAAATGGTTGCCAAAACGCAGCGTGTGAATCAGCGCCGAGGCATGCTCGACCTCGCCGTTCACCCCCACAATCGCCGATTTGCCGTAGCCCTCGACCTGCTCGCCGCCGCCAGCGGCCTCCAGGATCATCGCGGTCAGCTTCTCGCCCAGACCCGGCGCGCAGTCATGGATCGCCGGCCGCAGGTCCTCGACAAAGCCCTGCCCGGCCCAGGGGTTTTTGATCACCGCCACCGCGGCAATCATCTTCAGCGGCTGCGCGGCAGCCTTGCCGCCCTCGATCAGGGTCTCTTCAACATGCAGCAGCGTCTTGCGGATCTCTGCGGGCATCGGCGCCTCTTTCCTGTCTGATTCCAGTTGCCGTAATATGGTATACCATAAGCCCGTATGTCAATGCTCCCTTGTTCCGCCCCCGCCGGGCTGCTATCCGGGATAGTCATGAACAGCCCGGTAATGAGCAAAATCGAACAGCCGCCGCAGACCCTGCGCGACATCGTTCAGGAGCGGATGCGCGAGGCGATCATCGCAGGCCAGTTCGCCCCCGGCGAACGGCTGGTCGAGCGCCCCTTGTGCGACCAGCTGGGCGTCAGCCGCACCGTGGTGCGCGAGACCATCCGCTATCTCGAGGCCGAGGGCCTGGTCGAAATCCTGCCCGGCAAGGGCCCGATCGTGGCCCGGCTCAGCTGGGACGACGCCCGCCAGATCTACGACATCCGCCAGATGCTCGAGACCGCCGCCGCCGCCGAATGCGCCCGCAACATGACGCCGGAGCTGGCCGCCGCGCTCAACGCCGCGCTAGAGGATCTGCAAACCGCCGTGGCCGACGGCCTCCCCGGCCCCATGCTGGCTGCCGCAACCGAGTTCTACCGCCTCATCTTCGGCGGCGCAGGCCACAACGTCGCCTGGGAAATCACCCAGCGCCTCAACGGCCGCATCAGCCGCCTCCGCGCCGTGACCCTCTCAACCGAAAACCGCCAAAAACCCGGACCCGCACACATGAATGACATATGCAAGGCAATCGTGTCAGGAAATGCCGGC
>NZ_JWLC01000041.1 GCF_000813745.1 Leisingera sp. ANG-M1 | reverse complement strand
TTTTTCATTTGGTGAAGCAGCCTCCTGCTCAGGCAGGAGAGCCAGCCAGGTTCCGGTCGGCGTAATACTGCTTGCGGAAAGCCTGCGGGCTGGTCTTGTATTCACGCTTGAACCATTCCGTCAGATTGCTGCGCGAGCCGAAACCGGTGGCGGCAACAATTTCGGCCAGCGGCAGGGTGGTGTGCAGCAGCAACTGGCGGGCCTTTTCGATCCGCAGCTTGCGGTAGGCGGTCAGCGGGCTGGTGCGGGCCTTCTGCTGGAAGCGGCGCTCCAGCTTGCGGGGCGAGACGCCGGCCTGCTGGGCAATGTCGCGGATCAGCAGCGGCTCTTCGATGTTGCGCTGCATCAGGTCGAGGATCTTGACCACCAGTGCGTCGCCGCCTGCGGCCTGGCGAAGCTGCAGCGAGACCTTGGATTGTTCTGCGGCGGGGCCCAAGGCGAGGCCGAGATAGTCGCAGACCGCATCAGCGATGAAGGGGCCGCGGTCGTTGCGCAGGAAATCAACCAGCAAGCGCAGAGCTGCGAAGCTGCTGATCGCCGTGCTGATGCGGCCAGAGGCGGTGGTCAGCGTGCCAGCGGGGGCGCAGGCGAGCTGCTCTTCCTGGGCAGCGGCGGTGAAGTTCGAGTGGACAGCGGTTTCGAATTCGGCCTGCAGGCCGGTTTCGGGCAGCAGGAAAATAGCGCTGCCGGCAAACAGGCAGCGCTGCGCCTGGCGGCAGATCCGCTGCAGGCTGGCTTTCTCGCCGGCGTTGGGGGTCCAGCGGCTGGCGATGCCGCCAAGGAAAATCACGGTATGCGGCTTCCAGCCTGCGGGGGCTGTGCGCATGGATGAGGCCAGGTTGCGCACGCCGATACGGTAACCGCTGTCGGGAAACAGGTCATTGGCGGCGCGGAACACATCGCAGATCATCTGGGCCGAGGCAGGCGGCTCGGTCTGCGGCAGGATGACTTCAACATCATGAAAGCGGGCGTGTGCCGCACTGTCAGCGGATTGCTGGGTAGCTGGCACGGTCAGCGGTTCGAGACGGGACATCATTCTCTCCTCTGAGCGGGTCATGCGGGGGCTGCAGCCGCGCGGGGCTGCCGGGGTGCCCCGCCGGTAAACCCGGCGGGGCAGGAGGCCTGAGGTTCAGGCTTAGTCTTCTTCGTAGTCCGACATCGGCGGGCAGGTGCAGATCAGGTGACGGTCGCCATAGGCGTTGTCGACCCGGTTCACAGCCGGCCAGTATTTGTCGACGCCGAGGTTGCCCGGCGGGAAGCAGGCCTGCTCACGGCTGTAGGGACGGTCCCATTCGCCGACCAGGTCGCGCACCGTGTGCGGCGCGTGCTTGAGCGGGTTGTTGTCGGCGTCGATCTTGCCGTCGATGATGTCCTGCGCTTCCGAGCGGATTGACAGCATGGCGTCGCAGAAGCGGTCCAGCTCATCCTTGGGCTCGGATTCGGTCGGCTCCACCATCAGCGTGCCGGCCACCGGCCAGGACATGGTCGGGGCGTGGAAGCCCGAGTCGACCAGGCGCTTGGCGATGTCGTCAACGGTGACGTTGCCTTCATCGGCGAGCGGACGGGTGTCGAGGATGCACTCATGTGCAACACGGCCGGTTTCCGAGGTGTAGAGGATCTTGTATCCGTCCTTCAGGCGCGCGGCGATGTAGTTGGCGTTCAGGATCGCAACCTTGGTCGCCTGGGTCAGGCCTTCGCCGCCCATCAGCAGGCAGTAGGCCCAGCTGACCGGCAGGATCGAGGGCGAGCCGAACGGAGCCGCCGACACCGGGCCTACGGCGGTGCCGTATTCCGGGTGGCCCGGCAGGTGCTCGGCCAGGTGCGCCTTGACGCCGATCGGACCCATGCCGGGGCCGCCGCCGCCGTGCGGAATGCAGAACGTCTTGTGCAGGTTCAGGTGCGAAACGTCGCCGCCGATCTTGCCCGGCTGGGCGAGGCCCACCATGGCGTTCATGTTGGCGCCGTCGATATAGACCTGGCCGCCGTGATCATGGGTGATCTGGCAGACTTCCTGCACGGTTTCCTCGAACACGCCGTGGGTCGACGGGTAGGTGATCATGCAGGCTGCAAGATCGGAGGAGTGCTTCTCGGCCTTCTCGCGGAAGTCGGCGACGTCGATGTTGCCGCTGTCATCCGATTTCACCGGAACAACCTTGTAGCCCACCATCTGTGCCGACGCCGGATTGGTGCCGTGCGCAGAGGTCGGGATCAGGCAGATGTTGCGGTGCGCTTCGCCGCGCGACGCGTGGTAGTTGCGGATGGTCAAGAGGCCTGCGTATTCGCCCTGGGCGCCGGAGTTCGGCTGCTGGGAGATCGCGTCATAGCCGGTGATCTGGCAGAGCTTGTCGTTCAGATCGGCGATCATCTGGTGGTAGCCCTGCGCCTGGTCTTCCGGGCAGAAGGGGTGCAGGTTGCCGAATTCCGGCCAGGTGACCGGGATCATTTCGATGGTCGCGTTCAGCTTCATGGTGCAGGAGCCAAGCGGGATCATCGCGCGGTCCAGCGCCAGGTCGCGGTCGGCCAGGCGGCGCATGTAGCGGGTGATTTCTGCTTCCGCCCGGTTCTTGTGGAAGATCGGGTGGGTCAGATACTCGCTTTCACGCAGCGCGTAGTCGGGCAGGCGGTAGGCGCGGTTGGCCTGGCTGTCGTCCTTCTTGTCGATGCCGAAGGCGCCCCAGACGGCCTCGATGGTTTCCGGGCGGGTCTGCTCGTCCAGCGAGATGCCGACATGGGTCTCGCCGATCTTGCGCAGGTTGACACCGCGGGCAACCGCCGCTTCCATCACGGTTTTCTGTAGCGGGCCGACCTCAACGGTGATGGTGTCGAAGAAGACTTCCGGCTGCACCTTGAAGCCGTTCTCTTCCAGGCCGGCGGCCAGGCGCGAGGTCTTGCGGTGCACCGACTGGGCAATCGCCTTGATGCCGTCGGGGCCGTGGTAGACCGCGTACATGGAGGCCATCACCGCCAGCAGCGCCTGGGCGGTGCAGACGTTGGAGTTTGCCTTTTCGCGGCGGATGTGCTGCTCGCGGGTCTGCAGGGCCAGGCGGTAGGCCTTGTTGCCGCGGGCGTCGATGGAGACACCGATGATGCGGCCGGGCATGGCGCGCTTCAGCTTGTCGGTGGTTGCCATATAGGCGGCGTGCGGGCCGCCATAACCCATCGGAACGCCAAAACGCTGGGTCGAGCCGATGGCAATATCGGCACCCATCTCGCCGGGCGATTTCAGCAGCGCCAGCGACAGGATGTCAGCGGCGACAATGGCGATGGCCTTGTTTTCATGCAGCGCGGCGATCTGGCTGGTGAAGTCGCGCACATGGCCGTAAGTACCCGGATACTGGAAGATCGCGCCGAAGACGGCGTCGGCATCCATGGTATCCGGGTCGCCCGTCACCACCTCGATCCCCAGAGGTTCGGCGCGGGTCTTGATCACTGCGATGGTCTGCGGGTGGCAGTTCTGGTCGACAAAGAAGGCCGCGTTGTTGGCCTTGGAACGGCCCGAGCGCTTGGCCATCGCCATGGCTTCGGCAGCCGCGGTGGCTTCGTCCAAAAGCGACGCGTTGGCGATATCCATGCCAGTGAGGTCGCTGACCATGGTCTGGAAGTTCAGCAGCGCTTCGAGGCGGCCCTGGGAGATTTCCGGCTGGTAGGGGGTATAGGCGGTGTACCAGGCCGGGTTTTCCATGATGTTGCGCAGGATCGGCGCCGGGGTGGTGGTGCCGTAATAGCCCTGGCCGATCAGCGAGGTCAGAACCTTGTTCTTCGAGGCGACCTCTTTCATGTGGTAAAGCGCGTCGCGCTCGGTCATCGCCGGGCCCCAGTCCAGCGCCTCTTTCTGGCGGATGGCGGGCGGCACGGTGGCGTCGATCAGCTGATCCAGGGTTTTGAAGCCGATCACCTGCAGCATGTCGGCCATCTCGCGAGGGGAGGGGCCGATGTGGCGCCGGTTGGCGAAGTCATAGGCTTCGTAATCGGTGAGTTTGAAGGCCATTTACAAGCGCTCCTGTCTGAAGGTCACGCCCGGCCGGAAGTTCGGGAGCCTCCGGCGGGGATATTTTTAGCCAGATGAAGAGCGGATCCGGGCAAGCAGCGGCGGATCCGCGGGGGGCTTAGCCGATCAGGGCTTTGTAGCCGTCCAGATCCATCAGATCGTCCAGCTGGGAAGTGTCTGCGATCTTGATCTTGTAGATCCAGGCGTCGCCTTCCGGGCTTTCGTTCAGGGCGCCGGGGTTGTCGGCCAGGGCCTCGTTCGCCTCGATCACTTCGCCGTCCAGCGGCGCGTAGATTTCGGACGCGGCCTTCACGGATTCGATGACGCCGATCTCGCCGCCTTTTTCGAACTCGTCGCCGGCTTCGCGCTGCTCGACGAAGACAACTTCGCCCAGCTGGTCAGCCGCGTGCTGGGTAATGCCCAGGGTTGCGGTGTCGCCTTCAACGGTGATCCACTCGTGGTCTTCGGAGTAATAGGTGGCCATTTTGACTCTCCTGATGATGTCTTAGCGTTTGTAGTTCTGGGTGACGAAGGGCAGGGCGACGATCTCAGCCGGCTGCGCCTTGCCGCGGATGATGAGGTTCACTTTCTCGCCGGGTTCGCCGTGGCCTGCGGACACGTAGCCCATGGCAACCGGGCTGCCGACGGTGGGGCCGAAGCTGCCCGAGGTGATGGCGCCGATCGTATTGCCTTCGGCGCATTGCACTTCCACGCCCTGGCGGGCCGGCGCGCGGCCTTCGGGCTTGATGCCGACCAGCTTCTTGGCAGCGCCTTCAGCCAGTTCTTTTTGCACGCGGGCAGCACCCGGGAAGCCGCCTTCTTCCTTGCGGCGCTTCTGGATTGCCCAGGAGAGCGACGCCTCGATGGGCGAGGTCGACTGGTCGATGTCGTTGCCATAGAGGCAGAGACCGGCCTCCAGACGCAGGGAGTCGCGGGCGCCGAGGCCTGCGGGCTGGCAGTCGTCATGGGCCAGGAACAGTTTGGACACGCGGATCGCGTCCGCTTCAGGGATTGAGATCTCGTAGCCGTCTTCTCCGGTGTAGCCTAGGCGCGAGATGCGGCATTCTACACCGCCGATTTCGGCGACGGTGGTTTCCATGAACTTCAGGTCACGGGCAGCGGGGCACAGTTCGCCCACCACGTCTTCGGCCTTGGGGCCTTGCACGGCAACCAGCGCGCGGTCGAAGATCTCGGTCACTTCGACGCCGTCCAGGTTTGCCTGCATATGCGGGATGTCCTGGTGGCGAAGTGCTGCGTTCACCACCACAAAGTAGTGGTCGCCTGCATTGGAGACGATCAGGTCGTCCATGATGCCGCCGTCTTCGTTGGTGAAGAAGCCGTAGCGGGCCTTGCCTTCCTTCAGGGTGGCATAGGCCTGCGGGCAGAGCGTTTCCAGCTTCTCGCCCACGTTGTCGCCGCGCAGGATCACCTGGCCCATGTGGGAGACATCAAACAGCGCGGCCTTCTCGCGGCACTGCTTGTGCTCGCCCATGATGCCCATGGGATACTGCACCGGCATTTCCCAGCCGGCGAAATCGACCATCTTGCCGCCAAGCTCGACGTGCAGGTCATAAAGCGGGGTGCGTTTGGGTGCGTCGGTCATCCTGTGCAGCCTTTGAATTGGTTGGATTTGGGGTGGGAGGGCGCGGTGGCGCCCTCCGCGGGTTTATTATTCAGCGGCAGTGCCAGCTTCTTCCGATTTACCTCCGGTTGCAAAGAACTCTTTCGTCACTTTGAAGACGATCGGGCTCAGCAGCGCGAGGGCGATCAGGTTCGGGATGGCCATCATCGCGTTCAGCGTATCCGCCAGCAGCCAGATGAAGCCGAGGTCGGCGGTGGCACCGAAGTAGATCGCGACGATCCACAGAATGCGGTAGCCGATCAGGACCTTGGCACCCAGCAGGTAGCCGACGCATTTCTCACCATAGTAGGACCAGCCCAGGATGGTGGTGAAGGCAAAGATCGACAGCGCAATGGCGATCAGGTAGCCGCCGAAGCCGGGCAGCGAGGTTTCGAACGCCAGCGAGGTCAGGGCCGCGCCGCTTTCACCCGAGGTCCAGGCGCCGGAGGCGATGATTGCCAGACCGGTGATCGAGCACACGATGATGGTGTCGATGAAGGTGCCCAGCATTGCGATCAGGCCCTGGTTGACCGGACCTTTGGTCTCGGCTGCCGCGTGGGCGATCGGAGCGGAACCCAGGCCTGCTTCGTTCGAGAACACGCCGCGGGCCACACCAAAGCGGATGGCTGCCCAGACTGCTGCACCGGCAAAGCCGCCTTCGGCTGCCGACGGGGTGAAGGCATGGGTGAAAACCAGGCCGATTGCGGTGCCGATGGCATCTGCATTGATCACCAGCACGATCAGGCCGGCGATGATGTAGCTGACAGCCATGAACGGCACCAGCTTACCAGCCACCGCGCCGATGCGGGTGATGCCGCCCAGGATCACGGCGCCGGTCAGAACCATCAGGACAATACCGGTGACCGAGGGGTTGAAGCCGAAGTTGGTTTCCAGAACCTGCGCCACACCGTTTGCCTGCACACCGTTGCCGATGCCGAAGGCTGCGATTGCGCCGAACAGGGCAAAGGCAACGCCCAGCCAGGCCCATTTCGCGCCGAGGCCGTTTTTGATGTAGTACATCGGGCCGCCGACATAGTTGCCCTGTTCGTCCCGCTCGCGGAATTTCACGGCACAGACGGCTTCGGAGTATTTGGTGGCCATGCCGACCAGCGCGGTCATCCACATCCAGAACAGCGCGCCGGGGCCGCCAAGGAAGACCGCGGTGGCTACACCTGCGATGTTCCCGGTACCGATGGTGGCCGACAGAGCCGTCATCAGCGCGTTGAACGGGCTGATCTGGCCTTCGCCCTGGCCTTCACGGCCCTTGAACAGCAGGCCGAAGCCCACGCCCAGTTTCATGATCGGCATGAACTTCAGGCCGACCTGCAGGAAAAAGCCGACACCAAGTATCATGATGAGCATGGGTACGCCCCACACGATACCATTTAGCCAGCCTACTGCTGTGTTTAACGCTTCCATGGGTCTCCTCCCGCTTGCGTTAAGGTTAAATGCCCTTTGCCAAGGCCATCTGACGGGCCTCTTTCAGGGCGGCAAAATCTTCATCCGCGTGGAACGATGAACGGGTCAGCGGCGTCGCCGACACGTGCAGGAACCCTTTTGCGCGGGCGATTTGTTCCAGCTGCTCGAATTCTTCCGGCGACCAGAAACGGTCGATCGGGTGGTGTTTGGGGGTGGGCTGCAGGTATTGGCCCACGGTCAGGAAATCGACTTGTGCGGCGCGCAGGTCGTCCATCACCTGGCGCACGTCGTCGAGGGTCTCGCCGAGGCCGACCATGATGCCGGACTTGGTGAACAGCTGCGGGTTGGCGCGTTTGGCGTCGTCCAGCAGCCGCAGCGAGGTATAGTAGCGCGCGCCGGGGCGCACACGCGGGTAAAGCCGCGGCACGGTTTCCAGATTGTGGTTGAAAACGTCGGGAGCAGCTTCGAATACCGCGTCAGCGGCTGCGCCCTTGCCCAGAAAGTCCGGGGTCAGCACCTCGATGGTGGTGCCGGGGTTCTGGTGGCGGGTGGCGCGGATGGTCTGGGCGATGTGTTCGGCGCCGCCGTCCTCCAGATCGTCCCGGTCGACAGAGGTGATCACCACGTGGCGCAGGCCCAGTTTCTTGACCGCTGCCGCGACCCGGCCCGGTTCAAACGCGTCCAGCGTGTCCGGCTTGCCGGTGGTCACGTTGCAGAAGGAGCAGCCGCGGGTGCAGACCTCGCCCATGATCATCATCGTGGCATGGCGCTTGGACCAGCATTCGCCGATGTTGGGGCAGGCGGCCTCTTCGCAGACGGTCGCCAGATCATGCTCCCGCATCAGCTTGCGGGTTTCGTAGTATTCGGCGCTTTCGATCTTCTTCTTGCGGATCCACCGCGGTTTGCGCGGGATGGCGCTGTCGGCCTTGTGGGCCTTTTCCGGGTGACGGGGTCTTAGCTGGATCGTCATCTGGCAGGTCCCTCCAGATCAGGCGTGGATGGCACGGCCAAGCGCGTCGAGGCAGGCTTCTTTCACCGCCTCACCCATCGCAGGGTGCGCGTGACAGGTCCGTGCAACCTCCTCGATGGTAGCACCTTTGGTCATCGCTAGCACCAATTCTGCAATTAAATCACCGCCATGCGCGCCGCAGATATGGGCGCCGAGGATCTTGCCCTCGGGCGTGGCCAGCACTTTGACGGCGCCATCGGTCTCGCCAATCGAACGCGCACGGGAGTTGGCCATGAAGGCAAACTTGCCAGAGATGTAATCGGTGCCCGCCTCTTTCAGCGCTTCTTCGGTCAAGCCGACAGAGGCAACCTCGGGGTCGGTGTAGACCACGCCGGGCACGGTGTTGTAATCCACATGGCCGTGCTCGCCCGCCATGATTTCCACGCAAGCGACGCCGTCTTCCTCGGCCTTGTGCGCCAGCATCGGGCCGGGCACGCAGTCGCCAATGGCAAAGATGCCAGGGACAGAGGTCTGGAAGGTTTCGTCGACTTCGATGAAGCCGCGGGCGTTGATGGAGACGCCGAGCTCTTCCAGGCCCAGGCCTTTCGTCACCGGGCGGCGGCCAATGGCGATCAGCACCTTATCGGCTTCGATCTGCTCTTCCTTGTCCTTGCCAACCCGGTCGAGGGTCAGAGTCAGGCCGTTTTCGCCTTTTTCAATGGTCTTCAGTGCCCGGCCCAGCTGGAACTTCAGCCCACGCTTGGACAGAGCCCGCTGGGACAGCTTGGCAATCTCGCCGTCGATGCCGGGCAGGATGCGGTCGAGGTATTCCACAACCGTCACCTTGGATCCGAGGCGTGACCAGACCTGACCAAGTTCAAGCCCGATCACGCCGGCGCCGATCACCACCAGATGCTCTGGCGCGGCTTCAAGAGCCAGCGCACCGGTGCTGCTCAGCACGTCCACCTCGTCGGTCTCCACGCCGGGGAGGAGGCTGGGTTCCGATCCGGTGGCGATGAGGATGTTCTTTGCAGTGTAGGTGTCGCCGCCCACCTGCACCTGGCCGGGGGCCGGGATGCTGGCCCAGCCTTCGATGTGGTCGACGCCGTTCTTCTTGAACAGGAAGGCGATGCCCTTGGTCAGGTCGCCGACAATCTTGTCCTTGCGCGCCATCATTGCGCCCAGGTCCAGGCTGACCTCCCCGGCCGAAATGCCATGCGAGGAGAGATGGGAGAGTTCGGCATATTTGCCCGAGGAGGTCAGCAGGGCCTTGGAGGGGATGCAGCCAACGTTGAGGCAGGTGCCGCCCAGAGAGCCGCGGCCTTCGACACAGGCGACCTTCAGGCCCAGCTGCGCAGCGCGGATTGCTGCGACATAACCGCCCGGTCCGGCCCCAATCACGATCAGATCATAAGCGCTCATTTGGTTTCTCCTCCGAAATGCGGTCCAGGACCGGCACGTATGCTGCCGTATACGACGTTGCGTCTCCTATAGGAAACTTTTTCCCTCTTGCAAACAAAAAGTACTGTGATGGAAATTTTGACCCGCAGATACATCAAAGCTAAGCTGTTTTCAGCACAGGAGAATTCACGCAAATGGAACCAATTCCCTCAGAGGAAACAGGACTGGGTCCCGAGGCCATGGAGGCTCCGGACGGCGAAATCCTTGGAAAAATGATTCGCGACGCCCGCAAGGAAAAGGGTCTGACACTGGAGGAAGCGGCTAGGGCCGCGGCCATCGGCCGGTCTACTTTGTCGAAGATCGAGAACAATCAGACCCGTCCCAGTTTCGAGATCATCCGCCGCCTGATGCAGACGCTGGAGCTGGAAACGCCGCAGCTGTTTGTTCAGTCGGGGCAAAGCGGCGTCACCGGGCGGCGCGACTTCACCCGCACCGGCCTGGGCGAGCACAAGGAAACCTCGACCTATGATCATGAGCTTCTGTGCAGCGAACTGACCAGCAAGCGCATGGTGCCTTATATCAGCACCATCAAGGCGCGGGATGTGACCGAATTCGACAATTGGGTCCGCCACCGCGGCGAGGAGTTCATGTTTGTCCTCAGCGGCGAGTTGATCCTTTACACTGAGCACTACCGGCCTTTGCGCATGGGTCCGGGGGATTCAGTCTATTATGACAGCGGCATGGGGCATGGCTGCGTGTCGGTCAGCGAGGAAGACGCCAAGGTGCTGTGGGTCTCGCTGGAGGTGTGACCGCTTTGCCGGCTGCCTGAATTTCCTATCCGGTCCGCTTTCCTGCCCGGTCAGGTTCCAATAGACCTGTGGCAAAGGAGAGCTGCGCAATGAATCTGGATCCGGTTGATATCTCCAAAGCGGCCTCGGCATCGGCTGCTGTGTTCGAGGCTTTGCGCCAGGCGATCATCGACGGGCGGCTGGAGGAGGGCGAACCTCTGCGGCAGGAGGAGATCGCGCGCCGCTTCGACACCAGCCGGATTCCGGTGCGCGAGGCGATCTCGCGGCTGGAGGAATACGGGCTGGTCAAGACCCAGCGCTTCAAGGGCGCGGTGGTGGCCGGGCTGTCAGCGGATGAGGCGGCGGAGATCTTCGATTTCCGAGCGCTGCTGGAGCCGGAGATCATCCGCGATGCGGTGCCGCGGATGGGGCCGGAGCTGCTGGCGCAGGCGCGGCAGAAATGCGAGGCCTTTGCCGGTTGCAAGAACCCGATGGAGTGGGGCGTCCTGAACCGGGAATTCCATGGGGCGCTTTACAGTGCCAGCACGCTGAGTTTCCACCGCGAAGCAGCACGCGGGGCGATGGACCGGATCGACCGCTATATCCGGGCGCAGCTGGTGATGAGTGACGGCATGGCCCGGGCCGAGCGCGAGCATCTGGAAATACTGGCAGCCTGTGAAGCTGGCGATGCCCGCCGCGCTGCGGATCTGACCCGGGCGCATGTTCTGGAAGCCAAGGCCTCGCTGCTGGCGCATTTTCCGGTGCTGTCCAGATCTTGAACCTCGGGGTCAAGCTGCCGCTGCCGGAGAGGCCTGGGCAAGCAGCCAGTCGCAGATTTCGCCGGTGATCCCTTCATTCGGACCGGACTCGGGCCGGACCAGGTAATAGGCGCGGTTTTCGCTGACGGTGGTGTCGAACAGCTGCACCAGCACCCCGCTTTCCAGATCGGTGTCGATCAGCGGGATCCACCCCATTACGATGCCTTGCCCGGCGGCGGCAGCCTGCAGCACCACATTGGTGTCTTCGATGACCGGACCGGGCAGGGGCCCGTTCAGGCTGACCCCCGCCTCCATGAACCAGGCGTTCCAGCCCAGGGTATCGCGCTGGTGGATCAGCGGAAAGCGTTTCAGGTCTGCAGGCGACTGCGGGTGGCCTAGCCGCTGCAGCAGTGCGGGGCTGGCCACCGGTGCCGAAAGCACACTGACCAGCGGCTCCGAGATCATGCCGGGAAAGCGGCCGTCGCCCCAGGTGATGAAGATATCCGCATCCACATTCTGCGGCGAGACCAACAGCGGGGTCTGTACCAGTTTCAGTTCCACATCCGGAAACTTGGCGCAGAAATCGCCAAAACGCGGCAGCAGCCAGCGGGTGGCGAAGCTGGGGCCCAGAGCTATGCGGACAGTGGTCTTTTCCGGCCAGCGGGCAACGGAATCCACCGTTGCCTCCAGGATCCGGAACGCCTTGGCCGTGCCGTCTGCCAGCCGCGCGCCTTCATCGGTCAGATGCACTTGGCGGCCGTCGCGGGTGAACAGCTGAATGTTCAGATATGCCTCCAGCCCGCGGATATGGTGGCTGACTGCAGTGGGCGAGACGTTGATTGCCTCCGCCGCGGCGCGGAAGCTGCCGAGGCGGGCGGCGGCTTCGAAGGCGCGCAAGGCGGGGAGGGAGGGTAGATTGGCCATGCCGGATTTAAATGAGTTTTTCTCATCAGTAGCAAGAGAAACTTGTTTTTGTGCCGCCCGCCGCCCCTGCGTAGCCTTTGCGCAAAGCAAGTCCGTCAGGGGAACATCATGGCTGCAAGATCGCGCCGCCGCGGCAGAGAAGCCCGGATCGAAGCCGAAAGCGCACCGGCAGAAGACAACCCGCCGGTATGGGGCGGCATCGAGGGCGGCCGGTTCCGGCCGCTGAGCGATGCCGATGAGGCCGAGGTCAACGAGGCGGTTCTGTCGCTGCTGGAAACGCTGGGTCTGAGCCAGGCAACATCCTCGATGATCGAGAAGGTCTGTGCGGCAGGCGGCAGCTATACCGAGGACAAGCGCCTGCTGTTCCCGCGCGATCTGGTTCTGAAAACCGTTGAGGAAGCCCGCCGCGATGTGGTGCTCTATGGCCAGGACCCGCGCCATGACCTGGATCTGTCCGGCAAACGCGTCCACATGAGCTCCGGCGGCGGGGCGCCTGGGGTGTTCGACCTTGAGGACGGGCGCTATCGGGACGGCACGCTGCAGGATCTCTATGACGCCGCGCGGATTTGCGACGCGATGGAGAATATCCACCATTTCAGCCGTTCGGTGGTCGCCCGTGACATCGAGAATGTGGCGGATATGGACCTGAACACCGCCTATGCCTGCCTGATGGGCACCTCCAAACATGTGTCGGTGTCGGTCTCCGAGCCTGAGAACGTGCAGCAGCTGGCAGACATGTGCTACGCGCTGGCCGGGTCTGAGGAAGCCTTTCGCGCGCGCCCGTTCCTGACTGTGATGGTCTGCCATGTGGTGCCGCCGATGCGCTTTGCCGAAGAAGCACTGGACACCCTGGAAGCCGCGGTGCAGGCAGGCTTCCCGGTGCAGCTGATCTCGGCAGGCCAGGCCGGCGCCACCAGCCCGGCCACCATTGCAGGCTCACTGGTGCAGGCGGTGGCGGAAACCATTGCCGGGCTCGTGTTTGCCCGGCTGGTCGACCCGAATGTGGCCGCGATCTATGGCGCCAAGCCGCTGATCGCCGATCTGCGCACCGGCTCTATGTGCGCAGGCGGCGGCGAGCAGGCGATCCTGATGGCAGCAGCGGCGCAGATGGGCCGGTTCTACAATCTGCCTGTTACCTCGATTGCCGGCATTACCGACTCCAAGACGCTGGATGCGCAATATGGCAGCGAAAAGAACCTGGCAGTATCCACGGCTGCGCACGCTGGTTCCAATCTGATCACCCAGGCCTGCGGTATGCAGGCGAGCCTGCTGGGCGTGTCGCTGGAGGCCTATGTGGTCGACAACGACATGATCGGCAACATCTTGCGGACCTTGCGCGGGGTGGAGGTGAATTCCGAGAACATCGGTGCTGAGGTGATTGCCGAGGTCTGCCGCGGCGAGGGGCATTACCTGGGTCACCGCCACACCTTCAGCCGGATGAAGTCCGACTACTTCTATCCGCATTTCGGCGACCGTCAAACCCCGCGGGAGTGGGAGGAGCAGGGCTCGCGCCCCATCGGCGATGTGGCCAAGAACAAGGCGCGGGAGCTGCTGGCCGGGCATTTTCCTGGCCATATCGCAGACGACAAGGATTTGGAGCTGCGCGAGCGGTTCAACATCTGCCTCAGCCGCCAGCAGATCGGGCGGGCGTGATGCAGGATCATCCGCTTTACCCCCGGCAGCTGGACCGCATTCCGCATTGCTGGATCGACGGCGCGGGACAGGCCGGATCGGGTGCTGCGCGCAGCTTGATTGATCCGGCGTTGGGACGGGGTTTTGCTGAGGTTTCGGACGCGGACGCCGGCCAGGTGGAGCAAGCGGTTGCCAGTGCCAAGGCGGCGCTGCCGCGCTGGGCGGATACACCTCCGGCAGACCGGGCCAGGGTGCTTTTCCGGCTTGCGGAGCTTCTGGAGAAAAACGCGGACCGGCTGGCGGCTGTTGAGAGCCTGAACGCAGGCAAGCCCATCAGCCAGGCCAAGCGCGACGTCGGCCGCGCGGCGGAATACTTCCGTTTCTACGCTGGCGCCTGCGACAAGCTGAATGGCGAGAGCATCCCGCTGGGTCCGGACCAGACCGCCTTTACGGTGCTGGAGCCAATCGGTGTCACGGCGCATATTCTGCCGTGGAACTACCCGATCTCAACACTTGCACGCGGCGCGGCTCCGGCCTTGGCCGCAGGCGCCACCGTTGTTGCCAAACCCTCGGAGCTGACGCCGCTCACAACCATCCTGACCGCCGAGCTGGCATCTCAGGCGGATCTGCCCGCCGGAGTGTTCAATGTTGTAACCGGCGCAGGCGACATCGGCGAGGCACTGGCCAGCCACAAGGACGTGGCGCATGTGACCTTCACCGGCTCCACCGCGACCGGGCGCAAGATCATGCAGTCCGCCTCCAAGCCTGTTGCCGGCACCACGCTGGAGCTGGGTGGCAAGTCCCCGGTGGTGGTGCTGGCGGATGCGGACCTGGACGCCGCCGCCGCAGGCGTGGCCCGCGGGATATTCTTCAACGCAGGCCAGGTCTGCGCCGCAGGCGCCCGGCTGATCTGTGAGGCCACGGTGCATGACGCGTTGGTCGAAAAGGTGATCGCCAAGGCCAAGGCGATGAGCATCGGCCACGGACTGGACGACCCGGATCTGGGGCCTTTGATCTCTGCCAGCCAACTGGAACGGGTGCAGGGATTTGTCTCCCGCGCCAAGGTTGAGGGTTTGAATTGCGTCACCGGCGGCCATATGGCCTGCCCGGAAGGCCTGCCAAATGGCTACTTTTATGCACCCACCATCTTTGCCGGTGTCCCGGCAGAGGCCGAGATCGCCCAGCAGGAGGTCTTTGGCCCGGTGCTCGTGACCCAGACCTGCCGGTCTGCCGAGGAGGCCCTGGAGCTGGCAAACGGCACCGCTTTCGGCCTTGTTGCCGGGATCTACACCGCGGACACCACCCAAGCCATGCGCTTTGCCCGCAAGGCAGAGGCGGGGCAGGTGTTTGTCAACGGCTTCCTCAAGGGCGGCGACACCCTTCCCTTTGGCGGCGTCAAGGAAAGCGGCATTGGCCGCGAAAAGGGACTCGCGGGCCTCAGCGCCTATTGCGCCATCAAATCCATCGTTTTGAACCACTAGGAGCGGGCATGAACACCAGCCAATCCCTCGCTGAACGCGCACGCCTTGTCATGCCGGGCGGGGTCAGCCACGAGCTGCGCTACAAGACCCCGCATCCGATCTATTTCACCCGCGCCAAGGGCGCCGAGAAATGGGATGCGGACGGCAAGCGCTATATCGACTTCAAGCTGGGCGCGGCCAGCCAGATCCTGGGCCATGCCCATCCTGAAGTGGCCGAGGCCGTCGCCGCCCAGATGCAGCAGATGCCCTATACCGGCGACTGCCACCCGCTGGAGGTGGAATGGGCCGAGTGGCTGAACCGCCTGTTCCCGTCCGCTGAACGCGTGCGCTTCACCGGCTCGGGCACCGAGTCCACCATGCTGGCGCTGCGGCTGGGCCGGGCGCATTCGGGGCGCGACAAGGTGCTGCGCATCGACGGGCATTTCCACGGATGGCACGACATGCTGATAAAAGGCGCCAAGCCGGGCGCCAATACCGCGCCCTCGCTGGGGGTGCCGCAGGCGGTCAGCGACCTGACCGTGGTGGCGCCGCCGGATTTGGAGGCCATCGCCGCGCTGCTGGACAGCGACCCGCAGATCGGCACCGTGTTTGTAGAGGCTTCGGGCGCCAATTATGGCTCGGTACCGCTGCCCGAGAGGTTCCTGCAGGGCATCCGCACGCTGGCGGATCAAAGCGGCCATGTGCTGATCTTTGACGAGGTGATCACCGGGCTGCGCTGGTCGCCCGGCGGGCGGCAAGCCCGCGATGGTGTGGTGCCGGACCTGACAACGCTCGCCAAAGTCGTGACCGGCGGTCTGCCCGGCGGTGCCGTGGTGGGCAAGGCCGAAATCATGGAGCTGTTGAGCCCGGCTGAGACCCGTGACGGGCTGTCGCCTCCGGTCAGCCACAAGGGCACTTTCAACGCGGCCCCGATGGTGGCCGCGGGTGCGATCAAGGCAATGGAGATCCTCTCCACCGGCGATGTGCAAGCCCATGCCGATGCCATGGCCGCGCGGCTGCGGGATGGTTTCAATGCGGTGTTCCGCGACCAGGACGTGCAGGCGCTGGCCTATGGCGACAGCTCCACCTGCCATCTCTATTTCGGCGGCACCTCGATTGATGGGCTGGACGCGGCCGCCATCCGTAAGACTCCGCCCGCCATCGTCAAAGGCCTGCGCGACGGTCTGCTGGCGCGCGGCGTGGATTTCATGTCCTTCACCTCCTGTGTGACCGGCCTGCCGCATACGCCTGACCTGATCGACGAGGCCGTGGAGCATTTCCGCGGCACCATTTCCGCGCTCATCCGTGACGGAGTAATTCAATGAGCCTCCCCTCCCACGCGCGCACCGTCATCATCGGCGGCGGCGTCATCGGCTGTTCCATCGCCTATCACCTGGCCCGCGAAGGGCGGAAGGATATCGTGGTGCTGGAACGCTCGAAACTGACCTCCGGCACGACCTGGCATGCTGCCGGGCTGGTACGCCGCCTGCGGCCCTCGGCAACGCTGACAAAGCTGATCAATTACTCGATCGACCTTTATGGCGAGCTGGAAGTGGAGACCGGCCAGGCCACCGGCTGGACCCAGACCGGCTCGCTGACCCTGGCCACCAACGAGGACCGGCTGACCAACATCAAGCGCCAGGTCTCACTGGGCCGCGCCTTCGGACTGGAGGCCGAGGTTGTGGATGCCTCTCGCGCCAAAGAGCTGTGGCCGCTGATCGAAACCGACGATGTGATCGGCGCGGTCTGGTCGCCTGCGGATGGCCGGGTGAACCCCTCGGACGTGGCTCTGGCGCTGTCCAAGGGCGCGCGGGCGCGGGGCGTGCAGATATTTGAGGACACGGCGGTCACTGGCTTGCAGAAGAGGGGCGGGCGGATTTCCGGCGTCGAGGTGGGCGACCATCTGATCGAGGCCGATGAGGTGGTCATCGCCTGCGGTCTCTGGTCCCGCGAGGTTGCCGCCATGGCGGGCGCGCATATGCCGCTTTATGCCTGCGAGCATTTCTACATCCTGACCAAACCCTTGGAAGAAGTGCAGGCGCTGGGCAAGGGCGCGCATTTGCCGACGCTGAACGATCAGGATGCCTTCCTCTACGCCCGCGATGACGTCGAGGGCCTGCTGGTCGGCTGTTTCGAACCCCATGCCAAAGGTCTGCCTCTGGACCGGCTGCCCAAAGATTTCTCGTTTGATCTGCTGGACGAGGACTGGGACCACTTCATGCCGATGATGGAGAACGCCCTGCGGCGTATCCCGGCGCTGGAGAAGGCCGAGGTGAGGATGCTGCTGAATGGCCCTGAAAGCTTTACGCTCGACAGCCAGTTTATGCTGGGCGAAAGCCCCGAGGTGCCGGGCCTGTTCCTGATGGGCGGCATGAACTCCACCGGTATCGCGCTGGCCGGCGGCGCGGGCAAGGCGATGGCGGAGTGGATCATCGCCGGTGAGCCAACGATGGAGCTGAACGAGGCCGATATCCGCCGCTTCAGCCCCGAGATGAATGTGCTGGGCGCCTTGGAGGCCCGCATCCCCGAGGTTCTGGGCCGGCACTACGACAACCCGTTCCCAGGCCGTTCGATGGAGACCGCCCGGGGCCAGCGCCGCTCGCCCATTCATGCAGGGCTGGTGGCCGCAGGGGCACGGTTCGAGAGCCGCGGCGGCTGGGAACGCGCGGTGCATTTCGGCGGGGAGGACGCACATCTGCCGCTGACTTTCGGCGTGCCAGCCTGGCGCGAGCAAGTCGGCTGCGAGGTCGACGCCTGCCGCAACGGCGCCGCGATCCTGGACCAAAGCGCCTTTGGCAAGATCATGGTGCAGGGTCCGGATGCCTGCGCTTTCCTTAACCACCTGTGCGCGGCGCAGATGGACATCGCTGAAGGCCGCATCGCCTATACCCAGATCCTGAACCGCAAGGGCGGGGTGGAGAGCGATATCACCGTGCAGCGGCACGGGCAGGACACCTATCTGATGATCGTGGGTGCCGGTGAGGTCGTGCGCGATCTGAAGCGGATGCGCGAGACCAAGGGCGCGTTCCGCGTGGAATTCACCGATGTGACCAGCGGTTATGCGATCATCGGGTTGGCGGGCGCCAAGGCGCGCGAGGTGCTGCAAGCCACTTCGAACAGCCCGGTGCCGGATCTGAAACGTTTCCAGTTTGCCCCCGTGGAGATCGGACTGGCCCGCGGCTGGGCAGGGCGCCTTAGCTTCACTGGCGAGGAGGGCTATGAGCTCTACATCCCCGCCGACATGGCGATGGCCGCCTATGAGGCGCTGGTGGCGGCTGGTGCCAGCCACGCGGGGCTGTTTGCCAGCGGTAGCTTGCGGATCGAAAGCGGTTTCCGGGCCTTTGGCCACGAGCTCAGCCCCGGCACCACGCCGCATGAGGCAGGGCTGGGAAGCTTCTGCGCCTTTGGCACCGGGTTTGTGGGTGAGGAAGCGCTGCAGGAGCACAGCCCGGAGCGCCGGATCGTCTCGATCCTGTTTGACGGCCCGGAGGCGCTCCCGATCCATGATGAGCCGATCTACTTCGATGGCAACGTCGTGGGGCAGATCACCTCGGCGGCTTGGAGCTACAAATACGGGTGCTCGGTTGCCTTGGCGATGATTGACGCTCCGCTGGACCAGCTTGCCAAAGACACCGTTGTGAGCGGTTTCGAAGTTGAAATCGCCTGCACCCGCTACGGCGCCAAGGCGTCTCTGAAACCCGCCAAAGAGGCGTTTGCACATGACTGACACCACCCGCACCACGCAGGTCGCCATCATCGGCGGCGGCATCATGGGCGTGGCCGCCCAGTTCCAGCTGGCCGAGAACGGCTGGACCGATACGATCCTGTTTGAGAAGGCGGAGCTGACTTCCGGCTCGACCTGGCATGCCGCGGGTCAGATCGCCCATGCGGTGGGCAGCCGTCTGGCGGGCTGGATCAACAAGACCTCGATCGAGACCTACAAGCGGGTCGAGAAGGAAACCGGCCAGAGCATCGGCTGGCACGAGGTCGGCGGCTTCCGTATCGCCACCACCGACGATGAGGTCGACTGGATGAAGTCGATCATGGGGGTTGGCAAGCTCCTGGACCTGCCGATGGAGCTGGTCGGCCCGGAAGAAATCGCCAAGGTGAATCCCTTCTACAAGGTAGATAACGTCAAAGCGGCAGTGCAGACATTCGAGGACGGCCATATTGACCCCTCGTCGGTCACCATGGCGCTGGCTGCCGCCACCCGGGCGCGCGGCGCCAAGATCGAGCGGCGCAACCAGGTTCTGGGCGCCTCGCGCAAGGGGGATATGTGGCTGTTGCGCACCGAAAAGGGCGATGTGCTGGCTGAGCATGTGGTGATTGCCGCGGGCTCCTACGCCAATCAGGTGGGCGAGTGGTTCGGGTTGAAGATCCCTTCGGTTAGCTGTTTGCACCACTATCTGGTCACGGACACCGTGCCCGAGTTCATGGACCGCCCGGAACTGCCGGTGATGCGCGACAACGCCTATGGCGGCTATATCCGGCAGGAGCAGAAATCGGGTCTGATCGGCATTTACGAAGGCCATGTCTGCCCCACCGTCTGGGAGATGCCGAATGGCGCGCCTTGGGCCGCCGAGAATGAGCTGTTTGAGGCGGATTACGACTCCATCGGCGATTTCCTGATGGTGGCGTTCGACAAGATGCCAGTGCTGGCAGAGCTTGGTATCAAACGTGTGGTGCGCGGGGCGATCACCCATACGCCGGACGGCGGCATGCTGGTGGGGCCGTCGGGGGCGCCGAATGTCTGGCTCTCGTGCGGCTCCTCTATCGGTCTGGCCTGGGGCGGCGGTGCGGGCAAGGTGCTGGCCGACTGGATGGTGCATGGCGAAACACCGATCAACACCCGCGGCATGGATCCGCGCCGCTATGGCAACTTCTCGACCGACCATTTCATCGTCGAGCGCACCAAGGATGAATTCATGCGGCGGCATGACACGCCGTGCCCCGGGAAGCAGTTCGAGAGCCTTCGGCCGCTGAACCGTCATGTGCTCTATGACCGGCTGGCTGCCAAGGGCGCGGTGTTCGGCGAGGTCGCAGGCTGGGAACGCCCGCGCTACTTTGGCGAGGCGGGTGAAAAGGAACAGATTGGCTGGGGCCACCAGCCTTGGCACGGCAGCGCCATGGCAGAGGCCAAGGCAACGCGGGAGGCGGCCGGCGTCATCGACCTCTGCGCCTTTGCCCAGTTCGAGATTACTGGCAAGGATGCAGGCGCGCTGCTGGACCGTCTGTCGGCAAACAAGATCCCGGCCAAGGACGGCCGGATGAGCCTCAACCACCTGCTGACGGAGAAAGGCCGGTTCGAAACTGAGATCACCATCTGGCGCATGGCCGAGGACCGCTATTTCACCGGCTCGCCTATTGCCCGCTGCAATCCGGATTTCGACTGGATCAAATCGCATATCCGCGATGGCGAAGATGTGCAGATGGTCAACCGCACCCACGACTGGGGCATGCTGGCGCTCTCTGGACCGGCCTCGCGCCGGATTATGGCGGAGCTGACGGACGCGGATCTCTCAAACAAGGCGTTCCCCTGGCTGTCGGGGCAGGAGATCACTGTGGCGGGCATCCCGTGCTACGCGCTGCGGGTCTCTTTTGTCGGCGAGCTTGGCTGGGAGCTGCACGCACCGCTAGAGCAGATCGGCGAGCTCTATGACGCGCTGTTTGCGGCTGGCGAAAAGCACGGGCTGACCGATCTGGGGTCTTATGCCTTCAACGGCATGCGGATGGAGAAGGCCTACCGTGCCTCCGGCGAGCTGACCACCGATGTGGGGCCGCTGGACGTGGGGCTGGAGCGGTTTGTTGCGGCCGAGGGCCGGGACTTCCTGGGCAAGGAGGCCTTGCTGTCCCGCGATCCGGGCTGGGAGCTGTTCTATGGCGAGCTGCACGCGGACGATATCGACATCCACGGCGGCGAGCCGGTGCTGCTGAATGGCAAGCCGGTCGGTCTCACCACCTCGGGCGGCTACGGCTACACTGTGGGTAAATCGCTGGGCTGGCTGTTTGTCCGCAAGGGCACGCCGCGCGAGGGGCTGTCGGTACAGATCCTGAACCAGGCCTATCCGGTGACGGTGCATGAGGATGCCCTCTTTGACCCGCAGAACCTGCGGCCGCGGTGCGAGGACTGACGCATGGCGGCAGCGAATTCAAAGGGAGCGGCGGTCACCGTCCTCCCTGCAGCGCAGAACAAGGCGCAATGGGCGGGCAAGGCGGCGGACGGCCGTTTTGTTGGTGAAAACAGAGGGGTTGCGCATTGCCGCCCGCAGACATGGCTGACCAGCAGCGCGGGCCAGGCCCCGGCGCCGCGGTCCCCGGAAGGAAGGAACGACAGATGACCGATCAGATCACCGGCGGCGAAGCCGCTTACCGCGTCTTGAAGGCAAATGGCATCGACACGGTGTTCGGGCTCTTGGGCGGCTCGATGCTGGAGCTTTACGATGCGATGTACCAGGACGGTGCGATATCCTACGTCGGCGCCCGGGATGAGCGCGCCGCGGGCCATATGGCCGATGCCTGGGCACGGATGACCGGCAAGCCCGGCGTGGTGCTGGGAGCGCAGGCCGGGCCGGGTGTGGTCAACATCGTGACTGCGGTTGCCGAGGCGCAGCTGGCCTATTCACCCCTGGTGGTGATTGCCGGCGCCATCACCCGTGCCGACCAGTGCAAGGACACCTTCCAGGAAGTCGATCAGGTGGCACTGTTTGCGCCGATCTCCAAACGCTCGGTCATGGTCACCGATCCGTCGCGTCTGGCACCGATGCTGGAGGATGCGATCCGGCTCGCCAATTCGGGCCGCCGCGGCCCTGTGGTGCTGCATGTGCCGCGCGACCTTTTTGCCGCCGAAGTGCCTGCCATCGACCCCAAGCCCGTGAACATCGCCCGCCCGGGGCCTGCGGCTCCAGAAGACATCAGCGCCATCGCAACTCTGCTCTCAAACGCGGAGCGCCCGGTGATCTTTGCGGGCGGTGGCTTCAAATGGGGCAGGGGGCGCGAGGCGCTGACTGCCCTGGCCGAGACGCTGGAGGTGCCGGTGGTGGCCTCGACCGGCCATGCTGACGTGATGCGCCACGGCCATCCGTGGTTTGCTGGCCAGGCCGGCCCGCGCGGTAACCGGGTGGCCAGCCGCCTGACCAAAGAAGCTGACGTGATGGTGGTGCTGGGTGCCCGGCTTGGCTTCAACTCCACCTTCCACAGTAACGACTATGTCGGCGCCGACACCCGTATTGCCCATGTGGATATCGACGGCTCGGCTGTGGGCCGCTATTTCCCCGCCGAGATTGCGGTGCAGGCTGATGCCCGTTTGACCGCAGAGGCGCTGGCCACGGCGGCGTCGAAACCCGCGGCGGATGAATGGCGTGCTGCCTTCAAAGCCGATATGGCAAGCCTTGCGGCAGAACGCGAGGAAGAAGCGCAGATCGCTACTTTGCCGATGCACCCGCGCCGGGCGCTGGGCGAGATCCGCGCGGCGCTGCCGGAGAATGCCATCGTCACACTCGACACCGGCAACACCTGCCTGCAAGCCGCCGACCGGCTGGCGCATTACGAACCCCTCAGCCTGATCACACCGCTGGACTTCGGCCTCGTCGGGTTTGGCCTGGCTGCGGCCATCGGCGCCAAGGCTGCTGCACCCGACCGTCCGGTTGTGGCCGTGATGGGCGACGGCGCTGTCGGCTACACCATGATCGAAATCCAGACCGCCATTCAGCACAAGCTGCCAGTGGTGATCGTGGTCCTAGACAACGAGGCCTGGGGCGCCGAGAAAGCCTATCAGCAGGAGTTCTACGGCGGCCGCCTGCTGGGCGCTGAGATCACCTCGCCGCGCTATGACAAATTTGCCGAGCTCTGCGGCGGCAAGGGCATCTGGGTCGATGGCCCGGGTGAGATGGGCCCGGCGCTGGAGGCAGCGCTTGCCAGCGGCGAGACCTCCATCATCCAGGGCAAAATCGACCCCGGCGCGCTGATGACCCTTCGCAAGGACCTGTTCAAGGCGCCAAAGTAAGCGAGATGATGAGCAATCCCGATATCGTTGTGGTGGGCGGCGGCAATGCCGCCCTTTGCGCTGCGATCACCGCGGCGGAGGCCGGCAAACGCGTGCTGATGCTGGAGGCCGCGCCCAAACCCTACCGCGGCGGCAACTCGCGCCACACCCGCAACTTCCGCTGCATGCACGACGGCCCCTTGTCGGTGCTCACCGGCACCTATGATGAGGACGAGTATTACAACGACCTGCTGCTGGTGACCAAAGGCAAGACCGACGAGCACCTGGCCCGCATGGCGATCCGTGGCAGCCAGGAGAGCCAGCCCTGGATGGAAGCCCACGGCGTGCGGTTCCAGCCCTCGCTGTCGGGCACCCTGTCGCTGAGCCGCACCAACGCCTTCTTCCTCGGCGGCGGCAAGGCGCTGGTCAATGCCTATTACCGCACCGCCGAAGCCTTAGGCGTTGAAGTGCTCTATGAGGCACCGGTCACCCATATCGAGCTGGACGGCGACCGGATCACGCGGGTCGATTTCACTCACGGCGGTGAGCGCCACAGCCTCAGCCCGCCCGCGGTGGTGGTGGCTTCCGGCGGTTTCCAGGGCAATATCGAGCGGCTGGTCGAGGCCTGGGGGCCGGAGGCCGAGAACTTCCTGATCCGCGGCACGCCTTACAACCGCGGCGATGTGCTGTTCGACCTGTTGGGGCAGGGGGTGCAGTCCATTGGCGACCCGACCCAATGCCACGCGGTGGCGATCGACGGCCGCGCGCCCAAGTTCGACGGCGGCATTGTCACCCGGCTCGACTGCGTGCCGTTCTCGGTGGTGGTGAACAAGAACGGCGACCGTTTCTACAACGAAGGCGAAGACGTCTGGCCCAAGCGCTATGCGATTTGGGGGCGGCTGGTGGCGGCTGAACCCGATCAGGTGGCCTTTTCGATCATCGACTCGAAGTCCAAGGACCTGTTCATGCCCTCGGTGTTCCCGCCGGTCACGGCAGACACGATCCCGGAGCTGGCCGGCAAGCTGGGGCTGGATCCGCAGAAACTCTCAGAGACCATCGAGACCTTCAATGGCGCCTGCCGCCCTGGCACGTTCCACCCGACCGAACTGGACGGGCTGGTGACCGAAGACCTCACGCCGCCCAAGACCAACTGGGCCCGCCCGATTACTGAGCCGCCGTTCTATGGCTATTCGCTGCGCCCCGGTGTGACTTTTACCTATCTGGGGTTCAAGGTGGACGAGACAGCGCAGGTGCAGGGCACCAAGGGGCCGGTAGAAAACCTCTGGGCCGCAGGCGAGACCATGGCCGGTTCGATCCTGGGCCAAGGCTACCTGGCGGGTTTCGGCATGACCATCGGCACCGTGTTCGGCCGCATCGCAGGCCGGGAGGCCGCTCAATATGTCTGACATTACTTACTTCTCCCCGGCTCGCTTACGGCCCGGGATGCCCGGATCAGGTACCACACATGTTTGATCAGAGCCAAATGGACAGCAAGCCCTCGACCCGCATCGACGAAGCCCGCCGCCAGATCGAGATTTGCAACGCCTGCCGCTATTGCGAAGGCTATTGCTCGGTCTTCCCGGCGATCATGCGGCAGCGCAGCTTTGCCGAGGCGGACATCACCCAGTTCGCCAACCTCTGCCACAACTGCCGCGGCTGCTATTACGCCTGCCAGTACACCGAACCGCATGAGTTCGACCTGAACCTGCCTGGCATCCTGGCCGAGGTGCGCACTGAAAGCTGGGAGCGCTTTGCCTGGCCCGGCCCGCTGGCCCGTCTGTTCCAGCGCAGCGGCACCGCCTTGGCCTTGGCGCTGGTGCTGGGATTTGCAGCGCTGTTCTGGGCCGCTCAGGCCCTGCGGCCCGAAAGCGGCGAAGGCTTTTATGCGGTGATGAGCCATGGGCTGATGGTCGCGATCTTCATGCCCGCCTTCCTGCTGCCGCTGGCAGCGCTGTTTGCATCCTTGCGCGGCTACTGGCGCCATGTGGGCGGCGGGCAGATCCGCCTCTCCCACATCCGTCACGCTTTGGGACGCGCCGCCCGGATGAAGGATTTGTCGGGCGGCCAGGGGCAGGGCTGCAATTTCGAGGATGAAGACCGTTTTTCCAATGCCCGCCGTATGGCCCATCAGGCGGTGATGTGGGGTTTCCTGATGTGCTTTGGCGCGACGGCGTCAGGCACCATCATGCACTACGTGTTCAACTGGCCCGCGCCATACGGGGTGTTCAGCCTGCCTAAGCTGCTGGGCGTTCCGGGCGGCATTCTGCTGGTCCTGGGGTGCGCCGAACTGGCCCGGCTGAAACTGAAGGCTGATCCGGATCTTGGTGCCAAGCAGATGCGATCCGGGGAAATGGGCTTTGTGCTGCTGCTGGGGTTTGTGTCTCTGAGCGGCCTGCTGCTCTATGCCGCCGCCGGAACCGGAGCGGTTGCGGTGCTGCTGCCGCTGCATCTCGGCGCGGTTCTGACGTTCTTCCTGCTGATGCCCTACACAAAAATGGCGCATGGTTTCTTCCGCCTGGCAGCTTTGCTCAGGGATGCTGCGGACAGGAAATGAAAAGCTCTGCAACCGGATATGAAGCGCCAGGCCCCAGCCTGGCGCTTTGCTTTTCGAGTAGAGGTTTCATGGTTTGCCTGAATTGTATTCAACAAAGTGAGAAAACTTCGAGATTGAGTTTCAGTCAAGATGAATGTGAAATCGGGCGCGAAGAATTCCTTTGGAGCGAGATATGAACGCCGACGCCAAACGCTCGATTGAGCAGGACAAAGCCCACCACGTGCACCCGCAGTCGAACCTGCGCCAGCATGCGGAAAACGGGCCGACGATGATCACCCATGGCAAGGGTGTGTTCATCTATGACAGCGAGGGGCGCGAGATCATCGACGGGTTTTCCGGCCTTGGCTGCGTGTCCCTGGGCTATCACAACGAGCGGCTGGCCGGCGCGGCGATGCGGCAGATGAACACGCTGCCGTTTGCGCCGACGTTTTACAACCGCTCGCACCCGAAGGTGGCGGAGCTGGGCGAGCGGCTGACCGCGATGGCGCCGAACGGAATGACCCGGGCGATGTTCCAGTGCTCGGGCTCCGAGGCCAACGACACCGCGATCAAGCTGTTGTGGTACACCAACACCGCCAAGGGCGAGCCGGAGCGGCGCAAGGTGATCGGCCGGGTGCGCGGCTATCACGGCAACACCATTGCCACCGTGTCGCTGTCCGGCCAGCCGCATATGCATGCGAAGTTCGGCCTGCCGCTGCCGGAGTTCAAGCACACCGAGCTGCCGAACTACTACCGCTTCCACATCGACGGCGAGAGCGAAGAGGAGTTCTCGGCGCGGATGGCCGCGAAGTTCGAAGAGCTGATCCTGTCGGAAGGCCCGGAGACGATTGCGGCTTTCTTTGCCGAGCCTGCGATCTCGGGCGGCGGCGCGCTGATGCCGCCGGAGGGCTACTGGCGCGAGATGCAGGCGGTGCTGCGCAAGTATGACATCAAGCTCCTGGCCGACGAAGTGGTCTGCGGCTTCGGGCGCACCGGCAATATGTGGGGCTCGGAGACCTGGGGCATGAAGCCCGATATGGTCACCTGCGCCAAGGCGCTGTCTGCGGCCTTCTTCCCGGTCTCGGCCCTGATGTTCAAGGACGACATGTACGCCGACATGATGAAGAACTCCGACGAGGTCGGCGTCTTTGGCCATGGCTACACCTATGCGGGCCACCCGGTGGGCGCCGCTGTCAGCCTGGAAGCGCTGGACATCTATGACGAGATCGACCTGGTCGGCCATGTGCGCAAGGTGAGCGACCGGTTCCTGAGCCGCTGCCACGCGATGGCGGATCACCCGCTGGTCGCTGAGGTGCGCGGTGTCGGGCTGTTCTGCGGCTTTGAGCTGATGAAGGATGCCAGGACGCGCGAGCCGTTTGATCCGTCCTGGAAGGTGGGCGAGCTGGTGCAGAACTTTGCCCATGACCGCGGCCTGTACCTGCGGGCGATCGGC
>NZ_JWLC01000040.1:31935-32244 GCF_000813745.1 Leisingera sp. ANG-M1 | reverse complement strand
TTTTCTTTGCACCGGGATGGACGGGCAACATGTTGTTCTTGCTAGCATTTGCGGGGGTTTTCTTTCTGGAGCAGCGTCTTGGTATACGCAATTGGCAAACAGTGATCCTGCTGGCGCTCGCAGTGATCAGCCTGTTGGCCTATCCGGTTTCGGACCACGTTGGACTGTATGTCCCCGCCGGTCTCTATGCGGTCTTATTTGGGTTCAGCGCTGTCCAGCTCGCGCGCGGACGGCCGATGACCATGATATATGGTGGCGGATATGGTCACCCAGCGATCCATTGGCGGACGTCCGTGCTCTGGCTGGCCG
>NZ_JWLC01000040.1:30689-31470 GCF_000813745.1 Leisingera sp. ANG-M1 | reverse complement strand
CTTTCCTTGAGCATTCTGATGTTCCAACACTTATGGCTGATTTCACTGCTGCCGTTAACCATGGCGGCGGGGATCGCCGGTACGGTCTGGCTGCAATTGCAGAGCAAGATTACCGGCTTGCATCCTGGGGCATCCTTCCCCGATGGTGAGCTTGATTTCGCCGAGCTGGAGCCCAGCGAGGACAACATTAACGATTTTTACTTTCACTTCGCCCGCGAAACGCTCTACCAGACCCCGAACCGTGCTGGTCAGGAAGCACGCGCCGAGATCAGCGTTCTGGCACAGGGAGAAAAGGAAAAGGATACTGCCGTCCTGCATACTCGGCGCTATTTCGTTGTCCGGAAGAACGGGAGGATCGTTGCCTCGATTTCCTTTGTGGAAATGCCCGATGGCTGGGAACAGAGCGAGATCGGCCAGTCGCTGAAACTGGATAATCTGCGGCAGAGCTTCGGGGCAATCGGCCTTTTCGATCACTTCTGTATCACACACAAGTTCCGCAACCGCCCCAGCATCATGCAACGCCTTTTGCGTATGGCTATCGAAGCCGCCTTCGAAGCGGATTGCAGCTTTGTCACCACTTTCGCCTTTGCCAATATCGCGCCGCTCTATCGCAAGATCGGTTTTGTACCACTGCTGGACAAGAACATCCCCAGTGTCCGTTGCGGCGCAGACCTTGCCCCGATGATGCTGAACCTGTCGCAAAGCGCTATTTGCGATTTCGAGGAAATGGACAAGCGCGGCTATGGCAGGGACGACCTGATCGGCTTGTCCAATCTCGGCG
>NZ_JWLC01000040.1:29774-30200 GCF_000813745.1 Leisingera sp. ANG-M1 | reverse complement strand
ATTTTAAACGGCAGGTTCTGCGCTCGGTCTGGCAACGCAACCCGGCCTGGCAGATGGATATTTTCAGCTATTTCCGCGGGCAGCCCCAATTGCCGGCGGATGCGGCAACCGCAATTTCCGGAGACTAGCATGACTTCATCCGACATTGTGATCACTGGAATGGGCGCTATCGGTAGTTTTGGCGGGTCCGTTGATGACTTCTGGACCGCCGTGAATGCCGAAGAGCCCAGTCTTTCGCATTCAGTCCGGCTTCCTGAATTGGGGGTCAGCGCCAACGTCGGCGACTGGTTCGATCTCAACGACTACAAGCGTTCGGGGCGTGGCAAACGCGCACCGCTAATCTCGCAATTTGCTCTTGCAGCCGCGGCCCAGGCGATCCGGGAGGCAGGCCTCGACAAACGTGGAAAGATTCCGCGTGACGATATC
>NZ_JWLC01000040.1:28761-29356 GCF_000813745.1 Leisingera sp. ANG-M1 | reverse complement strand
GTACGGCACCGGGAATGGCCCGAACGAAGTTGTGGAGCGCAACCTGTCGGCCATCACTGCCGACGGATTGACGGCTGTGGAACCGCTGAGCTTTCAGGAAAGTGTTTTTAATGCGCCGGCCAGTCTGATCAGCATCGAATTTGGGTTTCGCGGGCCGCTTCTGGCGTTGCCGATGGGCTGGGCGGCAGGTGGCTATGCAATTGCAACTGCGGCGGACCTGATCCGCTTCGGTCATGCTGAAACCGTCGTTGTTGTGGTGTCTGACGAAATGAGTGCAATCGGCAATTCGGCAATGCGCGGGTTGCGCCTGATTTCGAAACAGACCGAGGCCTCTGAACTGTTGCGCCCCTTTTCCGCAGACGCCAGCGGAGCAAGTAACGGCGAAGGCGCGGCGGCCATCGTTGTTGAAGCCCGTCAGGCGGCGGAGAGCCGGGGAAACGCGCCGCTGGCTATTCTGCGTGACTGGTCGATGACCTCGGACAGCTGTGGCGTCGGTCCGAAGCGAAGCGCCGGAGGGATCCAGGCTGCCATGGCTCAGGCTCTGGACCAGGCGGCTGAACAGGAGCCGGACGTAATCTTCAGCGGCAGCTATCTC
>NZ_JWLC01000040.1:27881-28200 GCF_000813745.1 Leisingera sp. ANG-M1 | reverse complement strand
CCATCGGTGAAGCCAAAGCCGCCACTGGTGTGTTCAACGTGATCGCCGCTGTGAAGTCCATTCAGACAGGCCGAGTGCCGGGCACGCTTGGCAGCGAACCACGCGACCCGGCCTGTGACATCCCGCTTGTCCCGGCTGAAGGGAAGGACGCCAAAGTCGGCACTGCGCTGTGCAATGCGTTCTGGGTGAATGGCACCAACAGTTCCATTTGCATTCAATCCGTGGAGGGATTGCGATGAAGGCTGTCTACCTGTTCCCGGGTCAGGGGTCGCAATTTGTCGGCATGGGCGCAGACCATCTTCGCCGCCGCCCTGCTGTG
>NZ_JWLC01000040.1:25975-27491 GCF_000813745.1 Leisingera sp. ANG-M1 | reverse complement strand
CTTCGCCGCCGCCCTGCTGTGCAGCAAACGGTTGCACAGGTGGAGGAGATCAGCGGCCTACCCTTGCAGCGCTTAATGAAAACGGGTCCGCGGAGAGAGCTGCAGGGCACCCATGCCGCTCAACTGGCCATTTTTGCCCTGAGCGTTGGTCTTCTGCGGGCCGTAACAGAAGAAACCGGGTATCAGCCGGATGCCGTTTGCGGTCACAGTCTCGGCCAGTTTAGCGCTTTGGTCGCCGCCGGAGTCATGGATCTGGATGCAGGTACGCAGCTAGTGAACCATCGCGGCCTGTTGATGGATCGTCAAAACCAACGGCATGACGGCGCAATGCTGGCGGTCTCGGGCCTGGCCACGGACGTTCTGGCGTCGTATCTGCAGGACCGGGACGCCGCCTGGCTTGCCAATGACAACGCCCCGGGGCAATTAATTGTATCCGGTGAAAAAAACAGTCTGGACCACCTGCAAACCGATCTGAAGGCGAACGGGATTACCTGCGTCGCCCTTGACGTGGCAGGGGCTTATCATTCGCCTTTGATCGGCAACGCAGCGCGGGCTTTTGCCGATCATATCGCGGCGACCACGTTCCGGGATCCGGTCTGTCCAGTCATTGCCAATACCGATGCTACGCTGCTGACAACTTCGGAGCAGGTCCGCGAAGAGTTGGCCAGGCACATGCTGGCGCCTGTGAAATGGCGGGAAACAATGCTTCGCGTTCGCGACTTGGGGATCACGAGAGGCATTGAAATTGGGGCAGGCCGGACGATGAAAGGCCTTTGGATCCGCAATCATTCCGACCTACAATGTTTGACAAGCAATGATCATCGCGATCTGACCTCGACTATCAAGTCGCTCAGCAAGCTGACCGAAGCCGAGGCAGAACCCGCATGAGAGCTCTTATCACCGGCATAGGTGCGATCAGCTGCCTTGGCCGTGGTCTTGAGGTCCATCGCAAGGCCTTTTCGTCCGGCCAAAGTGGGCTGTCTCCGGTCGAGCGTCACTGGCCTGGCAAAGCACTGCAAAGCTGGGTCGGGCTAGTTTCCGCAAGGAAAGGTGCTCGGCTCAACGCCGAGGATATGCTTTGTGATGCCATTGGCATGGCATTGCAGGAAAGCGGGTTGTCTGGGCTTGGCGATCTTCCTGTCTTTGCAGGCAGCGTACACGGTGAAATCGGCCGCTGGCAGAGGTTACGCCGGGCCGGAGATCCGGGCAGCGCCGCAAGGGCACAATGGGATTTCGATTTGTCCAGGCTTGATGCCGTGCGTAAGCCAATCGTGATTTCAACTGCCTGTACCGCCTCGTCGGTTGCTATAGGTGAAGCGTTGCGGTGTTTGGCAAGCGGCAAGTCTGAGATTGCCATTGCTGCTGGGACCGAGGTCGTGTCGGATTTCCTGTATCACGGATTCGAAAGCCTGCGAGCCCTCGCCGCAGGACGCTGCCGTCCCTTTGACAGGGATCGCGACGGACTAAACCTTGGTGAAGGGGCTGGGGCCATTGTCCTTGAAACTGCCGCAAGCGC
>NZ_JWLC01000040.1:24670-25629 GCF_000813745.1 Leisingera sp. ANG-M1 | reverse complement strand
GCCATTTGCCGAAGTCGCAGGATTTGGTTTCGGAACAGATGCCATGCATCTGACGGCGCCCGATCAGCGCGGGGGCGGATCGGAACGTGCTATTCGGGCAGCCTTTGCCGCTGCAGAATTACCAGTAGAGCTGGATACGGGTGATGTGATCAACACGCACGGTACAGGAACGTCCCCCAACGATCGCATGGAAATGGCCGTAATCCGACGCTTGTTTGCCGATAAGGGCATGCAGCCCGCCGTAGCGGCCACAAAATCCCTGACCGGCCATATGTGCGGCGCCGCTGGTGTGATCGAAACCATCGGTTCTGTATGCGCTCTTCTAGATGATGCGGTACCCCACATCGCGGGTATGACTACACCGGACAGCGCTGGGAAAGGTTGCGATTTCGTCGCCGGCAAACCGCGAGAACTCACTGTGCAGCGGGTACTGAGCCTAAACAGCGGGTTTGGCGGCACCAATTCAGCGCTGCTGCTTCAGAAGGTGGCATGATGAGCAGGCATGACGAAGCCACTTCAATTCACCTGGCCTTGCCGCAATCCGAATTGGACCGCTGTTTCCGGCGTGAAGTGAAATGGCCGCAAGCCTTTCGGGTTGGCACGGATTCACGCCTGCTTCTGCTTGCGCTGCATAGGCTTTTCGAGGCCACCGGGCTGAGCCGTGCCGGCCGTCATCACGCTGCAACCTATCTTGGCTGCCGTTACGGGGCTCAGGAATGTTACGGCGAATTCGATCAGGCGCTGTCTGAGGGGCGGTCCAACCCGCTCGCCTATGCCTATGCTCTGCCATCCATTCCGCTGGCCTGCGCAAGCTTGCTTTTTCAGATGAGGGGCCAAACATACACGGTTGTGGGTCCTCAAGCTGGCGTGCAGATCGCGGACATGGCCGCCACGTCCCCGCAGACTGGCCACCCGATCATTCTGGCCGCGCTCAGTAGCCCCGCACATGCCGTATCCGA
>NZ_JWLC01000040.1:23649-24246 GCF_000813745.1 Leisingera sp. ANG-M1 | reverse complement strand
CCCCGCACATGCCGTATCCGAAACGGACCGGCATGGCGACTATCGCGCAGAGCTGCTCTTGCTGCAGCAACATCCTGGAGACGCGATGGAACAATGCCTCCAAGAGCTTGGGAAAATTCCGTCGGAGGACCCGGTTGCCCAGCTGCAAGGCCTGTCTTTGGCCCTGGCGGAAAACCAGCGCATTTCCGTTTTGGACAGAGTGTAATCCATGGCACGGGAAACTCCCCCACAATTGAAGGCACGGCACCGTATCAAGGTTCGTTATGCGGAAACTGATCAAATGGGGATCGTATACCACGCGAACTACCTGATCTGGTTCCACGAAGCCCGAGATGCATTGATCCGCCATGCAGGATTATCCCCTGCCGAAATCGAACAGCAGGGCTGGCAATTCCCGGTGGTCGAGGCCAGTTGCCGTTACTATGCCTCTGCCCGGTATGGGGACGAAGTCGACATTCAGGCCATGCTGGCCGTGCGGTCGGTGGCCCGCATGGATTTCACTTATCTTGCCATCCGTGCCGGTTGCGGCACAAAGCTGGTCAGCGGAACAACCCGTACTGCCGTGACCGATGCGTCAGGTAAATTGGTATTGCGGAC
>NZ_JWLC01000040.1:21940-23164 GCF_000813745.1 Leisingera sp. ANG-M1 | reverse complement strand
TCGAACCATCGAGGAACCGACATGACTGAACGTGTAGTGGTCACGGGCATCGGCCTGCTTTCCGCCATCGGCAACGATTATCACAGCTTTGCAAAGAACGTGCTGGCTGGCACCAATGGTATTGCTCAGGTCTCGGCTTTCGATCCCGAACCGCTTGCTGCAAGGCTTGGTGGTGAGGTCGATATCGACCTGTCAGAGCATTTCCCGGAGGCGCAGCTGCGCCGGATGGACCGCTGTTCTATGTTGGCCGTTGTCGCTGCCCGTCAATCCATGGCTATGGCCGGTCTGGATGCCAGCCACTATGATAAGACACGCGTTGGCGTCTTTCTTGGAACGACCCTTGGGGGCATGATCGGCGCGACCGCATATTACGAGGCCTTTGCCCGTAAGAAAGAACAGCGCCTTTCCTATCTGCAGGACTACCCCTTGTATTCAGCAGGCGCACGGGTCATCGAGGATTTTGGTTTTTCGGGACCCAATCTCGCTTTCAGTACCGCCTGTTCGTCAGGTAACGTGGCGTTGGGTCATGGCGCAGATTACATCCGGCACGGGCGCTGTGACATGGTGCTGGCCGGGGGCGTCGACACTATGGCAAAGATCACGCTTGCGGGGTTCAACGCTCTCAAAAATGTCAGCCCCGAAGCCATCCGCCCCTTTGACAGAAACCGCACCGGCGTAGTGCTGAGCGAGGCCGCCGCGATCCTAGTTCTTGAATCGGAAACAAGGGCACGGGCACGCGGGGCCACCATCCTTGCCGAAATCGCAGGCTACGGGATGAGTACCGATGCCTACCACATGACCGCTCCGGATGCGACCGGGCGCGGTCCGGCTTTGGCAGTGTCGCGGGCTCTGGCTCAGGCTGGTCTGACACCGGCAGACATCGACCACGTCAATGCCCATGGAACCGCAACAAAACACAATGACGAAATCGAGGCCCGGGTCATCCGCAAGGTCTTCGGCACATTGGCAGACGGCATTCCGGTGACTTCGACAAAGTCCCAGCATGGCCATGCCCTTGGCGCGGCCGGCGCCGTCGAGGCTGCCGCCGCTATTGCCGCGATCCAGGAGAGCCGGGTTCCGCCAACGCTGAACCACGAAGAAACCGACCCGAAATGTAACGTGGATGTGGTCGCAGGGGCGCCGCGTGATCATCGGGTGAATGCGGTCCTGTCCAACAATTTTGGTTTCGGCGGGAACAATTGCACCGTGATCTTTACGCACACC
>NZ_JWLC01000040.1:21013-21470 GCF_000813745.1 Leisingera sp. ANG-M1 | reverse complement strand
CAACTGAAGGAAACAGACCATCATGAGCTCTCGTGAAATCCCGATCACTGATATCCTCGCCACGATTCCGCATCGGTATCCATTTGTGATGATCGACAGGGTCACCGAATGCGACGGCACAAAAGCTGTTGCGATCAAGAATGTTACGATCAACGAGCCCTTTTTCGTGGGTCACTTTCCCACTGAACCGATCATGCCAGGCATGTTGATCGGCGAAGCCCTTGCACAAACCTCTGCCTTTATCGGTTCGCCCCGCAGCCAGGACGGGGTAGAGGCGGAATTCGCGTCGATCGGGAGCAAGGCTTTTCTGACCGGCATCACTCTGAAACTGTCCAAGCCGGTCGTTCCAGGCGACCAGCTTGTCCTGACGGCCCGGCTGATAAAGCGGCTCGGCCAGATGATGAAGGTCAAGGCCCATGCCCGTGTCGGCAAGGACGAAGTTGCGGCTGCCGATATC
>NZ_JWLC01000040.1:18122-20578 GCF_000813745.1 Leisingera sp. ANG-M1 | reverse complement strand
GAAGTTGCGGCTGCCGATATCACTGTTGCCCTGGTAGATGCGTGATCCCGGTGGTTTGCACGTGAATTTTTTGAGGATTACTATGAAGCGCTTAAGAGCTAACAAGATGACCCGCTGCGCACTGGCCTTGTGCTTGTGCGCTGCACTGACAGCCGGAACCGAGTTTGCCGTTTCGGCACAGACATTGCCAGAGGCCATCGCACTGCACAATTCGGCTGCGGCAGGCGATGCAAAGGATCTGGACGCGGCAGTTTCGATGCTGGAGGCCCTGAGCGAAGCGGATCCGGAGAATGCGGAAATCGTGGCCTATCTCGGCAGCGCTTATGCCATTACGGCACGCGAAGGACGCAATGTCGTCAGCAAAATGCGAAACACAAACAAGGCGTTGCGGCATCTTGATCAAGCCCTGGAGATGGAGCCGGACAATTTTTCGGTGCGCATGGTCCGTGCGTCGGTTCAAAGAAATCTGCCACCGATGTTCAACCGGGCCGACGATGCCGTCGAGGACATGGTCGTGCTGGACCGTCTATTTCAGGCAACGGATAAGGCTCCAAGGTCAATGGCTGAGGCCATGCTGTCGATTTATGATCACCTTCTGGCACATGCGGCATCGCGCGGGGATTGGGCAGCCGGCCGGGATATTGCGCTTGATCGAAGCAAGTAAACGCGGTGCCAGAGAATGCCTAAGGTTAAGCTGAGAAACCTCACGCACAGCTATGTTGACGGCGATGTCGAGGTCAACGTGCTGGATAATTTGTCTCTGGATATCGAGGCGGGCAGCTTTTGCGCTGTTTCCGGACCTTCAGGCAGTGGCAAAAGCACATTGCTGAATATGATCGGCATGATCGACCGGCCGCAAAAGGGGCAGATCGTGATCTCCGGTCAGGACGTGCTTGCCATGTCAGAGCGTGAGCTGGTCCGGTTTCGGGGGCGGCATGTGGGGTTCGTCTTTCAGGCCTATCATCTGGTTCCGGTTCTGACCGCCGCCGAAAACGTGGCCTGGCCCCTGTATTTTCAGGGGGTTCCAAGACGCAAACGCCTGAGCGCCGCGCGTGAGATCCTGGCCCGGGTCGGACTGAAAGATCAGGCAAACCGCCTGCCGCGGCGGCTGTCCGGGGGACAACAGCAAAGGGTTGCGATTGCCCGGGCCTTGGTGACAGAGCCGGATATCGTTCTTGCCGATGAGCCGACCGCCAATTTGGACCGGCAAACCGCAGAAGAAATCATGGAACTGGCCGCCGGATTGAACCGAGATAGCGGAACGAGCTTTGTCATGGCGACCCATGATCCGCTTGTTCTGAACTATGCCACACGGCATCTGCAGATTTTGCAAGGCCATCTGTTCGAAGACAAGAAACCGGAGCATGTCCATGCTTGATCTGGCGGAACTCGCTTTGCGCAACACGGCACGAAACACACGGCGGACATTGTTCACGCTGATTTCGATCACAATCGGATGCGCCGCGATGATCTGTTTCGCGGGGTTCATCAGCTTTACTTTCGAAGGGTTGCGCGAAACCACGATACGCACGCAACTGGGCCATTTTCAGGTTTTCCGGCAGGGCTATTTCGAAAAACGCCACTCGGACAAGGCCGCTATCCTGATAGAGGATATCACTCCTGTCGAAGCCGCGCTTGCCGAGGTCGACCATGTCACCACCGTGACGTCGCGCCTGAGTTTTGCCGGTATCGGCGGAACCGGAGGCGCCTCTTTAAGCATGCAGCTTGTGGGTGCCGATCCAGATCGCGAAACCGAATTTGCTGATTTCGAAATTGTTGTCGAGGGGCGCAATCTTCGTCCCGGAGACGAATCCGCCGGTGTTATCGGTTTTGATCTGAAGCTGGGGTTGGGCGCCGAAATCGGCGATTGGGTGACGGTCATGACCACCACGCTGGACGGCGTGTTCAACGCAATAGAGTTCCAGATCGTCGGGGTCGTCAGTACCGGGTCCAAGGCCTATGATGCTGTCTATGCAAAGGTTCCCATCAGTCTGGCGCAAAGCGCATTGGACACGAAAGGGGGCGAGCGGGTGATTGTTCTATTGGATGACACTGCGCATTTGAACGCGGCGACGCGGCAACTGACAACAGCCCTCGCGGATCTGAGCACCGATTACGAAATTCGGAGCTGGCAGGAGCTAGCAGAATATTACGATTCGGTTGTTGCGCTTTATTCAGGACTGTTCCGTGTATTTGCAGTGATCGTTGTGGTCGTCGTGATTTTTTCGGTCGTCAACACCATGACCATGTCCGTTCTTGAGCGCACCAGCGAGCTTAGCGCTCTGCGCGCCATGGGAGCGACCGGGCGTGTCATCGTTGCAATGATCATGCTGGAAGGGGCCATACTCGGCCTTGCGGGTGCCGCTTTGGGTCTCGCCCTCTCATTGGCAGTTTCTGCAGGAATTGACCGGTTTGGTGGCATCGAAATGCCACCGCCCCCCGCCATGTCGCAAGGC
>NZ_JWLC01000040.1:15282-17747 GCF_000813745.1 Leisingera sp. ANG-M1 | reverse complement strand
CCCCCCGCCATGTCGCAAGGCTATCAGGCCTTTTTGAACATTCGTGCCGAGGATGCCGCCCTTGCGGTGGCAATCAGCATCCTTGCCGCATTGCTGTCATCAATCATTCCCGCGGTTAGCGGTCAAAGGAAAAAAATCGTGGAAGGGTTGAGATCATGAACCTGCACAGACCCATTTCCATCGTGCCTCTTTTGCTGCCTGCATTGTTCAGACTTACCGGTGCGGCAGCCGCTCTGGTGCTCCTGCTGGACGGGGCGGCTATGGCAGATGGACAGTCGCTGTTGCGCAAGGCCGATCAGTTTCGGGCACCTGGCGACAATTTTGTCTTTGACGTTCAACTGAGCGATGTCGCCAACAAGCAGATCAACATGACCGTTCGCGTCCGGGAAAAAACCAAGGGACTGGTTCTCTACACGGCGCCGAAAACCTTTGCGGGCCGCTCTATCCTGTATACCGGGCGCAATATGTGGGCCTTTGTCCCCGGCACCCGCCGGGCCTTGAGGATTGCACCACAGCAACAAGTTCTTGGTGCGGTTTCAAGCGCTGATGTGGCACGCACCGTGTTTTCCGAGGATTACAAGGTGGTTGGCACAAACACCTCGGGCAAAAATACGGAGCTGACACTGGTGGCGGCAGGAAAGGGCACCGCCTATGCCCGGATCGTTCTCACCGTCCAGACTTCTGATGCCCGCCCCCTTTCGGCAGACTTCTATTCCGCCAACGGATCGCACAGGCTCAAGACCCTGCATTTCGAAAAGTACAAACAGGTTCTGGGGATGCCGCGTCCTATGCAGGTGCGGGTGGTTGACCACCTTGATGGCGGGGCGCAATCCGTGATGCGTTATTCCAACATGCGGATCGAGAACACACCGCCTGCTTGGTTTCAGCCGTCCTACCTGGACAAGCTCAAATGACCGGCCCCAGGCGGACTTGTCTGCTATCTTTCCTGCTGGCAGCAGGGGCCGGCGTGCTTCCCGGGGTCGTCGCAGCGGACGGAATTTCTGGACAATTGTCGTTTGGAAGCCGGTTCAGCGCGCTTCGGGAAACACCACTGGTATTGTCCCCTACAGCTAAGGGATACGAGGAAAAGCAAGCCTATTGGAAACTGATGCTGCAATTTCAGCATAACTTTGGCGACCTGCGTGTTTCGGGACAGGCGCGTGGCTTTTTTGATACCGCTAGCCATGCCCCCAATAGCGTATCAGGCGGTATCGGGATAAGCATCGACGAGCTTTATGCCGACTATTCGGCAAGTGATTTTCTGGTTGTTTTTGCCGGACGGCGAAACATGGCGGCCGGTCAATCCTTAGGGATCAATCCGGCGGATGTCTTTCTGGATGCCAGCAAACTGGACCGCAGTCTGCCGCCAGAAACCCAACGCGCCGAATTGGAAGGCATCGACATGGCCGGGGCGGAACTGTTTTTTAACAATGGCGCAGCCTTGCTCGGATATTGGGCGCCAACCACAAAGGACATTAACCCGTCCGAGCCGAGCCGTGCCTATCTGTCGTATCGTACTGCAGTTGGCGAGATGCAGGCGGACCTGACGTTTTTTGCGTTTAATGACGACCGGCCCGGTGTCGGCATCTCTGGGGTCATACCCTATCACAATGGCCTATTGCTTTATGGCGATCTTGTAGCGCGGCAGGGCCGGAGCCTGCCGCGTGTGACGGCGGCAGGGGATGTTTTTCCCACGACGGAAAAAGATTGGGAAGGCGAGGCAACTCTGGGGCTGAGTTATCCCTTTTCGAACGGATTGACCGCAAATTTGGAATACTCTCATTTGTCGCAGGGGTATAATCAGTCGGAATGGGACCGCTACATTGCCGCAATCGATGCCAGCAACCCGCCAAACTCTGCCCTTGCCGCGTCACGAATCGCCGCACTTGGCAACATTGCCGAACAGCCATACCTGCGTTCGAACTACGCCTTTCTTCGGCTGTATCATCCGAACTTGTTCAGTAGCGATCTGGAAATGGAGCTGTCCACCATGCTTGGTCTGGATGATGGGTCCGGAACATTCAACCTGCGTATCAATCACGCCCTTTCGGACAACACCAAGCTCGCGCTGAGCCTAAGCAACAGTTTCGGCGCCCGCGAAAGCGAATTTGCCCGCAGCGTTGAAAAGAACCAGCTCGGCATTGTTCTGGAGGCCGCATTCTGATGTTTAGCGGGCCGGATTGCGTCGTTCTGGTTCAGCCAAAAGCAGTGGCGGACCGTCATATCTTTACCGACCGCCGGATGGAACTGCGTAGAGCTCTCCGGGAGACGCTTGCGGATTGGCTTGGCCTGGATCAAAAAAGCCTGCGGATCGATCATGACGCCAGGGGGCGGCCTAGGGTCGCCGGGTTAATGGGAAAATCCCTGGGCATAAAGGATATCAGCATCAGTTATGGAGCAAGAGGCGGTGCCATAGCCTTGTCTAGCGGCGCGCACGTGGGTGTGGACTTGCAACGGTTCACATC
>NZ_JWLC01000040.1:13974-14891 GCF_000813745.1 Leisingera sp. ANG-M1 | reverse complement strand
GGACTTGCAACGGTTCACATCAAAGAGATTGCAAAATTTTGTCCAGGTTTTCCGCGACTGCGGTGTGTCTCCCGCAATCTCTGCCCCCGAAGCCGCCCGGATCTGGACCCGCATGGAAGCAGCAGGAAAGCGCTGCAGCTTGGGATTGGACCATGGTATGAAATCCTTGTATCGGCAGGCGACCATGGCGTCTAGAAATGGTTTCTGTTTCACGGATTGGCAGGTCTTTGAAACCGCCGAGATCTTGTCTCTAGCGCACCCGGTCGGGCTTCGGCCTCGTCTGGTCTATCTTGACTTGACAGGAGCAGAATCGGCACGCCCGGCGTTGCTCGGCCATAAAGCCTTTGACCCCATGGAATGTCCTCTTCATGCCTAACCCCTTATTGAGCGTCCAAGATGTTTCCTTATCGTTCGGGCCGGTCCAGGCCGTTGACCGGGTATCTTTGGATTTGAACCCTGGTGAAGTACTCGCCCTTGTCGGAGCGAATGGCTCAGGCAAATCGACCCTGTTGTCGGTCATGCAGGGGGATCGCCTCCCGGATCGTGGTCAGGTTACCGCTTTTGGCAGCACGCCCAGGTCTGATCAGGTTCGGGGTCAATTCGGAATTGTCCTGCAAGACGTTGATTTTCCGGAACAGCTGAGCCCAGCAGAGCTCCTGGAGTTTGGTGCGGCCCATTTCCCGAACTCCGCAAGCGTCCGCGAAACCTTGCAGGCATTTGACCTGGAAGCATTGGCCAATCGACGCGTATACGGCTTTTCGCTCGGTCAGAAGCGCCGGGTTGCCCTTGCCCTGGCGTTTATCGGCCGTCCCAAAATCGTGTTCCTCGATGAGCCGACGGCCGGCTTGGATGCACAAGGGCGTGCGCTGGTGATGGAGCATGTGGCGCGGTTTCGGGCCAGCGGCGGGACTGTGGTT
>NZ_JWLC01000040.1:12709-13431 GCF_000813745.1 Leisingera sp. ANG-M1 | reverse complement strand
GGCGATCCGTGGCAAACTAGCATTGCGGCGGGTCAATTTCGGACTGTCCGGCGATACTGTCCCCCCTGACCTGCCGAATGTGCGTTTTGCTTTCGAAAACGACTGCTGGCAGGCAATGGTCGATGATAGTGACGCACTTGTCCGGGCTCTGGTTCATGCCCGGATTCCATTTCATGATCTTCGGGTGAGTACACAAAGCCTGCGCGACTCGATCGAACGGTTGTCCCGCGACGAGGAGTTGTCCGCATGAACATGACCATAACCCGCGCCCATATCCGATTGGTCTACAGAACTTTGATCCGGCAGCCAGGTTATTGGGGGCCGACTGTAATTCTTCCCAGCCTGCTATATGCAATGTTCGGTGCGGGGCTCATGGGCAGCGGGCCGATGGTGGCCTATGGCGTTGCATCTTTTGCGGTCTATGCTGTTGCCGGAGTAGCTTTTTTTCAGTTCGGAGTCAGTCTCGCCCAAGAGCACGACTTTCCCTTTGAACATTGGCGCCGCCTTCTGCCCCAGGCCCGCTGGCCGGGCTGGGTTGCGCAGATTACCTGTGCCGGCCTCTTTGCCTTCATGGCTTTGGCCCTGGTGGTCTTCGCCGCCGTTTCACTGGGCGGTTATGCTCCAGGCGCCCTTGACCTTTTCCGGCTTGGGGTTGCTTGCTTGGTAATCCTGGTTCCGGCGGCTTTCATGGGAATTCTGCTTGGGCTTTGCGTCAGGGGGCA
>NZ_JWLC01000040.1:9721-12315 GCF_000813745.1 Leisingera sp. ANG-M1 | reverse complement strand
GGCTATAGCCATGCTTATCTTTCTGCCGTTGGCTTACCTTGGTGGCCTGTGGGTTCCAGTGCAGCTCCTGCCAGATTCCGTTCAACTACTGTCCTGGGGCACACCAACCCGCCATATGGTAGAATTTCTGTGGGCAGTCATGGGGTTGGATCAAAGGCCGCTGCTGCTTCCGGCAGGGCTTCTGTTGCTAGACTGCATGATTCTAATTGCACTTTGCTGCTGGCGCGTTGCGCGGCGGAGTGGCAAGTGACCGAAAAGAAAAGGCCAATATGGATACGATTGACAATCATCCGGCCAGGTTGGCGAACCGTAAGGTCCCAGCTGCACCGGAACTGGAACGGAAGCGTTTCGACGACGGAGTTCCAGCCGGATCAGCTTTTGCGAAATGGGCCGAGCTGTGGAAACAGCTCCTTTTGGTACAGGACGGCTCCGCAACCCTGATCTGTGAGATCATCTCCAATTGCCCGGTGCGTCTCGATATTCTGCATCAGGGTGTTACTGAAGACGTCCCCGCAGAGGTCCGGGCACATCTGCCGGGAAAGAGATTCATCGAACGGCAAGTCTGTATGTCCCATAATGGCAAGGTAATGATGGACAACCTGACTTATGTTTCTCTGGAACAACTCGACGACGAGGTGCGACGACATCTAGAACAGGGATATTCCCCAATTGGGTACATTTTCGACATCAAATTGACCCGCAAACGGTCGGTCACATGCCCCGAAAGCGTCTTAGCTGGTCTCTGGGCGCGTTGTGGAGTTCCGGACCCGCAATCAGCCCGCAGCTATGTTCTTGAGATCGAGAACAATTCGTGCATGCTGATCACTGAAACTTACAGGGCGGGAATGATGCAGGGCCTGCCACTAGCCTGATCTCTCCTCAAAAGCTCCACTTGTTTCACCGTCGCTTCGGCAGCTGACTCACAAGGAAAGTAGAATGTTAAATGTCGGTGATCGAGGGAGTTATTACCTCTGTTCGGTTCGCACTGTGATGTCGGCCGGTCATGTTGCACGCAGTGGTATGGCTCATGGTTGGTCTGGAGCTTAAAGGCGGGCCGGGCTAATCAAGCTGTCTGAGCTGCAAGCATGCTGAATATGGGATCATCGCAGGTTGATTTCAGTTGGAGGTTAGAGCAAGTAAGCATTCTTTGGGGAGATGCCTCAGCAGTTCTCGCCCGTTGGATGCGCATCGGCTCTCCCCGGGTACCCCAAAGTCTCTTGCCTTGGTGTACCGTATTCTACCTTGGGATACTTGTGCAGCCTTGGGGTGTCATGAGCGTAAGTCGTATCACACCAAAGGTGTGGTGGCCTAGTGGCCACGAAAGCTGCGGCCCTCGATGGCACGTTACAAAGTGTTCAATCAGGGGAAAAGCTGTCTTTGCTATCACGTGGAGATTCTGCTGCTGTTGCTTCAGCTTCTGGGCGGTGCCGAGCGCTTCAAATTTCGTGAGACTTGGAGCTGTTTCTTCGGGAAAGACGAGTGCTATAGGATAGCGGAGTGGTCTGATCGGCGTTGCTGCCCGCTACGGGAGCCGTTCAGACTAACAGCATTTATTGGCAGATTTCTTCGAGTAAACCAAAGTATCCTGCCTTGGTGTACAGTACTCCACCAAAGGATTCTCAGGTATACTTATCTATCCTGGGCTGTGTTTTATGTGCTAGAAACCCCCCAAAGGGTGTAGCGCAGCCCCTGCTCTGGAATTTGGGAAACCGTGAATGCACTCGCCACGTTTGCGGCGGCCTTCAAAAGGTATCAAAATCCTTCAGAGGCCCTTCAAAAAACCTGCTTGACCCTCCGGTTGTGCATCAGTTACTTCTTTCCCTATGAACCTGAACCGCCATATCGCATCTGCGGCCCCGCGCCTCATAGGCTGATCCTCCCGGATCGGGCGCAGGGCACTGTTCAGTTCACCGCTCCTGCTCACATCGGACTTCACCGAATCAGTGGCTGCGGAATGCCGTTTTCAGCCTTTGGATTGCGAGAAGACTAGTGAGCCGGAACGTGTAAGACAGATCATTCCCTATCCTTGAGGCCGGGCCGTTTGCGAAAACACGCAGCGGCCTTTTCTTTTTCGGATTTCTGCCCGGCCGCAAGGATCGCTGAAACTTGTGCCACAGTCTGGCGCAGGCACAATCTGTAAGGTTCTGATCTAGCGGACGGGAGTGAGAACGGAACTTTGATTTTAGCTGTATCGCGTTGAAACAAAACAACAAAAATTCTTCTCGGAAGGCGATCAGATTGTTATCGTCTCCGGGTGCCTGGTGCAGAGTTTTTCGCTCAGGATCCGGTTCGTTTGAAACTGACTGAACGAGGAGAAAAACCAATGAAGAAATGACCCCTTCAAAATGAAAGCGCCCGAACCTCGGCAAAGGAACGAGCGCGTTCATAAGGCAGATCAATGTCCACCTGTGTAGCAACAGTTCGATAGCAAATCCGGCACCGGATTTCAAGGACGGCGACTGCCTCACCAATACGGCTGCATTCGGCCTGGGCGTTTTTCGCCCGGGACCGATGGAGCACGCGCTGAACCGGTCAGCTCCCTCGTTTCGCATTCGGTTTCAACCGGGGCGGAGCGCCGGAAGAGCTGTGCCTGG
>NZ_JWLC01000040.1:6987-9201 GCF_000813745.1 Leisingera sp. ANG-M1 | reverse complement strand
GCACTTCACCGGACACGTCGTTTCGGGTGAGGGTCCCGGACGTATTATCCAGATCGAAAGCCATCACGAACTGCAGGGGTTCCATTGCCTGGCCGCCCGGCCGGAAACCGGCGAAATCTACGAGCAGGTTGGTTTCGAATGGCACGATGAGTACGGCGAGCTCCACACCCACTACTTCGATTTCGTGGTGGTGCAGACCGATGGAGCGATTATCGCCTATTCCGTGCGGCCTTCGTATGGCGTGAGCGACGCGTTCTTCGAGGAGATGTGCCGGATCTCGGATCAGGCGCGGAAAGCAGGCTTCGTTGCCGATGTCCGCTTGCTGACGGAAGAGGACCTGGACCCCATCGAGCTGTTCAATGCCGAACTGCTTCATTCCGTTCGCGATGAGGATCCCGAGGCCGATGAAGCGGCGCGGAAAGCCGTTCGGGACATGCAGGGCATCGAAACACTGGAGGCTCTCAGGGACCGTGCTGGCTGCGGCGCCATGGGCTTCCGGGCGCTGATCCGGCTGATCCGGTCCCGTCATCTCCAGCTCGTCAGCCACGAGCGCATTTCCCCGAAATCCCAGGTCTTCAAAAGGGAGCAGGTCTGATGAAGCTGTCTTTTGACTTTACCAAAACCCGCGTTGCAATTGGCACTTTCGACAAAGTGACCGTTAATGAAACCTGCTGCAAGCAAATCTACACCAATGAAGCCGGTTCTGTCTTTCAGATGGTTGATGGTACCGGGCGGGCGTTTCAAATCTCGCATGAAGAACTGAGCCGCCTTGCGTCGCTGGGCCGTATCCGCGTTGAACCCAACTACTACCACCCCGATAACGCGGTCCGGCAAGCGCAGCCCAGTACCGCTCTCATTTCTGCCTTGCCGCCGAAGCTGCAGGCCCGGGTTGCTAAACGCAGTGCTTATGTCGAGGCCTTCCTCGAATTGGAGCGCGAAGGGAAAGTCAACCGTACTGACGCTGCGATCACCGCAAATATGGAGTTGCTTTCCGGCAAGGCGATCAAGTTCGCAGATAATCTCAATCCGCTGGGGCAAGCCGAGCCGGATCCTTCAACGGACTTGAAGGTTTACCTCAGCGCTCGCACGCTGCGAAAATGGATCAAAGCTGCTGAACTCGACGGCCAAGCTGGATTTCTGGATGCGATGCACCTGCGCAGGAACCGCAACCGGATCCTGGGGCCCGAGGAAGTCGGTTTGCTGATGAAGGAGGTGCGCGGCTACATGAGCCGTGACCGGCCGACAATCAAAGTGATCCATCAAAATGTGCTGAACGCTTTTGAGAAGCGGAACGCTGAACGGGAAGCGCAGGGGTTGCACACTCTCACGGCGCCCAGCCGGGAAACCACGCGCCGTGCGATCCGGGAGCTCGATCCGTTCGCGGTGATTACTGCACGTTTCGGTGAAGCGGCCGCCCGCAAAAGGTTCAAGCCGGTTCTGAACGGGTTGGACCTGACCCGCCCGCTCCAGCGGGTCGAGATTGATGAATGGGAAATCGATCTCATGACGCTGATGCATTCCAGCGGGCTCATCGACCTGTTCACTGAAGAGGAACGCCTCCAGCTGGGCCTGGACAAGACCGCGAAGCGCTGGACGCTGACGGTGGCGATCTGCTGCACCACCCGCTGCATCGTGGGGATGGTCATTTCCACGGCGCCGAAAGCGCGGGCCGCGGTACAGGTGCTCCAGATGGTCGTGTCCAACAAAGGCCAGTGGGCCGACCTGGTTGGCGCGCTCGGCCACTGGGATATGCACGGAATTCCGGAACTGATCGTCACGGACTGCGGAATTGCGTTCAAGTCGCAGGCCTTCCGCTTCGCCTGTGCCGATCTCGGGATCACCAAGGAACTGGCAATCGCGGGCTGCCCGGAAGTCCGCGGGACCATTGAGCGTGTGTTCAACACCTTCGCCAAGGACCTTCTTCCGCGTCTGTCCGGGCGCACGTTTTCCGACGTCGTTACCAAGGGCGACGCAAAGCCGGAAGAGCGCGCGGCACTGACGCTGGATGATCTGGTTTTCGTTCTGGTGCGCTGGATCGTCGACATCTACCACAACAACCCGCACCGCGGACTTGGGGGTGAGACGCCCGCCGCGTGCTGGCGCCGCCTGAGCAATGAATGGGGTGTCCAGCCATCTCCGGACATGCGCCGCAGCCGACTCGTCTTCGGCCACCGGATGACGCGCGTTCTCAGCAAAGAAGGCCTGACCGTTCTT
>NZ_JWLC01000040.1:6097-6598 GCF_000813745.1 Leisingera sp. ANG-M1 | reverse complement strand
AAAGAAGGCCTGACCGTTCTTGGCGTCCGCTACCATTCGGAACGGCTGGCCGACTGGATGCTGCGTATGGACAAATGCGATGTTGAGCTGCGCTGGCACCCCAAGGACATCGGCGCCATCGAAGTGCGGCTTGGCAACGACTGGTTCACTGTTCCCGCTATTGATCATGAGCTTGATGGCGTGCCCGCGCAGATCTGGCTGTCGGCCACCCGGGACGTGCGGTCCAGGAACCCCAAGGCAAAGCGGATCAACACCGAGGTTGTTCAGCAGGCGATCAAAGCGATCTCCGAACGCAATGCCGAGGCCATGGCACTTGCCAATCTCGTGGTCGAAGATTGGTCTCCGGAGCGCATTGCGCGGGAGGAAAACGGATCTTCCGAGGCGTCCGGTTCGGCAAGCCTAAACAGCTGAAGCAGCCCTCGGAAGGCATCGGCAGCTCTTTCCCGGCACCAGAAGCAGAAACCAGCGGAACCGAGAAAACCGCCAGCAAAAAACCGGCCT
>NZ_JWLC01000040.1:4240-5615 GCF_000813745.1 Leisingera sp. ANG-M1 | reverse complement strand
CTGGAAACCCTGCGCAACCTCCATGTCGGATCGCCTAGGGACGCGGAATTTGCGTCCCACCTCGATCGGCTCCTGAAACGCGATACCTCTGGCAATCTGCTGCCCGAGGCTTTGCGCTTTACGTCCACCGGCGAAACGCGTGGCATCCTGGTGATCGACGGGCCCGGCGGCGGCAAATCCACCCTGGTGAAACGGGGCCTTTCCCGGCACCCTGTGTTCTCCCAGAAGCCAGAGGGGCGCGCACTGTACCTGGATACGGTGGTGCCGAGTCCTGCGACCCTGAAGAGCGTGACGCAGGAGCTTTTGACCCGCAGCGGCTACCCCGTGAAATCCGGCCGCAGCGAGGTCTGGAGCCAGCTCCAGGTGTTCCGTGAACGGCTCCACATGCTTGGGATCGCTGTCCTGTGGATTGACGAGGCGCACGATCTCTTCTGTGCCGACCGGAACCTGATCCTTAGGGCAGTGAAGACACTGATGCAGGGGGAGCACCCGGTGATCGTGATCCTGTCCGGCACCGAAAGACTCCGGGAAATCATCCGCACCGACGCGCAGGTTAAGCGCCGGTTTTCTACCATCAACCTGAAACCGGTCGCTGTGCATACTGACAAGGAGCAGTTCGCCGCCTTGATCGATCAATACTGCGCCCGCGCGGAGCTGGAACCCCCTCAGCAGGAGGATCTGGTCGACAGGCTGTTCCATGCTTCCCGTTACAGGTTCGGGCGCTGCATCGAGACCATCAATGCGGCAATCGAGCAGGCGCTGAACCATGGTGAGGCGGCTCTGGATATCTGGCATTTCTCGGAAGCCTGGGCGTTCGACGAGGGATGCCCGCTCGACCAGAATGTGTTCGAGGTTCCGGAGTGGTGGACGATCGACCCGGATGCGTCCGATGAAGAGGAAGAGTCCAGGAAGCCGGTCAAACGCAAGCGGAAGCAGAGGGCATGATCATGGACAAGCTGTATCCCTCTCTTCCGTTTGCACCTGGCGAGACGCCGCTGTCCTGGGCTGCGCGTCTTGCAGCCCTGCACACCGGTGGCAGCCTCCGGCCTTTCCTCAACGACATGGACGTGCCGTTCATTCGGCTCGCGGGCGGGCATGCAGACGCGATCCGGCACCTCTGTGAACTGGCCGGTCAGGACCACAAGGTGGTGGAGCACAACACCATCCGCAGCCTGGACGGCAGGCGTTTTGAGCTGCGCGGCGAGGTGTTTTCCAAGGACTTCATGACTGGGCGTGCGACCCGCTTCTGCCCTGCCTGCCTGGCGGAGGATGAAGGCGGCGCCATCCGTCCCCACGCGCGGCGGAGGGGGCGGATGGAGTGGCTACTGGCTCCGATCAGGGTTTGCCCGCGTCATCAGCAGCCGCTCATGGAGCG
>NZ_JWLC01000040.1:2994-3654 GCF_000813745.1 Leisingera sp. ANG-M1 | reverse complement strand
GGCGATATGTAACTGGCGGGGAGGACGGCGTCAGGACCGCATTGGAGCAGCTTTTGGAACGTGCGCGGATGATGGCGGACGGCCCGCTGCGGCGCTTGCCGGCATATGGAATGCTGTACTCTTGGCTCGGGTCCTCAAAGCTGTCAAAAGACCCTGGCCCGATTAGGGACATCCTTCGCGAGCACATTCTGGACAACATGGACGTGCAGGCTGGCCAGCTGCTGCTTGGAAAGACCGTGGTGAACCCGCCCCGAAGCAGCATTGCCTCCTTGGCCGCTTCCGAAGGCGTGCATAGTGCCACTTTGAAAAATGCTCTACTGGCCAAAGGCATGATCACTGAAGCTGAGGCAGAGCTGCCTGGCTCCCACGTCTTGGTGAACTATGAGACAGGTAAAGCCGTCTCAGAGGAAGTGAAACGGGCGGTTGCAGTTACCCTTCTGCCGCAAATGCTCAATGCATCCAGGAATATGGTTGCAGCGCTTTTGGACGGGGGGATCTTGACCCTATTGAACGACGGCGGGTTGTCGAAAGCCAACATCAGACGGGCGGTCGACCGAGAGCAGGTAGACGCGCTTCTTACGCGTCTTGGGCGCATTGCTATGCCCGTGTCTAAGGCCCCTGGAACCATGGTGCGGCTGACGAAGAGTGCTGCAATCACCC
>NZ_JWLC01000040.1:764-2537 GCF_000813745.1 Leisingera sp. ANG-M1 | reverse complement strand
TTGGTATTGACCGCTCTGTTTAACGGCCAGTTTCGGCGTGTCATGCGGCTGGAAGCAACGCCTGGCATCGGCGGCCTCCTGGTCGATCCGAAGGAGATCAAGGCTCTCACATCGCGCAGTAGGCCCGGCATGACCGCCAGCTGTGCATTCATGATGCTGGGTATTGGGGAAGCTGCGGGTAAGCGGCTGATTGCGGCAAAGACCGGCGAAGTTGTTCTGGAAACAGTTTCCATACCGGGTGAAGCCGAGCCGTGGGTTACGCCCGAAGCCATGGCCTGCTTCCGCAGCAAGTACGTGACTTTCAAGTGTCTTCTGATCGAGGCGAAATGCAAGCAGACGCAATTGAAGTGGGTACTTGCTGCACATAAAGTGAAGCCAGCATTCGACCCAAAGACCTTGGGCGCGATTCTCTACAAACGGGCTGATTTGCCGAAAGCCTTGGAGCTCTAGCGCTCCAGGGTACGAACCATCCATATTGCCGCCTTCGGGAGGCAATTTTTTTTGGATCTTTCGATGGCAAATAATCTTGTGCAAAATGGCAGAAAAGCCGCCCCGGCTGGTTTTGTGCAGATCTGGGGTGTTTAAAAACAACATCTTACAAGACGGCCGTGGGCATCAATGGCATTTTTTCAGTGGTTCCGACACGGCAGTTGTCGGACCTGGGTAATAGCTGCCTTCAATGGAGGCGTTCTTCCATTTTGACACAGTATTGCTTGCTACCAGCCAATGCTTGATCAGTGGTTTTGAAACGATGAGTTAGAGAGTGTTCTCCTATTGCCAGTTGCAAACGCGCGTTCCTTTGTAGATCAGCGCCATGTGTTGTCTGGAATTGTTATTTTGGGCAGGGCAGAAGCTCAAACCTGGCCAAGCTCTCTCCTTTACCTGTTCGAACGCACCCTCGAGCACTTGCAGCAAACGGCGAAGTGCGCCGGGCAAGGATCAGAAGGGGCCAAGAGCAAGTTTGCCGGGGCTGAGTTTTACAACGCCGATAGAGATCGGCGGGCAATAAGGCTACGCCCGCAACGGTTCCTGAAATTACGCCGCGCTTTTGGACACGGTACCCTGCCTCTTGACCCGGAGGGTTGTGATGACTGCCTTCGGTGGGAAATCAAATTGATGCAGATTGGCCTCGGGCGCGAAGCTCAGGAGCGCCTGGAACGCCGGGTGAGCAGGCTGGCTGAACGAGGAGCCGATTTTGTCCGTCGTGCGGGGCGTCAGCGCCGGTTTACGCAAGTGTCCGTCGGGGCGATCACCGAGATGTTTGAAGCTGCCGGATGCGGTGCAGAGCTGAACCAGCGGTATGTTACGGCAAGAAGACCCAAAGCCTTAGGTTCGTCCAAGACACCACATCAATCCCACTTTAGCCGCGCAGTTCGCTGGTTTGATCTAATTGCAAGGCGGGGACCTGTCCGGACCTGTCCTTGGGGAAGGTGATGATGATTGTCGCGCATCCGGAAATTCCGTGCAGATCTATGGCTTCCGGTATCTCGCCGACGCCGCAAAACACCGTTTGCGCCGTGGGCTTGGACACGTCGGCTGCGATCGTAACAGGCGCAGACGCAGGCATCCCCAGACGGAGCAACCCGTCGCGTACCCGGGATGCCTGCCTGACGGCCATGTAAAAGACAATCGTGGTTCCAGGTTTTGCATAGCGGGCACAGTCGGGCAGAGGGTCGCCGGCCTTGCATTTGGCTGTGGTCAGCACAAGCGTGTCGGACACCCCGCGTTCGGTCAGCGGTATTCCTGTTTGCGCGGCGGCGGCGCAGGCGGCCG
>NZ_JWLC01000040.1:0-290 GCF_000813745.1 Leisingera sp. ANG-M1 | reverse complement strand
CCTCGGCCTCTATGCCGGCGGTGCGGGCGGCGGCCAGTTCTTCGGCAACGCGGCCAAAGATACCGGGGTCACCCGATTTGAGGCGCACAACCCGGCGGCCCTTCAGCGCCTCTGCCACGATCACTGCGTTGATCCTGTCCTGCGGCCAGGAGTGAGCGCCGACGTGTTTGCCGACGAAGACCCGTTTAGCCGCTGGCGGGGCCAGTTCCAGAACCTCTTCATCAACCAGGCGGTCATAGAAAACCGTATCGGCCTGCTGCAGCCTTTGCATCGCGCGGAGCGTCAGCAGG
>NZ_JWLC01000004.1 GCF_000813745.1 Leisingera sp. ANG-M1 | reverse complement strand
GTTGACGTGCGGTTTATTACGCTCAAACTTTTCCTTTGCCATTCCTTAGGCGCCCTTTTGAAATGAGGGGTCAGCTTTGACCCGGTTTCCTCTGCGCGGGCGGATTATTTGGTTTGGGCGGAAAAATCAACCCGTTCCTGCTTGACAGGGGCGGAAATCGCCGCGTCAGCCTTCAGCGGCATCCTGCGCCGCGCTGCCTGCAGCATCCCCGGCCGGCCGCGGTGCAAACCAGCCTTCCGCCTTGTGCTGGGCTGCCATCCATTCTTCGACCTTATCGGCAATGTTGATGGCCAGCCCCTGAATCTGCTCTTCCTTGGTGCGGGCGTGGCCGGATCCCAGCAAAGCGCTTTCGCCGGTTGTGCTTTCGAAGATCTCCATCTGGTGCTTCTTGGCGAGGAATTGCTCTTCCGCAACGTCGTAGACAAAGACGTTCACCACGACCGCGCTCTTCGGAGAAAACAGCACCGGCACGCCGGGCGGGGCCAGCATGAATCCTTCGAGCGTTACCGCCACGTCATATTCCTGCGCGCCCTGATAGCGGCGCAGGCGGGTGTCGACTGCATTCTGGATCGGTGCCGTCCACTCGCTGTGATCCGCCTCACGCGACAGCGGCCATTGCAGCGCCTTTTCCGTGTAAACATGGGTGACCCGCACCTGGAAAGCGCCCAGATCCTCCGGGGCCTCGTTCAGGCTGGTTTCGCCGCAGGCGGCGAGCATGGCCAGCCCGGACAGCAGAGAAAGAATACGGATCATCAACGGTCCCTCGCGGAAATTCAGACCCGCTCAGATAGCCGGGCAAGGTGCAGCCGGTAAAGGCCCGCAAACAGCAACCCCCGCGCAGGTGGCGCGGGGGGCACAGGAAGGCAGCAGAAACCTGCCGCCCTACTTGAATTTATAGTTGCGCGGGAAGCCGTGCGGCGGGCGTTTGCCAACCCCGGCACGCTTGCCGAGCCATTGGGTGAGGTCAGACTCATGCCGCGTCTTGCCGCCGCCCATCTCCCATTTCAGGCCATCATCCCAGTTGAAGGTGGTGATGTCGCTGAGGCCGCCGTCCAGTTCCAGCGAGCCCTGCTTGCCGCGGGCCATGTTGTATTTCTGCAGCCGCACGCCCTTGCCGCGGGTGAGCTCGGGCATCTCTTCGACCGAGAAGACCAGGAACTTGCCGTTTTCCGACACAATGGCCACGTGGTCGCCTTCTACCGGAATACAGATCTTGGCGCGGTCTTCGTCCTTGACGTTCAAGACCTGCTTGCCGGAGCGGGTCTGGGCGACAATTTCCTTCTCGGCGCAGATGAAGCCGTTGCCTGCGTCGGATGCCACAAGCAGCTTGCCTTCGGGGTTGTGGATGATCAGATCAATGATCTCCGCCTCGTTGGGGAGGTCGACCATCAGGCGGACGGGTTCCCCCATGCCGCGGCCGCCGGGGAGATTCGCCGCCGACAGCGTGTAAAAGCGGCCGTTGGAGCCAAACACCAGCAGCCGGTCTGTGGTTTCGGCATGGAAGATGAAACGCGGGCCGTCGCCGTCCTTGAACTTCAGTTCACGGTTCAGATCGATATGGCCGGTCATGGCGCGGATCCAGCCCATCTGCGAACAGACAACCGTGATCGGCTCCTTGTCGATCATCGCTTCAAGCGGCACCTCTTCCACTTCCCCGGCCTCGGCAAAGCGGGTGCGGCGGGCGCCGCCTTCGTAGGTTTTGCCAAACTGCTTCTTGGTCTCTTTCAGCTGCTCGGTGATGCGGTTCCACTGCAGCTCTTCCGAACCCAGCAGCTCGACCAAGCCGGCGCGTTCCTCGCGCAGGGCGTCGCGCTCGCGGGTCAGCTCGATTTCCTCGAGCTTGCGCAAGCTGCGCAGACGCATGTTGAGGATGGCTTCGGCCTGAACTTCTGTCAGCTCGCCGACGCCTTGGGCTGGGGTGATATACTCGGCCTCGGTGAAGGCGCGCGGGTGGTCCTTGCTCCAGTCCTCGCGGATCAGCGCGGCCTTGGGGTCCTCGTCATAGCGGATGATGTCAATCACCCGGTCGAGGTTCAGGAAGGCGATGATAAAGCCTTCGAGCACTTCCAGACGGTGGTCGATCTTTTCCATCCGGTGGCGCGAGCGGCGCTGCAGCACGTCGCGGCGGTGGTCGAGGAAGGCGCGCAGAACCTCTTTCATCGAGCAGACCTTGGGCGTCACACCGTCGATCAGCACGTTCATGTTGAGGCTGAATCGGATTTCCAGGTCCGAGTTGCGGAACATCATGTTCATCAGAACCTCGGGGTCCACGTTCTTGGACTTGGGTTCCAGGATGATACGGATGTCGTCGGCCGATTCGTCGCGCACATCGGCGAGGATCGGCACCTTCTTGGTCTGGATCAGCTCGGCGATCTTTTCGATCAGCTTGGACTTCTGAACCTGATAGGGGATCTCGGTGACGACGATCTGCCATTGGCCGCGGCCGAGGTCCTCGACCTCATGGGTGCAGCGCAGGCGGAAGGAGCCGCGGCCGGTGCTGTAGGCCTTGGCGATGTTTTCCTTGGGTTCGACGATGATGCCGCCGGTGGGGAAATCGGGGCCCGGCACGTAGTTCAGCAGCGTGTCGTCGCGGGCATCGGGCGTGCGGATCAGATGGATACAAGCGTCGATCAGCTCGGCAATGTTGTGGGGCGGGATGTTGGTGGCCATGCCCACCGCAATGCCGGCCGCGCCGTTTGCCAGGATATTCGGGAAGGTCGCGGGCAGAACCGAGGGTTCCTGCAGGCGGCCGTCGTAGTTGTCGCGGAAATCGACCGCGTCCTCGTTCAGCCCTTCCAGCATCGCCTCGGCGATGAAGGTCATCCGTGCTTCGGTGTATCGCGAGGCCGCCGGGTTGTCGCCGTCGATGTTGCCGAAGTTACCCTGGCCGTCGACCAGCGGGTAGCGGACGTTGAAATCCTGCGCGAGACGCGCCATCGCGTCATAAATCGCCGCGTCGCCGTGGGGGTGGAAGTCGCCCATGGTGTCGCCGGAGATTTTGGCCGACTTCAGGAAGCCGCCCGAAGAGCTGAGCCGCAGCCGGTTCATCGCATAGAGGATGCGCCGGTGCACCGGCTTGAGCCCGTCACGCGCGTCGGGCAGCGCCCGGTGCATGATGGTGCTGAGCGCATAGGTCAGATAGCGCTCGCCAATGGCGCGGCGCAGCGGTTCGCGGATTTCGCCACCTTCAGGGGCGGACGGCATGTCGGGGTCTTCTACCAGGTCGGTCATGCATCGGTGATACTGCCGCCGCCGGAATTGGTAAAGCGGGGCTGCGCGAAATTCGCACGTCTCCGCCGGCTCCGCACCTAGGGGGAGAAGGCGTCGGACTCTCCCCTGTTTCCTGGCCGTTAACCCGCGCTAGATATACAGGGACCGGGCAGCTGCGCCGGTCATATTGCATTTGAGATCTATGTATTTGCGTACTGCTGCCTTTTGTTCTTGGTCTGGGGGGACCTGTTATGTCGCGTTTTGTTTTGGTGTCTTTCGCTTTTCTCGGGTGGGGGTTTTACGAGCTGAGCGGCGGGGCGGATTTTGAACCGCCCAAGCGACCCGAGCCGGTGGCGGCGGCGGAAACCGCAGCACCTCAGCCTGCGAGAATCACTGCGGCCTCGCTGACGGCGCAGCCGGTGCTGACCCGCCGGTCGCAAGTTCAGGCGTCTTCCCGCCCGGCAGCCGACCCTGCTCTGCGCCAGCGGGTGGCAGCCGAACAATTGGCCAGCGCTGCGGGCGTTCTGGCTTCATCCCAGACAGCCTTCTCCCATGCGCCCGCGCCGGGCGGGCTGCAACTGGCTTCGCTGGATGGCGGGCTGGCAGCAATAACCGCGGCCCCTGCGGCCCAGCCGCTGGCAGCGCAGCCAGAGCCGGAGCCTTTTCTGGACCTTCGCAGCATCCGCGCATCGCGGGTGAACATGCGGCAGGGGCCGGGCACCAATTACCCGGTGATCACCCGGCTTCTGGGCGGCGATGAGGTCATCGTGCTTGAGGACAGCGGCACCGGCTGGCTGCATCTGCGGGCGCCGGACAAGGGGCAGGTTGGCTGGATTGCCGCTTCCCTGGTGAGCAAGAAACGCCCATAACTGCACCGGAAGTTTCCGGCCAAAAGGGCGATCACGTGAAAAAGACTATCCTGATTACAGGCTGCTCCTCCGGGATCGGCCTGGATGCAGCGCGCGGCATGCGGGAACGCGGCTGGCGGGTGTTTGCCTCCTGCCGGCAACAACGCGATTGCGACCGGATGCGTGCCGAAGGCTTCGAGAGCCCAAGGATCGACTACACCGACCCGGCCAGCATCAGTGCGGGCCTTGCCGAAGTGCTTGAGGCCACCGGCGGCACCCTGGATGCGCTGTTCAACAACGGCGCCCACGGACTGCCCGGCGCGGTGGAGGACCTGCCGACCGAGGCTCTGCGCACGATTTTCGAAGCCAATTTCTTTGGCTGGCACGAGCTGACCCGGCAGGTGATTCCGGTGATGCGCAAGCAGGGGCACGGGCGGATCGTGCAGAACTCCTCGATCCTGGGGTTTGTCTCCTTCCCCTGGCGCGGCGCCTATGTGGCGACGAAATACGCGCTGGAAGGCCTCACCGACACGCTGCGGGTCGAGCTGCAGGGCACCGGCATCCACATGGTGCTGATCGAGCCCGGGCCGGTAACCTCGAAAATCCGCGAGAAATCGATTCCGCATTTCGAGCGCTTCATCGACTGGAAAGCCTCGCCCCTGCGCGATCTCTACGAAAAGCGCCTGCTGAAGCGGCTTTACGAAAGCAGCGGCCCGGACACGTTCGAACTGCCTGCTTCGGCTGTCACGGCCAAACTGGCGCACGCCTGCGAATCGCGCCGCCCGCGTCCGCGTTATTACGTCACCACGCCGACCCATATCGCGGGCTTTCTGCGCCGGATCCTCAGCACTAGGGCAATAGACCGCATCCTGGTGAAGCTCGGCTAGCCGATTCCCGGTCGCCAACCGCCCCGGCGCAGGGTAGAGGGAAGCAACACAACAGACGCGCGTGAGGGACGGGATGAGCGATCCGCTGTATTATCTGGGCTTGGCCGCCATGGCCGCCGTGGTTGTTGCGCTGGTCGTCGGCATCGGCGGCTTTGGCAAGGGCGGCGAATTCAATCGCAAAAATGCCAACAAGATGATGCGCCTGCGCATCCTGTTTCAATTCATTGCGGTGGTTCTGCTGCTGGCCTACATCTACTTCCAAAGCCAGGGAGGGTAATCGGCGATGGTCGTTCTGAACAAGATTTACACGCGCACCGGCGACAAGGGCGAGACCGCCTTGGGCAATGGCGACCGCGTGGCCAAGCATTCTGCCCGGGTGAACACCTATGGCACCTCGGATGAGCTGAATTCCTTTGTCGGCGTCGCCCGGCTGGAGGCAGAAGGCGAGATGGACGCGGCCCTCAGCCGTATCCAGAATGACCTGTTCGATCTGGGCGCGGATCTGTGCCGCCCTGAGATGGAAAAGGACGCAGAGGCCGAGTACCCGCCGCTGCGCATCGCGGTGGCGCAGGTTGAACGCCTGGAAGCCGAGATCGACGTGATGAACAAGGATCTGGAGGCGCTGCGCAGCTTTATCCTGCCGGGCGGCTCGAAACTGGCCGCGCATCTGCACGTCTGCCGCACCGTTGCGCGGCGTGCGGAACGGATGGCGACCGAGCTCAGCACTGCTGAGGACGTGAACCAGGCTGCGGTGAAATACCTGAACCGCCTGTCGGATTGGTTCTTTGTTGCCGCCCGCGTGGCCAACAACGGCGGCAAGGATGACGTGCTTTGGGTGCCCGGCGCCAACCGCTGACACCTAAGCCGCTTTGCCAGGCGCCTGATTCGCCCAGCCAGCCCTGAAATCCCCTGAAAACGCCTGCCCCGGTGCGCCTATGCCGCCGGGGTTTGCGGCATTCCCCGGAACATTTTTCCATCAGGAAACATTCTTGCAAAATTGATGCCTCAAATGCGCAAACGCGACGTCGGCGTGCGCTAACGTGACGATTTTGCCCTGTTGCAGCCCCGCACCAGCCGGTATCAACGGCGCGAGAGCATGGAGGGGAGTCGCCGGTGGCGGCTTGCCGTTTGTTAAGGAGAGAACGCAAAATGAAGGTACTTGTGCCTGTCAAGCGCGTGATTGACTACAACGTGAAGGTCCGCGTCAAAGCGGACGGCAGCGGTGTCGATCTCGCCAACGTGAAAATGTCGATGAACCCCTTCGACGAAATCGCTGTCGAAGAAGCCATCCGCCTGAAAGAAGCCGGCAAGGCTGACGAGGTGGTTGCGGTTTCGATCGGCGTGAAGCAGGCCCAGGAAACTCTGCGCACCGCCCTGGCGATGGGCGCGGACCGCGCGATCCTGGTGGTTGCTGCCGACGACGTGCACACCGACATCGAGCCGCTGGCGGTTGCCAAGATCCTGGCCAAAGTGGTCGAGGAAGAGCAGCCCGGCGTCGTGCTCTGCGGCAAGCAGGCGATCGACAACGACATGAACGCCACCGGCCAAATGCTGTCGGCGCTGCTGGGCTGGTCCCAGGGCACCTTTGCCTCCGAGCTGGACATCGAAGGCGAAACCGCGAAAGTCACCCGTGAGGTTGACGGCGGCCTGCAGACCATCTCCGTGAAGATGCCCGCCATCATCACCGTGGACCTGCGCCTGAACGAGCCGCGCTATGCGTCGCTGCCGAACATCATGAAGGCGAAGAAAAAGCCGCTGGACGAGAAAACCGCCGCCGACTACGGCGTCGACGTCACGCCGCGCCTGGAAATCGTCAAGACCGAAGAGCCGCCGGCACGCGCCGCAGGCATCGTGGTTGGCTCGGTTGACGAACTGGTCGAGAAACTCAAAGAAGCGGGGGCTGTGTAATGGCTGTTCTTCTCCTTGCTGAAGTGACCGACGGCGCGCTGGCGCTGGACGCAACCGCAAAAGCCGTGGCCGCAGCCTCCAAGCTGGGCGACGTGACCGTTCTGGCCGCTGGCGCCTCTGCTGCTGACGCCGGTGCCGAAGCCGCGAAAATCGCAGGCGTTGCCAAGGTTCTGGTTGCCGAGGACGCATCCCTGGGCCACCGCCTGGCGGAGCCGACCGCAGCGCTGATCGCTGGCCTGGCTTCCGACTACGAGCACATCGTTGCTCCGGCCACCACCGACGCCAAAAACGTTCTGCCGCGCGTTGCTGCGCTGCTGGACGTGATGGTGATCTCGGACGTTTCCGGCGTTGTCGACGGCTCGACCTTCGAGCGCCCGATCTATGCCGGCAACGCGATCCAGACCGTGAAGTCGAACGACGCCAAGAAAGTCGTCTCGATCCGCACCGCGTCCTTCGACGCAGCCGGCGAAGGCGGTTCCGCATCCGTGGAAACCATCTCTGCCGCTGACAACCCGGGCCTGTCCGAGTGGGTTGAAGACAAGGTTGCCGCCTCCGACCGCCCCGAGCTGACCTCGGCCGGCATCGTTGTGTCCGGCGGCCGCGGCGTTGGCTCCGAGGAAGACTTCAAACTGATCGAGACTCTGGCAGACAAGCTGGGTGCCGCTGTTGGCGCATCCCGCGCGGCCGTCGACTCGGGCTACGCCCCGAACGACTGGCAGGTTGGCCAGACCGGCAAAGTTGTTGCACCGGACCTGTATGTTGCCATCGGCATCTCGGGCGCGATCCAGCACCTGGCGGGCATGAAGGACTCCAAGGTCATCGTGGCAATCAACAAAGACGAAGAAGCACCGATCTTCCAGGTTGCAGACTTCGGCCTGGTTGCCGACCTGTTCGAAGCTGTTCCGGAACTGACCGGCAAAGTGGGCTAAGCCCCTCTTCCAGCTGACCAAAGAGAAGGCCCGCCGTATGGCGGGCCTTTTTCTGTTCCAGCGTGCCGGGGTTCTATTCCCGGATCAGCGGAGCCAGCCGGCCTGCCAGCGCTTCGGCGATCTTCAGGTGTTCCTTGGGGCCGATCATGTGGCGGGCGGCGGGCAGCTCCATCTGGCCGAAGATCATGCCTGCAATATCCCGCGCGGCGGCCGCCGATTCGGTGCGGAGTTCCAGAATGCCCTGAACCTTGGGCCGCAGGGCATCCGCCATCGCCCGGTCGATCAGAACCGGCTCTTCGGTAAAGCCGGCACCCGCGTCCAGCTCATAACGCAGCCACAGCAGCAGCACCCGGCCGTCGAGATGCTCAATCAGCAGGCTCATCCGCTCGACCCAGCTGCGCTGCAATTGCTCGCGCACTTGTTCGAACCGCTGGCCGGAAATGTCGCGCAGGGTGCACAGCAAATGCTTGTTGAAATGGAATTCGGTGAAGTCGACTTCGGGGTAAAGCGTTTTCAGCGCCGGATGCGCCTGCAGGAACCGGTCATTGCGGCGCGGATGCACCCGGTAATAGGGGTTTGAGATATTCTGCGCCCCCAGCATCTGCAGCACCGAGACTTCCGCCTCGCGGGCGATTCCGATCAGGGTCTCGTCCTGCACAAAGCTGTCCAGCCCGGCATTGACGCTGCCCAGATTGACGCAGTCCATGCCCAGCTGGGTTTGCAGGGAGTCGACAAAGGGAAATTCAACGAATCGCCCGTAGACTTCGGTTCCACCGAGAAAGGCAACATAGGGCCCGTCCAAGATCCGTTCCGGACCCCGCACCAGCAGCCTGGATTCGCCATATCTGCATGGTTCCCCCGAAAGCGCCCCCGCGCTTTTGAGTTCATAGCTCATTTCACCACCAATTTTTCACCCGAGACTCACTCTGACGGGGAACCATTGCAATTTCCCTAAAGTGACAATTTGCCTCAAATCCCCGCCGCCCGCCCTTGTGCCCTCCCTTCCGCGGCCAGTAAGGTTGCCGCAGATATTTCAGGAGCCTGAGGCATGGAAATTCAGAAGGTTGGAGTGATCGGCGCCGGGCAGATGGGTAACGGCATTGCCCATGTGCTGGCACTGGCCGGGTATGAGGTTGTGCTGAATGACGTCAGCCAGCAGGCGCTCGACGGCGCGCTGAGCGTCATTCACAAGAACATGGCCCGCCAGGTAAGCAAGGGCAAGGTCGCCGAAGAGGACATGACGGCTGCGCTGGCGCGGATCGTGCCCTCGCTGAAGCTGGCGGATGTGGGCGCAACCGATCTGGTGATCGAAGCGGCAACCGAACGGGAAACTGTGAAGCAGGCGATCTTTGAGGACCTGCAGCCGCATCTGCAGCCGCATACGATTCTGACCTCCAACACCTCGTCGATCTCGATCACCCGGCTGGCCAGCCGCACCGACCGGCCGGAGCGTTTCATGGGGTTCCATTTCATGAACCCCGTACCGGTGATGCAGCTGGTCGAACTGATCCGCGGCATTGCCACCGACGAGCCGACCTTTACTGCCTGCCAGGAGGTTGTGGCTCGGCTCGGCAAGACCTCGGCGAGCGCCGAGGATTTCCCGGCCTTTATCGTCAACCGGATCCTGATGCCGATGATCAACGAAGCGGTCTATACGCTGTATGAGGGCGTGGGGTCGGTGAAATCGATCGACGAGTCGATGAAGCTGGGCGCCAATCACCCGATGGGACCGCTGGAACTGGCGGATTTCATCGGCCTGGACACCTGCCTGGCGATCATGAACGTGCTGCATGACGGGCTGGCGGACACCAAGTACCGCCCCTGCCCGCTGCTGACCAAATACGTCGAGGCCGGCTGGCTGGGCCGCAAGACCCAGCGCGGGTTCTATGACTACCGCGGCGAAGCCCCGGTGCCGACACGGTAACCAGGCATAACGGAGAGGGGGCCAGCCCCCTCTTGGCCTGCGGCCAATTCACCCCCGGGATATTTCCAGCAAGAGGAAGGGCGGGGTCAGTCTTTTTTGCCGAGGCTGAGCGTGTGGTCGCGCAGCCAGGCCATGAAGCCGCGCGGGTCGCTTTGCAGCTGCTCCATCTGCGCATCGGTCAGCGGCTTGCCGACCACCGGCGCCTGCGGTTTGTTGCAGGAGCGGACAATCTCGTGCAGCAAGAGGCCCTGGCGCAGGATCGGCGAGATCTGGCAGGCGATCTGGTACCAGCGGGAGTTATGGCCCGGGAAGTAAATCGGCACCACGCGGGCGCCGGAGCGGCGGATCAGCTGAGCGGTGAAGACGTTCCATTCGCGCTCGACCGCGGGGCCGAACCAGCTGTCTGACGACATCACCACGCCCGAGGGGAACAGCGCCACGGCGCCGCCTTCCTTGAGGAAAGCCATGGTCTTGGCCCGCATATCGACCATCTTGCGCTGTGCTTCAGGGTCATGCGGGAAGGGCACCGGGATCATGAAAGACGTGGCCGCTTCGTCCAGGCCGGTCAGCACTGAGCGGGTCAGAATGCGGTAGTCGAGGCGGCGGCGGCCGATCAGGTCGGCAAAGATCATCCCGTCGACCATCCCATGCGGGTGGTTGGCAACAATCACAACGGGGCCGTCTTCGGGAATATTGTTGATCTGCTCTTCCGGCGTCTGCAGTTCAATGCCCATAACGTTGAGGGCACCGCGCCAGAATTTCTGGCCGCGGTACTCGGCATTGCGCCTTTCGAACCGGCTGACCATGCGCAGGATGGTCAGTTTGCCGGTGAACCATTCGATGGTCTTGATCGCCAGCGAGGTCCAGCGGTCATCAAAGGAATTGGCATAGGTCAGCGTGCGGCGGTCATAGACCTCGCCTGTCTGGTCAGCGGCCTCCGGCGCGGTGCCGGTGTTCCTGTCGTGTGCGGTATCCGCCAATGTGCCTTTTCCCGTTCCGCTGCCGGCAAGGAGCTAGTAACCCTCGCCGAACTTGTCGGCCACCAGGGCCTCAAGCGCATGCGCCAGCGCATCTGCATCGGGCCCCGAAGTTTCGACGTCAATAGTCGTTCCTTTCGAGGCTGCCAACATCAAAAGGCCCATTATGCTGTCGCCAGAGGCGGACAAACCGTCCTTCAGGACCTCTGCCGTGGCGTCAAACCCTTCGACCACCTCGACCAGCTTGGCCGAAGCGCGGGCATGCAGCCCCTTTTCATTGATGATTTTCAGCGTCTTCAGAGCCATTTAGTATGCCTGCTCCCCGTCAGGGTTTACGTTTTGCGCGTTGATGTACTTACGCCCGGCTTCCATCGCCTGCCGCACCGCATCGGCCACTGGCAAGTGGCGGGATTTCGCCAGTTTGATCAGCATTGGCAGATTGGCCCCGTAAAGGATGCGACGGTCCGCCGGAGCACAGGCCTTGAGACTGAGATTGGACGGAGAGCCGCCGAACAGGTCGGTCACCACCACCACCCCGCCACCGCTGTCGACCGTATTGGCGGCAGAGCAGATTTCATCCTGTTTGCCGTTCCGGTCATCCTCGGGGCCGATGGCAATGGCCATGAGATTGGGCTGCGGACCCACAACGTGTTCCACAGCGGCAAGATACTCTCTTGCCAGCCCGCCATGCGCTACGATCACAATCCCGATCAACCCGGCCTCTCAATTCTTCTGCTGGCCTTGCAGCTCGCGATGTCTAATTGACACTTGCTGGCCGCTTTCTGCAAGGGCCTTGGCCAGGGTTTCCGCCATTGTCACCGATCTATGCTGGCCGCCGGTGCAGCCGAAAGCGATAGAAAAATGCGATTTGCCCTCTTCCCGGTAGGCTGGCAGCAGCAGCCGGGTCAGATCCAGGATCCGGGAGAAGAAAGGTTCAAAGCGGGCATCCGCCCGTACATAGTCCTGCACCGCAGCGTCCTGGCCATTCAGCTGGCGCAGCTCCGGCTGCCAGTAGGGGTTGGCCAGAAACCGGCAGTCGAACACCATATCGATGCCATGCGGCATGCCCCGCTTGTAGGAAAAGCTTTGCACCGACAGCGCCAGCGTCCGCCCCTCAGGCGCAAACCAGCGCTCGATCTCTGCCTTCAGCTGGTGAACATTCATTGCCGACGTATCGAGCAGGATATCCGCACGGTCGCGGATTGGCGCCATCAGGTCCAATTCCCGGCGCACGCCTTCGCCCGGTGATTCTGCCGGGGCCAGCGGGTGGCGGCGGCGGGTTTCCGAATAACGCCGCAGCAGCACATCCGGCTGGGAATCAAGATACAGCACCGTGAGCTTCACTTCGCGGCGGCCCGACAGCATGTCGATCACATCCAGCAGTGCCCGAGGCGAGAAATCACGGTTGCGGCTGTCCAGACCCAAAGCCATCGGCCGCGGCGCTGCGGCCGCGTCGATCAGACCAGGCAGCAGCCGCAGCGGCAGGTTGTCGATGGCCTCAAACCCGAGATCCTCTAGCACGTTGATCGCGGTGGTCCGCCCCGCTCCGGACGGGCCGGTGACCAGCACGGCCGGAACCGCCTTCTGTTCCGCATCAGGCATCAGGATCCAAGGCTCCGCATCTGAGGTATTGCATCAGGGCCGGGGCGAAATGAGCACCGTCCACGCGTTTCAGCCGCGGCACGTCCAGCCCCAGCAGCCGGACGGTCTGCCGTTCCGGCAGGCGTTCAGTCTCAGCTTCATCCAGATCGACCAGCGCCGCCACCGGCACCGGACTGCGGATCTGCGCGTGCAGCAACCCCATGTACCGCGCCTCAACCAGCCCCCGGATCGGCTCTGGCGCGCTGGCTACGGCCTCACCGTCCAAAAGCTGCAACAGCACCCGGTCGTCGGCCACCAGCTGGGCACCATAGGCCATCAGCTGCAGCGCCAGCGCCGATTTGCCCTGGCCAGAGGTGCCGGTGATCAAAAGCCCCTGCCCCTCCAGCGCGACGCAGGAGGCATGCAGGATGAGGCTTTGGGGCTCAGGCATGGGTGGTACACCGGGTTCAGACGGGCAAGCCTACCACAAATCGTGCGCCAAGCGGCTCGGAAGTTACATCAGCCTCGGTCGGGCGGATGTTTTCGGCCCAGATTACACCGCCATGCGCCTCGACGATCTGTTTCGAGATCGCCAGGCCGAGACCGGAGTTATTGCCGAAATGCTCCACCGGGCGCTGGGAATAGAATCGCTTGAAGATCTTCGACAGCGCCTGATCCGGGATGCCGGGGCCGGTATCCTCGACCACCACCAGCACCCGGTTGGCACGGCGCCGCGCCCAGACGCGGATGGCATCGCCTTCCTCGCAAAAGGAGATCGCATTGGTGATCAGGTTGACAAAGACCTGAGCCAAGCGGGCCTCCAGCCCCTGCAACGGGATCGGCTGCGCAGGCAGGTCGGTGATGTAGTCGACCCCCTTGGCGCGGGCATCTTCGCCCAGATACTGGTTCAGATTGCCCAGCATGGTCAGCAGGTCGAACTCTTCTTCCTCCTCCTTGACCAGCTCGGCATCAAGCCGGGAGGCATTGGAGATATCGCTCACCAGACGGTCGAGGCGGCGGACGTCATGCTCGATCACATCCATCAGCTTCTCGCGCTGATCGTCGCGCTTGACCATACGCAGGGTGCCGACCGCGGATTGCAGGCTGGCCAGCGGGTTTTTGATCTCATGCGCCACGTCGGCTGCGAACTGCTCGTTGCTGTCGATGCGGGTGTACAGCGCCTTGACCATGCCGCGCAAAGCCCGGCTCAGGCGACCAATCTCATCAGGGCGGGCGGAGAGGTCGGGGATACGGATCCGGCCGGGATTGGATTTGCGGCTGCCGCGCTCCCGGCCAAGCTCTGCCGCCTCCGCCAGATCGGCCAGCGGGTTGGCAATGGTTGACGCCAGCACCAGGCTCAAACCAACCGACACCAGCAAGGCCACGATGAACATTTGCAGCACCCGCTCCTGCTCGCCGCGCACCAGCGCGTCCACTTCGCCGGTGGGCGAGGTCAGAGCAATAACGCCAACCGCTTTGCCGTTGTGCATGATCGGGGTTGCCGCCGAGATCACCCGGCTGCCGCTGGTATCCACCACGGTTTCCACCCCGGTGCCGCCATTCATCGCCCGGTCGACAAGACCTGCCAGGCGCTCTTCCAGAGCCGGGGCCGAGGCGTCGGGCCCGGCGGCAGCCGAGCCGCCGCCATCGGCAATGCCCCACAGGGCAGACAGCGCATCGCTGATAAGGGTCGGGCTGCGGCCGCTGTCGTTCAGGACATTCAAAGCATCGCTGCGGTCGGCGCCTTTGACGCTGGAAATCAGGTTGCCGGTGGTATCAAACACAAAAGCTTCGACGCCGCTGCGCAAGCTGAGCCTGGACAGGGTGACATCGGCCTGGATGCCATCGCCTGCCGCAAAACTGACGGCGCCCGCGGCCGGCATCTCCGCTTCGAAGACATTGGCCGCCAGCATCGCTTCGGACACCAGGGTGCCGGCCCGCTGCTGCACCAGGCTTTGGCGCGAGGAGTTCAGATACAGAATGCCAGCGACCAGAATGATCAGCGCAATCAGGTTGAAAGTGATGATCTTGCGGGTCAGCGGCGAGCCTTTGAGCGACAGAAGACCCCGGCGCGCCCGCTTGACCTGCATTTCCCGCGTGACGGATTGCTCGGGGGTGACCCAGTCCTCCCCCAGAACAACATCGCCGTCCTGCTGGCGTTGCGTAATGCTGGTATCGCGCATGCGCGCCTTCTCCTTCGGCCGGGGGCAAACCGCCCCGCTCAAACGTGCCGCTTATTCTTCATTATAACGGTAACCGATTCCATAAAGAGTTTCGATTGCCGCAAAATCCGAATCCGCGCTGCGCATTTTCTTGCGCAGGCGCTTGATATGGCTGTCGATGGTGCGGTCGTCGACATAGACCTGATCATCATAGGCCACGTCCATCAGCTGGTCGCGGCTTTTGACAAAGCCGGGACGCTGCGCCAGCGCCTGCAGCAGCAGGAATTCGGTCACCGTCAGCGACACGTCCTTGCCCTTCCAGCTGACCGCGTGGCGCAGCGGGTCCATCCGCAGGTTGCCGCGCTCCATCACCTTGGTCTCGGGGCTGCTGCCGCCGGACGCATCGCTGCTGATCGCTTCCTGCCGGCGTAGCAGCGCCCGGATGCGTTCAACCAGAAGGCGCTGCGAGAACGGCTTTTTCACATAGTCGTCGGCGCCCATGCGCAGGCCCAGAACCTCGTCGATCTCATCATCCTTGGAGGTGAGGAAGATCACCGGCATCTGGGTTTTCTGGCGCAGCCGCTGCAACAGATCCATGCCGTCCATCCGCGGCATCTTGATATCCAGCACCGCCATGTCCGGCAGTTTCTTGTTGAACGCGTCCAGTGCCGCCTGGCCGTCATTATAGGTCTCGACCTCAAAGCCCTCGGCCTCAAGCGTCATGGAAACGGATGTCAGGATGTTCCTGTCATCGTCCACCAAAGCAATCTTTGACATCGGAATTGGCCCTAATCTGCTCTGTTCTGTTTTGTTTTTTCTACTTTCATCGCTCTTATGATGCGCCGAATCAATCCCATTTGAAGAATCGCGGCCATCTTTAGGCCCAATTGGGGCAAAAATACCTTAGCGTCTGCTGAACAGGCAGGCAGGTGCGGGTGTTAAATCAGCTGTTAAATCAATGGTTGCGCTAAACATCGCCTTGGTGGCGCTAACTAGGGGCAGCCGGCCTGTTCACCGCCCGAAGGCCCATGTTAAGACCCCGCCACCGGCAGCGATGCCGGTTTCTATTGCCCCATTGGCGCAGCCGCGCAGCCTGCGTGCCGCCGCGCCGCCACAGGAGAAAAAACGCATGACATCTGGACGGGTTAACCCGCAATTCCGCCTCGAAGATCAGGGCATCGAGGGTCTGGGCAATGTCTACTACAACTTCATGGAGCCGGCGCTGATCGAAGCCGCGCTGAAGCGCGGCGAGGGTACGCTGGGCAATGGCGGCGCTTTCCTTGTGACCACAGGCAAATTCACCGGCCGCTCGCCCAAGGATAAACATGTCGTGAAATCCGACAGCGTCCGCGACACCATCTGGTGGGACAACAACGCGGCGATGAGCCCGGAAGGCTTTGACGCGCTCTACCAGGACATGCTGGAGCACATGAAGGGCAAGGACTACTTCGTCCAGGATCTGGTGGGCGGTGCGGACCCGGCACATGCGATCAACGTCCGCATGGTGACCGAGCTGGCCTGGCACAACCTGTTCATCCGCACCATGCTGCGCCGTCCCGACCGCGAAGACCTGGACGATTTCACCGCTGATTTCACCGTGATCAACTGCCCCAGCTTCCAGGCTGACCCGCAGAAGCACAACTGCCGGTCCGAAACCATCATCGCGATGAACTTCGACCGCAAGATGATCCTGATCGGCGGCACAGAATACGCAGGCGAGAACAAGAAATCCGTGTTCACCCTGCTGAACTACCTGCTGCCGGAAAAGGGCATCATGCCGATGCACTGCTCCGCCAACCACGCCAAGGGCAACCCGGTCGACACCGCCGTATTCTTCGGCCTGTCGGGCACCGGCAAGACCACCCTGTCGGCCGATCCGGACCGGGTGCTGATCGGCGATGACGAGCATGGCTGGGCCGACAACGGCACCTTCAACTTCGAAGGCGGCTGCTATGCCAAGACCATCAACCTGAACCCCGAGGCAGAGCCGGAAATCTACGCCACCACCTCGAAGTTCGGCACCGTGATCGAAAACATGGTGTTCGACGAGGACACCAAAGAGCTGGATTTCAACGACGACAGCCTGACCGCCAACATGCGCTGCGCCTACCCGCTGCATTACATCTCGAATGCATCGGAAAGCGCCCGCGGCGGCCATCCGAAAAACATCATCATGCTGACCTGCGATGCTTTCGGCGTGCTGCCTCCGATCGCGCGGCTGACGCCTGCGCAGGCGATGTACCACTTCCTCTCCGGCTTCACCTCCAAGGTGGCCGGCACCGAGCGCGGCGTGACCGAGCCGGAGCCGACCTTCTCCACCTGCTTTGGCGCCCCCTTCATGCCGCGCCGCCCGGAAGTCTACGGCAACCTGCTGCGCGAGAAGATCGCCCAGCACGGCGCAACGTGCTGGCTGGTGAACACCGGCTGGACCGGCGGCGCCTATGGCGTTGGCAGCCGGATGCCGATCAAGGCAACCCGTGCGCTGCTGACCGCGGCGCTGGACGGCTCGCTGGCCGAAGCCGAGTTCCGCAAGGACAGCAACTTCGGCTTTGATGTGCCGGTCACCATGCCGGGCGTGCCGGAAGTGCTGCTGGATCCGCGCCGCACCTGGGACGATCAGGAGGCCTATGACCGTCAGGCGGCCAAGCTGGTGCAGATGTTCTCGGACAACTTCGAACAGTACCTGCCGTTCATCGACGAGGACGTGAAAGCCGCCGCTATCGGCTGATTCCCTTCCTTAGCGAAGCGTTAAGAAAACCCCGGCTCCGGCCGGGGTTTTTCTTTTGCATGCCGCATGTGCGGGCACTCGATGCCGCAAATGACCAATATACGTTAATTTAACGGCAGAACCCCAACATATTCAGGAATCACTAATTCCGAGAACATTCGTATTGCGCAGCAGCCACGCTGGGAGAGGACATATGGACACCCAAGCTTTGACGGTATTCAACAGCATTTTCAGCTCTGGCAGCGCCTTCGTGTACCGCTGCGCCAATGACGAGAATTTCACCATGGAATTCATGGCCGGCCAGGTTGAGAAACTCTGCGGCTGCGCGAAATCCGATATCCTCGGCAATGCCAAAGTGTCCTATGTCGGACTGACCCATAAAGATGACATCGACCGGGTGTTTGCCGATGTGGATGCTGCCATCGAAGCCAAGGAGAACTGGGACGTCGCCTACCGGCTGAGCCGCCCGGACGGCACCGAGGCCTGGGTGCGCGAGCGGGGCAATGCGGTTTATGACGACAGCGGCGAGATGGTTTATCTCGAAGGGCTGGTAGTGGATGCCTCGGCGGAGGTGACCCTGCGCAAGGAACTGCAGACAACTCTGAACCGAACCGAAGAGGCCAATGCCGAAATCATCGACCTTGCAGAAAACATCCTGCGGTCGGTTCAAAAGCTGTCGATCCTGGCGATCAATGCAGGCATCGAGGCGGCGCGCGCAGGCAAGGCGGGCCTTGGCTTTGCCTACCTCGCCCGCGAGATCAAGGCGCTGGCGGATGAGAACAACCAATGGGCCAGCCGCATCACCGACACCATGGCCGAGCGCAAGCGCGACGAGGCGCGGGAGGCGGCCGAAAGCCGGCGCGCCGGTTAGCGCAGTACCGTCCCCGACACCATGTCCCGCACTTTGAGCGCATAACGGTCGGTCATGCCGGAGACGAAGTCTGCGAGAGAATGCATCGCAGTGTATTCGTCCCGAACTCCGCGCAGGTCCAGATCGACAGCCCGGATCAGCTTGGCCCAGTAGATGTGCCGGGCTTGCAGCTCTTCAACATCCCAGCTGCACTCGCGCAGGTCCGAATAGAGCCCATGAAAGTGATCCAGCACCGAATGCAGCACCTGGCGGCCGGTGATCTCCAGCTCGGTCTTGCGGCTGGCCACAAAGATTCGCTGCTCTGACAGCTCCTTCAGCCGGGCAAAAGCCTGCGCCTTGGAGGAGACCTCCATCAGCCCATCGTTGAATTCGCCCATCATGATGGCGTCATAGTTCTCCATAAAGGCAGTGACGGCAGCCTCAATCGACTGGCCGATGGCAAAGGCGCGCAGCAGGCCGATGCGGTCGCGCATCGGCAGGCCGCGGTCCTCATTAGGTTTGCCGATGATGGCTTCCAGCGCCTCGGCGACCTCGGCGCGGTCGAGATCGCCCATGCTGGCTGCGTCCTCGATATCCAGAATGCGGTAGCAGATGTCATCGGCGGCCTCGACCAGGAAGGCCAGCGGATGGCGCCGGAACCAGCCGCCAGGCTCAGCCACCAGGCCCAGTGCTTCTGCGGTTTCCTCAAAGAGTTTCGCATCCGACTGGAACACGCCGAATTTCTTGAGGCCGACGTAGGGCGCATTGCCTGCCCCCACAGCCTCGTCCCGCACCAGGCGGGTGCAGGGGTACTTCATGAAGGCCCCCAGCGTTGCATAGCTGAGCCGCAGCCCGCCCTCCCGCTGAGCAAACTCAAGCCGTCCGACAATGCGGAAGCCCTGTGCGTTGCCTTCGAAATGCTCGAACTCGGCCCGCAGATGCTGCGGCACCTCCGCCGCAACGCCATTGCCTGCGCGGAACTGCGCCGCAAACCAGTCGCCGATGCTGTCCTCGCCGGAATGGCCAAAGGGCGGGTTGCCGATGTCATGCACCAGGCAGGCAGCCTCAGTGTGCCCGGCCAGGCGCGAGATCTGTTCAGGCTCCAGGCTGCCCCGCGCCATCAGCACTGCGCCCACGCCCGCCCCCAGAGAGCGGCCGACGCTGGCGGTTTCCATGCTGTGGATCATTCTGTGATGCACGTGGTCATGGTCATGCAGCGGATGCACCTGAGTCTTCTGCGCCAGGCGGCGGAACGGCTCCGAGAACAGGATCCGGTCGTAATCCTGCAGATAGGCGGGGCGGCCCGGGTGCTCGGAATACTCCGGACGGCACAGTCTTCCTGCATTCAGCAGCTTGTTCCAATCCATCGCCATATGCCCGCTCCTTATGCCTGTTTGACAGCGCTTAAACGGGAGGCGCGCCGGAAATGCAAACGCTTCAGCGCGGCTTGATCCCGGCAGGCTCCAGCTTGTGCTCCGGCTCCACGTGAATCACCACCTGCGCTTCGGGCAAGGCATCCCGAAGGGCAATCTCGATCAGGTCGCAAATGCCATGCGACGCCCGCACCGTCATGGCGCCGTCCACCACCATGTGAAACTCGATGAACAGCGCCTGCCCCGCCCGGCGCGTCTTCAGATCATGCACCTGCAGCGCGCCTGAGCCCATGCGATGAATGATCTCCTCGATCTTTCTGCGTTCCGCTTCCGGCGCTGCGGTGTCCATCAGCCCGTTCACCGAGGAGGCAATCACCAGCCAGCCCTCGCGCAGGATATTGACCGCCACCAAGAGCGCCAGCAGCGGGTCAAGCACAGTCCAGCCGCTGGCCAGTGCCAGCACCAGACCTGCCAGCACCCCGGCCGAGGTCCAGACATCGCTCATCAGATGCCGCCCGCCTGCCGACAAGGCCGGCGACTTAAGCCGTCCGCCCGCCGTCAGCAGCACCCGCGCCCAGGCAAGGTTCAACACCATCGCCAGGGCGTTGACCAGCAGGCCAGCCGTGCCCCAATCCGCTGCGGCGGGGCGGCCAAGCGCATTCACAGCCTCATGCAGGATCACCACTGCGGCGATCACGATCATGATGCCTTCGGCCACGGCCGAGAAATACTCCGCCTTGTGGTGGCCGTAAGGGTGGCCGTCATCGGCCGGCCGCTGGGCATAACGCACGGCAAACCAAGCAATCACAGCGCCGCCGATGTTCACGAAGGACTCAAGCGCATCCGACAGCAGCGCAACGGAGCCGGTCAGCATCCAGGCCGCAACTTTCAGCCCGGTCACCGCCAGCGCGATCAGGATCGACCCTGTCGCCAGTTGTGTTGCACTGAAGCGTTGAAACATGCCCTCTCCCCGCTTGTGCACTGTTTACATCAGCAGCCCGCGGCGCAAGAGGTTCAAGCCGGCGATCAGCAGCACCACCAGCGTGGCCCGGCGGAACAGCACCTGGTCGATCCGGTCATGCAGCTTGCCGCCGATCCACATGCCCGCCACTGCGGGCACGATCAGAGCCAAGGAGAAAGGTGCCGTTTCCGCCCGCATCACCCCGGAGCCGACATGCGCCAGCAACAGCGCCACGGCGCCCAGGCCGTAGATCACCCCCTGCACCCGGATCTGCTCGGTCTTCTCGGTACCCAGAGCAGTCAGATAGGCCACCGTCGGCGGCCCCCAGACACCCGACACCCCGCCAATCAGCCCGGCAATGCCGCCCACCATGGCCTCGCTGCGGCGGGTCGGATTGGTGATCGAGAAGGTTTTTCCCATCAGCTGGATGAAGGCGAAGACCGTCACCGGAACCCCAATCGCCAGCAACAGCGCCTGCTGCGGCAGCACCCGCACCGACTGGGCGCTGAGCAGCAGGCACATCAGGCCTATCAGCAGAAACACCCGGAACTTGCCGATCGAGGCCAGCGCCGCCTGCGGCCCCTGCCGCAGCGCCTGCATCCCGTTGGTCACAAGCGTCGGCAGAATCAGCCCCGCCAGCGCCAGATCTGGGGCCAGGAACATGCTGAGGCCGGAAATGAAGATCATCGGCATGGCAAATCCGACCAGGCCTTTGACGGTGCCCGCCAGCAATGCGATGCTAAAAGCGGCTGCCAGCTCAGCCGGGGAAATCAGGGAAAACAATGCGCTCATAGCCCTGCTCTACCACATCCGCGCCGCGCTGCACCGGCAAAATCAACACGCAATATTTGATCCAAACGCCGCACCTGTGAGTATTTTTGTTGCGCTGCACCTGCAAAATGATTTACCACCGGGCGACCGAAGAAGGATCTGATTCATGGCTCATGACGGACAGGACTTGCAGATGAAACCGACACTCATTCCCGACCTGCTGGCACTGACCGGCGCCGCCCTGGAACCGCTGGACCAGCTGCTTGACGCTGCCCGTGCTTCCGTGAAGGAAATGGTCAGCAGCGAGGGCCGCGTTTCCGGCAAGCTGATCGAGGAAAACCAGGTGGCCGCGCACGGGCTGTCCTGGCTGGCTACTTACGTCTACTCGCTGCGCCAGATGCAGAAATGGGCCGAGAAGCTGCAGGGCGAAGGCAAGTTCGGCGAAATGGAGCAGCTGATCCATCAGATCGGCTTTGGCGAGTACCTGTGGCAGGTTTACGGCGGCATTCAGATGAACCAGGGCGAGATCATCCGCCTGCAGGATCTGGGCCTGAGCCAGGATGCCCAGCGTGCGCTGATGGTGCCCGCGGTCATGGCCCTTTGCGAGCAGGGCAACAGCCAGGCCGCCCGCTCCCGTCTGGTGGAGCTGATGGAAGAGCAGGCAGGCTCCACCATGTTCGGCACCTCCGGCCTTGAGGAAGAGCTGGAAATGATCCGCGACCAGTTCCGCCGCTATTCGGTCGAGAAGGTCGAGCCGAATGCCCATGAGTGGCACCTGAAGGACGAATTGATCCCGCTGAGCGTGATCGAAGAGCTGGCGGAGATGGGTGTCTTCGGCCTCACCATTCCCGAGGAATACGGCGGGTTCGGCCTGTCCAAAGCCTCGATGGTGGTGGTCTCCGAGGAGCTCTCGCGCGGCTATATCGGCGTCGGCTCGCTGGGCACCCGCTCGGAGATTGCAGCAGAGCTGATCCTCTGCGGCGGCACCGAGGAGCAGAAAGCCAACTGGCTGCCGAAACTGGCCAGCGCCGAGATCCTGCCGACCGCGGTCTTCACCGAGCCGAACACCGGCTCCGATCTCGGCTCCCTGCGCACCCGCGCGGTGAAGGACGAGAACGGCAACTACAAGATCACCGGCAACAAGACCTGGATCACCCATGCTGCGCGCACCCATGTGATGACCCTGCTGGCGCGCACCGATCCCAACACCACCGATCACCGCGGGCTGTCGATGTTCCTGGCCGAAAAGACCCCGGGCACCGACGAGCATCCCTTCCCCACCGAAGGCATGACCGGCGGCGAGATCGAAGTGCTCGGCTACCGCGGCATGAAGGAATACGAGCTGGGTTTCGACAACTTCCATGTGAAGGGCGAAAACCTCTTGGGCGGCGAGGAGAACAAAGGTTTCAAACAGCTGATGGAGACCTTTGAATCGGCCCGCATCCAGACCGCAGCCCGCGCCATCGGCGTGGCGCAGTCGGCGCTGGACATCGCCATGCAGTACGCGCAGGAGCGCAAGCAGTTCGGCAAATCGCTGATCAACTTCCCGCGCGTCTCCGGCAAGCTGGCGATGATGGCGGTGGAAATCATGATCGCCCGTCAGCTCACCTATTTCTCCGCCTGGGAAAAAGACCACGGCCACCGCTGCGACCTGGAAGCCGGCATGGCCAAGCTGCTGGGCGCCCGTGTTGCCTGGGCGGCGGCAGACAACGGCTTGCAGATCCATGGCGGCAACGGCTTTGCGATGGAGTACAAGATCTCGCGCGTGCTGTGCGACGCCCGGATCCTGAACATCTTTGAAGGCGCTGCTGAGATCCAGGCACAGGTCATCGCCCGCCGCCTGCTGGGCTGACGGCCGCAGCCATCAGAGACCGGGAGCACTCCCGCTTAGGCCCGGCCTGCGCGCCGGGCCTTTTCTTTGCCGCGGCACCCCCGGATGATGCGGCCTCCTTGCAATGCCTGCCAGGAATAAGACTGTTTCCAATCCTGGCTGTTCGGTCCGCAACGATTCGTGGTTAACAAGTAACCATGACCATTCTGCGCTGCTTCCTGCTTCCGTTTCTGATGCTGCTTTCGGCCTGCGGCGATGCTGTGCCGACAGAGCAGCCTTCCCGTATTCTGGCGATGGGGGATTCCCTGATGGCCTGGCATAGCCTGGCAGGCAAGTCGATTGCGGACACCGTGGCCCGGGAACTGCAGGAGCCGGTGGTGGACCGGTCGGTCTCAGCGGCACGGGTCATCTACAAGCTGCCGGTTTCTGCCGCGGCCGGAATGCAGATCCGCAACCAGTACCGGCCTGGCAAATGGGACTGGGTCATCGTGAACGGCGGCGGCAACGACCTTTGGCTCGGCTGCGGCTGCTTTGCCTGCAACCGCAAGATGGACAAGCTGATTTCCAGCGACGGCCGCAAGGGCGCCATTCCGGGCATGCTGTCGGATCTGCGCGCTACCGGTGCCAAGGTGATCTATGTCGGTTACCTGCGCAGCCCCGGCGTGGGCTCACTGATCGAGCATTGCCGCGACGAAGGCAACGAATTGGAGACCCGCATCGAACGGCTGGCGGCGCTGGACGAAGGCATTTACTTCCTGTCGCTCAAGGACATGGTGCCGTTCGGCGACCGCTCCTACCACGCGCTCGACATGATCCACCCTTCAGTCAAGGCCAGCAGCGAAATCGGCCGCAAGGTGGCCGGGATCATCCAGACCAACTGAAGGGAAGCCCTCCCGCCCCCTCCGGCGCATTCACGGAATGCGCCTCCAGCGTTGGGCGTGGCGCCGTGCTGCGCACGGCGCGGCAGCGGATCTTTGAAACGGGAACACCCGCGCCGCGCATCGCGCGGCGCCCGGCCCAACGGGAGCACGGCATTTGCAATGCCGCTGCGACGGGCGGGAGCGCTTCCAGGGCGTTTTCCGGGCACAGCCTTGCAATTGGCACAGCCCCTTTCCACAGTGCCGTGTGTTACAGCAACTAGGGCCGCCGATGCCGCGCACTGCCTGGATCCTCGCATTTCTGCTCACCGGTGCGTGCACCAGTGACGAAACCCTCTCCGCCTATGGCGCAGCCGGTAAACTGTGGCGCCTCTCCAGCATTGACGGCAAAGTCTTTCCTGCCGCCGCCAGCCTGCGCTTTCCCGCACCAGGCCTCATTGCCGGCCAGGCGCCCTGCGGCCGGTTTCAAGGCAAGCAAACTGCGCCTTACCCCTGGTTTGAAGCCAGTGCGATAGCGGCGGCTCAGGACAGCTGTCCGCAGCCGGAGGCCGAACAGGCCTTCCTGCATGCACTGCAAGAGATGACATTGGCCGAGGTCTCCGGAAATGTTTTGATCCTCAGCAATGTCCAGGGACGCGAAATGCTGTTCACGAGCGGCGGCTGAGCAGGTCCGCAAACCGCCCCCGCGCCTCCGGCAGCGGCCGGCTGCCCAGCGATGGTGCCAGATGCGTTTCCAGGAAATAGCCGGTTGTGCGCAGCGCCTGCGCAATCTCGGCGTCTTCCGCAGCACCTTCTCCCAGCATGACCGGCGGCAGCGGAAGCAGCCGGTCGGCCCAGTCTCCTGCGCCTTCACGTGAAACAGCCCGGCCCGACTTGGGGGACACAAACTCCAGGCCCCTGGTGCGGCCAGTCACCGCGCAGGCCGTGAAGTCCAGTCCGAACCCCAATTCCTCCAGCAGCGCCAGTTCCCAGCGCAGATAAGCAAGCGGCCAAAGCTCCGCGTTCTCCAGGAGATCCAGCAGGTTTTCGCTGCGGCGGTAAAGCGCGGGGTGCGGTTCGCGTTCCGGCAGGCAGAAACCCAGCAGCGCCGTCACCGCGTTGAGCCCCGCCAGCGCCAGCCGGCCGGACAAGGCCGCCGCTGCCCTGCTGCGCAGCAGTTCGGCCTCATAACTGCCCAGATGCTCTTCGAGGCGGGCCCGCCAGGTGAGATCCAGCTGTGCCCCCGGCTGCAGCACCGGCGCCATCCTGCGGCCGGCTCCGCCGCGCACCACGCCCGCGTGACGGCCATGCGTTTCGGTGAACACATCGATGATCGCCGAATTCTCGCCATGGCGGCGCGTCGAAAGCAATATGCCGTGATCACGCCACTCCAAAGGCGGGCCTCCCAGTCATCCGGACAGTGCCAGCAGAGCCGATTGCAGCGGCGCCTGCAAGTGGCGGGGCCTACTCCAGCCCAGGTTCGTCCAGCAAGTGGCGGCCCTGCCGGTCCTCGACCTCTACCACCCAGAGATCCGGGTCAAACTCCTGCTGGCGGCGGATCGAAGCGTCCACATCCGCTTCGGCACCTGCCGCTAGTTCATCCCATTTGCGCGTGCCGCTCATCAGGTCATAGGTGCGGTGAAAGGCGCAGGCCTGGCCATCCAGCGTGTTGAGTTTGACCAGCACGGCACCAGCCGTGTCGTCGCCATGAGAGGTAACAAAGGCGGGTATGTCCATCAGCCGCAGCCGGGCGAGATAGGCTTGCACCCAGAATTCCGCGGTGAAGCGGGTCATTGCGCGCTATCTCCGGCTTTAGTAACGGTTGCGAGCACAGGAGCCTCCGGCGGGGATATTTTGGGCCAGAAGAAGGGCAAAGGGCTGCGCTTCAATTGCCGTCTTTGAAGTCGAGGCCCATTTCAGAGTAGCGCTCGGCCTCTTCCAGCCAGTTTGGGCGCACCTTCACTTGCAGGAACAGGTGCACTTTGCGGCCAAGGAATTCTTCCAGTTCGGCGCGGGCGGCCTGGCTGACCGCCTTGATGGTCTCGCCGCGTTTGCCCAGAACAATGCCCTTGTGGCCGTCGCGCATCACATAGATCAGCTGATCCACACGGGCAGAGCCGTCCTTGCGCTCTTCCCATTTCTCGGTTTCGACGGTCAGTTGGTAGGGCAGTTCCTGATGCAGGCGCAGGGTCAGCTTTTCGCGGGTCATTTCAGCTGCGATCATCCGCATCGGCAGATCGGCGATCTGGTCTTCAGGGTAAAGCCAGGGGCTCTCCGGCAGTTTGCCTGCCAGCCACTGGCGCAGGTCATCTACACCGTGGCCGCGCTCGGCCGAGATCATGAAGGTTTCGGAGAAGCTATACCGGCTGTTCAGGTCCTGGGCGAGGCTCAGCAGCTTTTCAGCGGGCACCTTGTCGATCTTGTTGATCGCCAGCGCCACGGTGCGGCCCTTGCCGATTTCTTCCAGCCCTTCCAGGATCTTTTCAACGCCTTCGGTGATGCCCCGGTGCGCCTCGACCATCAGCACCACAACATCGGCATCCGCAGCACCGCCCCAGGCAGCCGCAACCATGGCGCGGTCCAAACGGCGGCGGGGTTTGAACAGGCCCGGCGTGTCCACGAACACCAGCTGCGCGTCGCCTTCCATCGCCACGCCGCGGATGCGGGCGCGGGTGGTCTGCACCTTGTGGGTCACAATCGAGACCTTGGCCCCGACCATGCGGTTCAGAAGGGTCGATTTGCCCGCGTTGGGCTCTCCGATCAGGGCAATGAATCCGGCGCGTGTGGTCATGGGTACTGGTCCTGTTTGCAGAGCAGACCCCCTACAGGATTTTACCCACAGGGGCCAGTGCTGTTTTCTAGAGCGCGTCCCGGCACCATCCCACAGGCTTGCCCTATGTCAAAGACCTGTGGCAGACCGCATGCAACAACTGCAGCGCCCAGCCAGTCCGCAAGCCAGGCCTTCCAAACCGTCACTCTTACCGGAGGCCTGTGATGAACCGCCGTGACTTTCTGCTGGGAACTGCTGCTGCCGGAGGTGCCTTGGGGGCTGCAGGCTGGGGCCTGGCCAGCGCAGGGAATGCGCAGGATCTGACACTTCAGCCCGCCAGCTTCACTTTCCGCAACAAACCTACCGAAGGGATGGTGAGTCTGTCGCCTGACGCACCGCCGCCGGTTCTGTTCGGCGAGCAGGGCAAGCCCATGCATTTGCGGGTAACCAATGGGACGCCGGATTATACCGCGATGCACTGGCACGGGCTGCGGATTGCAAATGGGATGGATGGAGTTCCCTATCTGACCCAGATGCCGATCGCGGGTGGCGAAAGTTTTGACTACACTTTCACGCCGCCCGATGCCGGCACCTACTGGTATCACCCGCATTGCATGACCATGGCGCAGATGGCGCATGGGCTGACCGGGGTAATGGTGATCAAGGAAGCCGAAGACCCCGGCTGTGACGGCGATCAGGTGGTCAACCTGCGCGATTTCCGGCTGGACGGCGACGGCGCCTTCCTGCCCTATTACACCGCGCGCGGGGCCGCGCGGGGCGGCACCCATGGCAATGTGCTGACCGCCAACTGGTTGCAGGCGCCGGTTTATGACCATCCGGCTGGCGGGCTGGTGCGGCTGCGCGTGGTCAACACCGACACCACGCGGATCTACAAGCTGCATCTCAGCACGGAACAGGCCCGCATCATTGCCTGGGACGGGCATCCTGTGGAGATCAACGTGCCCCTGCCCTCTGCCGGCGAGCCGCTGCTAGTCGGCCCCGGCCAGCGGGTGGATTTTGCGGTGCAGATGCCCGGCGGAGAGGGCCAGACCGCAAACCTGCTGGCCGAGCTTCCAGGCCAGCCCACCCGCACCATGGCGCAGCTGCGGGCAATTGGTGCGGACCTGGCAAGGGACCTGAGAGAGCTGAAGCCGCTGCCTGCCAACCCGTTTTCCCGACCGGACCTCTCCACTGCCGAAGTGCACGATTTCGTGTTCGGCTGGACGCCCGAGGGCGATGCGCCCAACGACGGCTACTGCGGCTCGATGGGCTACAGTTTCTGGTCGATCAACCGCACGCCATGGGCTGGTGATGCCGCCAAAGGCACCGGGCCGCTGGCCACGCTGGAACGCGGCAAGAGCTATGTGCTGCGGCTGAGGAACGAATCGCCGAACCTGCATCCAATCCACCTGCACGGGCTGGCTTTCGTCCCAATCCGCTCGAATCTGCGCAATCTGCCGCCTTTGGTCACGGACACCATGCTGCTGCTGAAAGACGAGGTGGCCGAGATCGCACTGGTAGCCGATAACCCGGGCGACTGGGCCTTCCACTGCCATGTGATTGAGCACCAGAAGACCGGGCTCGCGGGCTATATCCGGGTGGCTTGAACTAAAGTCAGCTCATGAGACGGAATACTGAGGTCAGGCGCTGCCCGGCGTGCCGCCAGGCGTTTCGGTCTTGCTGAATGCTTTAGCCCAGCTGCGCCAGCAGCGTCTTGGCTGCGGCCTGTTCAGCCTGCCGCTTGGAACCTGCGGTGGCCTGTGCCTCGGTGCCATCCTGCAAACGCACGGCGATGGTGAAGACCGGCGCGTGGTCCGGGCCACTGCGGGAGACCTCGGCATAGACCGGCACTTTCTGCCCGCGCGCCTGCGCCCATTCCTGCAGCGAGGTCTTGGCATCGCGCGCGTCGGTTTCCACCTGATGGATACGGCTGCCCCAGAGGCGCAGGATCATCTCGGCCGCGGCCTCAAAGCCCGCGTCCTTGTAAACCGCGGCGATCACCGCCTCCATCGCATCGCCCAAGAGCGCCTGCTTGCGCCGCCCGCCAGACATCATCTCGGAGCGGCCCAGTTTCAGCACCGCGCCCAGGTCGATCTCCTTGGCAACATCTGCGCAGGCTTCCTTGCGCACCAGCGCGTTGAAGCGCGGCGCCAGCTGGCCTTCGGTCGCGGTTTTGTCATGCTCAAGAAGCGCCGTTGCCATCACCAGCCCCAGCACCCGGTCGCCCAGGAACTCCAGCCGCTGGTTGTCCTTGCGGTTGGGCGAGGACACCGACGCATGGGTCACGGCGCGCTGCAGCAAGTCGGGGCGGTTGAACCGGTACCCGATCCGCTCTTCAAGCGCGCGCAGTTCCTTGGACAGTTTCACTGGATCCCCTTGAAGAAACGGTCGCCGCGCCAGGTCCAGAAATAGAGCATCGAGCGCCCGGCAGAAGAGAACATGATCCGGTCAGCGCGGCCAATGAGGTTTTCAAACGGCACAAAGCCAACCCCGCCCGCGGACTGCGGCAGGCGGCTGTCCGAGGAGTTGTCGCGGTTGTCGCCCATGAAGAAGAAATGCCCGTCCGGCACCTGGTAGACACCGGTGTGGTCCATGCCCTGGTTGGTGATGTTCAGCACGATGTGCTCGTTGCCGCCCGGCAGGGTTTCCTTGACGCGCGACTTTTTACAGACCGCGCCCTGGCCCACCGGCGCATTTTCACAGCGCGGGAAGGAGCCCTGCGGCCCCTGGCGTTCCATCACTTCCTCGAACTGGCCTGCGTCTTCGCGCTTGACCGCTTCGCCGTTGATGAACAGCACGCCGTTCTTCATCTGGATCTTGTCGCCCGGCAGGCCGACCAGCCGCTTGATGAAATCATTGCCGTTGACCGGATGACGGAACACCACCACATCGCCGCGCTCAGGCTCGCTGCCCAAGAGGCGGGAGTTGTCGCCGTCCAAGAAGCCGCAGATGTCCTTTGCGTCGATGTTCAGCCCCACAGCAGGGATGCGCACGCTGGGGCAGGAGGCGTAGGAATAGCCATAGGCCATCTTGTTCACGAACAGGAAATCCCCGATCAGCAGGGTCTCTTTCATCGAGCCCGAGGGGATCCAGAACGGCTGGAAGAACAGGGTGCGGAAGATACCGGCGATCAGCAGCGCATAAACGATGGTCTTGATGGTCTCGACAATCGAGCTGCTGGTCTTTGCTTTGGCCGTCATCAGGCTCTCCGGATTGAAAAGGGTCCGGGGCTACATGCGGGCCAGACGGGGGCAAGTCAAGTTCCTGCGGGCTTTTCCGCAGGGTCTTGAGCCTTGGGGAGCGCCTCGATCACCACAAAGGCCTGCGCCCAAGGGTGGTCATCGGTCAAAGTCACGTGGATCACCGCCTCATGGCCGGGCGGTGTCATCTCGCGCAGCCGCTCGGCGGCCCAGCCGGTCACATGCATCACCGGCTGGCCGCTGCGCAGGTTGCTGACCGCCATATCCTTCCAGGCGATCCCCATGCGCAAGCCAGTGCCCAGCGCCTTGGAGCAGGCCTCCTTGGCGGCCCAGCGTTTGGCATAGGTGCCGGCCACGTCGCGGCGGCGTTCCGCTTTGCGCTGTTCGGTTTCGGTGAAAACCCGGTTGCGGAAGCGGTCGCCAAAGCGGTCCAGCGTGCGCTGGATACGCTCAATACTGGCAAGATCGGTTCCAACCCCAAGGATCATTCTTCCAGCCGCTTCAGCCCCAGTTTGATGCCGTGGCCCAGGAACAGACGGTTGACCATCAGGATGACGGCCAGCAGCAGGACAAAGATGCCCGCGAGGAACACCAGCGGAATGGTCTGGCGCGCTTCCACAATCACCGGGTTGTTCCAGTAGAGCGGCAGTTGGACGATGGTCAGCACCGCCACAACCCCGGTCATCGCTGCCGCGTTTCTCCAGGCAGCCTTGCCCGCCAGGGGTTCACGGGTCGCCTGGGCGATGCGCATGCCTTCCATGACCGCCGCCACCATCGGCGGCAGCACGGTGGCCAGCCCGGCCGGCATGCCGACTCCGAACTGCGCCAGCAGCAGGCCGAGCAGCATCATCCCGACCGAGGCCGCCATCCAGATCAGCCCGTAGCGGATCAAATTGACTTGCATTGCAGACTCACCCCCGCGCTTCATCCATCAGCCGGCGCATTTCCTGCACAGCCGGCACCAGTCCGCGGAATATAGCCTCACCAATCAGGAAATGGCCAATGTTCAGCTCGCGCACCTCCGGAAAGGCAGCAACCGGCTGCACTGTATCGTAGGTCAGGCCATGGCCTGCGTGAACCTCAAGCCCCAGCGAATGGGCAAATGCGGACATCTCGCGCAGCGCTTTCAGTTCGCGGTCGCGCTCGGCAAACTTGCCCTCGGCATGGAAATCGCAATAGGCGCCGGTGTGCAGCTCGATCACCTCGGCACCGATCCGGTGCGCGGCTTCGATCTGCTTCTGGTCGGCCGCGATGAAGATCGACACCCGGCAGCCCGCATCCCGCAGCGGCGCAATGTAGTGCGCGAGGCGGTTTTCTTCGCGGGCCACTTCCAGCCCGCCCTCGGTGGTGCGCTCCTCGCGCTTCTCCGGCACGATGCACACTGCGTGCGGCTTGTGGCGCAGAGCGATCTTCTGCATTTCCTCGGTCGCCGCCATCTCGAAATTCAGCGGCACCGTCAGCGCCTCCATAAGCCCGTCGATGTCGGCATCGGTGATATGGCGGCGGTCTTCGCGCAGGTGGGCAGTGATGCCGTCGGCGCCGGCTTCCTCGGCCAGCTTTGCCGCCCGGATCGGGTCGGGATAGGCGCCGCCGCGGGCGTTGCGCACGGTGGCAACATGGTCGATGTTCACACCCAGCCGCAAGTGGTTCTGTGTCATGAGAGCTGTCTCATCCCTCTGAAGTCAAAGCCTTAGCCCAAGACTAGACAGACAGCGCACAAGAGCAAGCTTGCAGGCAATAATGGTACAATCCAGCAGGATCAGGAGCCGGAGCCAATGTCCGCACGCTGCTTGATCGCCTCGAATTTGGCCTTGATCTTGGCCCGGCGGCGCTGCTGGTAAAACCGGATCGCCGGCAGGCTCAGCACATAACACACGGTGGCCGAAATGATCCCCGGGATAATGCCGCCGATCATGTAGGGATAGAACACTTCGTTGTAGAACAGGTGAAGCCCCTGCCAGTCGGCGGGCTGGTCCATGAACAGGGCAAACAGATTGTCCTTCAGGTCCTTGCCCGCATCCATGAACTTGCCAACCAGGGATTTGTCGACTTTCTCGTCGAACTCGGTCCCCAGCAGCCAATGACCGGTTTGCAAGGACGCCACGCCAATCGGCACATAGGTCAGCGGGTTGCCGAAAAAGGTGGCGCTCAGCGAGGCGAGGATATTGCCGTTCATCACCCGCGCAATCAGTGCCGCGACAATGAAATGCAGCCCGTAGAACGGGGTGAAAGTGGTAAAGACGCCGGCCCAGATGCCGCGGGCGATGCGCTCAGGCGAATCGGGAAGGCGGCGCACCCGGTGTTTCACGTACAAGAACGCCCTGCCCCAGCCGCCGCGCGGCCAGAGGAAGTCTGCCAGCGCCCGGAGGGGCGGACGTCTGTCCCGGCGCCTGAATACCAAAGCTGTGCGTCCTTCCCAGTTCCCGGCCGAGTGAGCGGCTCAAAATTTCAGCGGCTTACCCCGGAAAATGACGCTCTTCCGGCCGTTCCCGGAACCGCGCTACCGCGGCAACGTCGCTTTCCGCTTCGAGCGTCAGCATCAGCGAGTGCAGCTGCTCCACATCCCGCAACTCCACATTGATCATAAGCCGGTAAAAGTCTGGTTTCCTGTCAACAAATTCCAGATCTGAAATATTGGCCTTTTTCTCGCCGATCAATGTGCAAATGCGACCCAGCACGCCGGCGTCATTGCCGATTGTCAGCTCCAGCGTGGTGCCATAGACTGCCGGGTGGGTGCCGCTGTGCCACTGCACGTCGACCCAGCGCTCCACCTGATCCTCAAATTCGCCCAAGCGGTCGCAATCGGCGGCATGCACCACCACACCGCGGCCGCGGTAGGTAATGCCGATGATGCGCTCGCCCGGCAGCGGCTGGCAGCAGGGCGCGCGCTCAAAGCTCTGGCCCGGCTGCAGGCCGATCACCGCCCGGCGCGGCGAGATTTCATCGCCATCGCCAGTGGTCAGTTCCGGGTAGACCGACTGCACCACGTCATGCGCGGTGATTTCGGCGGCGCCGAGACGCGCCAAAAGTTCAGCAACATCGCTGGCCCGCAGGGCGCGGGCAGCCGTTTCCAGCGCCTTGTCGGTGGCTTTCTTGCCCACATGTTCGAAGGCCGAACGGGCCAGCTCATGCCCCAGCTTCACAAACCGCGCCCGGTCTGCCTCGCGCAGGGACCGGCGGATCGCGGTGCGGGCCTTGCCGGTGGTGGCAATCTCCAGCCAGCTCACCTGCGGGGTCTGGCCCTCGGCCGTAATCACATCTACCGACTGGCCGTTCCTCAGCCGGGTCCACAGCGGCACCCGGATGCCGTCCACCTTGGCGCCGACGCAGGAGCTGCCGATGCGGGTGTGGATGGCATAGGCAAAGTCGATCGGCGTCGCGCCCTTGGGCAGCTTGATCACATCGCCCTTCGGCGTGAAGCAGAACACCTGGTCCGAATACATTTCGAGCTTCACAGCCTCGAGGAATTCGTCGTGGTCGTCCTCGGCGTCGAACTGTTCGGTCAGCGAGGCGATCCACTTGGCCGGATCAACCGCAAAGGGGTTTTCCGAACGCACACCGTCCCGGTAGGACCAATGCGCTGCCACCCCGGTTTCCGCCACATCATGCATTTGGCGGGTGCGGATCTGCACCTCCACCCGCTTGCCGTCGCGGCCCGACACCGTGGTGTGGATCGAGCGGTAGCCGTTCGATTTCGGCTGGCTGATGTAGTCTTTGAACCGCCCAGGCACCGCCCGCCAACGCTGGTGAATTGCGCCCAGCGCCCGGTAGGCGTCTTCCTCAGAGAGGGTGATCACCCGGAATCCGTAGATATCGGACAGCCGCGAAAAGCCCTGATCCTTGGCCTGCATCTTGCGCCAGATCGAATAGGGTTTCTTGGCGCGGCCGAATACCTCGGCTTCGATCCCCGCCTTTTCCAGCTCACCGCGCATATCGCCGGTGATGCGATGGATCACGTCGCCGGTCTCGCGCTGCAGGGTGACAAAGCGGCGGATGATCGACTGACGCCCCTCGGCGTTCAGCACACGGAAGGCCAGATCCTCCAGCTCCTCGCGCATCCACTGCATCCCCATGCGGCCTGCCAGCGGCGCATAGATATCCATGGTCTCGCGCGCCTTCTGCGCCTGCTTTTCCGGGCGCATCGCCTTGATCGTGCGCATGTTGTGCAGACGGTCGGCAAGCTTGACCAGGATCACCCGCAGGTCCTTGGACATCGCCATGAACAGCTTGCGGAAGTTTTCGGCCTGCTTGGTCTCGCGGCTGGACAGCTGCAGATTGGTCAGCTTGGTGACGCCATCGACCAGCATCGCCACCTCGCCGCCAAAGCGGCGCTCAACCTCCTCATAGGAAGCCTTGGTATCTTCGATTGTGTCATGCAGCAGCGCAGTAATGATGGTTGCATCATCCAGGCGCTGTTCGGTCAGGATCGCGGCAACTGCCACCGGATGCGTGAAATAGGGCTCGCCCGAGTGGCGGAATTGCCCGTCATGCATCTGCTCGCCAAAGTCATAGGCTTCGGCGATCCTGTCCGCATTGGTCTTGGGATTGTAGTTGCGGACCAGAGCAATCAGGTCGTCAGGGGAAATCATGTCCGGTCCGCAGCCTCAAAATTCTATAGGCGCGCGCCTCAGCCCTGGCCCTGGGCCTCCATCAGTGCGCGCAGCAGTTTCTCTTCCGACATATCGTCTTCAGCGGGTTTGTCGCCGTCCGCACCCATCAGCAGAGCCATGGAATCTTCTTCCGGCTCGTCGACTTCGATCTGGGTCTGGTTGCTCTCGATCAGACGCTCGCGCAGATCATCGGCGCTTTGGGTCTCATCGGCAATCTCACGCAGGGACACGACCGGGTTCTTGTCGTTGTCACGCTCAACGGTGATCGGGGCACCTGCCGAAATTTCGCGGGCGCGGTGCGCTGCCAGCATCACCAGCTCAAAGCGGTTGGGCACCTTATCTACGCAATCTTCAACCGTCACGCGGGCCATGAGCGACTCTCCAATTCATTCCGGGTCCAGAAGGCAGACATTTACGCCCAAATCTTTCTCTTGACAAGGGCGGAAAGCGCCGCATTGGACGGGTTACAGCGGCTTTACTTCCGCCATCTCTTCCGGCGGCAAATCCGCCAGCATCTCAGCTGCGGTTTTCCGCAGCACCGGATGGTGCCAGCGGGACGCGATATCGCACAGCGGCACCAGCACAAAGGCGCGGTCCTGGATGCGCGGATGCGGCAGGATCAGCTGTCCCGGCGCCTCTTTCATCTGGTCTTCCAGCGGCAGCTTTTGCCAGCGGGAGAAGCCCTCGGCATCAGGCAGCACGGCACCGCCGCAATCCAGCAGGTCCAGATCCAGTGTGCGCCCTGCCCAGCGCTGGTCGCGCACCCGGGAAAACTCCGCTTCGATCTCATGCAGCCGGGCCAGCAAAGCGCCTGCCGACAGCGAGGTTTCCACCGCCACTGCCGCGTTCACATAGTCCGGTCCGGCACCCGCCGGAAAGCAGGGCGTCTGGAAGAAACGCGACACGCTCCGCAGGACAACTTCCGCCGATTGAAGCGCAGAAATAGCCTTTGACAAGGTGACTTGAGGCGCATTAGCGTCAACTGGCAGGTTGCCGCCCAGTGCGATTAGCGACATTTTCCGGTTTGCGGCCATTTTTGACCCTATTTCAGAATGGCAGTATACTTGCGGCAGATGACAAATAACTTACATTAAGTCCACCCGTTTCGCCGATTTCAAGCATTCACTCACGGAACACCTGGCCGAGGCGGATATACCGGAAGGAACATTTGATGTTTTACAAAGACGAACGGCTTGCGCTGTTCATAGACGGGTCGAACCTGTACGCCGCGGCCAAGGCGCTTGGGTTCGACATCGACTACAAGCTGTTGCGGCAAGAATTCATGCGCCGCGGCAAGCTGTTGCGGGCCTTTTATTACACCGCCCTGCTGGAGAACGACGAGTATTCGCCGATCCGGCCGCTGGTGGACTGGCTGCATTACAACGGCTTCACCATGGTCACCAAACCGGCCAAGGAATACACAGACAGCATGGGCCGCCGCAAAGTGAAGGGCAATATGGACATCGAGCTTACTGTCGATGCCATGGAGCTGGCACCGCGGGTCGACCATATCGTGCTGTTCTCAGGCGATGGGGATTTCCGCCCGCTGATTGCCAGCCTGCAGCGCCAGGGTGTGCGGGTTTCGGTGGTTTCGACCATCCGCAGCCAGCCGCCGATGATCTCGGACGACCTGCGCCGCCAGGCCGACAATTTCATCGAGCTGGAAGAGCTGCGCGATGTGATCGGCCGCCCGCCGCGCGAGCAGAACGACCCGCGCTCGGCAACGGTTGCGCACGGCTGACCGCCGCACGCGCTTTATGACATTGGACCAGGCGCCGGGATGGGGCGGCGCCTGCCCGCAAATTACCCGTCTCCGGCCTGGGAGTTGATCTGGTTGTGGCGGGCAATGACCTCTGGTGGCCAGCTGCTCTTGATATAGGCCAGCACCGCCAGCATCTCCTGTTCGCTCAGCACGCCCTCGTAACCACCCATGCGGCTGCGGTAGCCGTTGCCGGCCAGCGGCGCCACGCCGAACCTGGTGATCGCCAGCAGCTGCGCATCCGGATGATGCCAGGTATGGCCAGTTGCATCATGCGGCGGCGCGGGCAGATAGCCCTCGGCATCCCGCTCCTGCCAATTGGCCTCGCCTTGCAGATCCGCGCCATGGCAGCTGGCGCAATAGTCCTGATAGATCACTGCACCGGCCTTTACAGCCTCAGGATCTTCATAAGGCAGAATTCCGGCCGCGCGCGCGTCCGCCCCTGCCAGCCAGTAAAACCCGCCGCCTGCCAGCACTGCAACGGCAGCGCCGCCGAATATCCATTTCATACCTGCCTCTCTTGCCGTTCCGACCCGCAGCTCTCTGCCGCCTTCCTCCGCAGGAAGCTCCAATCACAAACCCGTGAGGCCCAACTGGCCCTAGACCTTGGCGCCTGGACCGCTTACCTCTGCTGCGCAAGGAGACGCCAATGACCAAGCCAGCCCTGACCCTTTACCTCGCCGCCCCGCGCGGCTTTTGCGCCGGTGTCGACCGCGCCATCAAGATTGTCGAAATGGCGATCGGGAAATGGGGCGCGCCGGTCTATGTGCGCCATGAGATTGTGCACAACAAATACGTGGTCGACTCCTTGCGCGACAAGGGTGCGGTCTTCGTCGAGGAGCTGGACGAATGCCCCGACGACCGCCCGGTGATCTTCTCCGCCCACGGTGTGCCGAAATCGGTCCCCGCCGCCGCCGAGGCGCGGGAAATGGTCTATGTGGATGCCACCTGCCCGCTGGTCTCCAAGGTGCATATCGAGGCCCAGCGCCACGCCGAAGCCGGGCTGCAGATGATCATGATCGGCCACAAGGGCCACCCCGAAACAATCGGCACCATGGGCCAGCTGCCTGAGGGCGAGGTGCTGCTGGTGGAAACCGTCGAGGACGTGTCCACAGTCGAGGTGCGCAACCCCGACAGCCTCGCCTATGTCACCCAGACCACCCTGTCGGTGGATGACACCAAAGGCATCGTCGCGGCGCTGGAAGAGCGCTTCCCTCAGATCGTTGGCCCGCACAAGGAAGACATCTGCTACGCCACCACCAACCGCCAGGAAGCGGTGAAGTCGGTGGCCCCCAAGGCGGACGCCTTGCTAGTGGTCGGCGCGCCCAATTCCTCCAATTCCCGCCGCCTGGTTGAGGTCGGCGCCAAGAACGGCTGCGATTATGCCCAGCTGGTGCAGCGCGCTGAAAATATCGACTGGCGGGCGCTGGAGGGAATCCGCTCGGTGGCGATCACCGCCGGCGCCTCGGCCCCGGAACTGCTGGTCAACGAGGTGATCGACGCTTTCCGCGAACGGTATGACGTCACCGTCGAAGTCGTGGAAACCGCCGTCGAAACCGTGGAGTTCAAAGTGCCCCGCGTTTTGCGTGAAACTGCGTGACATAACTCGCCCTTAGTGCGAACAAGGTCACAGAAAAGCCGCCCGCCGCAGGCTAGCCATGTTATGCCGTAGCATTCGGACTTACTTTCTGGAGCCGCATTCATGATTACCCTGCATTTTCTGATTACTGCCTTTGTCGTTGTCCTCGCCCCCGGCACCGGCGTCATCTACACGCTGGCCCTGGGGCTGGGCCAAGGCCGCCGCGCCGCCGTCTGGGCCGCGCTTGGCTGCACCATCGGGATTATCCCGCACCTTGCCGCCGCCACCCTGGGGCTGGCCGCCGTGCTGCACAGCTCGGCTCTCCTGTTCCAGATCGTCAAAGCCGCAGGCGTCGCCTATCTGCTGTATCTCGCCTGGCAGGCCCTGCGTAGCGGTGGCGCCCTCGCCGTGACCTCCAAGCGCACCAGCCAGCCCGGCTGGAAAATCTCCTGGCGCGGGGCGCTTATCAACATTCTGAACCCCAAGCTGTCGGTGTTCTTCCTGGCGCTGCTGCCACCCTTCCTCAGCGGCGACCCCGCCAGCGCCACGCTGGAGATGTCGATGCTCGGCCTGGTGTTCATGGCCATGACCTTTGCCATCTTTGTGCTTTACGGGCTGTTCGCCGCCCAGGCCCGCAGCTACCTTCTGACCAGTGAGCGGGTGCTGAAGTGGCTGAATCGCGGCTTTGCCGGCGTGTTTGCAGGTCTTGCCGCCCGTCTCGCACTGGAACGCGCCTGAACAACCGGCCTGGAGGAAATCCGATGAGCGACGACAGAACCATTGACGTCTATGACGACAACGCCGCCGAATATGCCGAGCGCTTTGCTGGCAGCATGGACGACGGTGAAGCTGCGGATTTCCAAACCTTCACCGCCCGGTTGCCCGCCCAGGGCACGGTGCTGGATCTCGGCTGCGGCCCCGGACAATGGGCCGCCCGCTTCCGCGATGCGGGCTACCGGGTGGCCGCCCTTGACGCCTCGCCGGAAATGGCCGAGGCCGCCCGCACCGCCTATGGGATCGAGGTCATCACCGCGGGGTTTGACGCCTTGGATGCCGAAGGCGTCTTTGACGGCATCTGGGCCTATTTCAGCCTGCTGCATGTGCCCCGGGCCGAGCTGCCCGTCCATCTGGCCGCCGTCCACAAGGCGCTGACCGCCGGCGGCACCCTATGCCTGTCGATGAAACTGGGCGAAAGCGAAGGCCGGGACGAGCTGGGCCGGTTCTATGCCTACCACAGCGAAGAGGAGCTGCGCGGGCACCTTCAAACCGCCGGTTTCACGGTCCTCGGCAGCCGCCGTGGAAAAGGCAAAGGACTGGCTGGCACCGACCAGGAGTTCGTAGTACTGACGGCGCATGCCTGATTTATTTGCTTATACCGACGGCGCTTGCTCCGGCAATCCCGGCCCCGGCGGCTGGGGTGTGCTCTTGCGCGCCATGGATGGTGAAACCATCGTAAAAGAAAAAGAACTGCAGGGCGGCGAGGCGGAGACCACCAATAACCGGATGGAGCTTCTGGCCGCGATCAATGCGCTGGAAAGCCTGGCCCGCCCGTCAGTGATCACCGTGGTCACCGACTCGGCCTATGTGAAGAACGGCGTCACCGGCTGGATCTTCGGCTGGAAGAAAAACGGCTGGAAAACCTCGAACAAGAAGCCGGTCAAGAACGTCGAGCTGTGGCAGCGGCTGGACGAGGCGCAGGCCCGCCACAAAGTGACTTGGGAATGGGTCAAAGGCCACGCAGGCCACCCGGAAAACGAGCGCGCCGACGAGCTGGCCCGCGTCGGCATGGCGCCGTTCAAAAAGAAGAAAAGCGCCTGATGCGCAGGGCGCGCGGATGACATTCCTGGCGCTGCTGGACTACGCCTCTGTGCTGATCTTTGCCCTGACCGGCGCATTGGTGGCCAGCCGGGCGCAGCTGGACATTGTCGGCTTCGCCTTTGTCGCCTGCCTTACTGCGCTTGGCGGCGGCACTGTGCGGGACCTGCTGCTGGACCGTAACCCGGTTTTCTGGATCAGCAACCCGAACTACATCCTGCTGGCCGCCAGCGCGGCGGTGGCGGTGTTCTTTACCGCGCACCTCCTGGAAAGCCGGTTGCGCTGGGTGGTCTGGCTCGACAGTTTTGCATTATCGGTGGCTGTCCCCGCGGGGACAGGCGCTGCAATTGCGCTGGACAGCCCGCCCGTGATCACCGTGCTGATGGGTATGGCCACCGGTACCCTGGGCGGTTTGATGCGGGACGTGGTCTGCAACGAGGTGCCCTTGGTGCTGAAACAAGGAGAGCTATATATCTCCTGCGCCATGGCCGGCGCCATCAGCGCGGTCCTGGCGATCTGGCTGGGGCTGGAACTGGGGCTGGCGCTGCTGAGCTGCGCCGCGGTGTGCTGGAGCCTGCGCGCAGGCTCCATTCTGTTCGGCTGGCACTTGCCGGTTTATAAAAGCCGCCCCCCGCGCAGCTGAGCAGCCAAGCCTGGTTCAGGCGGCATCCTCGCTGACCTTCAGCAATTCGAGGAATTCCTGCCCCTCCTGACTGATCCGTGCCTTGCGCCCTTTGCGGCGGTGCCAGGTCAGCGCTGCCTCATGCTGCTCGCGCAGGGCTGCATCGCGCAGCAGCTTTTCTTTGACCGCCAGCGCTGCTTCGAAACGATCCGCCAGGCGCCGGTCTTCTTCTTCGTTCCGGTCAAACCGGTGCCAATAGCCAGGCTCGATCGAAGACGTGAAATGGTTTGCCCGTCCCCGGGCCTTTTTGTTCAGGAAACCGTCGCGAGACCGCAGCGCATAATGGTTAAGCTGCGCGCCTTCATAGCCGTAGCCGCCGCGCACGTGCAGCGCCCCTTCAAGCTCCTCTTCCGGCATCCGGGTGCCATCGGCCAGCTGCCAGTTCACCTCCTGCGGCGGCACCGCCAGGAACGGGCGGTGAACCCCCATCCGGTGAAACTTGCCATTGTTGCGGTGAACGGTCTTGAAAAAGCGGTGCTCGCCCGGGGCACCTGCTTCCGGCTCGGCACGGGTAAAGGCCTGCGGCACCGGCGGATGATCCACCTGCGAGACACCCGCATTGCCGAATATACGCCACACGAAAGACACCGCGTCCGCGTCCGCCCGTTCTGCCAGCAGCCCCGGCAGCGTGCCATCGCCTGAATTGATCTGCAGGTATTCATCGACATCAACAACCAGCACCCAATCGGCCGCAGCCACTGCCGGCTCGTATTCCGCCCACATCAGCGCGCTTTTGTGCGGCCCCCGCCGCATCACCCGGTTGAAGCGGTGCTGCACCACCCCCATCCGGTTCAGGCAGCGCAGGATATGGTCGGTCGGATCCGAGCAGTCATTGGTGAAAATGACAAAATCGGTGACGCCGATGGATTTGTAATGGCTGATCCAATCGAGGATATAGGCGCCTTCATCCTTCATGGTGGTCACAACCACCACTTTGGGCGCGCCGGGCTGGCCGCTTTCCTGGTTCATCTGCAAATGCTCTCTGCCTCGGGTCCGCCGCTTTTTGCGGCCGTTAATGATACATTAACCATTCAGCCGTGCAGCGCAGCAGAAATTACACCTGCCTTTGCAATCTGTGGCCTGCGCGCCGCAGGCAGGGTTATCTGCCCGCGTAGCGCTGCCAGAGCCAGATCAGCAAAAGCGCCCCCAGCACCGCGCCCACGAAACCCGCCATGAACCCCATGACGGTCATCAGGAACCGCAGCACCAGGCCGCCGATCAGCGCACCCGCCATGCCGATGCAAACTGTGGGGATGATACCGGTTTCCAGCCGCATCAGCCGGGTCGCGAGAAACCCTGCGGCGGCGCCAATGATGATCAGGGCGATGATGGGCATGTCAGCCTCCTACTTGCGCCAATGGGTGGGCACGATCACCAGCGCCCCGATTGAGGAAGCGATGGCGTTCCAGCCCGGCGCGCTGAAACCGATGCCGAACATCAGCCGCACAAAGTAGAACAAGAAGGCGCCTCCGGTGCAGATTATGATCGACTGCACGTAGCCGTTGCTGGTGAAACCGCTGCGCTCGGCCGCGTAGCCGACAATGCCGGCAATCACCACGGTGCCCATCAGGGTCAGGATCATCACGCGCCTCCCGCTGCAGTCCGGTTACAGGCGGCTGCCCTTGGGAAGCGGGAAGCCGCGCAGGAATACATCCGGATCCTGCGCGCTTTTACCTGCCCGTTGCAAGCGCAGCAGCTGCACGGCCCCTTCACCGCAAGCAATTGTCAACGCATCATCCAGCACTTCCCCGGGCTGTCCCTGCCCTTCTGCCAGCCTAGAGGCCAGCAGCTTAACCCGCTGGCCTTCGGTCTCGCACCAGGCGCCGGGGAAGGGCGACAGGCCGCGGATCTTGCGGTCGACTTCTGCTGCCGGCCGAGTCCAGTCGATCTGCGCTTCGGCCTTATCGATCTTTTCGGCGTAGATAACGCCTTCCTCAGGCTGCACCTCCGGCTCCAGTTCTGGCAGTCGGGTCAGAGCCTCGACAATCAGGCCCGCACCCATCTCCGACAACCGGTCATGCAGCTGGGCTGTGGTTTCCACGGGCCCAATGGGTGTGGCCTCGCGCAGGAGCACCGGACCGGTATCCAGCCCGGCCTCCATTTGCATGATGCAGATGCCGGTTTCCGCATCGCCTGCCATGATCGCCCGGTGAATCGGCGCGGCGCCGCGCCAGCGCGGCAAGAGGCTGGCGTGAATATTCAGACAGCCGTGCTCGGGTGCATCCAGCACCGGCTGCGGCAGGATCAGCCCGTAAGCCACCACTACAGCAACATCCGCATTCAACGCAGCAAAAGCTTCCTGCTCTTCCGCCCCTCTCAGCGATACCGGATGGCGCACCTCCAGCCCCAAGGCCGCGGCGCGGGCGTGGACGGGGGGGGGCCGGTCTTTCTTGCCGCGGCCTGCAGGCCGGGGCGGCTGGCAGTAAACGGCGGCAATTTCGTGCCCGGCTTCCACCAGTGCGTCCAGCACCGGCACCGAGAAGTCGGGGGTTCCCATAAAGATGATGCGCATCGGCGTTCCCGTCCCTGCCCCGCTGCCTTGCCGCACATCCGGCGGGGCCTTCCAGCGCAACAAGAGGTTCGCGCCCGGTCCCGGGGTGGGCGTTTCGCACCTGCCCTGGGGGAGGGGCCGGGCGCGAACCGGGCCGCAGACAGCCCGGGGAATGGAAATCCGGCCTTTAGCCGTTCAACTTCTTCGCCTTGCGGATCAGCATGTCGCGCTTCACCTTGCTGAGGCGGTCGAAATACATCTTGCCGTTCAGATGGTCGATCTGGTGCTGCACCGAAGTCGCCTCGATGCCGACGAAGTCGCGGCGGTCGATCATGCCCTGCTCGTTCATGTAGCGGACGGTGACCGCCCGCGGGCGTTTGATCTTGGCCGAGACTCCCGGCAGGTTGGGGCTGGCCTCGTCATGCTCGCGCAGCTCGATTGAGGAGTGCAGGATCTCGGGGTTGGCCAGTTTCACCGCCTTGCCGCGCTCGGTAGAGCCATCCACCACTGCCAGCCGCAGCATTACTCCAATCTGGTTGCCCGCCAGGCCAACCCCCGGCATGGCGTCCATGGTGTCGACCATGTCGTTCCAGATCTGGCGGATCTCGTCGGTGATCTCAGTCACGTCTTCGGCCTTGGAGCGCAGGCGCTTGTCAGGCCAGGGCAGGCAGGTGCGGACAGTCATGGCTGTGGTTCCCTCAGGCGCGGGCGCGTTCGCGCTTCAGCTTCTGCATCTTGCGGGTGATCATCTGGCGCTTCAGCGGCTTCAGGTAATCAATGAACAGCTTGCCGTCCAAATGGTCGATCTCATGCTGCACGCAGGTCGCCCAGAGGCCGTCAAACGCCTCCCGCTGCGCATTGCCGTCGCGGTCCATCCATTCGACCTCGACCACCTTGGGGCGGGTCACCTCGGCATATTGATCCGGGATCGACAGGCAGCCTTCCTCATAGACGTTGGTTTCGTCCGAAGCGGAGATGATCTGCGGGTTGAACATGACCAAGGGGCGCGGTTCGCCGTCCTCTTCCTTGACGCAATCCAGCACAATCAGCCGCTGCAGGATGCCGATCTGCGGCGCCGCCAGGCCAACACCGGGCGCGGCATACATGGTTTCCAGCATGTCATCCGCCAGCACGCGCAAGTCATCGCTGAGGTCGGCCACAGGTGCGCAGACCTTCTTCAGGCGGGGATCGGGATGGATCAGGATCGGTCGTTTCATGAGGTTCATTTATGCGATCAGCCGGTTTACCGCAACGCCCCCCTTGCACGTGCAGCCGCAGCCGCTAGCTTCGCAAGCAACCATACGGGAGTTCACCACATGAATTTTGACGAGAACATCGACCGCCGCGGCACCCTCAGCAACAAATGGGACTCGATGGAGCGCATCTATGGCGTGCCTTCGGATACCGGGCTGCCGATGTGGGTGGCGGACACCGATTTCCAGGCGCCTGCACCGGTGCTGCGCAAGATCCGCGAAATGGCGGACCACGGCGTGTTCGGCTACACCGATTGCGACGGCGTCTATAAGGACTCGATCCGCTGGTGGATGAACACCCGCCACGGCTGGGATGTTGAGGCAGACGCGATCTTCACCGCCACCGGCCTGTGCAACGGGGTTGGCCTGTGTCTGGATACCTTCACCGAGGCAGGCGACGGCGTGGTGCTGTTCACCCCAGTCTACCATGCTTTTGCCCGCGTGATCCGGGCTGCCGGCCGCGAGGTGGTGGAATGCGAGCTGGTCAACAACGATGGCCGCTACGAGATGGATTTTGCCGCTTATGACGCGCAGATGACCGGCAAGGAGACGATGCTGATCCTCTGCTCGCCGCATAACCCCGGCGGCCGGGTCTGGACGCAGGAAGAACTACAGGGCGTGGCCGATTTTGCCAAGCGGCACAACCTGCTGATCATCTCGGATGAAATCCACCACGACCTGGTGTTTGGCAGCGCTAAGCATATCCCGATGCCGCTGGCCGCACCCGAGATCATGGACCGGCTCTTGATGCTGACGGCCCCCTCCAAGACTTTCAACATCGCCGGCCTCCACACCGGCCAGGTGATCATCCCCGACCCTGACCTGCGCGCGAAGTTCAAACAGCGCATCACGGCGCTGTCGCTGGCGCCGAACTCGGTCGGGCAGCTGGCAACCGCCGCGGCCTACTCGCCGGAGGGGGCCGAATGGGCCGATGCCCAGGTCGCCTATATCAATGAGAACCGCAAGGTATTTGATGCGGCCATCGCCGGCATCCCCGGCCTGAAGTCGATGCCGCTGGAGGCCACCTATCTGGCCTGGGTCGACTTTTCCGGCACCGGCATGGAGCGCAGCGAGTTCACTGCACGGGTCGAACAGACCGCCAAGATCGCCGCCAACCACGGCACTACATTCGGCACCGGCGGGGAGAACTATCTGCGTTTCAACCTGGGCACCCAGCGGTCGCGGATCGAGGAAGCCTGCCAGCGCCTGGCCGAAGCCTTCTCGGACCTGCAGTAACGTGAAGCGCCTGCTGCGCCTCTTGGCGCTGGTTCTTCTGACCGGCGCCGCCTGGATGGCCTGGCAGGCCTTTGCGCCGCGCCCGGCACCGCCGCCGCTCGGCGCGGCGGTAGACCGGATCGACCGTATCCTGATCGAGAAATCCGCCCGCCGCCTGACCGCCAGCCGCGGCGGCGAAACAGTGCTGGAGTTCCCCATCGCACTTGGTTTCACCCCCGATGGCGATAAGAAGCAGGAAGGCGATGGCAAGACGCCCGAGGGCGTCTTTCTGATCGACCGGCGCAACCCAAACAGCGCCTATCACCTATCGCTGGGGATCAATTATCCGCAGCCCGAAGACCGCGCCCGTGCGCAGGCGGCCGGTGTCAGCCCCGGCGGCGATATCTTCATTCACGGGCAGCCGAACTCAGTCGGCAATCTGATCACACTGCCCGGCGATTGGACCGCGGGCTGCATCGCCGTCAGCAATGAGCAGATGGAGACGCTCTGGCGCCTGACCCAGATCGGAACAGAGGTGGAAATCCGCCCCTGACGCGGGTTCAGATCTTGCCTTGCGACTGGTCGAAAGGGATCAGTCCCGCCGGCGCGTCGGGCGATTTGTAGAAATCAACAGGCGCCTGATCCGCGGCCGGGGTAGAGCGTTTGAACTCATAGCGCATCTCGCCGCCCTCTTCCTCGCTGGCGACGATCAAGCATTGCGACATATGGCGGGCGCCATCGTAGATGTCGACCAGCCCGCGCAGCATCGGCGCGGCATTGGCCTCGACCGAGAAGCCATCCTTCCACATCCGCAGAACCGGGATCAGCTGGTCATCCGCCATCACCCGCAGACGGCTTTTCTTCTTCATCCCCTGAAGGCGGGCGGTGTCCAGCGCGTCCTGTACAGCTTTGGGCACATAGGTGTTCATATTTCCGGCCTTCCAAGTGCTGGGGTTTCCTTGCGTCTTCTATTCAACGGTGCGTCACAAATAGATAAAATCAAGTGAACATTTTCGGAAATTTGACGGTCGCGCAATTTTGTTGCTCTTGTGCAGTGGCGCAGAGCCGTTGCGCGCTCGGGTGCATAGGCGCAAAGCCCTGCCCCGCATATGTTCCCCTCAGCACAGCAGCGGGAGCACAAGCGATGGGCCTTTTGATCGACGGCAAGTGGCACGACAAGTGGTATGACACCAAATCCACCGGCGGCGCCTTCAAACGCAGCGAATCGCAGTTCCGCAACTGGATTACGGCTGACGGCAGCGCAGGCCCTTCGGGTGAAGGCGGCTTCAAGGCGGAAAGCGGGCGTTACCATCTCTATATTTCGCTGGCCTGCCCCTGGGCCCACCGCACCCTGATCTTCCGCAAACTGAAGGGGCTGGAAGAGCATATTTCCGTCTCCGCCGTGCATCCCGACATGCTGGGCGAGGGCTGGACCTTCGAGACGGATGACAACGGCGCCACCGGCGATGCGCTGTTTGGCAGCACGCATATGCATCAGATCTACACCCGCGCCGATGCCGGCTATACCGGCCGTGTGACGGTGCCTGTGCTGTGGGACAAACAGCAGAACACCATTGTCTCCAACGAAAGCTCCGAAATCATCCGGATGTTCAACGCGGCATTCAACGATATCACCGGCAACGATGATGACTATTGGCCCGAGGAGCTGCGCGAGCCGATCGAGGCGGTCAACGCCCGTATCTACGACAGTGTCAACAATGGCGTCTACAAATGCGGCTTTGCTACCACCCAGGAGGCCTATGACGCTGCCATCGGGCCGCTTTTCGACAGCCTGGACTGGCTGGAGGACCTGCTGTCGCAGCACCGCTATCTGCTGGGCGACCGGGTGACCGAGGCTGACTGGCGGCTGTTGACGACCCTGTTGCGCTTTGATCCAGTCTATCACGTGCATTTCAAATGCAACCGGAAGCGGCTGGTGGATTATCCAAACCTCTGGGCCTACGTCCGCGAGCTGTATCAATGGCCTGGCGTGGCGGAAACAGTCGGCATGCAGCACATCGTGCGCCACTATTACTACAGCCATGACACCATCAACCCGCACCGGATCATTCCGATCAATCCGGAGATCAACTGGATGGAGCCGCACCGTCGCGGATGAGCTGCAGCAATCTGACGCCAATTGGCGTCAGATTTGCAAATGCCGCGTCAAATAGGGAGTTCACGCACGGGCTAGGTTGCTTTATTAACCACTGTGTCTCATACGGCATCCGACCTGTTCGGAGAGAATGTTTCACCGGTGGCTTCCGCGATGCTTGACCCCCTGCTCGACAATGAAACTCCGCCCCGGGATCACGGCGGCAATCTGAGCGCCGCCATGGCTGAATTCGGCGGCGCCCGCAGCGGTTGGATGGACCTGTCCACGGGCATCAACCCGCATCCCTATCCGCTGCCGGAGTTCACCGCCGCGGATTGGAACGCCCTGCCGGATGCGGCTGCACTGGCGGAACTGGAACAGGCCGCACGGGCGTTCTGGAACATCCCGGACCAGGCAGCCCTGCTGGCTGCTCCCGGCGCCTCGGCTCTGATCGCAGCCATTCCGGCCCTGGCCGATCCGCGCTGGGTGCAGATCACCAAGCCGACCTACAACGAACACGCCGCCGCCTTTGAGGCCCGCGGCTGGATTATCCGCGTCGACGGCCCCGCCGAGGCCCGCGTGGCGGTGCACCCGAACAACCCCGACGGCCGTATGTGGCGCGAAGACCAGCTCAACGCGCCGCTCACCGTTATCGACGAGAGCTTCTGCGACGTCTGCCCAGGCGAGAGCCTGATCCGCATGGCCGCGCGCCCGGGCGTTGTTGTACTGAAGAGCTTTGGCAAGTTCTGGGGGCTTGCGGGAATGCGTCTGGGTTTTGCCATCGGCGACCCCAAGCTGATCAGCGAACTCTCCAGCTGGCAGGGCCCCTGGGCAGTCTCCGGCCCCGCCCTGCGCACTGGCGTTCTGGCGTTGCGGGATCAAGCCTGGGCCGAGACCACCCGCGCCAGGCTCGCACAGGATGCCGCCCGCTTGGACAAGATCGTGCTTGCCAAAGGCGCCAGCCTGGCGGGCGGTACCGATCTGTTCCGGCTATACAATGTGGATGATGCCGCCGCCTGGCAGCGCAAGCTGGCCCGGCATCAAATCTGGAGCCGCATCTTCCCCTATTCCAAAACCTATCTGCGCCTCGGCCTGCCGCCTGCAGACGGCTGGGAGCGCCTGGAGGCCGCATTATGACCACTGCCGCGATGCTGGTGATCGCCCTGCTGCTGGATGCCGTCTTTGGCGAGCCCAAGTGGCTGTGGTCCCGCGTCACCCACCCGGCAGTGCTGATGGGCAGGCTGGTCGGCTTTCTTGACCGCAAGCTCAACACGGGGCTCAGCCGCCGTGCCAATGGCGTGGCCGCCGCTGCGGTCCTGGTGCTGTGCGGCTTCGCTGCAGGCAAGCTGCTGTCGCTGCCCGGCGCCCTGGTGGAAATCCTGGTTGCGGCGGTCCTGATCGCCCAGCGGTCCCTGACTGAGCATGTGGCGGCGGTGGCCAAGGGGCTGCAGAGCAGCCTGGCTGAGGGCCGCAAAGCAGTCGCGATGATCGTCAGCCGTGACACGGACAGCATGACCGCCCCGCAGGCCGCCCGCTCGGCCGTCGAAAGCGGCGCCGAGAACATGTCGGACGGCGTCATCGCCCCGGCCTTTTGGTTCCTGATTGCCGGCCTTCCAGGGCTGATCATCTACAAGATGGTCAACACCGCCGACAGCATGATCGGCTACCGCAATGACCGGTATGAGGATTTCGGCTGGGCCTCTGCCCGGCTGGATGACCTGCTGAACCTGATCCCGGCCCGTCTGACCGGGCTGCTGATTGCCCTGGCCGGCGGCCAGCTGCAGCATTGGGGCGCAATTGCCGCGGACGCCCGCCAGCACCGCTCCCCCAATGCCGGCTGGCCCGAGGCTGCCATGGCCCGCGCCTTGGGCACGTCTTTGGCAGGCCCGCGCTCCTATGACGGGCAGATGCGCGACTTTGCTTGGGTCAACGCAAACGGCACCAAAAGCGCCAACGCCGAAACCATTACCCGTTCGGTCACCCTGCTGTGGCAGGCCTGGGGGCTTGCGATTGCCCTGACAGTTGCCATTTCGGTGATTTTCTAGCACATAAGATCCTGTGGGAGCGGTAAAACCAAGGAGCGCCAGAACCATGCGCCTATTGCCCTTCGTCCTCGCAGCTGGATTGCTGCCTGCGGCGGCAGCAGCCCAATGCGGCGGCGGTTTTCAGAATTTCGTCAAGCTGATGAAAGATGAGGCGGTTCAGGCCGGCTACGACACTGCCACGGTCAACGCGTTCTTTGCGGGCACCCGCCAGGACAACAGCGTGCTCAAGGCCGATCGCGGCCAGGGTGTGTTCCAGAAGCCTTTCATCGAGTTCTCCCGCCGGCTGATCTCGCAAAACCGGCTGAAGCGCGGACGCCAGATGGCGCAGAAACACGACGCCACCTTCAAACGGATCGAAAGCACCTATGGCATCGACCGCGGAGTGCTCCTGGCGTTTTGGGCGTTCGAGACCGATTACGGCGGCTACCAGGGCGATTTCAACACCCGCGACGCGCTGGTCACCCTGGCCCATGACTGCCGCCGCCCCGAGCTGTTCCGCCCGCAGGTGTTCTCGGCGCTGGAGCTGTTCAGCCAGGGCAACTTCGACCCCAAGCGCACCACCGGCGCCTGGGCGGGCGAGATCGGCATGGTGCAGATGCTGCCCGGCGACATTCTGGAACACGGCGTCGATGCCGATGGCGACGGCAAAGTCAGCCTGAAAACCTCAGCCCCCGACGCGCTGATGTCCGGCGCCCGGATGCTGTCGCATCTGGGCTGGCAGCCTGGCCAGCCCTGGCTGCAGGAAGTCACCATCCCTGAGGGGCTGGATCTGTCGCTGACCGGCACCGCCCGCAAGAAATCCGTTGCGCAGTGGCGAGACCTGGGTGTTGCCGCCCGCGATGGCGGACTGCCTGACAAGTCCATGCGCGCTTCGCTGCTGCTGCCGCAGGGGCACAAGGGGCCGGCCTTCCTCGCCTACCCGAATTTCGACGTCTACTTTGAGTGGAACCAGAGCTTTACCTATGTGCTGACGGCAGCCTATTTCGCCAACCGCCTGCAAGGTGCTGAAGTATATGACGCAGGCAAGCCCGAAAGCGGCCTCTCCAGCACTCAAATGAAGCAGCTGCAGCAAAAACTGCAGGCTCTGGGCCACAACGTGGGTAAGGTCGACGGCATCCTTGGCGCACGCACCAGGATCGCAGTGCAAAAGGAGCAAGCCCGCCTCGGCCTGCCCGCCGACGCCTGGCCGACCCCTGCGCTGCTGCAGCGGCTTTAACGCACCGGGAACCGCTCGCCCTTTTCGGTAATCAGGATCACCCGGCTGCCGTTGCGGACGTAAAGGTCGCAGCGGGCAAACCCGTTCGCAAAATCCACGCAGATGCTGCCGTCGCCTGCAATCCGGTAGGTGCCCCAGGCGGTGCCGCCGCCGTTCTCAGCCGAATAAGTGTAGGAATAGACACCATCCCGGCCGTAGAGCGACTCACCGCCGTCATAAAAGCGGAAGGATTGGCCCGGAAGCGCTTCCAGTTCTGCCTGTACAAAGGGGGTGTCGCCTGGGCGCAGCGTCCAGCTGCCTGCTGCTGCGGCTCCGGCCGCCAGGCAAAGAAAAAGGGGCATGATCCGTTTCATGCCCCAACCATAACGGCTGATCTTTCAGCCTGCTGTCACGTTCCGGTGACAGCGGGGTTTACCAGCCGATGAATTCTTCAAATTCGGTCATCCGCCGAGTCCAGAAACCCACGGCCTGAGCAAAATCATCCGGGTTCATGCCCTCTTTGCCGAGGAACACGTCCATCTCGATCCTGGCGGAGCCTTCTTCGGAGATATAGCCGCGGGCAAAGCGGTTCTCACGGTTCCACTCGTTGATCTTGGAGATACGTACGCCGCCATCGGTCTGATAGCCCGAGAAGAACTGAATTGCGTCGCAGTTGGTGTTGTTGTCGCAGCCGTAATAGTAGACCGAGAAATCGTTGCCGTAGTATTCGACCTTGAGGTTCGGATCGCCGACGCTGTCGGTGGTCACCTCAACCTGGGCACCTTCATCCTTGAAGAAATTGGCAACGCTGTCGCCAGTCTTGGCAACCACATTCTGGGCCGCGGCGGCCACCGGCATCACCAGCGCCGCGGCGGCGGCAATTGCTTTCAGCTTATTCATTTGTCACTCCACCAAAATTATCACTTTGCCAGGCACCGGCACCGATCCCCCCGGCGCCGCCTGCCTTTAAGCTACCATCGCCTCTGCCTTCTTCAGGTCAACCGAAACCAGCTGGCTGACACCTTTTTCCTGCATGGTGACGCCGAACAGCCGGTCCATCCGCGCCATCGTCACCGCGTGGTGGGTGATGATCAGGAAGCGGGTGTCGGTCTGGCGGCACATCTCGTCCAGCAGGTCGCAGAAGCGGGTCACATTGGCATCATCCAACGGCGCGTCGACCTCGTCCAGCACACAGATCGGCGCCGGGTTCGACAGGAACACCGCGAAGATCAGCGCCATCGCGGTCAGCGTCTGCTCACCGCCCGAAAGCAGCGAAAGGGTCGACAGTTTCTTGCCTGGCGGCTGGCACATGATCTCAAGCCCCGCATCCAGCGGGTCGTCGCTTTCGACCATCACCAGATTGGCCTCGCCGCCGCCGAACAGATGGGTGAACAGCATGGCAAAGCTGTTGTTCACCTGTTCAAACGCGGTCAGCAGCCGCTCACGGCCCTCGCGGTTGAGGCTGGCAATGCCATCGCGCAGAGTTTTCACAGCGCCTTCCAGATCCAGCTTCTCGGCAACCAGCGTGTCGTGTTCATTCTGCACCCCGCGGGCGTCTTCTTCGGCCCGCAGGTTGACCGCGCCCAAGGCATCGCGCTGACGCTTGTAGCGGTCCACGTCGTGCTCCAGGTCGTCCGATGGCGGCATCTCGTCCGGCGACACGCCGAGCTTTTCCAGCAAAGCCTGCGGCGTGATCTGCTGCGCCTCAATGATCCGCCCGGCAGCCTGCGCCACCGCATCCTTGGCGGCATCGCTGCGCGCCTCGGAACGGGCCCGCGCCTCGCGCGCTTCCGAGGCCAGCCGCTCGCATTCGCGCTCCTTGTGGACGGCCTCACGTAGTTCAGCTTCCGCTGCGATCAGCGCCTCGGTGGCGGCGGATTTGCGGGCTTCGGCTTCCGAGATCGCCTCGTTCAGTTCTTCCCGCTTTTCGGCAATCTCCGCCGGAACTGCATTGGCCTCTTCCAGCTCCTCCTGCGAGGCCTCGCGGCGTTCGGCCAGTTCCTCGATCCGTGCTTCGGCGCTTTCCAGACGGTGGCGCCAGCCCGAGAGCTCCTTGGTCACTTCCTGCGCGCGCTTGGTGCGGGCCTCGCCCTCGCGGCGCAGCTCGTCATGGCTGGAGCGGTGCGTCAGCATGGTGATCCGCGCCGCCTCAACCGCCTGTTTGATGTCCTCGACCGCTGTCCGCGCCTGATCCAGGTCGCCCAGATCCCCCAGCGCCTTCTCGGCCTCTTTCAGCTGCAGGCTGGCGTTCAGCGCGTCTTCCGCATGGCGGGAGACGGCAATGCCCAAGGTTTCCAGCTTGGCCTCGGCCAGATTGCGGTCGGCTTCCGCGCGGCTGAGAGCACGGGCCGCGTCCGCCACGCGCTGATCCGCCACCCGGCGCGCCTGGCGGGCGTTCTGGTCGGCCAGCGTAACCTCTTCCAGCTTGCGCAGCAGCATCTCATGCGCGGCGCGGGCGCCGTCGGCCTTGGCGCTGACGCGCTCCATCTCCTGCTTCAGCGCTTCCAGCTTGTTGAGCTGCTCCAGCCGCAGCGCTGCCGCGCTTGGCGCGTCTTCGGCCCAGGCGCGGTAGCCGTCCCAGCGCCACAGGTCGCCCTCTACCGTTACCAGCCGCTGGCCCGGGCGCAGCTGCGCCTGCAGGCCGGCTGCCGCGTCGCCATCCACTAGCCCGATCTGCGCCACCCGGCGCGACAGAGCTTCGGGGCCGGAGACAAACAGCGCCAGTGGCTGCACCCCGTCCGGCAATGGCGCATCGCGGTCATAGCCGGACAGGGCCACCCAGCCGGTCGGCCCGTCTTTCTCCGCCAAAGGTGCACGCAGATCATCGGCCAGCGCTGCGCCCAAGGCCTTCTCATAGCCCGGCGCCACGCTCAGCTCATCCAGGATCTGGCCGCCCTCAGCGGTGTCACGCTCCACCAGCTTGGCCAATGCGGTCACCTCGGCACGCAACGCGCCCAGCTCGCCCTCAGCTTCCGAGCGCTGCGAGCGCGCCTCCGCTTCGCGGGCCTGGGTTTCTGTGCGGGCCTCATCAGCGGCAGCCAGCGCCTCTTCGGCCAATTCAGAAGCCTCGCGGGCTTCTTCCTCAGCTGTCACCGCCGTCTCGAATTTCCCGGCGGCCAGTTCCAGCGCTTCCTGGGCTTCGGCCTGGGCACCGCGGGCTTTTTCCGCCTCGCCTTCCGAGCGGCCAAGCGCGCGCTGGCAATCCTCAACCGCACGGCGGGCCGACTGGTGGCGTGCGGCAAGACGTGCCACATCCTCGGTCACCTGCGCCAGATGATCCTCGCGCGCCTGCAGGATCGAACCCGCGTCGCGTGCCAATTCTGCAGCCTCGGCCAGCTTGCCGTCGTGGCCGTCGCCGGCCTTGGACAGCTCGCGCTGCTCCCACTCCAGCCGTTCGATGGTTTCGCCCGCGTCCTTGTTCAGGCCCGCCTCGCGTTCGATGTCGTTGCCGAGCTGCACAATCCGGTTGCTGAGCCGTTCAATGGTCTGGCGCGCCTGCGCCTCCTGATCGCCCAGCGAATCCCGCTGCACCACCAGCCGCTGCAGAATGGCCGCGGCAATGGCCTCTTCCTCGCGCAGCGGCGGCAGTTTTTCCTCAAAGGTGCCGCGCTGCGCCGCTGCGGCACGCACCAGCGCCTCAGCCTTGGCGGCTTGCTCGACCCGCACCCGCAGCTCATCCTCGGAGGCCAGCCGCGCCTCATCCGCCTCACGCCAGCGGCGATATAGCAGCATACCTTCGGCCAGCCGCAGCTTCTCGCCGATCTCGCGGTAGCGCTGCGCCTGCCGCGCCTGCTTGGCCAGCTGCGCCAGCTGTGCCGCCAGCTGCTCGATCACGTCATCGACGCGTAGCAGGTTGGCCTCGGTGTTCTTCAGCTTCAGCTCCGCTTCGTGGCGCCGCTGATAGAGGCCGGAGATCCCCGCCGCCTCTTCCAGAATGCGCCGCCGCGCCTTGGGCTTGGCGTTGATCAGCTCGGCAATCTGACCCTGCCGCACCAGTGCAGGCGAATGCGCGCCGGTGGAGGCATCGGCAAACAGCATCTGCACGTCGCGCGCCCGCACGTCCTTGCCGTTGGACTTATAGGCGCTGCCCACATCGCGGGTAATGCGGCGCACGATCTCCAGCGCATCCGCCTCATTGAAGCCCGAGGGTGCCAGCCGTTCCGAGTTGTCGATGTTGAGACTGACTTCGGCAAAATTGCGCGCGGGCCGCGAAGACGTGCCCGCAAAGATCACATCCTCCATGCCGCCGCCGCGCATCGCCTTGGCGCGGGTCTCGCCCATCACCCAGCGCAGGGCCTCGAGAAGATTGGATTTGCCGCAACCGTTTGGACCCACGACCCCTGTCAGCCCATCGGCAATGACCAGTTCGGTGGGATCAACAAAGCTTTTGAAGCCGTTCAGCCTAAGCTTGGAAAACCGCAAAGCTGCCCCTTCGTGATTCCGTATCGAGAAAGTTCAGCGGTTCCTACCCGTTGTGTCAACGCTTCGCACCCCCAAATCGGGGCGAAGTCGCCTCAATCGCCACCATATCTTGTGGATAACCCGCAGGATCCGGCGGTGTTTTGCCCAGATGCAGGCTTCAGCCCTCAGACGGACCGCAACAGCCGTCCCAGCCGGGCAATGCCTTCCTCAATCGCCGCATGGTTGGAATTGGAGAAGCTCAGCCGGATCGTATTGGCGCCGCTGCCATCGGCAAAAAACGCCTGCCCGGGGACAAAGGCCACCCTTTCCGTCTCCAGAGACCGGGCCAGCAAGGCGGCGCCGTCCGCGCCCTCCGGCAAGGTCATCCAGACAAACATACCGCCCTCGGGCCGGGTCCATTCCACGCCCTCCGGCATGTGCTCGTCCAGGGCCGCCAGCATCACATCGCGGCGGCGCTGGTATACCGCGTGCAACTGTTCGACATGCTCGTCGAAACAGGCCTCAGCCACGCTATGCACCGCCATCTGGTTGATCGTCGACGTATGCAGGTCCGCCGCCTGCTTCAGCAGCACCATCTGCGAGATCACCGGCTTGGCCGCCACCGCCCAACCCAGCCGCAGCCCCGGTGACAAGGTTTTGCTGAACGAGCCGCAATAGATGGTGCGGCAGTCCTCGATCGAGCCTTTCTGCTGCAGTTCCAGCGCCAGCACCGGCGGCACTGGCTCGCCATCGTAACGCAGCGACTGATAGGCGGCGTCTTCGATCACAGCGCAATCCAGCGTCTCTGCCAGCTCCAGCAGCCGCAACCGCCCGGCCCGGTCCAGGGTTTCGCCGGTCGGATTGGCGAAATCCGGCGAGAGATAGGCGAATTTCACCCTGCTGCCCGCCTCCGCCGCAGCCTCGGCATAGCTTTCGGGCAGACGGTTGGTCTTCAGGGCCAGCCGGTCATAGCGCGGCTCATAGGCGTTGAACGCCGCCAGCGCGCCCAGATAGGTCGGCCAGCCCACCAGTGCGGTATCGCCGGGCGTCAGGAACAGCTTGCCCAGGTAATCCAGCGCCTGCTGCGAGCCGGAAGTGATCAGCACGTTGTCCGCATCGCAAGCGATGCCGATTTTCGCCATCTCGCCCACGATCCATTCACGCAGCGGCAGGTAGCCCTCGCTGATCGAATACTGCAGCGCCAGCGCCTGCTGTTCCGGGGTCAACGCATTCTTGAACGCCTCGGCAAAATCATCCGCCGGGAACAGCGCCGGGTCCGGGATACCGCCGGCAAAGGAGATGATGTCAGGCTGGTCGAGCAGTTTCAGCAGTTCGCGGATTTCCGACGCCTTCATCCGCGCGTTCCGGGTGGCAAAAATCTGGTCTAACTGCATGGCTCTCTCCCCGCTCATGATCTAGCGTCACGGTACGGGCACGCAAATTAATGTCAACAATACTGACCTATTGTTACAGCCTTCGTGAACACCCCGCCTTGCGGCGTCTGCTCAAGCGTGGTCATATGATTTGACCAATTTCCACGAGCCCGCGCATGCCGTTCCAGAAAGTCCAGCCCGAGAAACTCTCTGCCTCCGTTATCAAACAGATCGAGCAGCTGATCCTGCGCGGCATCCTGACACCGGGCGAACGCCTGCCATCCGAGCGCGAACTGGCGGAGCGCCTGGGCGTTTCACGCCCGTCCCTGCGAGAGGCCATCGGCGAGTTGCAGGACCGCGGTCTTTTGGCTTCCAAAGCGGGCTCCGGCGTGTTTGTGGCGGATGTCTTGGGGTCCGCCTTTTCGCCGTCGCTGATCCAGCTCTTTGCCACTCATGACGAGGCGGTGTTCGACTATCTCTCCTTCCGCCGCGACATGGAGGGGCTGGCCGCCGAACGCGCTGCCCGCTTTGGCTCGGACTATGACCTGCAGGTGATCCAGGCAATCTTTGACAAGATGGAAGCGGCCGGTAATCCGGCTGAATCCGAGGAAGCCGCTCAGCTCGATGCCCAGTTCCACTCTGCTATCATGGATGCCAGCCACAACGTGATCATGCTGCATATGATGCGCTCGATGTTCGATCTCCTGCGAGAGGGCGTCTTCTACAACCGCAAGATCATGTTCCAGCAGCACACATCCTACGAGGCGATCCTGGAACAGCACCGCGCCATCAACGCCGCCCTGCAGGCCCGTGACCCGAAAGCCGCCCGGTCAGCGGTGGAAACCCATCTGGACTACGTCAAGCAGGCCCTCACCGACCACCAGCGCGCCGAGCGAAATGCTGAAGTGGCTCGGCAGCGGCTGCAGCATGAGACAGGTAAGGGGTGACAGCAGACGGCGGGCAAAGTGCCCACCCTGCGCAGGATGAGCGTCTTCGCCTGTCATCCTTATTGAGAGCCCCTTGTAAGCCAGGGCAAGCTTTCAGACCTGCTCGGGATGCCCGTCAGACTGAGGAGCATCATCGCAGATCTTATACCAGGACGGGATTTCGCAAACGAACTCATGGAACTGGTTTTTCAGGCCGCAATCGGTATCCAATGCGTTTGCGGATACCGGAAAACTGTCCTCATCCGAGAGGATCTCGCCAAGAGAAGTGCCGCAAAGTGCGCAAAAGCACCTGCCATATTTGTAAGGGGCCTCAGGCTGGTACAGCTTAACGTGTTCTTTCCCTTGCACCCATTTTAAGTCGCCCTTTTTGACAAAGACGATGGCACTGGCCCCAGCTTTGCGGCAGCGGGAGCAATGGCAGGTTCCCATCGTTGACGGTACTGACAGCAGTTCAAATTTCACCGCTTCACAGCAACAGCTTCCTTTAATCATCGTCTTGATCCCCCTTGCTTGCCATTAATCAAGGAAGAACATTACAGGAACATCCGAAGGTAAACAAGATCAAGTCCGGCGCTGCCCCGGCCATACAGACGAGAGGCAGCCGGTGAGGCCGGGTTTGGTTTTCAGCTTCGCCTTGATCCTGCTGCGGCAAGGCGGGTGCGGCCGCCGGAACTGCTTGACCGCCCGGTACGGCCACCGCCCATATTTTAGCGTCCCAGCGCCCGGATGTGGCCGTCAATCGCCTCCAGGCGCGTTGCGTGGTTCGGGTGCGAGGACAGCCACTCCGGCGGCTCGCCCGCTTGGCCCTGGACCTCGGCGAAGAACCTCTTCAGCCCCTCAGGGTCATAACCCGCCCGGTCTGCCAGGCGGACGCCATATGAATCCGCCGAGGCCTCGTGCCCGCGGCCGTAGCGCAGCGACAAAAGAACATTGCCCTCCAGCAGCACGTCTTCCATCAGCGGGCCGGTCTCGCCTGCCAGAAAGGCCACCACCACATACAGCCCGATCGAGCGGTAAAGCTGTTTCAGCCCGTGCTGCTCGGCTACATGGCCGATCTCGTGGCCCAGAACGCCAGCCAGAACGTCCTCGTCCGGGAACTGCTCAACAAAGGCATCCGTCATCACCACCGTGCCGCCTGGCAGCGCCAGGGCATTGGGGCCCATCCCAGGCATGTCCCGGAACAGCAGCTGGAAACCGGCGCCTTTGGGAGGCTCCCCTGCATGGGCCAGCAGTGTTTCGAACACTTCCGTGACACGCGCCTGCTCCTGCTTGCTGAGCCCGGTCGGCTCCGCCAAGGCATAGTCGATGGTCTGCACCATGCCGCTGTCAATTTGCTGCACCGCCACCGCGGGCGTGATCATAACCGCCGCTGCAACCAGCATATCCAGTCCATAGCGCCAGACCAGCCAGATCCCTGCCAGAGCCGCCGCCGCTACCGCGATCAGCCGCGGTCGGAATTGCTCCATGGAATGCAGCCAGGAGCCGCGCACAGGTCCGGTCAGAGCTTCGATGGCTGCGTGGTCTTCGGTTTCAAACACAGTGCCGTCGGGAAACTCCAGCCGCCGCGGCTGGCGTCCAAGCCGCGCATCAATGCGGAGTTCGGTCAAAGCTGCGGCAGCCAGGACCCTGCCTTCGGAATCGAGAACTTCTGCTTGGCAGCCTGCCAGCAGCCCGGTCTCCTCCGGCGCGGCACTGCAACGGCACGCCAGACGGGCGGCATAAATCCGTGACGAGAGGGGCGCGTAGGCACGCCCCTCCACTGCGGTGTTTAGTCTGCAGCCGGCTGCCATTTAGACCGGCAGCCCGACATCGATGCCTTCGATATCCGCATAGGCATCCCCCAAAGCGGAGGTCTTGGTTTGCTGGGTTCCGACAAACTCATCCAGCGAGCCGCCCAGGGCCACGCCTGTGTGCCCCGCCAGGTAGCGTGCCAGGCGCACCTGCGCCCAGGGCAGCATCAGGCCCAAGGTCAGCGCGACCGCCAGCAAGTTGGTCACTGCGATCCACAGAAGCGCCCTGGCACTGACATTCGAACGGAACCGGTGCCCGCCGGCCAGGACCGTATGGTTGTAGACCGCATTGCGGACCAGCGCCTGATAGAGCACCGCAGCCGGCAGAACGCCAATGAAGAAGACGCCATAGAACCCAGCAATCCAGATCAGCACTTCTTCCGGATCGGGGTTTTGGTTCGTCATCACCTGGAAGACCGAATCCTGCGCGAACACGAACAGAACCGCACCCACGGCAAGGAACCAGGCAAGCGCTGCAAACAGCGCCGTGTAAAACGGCTTCAGCGGCGCATCCAGCACAAACGGGGCTGTGCCCAGTTTGTGGTTGTTGATTGAAAACCGCTTAATCGCGCGCTCCAGCATCGGGAAGGTCGTGTAAAGCGTCAGTGCGGTCAGAATGGGGTAGATGAGGAAGACCACAAAGGCACTGCCGGCACCGCCGGTGAAATTGAACCGCACGTTCGAAAAGCTCGACATTCTGGCATTGAACATCATCGCGCGCACAATCAGCCAGGGAATGGCTACGATCAGCAAAGGCAGCACAACCACGGCCGACATTGGAAACAGGCCGATGATGACATTGAGGACGATATACGCGCCAACGACAATCAGCCGGCCAATCAGGATCTGGCCGCCGGTGGCGTGGTAGTCAAAATTGCGCCCTTCAATATAAGTGTTGTTGTAGAAGTATTTATTCCTGCGCACCTTGGCCCAGGCCGAATAAATGCCCAGGGTCAGAATGCTGAGCAGCAGGTTGACGATCCAGATGCCGAACCATTCCTTGGCATTGCCCCTGAATTCAAAACCGGTTGCAGACTTCTCCATTAAATCCTCGCTTGAAAAATGATAGTTGAAAGATGGCAAAGCATTGCGCTCCGATGACCGCAACTCAACTTGCAGTAAAGTCAGTTATTCCCTACCTCCACCTCTGCGGCCAGATCTCAAACCGCTGCCAGGCAGGTCTGCACCCCGGGCCCAAAACAAAAAAACCCGGCCGCTGGGGCCGGGTTCTTTGATTTCAGCAGTATCCGCTAAAGCTTAGTGCAGCTTGGCGTCCACATCCGCGATGGCGGCGTCGATCAGCTTGTTGGCATCGGACGCGGTCATCTGCTTCGAGATCACCTGGTCCGCTGCGGCAACAGCGATGGTGATCGCCTGGTCGCGCACTTCCTTCACAGCCGAAGCTTCCGCCGAGGCGATCTGCTCTTCGGCAGCCGCCAGACGGCGGGCGATGGAGGTTTCCAGATCCGCTTTTGCCTGTTCGGCTGCACGGGCAGCTTCGTCACGGGCAGCAGCCACGATCTGATCGGCCTGGGCCTGAACTTCCTGCTGCTTGCGCTCGTAGGACGCCAGAACAGTCTGGGCCTCTTCACGCAGCGCGCGGGCTTCGTCCAGTTCCTTCTGGATGCCTTCGGCACGGTTGTCCAGCTGGCCGCCCAGCAGGCTGGGCACTTTGACCAGCAGCAGGATGCCAATGAACAGCAGGAAGGCGAGCCAGACGACGAAATCGGTGTTGGCCATCGAGAAACCGCCACCGGCTGCAAAGGCAGGGGTGCCGGAAACCAGTGCCAGGGAAAGGGCCAGTACGTTGCGCATGTCCTTATCCTTTCGTCTGGTCTGCAACTGCCGCGGCAACCGCATCTGCGTCGGCCGAACCGCCCAGCGCGGTCACCAGTTCCGCGGCGGTGTCGTTGGCAACAGCCTTTACGCTTTCCAGCGCGCCAGCCTTGATTTCGGCGATAGCCTTTTCCGACTCGGCCGCTTTGGCAGAAATCTGTTCGTCTGCCTTGGCAATCGCCTCGTCCAGCCCGGCCTGGATTTCTGCGCGGGTCTCAGCAGCGATGCGCTGAGCCTCGGCGCGGGCATCCGCCAGAGCCTTGTTATATGCGTTTTCGGCCTCGACAGCCTTGGCTTTCAGGTCTTCAGCCGCGGCGAGGTCGTTGGTGATGGTCCCTTGGCGCTCGGCCAGCACCGCAGCAATGCGGGGCAGCGCGACACGCGACAGGATGAGGTAGATCACGACCAGGGCGACCACGAGCCAGAAGATCTGGTTCCCGAAGGTCGAGAAGTCCAGCTGCGGCATAGCGGAGCCGCCGCCTTGCGCTGCCTCTTGCGTATTTGATGCCATGTCGTCCTCCCAGGAACTTGCCGTTACACCGGGCAGCACAGGGTCTGCGCCGCCCGGCCGTAAGGATTAATTCCGTTGGGTCTTAGACAGCAAACATCAGCAGCAGAGCGACCAGGAACGAGAAGATGCCCAGGGCTTCTGCAAAGGCGATGCCGATGAAGAGGGTAGCGGTCTGGCCGGCAGCTGCCGACGGGTTGCGCAGAGCGCCTGCCAGGAAGTTGCCGGCAACGTGGCCCACACCGATTGCGGCTGCGCCGGAACCGATTGCTGCCAGGCCTGCGCCAACGAACTGACCGAGTTGTGCGATATCGCCTTCCATGTGTTTTCTCCTTACGATGGAATGTGGTGATTTAGGGTCTGGGTGAACCGCACGGCTCACCCGGTAACTTTCAGATCCTGGCCTTAGTGGCTCGGGTGCAGCGCATCCTTAAGATACACGCAGGTCAGGATGGTGAAGACGTAGGCCTGAATGAAGGCCACCAGGACTTCGAGAGCGTAGACAGCGGTGATCGCGAAGATCGGCAGGAAGCTGAACAGGCCCAAGGCTCCTGCAAAGCCTGCGAACACTTTCAGAACCGCGTGGCCGGCCATCACGTTACCGGCAAGACGGATGGAGTGGCTGACAGGGCGCACGAAGTAGGAAATCAGTTCGATGATGGCCAGGATCGGGCGGAGCGGCAGCGGCGCGCTCGACACCCAGAACAGGCCCAGGAAGCCAACGCCGTTCTTGACGAAGCCAACCACGGTCACGGTCACGAACACCAGCGCCGCCAGGATCGCGGTCACGGCGATGTGCGAAGTGGTGGTGAAGGACATCGGGATCAGGCCCAGGAAGTTGGCCATCACGATGAACATGAACAGGGTCATGATGTAGGGGAAGAACTTGACGCCGTCCTTGCCGGCCACGTCTTCAACCATCTTGTAGATGAAGCCATAGGCCAGTTCCGCAACCGACTGGGCGCGGCCCGGCACGATGGCGCGGCGCGAGGAGCCCAGGACCAGCAGGGCGAACACGGCGGCAACGGCCAGCGCCATCCACAGTGTTACATTGGTCGGGGTGTACCAGGAGATGTTATCGCCAAACAGCGCGCTCACCCGGAACTGGTCCATCGGGTGGATCGCCAGCTCGGCTTTCTCCGGTGCAAAGACCAGGCCGGATACCAGCACCAGTGCCAGCGCTACGTAAAAGAAAATTTTGCCCATCGGTCCGCTTCTCCTGTCGCCGGTACCCGATCCCGTCGGATCAGTCCCGGTCTTGCGCATTTTTGTCGGCCTCATCGGCCAGTTTCTGTTCCTGGATCTCTTGCGCGGTGCGAAGCATCGTCTTCACCCCTGCCGCCAGGCCCAGCAAAATAAACAGCACCATGAAGATGGGCAGGGTTCCAAATAGATGGTCCAGCCCGTATCCGATGCCAAAGCCGATCCCGAGACCGGCCACCAATTCGATCACCATCCGCCAGGCCTGGTTGGCCAATGAATAGTGCTCATCCGCGCGCGGCTTGGGCTCCTGGGCCTTACGCGCCGCCGCCAGACGCTCCTCCAGCTGCGCCATGCGCTGCTTTTGGTCGTCATCGGTCACGGGCGCCATCCTCACGCGAATTTCTATGCGGTTGCTAAGGCCCCGGGGCGTTAGAGTCAATTACAAGGATTGAAGATTCATATTCCATGTAATCAATTGAAATAACTCGTTTAATTTACAAGCCAGAGGCAGCGCGCCCATCTGCCGCGGACCTGTTAGCGCCAAAGCACGGCGGAATCCATATTCAACCGAAAGGTTGATTTTACGATTTCCCGGCTTGCGCCCCTTTCCGTCCTGCGGGCTTATGGCCCGGTGGAGATGCCCAACCGGAGACTGGGATGACCGATTACGCTTGCGCCTTGATACTCAAAGAGGGCCGCCTGCTGCTGGGCCGCCGCGCGCCCTACCGCAAGACCTACCCGAGCAAATGGGATGTGGTCGGCGGCAAGGTGGAGGCCGGCGAAAGCTTTGAGGCCGCGCTGACCCGCGAGCTGGGTGAGGAGATCGGCATCACTCCGCTTAGGCCGCAATTCTTTGAATCCCTAGCCGACAGGCATCTCGATCCAGCCGCACCGCCGCTTTACCACTACTATCTGGTTGAGGACTGGCAGGGCACGCCAGCAATCTGCAACCACGAGCACAGCGATCTGCAGTGGTTCCCCTTCGCCGAAGCCGCAGCGCTGCCTGATCTGGCACTGCCGGAGTATGCGGATCTGTTCTCCCGGCTTTCCTTTACCGGAGCGGGAGCCTAATCTGCGCGGCGATGTCCAGCGAACTCGATACCGTCTTTGCCGCCCTGGCCGATCCGACCCGCCGCGCGATCCTGACCATGCTTCTGGAAGATGACATGGCGGTAACCGATGTGGCGGAGCCGTTTGAGATGTCGCTGGCGGCGATTTCCAAACATCTGGCGATCCTGACCCGCGCAGGCCTCATTGCCCAGGAAAAACGCGGCCGGGTGAAATGGTGCAAGCTGCAGCCTGATGCAATGCGCGCAGCATCTGTCTGGATGCAGGGCTTTGGCCAGTTCGAGCCGGTGAACCTGGATGCCTTCGAGCGCTTCCTGGAAACGGAGCTCGGCGAGGCAGACACCCGTTAGGCCTAAGGCGGCAGAACACGTGCCGGGGTCCGCGGCCGCCTCAAGCCTTGGCGCGCACTGGCTTGGCACCGCCTTCCAGCAGCATGCCCAGCGCTATCACCGACATCGCAACGCCGATCAGCACCATGCCTGGCGGCGCGCCGCGGCCCAGGGCGATTTCCCACAGGATCACCCAGCTGGGGGTCAGATAGGTGTAGGCCATCACCTTGGCCGAAGGCAGCCGCAGCGTTGCATATTGCAGCAGCACAAATGTTGCGGAACTGGCACAGACGGCCAGATAGAACAGCCCGATCCAGACGATCAGCGGCAATGCAATCCAATCGGTCGCGATGATATCGCTCCAGCCAAACACGAACAGCACGGCAGCGCCGGCAATCAGCATGCCAAAGGTGAAAGGCAGCGCCGGCTCGCCGCGGTTCAGCTTGCGCACCATCGGCGTATAGATGGCATGCAGCACGCAGCCCCAGAAATAAATGATCTCTCCCTTGCCGATTTCAAAGGCCAGGAGGGTTCCGAAATCCCCCCGGACGATCACCCAGACCGCACCCGCCGCCCCAATGGCCAGCGCCAGCGCCATCCAGCCGGAGGTGATCTGCCGCAGAAGCAGCCAGCCGAAGGCAGCGCTCATCACCGGAACCAGGGTGAAAACAGCTGACGCACTCACCGGATCCGCCGTCTGCAGCCCGTAGAACATCAGCACGAAGTAGCCCGCAAACAGCCCCCCAAGGACGACAAAGCGCCAGGGTGCCCGATAATCCTCACGGCGCAGACCGCGTGCGGCCAGCACCGCCGAACCGATGACAACCGCCGCTATCAGAAACCGCGCCGCATTCAGCGCAGCCGGTGCAATCTCATTGGCCACCATCACACCCAGCGAAAACGACCCCGCCACCAGGGCCGAAAAGGCCAGCATCGCCAAATGGCCGCGCAGCGCCTCGCTCACAGCTGCCATTCCTTGACCTGCGCTTTCAGGAAGGTCAAGAAAGCCTGCACCTTGGTGGTCCGGTGCAAGTCAACATGGGTGACCAGCCACAGCGTGCCCTCCCATTCCGGCAGCGGCGCCATCATCTCGACCAAATCCGGCTGCTGCCGCGCTTCCCAGGCGGCCATGAAACCGATCCCGGCTCCGCAGCGCACCGCTTCCTGCATAGTGAAACCGTTGGTACAGCGGAAGGAAATCGCCTCCTTCGGCGCCTGCTCCCGCAGCCAGCGCGAAAACGGCGCCCGGCTGGTCTCGTCGTCATGGCCGATGAAGCGGTGATTTGGGAAATCCTCGACCCCTTTGAGCGCGCCGTATCGCTCCACATAAGCCTTGGAGGCGTAAAGCCCGACCTGCTGCTTCATGAACGGCTGCACCACATTGTCGGGCTGGTCCGGCGCGTTGCCCGCGCGGATCGCTACATGCGCTTCGCCGTATTCCAGCCGGAACAGCCTGTCACCGGTCAGGTAGCGGATGATCAGACCGGGGTGCATATCCTGAAACTCTTTCAGCGCAGGCACCATCATCGGCGCAAAAGACGCCAGCGAGGTCACAACCAGTTCGCCCGAGACATCATCCCCCTGCCCCTTCAGGCGTCCGACCAGCTGGCTGAACTGATCATCCGTCGCTTGCGCCACCCGCAACAGGTCCTGCCCCGCTTCGGTCGGGGTATAGCCGCGGGCGTGGCGCTGGAATAGCTTCACTCCCAGCCGCGCCTCGATGGCATCGATATGGCGGATCACCGTGGCATGGTGCACGCCCAGCACTTCGGCGGCGCCGCTGACAGTGCCCATGCGCGCCACCTGATAGGCAGTGCGGACCTCATCCCAGTTTTCCATCGCAGCCTCCCAGGTATTTCCAATACGATATGCGCGCTGGCGCACAATTCATGTGACCATGGCGGCATTGTGTTCGAAAATGCAATACCCCAGTTTCCTCCCAGCAACAATGCACAGGAACAAGACAATGACCAGCACCGTTCTCCATATCGACTCCTCCGCCCGCACCGAAGGCTCCGTCACCCGGGATCTCTCGGCACAGATTGTGTCCCGCCTTAGCGCGGCAAATGTGACCCGCCGCGACCTCGCCGCGCCGCTGCCGCTCCTGGACGGCGCCTGGGTCGGCGCCAACTTCACCCCGGCTGATCAGCGCAGCGATGCGCAAAAGCAGCTGCTGGCGCTCTCCGACTCACTGGTGGAAGAGCTGAAGCAGGCCGATACCATCGTAATCGGCGCGCCGGTCTACAACTTCTCGGTCCCTTCCACCCTGAAAGCCTGGATCGACCTGGTGGCCCGCGTCGGCCTCACCTTCCAGTATTCTGAAGCCGGCCCGATCGGCCTGCTGGAAGGCAAGCGCGCTATTATCGCAATGGCTTCCGGCGGTACCCAAGCGGGGTCCGATATGGACTTTGCCACCACTTACCTGCGCCATGTCCTGGGCTTCATCGGCATCACCGATGTCGAGATCGTCGCCGCTGACGCCATGTCGATTGATGCCGACGGGGCCCTCGCCAAGGCGAAGGGTCAGATCGAAGCTCTGGCCGCCTGATCCCGGTTTTAACTACTTAGAAGGGCCGGTGCCTGATCCGGCCCTGCTTCCTGGCTCAGCAGCTCAGACCCAGTTCACCTCGACACCGGTCTTCTCAAAGAAAGCCATCACATCGGCCCGTTTCATCGCCACCGTGCGGTCATTGACCAGCGGGTGCATATAGATCACATCAGCTTCCTGCGCGGCGGCATCCATGAAAAAGATGACACTCTTCTCTACGCCGTGGAACATCGCCAGCGGGCTGACCGCACCGGGACGGATGCCGAGGTTCTCCAGCAGACGGTCTGCCGAACCGAACGACAGGTTGCCGATGCCCAGTTCCGCGCCCAGCGCCTTCAGGTCGATCTCCCGGTCCTGCTGCAGCGTCACCAGGTAGTTCCGCTTCTTCTTGTCCCGCAGATAAAGGTTCTTGGTCCGCAGCGCGTTCTCGCCCGGCACCAGGAACTGATCCTCAACAGCCTTGGAGTCCTCTACCGTACGCAACGGCACATGGGTGTGCAGGACATAAGGGATGCCCCAATCATCCAGCTGCGCCAGCAGCGCGTCCGAAGAGACAGGCAGGCTGTCCTGAAAAGCAGATGAGGCGTCCATAATCTTGCTCCGCAAACCGTTTTCCGAGTTTTGAAGCAGATCGCGCGGAACTGCAGGGAAATGCAAGGGGCCGGGCGCCCCTTGCAGATCGTTTTGCGTCACACGACGTCTCAGGCCCCGGCGAAATCGGCCCGCCGGGCTTCTTCATAGTGATCGAAACCGGTGCTGAACCAGCCGGTGCCGCGGGTGTGGCTGGCCAGCGTGTTGCACAGCTCATCCTGCGCCGACATCGGCAAGAGCGTCTCGAACACATCCCAGCCGGCCACGCCGTCTTCGGCCTCGAACCCCAGGATCTGCCCTTTCATACCGCTGACCACCGGCACCAGCCCGCCAGTGAACACCGACGGCACATGGATCTGCACCCGCATGATCGGCTGCAGCAGCGTGGCACCGGCTTCAGCCATTGCCTCGCGCACCGCATTCTTGCCTGCCGTTCGGAAGGCATAATCGGAACTGTCCACCGAATGATGCTTGCCATCCTTCAGCGTCACGCAGACATCCACCACCGGATGGCCATTGAGCCCCTGCGCCAGCGCCTCTTTCGCGCCGGCCTCGACCGAGGGGATATAGTTCTTGGGCACTGCACCGCCCTTCACCGTCTCCTCGAACACAAAGCCGCTGCCGCGCGGCAAGGGTTTCACCTCGATCACAACATCGGCAAACTGGCCTGCGCCGCCGGACTGCTTGCGGTGGCGGTGATGGATCTGCACGCTTTTGTTGATGGTCTCGCGCAGGGCCGGAGGGACTATTTCCTCTTCGACCTCGACCCCAAACTCCTCCTTTAGGGTGTGCTTGATCCGCCGCATATGCAGCGGCCCCTGCAAACTGAGCAGTGCATGGCCGCTGGCCTCGTCCTGGCCCACATCGAGTGCCGGGTCGATCTCCGCCAGCCTCTCCAAAGCGCCCGACAGCCGCGCATCGTCCCGCTCATGCACCGGAGTGATCACCCGCCGGAACGTAGATGGCCGCGGCTGCGCCCAATCCGGCAATGGCGCCGCGCCGTCCGGCCCATAGGCATAGCCCAGGTTCAGATGGTCCGATTTCACTGCCTGGCCTACATCGCCGGCATCCAGATGGCCATTGGAGCCGCCAGCCACACCGCTCAGAGAGCCGAGCGCGGCACCAGCCACAGGCGCACCGTTGCCGATGACGTCACCCATCGCCCGCACCAGCACCGTTTTGCCCAGATGCTTGACCAGATCCGCCATGCAGCCAACGGCAACCACCTCGCCGTCCTGGCTCAGCCGCTCCAGCGCGACACCCACGTCCGGCGCCTCGTGGCGCAGCGACTTCATCAGCCGCAAAATACCGTTCTTGTGCTCGCCCGAGCCCATCAGCGCGGGAATCAGGTCGTTGTGCTGCAGCACCTTGGTGGCCACTTCATAGACCTCCTCGGCCATCACCTGCTGATCCTCGATCAGCTCTTCCAGCAGCGCGTCGTCAAAATCCGCCAGCGCCTCCAGCAACTCGGTCCGCGCCTCCTGCTCGCGGGCATACATCGCCACCGGCAGCTCGATCAGCGCCGAAGGCTTGCCCTCCTGATACTGCCAAGCGCGCTCAGAAATCAGATCCACAGCACCCACCACCTGGCCGCCCTCGCGGATCGGCACCTGCCTCAGAATGATGTTGTGGCTGCAATAGGCCTGAAGCGCGGCGACGATCTCGGCAACCCGGTCCGTGGCCTGGTCCATGCGGTTGACAAAAATAAAGGCGGGGATGCCCGCCTCCTCCAGCTTGCGCAGATACGGCGCGCTCAGCACCGCAGCGCCGGCGTCGGCCGGAACGCAGAGAACGGCAGCATCGCTGGCAGCCAGCGCCGGGCCCGCCTGCGAAAGATTGTCGGCACCGCCCGCGATGTCGATCGCAGCCCAGTCCTCGCCCATGAATGAAAAAGGCTGCAAAGCGGCGACGCCTGCAACCTCCTGCCGCTTGCCCGCAGCGCTGTCCAGGTTGGCCAGCGCCGTGGCCAGCGTAGATTTGCCGGACTGCGACGGTCCCAGAATAGTGAAAACGCGCATGTTCTCAGATCCTCCCATGGCTGATACGGCTGCCCGGAGAGGTGCGCGGACACTGAGGTTCGCGTGATTTGCCTGTGCTGAAGATCTGCCTCGGATGCTCTTCCAAGCGGCCCGGCCGGTGAGTGGACGGCAAGGGGCCAGAGTCCCGATGCTGCCCAAGCCACCCCCTTTGAGTCAAGCGTGCAGACGGCTTAGTTGCGCCACTACCTGTTCATATTTGACGTCAAAACCGCCAGTTTCCCCTCACCGGGCTTCCGCGGCCCGTTATGCTGGCCCCATGAAGATCACGCGCAGCACACCTGAGCAGCTGATCCTCGCCGACACGCCATGGCTCATCGGGATCATGCTTGTCTTTTTCATCCTCACCTTTGCAGGTGCCGGGCTGGGTATGCTCAGCCAGGGCGGCGACCTGATCTGGCCCGGCCTCATCTTTACCCTGGTGGGTGGCGGCATGGGGGCTTTAGCCTTCTGCCTGTTCGTGCGCCGTGTGCAGGTGATCTTCGACCGCCCTGGCGGCCGCATCGTGATCCGCCGCCAGTCGGTCTTCGGCTACAGCGAGACAGAGCACCGTCTCGCCGACCTGTCCCATGCAGAGGTGGAGACTACCCCTAGCCGCCGGGAAGGTCGCACGCGCACACTTTACCGCCCAGTACTGGTGCTGGACGGCGGCATGAGCGCCGGCTGCCACCCTGTGGTGCAAGCCTTCACCAATGGCCGCGGGCCGCAGCGGCTGGCTGACGCGATCAATGCTTGGCTGCCTGCCGACACTCCTGAAACGGTTGACTCTCAGGGTCATTCCGCGTAACGCCTGCCCAAACATCCGGAAGCAGTGAGTCTTCCGGTCCCTGTCCGTGCCAGGGATCGCCCCCCACCAGCGTTGTACGCCCGTGGGGGCATTTGCGCATGGACCGCATGTCCCCTACATACGGGGGCGCCACACAACGTAACCGGCATCAGGAGGCCGCAGGCATGTTTGAAAATTTATCCGAACGCCTTTCCGGCGTCTTTGACCGGCTGACCAAACAAGGCGCCCTGAACGAAGAGGACGTCAAATCCGCCCTGCGCGAGGTTCGCGTGGCGCTGCTGGAAGCCGACGTCTCGCTGCCGGTTGCCCGCGACTTCATCAAGAAGGTGCAGGACCAGGCTACCGGCCAGGCCGTCACCAAATCGGTGACCCCGGGCCAGCAGGTCGTGAAGATCGTCCATGACGCGTTGGTCGACGTGCTGCGCGGCGACGAAGACCCCGGCAAGCTCAAGGTCGACAACCCGCCCGCCCCCGTCCTGATGGTCGGCCTGCAAGGCTCCGGTAAGACCACCACCACCGGTAAGCTCGCCAAGCGGTTGAAAGAGAAAGAGGGCAAGAAGGTCCTGATGGCCTCGCTCGATGTCTACCGCCCGGCGGCGATGGACCAGCTGGCGGTGCTCGGCACCCAGATCGGCGTCGACACCCTGCCGATCGTGCCCGGCCAGAAACCCGTCGACATCGCCAAACGCGCCAAGCAGCAGGCGACCCTGGGCGGCTATGACGTCTACATGCTGGATACCGCCGGCCGCCTGCACATCGACGAAGTGCTGATGCAGGAGGTCGAGGACGTCCGCAACGTGGTCTCTCCGCGCGAGACCCTGCTGGTGGTCGATGGCCTGACCGGCCAGGTTGCCGTTGAAGTTGCAGAAGAATTCGACGCCAAGATCGGCATCTCCGGCGTGGTGCTGACCCGGATGGACGGCGACGGCCGCGGCGGCGCTGCCCTGTCGATGCGCGCCGTCACCGGCAAGCCGATCCGCTTTGTCGGCCTGGGCGAGAAGATGGACGCGCTGGAGACCTTCGAGGCTGACCGGATCGCCGGCCGCATCCTCGGCATGGGCGACATCGTCGCGCTGGTCGAAAAGGCGCAGGAAACCATCGAGGCCGAACAGGCCGAGAAGATGATGAAGCGCATGATGAAGGGTCATTTCAATATGAATGACCTGAAGATGCAGCTTGAACAGATGCTCCAGATGGGCGGCATGGAGGGCATGATGCAAATGATGCCCGGCATGGGCAAAATGGCCAAACAGGTGCAGGACGCCGGCATGGACGACAAGGTGCTGAAGCGCCAGATCGCCATGATCCAGTCGATGACCAAGAAGGAACGCGCCAACCCCGCGCTGCTGCAGGCCTCCCGCAAAAAACGCATCGCGGCCGGCTCCGGCATGGAGGTTTCCGACCTCAACAAGCTTCTGAAAATGCACCGGCAAATGGCCGATGTGATGAAGAAGATGGGCAAGATGGGCAAAGGCAAGATGCTGAAACAGGCCATGAAAGGCATGTTCGGCAAAGGCGGCGGCATGCCCGGCATGGAAGGCATGGATCCCTCGCAAATGGACCCCAAGGCACTGGAAGCCGCAGCCAAGGCAATGGGCGGCAAAGGCGGCCTGCCCGGCGGCCTCCCCGGCCTCGGCGGCGGCATGGGCCTGCCCGCAGGCCTCAGCGGATTCGGCAAGAAGAAATAAGCCATGACCGTCTCCATCCCCACCCTCGAAACCGATCGCCTGATCCTCCGCGCCCCAGCGCTGGCGGATTTCGAGGCGCTGTGCGCGTTCTATGCTTCCGAACGCGCAACTTTCGTGGGCGGGCAGATGGATGCCGAAAAAGTCTGGCGCCACCTGGCGCTGGAGATCGGCCACTGGCAGATGCTCGGCTACGGCCGCTGGACAGTCGAAGAGAAGTCCTCCGGAAAAACCGCGGGAATCATCGGGTTGTGGAATCCGCACGGCTGGCCCGAGCCGGAAATCGGCTGGGACCTGTTCGAGGGTTTTGGCAGCAAAGGCTATGCCACCGAGGCAGCCATTGCTGCGCGCAGCTATGCCTATGAAACCTTGGGGTGGACCACCGCAATCAGCCTGGTTGATCCGAACAACCATGCTTCTGCCGCTGTGGCCAAACGCATGGGCGCCGTGCTCGACGGCACCTTCACCCACGACCGGTTCGGCGAGGTGCAGATCTGGCGCCACCTGAGCCCCGATGATTTGGCATCTGGCGGAATGGAGGCCTACGCATGAGCTTCCATCAAATTAGCGGCAACCAATACGGCGCAATTGCGGCAGCCGCCTGCCGTTTAACCGAAAATTACGCAGTGTCCCCGATACTCCCTTCTTGGATGGGTGAAATTCATGCCGGGCGGCCTTCCGCCCGGGCAGAGGGGTACACAATGACTGACGTGCGAAAGCCGTATCCGCGGCTTGTTTCCAAACGGCTTATGCTGATTTCTCCGGCAGATCCGGAGTTTGACGCCAATGCCGCCTTCCTGAATCCGGGTGCCGCGCGCTTTATCGATGCGGCGGAGGATCCCGATTCGCTGTGGTGGTCGATTGCCACCATCATTGGCCACTGGCATCTGCACGGCTACGGCCTGTTCGCTGTTGTCGAGCGCAGCACCGGCCAGACCGTGGGCCTGGTCGGCCCCTGGTTCCCCAAAGGCTGGCCCGAGCCGGAGCTGTCCTGGCACCTGATGGAAAACGGCCAGGGCAAAGGCTATGCCAGCGAAGCGGCGCAAGCGGTACTGAGCTGGCTGTTTGGCGAGGCAGGCTGGGAATCGATCGTCTCCTATGTGCCGGAGGAAAACGATGCCTCCATCGCGTTGGCCCGGCGCGTCGGCGCGCAGCCCGAGAAACCTGTGTCCTTCCGCCTGCAGCCCGCGCCGAACATCCGCGCCTGGCGCCACGTGCCGCCGCACGTTTCCGGCCCGCAAGCCGCTCGGGGCCTGCTGCACTGATGCGTCTTCGCGGGAACATATCCCTGCTTGGCCGCGCCCTTCTGCCGGAAGGGGCGCGCTGATGCATTTTGCCGTTCCTGTGATCGAGACCGAACGCCTGATCCTGCGGGCGCCGCGCGTGGCGGATTTCGACGCGCATGCCGCCTTCATGGCGACCGAACGCAGCTCCTTCATTGGCGGTCCGAAAAAACGCCAGGACGCCTGGTTCGGGTTCTGCACCAGCCTAGGCCATTGGATGGCCCGCGGCTTTGGCATGTGGACAATTGCGGACAAGGCAAACGATACCCCGCTCGGACGAACCGGTTTCCTCAACCACGAGGGCTGGGATGAGCCGGAGCTTGGCTGGCACATCTACGCAGCAGCCGAAGGCAAGAGCATCGCCTTTGAAGCCGCGCAAGCCGCCCGCGCCTATGGCGCTGCGCATTTCGGCCTGGATGGAGTAATCTCCTATATCCACGCTGCCAACACCCGCTCGCAGGCGCTGGCGGAACGCCTCGGCGCCCGCTACGAGCGTGACGGCACTGTTGTTGGCGACCCCTGCCAGGTCTGGCGCCACCCCCAGCAAGGGGAGGCCGCCTGATGCCCTTCGACATCCCGGTGATCGAAACCGAACGCCTAGTGCTGCGCGGACCCGAGGCGCAGGACTACCCCGATTTCAAGGCCACCTTCAGCTCTTACCGCTCGCGTTTCATGGGCGGGCCGCTGAACACGTATGAGGCCTGGATGCTCTACGCCGCCGAGATCGACCATTGGCAGGTGCGCGGCTTCGGCATGTGGATGATTCACGACAAATCCACCGACGAGACCTACGGCATGGCCGGCGGCTGGCAGCCCGCTGGCTGGCCCGAGCAGGAAATCGCCTGGATCATCTGGCCCGGTGCCGCCGGCAAGGGCTATGCCCTGGAGGCTTCGCACGCCGCACGCGGACATTTTTATTCAAATCTGGGCTGGGAGACCGCGGTCAGCTATATCGACCCGAAGAATCTCGACTCGATCCGGCTCGCGGAGCGGCTGGGCGCCCGCAAGGACCCTGAGGCGGCCACCATTGACGGCAATGATGTTGCCTTCCGCCACCCGGCGCCGGACGCATTGAAAGACAGCCAGATTGCACACGGCATTGAAATGGAAATCAGCCATTACGCAGACCCGCTGTTCAAGCCGGAGGGCTGGGCCCTTGACTGATTTGCGCTTTGAAACATTGGTGCTGCATTGCGGAGAACCCGATGACGACTGAACCCCACGATCCCGTCGCCCGCGCAGCCGAGCTGCTGAAGGGCCACCGCGAAAGCATCGACCGCCTGGATGCGATCCTCGTCTACACTCTGGGCGAGCGGTTCAAGCACACCCAAGCGGTAGGCCGGCTCAAGGCCGAACACGACCTTCCCCCGTCCGATCCCACCCGCGAAGCGGCGCAGATCGCACGGCTCGAAGACCTGGCGGATCAGGCCGATCTGGATCCTGAATTCGCCAAGGCTTTCTTGAACTTCATCATCGATGAAGTCATCCGCCACCACAAGAAACACCAAGAATAACAACGACAACAGGACAACCGGGGCGAACCCGGAAAACGCCATCAAAGGAGATGTACCCATGGCAATGAAAATCCGTCTGGCCCGCGGCGGCTCGAAAAAGCGTCCCTTCTACCGCATCGTGGCTGCCGACAGCCGCATGCCGCGCGACGGCCGCTTCATCGAGAAGCTGGGCACCTACAACCCGCTGCTGCCGAAAGATTCGGAAGAGCGCGTGAAAATGGACATGGAGCGTGTGCAGTACTGGCTGGACCAGGGCGCACAGCCGACCGACCGTATCGCCCGCATGCTGGAAGCAGCCGGCGTCCGCGAGAAGGCCGAGCGCAGCAACCCGAAAAAAGGCACCCCGGGCAAGAAAGCCCAGGAACGCGCCGAAGAGAAAGCTGCAAAGGCCGCTGAAGCCGCCGAAGCAGCTGCAGACGCGGAATAATTCCGTGGAGCTGCGGGGCGCTTTTCCCGAGGAGTTCCGCAGCCAGCTTGATCTGCTGATGCGGCTCCGGCGCGACGTGCGCCGGTTCCGCACCGATCCGGTGGACGAGGCAGTGCTGAAGCGCTGCCTCTCTGCCATTCCGCTGGCCCCTTCTGTGGGGCTGAGCGAACCCTGGCGCATCCTGCGGGTGGAGAGCGAAACCACCCGTTCTGCTGCGCTGAAGAATTTTGAAGCCGCCAATGCCCAGGCCCTGCAGGGCTATTCCGGCGACCGCGCAGAGCGCTATGCCGGGCTGAAGCTTTCGGGCATGCGCGACGCGCCGGTGCAGCTGGCGATTTACTGCGACGACGAAACCGCCCAGGGCCACGGCCTTGGTGCCGCAACCATGCCTGAGATGCGCCGCTATTCGGTGGTCACGGCAATCACCCTGTTCTGGCTTGCCTTGCGCGCCGAGGGGCTGGGGCTGGGATGGGTTTCCGTCCTCGACCCGGAGCAGCTGAACCGCGACCTGAATGCCCCGCAAGGCTGGCAGCTGATCGGCTATTTCTGCATCGGCTACCCGGAACGGCTCTCGGAAACCCCTGAGCTGGAAGAACAAGGCTGGGAAAGCCGCATGGCCGGCTTGCCGCTGGAAACCCGCTGAGACGCCATGGGACGGTTGATCAGGCTTGTGTTTTTTGTTGCAGTGGCCTTTACCGCTGGCATCTTTTTTGAACGCAACCACCAAAGCGAGCTCTGCGAACAATCCGGCGGCCAATGGCTGCGCGCGGGGTTCTGTGCAAAGGACTGACACCATGAGCGACCTGATCTGCGTGGGGGCTATCGCCGGCTCCTTCGGCGTGCGCGGCGAAGTGCGGCTCAAGAGCTTCTGCGCCGTGCCCGAAGAAATCGAAGACTACTCGCCGCTCTGCAGCGAAGACGGCAGCCAAAGCTACTCCTTGACCATCACCCGCCCGATCAAGAACGGATTTGCGGCACTGCTGGGCGGGGTCGAGACCAAGGAAGACGCCGACGCCATCAAAGGCCTGCGCCTGTTCGCCCGCCGCGATCAGCTGCCGAAACTGCCGGACGATGAGTTCTACCATACGGATCTGATCGGCCTGCAGGTCTTTGATACCGGCGGCACCCTGCTCGGCGAGGTGAAATCGGTGCAGAACCATGGCGCCGCCGATCTGCTGGAAATTCACGGCGCAGGCCTGAAGGACGCGGTTCTGCTGCCCTTTACCCTGGCCGCGGTGCCCACCGTCGATCTGGAACAGGGCCGGATCATCGCCGACCCGCCTGACGGGCTGTTCTGAGCATGACCTCTGAGGCAGGCGCATCCGGTCCGCCGCAAGATCTGCGGCTGATCCTTCATGCGGGGTTTCACAAGACCGGAACAACAACAGTCCAGAACTGCCTCAGGGAAAACCAGACGCTGCTGTCGCCGCACCTCCGCGTCTTTCTGCGCACCGACATGGTTTCACTGTGCGAAGCCGCACGGAAATGGTCGGCCAGCCGAGCGCCTACAGACTTTGCCGTGCTGCAGCTTGAATGCGCGGAGTTCATCGAAGCGCTTGATCCCAATGACCAGCGCCCGGTTCTGCTCGCCTCCGAAGATCTGTCTGGCCATATGCCAGGCCGGCACGGGTTGAAGGATTACGGCGCTGCGCCGCAGCTTATGAAATGCATTCAGGACACGGCCCTGGAGTTTCACCCCGATGCCTTCGTGCGCATTCTATTTACCACGCGGTCCGAACAGGCCTGGCTGCAAAGCTGTTATGTGCAGCACTTACGGGCCAGTCCGATGACGCTGGAAGCCGATGAATATGCCAAGCAATACGCACCGTCGGCTGACCTGAAGCGGATCGTGTCCCTGACACAGGAGGCCGCCAGCCGGAGCGAAGTCTTCGCCACCGCGCTGGAGGCGGCCTCTTCGCACCGGCTTGGCCCGTTTTCGGCCCTGCTGCCCCATCTTAGCCTGCCGGCAGCAACGGCTGACGCTGTCACCCCTGCGCCCCCTGCCAATACCCGGCCTGATCGGGACGTTCTGGAGCAGTTGCTCGCATTGAACCGTTCACAGCAGCCCTACCGCCAGATTCACCAGAAAAAACAGGATCTTCTGCGGGCGTTGCGCAGATCCAAGCGAACACCCGGATAGCCCCGGGCAGACGAAACGATTTGTATCTGGGGCCAGCCCTCGTATAGGTCATCGCAGCCCGCTTTTTTTCGCCTGAGACACCATGACTGACACGCCCTCCCGCTCCCATGGCCGCAAGGCCATTCGCCCTACGCTCAAACCGCGCGAACTGATGACGCCAACGCCGGATCTCGCAGGCGTGTGGAAGGCCAAGATTATCACCCTGTTCCCCGCCGCTTTCCCTGGCGTGCTTGGCGAAAGCCTGACCGGCAAGGCGCTGCAGGAGGGACTGTGGCAGCTGGAAACGGTGGACCTGCGCGAATTCGGGGCCGGCAAGCACCGCAATGTCGACGACACGCCTGCAGGCGGCGGGGCCGGCATGGTGCTGCGCCCCGATGTGCTGGGCCAGGCGATCGAACACACGATGGCCGGCACCAAGGGCAACTGGCCGCTGATTTACCTGTCGCCGCGCGGACGCCGTATGGATCAGCAGATGATGCGGAATTTTTCTCAGTGCGATGGCCTCACCCTGCTGTGCGGGCGGTTCGAAGGCGTTGATGAACGGGTGCTGGAACACTATGGCATCCTGGAAGTCTCCCTGGGCGATTTCATCATGACCGGCGGCGAACTGGCCGCACAGGCGCTGATTGATGCCACCGTCCGCCTGCTCCCCGGGGTGCTGGGCAATCAGGCATCGACCGAAGAGGAAAGTTTTTCCTCCGGTCTGCTGGAGCATCCGCAATACACCCGCCCGGCCGAATGGAAGGGCAAAGAAATCCCCGATGTTCTGATGTCCGGGCACCACGGTAAGATCGCCGAGTGGCGGCATGGAATGAGCGAGGAAATCACCAAAACCCGCCGCCCCGATCTGTGGGAAGCCTACCGCCGCGCCAAGGACGGCGGCTGAGAACCGGTGCGGCTGGCACCGTAAAATTCCCCTAGGGAAGCCGTTGCCGCATTGCCTGAGCCGTGTTTAACTCTTCCTGCATAAGTTAAGTGACAGGAGTAAACAGGGTGGCTGGGAAATTTGAACTCTATGAAGACAAAGCCGGTGAATTCCGTTTCCGCCTGAAGGCAGGCAACGGTGAAAACATTCTGGCCAGCGAAGGCTACAAGCAGAAGGCCAGTGCAGAAAACGGCATCGAGTCGGTGCGCAAGAATGCGGGCGAGGATGCCCGTTACGAACGCAAGGAAACCTCGGCCGGCAAGCATATGTTCAACCTCAAGGCCACCAATGGCCAGGTGATCGGCACGTCGCAGAGCTATACCAGCGCCTCGGGCCGGGACAACGGCATCGAGTCGGTCAAGAAAAACGCCCCCGACGCCGCGCTGGACGACCAGACCGGGTGATTTATTCTACCGACTAGTGCACCTTAGGACGCCGCCGTACCAAGGCAGCGGCGGCCTTGACAATCCGCTTTTGCGCTAAACTGAACTGCGTTCAGCTATGATTTGCGCCACCTTGAGCAACGGAAGTGAACAACCCACCCCGGTTCGATACTGTACCCGGAGGCGTTCCGCGCATTTCGGCCAAAGGACTGAGCAAACTCCGGCTTGGCAGCATCTTTAGTGACGGTTCCGCCTAAGCAATGCGATTTTGACAGAACCTCACGTGCAAGCCCAATCGCTGCGCTTCGGTTCCGCGCAGCAATAAACCGGCCACCGAACTCGTATTCGCCACTGGTTTCCAGCAGTCTGTACTCGCTTCGCGGGAGCCTGACGTGCAGATTTGGGTTGATGGGCGGATTAATCCGGAGAGAAACAGGGACCGCATCACCCCGACCGTTTGCCCGGTACCGCTTGTGCACGTTAAGTTCGTAGAGCGGCTCCACCGTGGAGTATCCTTGCGAATGCTTTACGACAAGCCCAAGGCCCGAATTGGAAAAGGTGCTTTCGCGGACTGGTAGCTTTTGCGGAACGTCCCGGCGGCTGAAGGGCGCCATCTCCCGGGGCGTTCCATGTGTTTCGCTGGTGATGCCCAGCGCCGCATCGTGTTGTTCCTGGAAATCACTGCGTTGTTCAAGGGAAAAATCGCCAGCGCCATGGCTGCACCCAGACAAAACCATTAGAAAGCACAAGCCAGAATAAAAGCTGCTCATCAGATTCATGGACATTCTCATGTGCCTCTCGCCTTCATCGCTACGCACAGCCAGGGAACACCAAAAAAGCGTTGCTGCCATAGCACGAAGCGCTAGCAATTGCTTGGACATCGGCCCCTTGCTTTGGATTGCACTTCCTCCGATGGCACACTCGAGAGGGGTAATCAACGGTCCATCAGGGGAAAATGACGCCGGGCAGACCTTCCAGCACTTGATTCACTAAGCTTTGCGCCATATTAAGCGCCGGTCTGGATTCGCAATTGCGGCTCCGGGCCGCTGGCTGTTGGAACACCCCCCTGAAACCTTCTTCGGTTTCACCCAAGGGATCCGGCCGCTGGCAGCAAGGAACAGACGGCGTGATCTCTGGCGGGCGCAGCGCGGACCCGGTGAAGACCAGGAGCTCTCATGACGGCACAAACCTCTGCGGAATGAACCGCAGGCAAATTAGGAGAGTTGCGATGGACCTGATCGCACAGCTGGAGGCGGAACAAATCGCCGCCCTGGGGAAAGAGATCCCCGACTTCAAAGCCGGTGACACCATCCGTGTCGGCTACAAGGTGACCGAAGGTTCGCGTTCGCGCGTTCAGAACTACGAAGGCGTCTGCATCAGCCGTAAAAACGGTTCGGGCATTGCCGGTTCGTTCACCGTCCGCAAGATTTCGTTCGGCGAAGGCGTGGAGCGTGTGTTCCCGCTGCATTCGACCAACATCGACAGCATCACCGTTGTGCGCCGCGGCCGCGTGCGCCGCGCCAAGCTGTACTACCTGCGCTCGCGCCGCGGCAAGTCCGCGCGTATCGCAGAAGACGCACACTACAAGCCCAAGAAAGCCTGAGGAGCGGTATCATGAAAAAAGACACTCATCCCGATTACCACTTCATCGACGTCAAAATGACCGACGGCACCATCATCAAGATGCGCTCCACCTGGGGCTCCGAGGGTGATCAGCTGGCTCTGGACATCGACCCGACTGTGCACCCGGCATGGACCGGCGGCACCTCGCGCCTGCTGGACGCCGGCGGCCGCGTGTCGAAGTTCAAAAAGAAATACGAAGGCCTGGGCTTCTAAGCCACGCTTTGCATTTCGGCAAAATCCCGAAGGCTGCCCAGGACGGGCAGCCTTCTTTCTTTTTCTTCTGACGCCGGGGCGTGCCCCTTGCGGGAAAGACAGATCTCCTCGTGAAACAAGCCCTGGCAGACGCGCTGCAAGAACGCGGTTATGAAACCCTCACCCAAGTGCAGGAGGCCGTGACCCAGTCCGACGTGGACGGCCGCGACCTGCTGGTTTCGGCGCAGACCGGCTCCGGCAAGACTGTCGGCTTCGGCCTGGCGCTGGCGCCAACGCTGCTGGGTGAAGACGAGGCGTTCGGCGAAGCTGCCGCTCCTTTGGCGCTGATCATTGCCCCGACCCGCGAACTGGCGCTGCAGGTGAAGCACGAACTGGGCTGGCTGTACCGCGGCGCAGGCGCACGGATTGCCTCCTGCGTGGGCGGCATGGATATGCGCGACGAGCGCCGGGCGCTGGAGCGTGGCGCCCATATCGTCGCTGCCACCCCTGGCCGTCTGCGCGACCACATCATGCGCGGCTCCATCGACCTCAGCCAGGTGCGCGGTGTGGTGCTGGACGAGGCCGATGAAATGCTCGACCTCGGCTTCCGCGAGGATCTGGAATTCATTCTGGGCGAAGCGCCCGAGGACCGCCGCACCCTGCTGTTCTCGGCCACCGTGCCGCCTGCGATTGCCAGCCTGGCCGAAACCTTCCAGAAAGACGCGCTGCGGATCAAAACTGCCGGCGAGACCAAGCAGCACGCGGATATCGAATACCGTCTGATGAGCGTGGCGCAGGCCGATGCTGAAAACGCCATCATCAACGTGCTGCGCTATTACGAGGCGCCCAGCTCCATCGTATTCGCCAACACCCGCGCGGCGGTGAACCGTCTGGCGGCGCGGCTGACCAACCGCGGCCTGCCAGTGGTGACCCTGTCGGGCGAATTGTCCCAGACCGAGCGCAGCCACGCGCTGCAAGCCATGCGCGACGGCCGGGCGCGGGTCTGCGTAGCGACCGATGTGGCGGCACGCGGCATCGACCTGCCGGGTCTGGAACTGGTTGTTCATGCTGAGCTGCCCTCGAACCACGAAACCCTGCTGCACCGCTCGGGCCGCACCGGCCGCGCGGGCCGCAAGGGCGTCAGCGCGCTGATCGCGCCGCCCAAGGCCCGCAGCAAGGCGATGCGTCTGCTGAAGTGGGCAAAGCTGAACGCCGAGCATTGCGAGGCACCTTCAGCCGACGACGTGCTGGCCCGCGATGAAGAGCGCATGCTGGCCGATCCAGTCTGGCAGCAGCCGGTGGAAGAAAACGAAGCCGCAGGCGTAAAGACGCTGCTGGACACGTTCAGCGCGGAGCAGATCGCCGCCACTTACCTGCGGCTGTTCCGCAGCCGCCATTCGGCGCCGGAAGACCTGCGCCCGGCGGATGCTCAGGAGCCGCGCAAGGAACGAAAAGAGCGCAAGCCTTTCGGCCCCTCGGTCTGGTTCTCGCTGTCCGGCGGCCGCGAGGCCGGAGCGGACCCGCGCAAGGTGCTGCCGATGCTGTGCAAGGCGGGCGATATCGACCGCGGCGCCATTGGCGCGATCCGGGTGCAGGACAACGAGACCTTTGCTGAGATCAGCGAAGGGGCGGTTGAGGGCTTCCTGAAGGCACTGGGCGGCAAGACCGAACTGGAACCCGGCGCAGTGCTGACCCAGTTGTCCGAGGCCCCGGTGCTGGCGCCTGCCCCGCGGCGCGGCGGTTCGAAGGGCGACTTCAAGGGCGACCGCAAACCCAAACCGCACCGCGGCAAGGAAGATGGCCCTAAACCGTACCGTGCCAAACCCGGGCGCAGCGAAGACAGCCGGCCGCCCCGCAAGGAGTGGAGCGGGAAGTCTGAGCGCAAGGAGCGGGGTGAAAAACCCGCGCGCAAGGATTGGGGCGACAAGCCCGCACGCAAAGATTGGGACAGTAAACCGGCCCGCAAGGAAGACCGCGGCCCCAAACCCGATCCGGCAGTCAAACCCAAGCCCAAGGGCGCCTCGGACCCGTCCAAGCGGATGACCAGGCCGGGCGCACCTGCGGCCAAGCCGTTCAAGGCCAAAGGCCCCAAACCGCCGGTCGGCAAGCCCAACAGCAAAAAGAACAAGGCCCGCGCCGCTGCAGCTGCAATGGCCCCGAAGCCGGGAAAGGGCGGCGACGCCCGCCCGAAACGCAAAGGCACGGGTCCTGCAAAACACAGGTGAAACACTAAATTCACCAGCCTGTGCGCGCCGCTTTTCTTGACCGGAACCAGAGCCTATACAGGGGCTCAAAGCTAAAGACGTGCAAAAAAGCACGAACAAAGGGACCGGTACATGGCGCATATCATTGTCGTCGGCAACGAGAAGGGCGGCGCAGGCAAATCCACTGTTTCCATGCATGTCGCAACCACCTTGGCCCGTCTGGGCCACAAGGTGGCGGCGCTGGACCTGGATCTGCGGCAGCGCTCCATGGGGCGTTACCTGGAAAACCGCAAGGAGTTCTGTGCCAAGGCAGGGCTGGACCTGCCGATGGTGGAAATGCACGAACTGCCGGAGATCGACCCGGCCAGCCTGCAGCCGGGTGAAAACATCTATGACCACCGCCTTTCGGCTGCCGTCTCGGCGCTGGAACCGGGCCATGACTTCATCCTGATCGACTGCCCCGGCTCGCATACCCGTCTCAGCCAGGTGGCGCATTCACTGGCCGATACGCTGATCACGCCGCTGAACGACAGCTTTGTCGACTTCGACCTGCTGGCCCATGTGGACCAGAAGGGCGAGAGCATCACCGGTCCGTCGGTTTACTCCGAGATGGTGTGGAACGCCCGCCAGCTGCGCGCCCAAGCGGGGCTGAAGCCGATTGACTGGATCGTGATCCGCAACCGGGTCGGCACCCAGCGCATGGTCAACAAGGAAAAGATGGAACGCGCCATCAACATGCTGTCCAAGCGGATCGGCTTCCGTGTGGCGCCGGGCTTTTCCGAGCGGGTGATCTTCCGAGAACTGTTCCCGCGCGGGCTGACGCTCTTGGACCTCAAGGACATCGGCGTCAAGCAGCTCAATATTTCCAACGTCGCCGCCCGGCAGGAGCTGCGCGACATGATGAAGGAAGTGAACCTGCCAGGAGTCGAGATCAGCATCTGATCCCGCCCCTGGGCCGGTCAGCCATCGCAGCCGCAGCTGCCGCGGTAGATGGTGTACAGCTCGATCGGCTCGGCCACGCCGCGCAGCATGTAGCGGCCGAGCGACACAAGATCATATTCTGTGCCCTTGGCCGCCTTTTGCACGTCTTCGGACATAATAATGTTCTGCCCGACCGAGCGGTGCATGCCGGCAATCCGCGCCGTCTGGTTTACCGTTTGGCCGATAACCGTGAAATCCAGCCGGTTCTTGGCACCGATGTTTCCATAGAGAATGTCGCCCGCGTGCAGGGCCAGGGTGAAGCCCGCAGTGGGCAGCCCTTCGGCCTCGCGCTCGGCATTGTAGGCTCGGATCTTGCCGCAAAGCTCATTCGCAGCGGCAAGGGCGGCATGGGCGTCTTCCTCGATGCTGCCGAGATTGAACATGGTCAGCATGCCATCGCCCATGAACTTAAGGATGTTGCCGCCATGCGCCTGAATGGCCGCAACCGCCAGACCGAAGTAGCCGTTCAGCATGTCTATCAGCTCCGGACCCGGCAGCCGCTCGGCCAGCTCGGTAAAGCCTTTCAGGTCGAACAGGCAGATCACCGCGTCAATCTCCTGCGAGGAGCCGCGCCGGATTTCACCCGACAGAACCCGGCGGCCCGCATCGCGGCCCAGATAGATCTGCAGCAGGTCGCTGGCGATTTGCCGGTTCGATGAAGATTTCAGCGCCAGCCCCAGATGCGGCAGCGTGGTGCGGATCAGGTCAAGCTCGCGGGACGAGAACCCGCCCTTGCGGTCGGTGGTCCAGGAGACCAGGATACCTTCGCCGGGACGCCGCGGGTCTGCCGGTTTCTCCTCGGGCGGGTGAAACCGCAGGCCTGCTGCAAAATAGTCCGTAGCACCAGCTTCGAATAGCTCGTCAATAACCGGGAATTCAAACGGCGGGCCAGCCTCCATCTGCACCCGCAGCTCCGGCTGCTCCTGCTGCAGCAGCTGGTAGAACGGGCTCTTCAACCATTCTTCGCCCGGGGTTTCCTGATACTCGTAGTGATGGCTGGTGATGCTTTCGCCACGGATCCAGCGGATGCCGATGCCGCCGAACTCCGGGTTGTAAGCCCGCTGCGCCAGGTGAAAGCGCATCAGCGGCACGCCGGCTTCGGTCAGGCGCTGGCAGTATCCGTCAAGCAGGTCCTGCTGGCTGGTGCCCTGCAGGCCCTGCTCCATCAGCCAGGCAATCAGCGGTCCGGAATTGACATCAATCTGTATCATGCATTCACCTTTTGTCCCGCTGCCTTATCTGGGTATTGCCCCCGGCAATGTCTATGGGTCGATCTCTGCTAAATTGCGCAGCATATAGCGCAAAATTGCAACCTCGCCGGAGGTGAAACGAGCGCACATCTTTGCGTCAAACTCCAAGGCGTGCTCCCGCAGGTCCAGATAAGCGGCCTCTCCCGCCGCAGTCAGCGCCAAATGCTCGGCGCGGCGGTCGTTTTCGTCGCGGGTGCGGGTGACAAGGCGCTTCTCGGACAGTTTGGCCACCGCCCGGCTGATCTTGGTCTTATGGATCTTGGCCCGTGCCCCGATCTCCTTTGCCGTCATCTGCCCGTAGTTGCCCAGATGGAACAGTACCCGCCACTCGGTCCGCAGCATCCCGTAGCGGTTCTTATAGTGCTTTTGAAACCCCAGCGAGCTTTCCTCTGCCGCCCGGTTCAGCAGATAGGGCAGGAAATCCTGCAGAGCAAAATCATCTTTTTTGTCCATTTGGCGTCCCCTCTCCCTTGTTAGTTACAAAAACAACTAATATTCCGCAAGCAGAGACAGGAGGAACGCGCGATGAATCGGCCAGCCGATCCCCATGAAATGATGCAGGCTCCCTCGATTGCGGGGCCGAACGCGGGCTATATGCCCGGCTTTGGAAACGACTTTGAAAGCGAGGCGCTGCCCGGCGCGCTGCCGCAGGGCATGAACAGCCCGCAAAAGTGCAACTATGGCCTTTACGGCGAACAGCTGAGCGGCACCGCCTTTACGGCCGACCCGCCGGAGCGGACCTGGACCTACCGGATCCGCCCCTCGGTCAAGCACTCGCACCGCTACGAAAAGATCGATCTGCCGCATTGGAAGTCGGCGCCTTGTGTTGATCCGGACGTGATTTCTCTGGGCCAGTACCGCTGGGATCCGGTGCCCCATTCGGATGAAGGTCTCACCTGGCTCACCGGCATGCGCACCATGACCACCGCCGGCGATGTGAACACCCAGGTCGGCATGGCGAGCCATATCTATCTGGTCACCGCGTCCATGGTGGACAGCTATTTCTTCTCCGCCGACTCAGAACTTCTAGTGGTCCCGCAGGAAGGCCGGCTGCGGTTTGCAACCGAGCTGGGCATCATCGACCTGGCGCCGCAGGAGATCGCCATCATCCCGCGCGGGCTGGTCTACCGGGTGGAAGTTCTGGAAGGCCCCTGCCGCGGTTTTGTCTGCGAGAACTACGGCCAGAAGTTTGAGCTGCCCGGCCGCGGTCCGATCGGCGCCAACTGCATGGCCAACCCGCGCGACTTCAAAGCGCCGGTGGCAGCATTCGAGGACCGCGAGACCCCCTCGACCGTGACCATCAAATGGTGCGGCCAGTTCCATAAGACCAGGATCGGGCATTCGCCGCTGGACGTGGTCGCCTGGCACGGCAACTACGCGCCTTACAAATACGACCTGACCACCTATTGCCCGGTCGGCGCGATCCTGTTCGACCATCCGGATCCGTCGATCTTCACCGTGCTGACGGCACCTTCCGGCGTGCCGGGCACCGCCAACATCGACTTTGTGCTGTTCCGCGAGCGCTGGATGGTGGCCGAGAACACCTTCCGCCCGCCGTGGTATCACAAGAACATCATGTCGGAGCTGATGGGCAATATCTACGGCCAGTACGACGCCAAGCCGCAGGGCTTTGTGCCGGGCGGCATGTCCTTGCACAACATGATGCTGCCGCACGGGCCGGACAAGAATGCGTTTGAGGGCGCCTCGAACTCCAACCTAGGCCCCGAGAAGCTGGAGAACACCATGTCCTTCATGTTCGAGACCCGCTTCCCGCAGCATCTGACCGCCTTTGCTGCCAAGGAAGCGCCGCTGCAGGATGATTACATCGACTGCTGGAGCGACATCGAGAAGAAGTTCGACGGCACGCCGGGACTGAAGTGAAGATGAGGGCGCTGCCCCCTCTGGGCCGCTCCCGGCCCATTCACCCCCTGAGTATTTGGACAAAGAAGAAGCCCGGATGGGCTGATGACAGGAAAACGATATGCCTCTGCTGAAATCCTGGGTCGCCTCGGCCAATGATGCGAACCACCCGTTCCCGCTGAACAACCTGCCTTATGGCGTGTTTTCCGTTGATGGCGACGACCCGCGCTGCGGCGTGGCCATTGGCGACATGATCCTGGACATGCAGGCCGCAGAAGAGGCCGGGCTGGTCCAGCTGGGGGACGCGCCGCTGTTCGACGTGCCCTATTGGAACGATCTGATGGAAGAAGGGCCTGCGGTCTGGGCTGCCCTGCGCGACCGCCTGACCGCGCTGCTGTCCGAGGGAGCAGCTGATCAGGAGAAGGTGGAGCCTCTGCTGGTTGCTGCTGCGGATGCCGAGCTGCACATGCCCTTTGCGGTCAGCGAATACACAGACTTCTACGCCGGCAAGAACCACGCGTTCAACGTCGGCACCATGTTCCGCGGGCCTGAAAACGCGCTGCCGCCGAACTGGCTGCATATCCCGATCGGGTACAACGGCCGGGCGTCCTCCGTTGTGGTCTCGGGCACCGATGTGCGCCGCCCGTGGGGTCAGCTGAAGGGGCCGAACGATGCTGCCCCCCGCTGGGCGCCTTGCGCACGCTTTGATATCGAGCTGGAGATGGGCGCGATTGTCGGCACACCCTCCGAAGGCCCAATCTCGGTGCAGGAAGCTGACAATCACATCTTTGGCTACGTGCTGTTGAACGACTGGTCGGCGCGGGACATCCAGGCCTGGGAATACCAGCCGCTGGGTCCGTTCCAGGCCAAGGCCACCGCCACCTCGATCTCTCCCTGGATCGTCACCAAACCGGCGCTGGAGCCGTTCCGCTGCGACACTCCGGAACGCGAGGTGGAGCTGCTGGACCACCTGAAAGACTGCGGCCCGATGCACTATGACATCGACCTGGAGGTCACCATGGCGCCGGAAGGCCAAGAAGCCACCACCATCGCCCGGACGAATTACAAGGAAATGTACTACTCCGCCGCCCAGCAGCTGGCGCATCACAGCACCTCGGGCTGCCCGATGAACGCGGGCGACCTGCTCGGCTCCGGCACCATCTCCGGCTCGGTCAAGGAAAGTCGCGGCTCGCTCTTGGAACTGAGCTGGGGCGGCAAGGAACCACTGACGCTGGAGACAGGCGAAGAGCGCTCCTTCATCGCGGACGGCGACACTCTGACCCTCAAGGGCGCGGCCAGGGGCGACGGCTACACCATCGGGTTCGGTGATTGTACCGGCACCGTCCTTCCCGCGCTGGACGACCCGTTCAAGAGATAAGTTCCGCTTTTCCTCTTGCCCCAATTATCCCCGCCGGAGGCTCCCACACCCTCCTCCGGCGCAACGCTCAAAAGGACAGACACATGGCCAAGGCATTCGCGTCCCAAGGGGACCTGACCGAAAAGAAGATCACATTCGATGAGATCGGCGAAGGCCTTTATGCCTTCACCGCTGAAGGCGACCCGAACTCAGGCGTTATCATCGGTGATGACTCTGTGATGATCGTCGAGGCGCAGGCCACCCCGCGGCTGGCCAACAAGGTGATCGAATGCGTGCGATCTGTGACCGACAAGCCGATCACCCATGTGGTGCTGACGCACTACCACGCTGTGCGGGTGCTGGGCGCCTCCGCCTTTGGCGCGCAGCAAGTGATCATGTCCAACGCCGCCTATAACATGGTGCTGGAGCGGGGCCAGGAAGATTGGGACAGCGAATTCCAGCGGTTCCCGCGCCTGTTTGAAGGCCACGAAAGCATCCCGGGGCTGACCTACCCCACCACAACTTTCACCGACCAGATGACTGTCTTCCTCGGCAACCGCCGGGTCGACATCAAGCAGATCGGCCGTGCCCATACCGCGGGCGATGCGGTGATCCACGTGCCGGACCAGAACGTGATGTTCACCGGCGATATCGTCGAATACCACTCAGCCTGCTACTGCGGCGACGGGCATTTCAGCGACTGGGGCCAGACCCTCGACAACATCAAGGCTTATGACGTGGACGCAATTGCCCCGGGCCGCGGCGATGCGCTGGTGGGCAAAGAGATGGTCAACGCCGCCATCGAGAACACCCGAGACTTTGTTGAGAGCACCTACCGCCCGGCGGCCCGGGTTGCCGCCCGCAACGGCACTCTGAAAGAGGCCTGGGACGCAGTCCGCGCCGAGTGCGATCCCAAGTTCGCAGACTACGCGATCTATGAGCACTGCCTGCCCTTCAACGTCGCCCGCGCCTATGACGAGGCCCGCGGCATTGCGCACCCCCGCATCTGGACCGCCCAGCGCGATCTGGAAATGTGGGAAGCCCTGCAGGGGTAACTCCCATGGGGCTGGCCGGCATCCTGTTTCTGATCCTCATGGGCCTGGTGTTCGCCGCCTGGACCGCCGCCATGCTCCTGGCACTGTGGCGCATCAGCAAGCGTTCTGAGGAAGATCTGAAACGGACCGGTGGCGGGTATTTCACCTGGGCCGGCCACTCCCTGAGAGCCTACGCGGAGTTTTTGACCTCGGACAAAGACCGCAAGGAACGCCGCCGTCTACTGTTGCTGACACTTGTTATGTTCGCCGTGATCGCAGGTTTCGCCCTGCTGGCTCCGCGGCTTTCCTGAAATCTGCCTGGGAGGAGCCCCATGAACAAGATCTTTGAAGTCCCATTGTACCCTTATGCGCACCACACGGATGAGGACGCCGCAGCCCCCGCCCGCCGCAAGGTGGTGGTGATCGGTGCAGGCCCTGTTGGCCTGGCTGCCGCCATCGACCTCGCGCAGCAAGGCACCGAAGTTGTGGTGCTGGATGACAACGACAAGGTGAGCTTCGGCTCCCGCGCGATCTGCTTTGCCAAACGGCCGCTGGAAATCCTCGACCGGCTCGGCTGCGGCCAGCCGATGGTGGACAAGGGCGTGCAATGGAACGTCGGCAAGGTGTTTTTCGACGACCGCCAAGTCTATGACTTCAACCTGCTGCCCGAAGACGGCCACAAACGCCCCGCCTTCATCAATCTGCAGCAGTATTATTTCGAAGAATACCTGGTGAAACGGGTCCGCGAGCTGCAGGAGCAGGGCGCGCCGATCGAAATCCGCGGCCGCAACAAGGTTTCCGCGATCGGTACCCATCCGGACCATGTGGTGCTGGAGATCGACACGCCGGAGGGCTCCTATAACCTGGAAGCAGACTGGCTGATTGCCTGCGACGGCGCGGGCTCGCCGACCAGGCAGATGCTGGGCTTGGATTTTGTCGGCCGGGTTTTTGAGGACAACTTCCTGATCGCCGATGTGATCATGGATGCGGATTTCCCGACCGAACGCTGGTTCTGGTTCGATCCTCCTTTCAACAAAGGCCAGTCGGCGCTGCTGCACAAGCAACCGGATGGCGTCTGGCGCATCGACTTGCAGCTCGGCTGGGACATCGACAAGGAGCGCGAGAAACGCCCCGAGAACGTGATCCCGCGCCTCAAGGCGATGCTGGGCGAGGATGTGAAGTTCGAACTGGAATGGGTTTCGATCTACACTTTTCAGTGCCGCCGGATGGAGCAGTTCCGCCATGGCCGGGTGCTGTTTGCAGGCGATTCTGCGCATCAGGTCTCGCCCTTCGGCGCCCGCGGCGCCAACTCCGGCCTGCAAGACACCGACAACCTGTGCTGGAAGCTGCAGCTGGTGATTGATGGCAAAGCGCCGGAAAGCCTGCTCAACAGCTATGACGTGGAACGTGTCCACGGCGCCGATGAGAACATCCTGAATTCCTCGCGCTCGACCGACTTCATCACCCCGAAGTCCGAGATGAGCCGGGTGCTGCGCGATGCAGTGCTGGATCTGTCCGAGCACTATGAATTCGCCCGCCCGCTGGTGAACTCCGGCCGCCTGTCGGTGCCTTGCACCTACGATGGCTCGCCGCTGAACTCAGCGGATGCGCTGGACGGACCGGAACGGACCCGGCCGGGCTCCTCCTGCCCCGATGCGCCGCTGGGCGACGGCTTCCTGCTCGACAAGCTGGGCGGCAAGTTCGTGCTGCTCACCATCGACGCCGATGCCCCCGATGTGTTCGAGGAACAAGGTATCGAGGTCACCCGCCTGGCGCTGTCAGTGAAAGACGACAAGACGCTAGCGCTGAAAGACCGCTATCTGGGCAGCAATGACAGTGGCGTCTACCTGATCCGCCCGGACCAGCATGTGGCGGCCCGCCGTCCTAGCTTTGACGAAAATCAGTTCCGGCATGCGATCCGCCGGGCCATCGGCAAGGAGTGATCAAGATGACCGAAGACCAGCTGATCCTGACCCCGAACATTAACGGAGCCGATGATTTCTATGCCGATCTTCTGACGGCACATGAGGGCCTCAGCAAAGCCGAAAGCGATGCGCTAAATGCACGCCTCGTGCTGGTGCTGGCCAACCACATTGGAAAACGCGCGATCCTGAAACAGGCGCTGGCGGCTGCCGCGCTGAAACCTGGGGAGGATACCGCTTGAAAATAGAACAGATCCACCACGTCGCCTACCGTTGCAAGGACGCCAAGCAGACAGTGGAGTGGTACAACAAGATGCTGAAGATGGACTTTGTCCTGGCGATTGCCGAGGACCATGTGCCGTCGACCCACGAGCCCGATCCCTACATGCATATCTTCATGGATGCGGGCAACGGCAACGTGCTGGCGTTCTTTGAATTGCCGACCAAGCCCGAGATGGACCGCGACCGCAATACCCCCGTCTGGGTGCAGCACATCGCCTTCAAGGTGAAGGACCGCGAGACGCTGATCCAGTTCAAAGACCATCTGAAGGCCAATGGCGTCGAAGTGCTGGGTGTGACCGACCACTCGATCTTCCACTCGATCTATTTCTTCGATCCGAACGGCCACCGGGTGGAGCTCGCCTGTCCGGATCCGCAGGAAGAAGCAATGCTGGCCAAGCTCGATGCGGTCAAATGGGAGATGCTGGAGGAGTGGTCCAAGACCAAGAAAGCGCCCCAGCACGCCGATTGGTTGCACGCCAAGGAGCTGAGCAAGGCCTGATACCGGCCGGCACGGAAGGCAGCCCTCACAGCTGCCTTTTCAAAAGGGGAGGACGCCGATGGGCGGCACGGTTCTGTATGACTATTGGCGCTCGTCGGCCAGTTACCGGCTGCGCATCGCGCTGAACCTTGCGGGGATCGAATACACCGCGGTTCCGGTGGATTTGGTCAAGGGAGAACACAAAAGCCCGGAGCACCTGGCCCGCAATCCGCAGGGACTGGTGCCGGTCCTTGAGATCGACGGGCTGCGGCTGACCCAGTCGCTGGCAATCCTCGATTACCTGGATGAGACACGAAACCTCGGTCTGCTGGCCAAGGACGCCGGGCAGCGTGCAAAGGTCCGGGCGCTGGCCCATTCGGTAGCGGTGGATGTACATCCGGTCTGCAACCTGCAGGTGGCCAAACAGGCCACACGGCTCAGCGGCGGCGCCGAGGAGATGCCCAAGACCTGGATGCAGCATTTTATCCGCCCCGGCCTGCAGGCATTCGAGGCTCTGCTGGCGGGGTTCGAACAGAATCCATTCTGCACCGGAGACACGCCAGGGCTTGCCGATATCTGCCTGATGCCGCAGCTGTACAACGCCCGCCGCTGGGAAGCAGATTTTACGCACCTGCCCCGGATCTGCGCAGTGGAGGCCGCCTGCGCTGCCCACCCTGCCTTTGCTGCGGCGCATCCGGACCAGGCGCTAGCTGCCGGCGGCTGACGCCGCTTCCTCAAGGCATCGCTGCAGAATGTCCAAAGCGGGCGCCATCTCCTCTTCGGAGAAGGCGCAATAGCCAAGTACCAGCCCGTTATGCCCGCCCCCGGCCGAGGCGTTGGACAAAGGTTGCACAGCCACGCCGAGTGCGGCCGCCCGGCGGGCAATATCCTTGTCGCTGAGAGAGCTGTGCAGATGCAAAACCGTCTGCATGCCCGCCTGGTGGTCCCGGAACCAGCCTGCACCACTGAAATCTCTCGTTAGCCGGTCCAGAAGGAATTTCCGCCGTTCGCCATAGGTCCGCCGCACCCGCCGCAGGTGCCTGTAGAACTCGCCCGAGTGCATGAACTCGGCCAAAGCTTGCTGCGGCATGTAGCTGGCGCGCAGCCCCGAGCGCGCCATGACTGCACGGAACTGCTCCAGCAGCGGCTCGGGCACGATGACATAGCCCAGGCGCAGGGAGTTAGAGAAAATCTTGGAGAACGAACCCGCGTAGATCACCCGGTGCAGCCGGTCAAAACCCGCCATTGCAGGAATCGGCCGCCCGGCATAGCGGAACTCGCTGTCATAATCGTCCTCAATCACCCAAGCTCCGGCAGCCCTCGCCCATGAGATAAACTCCTGCCGCCGGCTGGGGGACATGGCGCCGCCCAGCGGGAACTGGTGTGAAGGGGTGAGGATCACAGTCCGCAGTTCAACATCTGCTTCTGGAAGCCTTGCCCCCTGCTCATCAATTTCCAGAAACGAGGGCTCCAGCCCGTGGAACCGGGCAAAGTGGCGGAGCGGTCCATAGCCGGGGTCCTCCAGCCCGATCCCGTCGCCCCGCTGGGTGAGCACCCGCAGGCAAAGGTCCAGCGCATCAGTGGAGCCGGCGGTGATAATGATCTGATGCGGCGATGCTTCAATCCCCCGCCACTCGGCAACATGGGCGGCGACAGCTTTGCGCAGCTCAAAATTCCCAGCCGCAGGCCCGCCCATCAGCATCGACTGCGGGCTGACACGGCAGACCCGCGCCACCGCTTTGGCCCATTGCCGGTGCGGAAACAAACGCATGTCCGGCTGGCCGGCTTCAAACGGCAACGGCGGTTTTACCAGTTCTTCGTCCTGCTGCAGGCCGCCGGCTTCTGGTTCAACCGCCAGATCGGCTTCGCCGACCGCGCAGACCTGGAACCCGGATCCGCGCCGGCTTTGCAGGTAGCCTTCGGCGACCAGCTGCTCGTAAGCGGTCACAGTTGTGGAACGCGACACCCCCAGTTCGGTGGCCAAAACCCGGGTGGGCGGCAAGGTCGCACCTTCCGCCAAACTGCCCGAAACGATGCTGTGCCGCAGCGCTTCGCAAATCTGTTCAAACACCGGCTTCTTTGATGAACGGTCAATCGAAAAAGCCAGCCAAGGTGTGTTTTTCACTTTTGGTATGCTCATTTTTTCAATATCCGGACATTAATAGCACTCCAGATCTATGGCAATCCGTACTCACCACCAATCTGAGAAGGACATGCCATGCGCGCAGCTGTTGCTATTCGGGAGGCCCTGCGGGGAGTGGCATGCGGAGCCTTGCTGTTCCTCCGGGAGCGGCCTGAGGCCACCGGCGCGTATCTTGCCCCCCACCTCGCTCTACTGCGCCTAGAGCCGCTGCTGAGGTCAGGGAAAACGCAGTCGCTCGGGTGCAAACCGCCAGAAAATGAGGAGACAGCCTAATGCCCCGGCTGACAATGTTTACACTGTTTTATCTAGCCAGCTTCCTGCAGGCCGGCGCCTATGGCCTGACCTTCCTGCTGCCCCGCTTGTTCGGACAGTTCGGCGCCAATGAGAAAACCGTAGGCCTGATGCTGTTCATCACCGCGATTTCGACTCTGATCACTGTTTCTTGCGCCGGGCACCTGTCGGACCTGTTCGGGCGGGTCCGCACCTTGGGCGGGGCCTGCCTCTTTATCGCTGCGGCACTGGCAGCCTATGGCCTCGCAGACGGCGTTGGAGTTCTGCTGATCTTCGCCAGTATTGCGCTTGGCGCTGGCTGGGGGCTGACCTATGCGCTGTCGCCAATCGTGCTGACCGGCCTTGTGGCTGTAGAGGAGCGGGTGCGTTACTTTGCGATCCTCTCTGTCACTATCATGGCAGGCTTTGGCCTGTCGCCGGTGATGGCATCGATGATGGAGACTGCGGGGCTCACCGTGAATGATGCCTTCTTTGCCACCGCCTGCTTTAGCGCCCTGGCTGCGCTGCTGTTCTTCGCTTTGACCGGCCCAGTGCGCCGCCATTCCCATGCGTCCGCAGCTGGGACCCGCTCCTCGCTAACGCTGAACCGGATTGCAGCCATTCTTCGCTCCCCTGCCAGGCTGCCGGTCGTCATGGTCTGCATCGGAGCCTGCGTCTTTGCCGGCATGAACAATTTTCAGACTGTGTTCGCAGGCGAGCGCGGCTTGGACTACGCGGTTTACTTCCTGGCCTATACGATCACCGTCGTGGTGTTCCGGGTGGTGCTGGCGCGGTTCAAAGGCGGCCGGAACCCCTATTTGACCATCGCCGTTCTGCAATACGTGATGTGCGCCGCGGTGCTGCTGTTCCTGAGCAGCGGCGGCAGTCTGTCCGCCTATCTGGCCACGGCCTTCCTTTTTGGCATCGGCTATGGGGTCAGCTACCCGGTGCTTGCGGCCATGGCGGCCAATGACGCCGAGCCTGAGCTGGTGCCGCAGACTTTGCAGGTCTTTGCCCTGACCTATTTCATCGGCATCTTCGGCTTCCCCCTGGCGGCCGGCTGGCTGATTGTCGAGATGGGGTCCGCAGCCCTTCTGGTGCTGGTTGCTGTTCTGGCCGGGGTTGAGGCGACCATGGCTCTGGTCCGATCGGTTTCTGTCCGCGCGGACATGGCTGCAAAGGCAGCCGACCCACGAAAAGCATGATAGTTAGAGGAGAGGACACCTATGAGGCTTTTGGTTTTTCAGCATGTCGCCTGCGAGCACCCCGGCTCCCTGCGCAGGTTTCTGGAGCGAGACGGCATTGAGTGGGATGCCATCGAGCTGGATGAGGGCGAGCAGATCCCTGGTCTGGCTGGTTATGACGCACTGTGGGTGATGGGCGGGCCGATGGATGTCTGGGATGTCGAGGAGCATCCCTGGCTGATCGCCGAGAAAGCCGCCATCCGTACTTGGGTGCGAGATCTGAAAAAACCCTATTTAGGTCTGTGCCTGGGCCACCAGCTGCTGGCTGACGCCTTGGGCGGCACCTGCGGCCCGCAACGCCCGGCCGAAATCGGCGTGCTGGATGTGGAGCTGACCGAAGCGGGCCGCGCCGATCCGCTGATGCAGGGGCTGCCGGTACAGCAGAAATGCCTGCAGTGGCACGGGGTGCAGGTGGCTCAGGCACCGGAAGGGGCCGAGATCCTTGCCCGCTCGCCGGACTGTCCGATCCAGGCCATGCGGATCGGCCGCAACGCCTGGTCGATGCAGTATCACGTCGAAGTGGAGCCGGACACGGTGGACAATTGGGCCGCCATCCCGGCCTATCACCAAGCGCTGGTAAACGCCTTGGGAAGCAATGGCACAGCAGAATTACGGGCCTCGGCCGAGGCCCGGATGCCGCAGTTCCTGAAGTCTGCAGAGACTCTCTATGACAATTTCATGGAGGCGGTCCGGAGCTGACAACCAAGCGGCGCAAGCCTTTGCAAGCTTGCGCCGTCCGCCTGTTCAACGGTGGCAGTCTCAGGCGGCTTTCACGTCCACAAAGGTCTCGTTGTAGCAAGCGCCGTCTTCAATGTCGGTGCGGATGCCCGCCGGGATCAGAGCGTTCACCGTAAAACCGGTCTCTGAGGTCGCGCGCCAGGTGCCTTTGGGCGAATAGAGCACGCCCGGCCGAGTGGCATCCGTCACCTTCAGGCGCAATGTGACCTCAGCCTGCGAATTCCAGACGGTCACCTTCTGCCCGTCCTGCAGCCCCCTGGCTGCCGCGTCCTTCGGGTTCATTTCAACCACCTCCAGCCCTTGCGAGGCGGGATCGCTGCCGAATGTGGCATTGGTGCGCTTGTCAGAGCTGGGCGTGATCAGGGCGAAGGGCTGGTGCTGCGGCACCTCTTCGAAACGCGGCACACCATAGCCGAACCGCTCTTCGTAGTCCTGGCTGAACAGCTCGATCTTCCCCGACTTCGTGGCTGGCTTGACCGTTTTACACATGATCATCGGCATACCGTCCGGCGCCGTCATCCGGATTGCCTGGTCAACCGGGATCTCGCTGGGCCGCCGGCCCTCAAGCTGCGGATGCACAGCGTCGATGGCATCATCCATCAACTGCTTGTCAGAGGCCTGGAACAGCGGATCCTCGTAACCGAACCGTGCCGCCAGCCTGCGGAATATCTCGGTATTGGGCAGACTTTCCCCAACGCAAGGGATCACAGGTTCGGCGCGCTGAAGGTAATTCTGACCGTAAGCGCCATAGATGTCATCGAACTCGAAATGGCTGGCGGCGGGCAGGATCACATCGCAAAACGCCATGCTGTCGGTCATGGCGACGTCGCAGCCGGCAATAAACAGATCCTCCCGCATCAACGCCTTGACCAGGTTCGCCTGATCCGGATGCGTCGCCACCGGGTTGTGGTTATAGATCATCGTGGCCTTAACCGGCGGGTCCAGCGTTTCATCCTGCAGCTTTTCAGCCAGGTCGACAATGTTGAATACCCGGGTGCCCGGTTTCATCAGATGATCGCCGTGCAGCCGGGCCTGGGTCTTAGGTGTGGCAATGCCGGACTTGGCCAGAACCCCAGCCCCCAGCCGCCCGTGATGGCCGGTCAAAGCAGGCAATGCCATCGCGGCACGCAGGCCTGATCCCCCGGAGCGGCCCCGTTCGATACCGTTGCCAAATGAGCAGGCCATGGCCTTAGCCGCCTGGATCATGTCCGCCAACGTTTGGAATGCTTCGCAGGTAATACCGCAGAGGTTTTCCACCGACTCCGCGGAATATTGCCGGGCTTGAACCATGAAGGCCTCGAAACCATCGACCCAGTTCCAGATGAAGCTGTAATCCAACCCATTGCGCCGCTCCAGCTCTGCCGCCAGCCCCATGGCCAGCACGACATCAGTTCCCGGTTTGATCTGCACATGCATATCGCATTGTTCAGCAATTTTGATCCGTTTTGGGTCGATGATCACCAGCTTGCCGCCCTTGGCCCGCATCCGTTTCAAAACCGGCGCCAGATGCAGGTTGGAGACAGTCACGTTGTTGCCCCAGACCAGCACCAGATCGGAGTGCACTGCTTGTTCCGGCGGCATGCCTGGCGCCGCTCCGAACAGGCTGGCGTAAGCCCCGCCGCGCACAGCGCCGCACAGCGGGCTGCGGTTCAGCATAGTCGCGCCCATCTGGTAAAAGAACCGGCGGTCCATGGATCCCGCCGCCAGCTCGCCGTGGGGTCCGGCATAGTTGAACGGCAGCACCGCCTCCGCACCGTAGCCCTGGATAGCCCGGCTGAACCCTTCGTGGATCAGATCCAGCGCCTCCTCCCAGCCGATCCGCTGATAATGCCCGGAGCCGCGCGGCCCGCTCCGTTTCAAAGGATATGCAAGACGGTGTTTTCCATGTACGAAGTCCGGGTAATACCGGGCAACCTTGTTGCAGATAACACCATCAGTATAAGGGTTTGCTGCCGATCCCCGAACGGCTGAGATGGCCCCGCCCTGGGTTTGAACCAACAGGCTGCAGGTATCCGGGCAGTCCAAAGGGCAGACACTTGGGAAGAATTGAACGGACGCGTTCTGGATCATCGCGGGCCTCATGAGTTTTCCAAGGCCGACGTTAATCCTCTGAATGGACTTCAGTAATATCCAATACCTTTGAATGAGGGCAGTCCAATTCTGCCGAAACACCGGCCGTGGAATGCGCCATTCCTGCGTTTTTCAGAGAGTGACGAAACTTGCGGCATCACCTTAAGAAATCCTCGTAATCCGCTATTTTTGACAAGCGGATTGCAGCCGGAGATCTTTCAGATCCGGATCATATATCCAGACAAAACCTGCCTGAACTACTGTATTTCTTGAATGCGGATATTGTTGATTGAACGTTTAGAGAGCTATTTGGATTTTACTAGGTTTGGCGGTGACCTACTCTCCCAGGGCTTGAGCCCAAGTACCATCGGCGCGGCAGTGCTTAACTTCCGGGTTCGGGAAGGGACCGGGTGTTTCACTTGCGCTATAGCCACCAAACCAAGAAAAATCCATTTGCCTTCGGCAAGTGGATTT
>NZ_JWLC01000039.1:6222-7585 GCF_000813745.1 Leisingera sp. ANG-M1 | reverse complement strand
CCACTACCATCTGCAACAGCATGAGCTGCACGCGCCGATACATTTCGGAGGGTTGCGGCCTGTTTGGGGACGCTGTCATAGGTCAGGCCGCCAAAACAGTGCGGGTGACAAATAGCGGTGCGGAAACCCCCTGTCCCACCAGTTCTGTGTCCTTGTTGGCCAGCTCGAAGCGCACACCAACCCAACTCAGGTCGTGTTGCACATAGGCGAAGACCACGAAGGCATCGAGCGTCGGCGAAAACGCCGCCGTCACGACCCGCCCGACCGGTTGCCCTTCGATTGCTAACACATCCCCCTGCTCAACATTGGCCTGCGCGTCGAAACGCAGCATCAGGCCGGTTTCTTGCAGATCATCAAGCCGGGCCTGAAGTGCGGCCTGACCAGGGAACTCGGGTTTGCGGAAATCGATCATCCAATGCAGGCCAGCGGCTAGCGGATCGCGCTTGCTGTTCAACTGGGCGAAATTCAAAGACCGCATTTCCAGCATCAGCAGCGCCTGGATCTCTTCCTTGATTTCGGTAACTTCGAAACCGTCGCCAGGTTGCGACAGACGGTCTGCAATTCCGGTGTCGCCAGTAGGCACAAGAATGCGGTATTCGTACTCGCCGGAGTAACCCATGCGGAACACCAACTGACCGATGTCCGGATTTTCCTCAAACGTCAGGTAGGACAGCCCGAGAATGTCTTCGCTGAGGTTGGTTTCCATGGCCTTTTCAGCATGGGGGCCAACGAGACACAGGATGTCGTACGTGGCCGACATGTCTTCGATAGCGGCGTCCTGGTCCGCGAAACTGCTGGTCAGATGAGCGGTAAGGGCTTCCGAGGTCTCGCCTTGGGTAAACAGGATCAGATCCTCATCGCCCTTGAAGACGGTAGCCAGCGCGATCACCGCGCCCCCTTCATCGAGGAACAGACCGGTAACACCGCGATTGGGCAACAGCATCTCGATATCCATCGAGAATACCGCATCCAGCGCCTCGAAACAGTCCATTCCGGTCACACGGAGAACACGGTCGCTGTTGACGCGGATCAGAGCACATCCCTCGCGGGCTACTACGTAATCTTGCAAGTTTAAGTTCATTTCAGGCGTCACCCTTTTCTTGCACAAAGTCGAGGATGGTATTGATCGACCGGAAGGCCTGCATGTCTTCGTCGGTGATAGCCACGCCAAATTCGCTTTCGACCGCGATCGCAACCTCGAGACTGTCCACCGAGTCCAGCCGCAGACCAGTCCCGAACAGCGGGCTGTCATCCGAGATTTCGTTGACTTCAAGTTCCAGCGACAAACGCTCGATCAGAACGGCTTTCAAACGTGCTGACAACTCTCTGCGCCGGGAGGCTACAGCGGTTTCGCTGTCGAGCG
>NZ_JWLC01000039.1:1941-5879 GCF_000813745.1 Leisingera sp. ANG-M1 | reverse complement strand
CAGCGGTTTCGCTGTCGAGCGTCGGCGCGGCGACCGGTTGGGTGATCTGGTTCATTTTAGATGTATCCTCCGCCACTTACATTAAGTGTGCTTCCAGTGATGTAGCTTGACAGGTCCGAAGCCAGGAACAGGCAGGCATTGGCAACCTCGTCTGGGTGCCCCACCCGGTTCATAGGCACCATGCTTTTAATCTCGCGCAGCGTGTCGCGCGGGATCTGCTTGGTCATCCTTGTGTCGATGACGCCCACGGCCAGCGCGTTAACCAGAACGTTCTTTGGGGCCAGTTCGCGGGCCAGAGATTTGGTGAAACCAATGAGCCCGGCCTTGGCAGCACCATAGTTGGTCTGCCCCGGCCGACCGCTTAGCGCCGTGATGGATGAAACATTAATTATGCGCCCGCTACGCTGGGCTACCATTTGACGCGACACGGCCTTGCAACACAGGAACGCCCCCTTGAGGTTAGTATTCATAACCGCGTCCCAATCGGCCTCCTGCATGAAGCCAAGCGCCTGATCGCGAATGATGCCTGCATTGTTAACCAGCACGTCAATGCTGCCAAAACGCTCCTTGGCCAGGGCAGCCATGACCGGGGCATAGTCTGGATCCGTGATATCTCCTAGCGAGACTTCGAACCGGGTTTCGTCTATCTCGCGCAACAGCGCCGTGGTCTCTTCGAGAGCGGCGTTTTCCTCGCGGGCGTTCACTACCACATTGGCGCCGGAGATTAGCATGGCCCGCGCCGTGGCCTGTCCGATCCCCCGGGAGGCCCCGGTCACGATCACGGTTCTCCCGTCAACGAGATTTGGCACAGTCATTCGGTTTCCTCAGTCTTGAAATTCATGTCTGTTGCGCCCGTGCCGGGCGAGAACCTGCTGCCCGTCGGATTTGCGGAGCTTTCCTGTTTCGGTACGTGGCAAGCGATCCACCACTGCAATGCGCCTTGGCAGAAAGACCGGATCAACCTTGCCGGACAGATGGTCCAACACGGTTGACACTTGGCCGCCAGGTTCCAGCGCAACGACCATTCCCAAAACCGGCTCTGCGGATTGCTCTGAGTCATCAAGTTTCACATAGGCCCCATCGCGAACCCCCGGAGCTTGCCCCAGGAGATGGGTCAAAGTGCCAAGCCTTTGCTGTTTTCCCGCAACCTTCAGCGCATCATCGGCCCGCCCCAGCAACCTAAAACCCTGGCCCTCCCGCGATACAAGATCGTTGAGTGTCACCGATGCCTGGCCATTCTCCAAAATCCAGGTCGGACGATTGTCGTCTCCGACGGTCAATTCGGCGCCGGTCAAAGGGGTCCAGACCGGGCTGTCCGTTTCCGCACCATCCCAGACCCGGGATGCCACGGCGCCAGTTTCCGTGCTGCCATAGATTTCAAGGATCGGCGCGCCGAATACTTTCTTTGCCCCAATGGCAAGGCCCGGATCCATCGGACTGGTCGCGGAGACAATCCCAGCAACATGCTCGATCCTGTCCTTCAGCCGCCCATAACTGCGCAGATGGGTTGGAGTAGTCACGAGCCAGACTTTGTCAGCCTTGTTGCGGTTGCGCACCTCGGCGATCTCATTCCGCAGATCGGCAGGAAAGACAGGACGCCGGGTTTGCATAGCAATTCCCTTGGCCTCACCAAGCTGCAGACCCAACGTATAGCCAAACATGTGCTCGAACGGCACCGTTGACACCAGTGCCTCCAGCCTGGGAAGGCCCCGACCAAAACGGTCGAGCACCCGGCTGACTTCCGCAGCATTGGCAGATCGCGAACGCAGCACCAGCTTTGGACGCCCTGTTGAGCCGCCGGTTCTGAGATAGACATCCCCATTGTGAACCTGCCTGTCAGGGGGCGCGATGGTCGGCATCAAATGCAGATCGGCACCGACGAGCGAGTTTTCGAGATCGGGTAAATCGGTCCAGACTTCTTCACAGTCATTCTCGTCTGCCAATTCCGCCAAGTCCCGCACATCGGATGGCGCCACCAGTGCAATAGGCTTGCTCCCGGCGAAGGCCAACTTGCGCGCCGCAACCAGCGTGGCAGGATTGCGGAAGCACAACAGGACAGGACGCGGAACACTCAAAGCGAAACCTCCAGCTTCAGAGAATTGTTCAGACATTCCAGCTTTTGGATGACATCCGAAGGAAACCCGTCACCCCATGCCGCTTGCTTGGATCGGTAAGTCCAAGATTTGTACCCTCCAAGATCAGAACGTTCCCCAGGTGGCAGCCCCCCGAAACCGGCCTCACGGCCGATCAGATCGAACCACTTCCTTGGATCGCTTGTCAGAGCTTCGTATGACAGGCAAAGCCCCCCCAGATCATCGACACGCTCAAGCCAAATTCGCGTCAGTTCTGCCAGCACGGGCGCATAGGCATTTGCCACGACACGCGCCGTCCTCTCCAGACCCTCACAGCGAAGCAGGAACGACTTTCCAGACACCAGAAAATGGGTCAATGATGCCGCAACATGGCGAAGATCCCGGTAAAGGAAGACCACTTTCAGCCGACGCTCTGCGGCAAAACGGAATACCTCTTCGGGATCCTTTATGTCCGAAATTTCCGGATTCAGCAGGAATTTAGGAAAGGAATGAAAACCATGATCAGAAACCAGAATGCGTTCATCCGGTTGATCGTGCCTATTCCGGCTAAGCATCTGGGAAAACCGCCGTGCGACAACTTCTGATTTTGGGGAGTTTTTTTGCAAAATGCCATTAACTTCAGGTGAAATTTCACCAATCAACTGACTGTGTACTTCATTCGCACTATCACAACTTACCCCAAACACGCAGGGCGCTTGATATTCCTTTTCCAAAGACCGTGTAAGAAACATAGTGCCAGACTTAGGGACGGAAATAATGCAAACGCCATTCATGCTTCAAACCAGTTTAATATGGCAAAGCTCAATCTTCGCCAAGAAATAAAAAAGAGAACTTCCTGAAAACTTGGGTCTCACCGTACTCAGCGCCTCCCTAGCGTAAGCTGTCTTGCAACGCAAGCGGGTAAGTTGTAAAAACTGGCACTGAAGATCGCCATTTGATCATCTAAGAGATGCAATGACGAAATTTGAAACTCGAGGCTGCTCTAACTTAAACACCTTGCAACGCTTAACTATTCGGCAGCGATCTTCCGCGAGCTCGACAGGAGAGCAACATATTGCCCCTGATCAGCCCCACCTGAGTGATCCAGTTCGATTGTTAGTACATGACCGGCCTTTGATCCATCATAATGGTGGTTTCCGGCGCGGACGGGCGATACCCCAGAGCACTGTGTGGCTGCTTGGTGTTGCAGTGTTTCCTCCACTTTTCCATCAGGATTTGAGCCTCGCGGAGGCTGTAGAAAATCTCGCCGTTGAGCAGTTCATCGCGGAGCCAGACATTGAAGCTTTCGCAGTACCCATTCTCCTAGGGCGATCCGGGCTCGATGCAAGCGGTCTTGGCACCAACGGCTGCAATCCAGCCCCGAACAGCCTAGGCGACGAACTCAGGCCCGTAGCACGTCGGGAAATTCGGGCTGCTTAGGTCAAAGCATCCGGAGTCCCGGACGTCCTGACAGGTCTGCCCAGAAGGGTTCTGCCCTCAAGAAATAATCTCTTCCATAGCAAACACAGGGTACGCGCTCTGCCGGCCCTCACCGTCCTTAATACGAGATCTCAAATTCCAAGCAGAAAGCCCGAACATAATCTACGAGGTCAGCGAACTGCCTCCACGGCCCTTGTCAGAGAAAGGTCTTTCCACCCGGGCTCATCGAGGATGTTCAGCGTGCGGAGGACTTTGCACTACTACCGGAAGACTCAACCCAGACACAATGGATCCGGAGAGGAAAGAGGCAACAGGGCACACACTGACACAACAAACTGGTGCGGCAGGCCTTATACGCGCTCAACTCGCCGTTTATCATCCGGGACGGTAAGGAAAACCGGATGCTGCAATACTTACAAACGCAGG
>NZ_JWLC01000039.1:0-1491 GCF_000813745.1 Leisingera sp. ANG-M1 | reverse complement strand
GACTCCCCAGCGATGATTGCTCTCCTTGCTTGCACCTCAGTCGAACATGGCATAAACGCAATCCTAGGGAGCATCTATCAAAGCCTTATAAATATTCACGCACCACCATGGAGTGCAATAATGTTACGGGAAGGAAACTGTAATTTTACGGTCGGAGAACCAGAATGCGTATGACATGGTGGGAAAGTCGTCAGAATTTTTTGCAGCCAACTCTTGTATTGGACCGATCGGTTGTTACCACAAAGTTTTCAGACCTTTCTGCCGGCCTCGGCGATGTGGACATTTTCTACGCCGTAAAAGCGAATCCGCATCCAGATATTTTGAAATGCCTGCTTGACCGTGGCGCCTCATTCGATGCTGCATCTGGCGAAGAAATTCGTTTGTGCTTGAAATTGGGAGCTGACCCATCGGCCGTATCATTTGGAAATACGATAAAGTCTCCTCATGATATTAAGTTTGCTTTTGACAGCAATGTCCGGACATTTGCTGCCGATTGCCGTGCTGAGTTGGAAAAAATTTCGAGTTCTGCACCGGGCTCCGACGTGTTTATTCGGGTTCAGGTCGAGGCAGCCGGAGCGGACTGGCCGCTCGACAAGAAATTCGGCTGTGATCCGAAACAAGCGACAGCCCTGTTGAGCGCAGCTCGTGATCTTGGGTTGATACCACGCGGACTGTCATTTCATATCGGCAGCCAGGCCCGCTGCCCCTCAATTTGGGATTCCCCGATTGCACAGGTGTCGGCGGTCTGGAAAGACGCGCTCCGGTCAGGCATTTCTCTTAGCCTTCTGAACATCGGAGGCGGGTTTCCAGCGGTCTACGATCAGCCTCAAATGCCGTTGAGGGACTATTCCGCGACTGTCCGCCGGGCCTTGGAAGGGCACTTTCCTGGTGTCAGGAACCTCATGGCCGAACCTGGTCGATCTCTTGTAGCAGAGGCAGGTGCCATCGCTGCAAATGTTCTGCTTGTGGACCGCAAGCGCCCGAAAGATACGATGAGGTGGGTCTACCTTGATATCGGCGTGTTCAGTGGACTTGCAGAAACACTCTTTGAATCTATCCGCTACCCGCTTGCAACCGATTTTGATGATCAGGAGATGGGCCCCTGCATTCTGGCCGGGCCATCCTGCGATAGCACAGATATCATGTACCAGGAACAACCAGTTCAACTGCCTCTCGGCCTTACCAGTGGCAGTCGAATTCTAATCCGGAATGCAGGCGCCTATACCACAGCCTATGCATCGTCTGGTTTCAACGGCTTCCCGCCCCCGCGTGTTTTGATCTTGCCGGAACAAGCACCCATTTCGGCATCGCAAGATTGGGACAATTGTATTGACAGGATGCTGAATTAGTCAGGGCAGCGGGACGCTACTCTCTTCGATAGGATGAGTTCCCTCATCAACCTTCGGAATCGGAAGGTTGGAAGCAGGTGTGTGGCCGACTCACACCCCCAGGAACCGGGGTTCGCCCAGGACGACGTGTCCGGTGAAGTGC
>NZ_JWLC01000038.1:958-1418 GCF_000813745.1 Leisingera sp. ANG-M1 | reverse complement strand
GCGGCGAAATCGGGGCCGAGGTCAGGGGAGGCGTAATGGCCGCCCACGGTTTTGCCCGCGGCTTGGGTGGCGGCGATCTCGGCCAGCATCTTGGGGTCGGCACCCGCAACACCGGGGAAGTTCATCATCTCTCCCAGACCAATGATGCCAGGCCAGTTCATGGCCTCCTCAACATCCTTGGGGGTGATTTCGTGGCCGGTGGTCTCCAGCCCCGGCGCCGATGGCGCGCAGGAGGGCATCTGAGTGAAGATATTGACCGGCTGCATCAGCGCCTCGTCATGCATGTAGCGCACGCCGTCCAAACCCAGCACATTGGCGATCTCATGCGGGTCGGTGAACATCGAGGTGGTGCCATGCGGGATCACCGCGCGGGCAAATTCCGCCGGTGTCAGCATGCCGGACTCAATATGCATATGCGCATCGCACAGGCCCGGGATCATGTAGCGCCCCTTGGCTTCGA
>NZ_JWLC01000038.1:0-517 GCF_000813745.1 Leisingera sp. ANG-M1 | reverse complement strand
TGTAGCGCCCCTTGGCTTCGATGATCTGCGTGTCCGGCCCGGTGCAGTAAGAGGCATCCGGCCCGACATAGGCAATCCGGCCAGCCACGATGGCAATGTCATGGTCCGCCAGCTGCTCGCGGGTATGCACATTGACCCAGATCCCTTGCCGGATCACCACGTCCGCAGGGGCGCGGCCGGCAGCAACATCAATCAGTTTCGGGGCGGAATCGGGCCAGCTTGGGAATATCTGCTCTGACATATTCCAATTGTTAGGATTGTGCGGCGGAGTGCAAGGGCTTTGGCGCCATGTTGCTGAAACTTCACAACCTATGGCGGCGAGCGGCAAAACCCTGCCGCTTTTCATCTTGCGGGGCGCCGCCTTTCGCCGGAAGCTGACGGCATGGATTATGAAACGGTAGACGGCGACAGCTTTGGCCGCTCCCTGCGCGGGATCGGGCTGAACATTCTGGTGCGCGATGTTCCGGCTGAAATCGCCTTTTTAGAGACTGTTTTTGGCGTGAAGAGCCATCAGGTC
>NZ_JWLC01000037.1:1730-2195 GCF_000813745.1 Leisingera sp. ANG-M1 | reverse complement strand
TCGGCAGCAGCGGCGACAGGGTCGCCATGCCGGCAAACCGGTTGAAGAAACCGTCCTCAGAGCCAAAGATCACCGACGGGCGCAGGATCACCGCATCCGGGAAATGCTGCTGCACCGCAGCCTCGCCGGCCGCCTTGGTGCGGGAATATTCGCTGGCGGCATCCGCGTCAGCGCCGATCGCCGAGATATGCACCAGGCTGGCAACGCCCTGCCCGGCGGCCAGCCGCGCAATGCGCCCGGCGCCTTCGGCATGGATGGCGCCAAAAGTATTCTTGCCCAGCTCGTTCAGCACGCCGACGCAGTTCACCACCGCATCCGCCCCCTGCATCACCGCAGCCACCGAGGCATCGTCGCGGACATTGCAGAATACCGGCTCCACCTGGCCCGGAACGCCGTAAGGCTTCACATGCATGGCTTCATTGGGGCGGCGCACCGCTACCCGCACCCGCCAGCCTTCCTTGGCCA
>NZ_JWLC01000037.1:690-1237 GCF_000813745.1 Leisingera sp. ANG-M1 | reverse complement strand
CCAGCCTTCCTTGGCCATGCGCCGTGCGATGTAACGGCCTACAAAACCGGATCCGCCATAGATCGTGACCAGTTTGGACATCTTTTGGCTCCTGAACTTAGCTGCCTCTATGCTCTAGCGCCGCAAGGGGCGTCAAACAAGGCGCAAAACGTGTGCTTGCGGTCACAATGACCGCAGAATCTGCAGCGGCCGTTAACAGCCTCCGGCGAAAGCGCCGCTTTGGTTAACCCAGCGTTCAGCGCTGCCGCGCTAAGTCAAAATGATGCAGCGAAAACACCTGTTTCCAGTTTTGCGCAGGAGGTCATTTGAATGGTAAGCGAACAGGACAAAAACCTGATCCGGAAGAGCTTTGAAAGCGAGCGGATGGATGTCGAAGCCCTGGTCCCGGTTTTTTACAGCAAGTTCTTCGACGCCTGCCCGGATATCCGCGCCTTGTTCCCCGACGATATGACACAGCAGGAGGACAAGCTGCTGGCCTCTCTGTCGCATATCGCCGAAGCACTGGATGATTCCGGCCGGCTGGACATGATCCTGCAGCAGCAGGGCG
>NZ_JWLC01000037.1:0-266 GCF_000813745.1 Leisingera sp. ANG-M1 | reverse complement strand
TGATCCTGCAGCAGCAGGGCGAAAAACACCGCAAGCTTGAAGTGTCGGACGCCCATTTCAACGGCTTCATCGACAGTTTCACAGGTGCCCTTGCGGCCATTCTCGGCCCCGACTGGGACCGCCCGACCGAGCAGGCCTGGGCGGGTTTCCTGACATTTGTGGCCGTGAAAATGAACTTTCTCACCCGGATCTGAGGCGGCACCGCTCCGCGGCCCCCGCTTTGCGGTAATCCCGGGCCGTTTTCTGTTTGACGCCCCTCTCAAACA
>NZ_JWLC01000036.1:42114-42450 GCF_000813745.1 Leisingera sp. ANG-M1 | reverse complement strand
GGCGACGGCCCAAAGGGCAATCAGAACGCCGCTTCAACGTCGCCCATACGGACGTAGACGGACTTCACCTGGCTGAAGTGCTTGATTGCCTCTTTCGAGTTCTCGCGGCCCACACCCGATGCTTTCACACCGCCAAACGGCGCCTCGACCGGCGCGTCGTTGTAGGAGTTGATGAAGCAGCTGCCCGCCTCCAGCTGGCTGATCACCCGGTGCGCACGGGTGAAATCGCTGGTGAAGACGCCGGCCGAGAGGCCGAACTCAGTGTCGTTGGCGCGGGCGATCACTTCTTCCTCGGTGTCGAAATCGAGAACGGACATCACCGGGCCAAAGATTTCC
>NZ_JWLC01000036.1:0-41630 GCF_000813745.1 Leisingera sp. ANG-M1 | reverse complement strand
GGTCACATCGGCAAAGACGGTCGGCTGAATGTAGTAGCCGTCCATATCTGCCCGTGCGCCGCCGCAGACAACGCGGGCGCCCTCTTCTTTGCCTTTCTCGATGTAGCCCAGCACGATGTTCATCTGGTTCTCAGTGACCATCGGGCCAAAGCTGGTGGCCTCATCCATCGGATCGCCGATCACGGCGTTGCCGGTGCGCTCGGCCAGACGGGCAAGGAATTTTTCCTTGATGCCTTTCTGCACAAACACCCGGGTGCCGTTGGAGCAGACCTGGCCGGAGGAGTAGAAGTTGCCGTTGATGGCGCCGCCGACGGCGTTTTCCACATCGGCGTCGTCAAAGATGATCAGCGGCGACTTGCCGCCCAGTTCCATGGTGACGTGCTTCATGCCTTCAGCCGCGGCAGCGTAGACCTTCTTGCCGGTCGGCACCGAGCCGGTCAGCGAGACCTTGTCGACGCGCGGGTCAGTGACCAGCGCGCCGCCCACCTCGCCCATGCCCTGGACAACGTTGTAGAGGCCCGCGGGCAGGCCCGCTTCATGCAGGATCTCAGCGACTTTCAGGGCACAGAGCGGGGTAGTTTCCGAAGGTTTGAACACCATCGAGTTGCCGCAAGCCAGCGCCGGGGCGCCTTTCCAGCAGGCGATCTGGGTCGGGTAGTTCCAGGCGCCGATGCCGACGCAGAGGCCCAGCGCCTCGCGCATGGTATAGACCCAGTCTTCGCCCATCGGGATGTGCTCCCCAGTGAGGCTTGCCGCGAGGCCGCCGAAATACTCCAGCGCGTCGGCGCCGGAGGTGGCGTCGGCCACCAGGGTTTCCTGCAGCGGCTTGCCGGTGTCGTAGGTTTCCAGAACGGACAGTTCGTGGTTGCGCTCGCGCATGATGTCGGCAGCACGGCGCAGGATGCGGCCGCGCTCGGTGCCGGTCATCTTGGCCCATGCCTTCTGCGCTTCCTTGGCGGTGGACAGCGCCTGTTCAACGATGGCTGGGGTGGCGGCATAGACGGTGGCGATCTGCTCGCCCGTCGCGGCGTAGATCACCGGGATCGGGGTGCCGCCCGTGTCTTCGACGTAGGCGCCATTGATGAAATGGCTGGCTTTGGGCTGTGCGGGGTGGGTCATAATTTTATGCCTCCGGCGGGGATATTTGGGGCCAGAAGAACTGGCGGGATGCTGATTTCGGGTTATTCGCCCCGGGGGAAGCGTTTGCTTTCCTCGAGGTTGTCGAGATTCATGTGGTTGCGCATGTAGCGCTCGGAGGCCTTTTGCAGCGGCTGGTAGTCCCAGGGGTAGTAGCCGCCCTGGCGCAGCGCCTCGTAGACGACCCAGCGGCGGGCCTGGCTGGCGCGCACTTCTGCGTCGAAGGTCTCAAGATTCCAGCGGGCCTCGGATTTGGCGCGCAGGGTTTGCAGCGTGCCGGCATGGGCCGGGTCATCGGCAAGGTTGGTCAATTCATGCGGGTCGGCCTCCAGATCAAACAACTGATCGGGGTCAAGGCTGCAGCGGTTGTATTTCCACTTGCCGTAGCGGAGCGACACCAATGGCGCATATGAGGCTTCCGCCGCATATTCGATGGCAACCGGATCGGTGCGCTCAGTTCCCGTGGCCAGCGGCACCAGGCTCTGGCCGTCGGTCCAGGGTTCGATCTCGCCCATGTCCACACCGGCCAGCGCACCCAGCGTCGGGGTCACGTCGATGGTGGAGACTGGGGTTTCGATGAGGCCCGCGGGCAGGTCCGGCGCCGAGATCATCAGCGGCACGCGGGAGGAGCCTTCGTAGAAGCTCATCTTGAACCAGAGACCGCGCTCGCCCAGCATGTCGCCGTGGTCGGAGACAAACAGGATGATCGCTTCCTGCCGGGTGGTTTCCAGCACGTTCAGGATCTCGCCGATCTTGTCATCCAGATAGGAGATGTTGGCGAAGTACGCGCGGCGGGAGCGTTTGATGTTCTCTTCGGTGATGTCGAAGCTGCGCCAGTCGTTTGCGTCGAAAATCCGCTTGGCGTGGGGGTCGTGGTCCTCGTAATCCATAGCGGAGACTTCGGGCAGCAGATGTTCGCAGCCCTCATAGAGGTCCCAGTATTTCTTGCGCGCCACATAGGGGTCGTGCGGGTGGGTGAAAGAAACGGTGACACACCAGGGGCGGTCATCCAGACCGCGCGACAGCTCATAAAGCTTGGCGGTGGCGTTGTAGGCGACCTCGTCGTCGTATTCCATCTGGTTGGAAGTTTCCGCCACCCCTGCCCCGGTGACCGAGCCCATGTTGTGGTACCACCAGTCGATCCGCTCGCCCGGCTTACGGTAGTCCGGGGTCCAGCCGAAGTCGGCAGGATAAATGTCGGTGGTCAGGCGGTCTTCGAACCCGTGCAGCTGGTCGGGGCCGACAAAGTGCATCTTGCCCGACAGGCAGGTGTAGTAGCCTGCCCGGCGCAGGTGGTGGGCGTAGGTGGGGATGTCGCTGCGGAACTCGGCGGCGTTGTCATAGACGCCGGTGCGCGAGGGCAGCTGGCCGGACATGAAGGAGGCGCGGCCCGGCGCGCAGAGCGGCGACGCGGTGTAGGCGTTTTTGAAGCGCGAGGAGCGTTCCGCCAGTTTCTTCAGGTTCGGCGCGTGCAGCCAGTCTGCCGGGCCGTCCGGGAAGAGTGTCCCATTCAATTGGTCAACCATCAGGATCAGGATATTCGGGGCACTCATCGCGGACCTCCCAGTTAAGGCGATGTTTCTGCAAAGGCGCCTGGCAGGCCCGAGGGCGCTGCCAGGCAGTTAATGGCTGAACCGACTATTCGGGGAAACAGAAGTCCAGCCGGGAGACCGCCCTTAGTGGGCCGCCTTGATCTTGTCGAAGTCGAGCGTGTTCTCCTCGGGCGAAGCGTCGATGCTCATCACTTCGCTGCGCTTGGCGATCAGGATGTAGCCCAGGCAGGCCACGTAGATGCCGATCACCGCGGTACCGATCCACTGGATCTGCAGCCACTGGCTTTGGAAGGCCAGGGTCAGGCCGAACAGAACCACCGCGTTACCGACCACATAAGGAATGGTGCCAAAGCGCTTTGCGGTGAGGTTGAGGTTGTCGGTGTAGAGGCGGATCAGCGAGTCAAACGAGTTGACCACGAAGATAATGCCCACCGCGACCATGGAGACATTGATCAGCAGCGTCGTTTCGATGCTGTTCAGGTGGTAGTAGTAGAGCACCGAGAACCAGATCCCCAGCGGGATCGACGGGAACACAAGCAGCGCTGCCAGAACCTGCCAGGTGCGCAGGCCGCCGACAAAACGCGAGGTGAACTGGCCGATCATGATCGACCATGCGAACCACCAGAACAGATAGAACTCGTGATAGTCGGTCAGCGGCAGGATGAACTTGTGGATGTTCGCGAAATAGCCGCCGATGTTCGACGCAGTGGCGGCGAATTCACCCAGCCCCATGCCGGCATAGGCCCACATGCCCAGGATCAGCGCCAGGAACAGGCCGGTCGAGCCCACCGACAGAATACGCACGTATTTGATGTCGGTCGAGGAGAAGGCCGCAAACAGGATTACCAGGAAGGTGATCACATAGAAGGCCGGAACCACGGTTTCGCCATCGCCGATGAAGGTCGCGTAATACGGCAGGTAGATCAGGAACAGCGCGCCGGTGAAGGCGCAGGTGCCGATGATCACGATGTTGTTGATCAGCTTCACCAGCGGGATTTCAAAGAACTTCACCCGCGGCTCAACCACGCAGAAGTAGAAGGTGGTCAGGAAGTAGAAGCCCCAGATCAGGAAGCCCCAGAAGCCGAACTCCAGCGCCAGCGGGTTGGTGAAGCCATAGGCCGGTTCCGCCGCGGTGTCCGCATAGAGCGGAAAGTCCCAGGCCAGCGGGAACATGATCAGCCCAACGTCGAGGCCGGAAGTGAACAGGATTGCAATGAAGGTGAAAAGGTGAACGGGTGTGACGCCGACATTTCGGACGTTCCACCACTTGATCACGCAGAACGCCACCAGCGCAAATGCCAGCAGAATCCCGAATGAGATTATGTAGGTCATATGTCCCTCCCATTTGCGGGCGGTTCCCGCCCCAAGACATGGGACGGGTACATAACACAGGAGTCTGATCCGCCAAACGATTTTTTAAACAGCCATTCAAGTTTCAGTTCTGCGATAACAACAGTTGAAACGCCGGCCCAATTGCCGCACAAATTTACCATGAGCAGGAAACGCATCCGGGACATCCGCAACGAAGAACTGATCGAAGCGACCATCGTCGCCGTGCACCAGCGCGGTTACGGCGTTGTAACCATGGCGGAAATCGCCAAGGAAGCGGGCGCCTCGGCGGCCTCGATCAACTACTACTTCGGCTCCAAGGAAGGGCTGATGGAAGCCACTATGCTGCATCTTCTTGGCAAGCTGCGGCAGGCGATGATCGCGGGCTATGCAACCGCACGCACCCCTCGCGAGCGGCTTTATGCGGTGATGGACGCGAACTTTGCCGATGGCCTGTTTACTGTGCCGCAGTGCAGTATCTGGATGCAGTTCTGGGCCAATGCGCCGTATTCGACGCGGCTGAGCCGTCTGCACCGAATCAACCGGTCCCGGGTGCGCAGCCATTTTCTGGCCGAGCTGCGGGCGCTGCTGCCCGCTGAGCAGGTGGAAACAGCTCGCCAGGCGCTGCAGTGCTACATGGACGGTGTTTGGCTGCAAGCGGCGCAGGCCGAAACCGCGCTGAAACCGGATGCAGCCCGCAGCGCAGCACACCGGGTGGTGGATCTGGTCATTCCCTGACCGGTCAGGACCCTTGCCGCCGGCGATAGACCAGCCGGGTGCCGCGCGGCAGATAAATCAGTGTCATCTCGTCACTGGACAGGGCCTTGATCTGGTAGCACAGGCTGGCGCCATGTTCGCTGTCCCACGCCATCAGGAAGTCGCCAACGTAGCCCAGGCCGCGGCAGCTAGACTGCACCGAGAGATATTCCGGTGCCATCACACTGCCGCGGTAAGTGACCTGGCGGATCGCTCCGGTAACGGTGAACTTATCGCTGGGGTCGTCCTGCAGCCGCCATTCCCCCTGCATCTCCTGAAGTATACGGTCGAATTTTCCAGGCTTGCGCAGCGCGGCACTGTGCAGCGCCAATTCGCCGGACGATCCGAAAAAGCTGGTCATCTCGCCCTCGATCATCAGCAGCGCACCCTGCTGCAGCCCCTGCAGAAAGGAAAAGACCGTATCCTCTTTGCGGTCCCTGCCAGAAGCGCCGATTTCCATGCCGTTGCCAACAAACCGGCAGGAGACGGTTTGCTCCGCTCGCATCGGTGTGCAGCCCTGAAACACCACTTGCGCAGAGAACGGTACCCCGCTGCTGCCTGCGTCCGTGGCCCGTGGCTCCTGCCTTACTGAGCGGGAACTGAGCTGGATGCGAGGCGCGGTCTGGCCGGTTCGGGCCTTGGCAAATCCCTTCTCCGCATACCCGCGGCTTCGGCATTCCTTGCTGCCGTCAATGCGGAACCGGCCTGGCGCCGTGCAAAACCGGATGCTGTCATCCCGGAACTGCCGTCCTGGGCTTTCCGCCCGGAAATAGAAAAACTTGCCTTGGTACCCTTTGGGCACCGGATCGGTGCAGGCACCCGGCGGCAACCGGGTCCAGCCCTCGCTGACCCAGCCGCTGTCGGCCCGGGTGCTGACTGCCAGAAGATGCAGCTCACCGGTGTCATTGCAGATACTGGCCCCGGCACTCGCTGCCAAAGGTTCCAGGAGGACCGCCAGCAGCAGCGCAGGCAGCCAAAGGTACAGCGCCATTTGCAGCTCCCTTACACTCCACCAGGGGTACATTACCCCGGAATTGTAACACCCATAAGACGATTAAACGCCAGTTGCGTTACCGGAAGGTGTAAGAGCTCTCTTTTTGATCCTGGCCTCACGCCACGAAATGAAACTGACCGCCGCCAGGATCAGCCCGCCGCCCGAAACCACCCAGATGTCGGCCGGCTCGGCAAAGACCAGGGCGCCCAGCAAGGTCGCCCAGACCAGCTGCAAAAAGGTGACCGGCTGGGTAACGGCCACCGGCGCAGCGGCAAAGGCCAGCGTCATGGTGTAATGACCTGCGGTGGCAAAGCAGGCGACGCCGAACAGGATGGCGGTTTCAGCCAGGGTTGGCGGCACCCAAACGGCCCAGGCGAAAGGTGCCAGGCCAATGGTGACAAAGATGGAAAGCATCGCCACCACCACCGCCGGGCTGTTGCTGCCGACGGTGAACTTGGCGATCAGGTAGGAGGCGCCGAAGGAGACCGCGGTAAACAGCATGGCGATATGGCCGGGCGAGACCTCGCGGAAGCCCGGGCGCAGGATGATCAGCGCGCCGATCAGCGCGACGGCAATAGCGGTGATGCGGCGGAAGGCGAGTTTTTCTCCCAGAAACAGCGCGGCGCCAAGCGTCACATAGACCGGCGAAAGGTAGTTCATTGCCGTGACCTCGGCCAGCGGGATCTGGGTCATGGCATAGAACCACAGGATCACCCCGGCGGTGTGCACTACACCGCGGCCCGCAAACAGCGCCCAAAGCCGCGGGGTCAGGCGTGCCTTGCGCAGGGCACTTGCCATCGGGATCAGGAAAACCAGCCCCAGCAGATAGCGCAGAAACGCACTTTCAGCGGGCGGGATGCGGGTGCCCAAGTGTTTGACCAGCGCCGTCACCGCCACAAAGCAGAGCCCAGTTACCACCATCCAGAACACTCCCTTCAGAGGGTTCTGGGCGGTTTCAGGGGCGTTAGCGATCTGGCTCATGGCGGTGACAGAACACCCGTTCGGGCCTGGGTGCAAGGCTTCACATGTGAATTATTTGCGCCGCTCCGGCAGCGGAATGAACTCCTGATCATCGCCCGGCGGCAGCTGGAAGCGGCCGTGCTGCCAGTCGCCTGCGGCCCAAGCTTCCTTGGCGGCCTCGATCTTGTCGCGCGAGGAGGCCACGAAGTTCCACCAGATATAGCGCGGCCCGTTCAGCGTCGCGCCGCCCAGCGCCATCAGCCGGGCGCCCCCGGGGCCTGCCGTCACGGTGATTTCGTCTCCTGGCCGGAATACCATCATCCGCCCCGTTTCAAAGGTTTCGCCGGCGATCTGCACCGTGCCTTGGGAGACATAGAGCCCCCGGTCCTCGTGATCGGACGGCAGTGGCAGTTTGGCGCCGGGCTGCAGCACAACGTCGGCATAAAAAGTTTCTGAATAAAGAGTTACAGGCGCTTTCTCACCCCAGGCGGAGCCAAGGATCAGGCGCACCTCCTTGCCCTCGCCCTGCAGGAAAGGCAGCGCCTCCTGCCCGTGATGCTCAAAGGCGGCGGGGGTGTCCTCGTGGCTTTCCGGCAGGGCGATCCAGGTCTGGATGCCGAACAGGCTGCTGGGATTCTGCCGGGTCGCGGCAGAGGTGCGCTCGGAATGGGTAACGCCCTCGCCCGCGACCATCCAGTTCACCTCGCCCGGGTAGATCATCTGATGGGTGCCTAAGGAGTCGCGGTGCTCGAACTCACCCTTGTAGAGGTAGGTGACAGTGCCAAGCCCGATATGCGGATGCGGGCGCACGTCGATGCCCTGGCCGGTCAGGAACTCGGCCGGGCCCGCCTGGTCGAAGAAGATGAAGGGGCCGACCATCTGGCGGCGGGGCGCTGGCAGCGCGCGGCGAACCTCAAAGCCGCCGAGGTCGCGGGCGCGCGGGATGATCACGGTCTCGATTGCGTCCAGGCTGCCCGCGTCGGGGCATTGCAGTTCCAGGGCCGGGTTCCAGCTCATCTTTCCCTCCTCTTGGCGGCTATAGAAGGAAAGGTAGGCTGTTTGGGTGCGGGCGTAAGGCCAGCCCGCGCACAGGCGCTGTTCACGGGGCGCGGCGCATCACATCAGCAGCAGCTTGGCGGCAATTGCCCACATGGTGAGGCCGACAATGGCGTCGAGAACCTGCCAGGCGCGCGGCCGGGCAAAGACCGGAGCCAGCAGGCTGGCGCCGTAGCCGAGAGTGAAGAAGAAGGAGAAGCTGGCGATGGTGGCCCCGGCCGCAAAGACCAGCGGCTCGGGGTATTGGGCCGAGATTGAGCCCAAGAGCACTACCGTGTCCAGATAGACATGCGGGTTCAGCCAGGTGAGCGCCAGCACGGTGGCCAGCACCGGCAGCAGGGCCGCCCCTGCCCCTTCCTGCGCGGCCTCCAGGGTTTCGCCGCCTTTCCAGGCGGCACGCAGCGCCCGGGCGCCATACCAGATCAGGAAGGCGGCGCCGCCGAAACGCATAGCTTGCTCGAACCAGGGTAGCGCCAGGGCCAGCGACCCGAAACCCAGCACACCGGCAGTGATCAGCAGCGCGTCGGAGCCTGCGCAGGTGAGGCAGATCCAGAACACATGCTGGCGCCGCAGCCCCTGGCGCAGGACAAAGGCGTTCTGGGCGCCGATCGCCATGATCAGGCTCAGGCCGAGAGCAAATCCGGCGATCAGGCTTGGCGGCAGACTGAGGGGCATTGCGGTCTCCATTGTTGTGCTGGGATTTGACTACTGCCTGCACCGGCTTTAATCCAGTTAAAGAGATTAACTTCAGATTAGAGCTGCTAATGCAAATGGATCCCAGCCAGCTAGCGGCGCTGAGCGCGGTATTGCGGCTTGGCTCATTTGAGGCCGCGGCGCATTCTCTGCGGGTGACGCCCTCGGCCGTGTCCCAGCGGATCAAGGCGCTGGAGGACCGGATCGGCGCGGCGCTGGTGCTGCGGGGGGCGCCCTGCACCGGCACCGCAGCAGGGCTGCGGCTGGCCAAACACGCCGAGGACATCGGCCTGTTGGAAGCGCAGCTGGCGCGCGAGCTGGCCTTGGAAGGCGGACACGGCCCGGTGCGGCTGCGGATTGCGGTCAATGCCGACAGCCTGGCGAGCTGGTTCATCCTGGCGATGGCTGCAGTGGACGGGGTACTGTTTGACCTGGTGGTGGACGATCAGGATCACAGCGCCGAGTGGCTGAAGCGCGGCGAAGTCTCGGCAGCGGTGACTGCCAGCGCACGGCCGGTGACCGGGTTTGACGCCTACCCGCTGGGTGCGCTGGACTATGCGGCGACGGCCAGCCCGGGCTTCATGGCGCGCTGGTTCCCCGACGGGGTAACAGCCGAAGCCGCGGCGCGCGCGCCTTGCATGATCTTCAATGCCAAGGACAATCTGCAGCGCCTGTGGCTGGAGCGGAATGTGGCACCTGGGCTGGCACCGCCTGCGCATTTCCTGCCTTCGACCCAGGCGTTCATTGACGCCGCCGCCGCGGGGCTCGGCTGGGGCATGAACCCGCTGACGATGGTAGCGGAGGATATCCGTTCCGGCCGCCTTGTGCCGCTGATTGCCGGCACAACGCTGGCGGTGCCCCTGACCTGGCAAGTTTCCCGTGTGATGGCTCCGGCCCTTGCAGAGGTGACCCGGGCCGTGCAGACATCGGCCAAGCAGTATTTGACACAAGACCAATAGGATGCCCTGCAGATGTTTGCAAAAGACGCCCTGAGCTACGATCCGCTCCCCCTGCCCGACCGGGCTGGGTATTCCGATGCTGAGATGCAGGAAAGAGCGGCAGAGTTCCTTGCCCATATGCAGCGGCGGCACACGGTGCGGGATTTTACCGATCAGCCGGTGCCGCGGGAGGTGATCGCGGATTGCATCCGGGCGGCCGGCACGGCGCCTTCGGGCGCTAACCACCAGCCCTGGTTCTTTGCCGCCATTTCCAGTCCGGAACTGAAAGCGCGGATCCGGGAAGAGGCAGAAGAGGAAGAGCGCAAGTTCTACGCAGGCGGTGCGGGCGATGAGTGGATCAAGGCGCTGGAGCCGATTGGAACCGATGCGGACAAGCCGCATCTGACCACTGCCCCCTGGCTGATCGTGGTCTTTGCCCAGCGCTGGGGGGAGTTCGAGGACGGCACAAGGTTCAAGAACTACTATGTGCCCGAGAGCGTCAACATCGCCACGGGCGTGCTGCTGACGGCCTTGCATACGGCGGGGCTGTGCACGCTGACACACACGCCGAACCCGATGAAGTTTCTGAATGGCGCGCTGGACCGGCCATCCTCGGAAAAGCCCACCATGATCATTGCGGTTGGCCATCCGGCAGAGAATGCGACGGTGCCGTCGGTGGCCAAGCTGAAGAAACCCCTGGAGGAGATTTGCGCATTTGTAGAGTGACGCTGGCGGCAGGAAGCCGGAGAGTTCGTACTTTCCGGCCAATTTTCCTGCGAGAAAACCGCTCCGCTTCTGACGGACGGCGCGGCTGATGCCGCGGCCGGCCGCTTCCCTGCCCCGCAGCCTGAGCCTTCAGGTACTGCTGCCGCGGGCCGGGGTGCTGCTGGGCTGGCTGGCGCTCAACCAGTGGGCAAGACTGCCGGAGCCGCTGGTGTTTGCTCTGATGGCCGCGGACGGAGGATTTCTGCTGTGGCAGTTCCGCGCCTTTCAACGAAGCGCGGATGCGCATGTGCGCAGCACCGGGGCGATGGCGCCGGTCTGGGGCGGCTACTTGCTGCTGCTGTTTGCCGGGTTTGCCGCCATAACCCTGTGGTGGGATGCGCTGCTGATTGCACGGCAGCCGCAGGAGGCGCCCCGCTATGCCGAGCAGCGGGCACGGGAGCGCGAGGCCCTCTACAGCCTGACGGTGTCTGACGACGGCCGCAGGATTCTGTTTTCCGGCGAAATCACCTTTGGCCTGACCAGCCGGATGCGGCAGCTTGCGGATGATCATCCCGGTCTGGAGACAGTCGTCTTATCCGGCCCCGGCGGGCTGATTGCCGAAGCACGGGGGGCGGCCAAACTGATCCGGGACCGGAACCTGTCCACGCAGGCCACGGGGCTTTGCGCCTCTGCCTGCACGCTGATCTTCATTGCCGGAAGGCGGCGCAGCCTGGACACTGAGGCGCAGCTGGGTTTTCACAGCTATGATTTGCAGATCGAAAGCGGGCTGCCGCAAGTGGATGTCCAAAAGGAGCAGAGCAAGGACCGGGCATTCTTTCTGCAGCAGGGCATCAGCGCAGACTTTGCGGACAAGGTTTTCGGGATACCGCACTCCCGCCTCTGGACTCCGGACAGGCAGGAGCTGCTGACCGGCGGTGTTCTGACGGAATAGCGCAGCCCAGGGCCAGCCGGAATTTCTTGCCGGTTTGTGTCAGGTTCCTTAGCCTTTGAAGCATCAACCGGGGGACAGAACATGAAGCATTTTCTTTTGGCGCCGGCCTTTATGCTGGCTGCGGCGCAGGCACATGCCGGCCTGGAAATCTGCAATAACGCCAGCCACAGCCTAAGTTTAGCCATCGGCTATTCCAGCGAAGGGGATTGGGTTTCGGAAGGCTGGTGGAATATTCCCGCTGGGGTGTGCAAAACCCCGGTCAGCGGCGATTTGAAAAAACGCTATTACTATTACCGGGCCAACGCCTCGGGTGAGGTTTTTGCCAGCGGCGACTACACGTTCTGCACCACATCCGAAGCTTTCACCATTTACGGCGATGCCGATTGCGCAGCGCGCGGTTATGACACCCAGGGGTTCCGCAAGCTGGACACCGGCGAGACCGCCACGCATTTCACGCTGACACTGAACGGCGCCGCTGCCGCCCCTGCTGCGCCGGCCCCGGCAGCTGCAGGCCCCCAACCGCCCGGCACCTATGGCGAACCCTATACTGACAATGTGATCCTGCAGGGCTGTTATTCGGAAGGCATCCGCGAATGCAGCTTTCACGCCAGCGGCACCAAGTTCTTTGTCCGCGATGACGGGCGCACGCCGCAGTTTGTGTTTTCGGTCATGGAAACGCTGGACCCCGGCACGCCTTTGACGGTGGCCGGCGATCTGGAAGCGGTTTATGACCGCACAGCCGATGCGGTCTTGCGCGATGCAACGGTCCGGTCCTGGACTGAGCATGACGGGCTGCTGCATAAGCTGCAGGGGCACTGGTACGCCGAAGACGATCCCAATGCCCAGTTCACTATTCTGGGTGCCGAGCGGGAGAATACCTATGACGGCGCCTATTCCGGGCGCGATTACCTGTCCGTTTCGGAATGGTGCCACGATTTCGAAGGCGGCGGCCCCTACCTCTATGCGCGGGAGGAGGAAACCGGCGAGGACTATTGCTATGTGATTGACTACGTCGACCACCTGGAACTGGTGCTGATGCACCTGCCGCGCGGCAATATCCTGCGCTACCGCAAGCTGGACTGACGCCAAAGGGGCGCTGCCCCTCGGCCTGCGGCCTCACCCCGGGGTATTTGCAGCCAGAAAGAAGCAGATGAAAAAGAAAGGCCCGCCTGAACCGCGGGCCTTTCTGACAAATTGAAACGCAGCGGATCAGAGCTGCGCCATGACCTCGTCGGACGCTTCGAAGTTGGTGGTGACGCGCTGCACGTCATCATCATCCTCCAGCGCATCCACCAGCTTCATCAGCTTCTGCATGCCCTCTAGGTCCAGCTCAGTGGTGGTGCTTGGCTTCCAGACCAGTTTGGTGCTTTCGGACTCGCCCAGTTCAGCTTCCAGCGCGTTGGACACATCGTTCAGGTCGCTGTCGGCGCAGTAGATGATGTGGCCGTCTTCGGAGCTTTCGACATCCTCGGCGCCCGCTTCAATGGCCGCCATCATAACGGTATCCGCATCGCCCACGGAGGCCGGGTAGCTGACTTCGCCCTTGCGGTCGAACATGAAGCCCACGGAGCCGGTCTCGCCCAGGTTGCCGCCATTCTTGGAGAAGGTGGAGCGCACATTGGAGGCGGTGCGGTTCTTGTTGTCGGTCATTGCCTCGACGATCACTGCAACGCCGTTCGGACCATAGCCCTCATAACGGATCTCGTCATAGTTCTCGGCATCGCCGCCCACGGCCTTCTTGATCGCGCGTTCGATCACGTCCTTGGGTACCGACTGCGACTTGGCTTCCTTAACGGCCAGGCGCAGGCGCGGGTTCTTGTCGGGATCGGGGTCGCCCATCTTGGCGGCCACGGTGATCTCCTTGGCCAGCTTGGAAAACAGTTTGGACCGCGCCGCATCCTGACGGCCTTTGCGGTGCTGAATGTTTGCCCATTTTGAATGGCCTGCCATGGTGCATCCTTGCTGCTGAATTTGCGAATTTGCGCCCATATAGCCTTGGCCGGGGGTGGCTTTCAAGCGTCCCTGCCCCGCCATCCCCCTTGTTCCGCGGGGTTTCGGGGCTAAGCTGGCGGTATGACATATGATCAGGCCGTTTTGTTTGCGTTATTTGCTGCTGTCTTTGCCCTGCTGTTGTGGGGGCGTTTCCGATACGATCTGGTCGCCTTTGCCGCGCTGATGGCGGGGGTCGTTCTGGGAGTGGTGCCGGCCGGGGACGCCTTTGCCGGTTTCGGGCACCCTGCGACGCTGGTGGTGGCGCTGGTGCTGATTGTTTCGGCCGGGCTGGTGCGATCGGGCGCCGTGTTCCTGATCACCCGGACGCTGGTGGACAGTGCGCGCGGGCTTGGCGCGCATATCGCACTGATGGGCGGGGTTGGCGCGGTGCTGTCGGCCTTTATGAACAATGTGGCGGCGCTGGCGCTCTTGATGCCCGTCGATATTCAGACCGCGCGCAAGGCGGGCCGCGCGCCTGGGCTTAGCCTGATGCCTCTCTCTTTTGCCACTATCCTGGGCGGCATGGTGACGCTCATTGGCACACCGCCCAACATCATCATAGCTGCATTCCGGGAGGAGACCTTGGGCGAGCCGTTCCGGATGTTCGATTTTGCTCCGGTGGGCGGCACGGCAGCGCTCGCAGGCCTGGCGTTTGTGGCATTGATCGGCTGGCGGCTGATCCCGGCGCGGGAGAATGCGGCCGGCGCGTCGGAAGCGCAGCTGGCGCCGTATATGGCAGAACTGACGGTCGGCGAGGGTTCCGAACTGATCGGCAAGCGGCTGGGAGAGCTGGATGAAGAGGCCGAGAAAGCGGATGTGGCCATTCTCGGTCTGATCCGGGACGGCAAACGGCGCTATGGCCGGTCTGCAGCTGCCTTGCTGAAGGAAGGCGACACGCTGGTCCTTGAGGCGGAGCCGGAAGCCTTGGACGAGTTCCGCAGCGCCTTGAAACTGGATTTCGCCGACGCAGCGCGGCAGGAGAAGCTGACGGCAGCGGGCGACGGGCTGGAGCTGGCCGAGGTGGTGGTGCCGGAGACCGCCCGCATCCGCGGCCGCAGCGCCCAGTCCATCGGCCTGGCCTGGCGGCAAAGCGCGGTGCTGCTGGGGGTATCGCGCCAGGGCCGCCGGATTACCCGGCACATTCGCCAGACGGAGATCGAGGCTGGCGACATCCTGCTGCTCTTGTGCCCGCGCGGGCGCAGCGCTGATGTCACCGACTGGCTGGGCTGCCTGCCGCTGGCAGAGCGCGGGCTGGCGGTTACTGCCAATGACAAGACCTGGGCAGCCATAGGCCTGTTTGCCGCTGCAGTTCTCGCGGCTTCAATTGGCCTGCTGTACTTGCCGGTGGCCTTGGGGCTGGTCGCGATAGGCTATGTCCTGCTGAAGATCCTGCCGGTGGCAGAGATCTATGACCATATTGAATGGCCGGTGGTTGTGCTGCTTGGGTCGATGATCCCGCTGGGTGCCGCGCTGGACGCCTCGGGCGGGACGGCTTTGATTGCAGGTGCGCTGACGGGCCTGACCGCAGGACTGCCCGCCTGGGCAGTGCTGACTGTACTGATGGTCGTCACCATGACGCTGTCGGATGTGCTGAACAACACCGCAACAGCCATTGTCGCAGCCCCGGTCGGCATCCAGATGGCGGAGTCGCTCGGGGTGTCTCCGGACCCGTTCCTGATGGCGGTCGCTGTCGCGGCTTCGGCTGCCTTCCTGACCCCGATCGGGCACAAGAACAACACGCTGGTGCTTGGTCCCGGCGGATACCGTTTTGGCGACTACTGGCGCATGGGCCTGCCGCTGGAGGCTCTGGTTATTGCAGTGTCGATCCCCGCCATTCTGCTGTTCTGGCCTTTGTGATCCGCGGCCCCAAACCCCTCACAAGGATTTTGCGGGTTCCTCAGCCTCCTGCCCAGGATCGGCGTGATTGACGGCCCAGGCCTGCGACATCAGTGCAATTGCGGTAGAGCCTGCAAGCACCACAATCAGGAATGTTTTCTTGAAGTCCATTTCCCCACCCTTTGAAACCTCTCCCGGTTTCATATGGGCATTGCTTCAATAACTTTCCGTAAACATCTGCAGAGACGGCGGAAAGCCGCCACCGCTGTCTAGGCCGGCCCGGATCAAAGCGGCCAGATGAAGGGAATGATCAGCGAGGCCAGCAGGCCAACACTCAGGTTCAAAGGGATGCCGACGCGCAGGAAATCGGTGAACTTATAGCCGCCGGGACCGTAGACCAGCATGTTGGTCTGATAGCCAATGGGCGTGGCAAACGATGCCGAGGCCGCCACCATCACCGCCACCACCAGCGGCCGGGGATCTACGCCCATGGCCTGGGCCAATCCGATAGCAATCGGGGTCACCACCACGGCCACCGCGTTGTTGGAGACCAGCTCGGTCAGCACCGAGGTCAGCAGATAAACAGCCCAGACCAGGAGGAACGGCGGCAGCATCGACAGGAAGGGGGCTATGGCGTTGACGATCAACTCCACCGCGCCGGAGCTTTCCAGCGCCGCACCGATGGCCAGCATGGAAAAAATCAGCGCCAAGAGGCTGCCGTCAATGAAGGAAAACGCCTCATCCGCGTCGATGCAGCGAGTGACAAAGACCAGCGCCACGGCAAAGACAGACAGCATCAGGATCGGGGCGACGCCAAAGGCGGCCAGCAGCACGATGCCGAACAGCGCTGCAATGGCAATCGGCGCATGGCTGCGGCGGTAGGCGCGCTGGGTCGGCTGCGAGACATCGGCCAGGTCCATATCCGCTGCCAGGCGCTGAATATCGGCGGGCGCGCCTTCCAGCAGCAGCGTGTCCCCCACCCGCACCACCAGGTCATCCAGCTGCACGCCTATGTTCTGGTTCCGCCTGTGCACCGCCAGCGTATAGACGCCATAGCGGCGGCGCAGGCGCAAGGCGCCAAGCGAGCGGCCCACCATGCGGCAGCCCGGGGTGATCAGCACCTCAACGGTTTCGGTCTCCACCGCCGAGACCTGATCCACCCGCTTCAGCTCTTTGTTGGACTGCAGGCTAAGGAGTTCGGTCATCCTGGTACGCAGAACGACCCGGTCGCCCACCTGCAACTCCACCCCCTTGAGGTTGCGGCGCAGCGAGGCATCGCCGCGGATCACGTCAATGAGACGCACGCCGGGGCGCTTGAACAGTTGCACGCCGGTGACTTCACGGCCGATCAGGTTGCTGTCCGGCGGGATCACTGCCTCGGTGAAGAACTTCATCTTGGACTTGTCGCTGAGCAGCATCGCCATGCTGTCGCGGTCTGGCAGCAGCTTCGGGGCGATGAAGCGGAGATAAACCATGCCATAGACCACCAGGATCAGCCCCAGCGGCGTGACCTCGAAGATGCTGAAAGCCTCCATGCCCTGCGCCCGGGCAACACCATCCACCAGCAGGTTAGTCGAGGTGCCGATCAGCGTGAGCGTGCCACCCAGGATCGCCGCATAGCTTAGCGGGATCAGCATCTTGGAGGCAGAGACACCAAGCGTGCGTGCAATCTGCACAAACACCGGAATCATGACCACAACAACCGGCGTGTTGGACACCACGGCAGAGGCCGCCACAACAAAAGCCATTAGCAGCGCCACCGCCAGCCTGGGATTCACCTCGGCCTGTTTCTTGGCGATCTGGGTGAAGGCATCCAGCGCCCCGGTTCGCACCAGGGCGCCCATGATGATGAACATGGCCGCGATGGTCCAGGGCGCCGGGTTGGACAAGACCGGCAAAGCCTGGTCATACGGCAGAACGCCGGTGGCCAGCATTGCGGAGACGCCGGTCAGCGCCACCACTTCGGTCGGATAGGTCTCGCGCAAGAACGCCACGAACATGGCCAGGACAATGGCGAGCGCCAGAAACGCACTGCCGGTGTCACCGAATTGGAAAATCTGCATATGCCGTGACTACGCCCATAGTGTTACAGGCGGGTTGATTGCGCCCGAAGACGTGCCGCCATCGGGCAGTTTCCCCCAAACCCCTTGGCGGAGCAAGAAATTCCGCATCTTCTCCGCTTCCCGATAGAAATTTCAGGATTTTTTACAACAAAGCGCCGGCTTGCAGATAAATCCTCCTGCAAGCGGCGGCATCTGGAGAACCCCAATCGGGCTCAGGCGGGTTCAGGGGGCGGCGTCCTGCAGCAGGCCGCCGTTGCGCACCATGCGAATCTGCTTGGCGGCGCCGGTGCGGTCGTCGGTTTCAACAAAGACGCCGGACAAGGTTGCCTCGCCGTTTGCGGGCGTAAAGCGGGCTTTCGGCATGCCGGTCAGGAAGCGGCGCATCGGTTCCGCCTTGTCCATGCCGATGACGGAATTGTAGTCGCCGCACATGCCTGCGTCGGTCAGGTAGCCAGTGCCCTCCGACAGGATCTGCGCATCCGCCGTCGGCACATGGGTGTGGGTGCCCACCACCAGCGAAGCGCGACCATTGCAGAAGTGGCCCATCGCCATCTTCTCGGAGGTGGCTTCGCAGTGCATGTCGACGATGATGGCCTGGGCCAGCCCGCCGCGCGGGTGCGACTTCAGCACGGCTTCCACTGCGCCGAAAGGATCGTCAAAGGCGCGTTTCATGAAGACCTGGCCCAGTACCTGCACCACCAGCACCTTTCGCCCGCCCGGTGCTTGGAACAGCCTGTAACCGAGGCCCGGTGCACCCTTGGCGAAGTTCAGTGGCCGGATAATGCGCTGCTCTTTCTCGATGAACTGCAGCATGTCCTTCTGATCAAAGGCATGATCGCCCAAAGTCAGGCAGTCGACACCCGCATCCAGCAGCAGCTTGGCGTGCTCACCGCTGAGCCCCATGCCGTTTGAGGCGTTTTCGCCGTTCACCACAACAAAATCGAGCCGCCATTCCTGCCGCAGCCGCGGCAGGGTTTCGGTAATGGCACGGCGCCCGGCGCGGCCCATCACATCGCCTAGAAACAGAATTCGCATTTCTGTCTCCTAGGCTGCGAGGCGCCGCAGGACAAGTGTCTGCCGGGCGGCTTAACGCGAAAACTGCAGAATGCGGCTTTCGGTGACCATCATGTCGAGCGGCTGGTCGGTGGGCTCCAGCGGCAGCTCTTCGGCTTCCTGAGCGTCAAAGGCAAAGCCGATCGCCAGGGTTGCCCGCTTGCCGCGCAAAAGCTCCAGCGTGCGGTCGTAGAAGCCGCCGCCGTAGCCCAAGCGTCCGCCCTTGGCGTCAAAGGCGACCAGCGGCACCACCACGATTTCCGGCTCGAAGAAATCATCTACCTCAGGCACACGGGCACCGAAGGGGCCATCGCGCATGGCGCCTTCCGGCTGCCAGCGGCTGAATTTCAGCGGCATCCCCTCGCCCATGATCACCGGCACACCGACGGGGCCGTGCGCCGCAGCCTCGGCCATCACCGGCAGCGGATCGATCTCGGTGCGGATCGGCATGTAGCCCGCCAAAGGCACGCCGCGATAGCCGGCCAGCACCTCAGCCAGATGTCCGGCGACGCCCGGCAGATTGCGGGCATGCGCTTCCTTGCGGCGGGCAAAGGCGGCTTTGCGAGCGGCGGCTTTAATCTCGGTCAGATCCATCATGGCGGTCTCCTAAAGCAATACGGCGGCGGCGAGCCCGAGGAAGGCGAAGAAGCCGACCACATCGGTCACGGTGGTCACAAAGGCGCCGGAGGCCAGCGCCGGGTCGATGTTCATTTTCTCAAGTAGAACCGGGATCACTGTGCCTGCCAGCCCGGCCACGACCAGATTGATCACCATCGCGACGGCAATCACCGCGCCCAGCATCGGCGAGCCGAACCAGGCAATCCCTACAATGCCCATCACCACTGCAAAGATCAGCCCATTGACCAGCCCCACCAGCACCTCACGGCGGATCACCCGCCAGACGTTGGAGCCTGTAAGGTCACGGGTGGCAATCGCGCGCACGGCAACGGTCAGCGACTGGGTGCCGGCATTGCCGCCCATCGAGGCGACAATCGGCATCAGCACCGCAAGCGCCACGATCTGGGCAATCGCGGCCTCGAACTGGGCAATCACCAGCGAGGCCAGCACCGCGGTCACCAGGTTCACTGCCAGCCACGGAAAGCGGCGCTTGGTGGTCTCGATCACCTTGTCGGCCAGCGAGCTTTCCTCGCCGACACCGGCGAGGCGCAGGATGTCTTCCTCGTGTTCTTCGTCCAGCACCACCATGGCGTCGTCGATGGTGATGACCCCGACCAGGCGGCCTTCCTCATCCGTCACCGGCGCCGAGATCAGGTGGTACTGGTTGAAGGCATAGGCCACGTCTTCCTCGTCCTGGTCGGCCGGGATCACCTGGAAGGTCTCCTCGACCAGCTCCTTCAGTGGCACCTCGCGCTTGGCGCCCATGATCCGGCCCAGGGTGACATTGCCGATCGGATGGGTGCGCGGATCAACCAGAACCATGTGGTAGAACTGCTCCGGAAGATCATCGGACTCGCGCATGAAATCAATGGCCTGGCCAACGTTCCAATGCTCGGGCGCCATCACCACCTCGCGCTGCATCAGACGGCCGGCGGAGTTTTCAGGGAAGCTCAGCGACTGCTCGACCGCAACCCGGTCGGCATCTTCCAGCACATCCAGAATGGCTTCCTGCTGCGGCTCCTCAAGGTCTTCCAGAAGGTCGACGACATCGTCGCTTTCCAGCTCCCGCACCGCCTCGGCCAGAACCGCCGGGTTGAGGATGCCGATCACCTCTTCGCGGATGCTTTCATCCAGCTCCGAGAGGATGTCGCCGTCGAACTCGCGGTCGTAAAGCCGGATCAGGTCTTCCCGTTCCTGCGGGCTGACCTGTTCCAGAAGGTCGGCGATGTCGGCGGCGTGCAGGTCTTCCAGCAGCGCTGTCAGCTCAGCCTGATCGCCGCGGTCCACCGCGTCGCGGACCTGGGCCACCAGGGTGCGGTCCAGGTCATAGGCATCATCCTGAGACAGGTCGCCGGTGATATTGTCGCCGCTGCTCATGTGATGCCCCCCGGAGTATTTTCTTGAGTGTTTGCCCGTAAAATAGAAGAAGCGCTTACCGGAAAACAACGGCAATGGGCCAATTTACCGGAGCTTGAGGCGCGGGTATCCTGAGCACGGCGCATTTGCAAGGAAAGGCTGGACGGAATGGCTGCGGATTACATTCTAATTGGGCAAGTGCTGTCTTTTTCCCACTCCCCCTTCACCGGGGAGCGCCCGGAGGACGCCGCCCGGCTGGATGAGGCCGTGGGTGTGAGCGGAGACAAGGTAGCAGGCACCGGCACCCTGGCAGAAATGCAGGCGCTGCTGCCGGGGGCCTTGATAGTGGACTACGGCCCGCACCTGATCATGGCGGGGTTTGTCGATGCCCATGTGCATTACCCGCAGACCGCGATCATCGCCAGCTGGGGCAAGCGGCTGATCGATTGGCTGAACAGCTATACCTTTCCGGAGGAGATGCGGTTTGCGGACCGGGAATATGCAAATGAGATCGCCGGCCGCTACCTGGATCTGACCACAGCGCATGGCACCACCACGGTCTGCAGCTATTGCACCATCCGCCCCGAAAGCGTGGAGGCGTTCTTCTCCGCGGCGCAGGTGCGCGGGCAGCGGGTGGTCGCAGGCAAGACCTGCATGGACCGCAACGCGCCGGAGGGGCTGCGGGACACGGCGCAGTCGGCCTATGACGACTCGGAGGCGCTGATTGGGCACTGGCACGGGGTTGACCGGCTGGAGTATGCGATTACGCCGCGCTTTTCGCCGACTTCCAGCCCTGAGCAGCTGGAGGCGATGGGGGCATTGTGGGCCAAGCACCCGGAATGCCTTATGCAGACGCATCTGAGCGAGCAAACTGACGAGATCGCCTGGGTTCGGGAGTTGTTCCCGCAAGCGCGTGATTACCTGGACACATACGAAGAATTCGGGCTGCTGGGCGCCAAGGGGCTTTACGGCCATGCGATCCATCTGGAAGAGCGCGAACGGCACCGGCTGCGGGAGTTCGGCGCGGCTTTGATCCATTGCCCGACGTCCAATACGTTCATCGGGTCAGGCCTGTTCGACATGGCCGGGCTGATGGCTGAGGGGCAGCGGATCGGGCTGGCGACAGATACCGGAGGCGGATCGAGTTTCTCGATGCTGCGCACCATGGCAGCGGCTTATGAAATCGGCCAGCTGCGCGGCACACCGCTGCACGCGGCGCAATTGTTGTGGCTGGCGACCCAGGGGTCGGCGGCGGCGCTGCGGATGGAGAGTAAGATCGGAAATATCGCGGCCGGCATGGAGGCAGATCTGGCGGTGCTGGATCTGGCCTCCACCCCGGCGATTGCGCAGCGTTCTGAACGCGCGTTGGATCTATGGGAGGCGGTATTTCCGACTATCATGATGGGCGATGACCGCGCGGTCGCCGAGGTTTGGATCGGCGGCCGGCGGGTTTAGGTGAGGCGCTGGCGCGCCTCTGCCCCCGGCGGGGATATTTTTGGCCAGAAGAAGAACTGGGCTCCTAGTCCATCAGCCGCTGGGCAAGCTGGCCATGGCGTTCCAGAAGGCGCGGCATATCCAGCGTGGTGATTTCGCCGCCTTTGACAATCTGCCTGCCTTCAACAAAGAGGTGCTTGACCTGGGTGGGGCCGGCCAGCAGCAGCGCGGCGGCGTCCCAGCTGCCGCTGGAGGCCACCCCTTTGGTGTCCCAGATTGCGATATCGGCGCGTTTACCAGGCTCCAGGCGGCCGCAGTCGGGGCGGCCCAGCACATCGGCGCCGCCGCGGGTGGCGATTTCCAGCGCCTCATAGGCGCTCATCGCATCGGCGCCATTGGCGACCCTCTGCAGCAGCATGGCCTGGCGCGCCTCGCCGCTGAGGCTGGCCATGTCGTTGCTGGCAGAACCGTCGACCCCCAGGCCAACCGGCACGCCAGCATCGCGCATTGCACGCACGGGCGCGATGCCGCTGCCCAGACGGCAGTTGGAACAGGGGCAATGGGCGACGCCGGTACGGGTTTTGGCAAAGAGGTCAATCTCTTGCCCATCAAGCTTCACGCAGTGGGCGTGCCAGACGTCATCGCCAGTCCAGCCGAGTTCCTCGGCATATTGACCGGGGCGGCAGCCGAAGTTGGCCTCGGAATAGGCAATGTCCTCGTCGTTCTCGGCCAGGTGGGTGTGCAGCATCACCCCCTTGTCGCGGGCCAGGATGGCGGCGTCGCGCATCAGCTCTCGGCTCACAGAGAACGGCGAACACGGGGCCAAACCGACCCGGACCATGGAGCCTTCGGAGGCGTCGTGGAAGCTGTCGACCACGCGGATCATGTCATCCAGGATGGCGCGTTCATTCTCGACCAGGCTGTCCGGCGGCAGCCCCCCGTCGCTTTCGCCGATGCTCATAGCGCCGCGGGTCGGGTGGAAACGCAGGCCCACTTCGCGGGCGGCGTGGATGGTGTCCTCCAGCCGAGCACCATTGGGATAAAGGTAGAGGTGGTCAGAGCTGAGCGTGCAGCCCGACAACGCCAGTTCCGCCAGGCCCAGCTGGGCGGAGACAAACATCTCGTCGGGGGTGAAGCGCGCCCAGATCGGGTAGAGCCGCTGGAGCCAGCCGAACAGCAGCGCATCCTGCGCGCCCGGCACCGCGCGGGTGAGGTTCTGGTAGAGGTGGTGGTGGGTGTTCACCAGGCCCGGAGTGACCACGCAGCCGCGGCCTGAAACGATTTCGCCGGCTGTCTCCAGCCCCTGCCCTATGGCCGCGATCTGCCCCTCCCGGATCAGCACATCGGCGCCACGCAGCACTTGGCGGCGGTCATCCATCGTCAGAATGGTGTCCGCATTTTGAATCAGAATTTCTGCCATAGTCACACACTCCTTTTGGCAGCCCGCTTCAGAGGAATGTGTGACAGCCGATGGAAAACGGGCAAAGAACCGGCCTGAGGCGCAGGCTACAGCCCGGGGCAGCCGGTTTCAAGCAGTTCAGGACCGGCCGAGTTCAGGACTGGCGCAGCAGTTCCAGCGCTGCGGCGTGAATTTCCGCATTGGCAGCCGCCAGGGCACGGCCGCCGTTGTGGGCCGGATTGCCCTGCCAATCGGTGACGATGCCGCCCGCCGCCTGGATCAGAGCAATCGGCGCCTGAATGTCGTAAGGATTAAGGCCAGCCTCGATCACCAGATCAACCTGCCCGGCCGCCACCAGCGCATAGGCATAGCAATCGGTTCCGTAGCGGGTGAGCTTGGCGCAGGCAGCTACGCGCTCAAAGGAAGCGCGTTCTTCCGGAGTGCCGACTTCCGGAAAGGTGGTGAACAGAATGGCATCTTCCAGCGCTGCGGTGGTGCGGGTTTGCAAGGAATGCTCGCCCAGCGGGCCCGTCATCGAGGCGATATCAGGGCCGCCGCAGAACCGTTCACCGGTGTAGGGCTGGTCGATCACCCCGAGAAAGGGACCGTTTTCGTCCGCGAGTGCTATCAGCACACCCCAGGTCGGCGTGCCGCTGATGAAACCGCGGGTGCCGTCGATCGGGTCCAGAACCCAGGTGCGGCCCGAGCTGCCTTGTTCGGTGCCAAACTCCTCCCCCAGGATGCCATCCTCGGGCCGCAGTTCCGCCAGCACCGCCCGCATCGCCTGCTCGGCTGCGCGGTCGGCCACGGTGACGGGATCAAACCCGCCGGCCAGCTTGTTCTCAGCATTCAGGGAAGCGGTGCGGAAATGCGGCAGGATGGCGGCGCGGGCTGCGTCTGCCATCCTGTGCGCAACATCAAGATCGGAAAAGGCGGCCTGTGTCATGCCCTTAGGGGTGCCACCCGGCCGCTTTTATTGCAAGCGCAAATCCCGCCTTCTGCAAGGATTGCGCCGCAAAGACAGTCTTAGACGCCGTCCCGGTTTCAGGCCGCGTCGCTCAGCACGCGGGCCAGTTCAAACAGGCGGCGGCGCTGGTTTTCCGGAATTGCGTAATAGGAGCGCACCAAATCAAGCGCTTCCTTGTCCCCCATCAGGTCCTCCGGCACCGCGGCTTTCTCAGCCGGGGCTTTGCCTTCTTCCTGCAGCCCTTCGAAAAAGAAGCTGACCGGCACTTCGAGGGCATCGGAGATGTCCCAGAGCCGGGAGGCGCTGACCCGGTTTGCACCGGTTTCATATTTCTGAATTTGCTGGAATTTGATGCCGACCTGTTCGGCGAGTTGCTGCTGCGTCATGCCGATCAGCCACCGGCGGTGGCGGATACGCTTTCCCACATGCACGTCAACGGGATGAGCCATGCGTTTCTCCTAGTCTCAAAAATCCGGCTGCAACCCGGACCGCTGCATTCCATAAACCTGTTCCGGTGAAGTCAAATCCGTACCGGAAACATGTTTCCCCATCAGAGCGATCTGAGCTCAACCTCTGCGCAAAAGTGTACAACCCTTGCGATTGATTGCAAGGCTGCCGTCGCCCCCGGCCGGCCGCCGAAGCCCAAGCGCATGATTTCATGTATCATTTTTCTAAACGTTTTATTGCCAATCAGCTGCCGTTCGCGTACCTCCCCAAAAATAGCGAGGTGCGCTCCCCTGCGGAGCCCCGCCAGTGTGACCCCGCGAATCACACTGATTCACGCAAAAGGTGAGGAAAAAATCATGAGAGTTTTCCAGGTTCCCGCCCCAGGCAGCGCCCCGGTCCTGACGGAGGCTGCATGTCCGCCGCCAGGACCCGGAGAGGCCGCTGTTGCGCTGCGTGCCTGCGGGCTGAACTTTGCTGATCTGCTGATGATCAAGGGCAGTTACCAGGATACGCCGGAGCCGCCTTTCACCCTTGGACTGGAAGCCGCTGGCGTTGTCACCGCGCTTGGCCCCGGCGCTGAAGGATTTGCCATCGGCGACCGGGTGGCGGTATTCGGCGGTTCCGGCGGGCTCGCCGAAGCAGGGGTGTTCGACGCCGCACGTCTGATCCGGATCCCTGACACTATGAGTTTTGAACATGCGGCGGCGCTGCAGATCGCCTATGGCACCAGCCATATGGCGCTGGATCACTGCGCCAGAATGCAGCCCGGGGAGACCTTGCTGGTTACCGGGGCCGCCGGCGGCGTTGGCCTGACAGCGGTGGAAATCGGCAAGCTTATGGGGGCAACGGTGATTGCCCAGGCCCGCGGCAAGGACAAGCTGGAGGTTGCTGCAGCGGCCGGCGCTGACCACCTGATCGACGCCGATGAAGACCTGCGCGCCGCCGTAAAGGGGCTGGGCGGCGCTGACGTGGTGTATGACGCGATTGGCGGCGATGTCTGGAAGGCCGCTTTCCGCTCTGCCAACCCGGGTGCACGGCTGCTGCCGGTGGGCTTTGCCGGGGGCGAGGTTCCGCAAATTCCCGCCAACCATCTGCTGGTGAAAAACCTGACCGTGATCGGGTTCTATCTCGGCGGCTACATGAAGTTCCGCCCCGAAGCCGTGCGGCAGTCTTTTGAGACACTGTTTGCGTGGCACAGCACGGGCCGGATCAAACCCCACATCAGCCACACCCTGCCGCTGGAGCAGGCCGCCGAAGGGCTGGAGCTGCTGCGCAGCCGGAAATCCACCGGCAAAGTTGTCATCACTATGGACAGCACCAGCTGATCCCCGGCGCCGCCTCTCCCGGCGGTCCTCCCGCCCGTCGCAAGCGCATTTGAAAATGCACCGCTCCCGTTGGGCCAGGCTCAGCGCCTTAAGCGCTGAGCCTGGCCCAAGGCCGCCAAGGTGGCTCTGGCGAAGCCAGGGCATCCTGCGGGCGCGGGAGCACCTCCCCCGCTTCTGTTTCCAGCCCTCTGCTTTGCGGCTTTAGCTGGCCGCCCGCAGCGGCACCGGCCGCATGGCGGCGAAGCCTTGGCGGATCAGCGCAGCGAGCTCTTCGACAAAGGGCGCCCGCACTTTTTCGGCGCCATAGAGGTTGATGTGCTGAACCGGCAGCTCCGGCAGGGTGCCGCCGTGATCGATCAGCTCCTGATGCGGCGGCTGGGTGCCCTCGAGCAGCACACCGACAGCGAGATCTGCGCTGACGGTTGCCTCCACCGTGCGGTCGGAATCGCTGTCGAGCGCCATTTCCCAGGCCGCGCCTTCCGCATCCAGCGCCGCGGTCGCCTCAGTGCGGAAAATGCACTTGCGGCAGAACCCCAGCCGCAGCGGCCGCTGCCGCCAGGCCGATCCGTTCACTGCGCCAACCCAGCGCAACGGCATCTGGTGGATGGTCTCGCTGCCCTCGCCCGCCCCTGTTTCGGTGGTCAGGATCAGGTCCATCTTGCCGCGCGCGAACTCCGCCTTCAGCTCGCGGGTGTTCGAGGTGCACAGATTGACGTTCACCCGCGGGTAGCTGGCATTGAACCGCTGCATCACCTGCGGGATCACCGGATGCACCACGTCATGGGGCACCCCGAGAATCACCTCGCCCTCAAAGGCCTGATCAGTCAGCCGCGCGATCACCTCGTCATTCATTGCCACCATACGGCGGGCATAGGCCAGGAGCTGCTCGCCTGACGCCGTCAGTGCAATGCTGCGCCCGGAGCGGTCCAGCAGGTCCAGCCCCAACAGCTCCTCCAGCCGTTTCAGCTGCATCGACACCGCCGACTGGGTGAGATGCAGGAAGCCCGCGGCGCGGGTCACCCCGCCATGGTCCGCCACCGCCACAAAGGAGCGGAGCGTGGTGATATCAAGATTTCTAACCATCACGACACCTGATGAGTTGCATCAAAAACATTCGCTTTCAAAATATGCCATACACCCCCATATTCATCAACAGAAATGATCACCCGAAAGGGAACCATCACAAACTTAACTGAAGGATCCGCGCCATGACCTACCTGACCTCCACCCGCTCCGTCCCCTGCACCGCCGCCAAGCCGCGCCTGTCCCTGACCGCCCGCATAGGTCTGCATCTGGCCGCCTGGCGCCAGCGCCGCCAGCTGGCCAAGCTCGACGCGCGCGCCCTGGAGGACATCGGCGTGACCCGGGCGGAAGCCGAGGCCGAGGCCCGCCGCGGGGCCTGGAGCGCGCCGGATCACTGGAGCTGCTGAGCCCTCAGACGGCCGGTACAAGCCGCTGTTGGGAGCGGGCCGCAAAAATGCGGCCCGTTTGCTTGTTTTTTCCGGCAATTCTTACCTGAAATACTTGAACCAAAGCGCGCTTCCCCCGATATTTACCGGGAAAGCTGCCTGCCGCGGCCCTGTTCGCGCGCCGGCAGCAAGGGAGTAATTTACGGAGACCATTGCAGATGGCACAATTTGACACCATCCGGTCTGCCGCCGGCGCACGCGCCGCGCAGATTGACGAGGGCCTGCGCGCCCACATGAACAAAGTCTACGGCACCATGGCCGCAGGCACGTTCATCACTTTCCTGGCGGCTTGGGCAATTGCCGGGCTGGCCGTCACTGCCGACCCGGCCAACGCCGTGGCCCAGCTGAGCGCTGACAAGTACCTGACCAATATCGGCTATGCGCTTTACGCCTCACCGCTGAAATGGGTCATCATGTTTGCCCCGCTGGCCTTTGTCTTTGGCATCGGCGCCGCAGCCAACCGCATGTCCGCTGCTGGCGTGCAGCTGCTTTTCTACGTCTTTGCCACTGTGATGGGCCTGTCGATCAGCTCGATCTTTCTGGTGTTCACCGGCGAGAGCATCGTGCAGGTGTTCCTGATCACCTCGATCGCCTTTGCCGGCCTGTCGCTGGTGGGCTACACCACCAAGAAGGACCTGTCCGGCATGGGCGCCTTCCTGATCATGGGCCTGATCGGCCTGATCGTGGCCTCGATCGTCAACATCTTCCTGGCCTCCTCGGCCATGGCCTTTGCGATTTCGGTGATCGGCGTTCTGATCTTTGCAGGCCTCACCGCCTATGACACCCAGCGTATCAAGAACGACTACCTGCAGATGGCCCATGCTGGCGATCAGGAGTGGCTGGCGAAATCGGCGATCATGGGCGCTCTCAGCCTCTACCTGGACTTCATCAACATGTTCATGATGCTGCTCCAGCTGCTTGGAAACCGCGAATAAGCGCACACCACATTCCAAAGACAGCGAGGGGCGGATCACAACGATCCGCCCCTCTTCTTTTGCGCAAAGATAACAAGAAGGAATTCGCCATGAAGATCATTGAAATTCCCGCTGCAGACGCCAAGCGCCTGCTGCCGCTGCTGCAGGACCTGCACGCGCTGCATGCCGCCTACCAGCCCGAGCGCCACATTCCGGAACCAGGCAGCGCTGAACTGGCGCAATGGCTGGAGGGCTGGCTGAAGGAGGAGAGTGTTTCTGCTCTGGCGGCGGAGAGCCCGCAGGGAGCCCTGCTGGGCTATGTCATCTATGAACTGCAGGATCGCCCTGCCCTGCCTGTCCGCGCAGCCGAAATCCGGGCCATGCTGCACCATATCTCGGTGACCGAAGCCTGGCGCCGCATGGGTGTGGGAAAGGCCCTGCTAGGAGAGATGAAGGCAAGATCTCTGGAGGCAGGCGCCACGGTGGTAGCCGCCACCTATGCCCCCTTCAACACGGCCTCGGCGGCGCTGATGAAGGGCATGGGGATGGAGCCGGTTCTGACCATGGCGGAGTGGCGGGCGTAGATCCAGGCTGCCGGCCTCAGGACCCGGCCGCCGAGCAATCCAGATCGGCGGAAATGGCAATTGTCCCGCGGTGGCTTGCCACCTCGCGGACTTCACCGTCCGGATCGCAGCCTGAGACCTTCGTAACCAGATCGAGGAATTCGGCATCCGGAATCTCTGGAAGGGCGGGCACTGAACTGTTTTCCGGGACGCTCAGCACCGCCATGCCGGCGCTGCCGGAGCGCACCAGGCACAAGGTCAGCTCCCGCCCCTGCAAGCGCACAATCTTATCGACCACAGCCCGGTCCGAGGGCACGGCCAGCCCCTTCGCGGTTGCCTGAGCCGGCTGCTGCGCCGGCAGCAGTTTCGCCTCGACCGCTGGTGCTGCGGGCACCGCCGTGCCCGCAGCAAAGGAACTGGAGACCGGCGCCCCGGCCGCTGCCAGCACCGCAGTATAGATGATCACCTTCACCGCACATCCACCCGTATGTTCTTTAAACCACTGGCGCCAAGCTAGACCAGGAATGCGGCGGAAACGTGCCCTGGCCGATGGTGCCGCTGGGAAAACCGTTTGGCATTTTCCAACAATTCGAAGCAGCTCAGGGGGTACGGCAAAAGAAAACGGGCCGCGGCTGGCGCGACCCGTTCCCAATCTGTGCCGAAGGCAAGGCTTACTTGATTTTGCCTTCTTTGTACTCGACGTGCTTGCGCACAACCGGGTCGTACTTACGGACGACCATTTTCTCGGTCATGGTGCGTGCGTTTTTCTTGGTCACATAGAAGTGGCCGGTGCCCGCGCTCGAGTTCAGGCGGATCTTGATGGTGGTCGGCTTCGCCATGGTGCTTCTCCTGCGTCCGAAAAGGCAGGGGCCTCTCGGTAAATTCCTATCTGAAGCCCGGCTTTTACCGTCCTCAGCCCCCAAGTCAACAGGATTCGGCCTGTTGCCCGGGGGATTTATGCACAGAAGGCCTGTAAGCCGGATCCTGTCCCCCCTGCCCCGTAAGGCAGGGATCGATGGCCATTCATCTAGGCGGCGCATTGCTGCGCCGCTCAAGCTGCCAACCCGGTCCCTCTCGGCTGAAGCGAACCTAGCGGCGGTTTTCCGGAAACCGGAACCTGCCCGCGCGGGGACCCTATTTGGCATTGCTCCCGGTGGGGCTTGCCGTGCCGCCCCTGTTGCCAGGGGCGCGGTGGGCTCTTACCCCACCGTTTCACCCTTACCAGCCCGGGGGCTGGCGGTCTGTTTTCTGTGGCGCTTTCCGTCGGGTTCCCCCGCCCGGGCGTTACCCGGCACCGCTGCTTCATGGAGTCCGGACTTTCCTCGCGGGACTTGCGCCCCCCGCGGCCATCCAGCCTTCTGCGCGGGCTGAGGGGTAGGAACAACGGCGCGCGGCGTCAAGCGGATAGTTTTGCATTTGGGGCGTTGCCCCTCTTGGCTTGCGGCCAATTCACCCCAGGATATTTATAGCAAGAGGAAGAAGGCTGGCCTTCCTCTTGCCTCAAATATCCCGGAGCGTGAGGCAGAGCCTCGCAAAAACCGGCCTCAGAGCCCCTGAAGACCAAGCGCGGCAAGATCCTCCGGCACCAAAGCCCCTCTGCCCCCGGGCCGGTAACGCAGGCGCACGGCCTGCAGCAAAGCAGCATCATCCGCAGAGGCCGTGAAACCCGCGGCATGCGCAGCCTTGCGGAATGTTTCCGGCGATACGTCTTTGGGCGCTGTGCCGGGTGCGGGGTCTGCAGCCAGCCCTTGACGCACCAGCCGCACCCAGTCAAATCGCGGGCCCGGATCGGACTTGCGGCCGGGCGCCATGCAGGAATGGCCGATGACGCCTGATGGCGGGATGTTCCAGCGCTGCATGATGCCGTGCATCAGGCGTTCAAGCGCGGCCATCTGCGGCGCGCTGAACGGATGGCAGCCCAAGTTATCGAGCTCAATGCCTATGGAGCGGGAATTGATGTCGCTTTGGCCGTGCCATTCTCCGGCACCAGCGTGCCAGGCACGCTTCTGCTCGGCCACCATCTGCCAGAGTGCGCCATCCGCGCCGATCAGGTAATGGGCAGAGACTTCCGCCACAGGGTCGCAGAGCCGCTCCAGCGCTGCCTGAGCGCTGTCCATGGCGGTGTAGTGCAAAACGATCAGGGACGGCGTCAAACCGTCCCTGCGAGGCCCGAAATTCGGACTGGGGTACCAAAGGGCACCCGGCTGGTCAGGCTGCTGCCCGCTAGCAGCCATCAGTTCTGCACGGCCAGCCGGTAAGGTGCCGGGTCCCAGCCGCAGGCAAAACCGTCGCCATCAGGGTCCAGCGCCTTGCGGTCGCGCTGCGGCCCGCCTTGCTCCAGGAAGGCGACCTGGGCCTGGTCAGGCGAGGCGAACTCGGCGCAGTTGCGCTGGTTGCGCGCTTTCAGGTTGATGCCGGAGCGGCTGTAGAGACGCACGCCCTTGGGGTTGCTGGTGCTCAGCGCGTAGCGGACGATGTTGGGACCGCTGCTTTCGGTCCGCTGCGGCACTGCCACCGGCTGCACCTGCTGGTACTGCGCTTTCTGGCGCTCCAGCCGGGCTGCATCGCTTTCGATCGACTGCCGGGAGGACACCGCCTGGAAATCATTCTCGTCAGAGATACTGGGGTTCCCGGCAGCTTGCGGTGCCGGGTTGGAGGGGCTGGCCTCCAGCGGCGCAACGCCGGAGTTGGCCTGGGTCGCAGCCAGGGCGGCGGCCGCCTCGCGTGCGATGTCGTCATCGGTCAGATAGGAGGGGGCGGCGGCAGCGGGCTCAGGCGCGGCGGCTGCGAATGTGCCGGCTGCTGCGGTTGAGCCTGGGCTGCGCGGCGCAGGGGTGACCTGATAAGGCTCGGTGGAGACCCGCGCGGGCGGCACCAGCGGCGCGCCGGTGATGGTGGTGCCGGCAGCAGGCGGCGGCGCAAAGGGGTCGCCGTCGATGCCAACGCCTGCGGCGCTGTCGGGAACTTGCGGGGAACAGGCAGCCATAACCAGAAGGCTGCCTGCGGCGGCATAAGATGCGAAGACGCGCATGGGGTACCTGTCAGCTCTGCTCAATTGCTTGAGCAGAGGTTTACCACCATTGCTGCGGCTTGGCTACAAAACCTGCGGCATTCTCCAGCGCATAGGCAGTGTTCAGCAGATCGCCCTCTTCCCAGGGCTTGCCGATCAGCTGCAGGCCCAGCGGAAGGCCCTGTTTGTCCAGGCCGGCCGGCACTGCAACACCGGGCAGGCCCGCCAGGTTCACAGTGACGGTGAAGACGTCGTTCAGGTACATCTGCACCGGATCCGCCTCGGTCATCTCGCCCAGGCCAAAGGCCGCCGAGGGGGTGGCCGGGGTCAGGATCGCATCGACACCAGCGGCAAAGACGTCCTCGAAGTCCTTCTTGATCAGGGTGCGGACGCGGCGGGCGCGGTTGTAATAGGCATCATAGAAACCTGCCGACAGCACGTAGGTGCCGATCATGACACGGCGCTGAACTTCGGAGCCGAAGCCTTCGGCGCGGGTCTTCTCGTACATCTCGGTGATGCCATCGCCTGCTTCCAGCGCGGCGCGGTGGCCGTAGCGCACGCCATCATAGCGCGCCAGGTTCGAGGAGGCCTCAGCCGGAGCAATCACATAGTACGCAGGCAGCGCATACTTTGTGTGCGGCAGCGAGATGTCGACGATCTCTGCACCAGCGGCCTTCAGCATCTCGGCGCCATCGGCCCAGAGTTTGCTGATTTCCTCAGGCATGCCGTCCATCCGGTATTCTTTCGGAATACCGATTTTCTTGCCCTTGATGTCGCCGGTCAGCATCGCCTCGAAATCCGGCACCGCCAGTTCGGCGCTTGTCGAATCTTTGGGGTCGTGGCCGCACATGGCTTCGAGCATGATGGCAGCATCGCGCACCGATTTGGTCATCGGGCCGGCCTGGTCCAGCGAGGAGGCAAAGGCAACGATGCCCCAGCGCGAGCAGCGGCCGTAGGTCGGCTTGATGCCGACCGTGCCGGTGAAGGCGGCGGGCTGGCGGATCGAGCCGCCGGTGTCGGTACCGGTTGCCGCGAGGCACAGATCGGCCGCCACTGCAGCAGCAGAACCGCCGGAGGAGCCGCCGGGTGTGATCTGGGCTTCGTCGCCGTCGCGGCGCCAGGGGCTGACGGCGTTGCCGTAGACTGAAGTTTCGTTGGAAGAGCCCATAGCGAACTCGTCCATATTCAGCTTGCCCAGCATGACAGAGCCGGCATCGGCCAGTTTCTGGCTCACCGTAGATTCATACTCGGGCTTGAAGCCTTCGAGGATGCCGGAGGCCGCTTGCGAGGCTACGCCTTTGGTGCAGAACAGGTCCTTGATACCGACCGGAAGGCCGCACATGGAGGGGGCATCGCCCGCCTTGATGCGTTCGTCCGCGGCCTTGGCACGCTCCATGGCGACTTCGGGCGTCTTGTGCACGAAGGCGTTCAGAGCGTCTGCGGCGTCGATAGCCTTGAGGCAGGCCTCGGTCAGCTCGACGGAGGTGGTGTCGCCTTTGCGCAGCGCATCGCGGGCCTCGGCCAGGCCCAGTTTGTTCAGGTCGCTCATGTCTCTTACTCCACGACTTTGGGCACTGCGAAAAAGCCTTCGCGGGCGTCCGGCGCATTGGCCAGCACCTTGGGCTGCTGACCGCCATCGGTGACTTCATCCACCCGGCGCTTGAGCCGCTGCGGGGTGACCGAGGTCATCGGCTCAACGCCGCTAACATCCACCTCGTTCAGCTGTTCGATGAAGCCCAGGATATTGTTGAACTCGTCTGCCAGCGCCGGCAGCGCGTCGTCCTCGACCTTGATCCGGGCCAGTTTGGCCACCTTGGCGGCGGTGCTTTGGTCAATCGACATGGAAACCCTCATCTCGTGTTACTCAGGCATTTACCGCCGCACCGGCCTGCCTGCAAGCCTGCTTGGGGCTGCCGGCGCGCAATGATGGGCTATGCGGAAATTGCCGGCACGTCCGCATTCTTTTTCACCTCCAGCCTGATAGGCTTTGGGCAAATACATCGGGAGGAGATTTCGAGATGAAAGTGATTTGGCTGGGCCATGGCTCATTCCGCATTGAAACCGAAGCCCAAGTGCTGCTGGTGGATCCCTGGCTGACCGGAAATCCGGTGCTGCCGGAGGAGAGCCACGAGGCGGCAATTGCCGGTGCCACCCATATCCTGCTGACCCATGTGCATTTCGACCACGTGGTAGATGTGCTGCCGCTGGCGAAACGGCTGGGAGTTCCGGTTGTGGGGCAATACGACCTGATGGGACTGTGGGCAGAAACCGAAGGGGTGGAGACCGTTGGTTTCAACAAAGGCGGCACGGTGGATTTGAACGGCGTGAAAGTGTCGATGGTGCCAGCATCGCACAGCTCGACCTTTTCAACGCCCGAAGGGCTGCGCACTGGCGGCAGCGAGGTTGGCTTCATGATCCGCGCCGAAGGAAAGACCGTTTACCTGTCCGGCGACACCGACATCATGGCCGACATGGATTGGATGGGCGATTACTACAAACCGGACGTCGGCATCCTGTCCGCGGGCGGGCATTTCACCATGGACATGAAGGCCACGGCCTATGCCGCCAAGCGGTACTTCAATTTCAAGACGGTGATCCCTTGCCACTACAAGAGCTTCCCGATCCTGGAGCAGTCAGCACAGGAGCTGATCGAGGGCCTGCCGGGGGTCGAGGTGATCGAGCCGGAAGTGATGAAAGCGATCGAGCTCTGACCGGGACGATTGCGGCGGCCCGGGTGCTCCCGCCCGCCGCCGGATCCGCTGCGCAGATCCGCGCCCGTTGGGCCGGGCACCGGGCCTGACGGCCCGGCGCGGTTCTGTCATTCAGCGGCCTTCAGCGCAGGCGGCAAGAAGGCTTTGCGCGCGGCAGCAGCCCGTTCGCGGCATGTGCAGCCATGGGCGTGATCATTGATCAGCCCCATCGCCTGCATGAACGCAAAGGCGGTAGTGGGGCCGACGAATTTCCAGCCGCGTTTCTTCAGCGCTTTGGAGAGCGCTACGGATTCGGGGCTGGTGGAGGCGGTCTGCGGCTCCGGCAGGTCCTCGGGCTTGGGCTCGAAACTCCAAAAGAAAGCTGCCAGCGACCCCGCCTCGGCCACCAGTTCCTGGGCACGGGCGGCGTTGTTGATCACCGCCTCGATCTTGCCGCGGTGGCGGATGATGCCCTTGTCCTGCAGCAGCCGCTCCACATCCGTTTCATCGAACTTGGCCATCTTATTGAAGTCAAACCCGGCAAAGGCGGCTCGGAAATTCTCGCGCTTGTCCAGGATCGTGCGCCAGCTGAGGCCGGACTGAAAGCTTTCCAGGCAGACCTTCTCAAACAAACGGATGTCATCGCCGACGGGATACCCCCATTCCTCGTCGTGATAGCGCAGGAAATCCGGAGCCGAGCCAGCCCAGGCGCAACGCGGCTGGCCATCAGCAGCAGTGAACAAGCGGCTCATTCGCCCGCTCGCAGGAAATCAAGCCGCGGATCCATCATGGTTGGTGCCACGCCGATGATTTCGGGTTCAACAACACCGCCGGACACAAACGGATCCAAAGCCACGCGGGCAAACAAGGCCTCTTCGCTTTCGCCAACTGCAAGGATCGCGCCGCCCTCGCCGTCGGTCATGGAGCCGGCGGCCAGGAACACACCGTCCGCGAACCCTTGCTGCAGCCAGGCTTTGTGGCCTTCGAGGTACTCGGCCAGGCGTTCTTTCTGCGCGGCGAATGTTAGCAATATGAAATACATGTCGTCTCCTTTGATGGATGTCAGCCAGAGGCCGCAGCAGGCATCTGCTCCGCAAGCCAGTCCTGCATCTGCTCGACTTCGCTGTTGATGAATTCCGGGTCCTTGAAGGCCTGCGCCAGCGACGCTACCCCTTGGCTGCGCGCCAAGAGGTGCATTGCAAGCGTTTCCGAGCGGGTGCCGCAGCCCAGCTCCTGAAACTGGCGGCAGAGCCAATCCCTGAACAGAGAGAAAATGGCATTGGCTTGCCCTTGCGCGCCGTGGTCGAGTTTGCCCAGTTCAGCAACCAGAGTGCCGACCGGGCAGCCGTAAAGGGTGATCTTGGCTTGGTTGGCAATCAGGATGCGGATGAAGCAAGTGATACGCTCAACGGGGCTGGCGCCCTGTGCCTGCCAGTCCTGCAGCATGGCGCGCGTATTGGCCAAGCGGCGGCGGATCACCGCTTCAAGGATCTCGTCCTTGGTCTTGAAATGATAGTAGAAATTACCGCGTGAAATGCCCACAGCCGCAGCGATATCCGCAAAGGAGGCCGCCTCAAAACCACGCTCGTAGAACAGCTGATCCGCGGCCTCTGCAATCCGGTCTTTGGTAGTTGGCTGTGGCATTTCCGGACCCTAGGACAGTTGACCTAATCACAAAGTAGGACAACTGCCCTAGCCAAGCAACAAGCAATCGCCGGGACGCAGCGTCATGCGGTTTTGCATCAGCGTTTGGCGGCAAAAAATTCCTTGAGCAGCGCAGCGGCATCCGCTTCGGCGATGCCGTCATAGACCTCGGGCGCGTGATGCGCTTGCGGGTGGGAGAACACACAGGCACCATGGGCGACGCCGCCCGATTTAGGATCGGAGGCGCCGTAGTAAACGCGGCGGATGCGCGCGGCCGCAATGGCGGCGGCACACATGGCGCAGGGCTCCAGCGTCACATAGAGATCATGGCCCGTAAGGCGTTCGCTGCCCAAGGCCGCACAGGCCTCGCGGATCACCAGCATCTCGGCATGCGCAGTCGGATCGTTCAGCTCGCGCGTGCGGTTGCCCGCCAGTGCAGCCACTTGCCCGTCCGGAGCAATTAGCACCGCGCCCACCGGAACCTCGCCGCGATCTGCCGCCAGCCGCGCCTGCTCCAGTGCCTTGTCCATATGCGATTTGAAAGCCATGCCCCTACCTGCCCGCGATTGCGCGCTTTCGCAAGACAGCGGAATGCTCTATGGCAGCCGCATGAGCAAAACACCCGCATCCCCCAAAGGCAAACCCGGTCCGAAATCCCAGCCACGCGAGACGGCTGCCAAACCCGAGGCGGGCGCGGCACCTGATGGCGACCGCATCGCCAAGGTGCTGTCGCGCGCGGGCGTTGCCTCGCGCCGCGAGGCTGAGCGCATGATCGGCGAAGGCCGGGTTTCGGTAAACGGCAAGAAGATCGACAGCCCCGCGCTGAACGTGACCGGCAAGGACCGCATCCTGGTCGACGGCCAGCCGCTGCCCGAAGCCGAAGCGCCGCGGATGTGGCTTTATCACAAGCCCTCAGGCCTGGTGACCACCAACAGCGACGAGAAGGGCCGCAAGACAATCTTCGACGAGCTGCCGGAAGAGATGCCGAGGGTGATGACGGTGGGCCGGCTCGACCTCAACTCCGAAGGGCTGCTGCTGCTGACCAACGATGGCGGCATCAAGCGCAAGCTGGAATTGCCTTCGACTGGCTGGCTGCGCCGCTACCGGGTGCGGATCAACGGGCGGCCCAAGGACGAAGATTTTGCACCGCTGCGCAAGGGGCTGGTGATTGAGGGCGAACGCTTTCAGCCGATGACGGTTTCGCTGGACCGCCAGCAAGGCGCAAATGCCTGGGTCACTGTGGGATTGCGCGAAGGAAAGAACCGCGAGATCCGCCGGGCGATGGAGGACATCGGGTTCAATGTGAACCGGCTCTTGCGGGTGTCCTACGGGCCGTTTCAGCTGGGCGACCTGAAAGCGGGCGAAGTCGAAGAACTGCGGTCCCGGGTGGTGCGCGACCAGCTGGGCCTGGAGCCTGAAGAGGAAAAACCCGCGCGCCCGACCCGCTCCCGCACCGGCAAGCCGGGTGGAAAGCCAGCAGGCAAACCCGGCAGCAGGCCCGGCGCAAAGGGTCCGGGCGCCCCGGGCAAACCTGCAGGCAAAGGCGCAGCCCCGCGCGGTGACCGGCCTGCCCAGCGCGGCGGGGCCAAACGCCCGATCGGCAAGAATCCCCGGCGCTGAGGCATTTGCCGGGGACTTCCCCCTAGTAACAGCGCCCGCTATCCCCTAGATTTCCAGCAGTTAATTCTTGCCGGCCATTTGGGGGACCCGCGTGCAGAAAATTGCCTATGCCGCCCTTTTGATCCTGATGCTCGGGCTCAGCACCGGCTGGATCGTGGGAGGCTGACCGCATGGCACAGCGTTTCGGCGGCAAATACAGCCCGGAAGGACAGTCAGAACCGCAAGCTTCGCGTCCGGGCCAATCTTTCCGTAACGCCCAGGTTGACCCCGTGGGCGTGCGCGCGAACCTGATGTTTGTGCCGCCTGCTATCCTGACCCTGCTGTCCCTGAACGACGGTGCGACCGGGCTGGCTTTGGGGCTGGTTGGTGCAGGCCTGTGGATTGGCGGCGCCTTTCTTCTGCGCGAGGGGCTGAAAGCGCAAGCCGCCTTTGACGCCCGCAAGGTGGCCCGCAAACCCGCCCTGCCCCGCAAAATCCTGGCAGCTGTTCTGGCTGGCGGCGGCGCGGCACTGGCCGCGTGGAAAGCAGAGCCCGGCATTCTGATTGCCGCCATCTATGCTGCCGCCACGGCCGGCTTGCACATTGCCGCCTTTGGCATCGACCCGCTGCAGGACAAGGGCGCCGAGGGCATCGACGAGTTCCAGCAGTCCCGCGTGGCGCGCGCTGTGGATGAGGCCGAAGAGAGCCTTGCCGCAATGAAAGACGCCGTCCTGCGCGCCCGCGACCGCGCGGTTGAAGCGAGGGTTGAGCAGTTCCAGGCCGTTGCCCGCGACCTGTTCCGCACGGTCGAGGAAGACCCGCGCGACCTGACTGCCGCGCGCAAATACCTGACGGTCTACCTGCGGGGCGCCCGCGACGCGACAGTGAAATTCGCCGACATTTATGCCCGCAGCCAGGATGCTCAGGCGCGTGCCGGCTATCTGGCGCTGCTGGATGACCTGGAACAGAACTTTGCCGCGCGCACCCGCAAGATGCTGGTCGAGGACCGCGCGGACCTGACCATTGAAATTGATGTGCTGCGCGACCGGCTGCAGCGCGAAGGGGTCCATTTGGACCAAAACTGATTAGTGAGGAAGCCGTTCATGTCCGAAGCCATTCAACAAAAAGCCGCCGAAGCCGAAGCCCTGGTGCAGGAGGTTACGGCCATCGAACTTCCGGAACCCGTTGCCGAGGTGCAGCCGCTGGAGCAGGCTGATGCCCAGGCCAGCGAAGCGATCCGGGTGCGGATGGATCAGATCGATATGGCGGATACTAATTCGATCATCCATTTCGGCTCTGCCGCGCAGGCGGAACTGCAGACGATCAGCCAGGCGATGCTGTCGGATGTGCGCAACAAGGATGTTGGGCCTGCGGGCGACAGCTTGCGCAACATCGTGACGGCGATCCGCGGCTTTTCGGTTTCAGAGCTGGATGTGCGGCGCAAGCCAACCTTCTGGGAACGTCTGCTGGGCAAGGCCGCGCCTTTTGCCAAGTTCACCGCGCGCTATGAAACCGTGCAGGGGCAGATCGACAAGATCACCGATGACCTTTTGGGCCACGAGCATACGCTGCTGAAAGATATCAAGTCGCTCGATATGCTCTATGAGAAGACGCTGAGCTTCTATGACGAGCTGGCCCTTTACATTGCCGCGGGCGAGGCCAAGCTGGCGGAGCTGGATGGCACCGCGATCCCTGCCAAGGAGGCCGAAGTTCAGGCCGCCGCTGAGGAGGACCAGGTGATGAAGGCACAGGAGCTGCGCGACCTGCGCGCGGCCCGCGACGATCTGGAGCGCCGGGTGCATGACCTGAAGCTCACCCGCCAGGTCACCATGCAGTCCCTGCCCTCGATCCGGCTGGTGCAGGAGAACGACAAATCGCTGGTGACCAAGATCAATTCGACCCTGGTGAACACTGTGCCGCTGTGGGAAACGCAGCTGGCTCAGGCGCTGACGATCCAGCGTTCAGCCCAGGCGGCGGCTGCAGTACGCGATGCCAATGACCTGACCAATGAGCTGCTGAAGTCCAACGCCGCCAACCTGCGCCAGTCCAACGAAATGATCCGCCAGGAGATGGAGCGCGGCGTCTTTGACATCGAAGCGGTGAAACAGGCCAATGCCGATCTGATCGGCACCATCCAGGACAGCCTGCGCATCGCCGATGAAGGCAAGGCCAAACGCGCCGCTGCCGAGGCCGACCTGCAGAAGATGGAAGCCGAGCTGCGCGACACGCTGGCCGCTGCCAAGGCGCGCCGTGACGGGGTTGGCGACACCGCCGGCACCGCAGTGCCGAACTGACCGGAGTGGTTTGGGCGCAGACACATATGGGAGTTCTGAAAACCGGTGCCGCCCTGCTGGCGGCAGCAGCCCTGTCGGCGTGCCTGCCTTTTGCCCAGCCGGAATCGCTGGTGCCCCAGGCCCTCCCAGCGCCGGAACCGGCCGTCTACACTCCTTCCGCTGACAGCGCCCAGCTGGCCTATTACTACAACGCTCTGCAGCGCGATCTGCTGACCCGCGGATTGCTGCGCACTGACGGCGGCGGGCCGGACACGCCTTATGACGCCGAGGATCTGGCTGAGAGCTTCGAGGCGCTGGCGTTTTACGACGAATACGGCGGCTCGGGCATCTCCGGCGGTTTAGGCCGCTGGGCCGGTCCGGTTCGGATTGCCTCGGAATTCGGGCCTTCGGTGCCGCCGGAGCAGCGCGAAGCGGACCGCCAGACAGTAGCAGGCTATACTGCCCGGCTGGCCCGGATCACCGGCCACCCCGTCAGCACTGTGGCTGCGCGGGCGAATTTCCACGTGATCTTTGCCAGCCTCGACGATAGCGCCTTTGTGGCCGAACGGGTGCGCGAGCTGCTGCCCGCGATAAGCGCCAAGGATCTGTCGCTGCTGGCTGCACCGCCGCGCAGCTTTTATTGCCTGGTGGTGGCCGGCGGGCCGCAAAACGACCCGCTGTCCTATACCCGCGGCATCGCGCTGATCCGCGCCGAGCACCCCGACCTGGTGCGCAAGAGCTGTGTGCATGAGGAAGTGGCGCAAGGCCTCGGCCTCAGAAACGACAGCCCGCGGGCGCGGCCTTCGATTTTCAACGACGACGACGAATTTGCGCTGCTGACCAGCTTTGACGAAAAACTGCTGCAGATGCTGTATGATCCTAGACTGAAGACGGGGATGAGCCTGGAAGAGGCCCGCCCCGTGATCCGCATTCTCGCCCGTGAGGCGATGGGCCAGGAACTGTAGGCCGCCACATGAAGAGGACCTGATGCATGGGTATTTTTGATTTTCTCAAAGGCGAATTCATTGATGTCATTCACTGGGTGGATGACACCCATGACACCATGGTCTGGCGGTTCGAGCGCGAGGGCCATGAGATCAAATACGGCGCCAAGCTGACGGTGCGCGAGGGCCAGGCGGCCGTGTTTGTGCATGAAGGCCAGCTGGCCGATGTCTTCACCCCCGGTCTCTACATGCTTGAGACCAACAACATGCCCATCATGACCACGCTGCAGCATTGGGATCACGCCTTCCAGTCGCCGTTCAAATCCGAAGTTTACTTTGTCGATACCACCCGGTTCAGCGATCTGAAGTGGGGCACCAAGAACCCGATCATCTGCCGTGATCCGGAGTTCGGGCCCGTCCGGCTGCGGGCATTTGGCACTTATACCATCCGCGTGGCCGATCCGGCCCGTTTCCTGACCGAGATCGTCGGCACCGATGGCGAGTTCACCATGGACGAGATCTCCTATCAGATCCGCAACATAATCGTGCAGGAGTTCTCCCGCGTTGTGGCAAGCTCCGGCATTCCGGTGCTGGATATGGCCGCGAACACCGGCGACCTGGGCAAGCTGGTCGCGGCAGAGATTTCCGGCACCCTGGCCGAGTATGGCCTGTCGATGCCCGAGCTTTACATCGAGAACATCTCGCTGCCGCCTGCGGTGGAGGAAGCGATGGACAAGCGCACCCAGATGGGTGTGCTGAGTGATCTCGGCCGCTATACCCAGTTCTCGGCTGCCGAAGCGATGACCGCAGCAGCGCAGACCCCGAACAGCGGCATGGGGGCCGGCATGGGAATGGGTATGGGCATGGCGTTGGCCCAGCAGATGGGAAACATGGCAGCGGGTCAGCCCGCAGGTCCTTGGGGCGCCCGCCCCGCCCCCGCTGCCGCCGCACCGGCAGCGCC
>NZ_JWLC01000035.1:64002-64158 GCF_000813745.1 Leisingera sp. ANG-M1 | reverse complement strand
GTGTGCAGTCGGGGGAGTTTTGGGGGCAATGCGGTCAGCCGGGTGCTGGCAGGTAGTCCCCGGTGATCTGCGCCTCGATTTCCGGGCGGCGTTCATAGAGCCCCAGCACCTGGCCTTGCATCCGGACCAAGGCGGCGATGGTGTCGAGTGTCGGGG
>NZ_JWLC01000035.1:0-63387 GCF_000813745.1 Leisingera sp. ANG-M1 | reverse complement strand
TCTGCTCGACGTCGTGGCGGGTGGAGGGTTTGTGGCCGATGATGTCGGCGCCGCCCTGGATGCGCCGCTCGATGCCGACGGTGAAGCGCGCGCCCGCGGCTTCGCCGACCTTGCGGCATTCGGTCATGGCGTCGCGGATCACTGTGCGGCAGGCGGCATCGGCGCCGATCAGGTCAAGGCTGGCCCCAGTCAGGGCAGAAACCGGGTTGAAAGAGCAATTGCCCCAAAGCTTGATCCAAAGCTCATCCCGGATGCGCGGCTTGACCGGCGCGCGCAGGCCGCCTGCGCGCATCAGCTTGGATAGATGCATCACCCGCTCGCTGCGGCTGCCATCCGGTTCCCCCAGGGTGAAGCGATCGCCGCTTTTGTGGCGGACCACACCCGGCTCGGGCACCTCACAAGCCGGGTAGACGACGCAGCCGATGGCGCGTTCGGGGCCGAAGGCTTTCCATTGGGCGCCGCCGGGGTCAACCGTTTCGACCCAGGTGTTGTCCATTGGGGTGCCCGTCTCTGCCTTGTAGAAGTACCACCAGGGAATGCCGTTCACGGCGGAGACAATCACCGTCTCCTTGGTCAGCAGCGGTTTGAACCGGGGCGCGATCTGGGAGACAGAATGGGCCTTGAGCGCGATAATGACATAGTCCTGCGGGCCGAGGTCTGCTGGATCGGCGCTGGCCTTCAGGCGGATTGTCTCAGAGACACCGTCCTTAATGAAGGTCAGCCCGTTTTCCTGAATAGCTTGCAGATGCGGCCCGCGGGCCACCAGGCTGACCTCGGCGCCGCCCTTGTGCAGCGCATGGGCTAGGTAGCCGCCGATGGCGCCGGCGCCAAAGATGCAGATGCGGGTCATGCCTCCGCCCCCAGCCTCAGTTTTTCATGCAGGCCGATCCGCTGCAGCTTGCCCGTGGCGCCTTTGGGGATTTCATCAAGGATCAGCACTTGGCGCGGCACCTTGAAGCCCGCGAGGCGTTCTGCGGCAAAAGCGCGGATATCTTGCGGCTGCGCCGTGGCACCGTCGCGCAGCACCACTGCGGCGGCGGGTTCCTCACCCAGCTGTTTGTGCGGCACGGCAAAGGTCACCGCCTGGGCCACTGCGGGGTGGTCTATCAGGATTTCATCCACTTCGCGCGGCGAGATCTTCTCGCCGCCGCGGTTGATGATCTCCTTCAGGCGGCCGGTGATCGACAGGTAGCCTTCGGCATCGAACCGGCCCTGGTCGCCGGTCCGGAACCAGGTGCCATTGCCGTCGGGGTCGGCAAAGAAGTTCTCGGCGTTGGCTTTCTCGTTGGCCTCATAGCCTGCTGTGACATTGGCGCCGCGGATCACGATTTCACCTAGAATATCAGCCTCTTCGGTCAGGATGGTCCCGTCCCAGATGCGCACATCGGGGCCTGCAGCCAAACCAACCGAGCCGGGTTTCTGCTTGCCGGGTTCAACCGGGTTCGAAGTCATCTGATGCGCGGCTTCGGTCATCCCGTAGGCCTCGACCACGGGGCAGCCGAAGGTCTCTTGCAGCTCTGCCATCACCTGCGGCGGCAGCGAAGACGAAGAGGAGCGGATGAAACGCAGCTTTGCCGTGCTGACCGCCTCCTGATTGCGTGCGGCGCGGGACAGGATCGCCTGGTGCATGGTGGGGACTGCGGTGTACCAGCTGGGGGCGGCGTCCTGCAGCCAGGCAAAAACTTTCAGCGCATTGAAACCCGGTGTGCAATAGATGCTGCCGCCTGCGTGCAGCGACGAGAGCACCGCCGCAATCAGCCCGTGGATATGGAACAGCGGCATGATGTTCATGCAGGTGTCGGCCGGTGTCAGCGCCAGCGAGGCCGCGACATTGGCGGCGGAGGCGGACACATTGGCTTGCGACAAGGGCACGATCTTGGGCCGCGATGTGGTGCCGGACGTGTGCAGCACCAGCGCCTCGTCCGCCGGGCGTGCCTCTTGCAGAGGAACCGCGGGGCCTGGGTCCAGCGGCAGGGAGAAGATGCCTGCCGGGGCACCTGGCTCCGTGCGGATAGCGGCCACCCGGATACCCAGCGCGTTTGCCGCCTGGGCAGCCGGCCCGTCTGCGCTGTCGGTGATCAGCAGCTTGGCGTTCAGATCCTGCAGGTAGAATTTGAATTCGTCCTGGGTGTAAGCCGGGTTCAGGGGCGCGGCGGTGCAGGCGTTTGCCACTGCCAGGAAGGCGGTTGCCATTGCGGCGCCGTTGGGCAGCACGATGGCGGCGCGGTCCGCCCGCGTGATGCCGGCCTGGCGCAGGACGCCGCCGGTCTCGGCAACAAAGCGGCTAAGGGCGCCGTGAGTGAGCGCGTTTTGGCCGGGCGCGCGGATGGCGATGGCATCGGGCGGGGCGGCGGACAGGATTTGGCCGATGGTTTTCATGAGTTACCCTCCTGGAATTGCTCAGAGATCGCGCAGCAGGGCGCCATAGCCCTGAATCCTGTCCTCGACACCGGCCAGCCGCAGGCAGTGCCACATGCTGGTCTGGTTGGAGGCCAGCACCGGCTTGCCCAGCCGCTGTTCCGCGGCGTCGAGAACCTCGATGGAGCGCAGGGCGCCGCAGCTGAGGAACACGGCATCCGCATCCGGACGGTCCACGTATTCGGCAAAGGCCAGCAGGCTTTCGGGGGTGACCCGGTTCATCTCGGCGTCGGTCATCAGCGACAGCCCTTCGACGGAAACGCAGGAAATGCCCTGGGTCTCGAAATACCCGGCCTCCATGCGGTTGATGTCATCGGTGTAGGCGGTGCCCAGGGCGATCCTGCCGGCGTTCATCGCCTTCATCGCTGTGACGGCCCCGGTCAGCAGGGTTGTGGCCTGCACACCCGGGCGCTTGGCCCGCATCTTGGCGGTGATGGTGTCCTCGCCGATGACAAAACTGCCTGCGGTGCAGTTGTAGCAGATGACATCGGTGTCCTCGCGGGCGGGCATCAGCGTGTCGAGGGCATCGTCCAGCCCTTCCTCCATCGCCGCCAGGCTGTCCACGGTGCAGATCTTGGGCATCCGCACCCTGGTGAAATGCACGCCGACCCCTTCAGGTTTCGTCAGGAACATGTCCCGCTCGGTCAGGTCGGCGTTGGCCACAGCGATAAAGCCGAGCTGCGCGCGGGCATGCGGGCCAGCGTCGAAGTCAGGTGTGAAGGTCATGGGTTTCTCCTATCGCACCACCAGGACCGAGCAGTCCGCGTGGCGCATGATGCGCGCCGCAGAGGGGCCCAGCAGGTAGTCTTTCAGTTCGGGTTTATGGGCGCCGAGGATGATCAGGTCGGCCTTTGCCTGTTCCGCCTGGGCCAGCACCTCGACATAGACGTTGCCGCTGCGCACATGCGGGGTGACACTGACAAAGCGCCCGTCCAGGCCTGCCGCGATCTGTTCCAGGCTCTCCAGGGCGCGGGCTTCCTGCGCCTCTTCAAAGCCTTCGGGGATGAATTGCGACAGAATTCCGAGGCTTTCGTCATGGGGCAGCACCGTCACCAGATGGAGCGCGGCCTGAGCGTCGCAGAAATGCTGCTGCACGGTGTCCAGGATTTTGGCGTGGGCCTTGGGCTGGCGCAGATCCAGCGGGACCAGGATGTGTCTGTACATAGCAAACTCCTCATGGCGGCGGGGCAGCTGCGCCTTCGCCTCTAAAACCGTTGCCGGATGTTTGGGTCTGACGCCCGGCCTGCAGGCCAGGCGGCGGGGTGTCAGTTCTTCTGGTTCATGAACTCGGGCAGCCACAGGGCGATCTGCGGAAAGGCGGTGAGCAGGATCACCCCCACCACCATCAGCAGGAACATCGGGATCGCGGATTTGGCAATGAAGCCGATGTCGCGGCCGGTCATCGACTGCACCAGGAACAGGTTGAAGCCGACCGGCGGGGTGATCATCGCCATTTCGCCGACCAGCACCACGAAGATGCCAAACCAGATCATGTCGATGCCCGCGCCGCGCACCAGCGGTTCGATCACCGCCATGGTCAGCACGATAGCGGAAATCCCGTCCAGGAACATGCCCAGGATGATGTAGAAAAGGGTCAGCGCGGCAATCAGTGTCCAGGGCGACAGGTTCATCGCGCCGATCCAGTCCGCCAGCGCCCGCGGCAAGCCGGTGAAGCCCATGGCGAGCGTCAGAAAGGCGGAACCGGCCAAAAGCAGCATGATCATCGAGGTGGTCTTGGTCGCACCCATCAGCGAGGCCTGGAAGCTGTCCCAGCTCAGCGAGCCCTGCAGGGCCGACAGCAGCAGGGCGCCCAGAACGCCCAAGACGGCGGCCTCGGTCGGAGAGGCGATGCCGAGGTAGATCGAGCCGATCACGCCGATGATCAGGCCCACCACTGGCGCCAGCTCGCGGGCGCCTGCCAGCTTTTCACGCCAGGAGGCCCGTTCTTCACGGTGTTTGCGGCCCTCTTCGGTGAAGATGCCCCACAGCATGACATAGCCGATGAACAGGCCGGCGAGCATCAGCCCCGGCAGGATGCCGGCAATGAACAGGCGGCCGATGGATTCCTGCACGGTGACGCCATAGACGATCATGGTGATCGACGGCGGAATGAGCAGTCCCAGCGTGCCGGCGCCTGCCAGCGTGCCATAGGCCATCTTGTCCGGGTAGCCGCGCTTGCGCAGCTCCGGCACGGTGATCTTGCCAATGGTGGCCAGCGTCGCGGCGGAAGAGCCGGAGATGGCGGCAAAGGTGACGCAGCCGACGATGTTCACATGGATCAACCCGCCGGGCATCCGCCGCATCAGGGGACCAAGCCCGTTGAACAGGCTCTCCGACAGCCGGGTGCGGAACAGGATCTCGCCCATCCAGATGAACACCGGCAGCGAGGCCAGCCCCCACAGTGAGGTGTGCGACCAGACAACGGTTGCCAGGGCATCGCCGACGGGGCGGCTGGTAAAGGCCGTCATCGCCAGGAAGCCGACGCCCATCAGCGAAAGCCCGATCCACAGGCCGCCGGCCAGGAACACCAGCAGCGAGGATACCAGCAGGAGTGTGAGTGCGATTTCATACATGATTGGTCCTCAATGCCCTGCGGTGCCCTTGTGCTGCAGGTAGCCCAGCTCTTTGGTGGCGAGCGCGCGGATCAGCGTGTGGAACAGGCACAGGGTGAAGATGCTCCAGCCCAAGGCAAACGGCGTCTGCGGGATCACCAGGTGGATCTCGTCGGACTTTGAGCTGATGTCGTCATAAAGGTAGGAGACATAGGCAAGCTTGGCGGTGTACCACGCCAGGTAGCTGGAGAAGGCAGTGGCGACGCACAGCACCAGGATCTCCAGGCGGAAGCGTGATTTCTGCCGCAGCCCTTCGATCAGCATTTCCACCCGGATATGGCCGTGCTCGCCAAAGGTATAGGCAAGCCCCAAAGCCCCCGCCAGCGCCAGGCAGTAGCCGGAATATTCGCTGAGACCGGGGATATAAAAGCCGCCGAGGCGGGAGCCGATCCGGATCATGACAAGCACCACGATCAGCGCGATGAAACCGGCAGCAAGGAAGCCGCACAAACGGTAGAGGCGGTGCAGCGCCCTGTCGAGAAACTGAAACAAACCAGGCATTTCATTCTCCTTCGGAAAGGCCCCGGAACCCATGGCTCCGGGGCAGGACTGGCAAGCGGGGGTCAGTTGCCTTTGTAGGCATCCATGGCGGCCTTGCCCGCACCGCTGGCGTTCCCGGCCCATTCCGCCGACATGGTTTCACCGATGGCCTGGAATTCGCCCATCAGCTGCGCGGAGGGTTCCGAAACCTTCATGCCGTTTTCCGCCAGGGTCTGGTTGTAGCCTGCAGTCACGTCTGCAACCGCGTCCCAGACGTCCGCTTCGGCCTTGGCGGCGGCGGCTTCGACAACGGCCTGGGTTTCCGGGCTCAGCGCGTCCCAGGCGTCCTTGTTGACGATGGCGGCGGATTTCGGGATCCAGGCGTTCACCAGGTAGAAGTTGTCGACGTAATCCCACAGTTTCTGGAACACCCCGATGGCGCCGGAGCCGATCATCGAATCCGCAACGCCGGTCGAGAAGGCCTGGCTGATCTCAGTGGCTTCGGTGGTGGTCGGCACTGCCCCCATCAGCCCCGCCAGGCGCGAAGTGGTGGCGTCATAGGCGCGGAACTTTGTGCCTGCCATATCCGCCATCGAGTTGATTTCATTGCGGTGGAACAGGCCCTGCGGCGGCCAGGGCGCCATGAACAGCAGTTTCATGCCTCGCTCTTCCAAGGCGGCCTCGATGGCCGGACGGGAAGCGTCGTAGAGCTTTTGCGCGTCGCCGAAATTGGTGGCCAGGAAGGGCACGGTATCAAGGCCGAAGATGCTGTCTTCCTTGGCATGCGCCCCCATGTAGCGGCCGCCGGCCTGCACCTGCCCCGAGCGCACCGCGCGCAGGATTTCGGCACCGGCATAAAGCGAGCCGCCCGGATGCACCACGATCTCCAGATCGCCGCCGGAGTTTTTGGTGACCTCTTCGGCAAAGGCGATGTAGGACTTGGTCACATGGTTGCCGGCGCCATAGGCCGCGGGCATGTCCCATATTTCGGCAGTGGCTGCAGTCCCGGCAAGGGCCAGCGCTGCGGCGGCTGCGAGTGTTTTGGTTTGGTCAAGCATAGTATCCTCCCATTACGTTGCTTTCAGTCCACGACAACCAGGTCGCGGGGATAGCGGGTCAGCACTTCACACCCGGATTCCGTCACGCACACGCTATCGCTGATGGCCATGCCAAAGCCCTCGCGGAACATTGTCGGAATGATGTGAAAGGTCATGTTCGGCTGGATCACCAGCGGGTCGTCCGGCCGGATGCTGTAGATGTGGCCCTCGGCCCAGTTCGGCGGGAAGCCGATGCCGATGCCGTAGGCGGTGCGGCTTTTGAAGTATTTGCCCAGCCCCTTGGCCTCGACGCGGGCGCGGCAAAGGTGGTCGATCTCACCGGCGGTCAGGCCGGGCTTGATGTTGTCCACCGCGGTTTCCAGGATTTCATTCAGCGCCTCGGCGGTTGCCTTGTGTTCGTCGGTTGGTTTCCCCACCACCGCTGAACGCGACATCAGCGCGTGATAACGGTCGACCACGCCGGCACCTTCCAGCAGCACTACGTCGCCTTTCTGGATGGTGTTGCGGCGCCAAAGCGCAAAGCACAGTTCGCTGCGCGGGCCGGCCACCACCATCGGCGGATGGCCAAAATACTCGCTGCCCGCCCGGGTCGAGCCGCCGATCAGCGCCGCGGCGAGGTCGTTGTCGGTCTTGCCCGGCGCGATCTCCTTCAAGGCCGCATCAATGCCCGCCTCCACCGCCCGTGCGGCGGCCCGCATCCGATCCAGCTGCGCCGGGCTCTTGATCATGCGGAACTGCTCGATGGTTCCGTTCCAGTCGGTGAAAGGCACCTCTGCCGCGGCTTCCAGGCGGCGGTGGTCGGAGACATTCAGGTAGCGGCTGACGGTTTCCAACCCGAGCCGGCGCGCACCGGTCTGGTTCAGGAATTCCGCAAGAACGGCGATGTGGTCTTGGGTGTCGAACACCGGCACTGCGGCGGCAATGGTCGGCAGCGCCAGCGCCATGTCGCGGTTCACCACACGGGTGATCACCACCGGCTTGCCTGCCGCGGGCACATACATGGCCTGAAAAGTGAAATAGCCGATGGTTTGATAACCGGTCAGCCAGAACATGTTTTCGGGATCAAACAGCAGCGCGCCGTCCAGATCCTTGCTGTGCAGGTCCTGCTGAACCCGCGCCAGCCGGGCGGCAAAATCCTCTTCGGGAAAGCTCAGCTCCTGCGGCCAGATCTGCCGCTGGGCGTTCATGATCTCCTGCTGGCTTTGCGTCAGTGCATGCATGTGTCTCAATCCATCCCTGCCGCCGGGCAGGCTCTGCTTGTTGTGTTCTGGATCAAGACTGCGGTAAGACGGAGATAGCTTCTAATACATTTTTTGCACTCCAGTTTTAAAAAAAGGAATGCCACGATGAACATCCGCCAGATCGAAATCTTCAAAGCCATCATGGATTACGGCTCTGTTACAGAAGCCGCCGAGCGGCTGAATGTCACCCAGCCATCAGTGTCCAAGCATCTGAAACTGCTGGAATACGATCTGGGCCTGAAGCTGTTTGCCCGTACCGGAAACCGGCTGATCGCAACTCGCGAGGGGCAGGCACTCTATGATCAGATCGGGCGGGTTTACACCGGCCTGGGTCAGTTGCGCAGCTTTGCCGAGGATTTGAAGCACAACCGCCACGGGGAGGTGACAATCGCCGCGATGCCGCTGCTGGCACAGTTCTGGCTGCCGGAGAAACTGGCGCCGTTCATGACCGAGCATGAAGGGGTGTCTTTTTCCCTGCCGGTGCGCAGTTCGCGCTGGATTTCGCAATCTGTTGCCGCAAGGCGGGCGGATTTCGGCTTGGGGCTAACGACAGGAGAAGACATTCCCGGCATCGAAACCCGCCCGCTGATGTCGCTGCCGCTGGTCTGTGTCATGCGCAGCGACCACCGGCTGGCAGAGTTCTGGAGCGTTGAGGCGGCGGATCTGGAAAACGAGGATGTGGTGACGCTGAAGAACTTCGACCGCTGGCGGCTGGCACTGGAAGGGGTGCTGGAAGACCGGAAATTCAAGCCGAAACGCTACATCGACACGTTTTCCACTCATGTGGCCTGCCAGCTGGTGAAGAACGGGGTAGGGGTGGCCCTGGTGGACATGCTGTCCGCGTCATACCACCTGGACTCCGGTCTGGTTGCCCGCGCGTTTGAGCCGGAGTTTTCTTTTGAAACCAGCGTGATGACGCCGGAGCACTGGCAGCAGTCGAAACTGTCCGCCCATTTAATCGCGCATTTGCAGGACCAGGCCCGGGCCACCGAAAAGGACATGCAAAAGCGACTGCAAGCATAGCCTGGCGTTATGCTGAGCCAAAAAAACGCAATTTGACGGAATGGTGGCGCTGCTCCTAGCCTCCCGCCAAACCGGCCGTCTTGCGGCCTTCCTCAATCAGGAGCCGGCTCAATGTCCTACCCGTCCAATGCTGCAACCAATTCCGCCCGCGATGTGGACTATCACCTGCATCCGCAAACCAATCCCACCGCACATGAGGACCAGGGCCCGCTGATCCTGTCGCAGGGAGAGGGCGCCTATGTCACCGATGAGGACGGCAAGCGCTATATCGAGGCGGCGTCCGGCCTGTGGTGCGCGTCGCTGGGTTTCTCCGAAGAGCGGCTGGCCGAAGCTGCTGCCCACCAGATGCGGTCCTTGCCCTACTACCAGGCCTTCCACCACAAGGTTGCCTCACCGGTTCCGGAACTGGCCGAGCGGCTGATCGCGATGGCGCCGGTGCCGATGTCCAAGGTGATGTTCCAATGCTCCGGCTCGGAATCCAACGACACTGCGGTCAAGATCATCTGGTATTACCACAACGCTATCGGCAAGCCGCAGAAGAAGAAGATCATTACCCGGCTCAAGAGCTACCACGGCACCGGGGTGATCGGCGCCAGCCTCACCGGCCTGCCGAACTTTTACAAAGGGTTCGACCTGCCGTTGCCCGGGTTCCTGCATACGGACACCGCGCCGCAGTACACCGGCAACCATCTGGAAGGCGAAAGCGAAGAGGAATTCTCGCAGCGCCAGGCGGATGAACTGGAGCAGATGATCCTGGCCGAAGGGCCGGACACGGTGGCGGCCTTCTTTGCCGAGCCGCTGATCGGCGCGGGCGGGGTGATCCTGCCGCCCAAGGGCTATTTCGCGGCAATCCAGAAAGTGTTGCGCAAATACGATATCCTGCTGGTCGCCGACGAGGTGATCTGCGGCTTCGGGCGCACCGGGGAGATGTGGGGCTCAACCACCTTTGGCATGGAGCCCGATATCATCTCCTGCGCCAAACAGCTGACCTCGGGCTACATTCCGATGTCGGCCACGATGATTAATGAAAAGGTCTATGGCGCGATCAAATCGCAGGCGGCGGGTTTTGGCATGTTTGCCCATGGCTACACCTATGGCGCGCACCCGGTGGCGGCTGCAGTTGCCCTGGAAACGCTGAACATCATGGAAGAGCGCAACGTTCTGGACAACGTCCGCAAGGTTGGCGCGCGGTTCCAGGAGGGGCTGCAGGCGCTGGCGGACCACTCGATGGTGGCCGAGGTGCGCGGTGTCGGCCTGGTTGCCGGCATGGACTTCATCCTGAACAAGGAAACCGGCGCCCGGTTCCAGCCCGAACACGGGCTGCCCGCGATGCTGAACGCCAAGGCGGCCGAGAACGGCATCCTCTTGCGGGCGTTGCGCGAAACCATCTGCCTGTCGCCGCCGCTGATCATAACTGAGGCCGAGTGCGACGAGATCATCGCCAAGGTCCGCGCCACTATTGACGCGGCTTATGCCGAATACCAGGCCCAGGGCCTGACCGGCTGATTGGGAGGGGTGACATGGAACTGTTCAAGAACCTGATCGGCGGCGAGTGGGTTGCTGGGGCTGCAGAAAACATCAACATCAACCCGTCGGATGTCTCGGACACCGTGGGCATTTATGCCAATGGCGGCGAAGCCCAGATGGAAGACGCAATCGAGGCAGCCAGCCAGGCGTTCCCGGCCTGGCGGGTCACCAATGTCGCACGGCGCGCTGAGATCCTCTATGCGGTGTCGGCCGAGCTGTTTGCCCGCAAGGAGGAACTGGGAGAGCTGCTGGCCCGCGAAGAGGGCAAGACGCGCGCTGATGCCACTGGCGAAGTCATCCGCGCGGCGCAGCTGTTCCGGTTTTACGCCGGCGAGTGCCTGCGCGACCGCGGCGACAAGCTGGACTCGATCCGCGATGGCGCCGAGGTCGAGGTGATCCGCGAGCCGCTGGGCGTGGTGGGCATCATCACCCCCTGGAACTTCCCGATCGCCATCCCGGCCTGGAAAATCGCGCCGGCCCTGGCCTACGGCAACACGGTGGTGTTTAAGCCGGCCTCGCTGGTGCCGGCCAGCGCCTGGGCGCTGGTGGATATCCTGCACCGCTGCGGCGTGCCGCACGGGGTGGTCAACCTGGTGATGTCGCCGGGCCGGGTGGCCAATGCCTTGGTGACCGACAAGCGGGTCAAGGGGATCTCCTTCACCGGCTCAACCGGAGTGGGGCGCCGCCTTGCCAGCCAGGCTGTTGAACATTTTGCCAAGATCCAGCTGGAGCTGGGCGGCAAGAGCCCGATGGTGGTGCTGGATGACGCCGATATGGAGGCGGCCATCGCCGGGGCCTTTGCCGGGCTTTACACCGGCACCGGGCAGAAATGCACAGCTTCCAGCCGCTTTATCGTGACCAGGGGCGTTTATGATGAATTCGTGAGCCGCCTGACCGCCAAAGTGCAATCGGCGCGCGTCGGCCATGCCTTGGCGGCGGATACGGTGATCGGGCCGGTGGTGGATGAAAGCCAGCTGCGCACTAATGAGCATTACATCAGCCAGGGCAGGGCGGCCGGTGCCACTTTGACCACCGGCGGCGAACGGCTGCAGCGGGAGCACGACGGTTTCTACTTTTCGCCCGCGGTTTTTGCTGATGCGGACAACAGCATGAGCATCGCGCAGGAGGAGATCTTCGGCCCCATCGGCTGTGTGATCCCGGCGGATGATTACGATCACGCGCTGGCGCTCGCCAATGACACCGAATTCGGCCTCGTCGCCGCGATCTATACCCAGTCCCTGAAACACGCGCAGCATTTCAAACGCCACTCGGACACCGGCATGGTGACCGTCAACCTGCCGACCTCGGGCGGCGACTACCGGGCCGCCTTTGGCGGACGCAAGGCCTCGGGCTATGGTCCCAAGGAACAGGGACCTTATGTCCAGGAGTTTTATACGCAGATCAAATGCGCCCATGTGCTGGGGTAAATCATGACGGATCCTTTCAACCCGCCTTTCACCACCCGCCCCGACGTGCGCGGCCACTTCGGCGCCGCGGGTTCCACCCATTGGCTGGCGGCGCAGACTGCAATGCGGATGCTGGAGCTGGGAGGCAATGCCTTTGACGGCGCGGTGGCAGCCGGGCTGGTGCTGCAGGTGGCGGAACCGCATCTGAACGGTCCCTTGGGTGAAGTGCCGATCATGCTGCATGATGCGGCCAAGGGGCGGACCCGGGTGATCTGCGGCCAGGCCCCGGCACCGGCCGCCGCGACGATACAGAAGTTTGAAGATTTGGGCATCAGCACAATCCCGGGCACCGGGCTTTTGGCGGCCGCCATCCCCGGGGCGTTTGATGCCTGGATGCTGCTGTTGCGCGACTGTGGCTCGCTGCCGCTGGACACCATCATGGAGCCTGCGATCGGTTACGCCTTGCAGGGGGTGCCTTGCGTGCCGCGGCTGGCCAAGGCGATCCGCCTGATGGAAGGCCTGTTCCGCAGTGAATGGCACAGCAATGCCGCGGTTTACCTGCCCGGCGGCGCTTTGCCGGAGGTCGGGTCTTTCCTGAAAAACCCCGCCTTGGGCGCCACCTGGCAGCGGGTTCTGGCCGAGGCCCAGGCTGCCGGGCCGGACCGGCAAGCGCAGATCGAAGCGGCGCGCACCTGCTGGAAAGCGGGGTTTGTGGCGGAGGCCATCAGCGAATTCTGCGCCACGCAGTCCTTCCTCGACATCACCGGCCAACGCAATGGCGGGCTGATCACGGCAGAGGACTTGGCCGGCTGGTCGGCCGCCTATGAGGAACCGGTCTCAGCCGGGCTTGGCGAGTACCAGATCCAGAAGTGCGGACCCTGGAGCCAGGGCCCGGCGATGCTTCAGGCGGTCCAGATCCTCAAGGCAAAGGGCCTGGAGCAGCTGCGGGACGGCGCCGGATTTTATCACTTGCTGACTGAAGCGATGAAGCTAGCCTATGCCGACAGAGAGTGTTTCTACGGCGATCCGGATTTTGTGAAAGTGCCGCTGGAGCAACTCCTGAGTGACGGTTACGCCGCCCAGCGGGCGGAGTTGATCAATGAGACAGCAAACAATGCCTGGAACCCAGGGCAGATCCCTGGTTTTGGCTGCCCTGTCGATTATGACGCTGCCTGCCGCATCAAGATGGATGCCGCAACACTGGCGGCGGCCGGGATCGGCGAGCCGACGGTGGCCAAGGATGACCTGCCGGCGGAAGGCCGCAACGGGGTTGTCCGCGGCGACACTTGCCATATCAACGTGGCCGATCGCTGGGGCAACCTGGTGTCGGCAACACCGTCAGGCGGATGGATGAAATCCTCGCCGGTGATCCCAGAGCTTGGGGTCTGCCTGGGAACACGGCTGCAGATGATGCGCCTGGACCCCAAGGCGCCGGACGCCCTGGCACCGGGAAAACGCCCGCGCACCACGCTGACGCCCACAATCGTCACCCGCGCGGACGGATCCGGCTACATGGCCTGCGGAACCCCTGGGGGCGACAAGCAGGATCAATGGCAGCTTGCCTTTCTGATCCGGCATTTGGTTCTGGGCCAGACGCCGCAGCAGGCCATCGACGCGCCGGGCTTCCACTCTCTGCACTGGCCGAACTCCTTCTTTCCGCGCCAGGCCCATCCCGGCAGGCTGAACATCGAGGACCGGGTTGATCCGGCAATTGCGGAGGCCTTGCGCAGCAAAGGCCATGACCTGGGGTTTTCCGGAGCCTGGAGCGAGGGCTACCTCTCCGCCAGCTATGTCAATTCTGACAGTTCCCTTGGCGGGGCCTCCAGCGCGCGGGGCATGCAGGGCCTTGCTGTGGCCAGGTAAGCGGGACCAAGTGAACATGCGGCCATAAAGGAACCAAAAGCACACATAGTGCCCGGGGCCTTCCACAAAGCGCAGCCCTGCAGAAACGATAACTTCATTGATCCTGGCGATTGCTTTGGAAGCGAACGCTTTTCGAACACCGCAGGGGGACAAGCACTCTCTGCGGATGTTCAGTTTTATTTTCTTTTATCGCCCCCGAAAATCCCATTTTAAGAGTGGCCGCCCGATTGTGCCTGCATGTTGGGACAAAAAGCAAAATACTTGCGGTTGCCGGTCAAACGATTCAAGCACGCCTTCCCTGGGGGCAGGTTTCTAGTGCCAGTGTTTTTTCTCGTCGCTCTGACCGGTGCGCTCCTTTACGGCGTGCATCTGTTTCTCAATGACGCAATCGGGAAGGCTCTTGAAAATCATGCGCGCATGGATGCCATGGCTTGGGCCGAAGGGTTCCAGGCGTCCCTGCCCGCCAATGCAGACAGCCTGTTAACCGGCAATGCCCTGAGCGCGCAGCAAAGCGAAGTCATCAACGCGGCTATTTCTTTCGCCAACGCCTATGCCTTCAATGTCTATGACGCTGAAGGGCGGATCCAGTACACTGCCGATGACGGCGTCTTGGAAAACAGCGAGAATTACCCTGTTAACGAAACTGCGGCACAAGTCGCAGCATCAGACAGCCCCCAGGTCGTGGTGATTGAGCGCAGCAACCGCAGGGGCGGGGTGGATGTCTTTGTTGATGCCTATGTCCCCGCAAAACATGCCAGCGGAGAGACACTGGGAGTCATTCACCTGTATCTGGATAAGTCGGACATTGCCGCACCGTACAAAGAACTGCTGGAGTGGGTTGGGTCCATCCTGCCGATCGTTTTTGCGCTGGTGTACGCGCTGCCTACGCTTGCCTACGTCTGGAAGCGAGAAGAGACCTTTTCCCAGAAGGAGCATCTGCGCAAGGCCAGCAGGCAGGATGCGTTGACCGGCGCCTTGAACCGCCAAACGCTGAATGCTGAAATCCATGCGAGGTTCTCCGACAGAACACAGTACAATGAGATCGGCATCTTCTTCCTGGATGTCGATAAGTTCAAGTATATCAACGATCTGCACGGCCATGAATTTGGCGACGCCTTTCTTTCGCATATCGCATCGTTACTTGTTTCCCAAACCCGAAGCGGCGATCTTGTCGGGCGCATGGGCGGGGACGAGTTCGTGATTGCGATGCCGAATGCCAGCGAGGCGGACCTCGCGCAGATCGGAGACAGGATCCTGGCTGGCGCACGGCAGCCTTTCACCTATAGAGGCACGACAATTCAGGCCAGCGTCAGTATCGGCCAGTACCTGGCCGGCGCCCAATCCGACACACAGCAATCGCTGCATGCAGCCGACCTTGCGCTTTACCACGCGAAAAGCCTTGGCCGGAACAACAGGCAGCCCTACTTCCGGGAGCTGGATGTCGCCATGCTCCGCCGCCGCGAGGTCGAACGCCGCATCCGGGAAGTGGTCAGCAAGTCGGAATTTGACATTCACTATCAGCCCTTGGTCGCACAACACTCCCGCGCCATCGTCGGTTTTGAAGCGCTGCTGCGCATCAACGACAATTGCGGCAAGCGGATTTCACCCAGCGAGTTTATTCCCGTCGCTGAGGAGGCAGGCCTCATTCAGGATTTGGGGCGGCAAATGTTCTCCAAGGCGATAACCGCGGCAAAGCAATGGCCGGAAGACATCGGCCTCTCCATCAACTTGTCACCCGCACAGTTTAAATCCGGCGATATGGACGAGATGGTTGAGCATATGCTGACGGAACATGATTTCCCGGCAAGCCGCCTGGAGCTGGAAATCACCGAAAGCCTTCTGATCTCAGATGAGGAATGCGTGTCAAACCAGCTTGTAGCCCTGAAACGGTTGGGGATTTCCATTGCAATGGATGACTTTGGAACCGGTTATTCCAGTCTTGGCTACCTTTGGAAGTATGATTTTGACAAGCTGAAAATTGACCGGGTTTTCCTGGAAGGGTTTGACTTTGATAACGCCCGCTACAGGGAAATTATCGAAACAATTGTTACACTTGGAGGGAAGCTTGGGCTGAAGGTAACGGTCGAAGGCGTCGAAAGCCAGCGCCATGCCGAGCTGCTTGATCAGCTTGCCTGCGATCAGTACCAGGGCTATTTTTTCGGCCGCCCCGTGCCAGCGGACGGTGCACTGCAAATGCTCCTGCAGGAAAGGAAAGGGCAGCGGGCATAAAACTGACGCTATTGGCGCGGCCGGCCCGAAGCCGTCCTGACCTGAGCTGTTCCGGGGAGGTGGCACCAATCTTGCCGCCAATCCCTTTGATGCAACCGCGGCCTTTGCAAAATTGCGCCCGCGCATGAAGCCTCGATCATCCGGCCATTTCCGGCATCGCTGTCCCAGACGCGGCTCTATATGACGTTTCCACGAAGCGGTAACAGCTGCAATCGGTTTCCAAGGGCTTCTTGTCCGGACCCGGTTCAATGTGTGCCAAGGAAAACTGGCAAGCGCCGGACGTTCAAGGCTGGAAAATCCTCACCGTCTATTGAGCGGACAGGCGGTTTCGCGTCAGATGGCTTCCCATGACACATCTGAAAAAGAAACTGCCTCCGCTGACTTCGCTGGTGGCCTTCGAAGCGGCGGCCCGGCTGGGCTCATTTACTGCCGCAGCAGAAGAACTGAATGTCTCGCGTGAGGCTGTGAGCCGCCAAATCCGGGCTCTAGAGGCGCATCTTGGAGTTACACTTTTCGCACGTGATGCCAACCGGGCTGCGATGGGCCTGCTGGGGGAGCAGTTTTTCAGTACGGTATCCCCCAATCTTTGGGCCATCGCCGCTTTGGCACAGGAACTGGCCGGTGAAGCCGCAAGCCGGCCAGCCGGTGCGGCAGATCTGGTGCCGCCGCCTGACAGCGAAGACCTTCCGTCTCTTCTGGTTGTCGATGACACGCCCCAGAACATCCACCATCTGCATGGCCTGCTGTGCGGCAGCTATCGGGTGATTGCCCAAACCTCGGGGCAGAAGGCGTTGTCCTATCTGTCAGGCAACACCGTGGATCTGATTTTGCTGGATATCCGCATGCCGGGTATGGACGGATATGAAACCTGCCGCCAGATCAAGGCCACCGCCAGTCTCGCCGACATCCCGGTAATTTTCGTGACAAGCCTGGATGACCCCGATGACGAAACCCGCGGCCTTGAGCTGGGAGCCTGCGATTTCATTTCCCGTCCGGTTGTGCCGGCTGTGCTGCGTGCCCGGATCCGTACCCACATCGAGCTGCGCCAATCCACCGCGGCCTTGTCAGATCTGTTGTCACGCCGGGCCGACCGCTTGGAACGGGCTGAGGGAATTCTGGCCCGTCTTGCGGGCGAGATCGATCAGTTCCGGTCGTCCTGAAGCCCATGCGCAAGGATCTCCAGCGCGGCACGGGCTGACGGAAAATCCAATCGTTCTAATGCACTGAGAAGATCGTTGCACTGAGCTTCGGGCACGTTGCCGTTTTGAGCCCGCAGCAACTCCCTAGCTACGCCCAACGCCGCGACATCGTTGTTTTCAATCAATTGGGCCAGTTGGACGGCCGGTACCGCGGCAGGCCCGGCGCTGTCGGGCTTTGCCCCGATGTTTGTCAGCTCCAGCGAAAGGGCGCGCATAACCGGCAGCAAATCCTCTGCCTCTGCCTGCCCGGATTCTGCCTGCGCTGCCAAACGGGCCAAACCGCTGGCTCCAACCGTTCCGGCAGCGCCGCGGATCACATGCAGGAGTTCTGCAATGCCTGCCGCACTGCGTGTTTGTTCCGGCTGGGACAAGTGCAACGTCCAATCCTTGAGCCGTTCACGAAACCTCATCAGGTTCTGCTGGTAAAGCGCCTCATCGCCCCCCGCAAACAAACGGCCCTTGGCTTGGTTGAGACCCGTTGGCCGCCGGTCTTCTGCCAAAAGCTGCACCAGCGCTTCCTCCAGCCGCGCCGGGTCTACCGGTTTGGAAAGGAAGCCGGCAAAACCCGCTTCGGTGCAGCGCCGATGCTCCTCCGAGGTTGCGTTGGCCGAAGCCGCAACAACTGGCGGCAACTGCTCTCCGTGTTCAGTTTTGAGAACCTGAAAGGCCTGGTGCCCGTCCATCAAGGGCATATGCAGATCCATCACGATCAGATCCGGCAGGGCGCAGGCGGCTTGCTCCACAGCCTCAAGCCCGTTGCGGGCGGTACGGACCTTAGCGCCCAGGCCCTCGGTCAGGGAGACGAAGACAGAGAGGTTGATGCGGTCGTCCTCGACCACAAGCAGCTCGCGCCCGGCCAAAGGGGCCGGCCGGCCGGAGGATTGCCAACCGCTGTGGTCGAGTCCTTGCATGGCGGTCAGAAACTCGCTGTGGGTGACCGGCAGCGCGATGCGGCTGGCGGGGGTGTCCTGAGGTGCGGGCGCGAAGGTGAGGGCGTCTTCGGCAATCGTGACCCGGGGCGCGGCGGGATTATCTGCCAGCGCGTAGCCTGCGCGCGCGGCCATGGTGCGGATCTGCTGCAGTGGCCCGGTGGTGCCCAGGAGGCGCAGCTGCCCTGCGCGCGCGCGCGGGGGGGGCGGCATCCGGGCGGGCACTTGCAGATGCAGGGTGAAACAAGAGCCTACGCCCTTGGTGCTGTCAACCTCCAGCCGGCCGCCCATCTGCTGTACCAGACGCTGGGCAATCGACAGGCCAAGGCCGGTACCTCCGTATTGCCGGGTGGTGGAATTGTCAGCCTGGCCGAAAGGTTTGAAAATCTCCTCCAGTTCGGCAGGGGAGATGCCGATGCCGGTGTCGCGGACCCGCAGCGACAGGCGGGTTGTGCCATCCGGCCCCGCGGTGCAACCGGCCTCAAGCCGGATTTCACCCTGGCTGGTGAATTTCACCGCGTTGGACGCGAAGTTCATCATCACCTGCCGCAGCCGCAGAGGGTCGGCGCAGATGCTGCTTGGCAAGGCCGGGTCGTAATCCCAACTGAGGCGGACCGGCTTGTCCTGCATCAGCGCGCGGGTCTGGATCATCACCGTGTCGAGGAACTCGTCCAGCGGGAACCAGACCTGTTCCAGCTTCAGCTCCCCCGCCTCGATCTTGGAGAGGTCCAGCACCGAGTCGATATTCTGCGACAGATGCGCCGCGGCGGCACGCATGTCGGTCAGGTGGCGGTGGGTCTGGTCGGTGTAGCCGTCACGCTGGAGGATTTCCGACAGGCCGATGATGGCGTTCATCGGGGTTCTGAGTTCGTGGCTCATATTTGCCAGGAAGGTGGATTTGGCCTGCGAAGCCTCGACTGCCTCGTTGCGGGCAGTGACCAGCTCGCGAGTGCGCTCATCAACTAGACCTTGCAGGTTGTCGCGGCTTTCCTCCAGTTCGCCCACGGTGCGGTGGAAAGCGCGGGCAAGGCGGGAGATCTCGTCGCGGCGGCTGACGTCGAACAGCTTCCGGTCGCGGCCCTTGAGCTCGAACCGGTGGCCGTCGCGCACCCGCAGTGCGGCGGATTGCAGCCGGGCGATGGGGCGGATCACGGTCTGCTGCATGGCCAGGAAGATGACGGCGGTCACCAGCAGCGTCTGCAGGATGCTGGAGCCCAGCACCACAAAGCCGCGGGCTACCATTTCCACCTGCACGCCGTGGAAGGAGAAGGTGACGTTCAGGCGGCCGATTTCGGAGCCGTCGCGCGGGCTGAGGAGCGGGTAGCTGTGGGTTTCGGCTTCGTTGCCGGGCATGCCAAGGAGGCGGGCGATCAGCGGCGGGCCTGCAGGCGGCGGGTCTGCGGCCGAGAGGTCGCCCAGGCCGGTGCTTTTGCGCAGCGCGTCCGTGAGCAGAGGGTCTTCGATCCAGACCCTTGTGATCACTGGGTCCGCTAGCAGACCGGTAAGGATGGCGCCGACGTCCGGCACGTCGACCTCCCAATAGGCGACCTCGGCCCGGGGCAGGGTGGCGCGCACCACCCGGTCGGCGTTGAGCCGCGCGGTCTCAACCCGCTGGCTGCTTTCCAGAACCAGGGTGAAAACGCCGAGGACCAGCCCCGAGAGCACCCCGAGCGCTGCCGCGGCAAGGGCGATCTTAGGAGTGATGCCCATTTTCTGAAAGGAGAGGCGCCGCATCGGTTAAGGCTCAGCGGTTCAGGGCGGAGCGCATGATCTCCTGAATGCGGCCGCTTGCGTGCATTTGGTCCAGCGCCTGTTGCAGGCGCTGTGCATTGGCGGCGCCCTCGGCGGTGCGCGGGAAGGCGGCGTAGCGGCCAAGTTCGACCAGTGGGGTCGGCAGTACCCGCAGCTTGTCCCAGGCGTTCAGTTGCCGGGCGGTATAGGCGAGGGTGGCGTGGCCGCCAACGATCACGTCCGAGCGGCCCAGAAGCAGCTTGCGGATGTTGTTGAAATCGTCCTGCGACATCTCGCGCCGGATTGCCGGATTGCTGTCAAAGCCTTCCTCGTAGGTGAAGCCTGCAACCAGGCCGACCACCAGCCCGTCCAGTTCCGCGGGCGAGCGGATGTCCTGCAGCGGGCTGTCGTCCCGGGTCACATAGACCGAGCGGGTGGTGCGCAAGGGGCCGGCCAGGTGCCATTTCTCAAACCGGGCTGCGGTCGGGGTCAGCTGAAACACCCCATCGAACTTGCCGCCTTCAAAATCCAGCAGCATCCGTTTCCAGGGCACCGGGCGGTGATCCAGCGTAACACCGATCAGCGCGGCGGCCTCGTCCATGATCTGCACGTCGATGCCGGTGAAGGTGCCGTTGTCCATGTAGTTAAAGGGGGCGAAATCCTCCATCGCGCCCATCACCCAGGTTTCCGCGGCTAGGGCGGGCCGCAGGGCGGCTAGCGCCAGGGCGCATGTCAGCAGGAGGGTGCGAAACAGCCGGGTCATCGTCCTGGGCAGCCTTTCAATCCGTGTTGCGCCGCAACTTTACGCCCGGCCCTTCCGGTGCGGCAAGGCGCAGGGGGCGGCAGAAAAATTACGCTGGCAGCGGAACTTTTTCGTCTCTCACGCTCATCGCCGCGGCGCTGTTACCCCAATGCGGCCTGCAGACCGGGGGCTGCGGCGCCTGTGCGGAGTGCCTCACCCGGCCGGTTGGATCAAGCAAACACGGAGGAAAACATGTCGAAAACCACGAAATTCATTGGCGCCGCCTTTGCCCTGGCGCTGAGCGGCGGCTCGGCTGCGGCGGCGGAGCAGCAGTTTGTCACCATCGGCACCGGCGGTGTGACCGGCGTCTACTACCCCACCGGCGGCGCGATCTGCCGCTTGGTCAACAAGAGCCGCAAGGAACACGGCATCCGCTGCTCGGTCGAGTCGACCGGCGGCTCTGTCTACAACGCACGCACCATCCGCGCGGGCGAGCTGGACTTTGGCGTGATCCAGTCCGACGTGCAGGTGAAATCGATCAACGGCACCGACCAGTTTGCTGAAGACGGCCCTTACGCTGGCCTGCGTTCGCTGTTCTCGGTGCATCCGGAGCCGATGCATGTGATGGCGCGTGCCGATGCCGGGATTGCCTCGACTGCCGATCTGAAGGGCAAGAAAGTCAACATCGCCAACCCCGGCTCGGGCACCCGCGTGCTGGCGGAAACCCTGATGAAATACGAAGGCCTGTCGGTTGACGATTTCACCCTGGCGGCGGAGCTGAAGTCCTCCGAACAGGCGGCGGCGCTGTGCGATGGCAAGATCGACGCGACCATCTGGGCGGCGGGCCTGCCGAACGGTTCGAGCCAGGAAGCAACCTCGACCTGCGATGTGAAGATCATCCCGCTGGCCGGTGCCGGCATCGAGAAGCTCTTGAACGAGAACACCGCCTATGCCGCGGCCACCATTCCCGGCGGCATGTATCCGGGCAACCCGGACGACCTGCCGTCCTGGGGCCCCAAGGCAACCATCGTGACCTCGGCTGAAGCCTCGGACGAGGTGGTCTATGAGGTGGTGAAGGCGATCTTCGAGAACTTCGATGCCTTCAAAAAGCTGCACCCGGCGTTTGCCAATCTGAATGAGTCCGAAATGGTCTCTGACGGGCTGACCGCGGAAATCCACCCGGGCGCCCTGAAATACTACCAGGAGCGCGGTTGGAAATAACACCTGCGCCTTTGACGGCCCCCGCCCTGGATGCGGGGGCCGTTTGTTTCACCCCGGAAGACGAAGAAGAGGGAGAGACCCGCCGTGACCGATGCAGCAACCCCGTCAAAGACATCGCCCCGGACCGGTGACGCCGGGCTGGAGGACATTGTGGCCGAGGCCGACACCGGTGCGCGCGCGCCGAAGGGCCGGTTCTCGGCCAATATGCTGTGGTCGGTGCCGCTGGTGTGGTCGATCTACCAGCTGTGGATCGCCTCGCCGCTGCCGTTTATTCTGGGGATCGGGGTCTGGAACGACACCCAGACCCGCGCCATCCATCTGGGGTTTGCAGTGTTCCTGGCCTTTGTGGCCTTTCCCGCCTTCCGTTCCAGCCCGCGAGACCGGATCCCGGCGCTGACCTGGCTGCTGGCCATTGCCGGTGCCGTAAGTGCCTCGTACCTAGCGTGGGATTACGCCGGGGTATCGTCGCGCACAGGTATTCCCAGCACTGCGGACCTGGTGATGGCGGGTATCGGTATCCTGCTGCTGATGGAAGCCGCGCGCCGGTCGCTGGGCTTTCCGCTGATGGGGGTGGCAATATTCTTTCTGGCCTATGTGTTCTTCGGCTCCTGGGACGGGCTGCCGGAGATGGTGCAGTGGAAGGGTGCCTCGGTCAACAAGGCGATGAGCCACCTGATGCTGACCACCGAAGGGGTGTTTGGTGTTGCTCTTGGGGTGTCCTCTGGTTTCGTGTTCCTGTTTGTGCTGTTTGGCGCGCTGCTGAACCAGGCGGGGGCCGGCAACTACTTTCTGCAGCTGGCGTTCTCTGCTCTTGGCCATCTGCGCGGTGGGCCGGCCAAGGCTGCGGTGATCGCTTCGGCAGCGACGGGGCTGATTTCGGGGTCTGCAATTGCCAATGTGGTGACCACCGGCACCTTCACCATTCCACTGATGAAGCGGGTGGGGTTCAGCCCGGCTAAGGCCGGCGCGGTGGAGGTCTCCTCTTCCATCAACGGTGTGCTGACGCCGCCGGTGATGGGCGCGGTGGCCTTTTTGATGACCGAATATGTCGGCATTTCTTATGTGGAGGTGGTGAAAACCGCCATCGTGCCGGCTGCGATCTCTTACATGGCGCTGGTCTATATCGTGCATCTGGAAGCGCTGAAGATGGGCATGACCGGCACCTCGCGGATGCATCCGGTGAAGTTCATGCTGGGCGCGGTTTTCATCATTGCCTCCTCGATCGTGATCGGCGGCGGCACACTGTGGCTGACGGGGCTGCTGGTGGATCTGACCGAGGGGCTGATCGGGCCGGTATCAACCCCGGTGCTAGTGGCGGTGCTGCTGGCGGCCTATGTCGCCGCGGTGCGCTATGCCGCGGCGCGGCCGGATCTGGAGACCAGCATTGACTCGATGCTGCATCTGCCGCCGGCGCGGGTGATCCTGAAGACCGGACTGCATTACCTGCTGCCGATCTTCCTGCTGATGTATCTGTTGATGATTGAGCGCAAGTCGCCGGGCCTGTCAGCCTTCTGGTCCTCGGTCTTCATGCTGTTGATCCTGCTGACGCAGGACCCGCTGAAGGCGTTCTTCCGCAGCACCGGCAGCCTGCGCGCGGCCTTTGATCATGGGTTTGCCCAGACGCTGGAAGGCATGGTCACCGGTGCCCGCAACATGGTCGGGCTGGCTGCGGCGATGGGGCTGGCGGGCATCATCGTCGGCGCCGTGACGCTGACCGGGATCGGTCAGGTGATGGCTGAGTTTGTCGAATTCCTGTCGGGCGGCAACCTGCTGGCGATGCTGTTCTTCGTGGCGCTGATTTCGATCGTGCTGGGCATGGGGCTGCCGACCACCGCGAATTACATCGTGGTCAGCTCTCTGATGGCCGGGGTGGTGGTTGAGCTGGGGGCACAGAACGGGCTGATCGTGCCGCTGGTGGCGGTGCATATGTTCTGCTTCTACTTCGGGATCATGGCGGATGTGACGCCGCCGGTGGGGCTGGCCTCCTTTGCGGCGGCGGCGATTTCCAAGGGGGATCCGCTGCGCACCGGGTTCCAGGCGTTCTTCTATTCGATCCGCACCGCGCTGTTGCCGTTTCTGTTTATCTTCAACACCGACCTTCTGCTGATCGACGTGGGCCCGGTGCAGGCGGTCGTAGTCTTCATCACCGCACTGATTGCCATGCTGCTGTTTGCGGCCGGCACCATGGGCTACTTCCAGACCCGCTCCAAACTGTGGGAAAGCGCGGTTCTGATCCTCTGTGCCTTCATCCTGTTCCGGCCGGACTTCTTCCTGAACCAGATGGCGGATGAGTTTGTGGTGCGCCCGGCCTCGGAGATCTATGCGCTTGCCGAAAGCGCACCGGACAACACCAGCCTGCGGGTGCGGCTGGCGGGCGAAAGCCTGGAGGGCGATATGATCGATGCGCGCTACCTGCTGCCGCTTGGCGCTGCGGGGGGCGCTGGGGAGGTCCGACTGGCCAATGGTGCCGGGATCGAATTCCGTGCCGAGGAAGGCAGGTATCTTGTTGAGAACCTGACCTTCGGAGGACCGGCGGAGCAGTTGAAAATCGACTTCGACTGGGAGGTTGTGGAAATCGAAGTCAAGGCGGACCGCCCGCCGCAGGAGATCTTCTACCTGCCTGCGCTGCTATTGCTGGGTGCCATTTATGTGCTGCAACGCCGCCGCAAGCTGAAATCCGGCTCGCAAACTGCTGCCGCTTAGACCGCAAGGCGGATGAGCTCAGCTGCTGCCACAATCTTCAGACAGCAGGGCGTTTACCATATGAACTCGCTGCCCTTCGTAGGAAATTGCGGCATGGATGAAGGCTGGTGGAGGATCAGTATCCGTTTCCGGGTGCGTGGATTGGCCGTCACCTGTGCCGGGCATTAGCGCTTTGGCAGCCATCGAATTCCGGCAGACAAGGGTACGGGGCGAATTTTCTGCGATCTCCAGACAGACGGGCGAACGATGACTACTGATCTCGACCGCAATACTGCTTAACGGCACTTTTGCATTCACCACGCCCTTGATTGCGGGTCTGTTACGCAAGTCCAGCACGATAGGGGCCATGTCCGCCTACTGGCTGTTCAGGAGGGTAGAGAATTTTTCGCAACCCCGTTTAGAATGCTCCCCCCTTGAGGTGCGCGATTCTTGTAATTTTGATTATGTAAAAAGAAAAACAGCTTCTTCTCTTTGTTCCATCTTGTTTTGAGCATCATCAGTCTTCGCCGCCTAAACCCCAAAAGACTGATCCGGGATCATCTATCGAACGGGGTCGCGGAGCGGTCTTTTTCATTTCAGAAACACGACGGTCTCTTTGAGCAACTGTCGACTGCATTTTCAATGCGGGCTCTCTCACCGAAAAACGGTAACCGTCTGTCACAGAAAGGAAACTCCCGCTTAAACGAATGCAGTTCCTTTGAAGAACGTATCCAATACTATCATTGGGTTGAAACTGTTGTGGGGGGCTCTGTACCATCCGGCAAGACGGTTTCATTCAGCGCAAACATTTCTGACGCTTGCGGCGTGAGCACAAATGTATGTACCGGCTGCTGTCCGCAACTAGCGGCCGGATCGAGCCCAATTTTCTATGCTGCACGAGCTTCGAATGTCTGAAAACGCGCAGCCGGAGTCAGCTAAGGCTTGGCTCTCCTTGAAACTTTCCCTTGAACTTAACTCTGTCACGAAAAGTTACCGCTCCTTGACACGATTTTGCGCAACATCCGGTGCATCGTGAAAACGGGCCGCGGCAGATGCAGTGGGCGGCACAGCCAAAGCCCCTCCAAGATCCAGTTTTCGCCTTGAAAAGTTTCCATCAGGTGCCAAATGCATTGCGAAGGCGCGTTGTGCAAATGTAAATGTATTGCATGACAAATTGGCTTCCTGACCCTTCCGCCCTTAGCTCCCCTTTGCATACCAGCCTTGCCATTGCCATTGCGAAGGCGATCTCGGAGGGGAAACTGCCAAAAGGCACGCAGCTGCCCACTCACCGGAAGCTGGCCGAGGAACTTGGCCTGAGTGTTCACACGGTCAGCAAGGCCTATGAAAACCTGCGGCGGCAGCGGTTGATCGACGGCCAGGTCGGGCGTGGCAGTTATGTACTGGATCCGGATACTCCGGATGACCAGCCATTTCAGCTCAGTTCCGAGCGCGGCCGCAATTTCGATCTGTCGATTTCAAGGCCCGCCTTCTCCCAGCACCATGCAGATCTGTTTCAACAAACGCTGACGGAGCTGCCTCAGGGGCTGGACCCCAGCTATTTTCTGGCCTGCCGTCCGAATGTCGGGCATGACGCCCATCGGGCTGCCGGGGAGAAGTGGCTGCGGATTTGCGGGCTGGATGCGCCTCCGGAACGGATCATCATGACCAATGGCGTCAGCCATGGCATGTCCGCAGCGCTATCTGCGCTTACCCGGCCAGGCGACACGGTCGTGTCCAGCCGGATCACGCATCACCTTCTGGTTTCCGGCTGTTCCTACCTTGGGCTTAACCTCGCCGGAATTGACTGCGACGAGGATGGGATCCTGCCTGAAGCATTAGACAGGCACTGTTCTGAAAGCAATGCCAAGGTCTTGTTCCTGCTGCCATCTTTAGCCAACACAACAGCAGAGATGATGCCGGAAGACCGCCGTCTGGCATTGGTGAAAATTGCCCGTAAACATGACCTGCACATTATCGAAAACGATGCTTTCGGCCCCGTTGCCGAAGACCGCCCCATACCGGTTGCAGCCTTGGCGCCTGAGCGTACGATCTATCTGACAACCTTTACCAAATGCACCGTTTCAGGCTTGCGTGCAGGCTACATGGCGGCGCCCGAACACCTTCTGCCGGCATTAACGGGGCGGATTGTCGTATTCGGCTGGATGGCGACGCCGCTGATGTGCGAAATCGCCACCCGCTGGGTCCAGGACGGCACCGCGCTGGAGCTGGCCCGCTGGCAACGGCGCGCCTTGGCGGAGAGATATGAAATCGCGTCGCAAGCGCTGCAAGGATGCCAATGGAGGGGGCATCCGTCAGGACTGCACCTTTGGCTGCCCTTGGACTCCGGCTGGACCACGGCCAGTTTTGTGTCTTACGCCCGCGAACTCAAAGTTGCTGTTGCTCCGGATTCACCGTTTCTGACCCCCAAAACCCCGCCTCAGAACGCGGTGCGGATTTCATTAGGGAGCGTCCAGGACATAAGCCGCTTCAAGCAGGCGATGGAACTGCTTGGCGGTATGCTGAACCGCCCGCCGGAGGGAGTGGCGCCGTTTGCCTACTAGTATTGTCATGCGACAATAAAATAATTGACATGCAGTACAATTCCTAACAAGTCTGGCGCAGCGGTGCGCAGGCACCCATGAGACTTGGGAGGAAATCATGGCTCAATCCATCACATTCACCTTTGGGGCCGTTGCGGCCGCGGGGATTGCACTGGCGGCCGGCACGGCGGCTCAGGCAGACACCTGGCGTTATGCTTTTGAGGAGGCGATGACCGACGTTCAGGGCGTCTATGCTCAAAAATTCAAAGAGCAAGTCGAGGCAAACTCGGATCACGAGATCCAGCTGTTCCCCTATGGCACCCTGGGTGAATCCGCCGATATCATGGAGCAGACCCAAGACGGCATCCTGCAGTTCGTGGACCAGTCGCCGGGCTTCACCGGATCGCTGATTCCCGAGGCGCAGGTGTTCTTTGTGCCCTACCTGCTGCCCACCGATCAGGAGCACTTGGCGCGCTTCTACAAGGAGAGCAAAGCCATCAACGGCATGTTCAAGCCGCTGTATGCCGCACAGGGGCTGGAGCTTTTGAACATGTTCCCCGAGGGCGAAGTGGCGATGACCACCAAAACCCCGGTCACCACCTGCGCCGATCTGGATGAGGTGAAGTTCCGGGTCATGACCAACCCGCTGCTGGTTGAAAGCTACAAGGCCTTTGGCGCGACCCCGACGCCGCTGCCCTGGGGCGAGGTGTACGGCGGGCTGCAGACCAATGTGATCCAGGGGCAGGAAAACCCGACGTTCTTCCTTTATTCGACCAAAATTTACGAGGTGACCGACTACATCACCTATGCAGGCCACAACAATTTCACCACCGCAGTGATGGCCAACAAGGACTTCTATGACGGCCTCAGCGCCGAAGATCAGCAAGTTGTCCAGAACGCGGCGCAGGCCGCTTATGACCACACGGTGGTCTATCAGCAGCAGGCGGCGGAAACCGAGCTTGCCAAGATCATGGAAGCCAAACCGGAGATGAAAGTCACCGTTCTGTCCGCTGAACAGCGCAGCTGCTTCAAGGATGCGGCAGCTGAAGTCGAAGCGAAGTTCATCGAGATGACCGGCGACAGCGGCGCCGCGATCCTGGAGCAGATGAAAGCAGATCTAGCGGCAACCGCAAACTGACGCCTGCCCTGCAAACGCCGCTGAGCAGGTTCTGCCTGCCCAGCGGTCCGTGGATTTTCGGAGGAAGCCATGCTCACACATGAGTCAGCGCTGCCCGGTTTTCTGGGCGTGATCGACAGTGCCATCAGCCGCACGGAGTCATTCCTGCTGGCAGCTGGCGTGCTGCTGATGGCCGCCAACACCGTGGCCAATGTGGTGGGCCGTTTTGCGCTGGGACACTCGATCTTTTTCTCCGAGGAACTGAACCGGATTCTGATCATCCTGATTACCTTTGCGGGCATCAGCTATGCGGCACGGAACGCACGCCACATCCGCATGTCCGCCATCTATGACCTGCTGCCGCCGCATCTGCGCAAGGTGATGGTCGTGGTGATCTCGGTGGTCACCGCGGGCTTCATGTTCCTGCTGTGCTTTTACGCAGTGAAATACATCGGCGCGCAGGCTTCTCGCGGACGGGTGCTGCCCGCCTTGCAGATCCCGGTGTGGACCATTCTGGTCTGGGTGCCTGCGGGTTTCTTTATGACCGGCATCCAATACCTGCTGACCGCGGTGCGCAATCTGACCTCGCCCGGCATCTACCTCTCGACCCATGTGCAGGAAGGGTACGAGGACGCAGAAGAAATCGAAATCTGAGGACCGGCCCATGGCTGCTACCATCTTCCTGACCATGATTGTCCTGCTGCTGCTGGGCTTTCCGATGATGATCCCACTGATTGCCGGCGCCTTCATCGGCTTTCTGATGCTGTTCGGCGACCTGGCCCGGACTGAAACTATGGTGCAGCAGATGATGGCAGGCATCCGGCCCGCGTCGCTCATCGCGGTGCCGATGTTCATCTTTGCCGCCGATATCATGACCCGCGGCCAGTCGGCCGGGCGGCTGATAAATGTTGTGATGGCCTATATCGGGCATATCCGTGGCGGGCTTGCAATCTCCACTGCTGCGGCCTGCACCATGTTCGGTGCGGTCTCGGGCTCGACCCAGGCGACAGTCGTTGCGATCGGCTCCCCGCTGCGGCCGCGGATGCTGCAGGCGGGCTACAAAGACAGCTTTGTACTGGCGCTGATCGTGAATGCCAGCGACATCGCCTTTCTGATCCCGCCCTCGATTGGCATGATCATCTACGGCGTGGTGTCCAGTACATCAATTGCAGAGCTTTTCATTGCCGGAATCGGGCCGGGTCTGCTGATCCTGGTGCTGTTTTCCCTCTATGCCTACATCTATGCGGTGCGCAACAACGTGCCGACAGAGCCGAAAGCCACCTGGGCCGAGCGTCTGCAGACGATGCGGCAGGCGCTGTGGCCAATGGGGTTCCCGGTGATCATCATCGGCGGCATCTATGGCGGCGTGTTCAGCCCGACCGAGGCCGCGGCCGCCTGCGTGCTCTATGCCTTGATCCTTGAAGTTGGCGTGTTCCGGTCGATGACCCTGGCCAATGTCTATGACACCGCCAAGTCCACCGGGCTGATCACGGCCATCGTGTTCATTCTGGTGGGTGCAGGTGCGGCGTTTTCCTGGGTGATATCCTTTGCGCAGGTGCCGCAGCAGATCTTGGGTGCCATTGGCATTGCCGAGATGGGGGCCATCGGCGTGCTGTTCGTGATCTCCATCGCCTTCTTCATCGGCTGCATGTTTGTCGACCCCATCGTGGTGATCCTGGTGCTGGTGCCTGTTTTTGCTCCGGTTGTGAAGTCAGTTGGCCTTGATCCGGTGCTGGTCGGCACCATCATCACGCTGCAGGTCGCCATCGGCTCCGCCACGCCCCCCTTCGGCTGCGATATTTTCACGGCCATCGCGGTCTTCAAACGCCCCTATGCCGAGATCGTGCGCGGCACGCCGCCGTTCATCCTTATGCTGCTGGGCGTGTCGGTGGCGCTGATCTTCTTCCCGCAGATTGCGCTGTTCCTGCGCGACCTGGCTTTTGCCAAGTAAGGATGTCCGGATGTTCACATCCATTCTGGTTCCGTTTGACAGCTCGCAGGGGGCTGAGGCTGCATTGGCCAAAGCGTCAGAGCTGGCGCAGCTGTGCGATGCCGGTCTGACATTGCTTACGGTCTACCGCCACCATTCGCTGCTGGAGGCCTCCATGCATATGGTGCGTTCCGATCAACCGGATGATCTGGATGACATCATGCGCAGCCATGCCACCGAAGTAGCCGAGCGGGGCAAGGCACTGGCGGCGGCCAGCGGCATTGCCGCCCCCCGTGCCTTTGTCAAAGCCGGCCCGGTTGCCCGCACCATCACCTGCTTTGCCAAGGAACATGGCAATGATCTGATCGTGATCGGCAGCCGGGGTCTCGGATCGCTTGAAGGCGTGCTGTTGGGCAGTGTCTCGCACAAGGTGACCAGCCTGGCAGAAACTCCGGTTCTTATAGTTTAGGAATGAACATGGCTCTTGATATCCACTCCACACCGCCGCGCCTTCCCGTCCGGCTGGACACCCGCCCGGTAAAAAAGCGGATTGCTCTGGTGGCACTGGCAACCGATCATACGTCTGAGCGCGACTTCGCCCGGATCTGTGATCCGGATCAGATTGGCGTCTATGTGAACCGCATCGAATTCGAAAACCCGACCACCAAGGAAACGCTTCTGAAGACCGGGCCGCGTCTGACCGAGGCCGCAGCGCAGATCCTGCCGGATGAAGAGGTGGATGTGGTCGCCTATGGTTGTACCGCAGCCTCGATCGTGCTGGGCAATGATACCGTGACGCGGCATTTGAACGCCGCCAAGCCGGACACGCCCTGTGTCACGCCAAGCTCTGCTGCCTTTGACGCTTTTGCAGCGCTTGGCGCAAAACGGGTGTCTTTGCTGACCCCCTACAGCCCGGATGTAACCGATGAAATGGCTCAATATTTTGCGGCGCACGGTCCCGAAGTTGTCAATGCCACATGCTTTGGACTGACCGACGACCGGCAAATGGCGCGGATTTCCGAGGACAGCATCATCGAGGGCGCGATTGCGGCCTGCGACCCACAGGCCGACGCGCTGTTTCTCTCCTGCACCGCCCTGCGGGCAGCCACTTGCGTGCAGCGGATTGAAGACCGTCTCGGCAAGCCCGTGGTCTCCTCGAACCAAGCGATGATCTGGCGCTGCCTGCGTCTGGCCGGAGTTACCGGCCCTGTGCAGGGGTACGGCAGGCTATTTGAACTTTAATCAGGCGGAACAGGCCCTATGACAACGAACATCACTCTTCAGGACAGTGTCCGGGCCCGGGCCCGGATTGCTGGCCGTATACGACAAACGGCGTTGCTTGACTCGCCCTCCCTCAGCAGACTGAGCAGCAGGAAGGTGTCGCTGAAGCTGGAAAGCACTCAGATCACCGGCAGTTTCAAGCTTCGCGGCGCCACCAATGCCGTGCTGTCGCTGACGGATGAACAGCGCGCGGCAGGTGTGGTTGGCGTCTCGACCGGCAACCACGGGCGCGGGCTGGCCTATGCCGCGGCGCAGGCCGGAGTGCGCTGTATCATCTGCATGTCCGAACTGGTGCCGCAGAACAAGGTCGAAGGCATCAAATCCCATGGCGCCGAGGTACGCATCCTGGGCCGCTCGCAGGATGATGCGCAGGTTGAGGTCGACCGGCTGGTGGCAGAGGGCATGACCATGCTGCCGCCCTTTGACCACCCTGACATCATTGCTGGCCAGGGCACCGTTGCGCTGGAGATGCTCGAACAGGCGCCGGATCTGGATACGGTTCTGGTGCCCTTGTCCGGCGGCGGGCTGATTTCCGGCGTGGGCATGGTGCTGAAGGCGGCCAATCCCGGTATCCGGGTGATCGGCATCAGCATGGAGCGCGGCGCGGCGATGCATGAATGCCTGAAGGCGGGCAAGCCCATACTGGTTGAGGAAAAGGCCACCCTGGCCGACTCTCTAGGCGGCGGCATCGGGCTGGACAATGCCTATACCTTTGAAATGACCAAAGCCTTCGTTGATGAGGTGGTGCTGGTCACCGAGGCTGAAATCGCCGCCGCCATCCGCCATGCCTATTTTGAAGAACGCCAGGTGATCGAGGGCTCCGGCAGTGTCGGCATCGCAGCGCTGCTGGCGGGCAAGATCGAAAATCCGGGGCGCTGTGTGGCGCTGGTGAGCGGCCAGAACATCGCCATGGACCTGCACAAACGGATCATCGACGGTGAAGACGTGGATGTGGAAGCGGAGACAAAGGGAGGCGCAGATGCCTGACATCAGGATCCTGACCGAAGCAGAGTTGCGCGATCTGGTGCCGCTGGACCTGGACGCGGTGGATTGTGTCGAGCAGGGCTTTACAACGCTCGCCGGGGGCAAAGTGGTGATGCCGCCGATCATGACCCTGCCGGTACCGGACCACAACGGGGAGGTCTGTGTGAAGACGGCCTATGTGCCGGGCATTGACAGCTTTGCTATGAAGATGAGCCCCGGGTTCTTCGACAACCCCAAGATCGGCCTGCCCAGCACCACCGGGCTGATGGTGGTGTTTTCCAGCAAGACCGGCCTCTTGGAGGCGCTGCTTCTGGACAATGGCTACCTCACCGATGTGCGCACGGCAGCGGCCGGGGCTGTTGCAGCGCGCCATCTTGCGCGTGCGGATGCATCGCATGTTTGCATCATCGGTGCGGGGGTTCAGTCGAAAATGCAACTGAAGGCGATGACCCTGGTCCGCGAGATCAAAAGCGCGGTGATCTGGGCGCGGGATGGAGCCAAGGCTGAGGCCGCCGCCGCCAGCCTGCGCGGGGAGCTGGGGATCGCAATCACCGTCAGCACGGATATCGCCCAGTCAGTTGCATCGGCGGATATCGTGATCACCACAACGCCCGCCGCGGATCCTGTGATCCGGGCTGACTGGCTGCAGCCGGGACAGCTGGTTGTCGCCATGGGCTCGGACCAGGAACACAAATGCGAGCTGGAGCCGGCCTGTTTGGCCAAGGCAGACCTTTATGTGCCGGACAGCCAGTCCCAATGCGCCGTCAAGGGCGAGCTGCGCAGTGCCATCGGGGCCGGGCTGATTGCCCCCGAGCAAAGCTTTGTCGAGCTCGGCAGCATCACGTCGGGGCAGGCCGCCGGGCGCAGGTCAGACAGTGACCTGATCATTGCCGACCTTACCGGCACCGGCGTTCAGGACACCGCCATCGCAACTCTTGCCGGCCACCGCGCTGATACAGCGGGGGCCGGTGCCTCTTTCACCAGCTGATCAATCAGGAGCCACGCATATGGCAGACCCCAAGCTGTATTTCTCCCGCGCGGAATATCAGGCGCGCCTCGACAAGACCCGGGCCGAAATGTCCCGCCGCGGGCTTGATCTTCTGATCGTCACGGACCCCTCGAACATGAACTGGCTGACCGGCTATGACGGCTGGTCCTTCTATGTGCATCAATGCGTTGTGCTGGGCCTGGAGGGTGAGCCGCTCTGGTACGGGCGCGGCCAGGACGCCAACGGCGCGCTGCGCACCTGCTTCATGGATCCCGCCAATATCATCGGCTACCCGGACCTTTACGTGCAGTCGACCGAACGCCACCCGATGGATTACCTGTCGGCACAGCTGAAGGACCGCGGTCTGGACGATGGCAATATCGGCGTCGAGATGGACAATTACTATTTCACCGCGGCGGCCTATGCCTCGCTGCAGGCGCATCTTCCGAACGCACGCTTTGCCAATACCAATTCCCTGGTCAATTGGCAGCGGGCGGTGAAATCCGAGGCCGAGCTGACTTATATGCGCCAGGCCGGCAAGATCGTCGAGCGCATGCACCAGCGCATCTTCGAACGTGTTGAGCCGGGAATGCGCAAATGCGATCTGGTGGCGGATATCTATGATGCCGCCCTGCGCTATGACGCGGATCTGGGCTTTGGCGGCGACTACCCGGCCATTGTGCCGCTGCTGCCGTCCGGGCCGGATGCCGCCGCGCCGCATCTGACCTGGGACGATCTGCCGATGAAATCCGGCGAAGGCACCTTCTTTGAAATTGCCGGTGTCGTTCACCGCTACCATTGCCCGCTGTCCCGCACCGTGTTCCTGGGCAAGCCAACGCAGACCTTCCTGGACGCGGAAAAGGCGGTGCTGGAGGGCATGGAGGCAGGGCTGGAAATGGCCAAGGCCGGCAACACCTGCGAGGATATCGCCAAGGCGTTTTTCAAGGTGCTGAAAAAATACGGCATCGAAAAGGACAACCGCACCGGATACCCGATCGGTGTCAGCTACCCGCCGGACTGGGGCGAGCGCACCATGTCGCTGCGCCCGGGCGACACCACCGTTTTGGAAGAAAACATGACGTTCCATTTCATGACCGGCCTCTGGATGGAGGATTGGGGTTTTGAAATCACCGAAAGCATCCGTATTGGCGCAAACGGGCCGGAGTGCCTCTCAGACGTGCCGCGCAAAATGTTCGTAAAGGACTGACCGATGAAGGCAAATCCGATCTCCCCCACCATCCCGCTGGACCAGGACGGCGTCCATCACGGCTTCCTGAGGCTGCCCTACAGCCGCGATGACAGTGCCTGGGGCAATCTGATGATCCCGCTGACGGTGATCAAAAACGGCGAGGGCAAGACCGCCCTGCTGACCGGCGCCAATCACGGCGATGAATACGAAGGCCCGATTGCTCTGCAGGAGCTGGCCGTGACGACCAAGGCCGAGGATGTGACCGGCCGCCTGATCATCGTGCCCGCCTTCAATTACCCGGCCTACCGCGCCGGAACCCGCACCTCGCCGATTGACAAGGGCAACATGAACCGCTCCTTCCCCGGGCGGCCGGATGGCACCGTGACCGAGAAGATCGCCGACTATTTCCAGCGCACCCTGCTGCCGATGGCGGATGTGGCGGTGGATTTCCACTCAGGCGGCAGGACACTCGATTTCGTGCCCTTTGCCGCCGCCCATATCCTCGACGACAAGGACACCGAAGAGGCCTGCTTTTCGGCCATGAAGGCCTTCAACGCGCCGTACTCGGTTCAGCTCTTGGAGATTGACAGCGCCGGTCTCTACGACTCGGCGGTGGAGGACATGGGCAAGGTGCTGGTCACCACCGAGCTTGGCGGCGGCGGCTCCTCTTCTGCCCGCAGCAATGCGATTGCCAAGAAGGGCCTGCGCAACGTTCTGATTCACTTCGGCATTCTGCAGGGGCAAAAGCAGATCGACCCCACCGTTTCCCTCAGCATGCCGGATGATGACTGCTTCATCTTCAGCCAGGGCGACGGGCTGTTCGAGATCATGAAGGACCTTGGCGACCCCGTGGCCAAAGGCGACCTGGTCGCCCGCGTCTGGCCGGTCGACCGCACCGGGCAGCCCCCGGTGGACTACCGCGCCCGCCGCGGCGGCCTGCTGATCAGCCGCCACTTTCCTGGGTTGATCCAGGCCGGCGATTGTGCTGCCGTCATTGGTGTAACCAAAGATTGACCTGCCCCATGCATCTGGACCAGCGCGACCTCGACATCCTGCGCGTGCTCTCGACCGAGGGCCGTATCACCAAGGCCGCGCTGGCCGGCCGGATCGGCCTGTCCCCGACCCCCTGCTGGGACCGGCTGAAGAAGCTGGAGCAGGCCGGGCTTATCGAGGGTTACGGCGCCCGCATCAATCTCAAGAAACTGGCACCGCATGTGACGGTGTTCGTGGCGGCGGAGATCGCCGACCACACCGCCGCCAGCTTCCACGCGTTTGAGGCGGCGATGCAGCGCTATGAGGAGGTCACTGCCTGCTGGGCGCTTGGGGGCGGGTTCGACTACCTGTTGCAGATCGTCACCCGAGATATCGACGCCTATCAGCGGCTGATCGACGAAATGCTGGACGCCCGCATCGGCCTCTCACGCTATTTTACTTATGTGGTGACCAAGCCAGTGAAGGGCGCAGGCGCGCCTCCCTTGGATATTCTTCTGGGGACTGCGTGATCTCGCGCAAAAGCATTCGCCTGGCAGCTGTTTCTTCTGCAAGCCCGGTAAACTTCAGTCACTTCCTCTGTACCTAACAGGCAGAATCCTCTGCAAGACATGAGGAGGACATCATGACAGAGACCGCTCTCTCTGCCCGCGCGGACATTGCTGATAAGGCCCTGGTGCGCTCATTTTCCTATATCGGCGGCAAATGGTGCGCCTCTGCCAATGGCGAGACCTTCCCGGTCACCGACCCAGCGGACGGGGTGGAGCTAGGCCATGTGGCTAGCCTGTCGGCAGAAGAATCCTCTGCCGCGGTGGATGCGGCACAGGCGGCCTTCCCGGCTTGGGCCGGACTGCTGCCGCAACAGCGCGCCGCGATCCTGCGCCGCTGGTTTGAACTGCAGCTGGCTCACAAGGAAGACCTCGCCCGCATCATGGTGCTGGAGCAGGGCAAGCCGCTGTCCGAAGCGCGCGGCGAGATCGACTATGGCGCAGCCTTTGTGGAGTTCTATGCCGAAGAAGCCAAGCGCCCCAATATCGAGGGTGTGACCAGCCATCTCCCGGATGCCGAGGTAGAGCTATGGCGCGAGCCAGTGGGCGTGGCGGCGCTGATCACCCCCTGGAACTTCCCCTCTGCCATGCTGACCCGAAAGGCAGCTGCTGCATTGGCGGCGGGCTGCACCGTGGTGGCGCATCCCTCGGCCGAGACCCCCTTCAGCGCGCTTGCGCTGGCGGAACTGGCAGAGCGCGCAGGCTTTCCCCCCGGCGTGTTCAACGTGCTCACAGGCAACGCGGCAACGGTGGTGAAACCCTGGACAAGCGACACCAGAGTGCGGGCGCTGTCCTTCACCGGCTCCACTAATATTGGCAAGCTCTTGTACCGGCAGTCTGCGGACACTGTGAAGCATTTGGTGATGGAACTGGGTGGACACGCGCCGGTGATCGTCTTCAAGGGCTGCGATCTGGACAAGGCGGTGGCAGAGGCCATCAAGGCGAAATTCGCCACTTCCGGCCAGGACTGCCTAGGCGCCAACCGGATCTTTGTGGAGCGGCCGGTTTATGCAGAGTTCTGCACCCGCTTCACCGCTGCCGCCCTGGAGCTGACCATTGGCCCTGGCATGGAGGACTGCGACCTCGGCCCCTTGATGAATGAAAAAGCGGTGCAGAAGCAGGAGGAACACGTCGCCGACGCGCTGGCCAAGGGCGCAACGCTGGCCTGCGGCGGCAAACGGCATCCTTTGGGCCCGCTGTTTTTTGAACCAACCGTGCTGACCGATGTGCCCGCAGACGCGCAGATCATGCACGAAGAAACCTTCGGCCCGGTCGCGCCGATCACCCCCTTTGACTCCGAGGATGAGGTGGTCGCCCGTGCCAATGACAGCGAATACGGGCTGGTCGCCTACGTCCACAGTCAGGACCCGCGCCGTATCTACCGCCTCAGCCGGGCGCTGCAATACGGCATGGTGGCGGTGAACCGCACCAAGGTGACAGGTGCGCCGATTCCCTTTGGCGGCACCAAGCAGTCCGGTCTGGGCCGCGAAGGCGCACGGCTTGGCATGGAAGCCTTTACCGAGGTCAAGTACGTCTGCCGCGACTGGGCGTGACGGACAAAAATCTTCGAAGATTTTTGCCAGGAACTCTCAAACATTCCTGGCCGCAGAACGCAAATGGAAGGAAAATCCGATGCTGAAAAACGACCAGCTTGACCAGTGGGACCGCGAGAACTTTTTTCACCCTTCAACCCACCTTGCCCAGCACGCCCGCGGCGAAAGCCCGAACCGGGTGATCAAGACCGCCTCCGGCGTGTTCATCGAAGACCGCGACGGCAACAAGCTGCTGGATGCCTTTGCCGGGCTTTACTGCGTGAACGTGGGCTATGGCCGTCAGGAGATTGCAGAGGCCATAGCTGATCAGGCGCGGGAGCTGGCCTATTACCATTCCTACGTTGGCCACGGCACCGAGGCCTCGATCACGCTTGCCAAGATGATCCTGGACCGGGCGCCTGCGAATATGTCCAAGGTCTATTTCGGCCTTGGCGGCTCTGACGCCAATGAAACCAACGTCAAGCTGATCTGGTACTACAACAACATCCAGGGCCGCCCGGAGAAGAAAAAGATCATCTCCCGCTGGCGCGGTTATCATGGCTCGGGTCTGGTGACCGGTTCGCTGACCGGGCTGGAGCTGTTCCACAAGAAATTCGATCTGCCGGTGGAGCAGGTGATCCACACCGAGGCGCCGTACTACTACCGCCGCGCCAATCTGGATCAGAGCGAAGAGCAGTTTGTGGCCCATTGCGCGGCTGAGCTGGAAGCGCTGATCGAGCGCGAGGGTGCCGACACCATCGCCGCCTTCATCGGCGAGCCGGTGCTTGGCACCGGCGGCATCGTGCCGCCACCCGCGGGCTACTGGCAGGCCATTCAGGCGGTGCTGAAGAAGCACGACATTCTGCTGGTGGCGGATGAGGTGGTGACCGGCTTTGGCCGCCTTGGGTCGATGTTTGGGTCTGATCACTACGGGATCGAAGCTGACATCATCACCATCGCCAAGGGCCTCACCTCGGCCTATGCACCGCTTTCCGGCTCCATTGTTTCGGACAAGGTTTGGAAGGTGCTGGAGCAGGGCACAGACGAAAACGGCCCGATCGGCCACGGCTGGACGTATTCCGCACACCCGATTGGCGCGGCGGCGGGGGTTGCGAACCTCAAGCTGATCGATGAGCTGAATCTTGTCGGCAACGCCGGCGAGGTTGGCGCTTATCTGAACGCCACGATGGCAGAAGCGCTTTCCGGCCATGCACATGTTGGCGAAGTCCGCGGCGAGGGGATGCTCTGCGCGGTGGAATTTGTGAAAGACAAGGACAGCCGCACCTTCTTTGACGCCGCAGACAAGATCGGTCCGCAGATCTCTGCCAAGCTCTTGGAGCAGGACAAGGTGATTGCCCGGGCCATGCCGCAGGGTGATATCCTGGGTTTCGCGCCACCTTTCTGCCTCAGCCGTGCAGAGGCAGACCAGGTGGTTGCCGCCACACTGCGCGCCGTCAATGCAGTGCTTGGGTGATTGAGGCACATATCAGGGAAAGGGCCGGTGAAAGCCGGCCCGATTCTCGTTTTTCTGCAGGCTGCCGGATGCAAAAATATGCGCCTGGCAGCAAAGTCCGCATTTAAGCCAACAAATACTCGCCACTCTCGCAAAGCGTTGACATCTGCCGTTGAAACAAATCCGAGGAACGGCAGCTTCGTCCCGCGCAGCAGACCTTGGCTTGTCACGCAACGAAAGACAGCTATCCGTTCTATTTCGGCCCGAAGCCTGCCCCACTAGGCGAGGTCCTCGTCAGCCGCGCATCATCTTCCGGCTCCCATTTCTAACGCAGGCCACGAAAATAATCCGCGTCACATTTCAGCTTTTGCCGCGCCCTGGCGAGGGCACGCTTTGCGGTCCGGGCCACCAGTTGCGCAATACGAGTGACCATTCGCATTGCTGGGCGGCTTCTCTTCAGCGCTTCAGCCTCCGCGTCTTTGGTCTTGGGAGCGGCCGCGCCCCAAACCAACCCTGCCTGCTGATCCACAGACGCCTCCCGCCAGCAGATCGCCCCATCAGCCACCAGAACCAATCCGCTTTCCCTGGCATCTGTGATGACCTCTGCTCCCGCTGCTTTCAGCCGGGCCTTGTAACTGGCTTCCTGCCGCCTCTTTCCTCGAGCATCTCCACCACATCAGCAATCATCTCTCGCCGCTGGATTTCCTGCTGGTTTATGACAACCTCGGCAAATTCTTCGAAGGCGTGCTGGTCACCCTGCAACTGACTTTCCTGGCTCTGTTTCTTAGCGGCCTCCTGGCAATCCCCATGGACATTGCGCGCCTACCGCAAGCCGGGGTGGAGGCAGGCGATCTGGGGCTATACCCACGCTTTCAGCGGCACACCGTTGCTGGTACGGACCTATCTCTGCTGTTTCGGCTTCGGTCAGTTCGAGGGGATGCGCAACTCCTTCCTCTGGGGTCCCGTCCTGATTGACCCATGGTGGTGCGTGCTTATTGCCTGCACGCTGAACACCGCCGCCTTTACGACTGAGTTCCTGAAAGGCGCGATAGAAACTGCCCCTAGGGGCGAGATCCAGAAATTGGAGGAAGGGTACCCCACCAACGAGCTATGGCAGGTGATCACTGGACAGCAGGAGGGCCGCAAGGACACCCGCCAGATCACCCTGTTTGACAGCGTAGGCTTTGCAATCGAGGATTTCAGCGCACTTCGCTGCATCCATCGCGCCATTCAAGGCACCGGGTTCTATGCTGATCTGGACCTTTTGGCCGACCCGGATGATCCCCCGCGATCTGCACGGCATGCTGACCCGTGCGAAAGGCTGAAGCGATGAACCTTAGTCTGCGCCAAATCCTCGACCGTCTTGCGCCGTTTCCCACTGCCAGCAGCGAAAGCAACCTCGCGCTGGTGGATTTCGCCGAGAGCTACTTGCGGTCGCATGGGGTGGTTCCTGCCCGCGTGCCGTCCCCCTACGGCACCAAGAAGTCCATCTTTGCCTATATAGGACCTAAGGTTGAGGGCGGCGTGGTACCATCGGGCCATACCGATGTGGTGCCGTTAAAAGGCCGGGACTGGCCCCCGAAACAAACGGTGCCGCTGAGACGCTTGCCCGCCGCCTAGATGGTGACAACTCTGAGCGACACCACCGAGGGAGGCCTGTTCCAGGCGCGAGGCTATTCCACGGTCATCTGCGATCCCGGCGATATTGCCCAGGCGCTTCAGCCGGATGAATTTTTTCTAACGGACCAGTTCCAAGAGGGATGGCGGTTTATGGAAAATCTGATCCTCGATTGCTGTAGGTGACGGTCCAAAGTGCTTCCGGCTTAGCAGGAAGGTCTTGCTCATAGGGCAGACTTACCTCAATCATCAACTGGGGGAGCACAGTGCGCCGCAGTTTGTGAATTTGCCGATCCGAAGCCACGTTAGAACCCTTTCGAACAGTTCCAAAATCTAATGACTTAACACTTGATCCAGGAAAGTGCGTGTTCGATCGCTGCCCGGGTTGGTAAAGAAGCTTTCGGGGTCGTTTTCTTCAATGATCTCTCCAGCGTCCATGAAAATCACCCGGTCAGCAACCTTGCGGGCAAATCCCATTTCGTGCGTTACACAAATCATTGTCATGCCTTCTGCCGCCAGCGTTTCCATGACATCCAGCACTTCCCCGATCATTTCCGGATCCAAGGCAGACGTGGGCTCATCAAAGAGCAGGATTTCTGGCTTCATGCATAGCGCGCGCGCAATCGCCACGCGCTGCTGCTGGCCGCCCGACAATTGTCCTGGATATTTCAATGCCTGGTTGGCGATTTGCACCTTTTCCAGGTACTTCATTGCATCCTTCTCCGCATCCGCCTGAGAGGTTTTCCGTGCCAGCATCGGGGCTAGAGTGCAGTTCTCCAGGATCGTCATATGAGGAAACAAGTTGAAGTGCTGGAACACCATTCCCACCTCGCGGCGCATCTCGTCGATGTTGGGCGCATCGGCATCGATGGCCTGCCCCATCACTTCGATTGTCCCGGCCTGCTGCTGCTCAAGCTGGTTAATACACCGGATCATCGTTGATTTGCCTGACCCGGAGGGGCCGCACACCACGATCTTTTCACCTCGTTCAACCGTGAGGTTGATATCTCTAAGCGCATGATAGTTGCCATAGAACTTGTTCACGCCGGCCAAACGGACTGCGGGGATGTTGGGTTCGTTTCTCATGCGGCCTCCGTCGCGTAGCCCCCCGCGCGCAATGCGGCGGTGATTTCGTTCAGAATTTCCGGGTCGTCAATTGCGGCGGGCATCTTCCAGGCCTCGCCATCCGCGATCTTCTGCATGGTGCCGCGCAGCACCTTGCCGGACCGCGTTTTGGGCAGGCGGTCGACGGGCAGCGCCGTCTTGAAGGCGGCCACCGGCCCGATCTCCTGCCTGACCAGCTGCACCAGTTCCTTCTCCAGCTCAGCAGGATCACGGCCGGCGCCCGCATTGGTGACATACAGGCCCAGCGGCATTTGCCCCTTCATCGCATCGGCTACCCCGATCACCGCGCATTCCGCGATATCCGGATGCGAGGCAATGACTTCTTCCATCGCGCCTGTCGACAGCCGGTGGCCCGCAACGTTGATGATGTCGTCGGTGCGCGCCATGATGAAGACATAGCCGTCCTCGTCGATGATGCCGGCATCCGAGGTCGCGTAATAGCCCGGAAACTCGGTGAAATAGGCGCTCATGAACCGGTCCGGCGCATTCCACAGCGTCGGGAAGCAGCTTGGCGGCAGCGGCAGTTTGACCACGATGTTTCCCAGCGTGCCCGGCGGCACCGGCTGGCCGGCATCGTCCAGCACCTGCACATCATAGCCGGGCATCGGCTTGCCCGGGCTGCCCAGGCGGACCGGAAAGGCGCCCAGCCCCACCGGGTTGCCCGAAATCGCCCAGCCGGTTTCGGTTTGCCACCAGTGGTCGATCACAGCCCGGTTCAGCTTTTCCTGTGCCCATTTGATCGTATCCGGGTCCGACCTCTCGCCGGCCAGGAACAGGGTACGGAACGCCGACAAATCGTAATCCGCAAGCAGCGCGCCTGCAGGGTCCTCTTTCTTGATCGCGCGAAAGGCGGTGGGCGCGGTGAACATCGCGTTGACCTTATGGTCCTGGATTACCCGCCAGAACGCGCCGGCATCGGGCGTTCCCACCGGCTTGCCCTCATATACAACTGTGGCACAGCCCTGCAGAAGCGGCCCATAGCAGATGTAGGAATGCCCCACGACCCAGCCCACATCCGATGCCGCCCAGAATGTGTCGCCGGGCTGCAGGCCGTAGTGATGCTCCATCGTCCATCGCAATGCCACCATGTGGCCGCCGTTGTCGCGCACCACGCCCTTGGGCTGGCCGGTCGTGCCGGACGTATAGAGAATATACAGCGGATCGGTTGCAGCGACCTCGGTGCAGTCTGCCCGGCGTCCGGAGGCCTTTGCCTCTGCCACCGCCGCGGCGTAATCAATGTCGCGCCCGGAGATCATTTCGCAGCGATGGGCGTCGCGCTGAAGAATGAGACAGGCTTCCGGTTTGACAGTTGCTGTGGCGATCGCCTCGTCAAGCAGCGGTTTGTACTCGACAATCCGTTTGGTTTCGATCCCGCAGGACGCCGTGATAATCATGCGCGGCGCGGCATCGTCGATCCGCACGGCCAGCTCATGGGCGGCGAAACCGCCGAATACAACCGAATGCACAGCCCCCAGCCGGGCACAGGCCAGCATGGCAAAGACCGCTTCGGGCACCATCGGCATGTAGATCACAACCCGGTCGCCCTTGGCGACGCCATTGGCCTGCATCACACCGGCAAGGGCGCTGACCTCGTCCAGCAGCTCCGCAAAACTGAATCGTTTGACGCTGCCGGTGACAGGGCTGTCCCAGATCAGCGCGGTCTGCTCACCCTGGCCGTTCTCCACATGGCGGTCCACTGCATTCCAGCAGGTATTGCAGGTCGCGCCCGCAAACCAGCGCCCCAAGGCGTCCATGTCCGGATCAAAGACTTTCTCCGCAGGTTTGATCCAGTCAATTCCCCGCGCTGCCTCTTCCCAGAAGGCGTCCGGATCAGCTTGCCAGCGTGCATACGCGTCTTCATATCCTGACATCGTGCGCGCCTCAGCAGACATAGTTCAGCCCCAAGCGGCCGCCATCGACATAGATGGTTTCACCGGTCACATAGCTGGCCTTTTCAGACGCCAGAAAGGCAACGACATCGCCAATTTCACGCGCGCTGCCCATACGCTGCAGCGGGGTGCGCGACATCGCCATCTTCATGGCTTCCGGATTGGCATTTACGCCGGCCATCATCTCGGTGTCGATCGAACCCGGCCCCACGGCATTGACGCGGATGTTATGGGGGGCCAGCGCCAGCGACATGGCCTTGGTCAGCTGCATGACGCCGCCCTTTGACGCGCAATAGGCCGGAATTGCCGGGATGGCGACAACTGCGTTGATCGACGACATGTTGACGATCGCGCCTTCAATGCTGTTTTCCACCATTGTTCTGGCAGCCCGTTGCGATGCCGCGAAGACACCGGTGACGTTGACGTCCATCACCTTTTGAAAGTTCTCCAAAGAGTAGTCGAGGAAATTGCCGGGCAAAGCGATGCCCGCGTTGTTCACCAATGCAGTGACCGGCCCCAGCTCCTGTTCGACCCGGTCGAACATTGCTGTGATCTGGCCGGTGTCCCCCATGTCGCAGACCATGCCGAGGTGTCCGTCACCCAGTGTTTCCGCGGCAGCCATCACCGCGTCTTGCTGGATGTCCGAAAGCACCACGCGGTAGCCGTCCTCAGCCAATGCCTCGGCACAGGCGTAGCCGATCCCCTGGGCAGCGCCCGTTACAAGAGCAATTTTCTGTGTCATCGTCGCGTTTCCTTAAAGTTCCAGCCCGTAATCGGCTTTGGCTTGATCTTCGGTGATGTATCCGGCTTCGAGATCGGCACGGACCTGATCCCGGTCCCGGTCCCGCGGGTCGCCATAGCCGCCGCCGCCAGGCAGGCTGAGTTTCAGGCGTTTGCCGTTTTCGATCTTCTGGCGGCCTTTGCCGCGCAGCTTGGAGCCATCCGACAGCTCAACCGCGCCAGGGCCGCCTGCGCCGCCGCCGTCCCGCCCACGCGCCGGATTGGCGATGCGGTCAAACATGGCGTTGAAGTAGAAGTCGTAGCCGTCTCGGGCTTCAATCTCGATGGTCTGGCCAAGGCCGCCACGAAACTTGCCGGCACCACCGGAGCCCTCCCGCAAGTCTTTGCGCCAGACAGTGATCGGGCCGACGTGTTCAGTTGCTTCCACTGACATCGTCGACACGCCCGAGGGGAAGGCGGTCGCCGACATGCCGTCAAGCGCGGGACGCGCACCTGTGCCGCCGGAATTGAACATCAGAACCTCGCGGTTCGGCAAACCGCTGCCGGGATCGGAGGGGCGTGCGGAAATCTGTATGTTCCACAGTGCCGAGGCGCCTTCGGCAGGAACCGTGTCCGGCATCGCCTGATGCAAGGCGCCAAGAACCACGTCCGGCACCAGATGCCCCATGACGTGCCGGGTTGAGACCGGCGCCGGGCGCTTGGCCGCTAGGATGCAGCCCTCCGGCGCGGAGATTTCGAACGGCAGCAGCGATCCGGTGTTGTTTGGCACTTCCGGCGCGATGGCACACTTCAGCGCATAGCAGGCGTAGGCCCGGGTATAGACTTCCGGACAGTTCACGCCGAACTTCGACATGCCCGAGGTGCCGGTGAAATCGGCTTTGAGCTGCGCACCTTCAACGGTGAGCGTGACTACCATATGCACCGGCGCGTCATAACCGTCCACGGTCATCGACGCGTGATACGTCCCGGACGGAACCTTCGAAATTGCCTCCAGCGTCGCCTTACGGCTGCCCTCCATGATGAAACCGGACAGCCCGTCCAAATCATCTATGGCAAATTCGTCCATCATGTCCTGCAAACGTCTGTTGCCCGCCTCGTTGCAGGCCGCCAGCGAATACATGTCCCCCACCGTCTGGTCAGGCGTGCGTACATTGGCTCGCACCAACTGGATCAACAAGCTATTCACCGTGCCGCAGTCCGCGAATTTGGTGATCGGGATCAGCAATCCCTCCTCGAAAACCTCTCCGGCATCCGGGCCGAAGCCGCGGCCACCGATATCCACGACATGCGCGGTGCAGGCAAAATAGCCGATGTGCGTTCCCTTGCGGAACACCGGCGTGACCACCGTGATGTCGTGCAGGTGGCCGGTTCCCATCCAAGGATCGTTAGTGATGAAAACATCGCCTTCGAAGGTGTTTTGCACACCGATTTCCCGGGCGAAATGGGTGACGCTTTCAGCCATCGCATTCACATGGCCCGGCGTGCCGGTCACGGCCTGGGCCATCATCCGCCCTTGGCGGTCAAACAGCCCTGCGGACAAGTCGCCGGCTTCACGCACGGAGGTCGAAAACGCAGTTCGGATCAGCGTCGTTGCCTGCTCTTCCACCACCGCGATCAAGCGGTTCCACATGATTTGGTAGTCGATCGGGGATACGCTCATTTTACCGCTCCTTTCCTCAGCAGCAGAAGGCTGCCGTCGCCCTGTCCGATCACCGAATAGGCACTGGTCACGATGGTCGAGGTTTCGTTCTCAACAACAACCGCGGGGCCTTCAACGATGACACCCGGCGCCATTGCGGACCGCTCAATTTCCTGCGCGGTCACGGTCCGCCGCTGCGCGGCATCGAAGAAATCGCGGGTTTTCCCCGGCGCCAGCGGCAAGCCGGTCAGATGGCGTCCCGCTTTGGCAACGTCCGGCAGGACCGAGGCCACCGTCAGGGACCAGTTGGTGACTTCGACGGCCAGGTCGTCGATGATCCGTCCGAACAGCGTGCGGTAGGCTTGCTCAAAGGCTTCCAGCAGCATGCCGCGATCCCCCGCCTGGAATTCGCGGTACGGCAGAACAACCGGAATTTCCCAGCCCTGCCCCGAGTAGCGCATGTAAGCGGTCAGCTTGGTGCTGATTTCCGCATCCGCTGCCCCTTCGGCCACAAAAGCCCGGGCCTCGGCCTCCAGCTCCTTCAGGGCCGCATTCACGCTGCTGGCTTCGAATTCATCGAGACGCTGGAACAGCCCGCGCGACGCTTCATAGCTGAAGGGTGCCTTGAGGAAGCCAATCGCCGAGCCCACCCCGGCGCCGGGCGGGATAATCAACGCTTCAATCCCAAGCTTTTCGCACAGGCGGCAGGCATGAAGCGGCGCGCCGCCGCCAAAGGCGACCATGGTGAAATGCTCAATATCGCGGCCGTTCTCCACGGTGTGGACCCGTGCAGCATTGGCCATGTTTTCATCGACCATTTCGGTTACGCCAAAGGCAGCATCCGAGGATTCAATAGCCAGTTTCGCGCCAAGCCGCGAATGCAGAGCCTGATGCGCATTTTCGGCAGACAGCGGAATGGCACCGCCGGCAAAGTTATCCGGATCCAGCCGGCCCAGTGCCAGGTTGGCATCAGTGACGGTGGGTTCTTCGCCGCCCCGCTGGTAACACGCCGGCCCCGGCTCGGACGCTGCCGACTTCGGACCCACCTGAATGCGGCCCATAGCATCGACAGAGGCGATGGAGCCGCCGCCCGCGCCGATCTCGACCATTTCAACAACCGGCGTCGAAACCGGCATGCCCGAGCCTTTCTTGAACCGGTAAGTCCGCGCCACCTCAAAGGTATTTGCGGTCTTCGGCGTGCCGTTCTCAATCAGGCAGATCTTGGCGGTGGTGCCGCCCATGTCAAACGACAGCACCTTGTCCAGCCCATGCGCCAAGGCAAAATCAGCTGCAAAGATGGCACCACCGGCAGGACCAGATTCAAGAAGGCGCACGGGTTCGGCGCTTGCAGTCTCAACCGAAATCAGGCCGCCGCCTGAGTGCATCATGAAAACCGGCGCCTGGATCCCGGTGTCCCGAAGGCGCGCCACTAGCCGCCCAAGGTAGTCCGCCACCTGCGGCTGCACATAGGCATTGGCGATCACCGTGTTGAACCGCTCGAATTCGCGCATCTGCGGCGAGATCACCGAAGAGATCGAAACCGACAGATCAGGCGCCGCCTTACGCAGCGCCTCGGCCATCATTTGCTCGTGGGCCGGGTTCGCATAAGCGTGCATAAAGCCGATGGCCACGGCCTCATAACCGCCATCCAAGACGGTTTGCACCATGGCATCCACCTCAGCCTGCTGAAGCGCAAGCAGAACTGAACCATCCGCAGCAACCCGCTCGTTTACGGTGAAGCGGTCCTTACGCGCCACCAGCGGGGCCGGCAGAGTCAGGTTCAGATCGTATTGCTCAAAGCGGTTTTCCGACCGCATTTCAACCACATCCCGGAAACCTTCCGTGGTAATGAACGCCAGTTTGGCGCCCCGCCGTTCGATCAGCGCATTTGTCACCAGGGTAGTGCCGTGGATAACCTGGCCGATCTCTCCAAGTTCGATAGCAGCCGCCCCTGCGGCCCTTTCAATACCATCAAGAATGGCTTGTTCAGGCTGGCTGTAATTGGTGAGCACTTTACCGGTGCTCAAGCCGCCCGGATGCTGCAGCGCAACGTCGGTGAACGTGCCGCCGATATCAACACCAACACGGATATTCGGATTGGACATATCTGGTCCTCGTCTCAGAAACTCTTGATCAGCTGGTTTGCCGCAAAGGCCGTGTGGTAGAACCTGGTCTTCAGCGTCCGGTTGCTGACTGGTTCAAGCGGCGTTACAGGCACCGGAAGCGTATCTTCGCCCGCACCGGTTATCAGTCCCGCCAGGGCCTTTCCGAACATCGTCCCGGTGGTAATGCCCCGCCCGTTGTAGCCGACCGGCGTGTACAGGCCGTCGGCCAGCCGGTGGATGTGGAACAGATGATCGGGCGTCATGGCGATTTGCCCGTGCCAGGCATTGTCGAACTCCACCTTGCCCAGCTCCGGGAACAGGCGTGCCAGGTTCTTCTCCGCCCAACGCCGCGACAGACCATGCTTGCCGCCATGCACAGCCCCCATCGAGCCGATTATCAGCCGTCCAAAGGCGTCCCGGCGCAGCGAAAACATGATTGGATTGGTGTCCCACAGTCCCTGCCGCTCAGGCAGAATGTGGTTTGCGCGGTCCCCCAGCGGCTCGGTCGAGAGCTGGAAGAAGTGAATCATCGTGTAAGTCTGGCGCAGCCCTGGCCACAAATCGTCCGAATAAGCGTTGGTGCCAAGAACCACGTATTTGGCCGTTACGGTCCCCCTGCCGGTTTTTACCTTCCACAGGCCACCCTGGCGGCTCAGTTTTGTCACCCGCACTCCAGTGGAGATTTTTGCACCTGCGGAAGTTGCCGCGCGGGCGAGGCCACGGGCGTATCCCATCGGGTTGATCGTCCCGGCCCGGTGATCCAGAAGGCCCCCGAAAAACTTGCTGGTGCCAGTCTTCCTTGCCACCTCTTCCGCGCCAAGAAGATCAACCGGTGCGCCCAGCCGCTGCCATTCCTGGGCTCGGCGGGCAAGATCATCGAATCCCTTAGCTGAATGCGCTGCGTGAATGGTGCCAGTACGGGTGGCCTCGCATTGGATTTGATGTTTCTCGATCAAATCGAAAACATACTCCGGCATCTTGCCGAGACGATCGATAAGCTCGCTTCCCTTGGCCTTGCCAAGCCGGTCATGCACATCCTGCGGCGGCAGCCAAAGGCCTGCATTCACCAGGCCGACATTGCGGCCCGACCCGCCGTAACCCACATGCTGCGCCTCCAGAACCTGGCAATTCATACCTGCCTCCGCGCCATGCAGCGCGGTGGAAAGCCCCGTGAAACCTCCGCCGACAATTGCCACGTCGCAGGTCAGATCGCCGTCCAGTCCGCCGTCATGCACCGGCTCGGCCGCAGACATGTCCCAAAGTGAAATGGCCTCATTCTCAGGCACAGGTAGCCTCCTTGCAAATTTCTATCCAGCCCTGACGCCAGGCGTGGTCTCCGGATGCCTTGCAGCTTGATGGAGATCTCTTTGTGTGTCAATATTCAAAAAGTCTGTTCTATATTGCAGTACAAAAGGAGGGACACTCATGCCTGAACTGAAAACTTCGGTCAAAGAAATGGTAGCGGCCGCACGGGCGCGCATCGAAGAGATCGAAACTGCCGATCTCATTGCGATGGCAGATGACCCGAACGTGGTAATCGTGGATATCCGGGATGTGCGCGAGCGGCAGAAACTCGGCTATATTCCCGGCAGCTTCCACTGCCCCAGAGGCATGGTGGAATTCTGGGTCGACCCGCAAAGCCCTTATTTCAAAGAGATCTTCAACGAGGACAAAAAGTTTGTTTTCCACTGCGCCAGCGGGTGGCGCTCAGCGCTGACGGTGGCGCTGCTGCAGGACATGGGTTTTGACGCCGCCCACCTCAAGGAAGGTTTCTCGACGTGGGAAAAACAGGGCGGACCATTGGAAATACCGTCAAGCCGGCCCTGACCCGGACACCGCGCGCGCGGGCTCAGATCTGCTGCAGCCTGTGCGTCACGCTTTCAGCCGCCATCTTAACCAGATCGCAGATTCGCTCCTGGTCGCCCGGCTCCAGATTGATTTCGGGAACCGACACACCCAGCGCCCCGACAACCTCACCATCCGGCAGCGAAATAGCCGCCCCAAAGCTGCGGATACGATCCCGGAATTCACCGGTGTCGATCGCATAGCCCCTGCCCTGCGTTGCCGCCATCTCCTCGTCCAGGAACTTGATCGAAGTAATTGTCCTGTCCGTGAACTTGGTCAGGTTGCCAATCATGCGCTCTCGCATACGCCCATAGGATGCCGCCAGGATCGCCTTGCCCGTGCCAACACAATGAATGGGTGCGGTGCCCGCCACAGGGTTCCAGGATCGGATCGGCTGTGTGCTGTCAATTTTGTCGATGTAGACCACATTCAACCCGTCCTGCACGGCAAGGTAAATCGCCTCTCCTGTCTTGGTAGAGAGCATCTGCATTGCTGACCCGGCAACATCGCGAAGATTGAAATTCTCGACCACGGCCCGGCCCACCTGCCAAGTCTTCAGCGTCGCACGGTAAAGCTTGTCTTCAGTTGCCTGAACGTAGCCCAGAGCGGCAAGTGTCTGCAGAAGGCGAAATACGTTGGACTTTGTCAGCTCCAGCTCGCGGGACAATTCCGAAACGCCTTTTGCCCCCTTTGCAGCTGTCAGCGCTTCAAGGACCATAAGCCCCTTCGACAAGGTGCTGTCCAAACGCGGCTCCTTTTTCGGCGCCGCTGCTTCTGCCTGCTCGTTCACCTGCGTCTCCCCTGGAAATCACTCCCCGCAACTGTCCCTCATTTTTTGCGCGAAGTACACTCATCCAATTCGCAAAACCCGGGCGGCTCATGTACCGTGACGGCCTCCGGATCTCCAACATATTTCCGCACCTCGACAAAGGCCGAATGCGAGGCCGGCCCCTGAGCCAGGCGCGATGTACGCAGGTCGTGAGTCAGCACATTCGGGTTCCCATGCCGGTCGCGGCGGCGCGGATCAGCATAATCCGGGTCGTGCCAGGCGCCCGTCCACAAGAACACCATTCCCTGTGATATGTCCCGGGTTACCCTGGCACCAGCCAGGCAAGCCCCCCTGCCATTGAACATTTCGACGATGTCACCATCCGCGATACCGCGGGCACGGGCATCTTCGGGATGGATTAGTACAGGCTCCCTGCCCTGGATCTTCCGCGACAGGCTGTACGCGCCGTTGTCCAGCTGCGAATGCAGCCGGGTAGCGGGCTGCCCCGAAAGCATGGCAAGCGGCCACTTCCTGCTGCTGCCATCCGACATCCCCCTCGGCTGCGCCCACACCGGGTGGCCGGGACAATCGTCATAACCGAAACCATCAATAACCGCAGAGAACAGCTCGATCCTGCCGCTTGGCGTCGGCAAAGACGACGCAACCGGGTCAGCCCGGAATTCCGCAAGGAAGACCTGTTGCGGTGAGGCATCAGGCATTTCGATCATATCGCCCGCCATGAAGGCCGCCCAATCCGGCAAGCCGATCCCCTCCCCTGCGGCAGATTGAACGGTCCGGCTCCACATGGACTGCAGCCAGTCCTCTTCGCTGCGCCCCTCACTGAACGCTTCCAGAACTCCCATCCGCTCAGCCAGCGCACAAAAGATGTCATACTCCGTGCGCGCCTCGCCAGCCGGCGGCACCAGCGCGGGGCTTGGGATCAGGCAGTTGTCCTGCTTTCCCGCGATGAAATCGCGCCGTTCTTCAGGTGCTGCCACCGGCAGCACGATGTCTGCATGGCGTGCAGTCGCGGTCCAATTCATTTCGTTCACCACAACCGTTTCCGGCCGCTGGAACGCCTCATGAAGGCGGTTCAGATCCTGATGATGGTGAAACGGATTTCCCCCCGCCCACCAGACCATGCGGGTATCCGGGAAGGTCCGGGACTGCCCGTTGTAGTCATAAGGAGCTCCGGGGTTAAGAAGCATATCCGCGGACATCGCAACCGGAATGAAATCCGTTACCGGGTTTTCTCCCTGCGGCAAGGCACCGGGCCGCAGCAGCCGGTCCATCACGCCCACCGACCCGTTCACGCCGTATCCGATTGTATAGCCGCCGCCGGGAAGCCCGATCTGTCCCAGCATCGCGGCCAGCGTCACGGTCATCCACAGCGGCTGCTCGCCCCAGTCCGCACGCTGCAGCCCGGCCGCACAGCTGATCATCGTGCGCTTTGCCGCCATTTCACGGGCCAGGCCGCGAATCCAGCCCGCCGGGACGCCGCATTGTGTCTCCGCCCACTCAGCGTCTTTGGCGACCCCATCCGTTTCGCCGCCCAGATAGGCCTCTACCCGTTCAAATCCCACGGTGTATTGTTCAAGAAAGGTAAGATCATGCAGGCCTTCTTCAATCAGCGTCCGGGCCAGCCCCATCATCAGCGCAACATCAGTGCCAGGCCGCGGCGCCACCCATTCCGCGCCCAACACCTCATCCGCATCACTGCGCAACGGGCTGATATTGACCATCCGCACGCCGTTCTTGGCACACTGCTTTAACGAGGCGGCAATCCTGTGCTTGCCCAAGCCGCCGTCTGAAATTTGCGTGTTGCGCAGCGGAATCCCCCCGAACATCACCAGCAGATCACCGTGCTCAGCTATGACATCGAACCGCGTGGCTTCTTTGACGTGATCCCGGAAGTTTCCAACGATGTGCGGCAGCAGAACCAGCGCCGCGTTATAGCTGTAGTTCCCCTCCGACCGGACAAACCCGCCCAACGTATTCAGGAACCGCTTGAGCTGGCTCTGAGGATGATGGAACCGCCCGGCACTGCCCCATCCGTAAGAGCCCCCGAAAATAGCCGCATTTCCATGCTCTCGCCGCACACGGTCTGTTTCCGCCGCCAGAAGGTCCAGCGCAGTAGGCCAGTCCACCTCAACAAAGACATCCTGCCCGCGCTCGCCCGCTGTTGCGCTGGGGCCATTTTCCAGCCAGCCCTTGCGTACCGCAGGGCGAAGCACCCGGGCCCGGCCGTTCAAGCTTGACGCAATATTGCCGTTGATCTCCGAGGGGGCCGGATCCTGCGGATGCGGCGAAACACCCGTCAGTTTGCCATCTTGGATCTGAGCTAGCCCAGGCCCCCAGTGGTTGCACACCAAAGCCATTTTAGAAGCGCGGCTATCAGGCATCATTTGTTCCATTATTCAGCACATATTTTTTATATATTGACACGTATACTTCCGGGCGTCATCCTCTTTTCGTCTTTTTCGGGATGGACCTCATGACCAAAACAACGCCGGATCTATCAGATTCCCTTGTACATCTGGGCCGGGGGCCCAAAACCGCCGGGCGCCCGGTGAATCTTCCCATCACGCAAGGCTCGACCATGCTGTTTGACACGCTGGCCGAGTTTGAGGCCGCGCGCGAAGCACGCTATCAGCCGGAAACCCTGTACTATGGCCGCTACGGCAACCCAGCCAGTTTCGAGCTGGAACGCGCAGTCGCCGCGCTCGAAGGAGCTGCAGGCTGCATCACGGTTTCCGCAGGGCTGACGGCCGTGACACTTGCGCTCATGGGCGCGGCCAAGGCCGGGGACCACATCCTGGTGGCCGACAATGTCTATGCACCGACGCGCAGCTTCTGCGACACGGTCCTGGCCCGCTACGGCGTGGAAATTTCCTATTTCGATCCGATGCAGGATGCCGCGCCGCATTTCCGGCCCAACACGTCAGCGGTCATGTTCGAGGCCCCCGGCTCAGGCACGTTCGAAGTTCCCGACATATCTGCCATCGCCGCAACGGCCAAGGACAACGGTGCCGTTTCCATCATCGACGGCACCTGGGCGACACCTGTCTTTTGCCAGCCGCTCAAACTGGGCGCGGACGTGGTGGTGCATTCCGGCTCCAAGTACATCGGCGGCCATGCCGACAGCATGATCGGCTTCATCGTCTGCAACGCGGCCACCTATGGCCAGATGCGCAAATCGGCGCTGGCCTTTGGCGACAAGGCAGGTGCGCAGGATGTGTTCCTGTCCCTGCGCGGGCTCCGCACGTTGGAAATGCGCATGAAAGCCGCAGAAGCCGCCGGGCTGGAGATCGCCCGCTTTCTGCAGGACCAGCCGCAGATCAGCCAAATCCTGCACCCGGCCTTTCCCGATTGCCCCGGGCACAGGAATTGGAAACGCGAATTTTCCGGGGCCGCCGGCCTGTTCAGCGTCGTGACCAAACCCTGCCCGGACGAAAAACTGCATGCTTTTGTGGATGCGCTTGACCTGTTTGGCATCGGGGTAAGCTGGGGCGGCTTCGAAAGCCTGGTGCTGCCGGTTGCACCGCTTCGCACGGCAAACCCCTGGACTGATGAGGGCCGGGTCATCCGCTTCAATATCGGATTTGAAAACACCGACAGCCTTAAGGCCGACCTGGCCCGGGCACTGCCGCTTCTGGACTGAGGACACCGCAATGCACAATAAGATCGACCACTTCGCCATCGGCGCCGATACCCTTGAGCAGGGGCAGCAGGCGCTAGCGGCCATTCTCGGCGTGACGGTGCCCAGGGGCGGCAAGCATGACGCCATGAGCACGCACAACTGTGTCATGCAGTCGGGCAACGAAAGCTTCCTGGAAATTCTCTCCATTGACCCTGAGGCGCCCGAACCGGGACGCGCCCGCTGGTTTTCCCTGGACGAGGACGTCACCCGGTCCCGCATTGCCGAGCGCCCGCGCGCTTTGTGCTGGGTTGTCGGCACCGACGACCTGGACACCGTGATTGCCAACAGCCCGGTTGAACTGGGCGAGGTGGTTCTGTTCACCCGCGAGGAACGCTCCTGGCGGCTGACGGTTCCCTTGGACGGCCATCTGCCCGAAGGCGGACTGCTGCCTGCGTTCATCGAATGGTCCCCCGGCCCGCATCCCTCAACCGGCCAGCAGGATCTGGGTGTCAGCCTTACCTCCGTCGTGCTCAGCCATCCTGAACCCGAAAGGCTGACTGCAATGCTCAAAGCCCTGCAGGTGGATCACCTCGCACAGGTTGAAGAAGGGCCCGCCGCCCTGGCCTTTGAACTGAAAGGCCCGAACGGCCCGGCCCGCATCGACTAAACCCTGCCAAGCGGCGCCCCGGCAACATCCGCGGCGCCGCTTTCCTGTTGGAGGACCCCAATGACAACCCGACCCGAAGTCACCCCGTTTTTTGACGCGGGCAGCAATACAATCTCCTATGTGGTACGCGACCCCGCCAGCTTGTCCTGCGCGGTCATAGATTGCGTGATGGATATCGACTATGCCGCAGGCCGGCTGAGTTTCGAAAGCGCTGACAAGATCATCGCCTTTATCAAGGACAGCGGCTATGCGCTGGAGTGGCTGATCGAAACCCATGTCCACGCTGATCACCTGTCAGCAGCTCCGTATATCCAAGGCGAACTCGGCGGCAGGATTGCCATTGGCCAAGGCATCCTGACCGTGCAGGAGACGTTCGGCAAAGTCTTCAATGAAGGCACCGAATTTGCCCGCGATGGTTCGCAGTTCGACGTGCTGCTGCAGGACGGGGACACCTACAGAATCGGCACCATGACCTGCACCGCGCTGCACACGCCCGGGCACACGCCCGCCTGCATGACCCATGTCGCCGGAGACGCCGCGTTTGTCGGCGACACCCTCTTCATGCCCGATGCCGGTTCGGCCCGCGCTGACTTTCCCGGCGGCGACGCGGGCCAGCTTTTCGACTCCATTCAGCGGGTTCTGGCGCTGCCGGACAGCACCCGCCTGTTCATGTGCCATGACTACGGCGGCAATGGCCGCAGCATTGAATGGGAAACCACCGTGGCCGAGGAAAAAGCGCAGAATATCCACGTGGGTTCCGGCAAGTCCCGCGACGACTTCATTGCCATGCGCGAAGCCCGCGATGCACAGCTGGCAATGCCGCGGCTGATCCTGCCATCGCTTCAGGTCAACATGCGTGCCGGCGAAGTCCCGGCAGACCCCGACGGCAATCCGGTGCTTAAAGTGCCGGTCAACGCGCTCTGACCCCCGGATAGCAGCAAGAAAAATGGCCGCCGGAGAGTTCTCCGGCGGCCTTAGTTTACGGGAAAGAAGATTGGAGCCCCGTTGGTATTATCAGTGCTTTGCGACTGCCATCCGGCGCTTCAGGTATTCACCGTACTGGCCAAGGGAGAAAATGAAGCTCCAGTAGATCAGCCCGACAAAGGCATAAACTTCCATATAGTAAGGCGCCCACTCACCGGTGCCGAACGCAGCATTTGCAGAAGCCAGGATGTCGAAGAACCCAATGATGATGACAATCGCGGTTTCCTTGAAGGTCACAACCACCATGTTGATGGTCCCCGGCAACGAGTGCCGGAACACCTGCGGCAGCACAATCCGGCCAAGCACCTGAAGGCGCGAGAGGCCTAATGCCTTGCCGGCTTCGAACTGCCCCTTCGGAATGGCTTGGAAACCGCCCCGGAAGACTTCAGCCTGATAGCAGGCGAAGAACAGTGCAAAGGCGATAATGACGCGCCAGATCTTATCCCCCTGCAGCCAGCTTGGCAGCAGGATCGGCACCACCACAGCAGCGGTAAACAGCGTGGTCAGCAGCGGCAGAGACCGGATGAAGTCAACCAGCAGCGACGCCGCGCCCCGCACAACAGGCAAATCCGAACGCCGAGCCAATGCCAGCCCCAGCCCCATCGGCATCCCCAGCAGGACCACGGACGCGAACAGGAACAATGTGAGCGACAAGCCGCCCCATTGGTCCGTCGTGACCTGTGTCAGGCCAAGCAGGCTGCCTTCCATCAGCAGGAAATAGGCTGCAAACCCGCTCACCCAAAGGGCCGCCAGCCGTTTGCCCGACCACATCGCCGGCAGGCAGGACAAAGCCACCGTCGCAATGATCGCACCGCAGGCCAAAGTGGAACGCCAGTGTTCCTCATAAGGGTACAGCCCAAACAGGATCAGCCTGTGGCGGGCCGCGATCACCGACCAGCACGCACCCGTTGCGTTCTTGCACTCCGCAGCCTGATCCGCGCCCCAGACTGCGCCTACAAAGGCCCAGTCGATCATCTTCCAGACAATCCACAACAGAACCAGCAGCAGCGCAATGTTGAGGCCCGCCATGTCCGGCGAGGCAAACACCCGCTTGCGCAAAGTGATGCCAACCCGGCTGATCCAGGTCTTTCTGGTCAGCGCAGCACCTGAACCGGTGCCGTTTGCAAACTCGCTCACAGCCATATCAATGCGCCTTCAGTTGCAGCCGCGCATTCAGCCAGTTAACCAGCTGCGCGATGGAATAGTTGATACCCAGAAAGACCGCCATCAGGATGCCAATCAGCTCCAGCGTCTGCCCGGATTGCGTGATCGAGGTTGAAATCAGCATGAAAAGGTCGCTGAACCCGATCGCGACACCAATGGTTGTGGCCTTCATGATAAAGATCCACTGGTTGCCAAGCGGCGGGATAATGGTGCGCAAGGCCATCGGCAGCTTGATCCGGAACCAGATGTCCTTGCTGTTCAGGCCAACAGCTTTGCCCGCCTCCACCAGCCCCTTGGGAACCTCTTGCAGCCCGCCCCGGACAACCTCGGCAATATAGGCCGATCCATACAGAACAATCCCGAGGATCATCGCCACCAGCTCGATTGACACGATGGTGCCGCCCACAAAACGCAACCCCTGAAGCTGCGGAGCAGTCACCAGCGGCGCACCCTCCGGCCGGGTGGCAACGGTGGCCAGCAGCAAAAGCACCGGCACGGTGACGAACCACGCCTTCAGCCTCTGGCTCGCGCTCCAGGCGGTGAGCCACCGCATCAGGAACGGCATTGCCACGGCTACGGCAAGCACCAAGGCCCCCGCCATCAGCGACAGGTTCAAGGCAGGGATCATCAGGCCGCGGTTCGACAGGAACGCCACATCGAACATCGTGATTGCCTGCCGCGGCCCTGGCAGGTGGATCAGTACCGCATACCAGAACACCAGTTGCAGGATGAGAGGTATGTTGCGGAACACCTGAACAAAAACCGTTGCCGCGGCGTTCACGCCAAGCCCGCGCGCATCCCGCGCCGTCCCGATGGCAAATCCCAGAACAGTGGAGAGGATGATCGAGATCAGCCCCAGGAACACCGTGTTCATGATCCCGATTGTCAGGGTGCGGGCATAGGTGTCGTCAATGGAGCGCTCAATCAGCGAGAAGGAATAGCTCCACCCGGTGGATCGCTCCAGAAAACCAAAACCGCTAGACAGCCCAAGCTCTTCCAGGTTCGCGCGGGCACTGCTGACCGCCCCAAAAATAACCATTATAGCAAGGACCAGGAGAACGGCTTGCACAACAATCCGTTTCTGGCGGTTGCGCTGCCGCTGCTGTGTCATATCCATGTTTGCCCCCTTCGGCACGTCCGAGGGGGAGATCAGGCCGCATGACATAGGCATTTGCCTGACCTCCGGTTACGTTGCAGATCAGTCGAGGATCGGCGAATACAGCACGCCGCCGTGGCTCCACAGATTGTTCAGCCCGCGATCCAGCTTGTACGGCGAGTTGGCGCCAAGGTTGCGGTCGTAAATCTCGGCAAAGTTGCCAACAGCACCGATCATTTCGCGTGCCCATGTGTCGCGCAGGCTCAGACGCTCGCCAATACCCGGGGTGTTGCCCAAAAGGCGTGCAACGGTCGGATTGGGCGGGTTCGCAGCCATCTCTTCGACATTGGCCTGCGTCACGCCATGTTCCTCGGCAAGCAGCAGCGCCGCCAGCATCCAGTTCACGGTATCCACAAAGCTCTCATCGCCCTGGCGCATGGCCGCCGCAATCGGCTCGCTCGACAGCTGATCATTCAGAATGGTATGCGCATCCGGGTTTTCGATTTCGGTCGCACGCAGGACCGCCAGGTTCGGACCCCAGCCGGCAAATGCGTCGCAACGGTTTGCCAGATACGCCGAGCGCAGCTCAGCGGCCTTTTCGTAGGACACCATTGTGTGTTCAACACTGATGGTCTTGAGATAATCAGCCACGATCCGTTCGATGGTGGTGCCTGCTTCCACACAAACAGTACCGCCAGCCAGGCCGGTGGCATCGCTGATGCCAAGGTCGCCATGCGCCATCAGCTGGGTGCCGCCAAAGAAATAGGGCAGCGAGAATTGCAGGCCCAGCTCCGTATCGCGCCCCATCGTCCAGCCGGTGGCCTTGATCACGATGTCGACATCGCCGGACTGCAGCGAAGGAAAGCGCTGCGCCCAGCTGAGCGGGACGATTTGCGCCTTGGAAGGGTCGCCCAGAATTGCCGTGGTCAGTGCCCGGCACAGGTCAATGTCCAGCCCCTTCCACTCGTTTTTGTCGTTCACTTCAACGAAGCCGAAGTAGCTGCCGTTGTGGCCCGAACACATGAGCGTGCCGCGCTCCTTAATCGTTTTGACTGTTGCGCTTTCCGCCAGCGCCGTTGTTCCAGCCGCTCCGGCAACTGTCATCACACCCGAAGCAAAAATCGCCTTCATTGCTTTGCCAAACATTGTGGCCCTCCCATATTGTTTCATTATTCAGCACATTTGTTCTATTTATTAGCATGGTTACAATCCCAATCCTGTGTCAAGAGTTTTCTTCAAGCCAAAGCCGCCGCGCTTGAGACCATTGTGTGTTTTTGCTAGAAAATGAGCTTTTGCACGCCGCGCGAATGAATGCCTTGCCGCATGTGAGCCCCGAAACCGGAAGCAAGGCAGCAGTATGCAAACGCCGACACTCGCGGACATCGGCCGTTCTCCACCCGCGGACAAGCCTGCAAGAAATCTGGTTTCCGAGCGGCGTAGTTGGCGGAGCTGGGAGTTCAGGCGGAGCTATTAGTCCCGCCCCTATTCGATACATAGATTGAACTCTGAACCGTCATTGAATGCATCACAGCTTTCACCTGGCCGTGAGCATTCTTACCGTCCAGGACGGCCCGATGCTGACATTCGGAATCTTCGGTGTGGAAACCCGCTATGGCGTTTCTTGTAATTCCTTACAGCAAACTTTTCAGGTCAGATCCGATGTCTGCAACTCGGGCGGGATTCGGTGACTTTCCAGCTTCGATCAACCGTTTGGCCACCATGCAGGCACGAGGATCGTTGATGGCGTCGACAGCCGGCAAAGCTTTCTGCTTAAAACACCAGAACGACAGACCAGCGCCGTTCGCTTTGCGGTCAACGATGGTGTCGTCCCCTGTCGAAAGCCCAACGATCTGCAATTTGATTTCGTATTGGTCAGACCAGAACCAGGGCTATCGCCAGATAGGGCAATGGATTACCCGCAATACTGGCCGCTGCAGTTTCAGCCTGATCAATGGCATTGCCAACGCTCTCCAGCCGAATTCTGCTGCTGCCATGTGGAAACGAAGCGCAATCACCCGCCGCGAATATGTCGGGTTCAGAAGTCCTGCAGAATGCGTCCACGGCAAGTTCCTGGTTAGGGCGGATGCCGATCCCGGCGATGACAATGTCCACGTCTATGCTGGATCCGTCAGACAACACCGCTCCGGAAACCGTGCCGTCGATTTCTTTTAGCTGGTCCAGCATGACACCTTCCCGAATCTCGACGCCATGGTCTTGATGCAACAGGCGAAAATAGTCGGAGGTTTCGGCTGAGGCGACGCGTTGCAGGATGCGATCGGCGGCCTCGACAAGCACAACCTGCATCCCAAGGCCGACTGCCACTGCATCGGCCAGATCGCGCATGCAGAATACGCCATTCAGGGCGCTACCGATTTCATCAGGCAACCGGATGGGGCTTGCTCCTGTCGCTAGCAGTAGCTTGGAGTATGGCAATGATGATCCATCCTCCAAATACACCGATTTGACTGAAGGATTGATCTTTTCAACCCGGCAAGACGTCTGAACGCGATGTTCTCATCATTGTAAAGGCTCTCGGGCCGGAAGAAGAGGCGTTCACGATCCATCTTTCCCAGAAGATACGCATTGGACAAAGGTCGTCTCTGATAGGGGGGCCGGTCCTCCTCTCCGACCAGGGTGATGGAGCTATTTTCCCGGGCGCGCAGTTTTGCACAAAAGGCAAATCCTGCCTGGCCTGCCCCGATCACGACAATATCGGCGCCGTTGTGCGCTGAGATATCCACCATGTTTCTATCCTTCCTTTGCAAACGTTTCCGCCAAGCCGCTTGCTTCAGGGCTAAGCCAGACCGGCGATACTTCTCGGAGCTGCGCTCACCTGGCAAGCACCTTCTACTTTCAGTGGCGGCGCGAGCGTTCGGAGCAAGAAAGGCTGCTCACCGTCTTGTTTGGGGAACTACTAAATCTGAAGCAGCACTATTTTTTGCGTCCTCAGAATTGCCGGGTAGCCTGTCATCAAGGGCTGATGTCCTTGCTTTAAAGATATCACGTTACGGTTCACTAGCGTTTTCGGGCAGCGATCCTTCGCATCTGGGTTTCCTAAACGACAACGACATTCGCGATCTAATGCAACTCGCTTTGGTCATCCGGAACACCGACTACTCCATTGACCTCGCCCTTGAGCTGCATGCGGAACGAAAACGGTGCAAAGACCCCATGTTTCAATAAAATAAGGGGTTTGAGAAACTGGCGCCACCTGAAGAAAGGAGGTGGTGATGCTGGACGGAATGATGCCGGAAGAGGTGAAGGTGTGGGGGTTCACGGTCCCAGTTTCCTCATCCGGGCGGCGCAAGTGGCCTGATGCGCTCCGCGCTAAGGCTGTTCAAAAGATCCTGGCTGGTGCCGGAATCCGCGAGACTGCCGAGGAGATCGGGGCCAATAAATCTCTGGTCGCTCTCTGGGTTAAGAAGGCTGGTACTTCCGGGAAGAGCCCGACTTTTGTCGAGGTAATAGCTCCGGCGGCCCAGCGGCCAATCGAGGCCCCTCACGAGAATGGACCCGTGGCTGCAAGCAGCACCTCCTGCCGGATCAGTATCGGAACGGCAGCAATCGAGATACCTCCTGGCTATCCTACCGATCATTTGGCGGAAGTTTTGCGCGCCGTGAGGGCGGCACAATGATTTCTCCTGCCAGCAACTTTCGGATTTACCTCGCCTCGGAGCCGGTCGATTTCCGCAAGGGTATGGACGGGCTTGCGGCCTGTGTGGCTAACAATTTCGAGCTTGATCCCTATTCAGGGGCGATTTACGTATTCCGCTCCCGGCGCGCCGACCGGCTGAAGATTCTGGTCTGGGATGGCTCCGGCCTTGTGCTGATCATGAAACGGCTGACCGGCAAACGCTTCACCTGGCCGAAACCCCAAGCCGGGCCTATCATCTTGAGCAAAGTTCAGTTCGACACCCTTTTCGAAGGGATCGATTGGACCCAGGTGGCAGCATCAAACAGCCGCAAGCCCGTCTTCCTGTAAACCCAAACAACAGCTCCTTGTTGAGCGGCTGGAGCGTTCCCGGCCGGCAGTCCAACCTTGCCAGAGGTCTTACTCCGATGCCCCGCATCCCCTTCATCGAAGCCCGGTTTTTCAGCCCGGAGGACACCACCTACTCCCTGGAGAAACGGTTCGTACAGCACCTGCGCGACCTGCGAAGCCGGAAGCTGCCAGATATCAGCGCTGGTGCGGAGGACGAAGACAGCAGTGAAAGAGCCGCAGGGCGCCGCCACTCCACCAGCCCCAGCGAACAGGAAAGAGTGCGGATCAAACACCGTGCAGACCTTCTTATCGAGCGCCGGAAGGCAGCTTCTGGCATGGGACATCTCACCCGGGAGCACCGGGAGCGACTTGCGGTGCTGCGGGATGGCGTCAGGCTGGCAGCGATCGCTACTGAACACCGGGCTGATGAACTGGCAGCCGAACTGCATGGGGAGATGCCCTGGATGGCTCCGGCGACGGAAGCCGTGTGGCATGCGATGCGCCGGTCCGTGCGCGAAGGATGGCCGGGCCTGCGTATGCCGCCCTTTCTGCTGGATGGGCCGCCCGGTATGGCTGCGCTGGTGCCCGCAACAAGGGCGCTGCGGTCTGCACCAACCGCGCCACCATTGGCCGGGCAGAAGTGGAAGAGCGGGTGCTTTCCGGGCTGAAGCAGCGGCTTCTGGCACCGGACCTGCTGGCGCAGTTCGCGGAGGAATACCGCAAGGCCTTCAACGACGCCGCCGTGGGGGCCTGCCAGGACCGGCAGAAGGCCGAACGCTCCCTCAAGAAGGCGGAGAGCCGGATCGCCAACATCCTGACAGCCATCGAGGACGGCATGTACACCGCCTCGATGAAGGACAAGATGTCTGAGCTGTAGAGGGAGAAGGCCCGCCTGGAGGCGGTCATCGCGGACAACCCGGAACCCCTTGCCCTGCGGCTTCACCCGAGCCTGTCGGCGCGGTACCGGGAGCTGATCGAAGATCTGGCTGGGTCCCTGAATGCGCCAGAGGTGCGGCGGGAGGCGACCGCGTCGCTTCGCGCGTTGATTTCGGAGGTGCGGATGGTTCCGGAGGCTGATGCCCCGGGCGGGCATCAGCTTGAACTTGTTGGGGAATTGGCTGGCCTGATGGCTTTGGGTCGGCCGGAATCGAAAAAGCCCCCGCTGTTTGCGGAGGCTTGGTCGGAAACGATGGTTGCGGGAGCAGGATTTG
>NZ_JWLC01000034.1 GCF_000813745.1 Leisingera sp. ANG-M1 | reverse complement strand
GCAGAGCACCATCACGGTGCCTTCCAGCCAGGGCACCGGCCTGAGCGTCGCCAGATCCGGCTTCATCACATAATCGCCGTAGCCGGCTTGCCAGGAGGTCGAAACATAGCCGTCCGGCGTCGCCATCTCCAGATCGGTCGCCAGCAGGTAATTGCAGCAATGCGTCTCCTCCCACGCCCCCGCAACAAAATGCCCCGCATGAAACCGCTTCCCCATCAGGCGGCCCTGCATGTCAACAAGGCACACCAATACAGTATCAACCGCGCCCGCAGCGACTTGATCCTTCAAAGCCTCAAATGTCAGCTGTTTGCTCACGATACATCCTCCTTGATCGTGATATCCCTAAGCGCCGGTTCCAGAAGCCGCAGGAGTTCCTGCGCCCGGGCGGCGATATTCTCCGGTGTGCGCATCAGATCGTTGCGCACTTCAATCATCACATTGGCCAGCCCGCGGGACTGCGCGTGCAGGCGCAGTGAATGGGTGACCCCGTCCGCCGGGCCGTAAGGTTCATTGCGTTCCACCCGGCGGCCTGCCAGGCGGCCGGTGTGGTCCAGCATGGCGTCTGCCAGGCGGCTGTCCTCGTCGTGCAACAGGCCGATTTCGACCGCCCGCTGGCGGCCAAAGTAGACTGGTGTAAAGCTGTGCACCGTCACCACGGCTGTATCCGGGCCGCGTGCGTCCAGCACCTGCGACACTGCAGCGCAAAACGGCTGATACACCGACGTGGTGCGGGCATCGCGTTGCGCCTGGCTCAGGCCGTGGTTCCCCGGAACCTCGATCAGCTCTGATTTCTCCGGCATCGCGCTGGCAGCTTCGGGCGGGCGGTTGCAGTCGTAAACCAGCCGCGACACCGTGGACATCACCGCCGGCGCGTCTAGCGCCGCTGACAGCGCCAGAGTCAAATCCCGCGCGCCAGGGTCCCAGGCGGCGTGGCTCAGACGGTCTGTTTCGGCCAAGCCCAACCCGTTGTATTCTGCCGGGATGCGGGCGCTGGCGTGTTCGCACAGCAGCACCACCCGGCCGCGGCCCTGGTCATTGAGAATTTCTACCGGCGGTGTCCCGCAGCGCAGAGTCATGTCTTGGCCTCCGTCAGGGCAGTGTTCGTCATCTTGGGCATGGCCTCGATCAGCCGGGTCTCCAGCAGCTGCCCGTGCCGGTACAGGATCGGCGAGGCCACCGCCGCGATATGGCTGTTGAACTCGCGCAGCGCGCGCAGGGTTTCCAGATGGATATCCGAGGTCTCAAAACTCCCGGCAGTGCCATGCTGCAGCCTGCGCAGGTGGCGCTTGCGGCTGTCGCGCTCGGCACGTTTGATTTCGCTTTTCTCCTGGCTCAGCAGCCGGGCGCTCTCCAGGTCATCTGAAATCAGCACGTTTTTAGAGAGCTTCAGGTTGGCCAGGATGCTTTCATGCATCTCCACCAGTTCAGCCCAGCCGTCCTTCGAGAAATCAGTGCTTTTCTTTCGCATCTCCGAAGCCAATGCGGTCAGACGCTTTGCGACCACATCGCCGGCAGTCTCAAGGCGGATGGCGTATTCCAAGAGGCTTTGCATCTCTGCGGTGTTTTCCTTGCCGAACTCATCAGCAGGCAGCGCCGTCACATACTGCCGGATGCCGGAAAGGCAGGCGTTAACCTCTGCATCAGTGGCCTGAACTGCCTTGATGTCCTCCTTGCTACCTGAACGGTAGAGCTCAAGCGCGGGCTGGAACATCGTTTCGACCAGATCGCTCATCCGCAAAAGCTCGCGTTTCAAGTTGGCGCGGGCCTGTGAGGGGCGGCCGATGCGGGCCAGATCCAAAGCGCTGGAAGGACGGCCATGCGGCAACCCGGGTTCCGGGGCTTTGGCGACCGGCACCAGCCGCTCAAAGAGTCCCTGCAGCCGTCCGCAGAACGGCAGCGCCAGC
>NZ_JWLC01000033.1 GCF_000813745.1 Leisingera sp. ANG-M1 | reverse complement strand
CTTACCCACAGAACAAACCACCGGAATCGCCGCATCCAGCCAGAATCCCCCCTTCTTTCCGGTCAAAAATACCCGCGGGAACTGGGCCAATGGTCAAAGGCCGAAAGGCACCAAACAAAAAAGCGGCCCAAAACAGGCCGCTCCTCCAATCTCATATTCCGGACCGTCAGCCCTGCTCTTCCAGAACCTTGCGGGCAGCCCGGAAACATTCCAAAGCCTGCGGCACGCCGCAGTAGATGCCGATCACGTGGATGATCGCCCGGATCTCCTCCTTGGTGACGCCGTTGTTGATGGCGCCGCGGCAGTGCAGTTCCCACTCGTGCATTTTGCCCAGCGCACCGATCATCGAGAGGTTCATCATAGAGCGGGTCTTGGCGTCGATCACGTCGTCGCCCCAGCCGAAGCCCCAGCACCAGGCGGTCATCGCCTCCTGAAAGGGCCGGGTGAAATCATCCGCCGCGGCCAGGTTCTTTTCAACATACTCGGCACCCAGGGTGCCTTTGCGCTGCTCCAGGCCTTTCAGGAACAGGTCTTCGTCAAATGCGCTCATTTCAGCCTCTCAATTTCATGGCGATGTTCTTGGTCTGCACGTAGTTCCACAGTGCCTCTCGGCCCTTTTCGCGGCCATAGCCGGATTTTCCGTAGCCGCCAAAGGGGGTTTCGACGCCGCCTGCGTACCATTCGTTCACAAACACCTGGCCTGCGCGGATCTGCCGGGCCGATTGGGTGGCGCGGTCGAGGTCGCGGGTGAAGACGCCGCCGACCAGCCCGTATTCGGTACTGTTGGCAATCTCGATCGCCTCGGCATCGGATTGGAACTTGAGGACTGAGAGCACGGGGCCGAAGATTTCCTCGCTGGCGATGGAGTCATTCGGGGTGATGCCGGAAACGATGGTCGGAGCCAGGAAAGCGCCTGCATTGCCGACAGGGGTGCCGCCGGCTGCGATGGTGGCGCCGTCGGCCTGGGCCTGCTGGACGATGCCCAGGGCGCGGTCGCGCTGGGGCATGGAGACCATGGCTCCCATATTGGCGCCGAATTCAGGGCGGTCGATGCCTGCCCCTACGCTGAGGCTTTGGGCGACGCTCACTGCGCGCTCGACCAGCTCGTCATGGCGGCTTTCGTGCACGATGACGCGGCTCATGGCGCTGCAGACCTGGCCTGCGTTGAAGTAGATGCCCCAGCGGATGTCATTCTCGAACGCCTCAAGGTCGGCGTCCTCATGCACGATGGCGGCGGATTTGCCGCCAAGCTCCAGCACGCAAGGCACCACGTTCTGCGCTGCCGCGGTGGCGATGCGGATGCCGGTGGGGACGGAGCCGGTGAAGACGATCTGGTTCACCTGCGGATGGCCCGACAGCGCCGCGCCGGCTTCATGCCCGTAGCCGCAGAGGATGTTGACCGCACCGGCCGGGAAACCGGCGGCCTCCGCCGCCCGGGCAAGCCAGGCGTTGGTGAGCGGGGTGAGCTCGGGCGTTTTGATCACGCAGGCATTGCCGGTGGCAAGTGCTGCCGACAGTGAACGCGCGGTCATCTCCACCGGGTAGTTCCAGGGGATGATCTGGGCGGAGACGCCCATCGGCTCATTCTCGGTCCAGTCGAAGTAGCCGCCGCCCAGCGGGATCGAGCGGCCTTCGACGGTGCTGGCCTGGTTGCCGTAGTATTCGAAATAGAGGGCGGCGCCTTCGATCTCGATCCGGGATTCCCACAGCGGCTTGCCCTGCTCCAGGGTCAGCACGCGGGCAATCTCGTCGATGTTATCGAGCAGATAACGGCCCATGGCCTGCACCATGCGGCCGCGGGCAATCGGGCGCAGCGCCGACAGCTCGCCGGACAAGTGCAGGCGGCGGGCGGCCTGCACGGCGCGGTCCACGTCCGCGGCATCGGCCAGCGCATGGCGCGCCAGCAGCTCGCCATTGGCCGGGTTGGTGACATCAATCCACCCTGCCCCGCCGGGCACCCAGGCGCCGTCAATGTAGTTCAGCCATTCGGCATCAAGCTGTGTCATAGTCCGTTAGTTCCCTGCTGCGAGATCGTGGTCTGCCGCTTCGCGCATCCACTTCTGAAGATGCAGGATTGAATGTTCCGAGTTCACTCCGCAAGTGGGATCAACCACCAGGGGGCCAGGAACATAGCCGCGGCTTTTCAGCCCCCGCTGGACAGATTCCACCAGGTGGATGTCTTCCTCGACCGTTGTGGACCGGTCCTGCACCGCCATCCGGCGCACGGTTTCATTGTCCTCGCCGCCGATCGAGTACCAGCCGCGCCAGACCACAACATGGTCAGCATCCACCGCCCGCCAATGGTAGGTGTTCAAGAGGTTGCCCGGATAGACTTGGAATGAGAACATCGGCCAGAGGAACCAGCTGGAGTATTTCTCGTTATTCTCAAACCCGGAATTGATGTCATAAGTCATCTGCTCCAGCGAGTTGCACTCAGTCGTGTGGCGCAGGCAGAAGCCCTGGGGCTGGATGTCATAGGTTTCCGGCTTGATCACCCCGGTGGAGAACGTCGGGTGGTTCAGGCTGCAGTGGTAGCATTCGGAGTAGTTTTCAACCGAAACCTTCCAGTTGCAGTTCTCCGGGATCTCGACCCACTCCAGCGGCTTCAGATCACCCCAGTTGGGGACGAAGCTTTCCAGCTCGCTGTGGACATTGGGAAACCACTCATCCATAGGCTTGGCCTCGGGGTCGAGGTTCACGAAGATGAAGCCCAGGAACACTTCGGTGCGCACCTCGGTCAGGCAGATCTTGGATTTGTCGAAACCCTGCACCGCCTTGATGTTCGGCCCGGCGCGCAGCTCACCCGTCAGTTCATAGGTCCAGGCATGGTACGGACATACCACAACCCGTGTTGTGCCCTCGCCCGAGACCAGCTGGTGGGCGCGGTGCTGGCAGACATTATAGAAGGTGCGGATTTCGCCGTCGCGGCCCTTGATGCTGAACAGGCTTTCGCCTGCCAGTTCAAAAGCAAAGTAGTCGCCAGTGTTCTCAAGCTGGCTGGCGTGGCCGGCAAACTGCCAGCTGCGTGCCAAAAGACCTTTCCGCTCGGCCTCAAAGACAACTGGGTCCGTGTAGTACCTGGCGTCAAGGGAATGGGTCAGAGGGGCGTTCATTCAGGTTCCTCCGCATAAAGGCCCAGCTGGTGCCTGCGTTTGTGGAATTTCTCCACCCGCTCGACGATTTCCTCGCTGGAAACCGCAATCACAAAGGAGAGCAGTGTTTCCAGCAACGCAATCATCGAGACGGATGAGGGGAAGAATTGCGGTGTATCCACCGCGACGGTGAACCCGTGATCCGCATTCAGGATCACGGGGCTGGCGGGGCTGTCGGAAATGCCGACGATGGTGACCCCTTGTTCGCGCGCTATTTTGATCGCTTCGATCACCTCGGCCCGGTAGGGCTTGCAGGTCATGGCGATGAGCACATCCTGACCGTCCGCCCAGGCGAGATCATCAATCGCCGTGGAACCGGGCCGCGGGATGGCGTGGAACTGCTTCATGCCGGTGGAGGCAAGATAGGTGAAGTTACGGGCGTTGGCGTTGTTAACGCCCACCCCCAGTGTAAAGACTTGGCGGGAGTTCCAAATCGCATGGGCCGCGGCCTCCAGCGCCTGCGCGTCGATGCCCGCAAAGGTCTCTTCGATATTGCGCATCGCAGCGCCAACCATATCGGCATAAAGCCCGCCCAGTTCTCCGGACCTGGAAATATCCTGCAGCCAACGCGCCCGGTCGGGGAAAGACACCCCGCCTTTGCGAATCGCTTCGCGGAACGGAGCGCGGAAATCCTCGTAGCCATCAAAGCCCACCTGCCGCGCCATGCGGACAAAAGTGTTGGGCTTCACATTTGCCGCCTCGGCAATTTCGCGCACGGTGGAAACCCCAACATCCGCAGGGTTTTCCAGCACATAGCGGGCTGCCTTCTGCGCCTCAGGAGTCAGCGCATCCCACTCTTCCGTGAGGCGCTCCAAAACAGTCGATGATACATTTGTGCCATTCATGATTGACGATGGTACAAATATGGAATTAGCCTGTCGAGCAGAAAAGCGACTCTGCAATCAGGAACGGCGAAATGGCTGACAAAGAATTCCCGGCACAGGCCAAGGTGGTCATCGTGGGCGGCGGCGTGATGGGGGTGGGCCTGGCCTATCACCTGGCGCATGAGGGCTGGGGCCCGGAGGTGGTTCTCTTGGAGAAATCCGAGCTGACATCCGGCTCAACCTGGCACGCAGCGGGACAGATCACCCACTCCACCAGCTCCTTTGGCCTCGGCAAATGCGTCGATTACAACATCGGCCTCTATTCCGGGAAGCTAGAGGAAGAGACCGGTCAGGCCGTCACCTGGCACGGCTGCGGCTCCTTCCGCCTAGCCTACACCGAAGACGAGATGGACTGGCTGCGCCACACCCTGTCGGTGGGCCGTTCGCTGGGCTTCAACATCGAGCTGGTGGGTCCCGAAAAAGTCGCCGAACTGCACCCATTCTATAACCTCGAAGGGGTTTTGGGTGCGCTTTACACTCCCGACGACGGCCACGTGGACCCGACCAACGTCACCATGGCGATGGCCGCCGGCGCCCGCCAGAAGGGCGCGCGCATCATCCGACACTGCCGCGCCACCAACATCACCCAGGCCGACAACGGGGAATGGATCGTCGAGTCGGAAAAGGGCACCATCCGCTGCGAGCATGTGGTGAACGCCGGCGGCACCTATGCCCGCCAAATGGGCGAATGGTCCGGCCTGCAGCTGCCGATGACCTCGATGACGCACCACTACTTCGTGACCGAGCCGGTGCCGGAGTTTGAGGCGCTGGACACCGAACTCCCCGTCATCCGCGACGACAAGAAGGTCTCCGGCTACATCCGCATGGAGCAGAAGCGCGGGCTGATTGGCATTTACGAGAAGGAAGGCTCCAACTCGGTCTGGCATGACCACTGCCCCTGGGAATACGAGAACTGGCTGTTTGACGCAGACTATGACCGGGTGATGCCCTGGCTGGAGGAAAGCCTGAACCGGATGCCGATCTTTGCCGAGCTGGGTATCCAGCGCGAAGTGCACGGCGCGATCTCGCATCCGCCGGATGGCAACCCGCTCATTGGCCCGGCGCCGGGCGTCAGGAACTACTGGTGCTGCTGCGGCACCCAGATCGGCATCGGCTGGGGCCCGGGCCTCACCCGCGAGCTGGCGCGCTGGATGGTGCATGGCTCGGCTGACATTTCGATGCGCGAATACGATCCGCGCCGCTTCGGCTCTTATGCCACCAAAGACTGGCAGGTCACCAAGGCGCATGAGGACTACAAGCTGCGCCACGAAATCCCCTTCCCGCATTTCAACCGCCTGGCGGGCCGCCCCATCAAACCTTCGCCGCTGTATGAACGGCTGAAGGAAAAAGGCGCAGTCTATGAAGAGGTCTATGGCCACGAACGGCCGCGCTGGTTTGCCAAGAACGGTGTCGCGCAGCAGGACCACTATTCCTTCCGCCGCAATGAAGTGCACGACATGGTTGGACTGGAGTGCAAGGCCGTGCGTGAAGGCGTCGGCATCATGGACATCTCCGCCTTCACCAAGGTTGAGGTTTCGGGCCCTGGCGCAGCGGCTCTGCTGGACCGGCTGACCGCCAACCGCCTGCCGCAAAAAGTGGGCGGCATTGCCCTCACCCATATGCTGAACCGCCGCGGCCGGATCGAGCTGGAAACCACTGTCGTGAAACTGGCCGAGGACAGCTACTACCTGGTCTGCGCTGCGTTCTTTGAACAGCGGCTCCTGGACCACCTGAACCAGAACCTCGCGGGCGAAGAGGTGGAGATCACAACGCTTTCCACCGACTGGGCCGCCCTTGCTCTCAATGGCCCGAAAGCCCGCGAGGTCCTGGCCGCCTGCACCGATGCGGATCTGACCAACGCAGGCTTCAAATGGCTGACCGCGCAGCAGATCGAGGTTGCAGGCCACACACTCTGGGCCTTCCGCATGTCTTATGCAGGCGAGCTTGGCTGGGAGCTGCACATCCCGCGCGGCAGCACCCTGGCGGTCTATGACGCGCTGTGGGCCGCGGGTGAAGCGCATGGCATCGCCGACTACGGCTCCTTTGCGATGAACGCGATGCGGATGGAAAAGGGCTTCAAGGGCGCAGGCGAGCTCACCAACGAGGTCACGCTCGCCGAGGCGGACGTGCTGCGCTTTGCCCGCACCGACAAGGCGTATCTGGGCAAGGACAAGACGCTGAACGATGCGGACAAGCCCTGGGTCTGCGCCTATCTGGAGATCGAGCCGGACGGTATTGAGGACGGCCACGGCGGCGAGGCCATCCTGCTGGAGGGTCAGGTCGTGGGCTCCACCGCCTCGGTTGCCTATGGCCATACCGTCGGCAAGATCCTGGCCTTCGCCTATGTGAAACCGCACGCCAATGTGCCGGGCACAGAGATCGAGGTGATCGTGGCAGGCAGCCCCCGCAAAGGCCGGATCCTGGGTGCCCCCGCCTATGACCCCGAAAGCCTGCTGCCCCGCACCGACGCAGCCCTTGCCCCGGCGGAATAAGCAAAACCCGGCTCCCCCCTTTCATCTTGCCAGAAATACTCCGGGGGGAGCCGAAGGCGGGGGGCAGCGCCCCCCTCCCCCAATAACCAACAGGACACCCGCGCAACATGACCCTGCCCGCAACCATGAAAGCCGTGCTGCTGACCGGCCACGGCGGCCTCGACAAGCTCGACTACCGCGACACCGCAACGCCGCAGCCGGACAAGGGTGAGGTACTGGTGCGGGTAGGAGCCTGCGGGCTCAACAACACTGATATCAACACGCGGACCGCCTGGTATTCCAAGGCCAATGCCGAGGTGCTGGGAGACGGCGCCGAAAGCGGCTTTGAGACCACCGACGACCAGGACAGTTCCTGGGGCGCAGGTGCGCTCAGCTTTCCCCGCATCCAAGGAGCGGATGTGGCGGGCACCATTGTTGCCGTGGGCGCAGACGTCGACCCGGCACGGATCGGCGAGCGGGTGCTGATCGACCCCTGGCTGCTGGGCCATGGCGATTGGCAGAACCCGGAGAACTCCGCCTATTTCGGCTCTGAATGCGATGGCGGCTTTGCCGAATACACCAAAGTCCGCAGCGCCAATGCCATCAGGATCACTTCGGATCTGAGCGATGCGGAACTCGCCACCTTCCCCTGCGCCTATACCACTGCCGAAAACCTGGTGCAGCGTACCGCGCCGCGCCCGGGTGAGACGGTGGTGATCACCGGCGCCTCCGGCGGCGTCGGCTCAGCCGCCATTCAATTGTGCCGCCTGCGCGGCTGCCGGGTGATCGCGGTGGCCTCATCCAACAAGGCGGATCTGCTTTATGACCTGGGCGCGGCGACGGTCATCGACCGCAACACCCCTGATCTGGAGGCCGCCATCCGCGAAGCTGCTGGCGGTCCGGTGGACATCGCGCTGGATGTGGTCGGCGCCACCACCTTCATGCCGCTGATCAACGCGCTGCGCCAGGGCGGGCGCTATTCCACCTCGGGCTGCATTGCCGGCCAGTTTGCCGAATTCGATCTGCGCCAGCTGGTCTACAAGGACCTGCAGCTCACTGGCGCCACCATCTGCCCGCCCGGCACCATGCAACGGGTGGTGGGCATGATCGAAAGCGGTGCGCTGAAACCGCTCCTGGCTGCCGTTTTCCCGCTAGAACAGCTGGCGCAGGCGCAGGAAGCTTTCATTGCAAAGACGCACACCGGAAACATTGTGGTAACCCCATGAGCAAAGAGTTTTTCGATCAGGCGCTGGCAGCCGCCAAAGCCTATCACGCCGCCCTGCCCGCCGTGGCAGAGTTTCAGCCCTGGCCAGATGACATCACCTGGGCCGGACGCGAAGGCCACCAGATCCCCGGCGCCGCCTTGGTGCAATCAGACCCCGGCTTTGCCGCCGAGGACATCCCGGCAGAGGCCGAAGTCCGCGCCCTGCAGCAGGCAATCATGGCCTTGGCACCGCACGCGGAATGGCGCCTCACCTATACCGAGGAGGAGGTCGGGCATGATTTCCTGCAGCGCTTCGGCTGGTTCGAACTGGTCGGCCCCACCGGCCATTTCCACTCTCTCCAGACCCGGATGACCATCGGCTACTGGGGGCCAAACCTCAACTACCCTTGGCATGAACACGCACCCGAAGAACTCTACACCATACTCTCCGGCAGCGCCGATTTCATGGCCAAGGGCGAGGAAGTCCGCCGCCTGGTGCCGGGCGACACCAAGATGCACGGGGCAAACCAGCCCCATGCGATGATCACCAACGAGCATCCGATCCTCTGCTTCGTCTTCTGGCGCGGCGAGGGGCTGGCGGATGACCCGGCCATGTCCGCGGGCTGAGACAGGAGCGCACCTCATGAAAATCACCCGTATCCGCGTCTTCCAAACCGGCCTTCCGTATGTGGGCGGCGCCTATGTCTGGGGCGTAGGCAACGCGATTGAAACCGCCACCGCCTCGGTCGTGGTGATCGACACCGACGCAGGCCTGCAAGGCTGCGGCGAGTTCACCCCCTGCGGTGAGAACTACATGGTCGCCCATTCCGAGGGCGTGCCCGCACTCGCCCGCCTGGTGGCGCCTGCCCTCATTGGCGAGGACCCGCGCGACGTGGCCCGGATCGAACGGATCATGGACCATCTGGTGCAAGGCCACGGCTATGCTAAAGGCCCGTTTGACGCCGCCTGCTGGGACATTCTGGGACAATCGCTGGACGCGCCACTGTGGCGCCTCTGGGGCGGCAAGCTGACCGACGGCGCGCCGATGTACCGGGTGGCGCCGCAAAAGGGCACCGAAGAGACGATCGCCGAAATGGACGGCTACCGGGCGCAGGGCTACCGCCAGTTCCAGGTCAAGGTGGGCGGCGACTGGGTGGCTGATATCGAGCGCATCCGCTCCACCGTGCCGCTGCTGAAACCGGGCGAAAAGGCGATGGCCGACGCCAATCAGGGCTGGCGGGTCGACAACGCGCTGCGGGTGGCCCGGGCGACCAAGGATCTGGACTACATCCTGGAACAGCCTTGCCGGACTTACGAGGAATGCCAGCAGGTGCGGATGCGCACCGACCTGCCAATGAAACTCGACGAATGCGTGACCGGCATGCAGGCGGCCCAGCGCATCGTCGCCGATCACGGCGCCGATCTGGTCTGCCTCAAGATCTCCAACCTCGGCGGCATCTCCAAGGCCCGCCGGGTGCGCGATTACTTGGTCGAAAACCGCCTGCCGGTGGTGGCCGAGGACACCTGGGGCGGCGAGATCTGCAGCGCCACGCTTGCGCATTTCGCAGCGACGACACCGGAGGACTACCTGCACAACACCACCGATCTGATGAACTACAACACCCGCTCCACCGGCATCGGCGGCCCGCGCGCGGAAAACGGCAAGCTCTACGCTCCGGACGCACCTGGGCTGGGGGTCACCCCGGACTTCGAAAGCCTCGGCGCGCCGGTGGCGTCGTTCGGTGAAGCCTGATGACTGGCCTGATCCCCTTGCCCCGTCTGGCTCGCGGCCTCAGCCGCAGGCGGGCCTAGGCTGGATAGGTATTCAATCAGGAGAATTGCCATGCCCATCGCAGCCCAAGCCACCCAGATGATCGACGACGACCGCGTCCGCGTGACCCGCTTCGACTTTGCCCCCGGTGCCGAAACCGGCTGGCACACACATGCGATGGACTACGTGATCACCGCCGTCACCGATTGCCACATGCGGCTGGAGATGCCGGGAGGCGAAGCAAAAGAAGTCACTGTCCCCGCGGGGACAGCCTACCGCCGCGACGAAGGCGTCGAGCATAATGTCATCAACGCAGGCAGCGCCCCAATGAGTTTTGTGGAAGTGGAACTGAAATGAAGATCACCCGGATCACCGTCTACCAGCTCGATATGCCGCTGACCGAGCCTTACTACCTGTCGGGCGGACGGCTGAAGTTCGAGAAGCTCGACAGCACATTTGTGCGCATCGACACCGATGAGGGTCTCTCGGGCTGGGGTGAGGGCTGTCCCTGGGGGCATACTTACCTGCCTGCGCATGGGCCTGGGATCCGGGCCGGCATTGAAACACTTGCACTTGCCCTCATCGGACTGGACCCCCGCAGCCTGGATCATGTGAACCGGGTGATGGATGTGCAGCTTCCGGGGCATCCGTACGTGAAATCACCGATCGACATGGCCTGCTGGGATATTCTCGGCAAAGCCTCGGGCCTGCCGCTGTGGCAGCTCCTGGGCGGGGCGGAGGCGGCGCCGGTGCTGGTTAACTCGTCGATCTCCACCGGCACCCCGGAGGAGATGTTGGCCCTGATCGGACGGGCTGCGCAGAAGGGCTACACTGTGCATTCGGCCAAGGTGGGCGGCACCGACATCGGCCTCGACATCGACCGGATTGAGGCGATCTCGGAAGGACTGCCCAAGGGCCACAAGGTGACCTTTGACGTGAACCGTGCCTGGCAGCCCGGTGTGGCGGTAGAGGTTCTGAACTCGGTCAAGGCACGTGACTGGGTAGAGCAGCCCTGCGAGACGCTGGACCAATGCGCCCATGTGGCCGCCCGGGTGTCCAACCCGATCATGCTGGATGAATGCATGCATACGTTCGGCGACCACTTGGAGGCCTGGAGGCGCAGCGCTTGCGAGGGCGTGAAGGTGAAGCCCAACCGCGTCGGCGGGCTGACACGCGCGCGGCAAATCCGCGACTTTGGTGTCTCTGTGGGCTGGCAGATGCATATCGAGGACCTAGGCGGCTCGGCGCTGGCAGATACGGCCGCGATCCATCTGGCGGCTGCGACGCCGGAAGCGAACCGGCTGGCGAGCTGGCTCTGCCATTATCATCTGGATGTGGACCCGGTCCCCGGCCAGGGCGCCCGCAATGAAGCAGGCGTCGCGGTGCCGCCCTCCCTGCCCGGCATTGGTGTGACCCCTGAAGAGGGCGCGCTGGGAGATCCGGTTGCGGTTTACGGAGGCTGAAGCGATGCCCGAAAGGCTGCTCCGGGAACTGACACGACTGGCCGCCCGGACCGAAGGTCTGGGCTGGTTTGCTGCGCGGATGCAGGAGTTGCCGCTGCTGGATGTCGAGCCGCTCCGCTTGCCTGTTTGCGATAACATCAGCAGTTTTCGTGCCGGGTCACAATGTGGCCCGGCTCGCGCCCGCCCGGGCGGTCGCGAGCCTCTTGTTTCGGCAAGCACACTACCGGTTGTTGAGGCACTTTTACGTGCAATACCCAATCTGCGCTGGCAGCAGACTTACACCGAGGCGGATGGCTTCTCCCGCGAGTGGCTGGACAATTACGGCTGGGTCAATCTGATCTCTCCCGAAGGCCTGTACCAAAGCAGCGAAATGCGGCTGTCCATCGGCTACTGGGGCGCAGGCCAGCACTACGATGAACATTCGCATGCGCCCGAGGAGACCTATCTGATCCTCGCAGGCCAGGCCCGGTTCCATTCCGAGGGCCGCCCGGCGCACGATGCCGGGCCTGGAGACACCATCCACCACGCGCCGCACCAGAAGCACGCCATCGGCATGGTGCCCGGCCCGCTGCTGGCAGCGGCCTTCTGGCGCGGCGAGGACTTGCTGAAGAAATCCGACTTGGGACAGAAGGAGAAGACCTGATGGACTGCAAGGACGTTTCTTTCGACAATGAAACCCGGCTGCTGCATGTGCATTGGCCGGACGGCCATACCAGCGCCTTTCCCTACATCTGGCTGCGCCACTACCTGTTCCACCCGGCCACCGGCCGGCCGGAGCAGGAGCCGGATGCGGACTGCCTGATCATCGAGCCGCCGGAGATTTCGGTACTGGCCAGTGCGGAACTGGACGGCGGCGCGCTGGTTCTCAACTGGCAGCACGACGGCCGCCAGACCCGGCATCAGCTGGCGGAGCTGCGCCGCGCCTGCCTTTCGGAGACCGCCCGCGCCAAGCGGCGGCGGCTGCCGAAGCCCTGGAGCAGGGCCGAGGCTGACAGTTTCCGCTGGTTCCCGGCGGAGGCCATGCAGGACCCGGCCCAGCGGTTCGAGATTTTCCTGCACCTGCGCGACTGCGGGATTGTGCTGCTGGAGGGCTTGGGCGATGCACCAGGCACGCTGCCGCAGATTGCGCCCTGGTTCGGCCCCATCCGCCGCACTCATTTCGGCGAGCTGTTCGATGTGCGCTCGAAACCCGCGGATCAGACCGGTGCCGGCGAGGGCATCGGCGCCACTGCCGCCAACGCCCAGGCACCGCATATTGACGAGGATTACCGGGACAACGTCCCCGGCATCAGCTTCTTCCATTGCCTGAAGCCGGATGCCGCCGGCCGCGGGGCGTCTCTCTATATTGACGGGGTGGCGGCGGCCGAACGGCTGCGCAAACGCGATCCGCAGTCCTTCGACATTCTGACCCGCATCCCAGTCCTGTCTGCCGCAACCCGCAACGCGCAGGAGCGTTTCCGCTCGCGCACCAGAACCATCACCGTGGATGACGATGGCGTTGTGCGCGGGGTGTCGATGTCGGACCGGGTGCTGCCGCCCCTGGACCTGCCCATTGATCTGATTGAGCCGGTCTACCGCGCGCTCGGGTCGTTCCAGCGCGAGGTCTACGACTATTCCCACGCGTTCGAGGCAGTGCTGCAGCCCGGCCAATGCGCCATCTTCGACAACCACCGGGTGCTGCACACCCGCCGCTCCTTCGACAAATCCGCGGGCGAGCGCTGGCTGCAGCAGCTGTCGGTCGACCGCGACGAATTCAACAACTCCTTGCAATGCCTGGCGCTGGAGCTGGGCCATACTGATGAAGCGGAAGTGGAACAGGACTCCGGCCTGCTGACCCAGATCCGCCTTCCCTTGCCTGAGGACATCACATGAAGATCACCCGTATTTCCCTGTGGCATGTGCCGCTGACCAGCCACACCGCCTATTACATGGCCGAGGGCAAGACCTGCGACACGGTCGAAAGCGTGGTGCTGGCGCTGGACACCGATACCGGCCAAACCGGCTGGGGCGAGGTCTGCCCGATCCCGCATTACCTGCCCGCCTATGCCCGCGGCGTGGTGCCGGCGGTTGAGGAGATGGCGCCGGTGCTGCTGGGTGCCGATCCGGTGGGGCCGGAGGCGGTGATGGCCAGGCTTGACGCCTGGCTGCAGGGGCACCCTTATGCGAAATCCGCCATTGATATTGCTTTGTGGGACCTGACCGCACAGGCGGCGAACCTGCCGCTGCACGCGCTGCTGGGCGGGCAGCGGCAGGCGGATATGCCGCTCTATCACTCGATCACCTGCGTCGCGCCCGAGGAAATGGCCCGCATCGCCAAAGAGGCGCAGGCCACCGGCATCACCCAGTTTCAGGTGAAGCTTGGCGCCGACCGCGACTGGCAGGCCGATGTAGCGCGGCTGCGGATGGTGCGCGAAGCGGTGGGTGAAGGCCCGCTGGTCTATGGCGACTGGAACTGCGGCGCCACCTCGCTGGATGCTTCGCGGGTTGGCCGGGCTGTCGCCGATCTCGACATCATGCTGGAGCAGCCATGCGCCACCATCCAGGATTGTGCCCGGGTGCGCGCGGCCTGCGGGCTGCCTATGAAAATGGATGAAAACGCCCACGACACCGCATCGCTGCTGGCAGGCCATGCCGCAGGTGTGATGGATGCTGTGGCCATTAAGCTCTCGAAATTCGGCGGGCTGTCCGCCTCGCGCCGGGCCCGCGACCTGTGCCTGCATCTGGGCGCCAAAATGTGCATCGAGGACACCTGGGGCTCTGACATCACCACTGCGGCGCTGCTGCACTTGGGCGCATCGACAGAGCCCCTCAGCGTGATGAACGTCTGCGACCTTTCCTCTTATGCCAGTCCACGGCTGGACCCGGCCGGGCCCGAGCGCCGCAATGGCCGCATCGCGCCGCCCGAAGGCCCTGGCCTCGGCGTGCGGCCGGACCGCGAGGAACTCGGCGCTCCCGCAGCTGTGATCGATTAAATTTTGACTTTTTGGTCAAAAAACACCTAACAATGGGCAACCCCGCCCTCAACAGGAACTGAAGACATGGAAAAGATCCTCTCCCAGGCCGAATGGACCGAACGCGCCCGCGCGGTGCTGCCCGCTGGCGGCTTTGGCAATTTCGACCCCGGTATCGTCATCCGCGAGGGCAAGGGCTCGCGCGTGTGGGATGAAGACGGCAAGGAATACATCGACTATCTGATCGGCTCTGGCCCGATGATGCTGGGCCACGGCCACCCGGAGGTGATGGAGGCGGTGCTGGAGCAGCTGCCCAAGGGCATGACTTTCTTTGCCAGCAACGCCCGCGGCATCGAGCTGGCCGAAGAGATCTGCCGCGCGGTGCCGTGCGGCGAGCAGCTGCGCTATGTGTCGACCGGCGGCGAGGCGGATATGTATGCGATCCGTCTGGCGCGGGCGTTTACCGGCCGCACCAAGATCGTGAAATTCGAAGGCGGCTATCACGGCATGTCGGCCGAGGCCCAGATGAGCCTTGCCCCGTCGGTGCGGGTGAACTTCCCGCAGGCGGTGCCGGACAGTGCGGGCATCCCGCCGTCTGTCGCAGCCGAAGTGCTGGTCGCCCCGTTCAACGACTTTGAATATATCAAGCAGCTGATGGCGGAGCACGGGTCAGAGATCGCCGCGATTATCGCTGAGCCGCTGCAGCGCATCGTGCCGCCGCTGCCGGGCTTCCTTGAGCTGTTGCGCGAAGAGACGCAGAAGCACGGCAGCCTGCTGATTTTTGACGAGGTGGTGACCGGTTTCCGCTCCACCTATGGCGGCGGGCAGGAGCTGTACGGTGTCACTCCGGACCTGGCGACGCTGGGCAAGGTGATCGGCGGCGGATTCCCCTTGGCGGCCATCGTGGGGCGTGCCGATATCATGCAGCATTTCGATAAGGCACAGGTTGGTGCCGAGGGCTGGCTGATGCAACTGGGCACCCTGTCGGGCAACCCGGTGGCGGCTGTGGCCGGTCTCAAGACCATGGAAGTGCTGCGCCGCGAGGGTGCCTATGACAAGCTGAACGGCACCGGCAAGCGGCTGATGCAGGCGACAAGTGCTGCACTGGAAGAGGCCGGGGTGCCGTTCCAGATCGTCGGCGAGCCTGCGCTGTTCGAGGTGGTTTTCACTGACGCCAAGGTGCGCGATTACCGCGACACCCAGGCCGGCAACGCGGAGCGCACCAAGCGTTACAACGCGGTGCTGCGCGAAGAAGGCATCTTCAAGTCGCCCGGCAAAACCTACCCGAGCCTGGCACTGACGGAAGAAGACCTGGAGCAGACCGAAGCAGCCATCCGCAAGGCGGCGATGGCGCTGGACTAATCCTGAATACTGAATGCTCAGCAAAGCCCCGGAGCTGTTATCAGCTTCCGGGGCTTTCTGCTTCTAGTGCAGCCGCTGTTGCACGTGAATCGGAAACCGCTTGCGGATCTCGGCGTCGATCTCTGCCGGGATATGGCTTGGCAGCGGCGCGGCGAGCAGTTCCTGTGTGCGGATACGGGCTTTCTCCAGCAAATCCTTGTCCGGTGCGGCTGCCCATTCCTGCGGGGTGCGGCGGTCGGCGAGCGGCGGATAGTAATAGTCGCTCTCCATCCGGCTCAGCGTCTGCGCATGGCCCAGAAAGTGCCCTGCCCCGCCAACACAGACATCGCGGATCACCTCCAGCGACAGGGTCTCCTCGCTGACCTCGAACCCGCGGGTGGCCCGCATGATCGAGCCGATCATGTCGTTATCCAGAACAAAGCTCTCCAGCGAGCAGCCCAAAAGCGACCCGTACATCCCTGCCGCCTCATAGATCAGGTTGGCGCCTGAGAGGGCCGAGAGCAGCTCGGTAATGCCTTTCTCATAGCCTGCCTGAAAATCCGGCATCTTGGCATCGGTCATGCCCGCCGAAACCGCGCAGGGGATATCATAGTGCTGCGCCATCTGGGCACAGGCGGCCATCAGGAGCCCCTGTTCGGCGCTGCCGCCCGACATGGCGCCGGTGCGCAGGTCGCTGACAAAAGGCAGTGCTCCGAAAGTGGCGGGGTGGCCGGGGTTCAGGAGGTTTACGTAGACCAGGCCCGCGAGGACTTCGGCGGTTTGCTGGGCGACAGCTCCAGCCAATGGCGCCGGACTGGTGGCACCTGCTTGCCCTGCTGAAACCAGTTTCAGCGGAATGCCATGGCGGGCCGCGCATTCGATGACGCCCAGCGCCTCCTCGGCAAAGGTGAGCGGCGGCACGATGAAACAGGTGGAGACGCAGAATGGCGGCCGTGCCCGCAGGGCGCCGGCACCGCCTGCGATCATCTGCATCATTTGCACTGCGGCCTCCATGTTCTCTTCCGAGGTGAAGGAGCCGCCCACAGGCTTGGCGGTGCCTGCAAGGCAGGCGTAAGCGGTATTCAGGTCCATCTCAAATGGGTCGGTAAGGTCGCGCGCCACCACGGTGCGCTGGAACATGTGAATGTTGGGCAGCGCCTCGGCCAGGCGGGCCATGTCGTAGAGGTCCTGCAGGGTGCTGTCGCGGATTTCGCCGGTCAGGCTGTCGACGATATGCACCGCCGCACCGGAAGTTCCCAGATGGATGCGGGTGCCGGAGGGGTCGAGGTCATGCTCCGGCTTCTGCCCGTGCAGTTTGAAACCGCGGCCTGCTATTTTCAGGGTGCGTTCAACCAGTTCGGCAGGCATCAGCAGGCGCCCGTCTTCGGTCAGCGAACCGCCGGCGCTGCAGACAGTGTCGATGCATCTCGGGGTGGCGCCTTTGACGCCGATCTCCGCAAGAATGCGGAAGGCGGTTTCGCCGACCATTTCAATCTCACGCGCGGTGAAGGGGGCGAAGCGGCCGCCCTCGATGCCCGGCCAGATCGAGGTGGAGGGGCCGGAGCCGGCGCCATCGGCGCGTTCGGTTCGGCGGGCGGCGCGGCCGCCGCTGCGGCGTTGGCGGGTCATGTCAGGGCCTTTCTGAAATGGTCGGCAACGTCAGGTGCCTTGGTCCAGCTGAGCCAGGTGCCGAACTCATCAGCCGGACGGCTGGTGATCGAGTGGTACTTGGCAGCGTATTGCGCATCGCTCATCGGGGTGAGGCGCGAGCCCAGCGGATTATCGCAGGTGCCGGAAACGATACGACCGTCGCGCAGGATCAGCTCCAGGCGGTCGGGCTGGGCCGGGTCGTAGTTCAGCTCCGGATTCAGCGGCGTGACGGTGGTGACCGTGGTAGCCTCGATCAGCCGTGCCACTTCGGGGCGCTCCCAGAAACCGGCAGCGCTGTCGGCCATGGTGAGGTCTCCGGCCACCAGCACCTGCGCGGTGCAGGCAGGCACCGAGAACAGCGCTTCGGTCCTGCTGGCCGGGCGGTCGAAGGGCAGGATCGCCTTGTGAAAGTCCGGCATGGTGGCGCGGACCTCTGCGATGCTCTCGTGCGGCGCTTGCTGGCGCAGCTCCAGCGCGATGGTCATCAGCCGGTGGATATAGCTGCAGGAGGGCCAGGGTTTGATCAGCAGCCCGTATTCCTGCAGCGCCCAAGGGGATCCGAGCTTGGCAGCGGCAGTTGCAAAGGTGTCCGGCGTCCCCGCCCCCATCAGCCCGTTGAAACCGCGCACGCTGTCGAGCACCTCCGGCTTGGCTGTGGCGCCGGCGCGGGCCAGCAGCGCGGCCTCATAGGCGGCGCGAGCGGCAAAACCCGCTTGCAGCGGTTTGACACTCGAGCCGAATTGCAGCGTGTAGCCGGTGGCCTGCGAGACCGCGATGGCCATGGCGTTTCCGATTTGCTCCGCCGTCAACCCCAGTGCGCGGGCACAAGCCGCGGCGGCTCCGATTGTGCCAAGAGTGGCGGTGGAGTGGAAACCGCGGGTGTAGTGATCCAGCGTCACAGCCTCACCCAGGCGGCAGATCATCTCGAAACCCACGGCGTAGGCCGCAAACATCCGGGCACCTGTCAACGGGACGGTTTCCGCCACCGCCAGCAGCGCCGGGAAGATCACGATGGTGGGGTGGGTGTTGCCCGGCTCCTCCCAGTCGTCGAGGTCATAGGCGTGGCCGGACACCGCATTGAGCAGGGCGGCATAGGCAGGTGTGGCGGTCTGCGGTGTGCCGTAGAGCGGCGCGGGGCCTGCGCCGACCGGCAGCAGGGCTACTCGTGCAGCCCTGGCGACATCGCTTTTTGTGCCCGCGAGGATGCAGCCGAAGCAGTCGGCAACGGCGCGGGCAACCATGGGCAGCTGGTCCTCAGGCGGTTCGGCCGAGGCGGCGAAGCGGGCGAAGGCTGGCAGGGATGTCATAGCACTTGTTCCTCAAGAAGGACCCGCCCGGCGGCATCGCCGGGCAGCGCCTGACCTAAGTGGCTTTCACAGTTCGTTTGCATCAGCTTTCCTTGCCTCACGTGTACATCTGCTTCTTGCGCTCGCGGGTCGCGCGGGTGGCGTCTTCGCTGCCGTCGTGGAAAGAGCCGAAGATCACGTCCCAAGGCATCTCGGCAGTGCCATAGTTGCACTCGAAATAGCGGTGATGCAGCTGGTGAAAGAAGTCGCCTGCATTGAAGCGGTTCTTGTCCTTGACCAGCACGCCTTCGAAGCCTGAGTGGGAAACACAGGGGTTCAGGCCGTTCACATAACAGTGGAACAGGACGTGCACGGGGTGCGAGGGAACCACGAAGTGGATCAGCAGCGTCGAGAAATATAGAAAGGCCTCGACCGGGTGCATCGAAATACCCGCCCAGGGGCCGATGTTGATGTTGCGGTGGTGAAGCGCATGCGTCAGCTTGTACATTGGCGGCCAGTGCAACAGCCGGTGCGCCCAGTAGAAGTGGAAACTGGACCAGATCGGGATGATCACCAGCCAGGCGACGAACCACACCGGGTTTCCCGCAAAACTGATCTGCGGTGCATAACCGTTGGCGGCGGCCCAGAAGTACAGGATCTCATACATCGTCCAGAAGGTCAGGCTGGAAGCAATGGACCAAAACATGTTGTCCCAGACCTGGTTGCGGAAAGTGAAGTGGCCATTGTCCCGTGTCTGGCCGCGGGCGTCGAACTTCAGCTGCTGCCCCTGCCCTCTCAGAGTGATGAGCCACAGGTGAAGCCCGCCCGCTACCAGGCTCAGCAGGATCAGGTTGCGCAGCCAGATTTGCAGGATCCAGCCGGGGGCGAGACTTTGCATGGTCTCCCAGCTTGGCTGAAACCAGGTGTAGATCGCCCAGGCCAAAGCCAGTTCGACGGTGACCGAGCTGATCGCCAGCCAATAGGAAGCGACCCATTTCAGCCAGGCAACCGGCCGGGGCGGCCAGCTGAAGATCGGGGACACCGGGATCGGCAAGTCCGGGTGGTGGTTCCAGGTGCGGTTCTTGCTCGGGGCGGCGCCTGCGGTGTCCCTCATGTTCTCACTCCACGCCTAAACTTTCAGCCAGCGCCAGAATTTGCGCCCATGTTTCCTCGGGCACCGCAGCCTGGCCATTGGCAGCCTTGCGGTGGTTGCGTTCGCGCTCGCCGGGGATCTCCACCCGGTCGAAACCCGGCGCGGGCGGGCAGCTGCGCAGGTCATCAAGCACTTCCTCCGCCGCGGCCTGCATCGCCGGCGCCTCCCGGAAACGGGTAGCGTCCAGGGTGATCAGCAGCCAGTTGCACTCGGTGGTCGAAGGCCCGAGCATCGCCTCGCCGATCAGTTCCGCCACCAGCGCCAGCGCATAGCCTTTCTGGGCACCTGCGGGCAGGATGGCGCCGCCGTTGAAGTAATCTTCGGGATTGCGGGTCGGGTTGCCATCGCGGTCGATGACGCAGCCTTCCGGCAGCAGCGCGCCTGCGGACTGGGCGGCATAGATCCAGCCGCCGGCAATCTTGGAGGTGGCAAAATCCAGCACCACCGGCCCCTGCAAACCACCCGGGATGCCTGCACACCAAGGGTTGGTCGGCAGCTTGGCCCGGGCACCGCCATAGGGGGCGACCTGGCGCCATTTTTCGCGGTTGCCTCCGCCCATGCAGATGGTGAGAAAGCCTTGTTCTGCCGACATATCGGCAAAGGCGCCGTGGCGGCCGGTGTGGCCTGCATGGCGGATCGACAGCGCCGAGATCCCGCGCTCTCGCGCCTCCTGCATGCCGGTTTCATATGCCAGATGCATCGCCGGGATGCCGATGCCGCCGCCGCCCTCGATCCTTATCACGCCGCGGGTATCCTGGAAGGCTCGCGGTTCGGCCTTGGGGTCGAGATAGCCGGACTGCATCTGCTCGGCATATTGAAGCACCCGCATGATGCCGTGGCTCTCCATGCCGCAGAGGCTGGTGTCGACCAAGTGCTGCGCGACCTGCGCCGATGCCTTTGGGCTGCAGCCCAGCTTCAGAAAGATGCGGCTGATCAGGGCCTCTGCTTCGGCTGCTGCTACAATTGTGCGGGTGCCTTGCAGGGTGAGTTTCGACGCAGGCGCTTGCATCCGAGGCTACTCCGCAAACGGGTCCGGCTGGTGCGGATCGGTCGACAGCCACACGGATTTGGTCTGCATGAAGCAGCGCATGCCCTCCCAGCCGTTTTCGCGCCCGTAGCCCGATTGCTTGTAGCCGCCGACGGGCGACTGGGTGGCGGCGTTGAAATAGTTGTTGATGTAGACAGTGCCCGCCTCGATCCGGTCGGCCATTCGCATCGCCTTGGCCACATCGCGGCTCCAGATGCCGGCAGCGAGGCCGAAGATCGTGTCATTGGCGATGCGAATGGCGTCCTCTTCATCGTCCCAAGCCTCGGTTGAGACCACGGGGCCGAAGACCTCGTTCTGGGCCAAGTCAGCGGTGTTGGGCACATCGGCAAAGATGGTCGGGCCGATATAGTAGCCTTTGTCCCGGCAGGCAGTACGGCCATCGAGAAGCAGTTTATGTCCGGCTTCCTCTGCCGCTGCGATACGTTTCAGGACGGTGTCATAGTGCGGGCGGTTGGCCATTGGGCCGATCTGGGTGGTCGGATCATTGGGGTCGCCGACGCGGGCCTTTTCGACGACTCCGACCAGCCGGTCAGTGAACTCGCCGATGATGGACTTATGCACCAGAAGGCGCGAGCCGGAGATGCAGGACTGGCCGCCTGCCGGGAAAATGCCTGCAGCAACGCCATTGACGGCCAGGTCTATGTCGGCATCTGGCAGCACGATCTGGGGCGACTTGCCGCCCAGTTCCATGACGATGGGTTTCACCTGTTTGGCGGCTGCAGCCGCTGCAGCGCGCCCGCCCGCGGTGCCGCCGGTGAAGGACACCATGCGCACGTCCGGATGCTCGATCATCGGGCCCGCCGTGGTGGGGCCAAAGCCGGTGACGACGTTCAAAACACCCGGCGGCAAGTCCGCTTCCAAGAGCACATCCATCAGCTCCAGCGTCGAACAGGAGGATTGCTCTGAGGGTTTCAGCACCACGGTGTTGCCTGCCGCGAGGCAGGGAGCGAGCTTCCAGATCAGCGTGCCCAGCGGCGAGTTCCAGGGCAGGATCTGAGCGACGACGCCGAAGGGCTCCCACTTCAGGTAGTTATGGATATTGGGCGCCTCGGCCGGGATCACCCGGCCCTCGAATTTGTCGCACATGCCGGCGTAGTAATGCCAGCTGTCGACCTGCCATTGGCCGGGTTTCAGGCCGGGCGTGATGGCCGCTGGCAGCTTGCCGTTGTCGCGGGTCTCGATAGCGCCGAGGCGGTCTGCGTTTTGGCTGATCACATCGCCGATCCGGCGCAATGCCCGGCCGCGTTCGGCGGGCTGCATACGGCCCCAGGGACCATCGTAATAAGCCGCTTTGGCGGCTTCCACGGCTCGATCGACGTCCTGCGGGCTGCAGTCGGGAACGCGGGCCCAGACCTCGCCGGTGGCGGGGTTTTCGCTGTCGAAATACTTGCCGGAAGCGGGTTCGTGCCATTCGTTGTTGGCGAAATAGGCAAAAGTGCGAAGGTCGGTCATTTTCATCTCTTGTCAGGCGGTCCGCGAGGGCTGGGCCCGGCCGCGGGTGGGTGCGACGCGCCCGCCCGAGAGGGCGGACGGGCGCTGCCCGGGCCTTCGGCCCGGTCGGTTACTTCTTATGCGAGCCACTCTGCGTCCTCGCACACAACGATCACGGTGGGGCGGTCAGCGCTCAAGGCTGACGTGAAGACAGTTTCGAACTCTTCTGCGGAGGCGGGCTTCACCCCTTCGCAATGGCAAGCCTTGGCGAGCGCCACGAAGTCCGGGTTGATCCCCTCGACCCCAACGCGCTGGATGTCGCGGATGTCCATATCGTCCTGGATCTGCTTCAGCCCGCCGTTTTCCCAGATGATAATGGGCAACGGCAGGCGGCTTTCGGCGGCGGCCATCAATTCGGGCATGGTGAACATGAAGCCACCGTCGCCGGCCATCACCACAACTGGCGTGCCTGGCCGGGCCATCTTGGCGCCAATGCCGTTCGGCAGCGCATTGCCCAGCGCACAGAAGCCTGCCGGGTAAAACCATTGCCGGGGGGCAGGAAGGTCAAACGCAAAGGCGCCCGTGTAGACCACCTGGCAGGCGTCGCCTGAGAATACCGTCTCCGGCGGCGCAACCCGGCGCAGGAGCTTCAGGAACCTGACGTGTTTTTCTTCGGACGGGGAGAGATTAGTGAATATCTCTTCGCGCACACGGGCAACGGCAGCCTCACCTTCTGCCCGTACCACACTGCCATCGTGTCCCGATAGCAATGCGGATAGTTCTGCCATGGCCGGTGCCGCATCACCGATGATGCCGAGAGCAGCCGGGTAGAAATCATTGATCTTATGCGGATCGAGGTCGACGCGGATAAGGTCTCCATTGAGCTCCATCCGCTCGATAAAGCTGTCGGTTTCGGCCAGCTCGGTGCCAACGGCGAGAAGCACATCCGCCGTTGCCAGATAATCCCGGACCTCCTTGCGGACGGTGGAGCCGGTGAGGTGCAGCGGGTGCGCGTCCGGCACGATGCCCTTGCCCGCAGTAGAAGAGATCACCACCGCGCCGAGGGTTTCGGCAAGTGCAGTCAGGTCCGCAGCTGCCGCAACCGCACCGCCGCCGGTCATGACCACCGGGCGTTTGGCGGCTTTCAGCATTTCCGCAGCGGCCTGCAACTGGCCTGCAGCCGGTGCTGGGCGGGATGGCAGGCGGACGGGTTTCCATTCCTCCTCAACAATCTCGGCCTGCACATCCAGCGGCAGAGAGATATGGACAGGCCGCGGGCGCTGGCTGGCGAAGATGGAAAACGCCTGCGCCATGAGCTCGGGCACGTCGGAGGCCCGCATGGCTGTGGCGGAGAGCGCGGTCAGGGGCTCGGTTACCTTCTTCTGCTCGGTCACCTCATGCAGCACACCCCAGCCCTTGCCGATGGTCTTGCTGTCCGGCTCGGCCGAGATCAGCAGCATCGGCAGGCTGTCGGCATAGCATTGCCCCACGGCGGTGGAGGCATTGGTCACACCGGGGCCGGAGATTACCACCGCGACGCCAACCTCGCCGGTGGCCCGCGCCCAGCCCTCGGCCATGAAGCCCGCGCCCTGCTCGTTGCGGGCCTGCACGTGGCGGATGGCACCCGAGTTGCCGCCGCCGGTCAGCCCGCGGCACATGTCCAGCGTATGAACGCCCGGAATGCCGAACACCGTTGTCACGCCGTATTGTGCCAGAAGGCGCATGGTGGCTTCACCGCATGTCATGCTCATGCTGCTGTCTCCCTTGGATCGTCTGCTGCCAGCTGGGGGCGCCCGAGGATCATGTCGGCGGCCCGCTCTGCCAGCATGATCACAGGTGCGCCGATATTGCCACTGACCATGTCCGGCAGCGCCGCGGCGTCCACCACGCGCAGGCCGTCCATGCCGCGCACCCGGAACTCGAGGTCCAGCACCGCGCCGGGATCGCTATCCGCCCCGATGCGGGCGGTGCAGGCCGGGTGGTGGCCGGTGGTGACCAGACCGCGGATCGACTGGCGCAGCTCCGCGTCCGATTGCTTGGCGGCGCCGGGGCTGAGTTCTTCCCCGGCGAGACCTTGGAAAGCCTTTTGCTGCACCACCTTGCGCATGTGTTTGATGCCCTCGATCAGGTCGAGGAAATCGCTTTCGTCGCTGAAATAGCCCGCGTCGATGCGCGGCGGCTGCAGCGGGTCGTTTGAGGCCAGCGTGACGGTGCCGCTGCTGCGGGGGCGCAACAGGTTGACGTCAAACTGCAGCCCGGGCTCGGCAATCTTGCCGCGGGCGATGATCGCCTTGCCCAGGTGGCTGAGGGTCTGCAGCGAGAACCCCTTGGCACCCGCAGCAGAGTCTTCGCGCACCACCATCGGGGTGAAGAACACTTCCAGCTCCGGCATGCCGGGGTCGCGGATGGCGTGGAACAGGACCGAGGCCCAGAAGGGTGCAGCGGCGGGGCCGGATTTGGCCAACAGCCATTGCGCCCCCATCACCGCCGCCTTGTCGAGACGCTGGTAGCGGGCCATCGACAGGCTGGGATTGGTGAGGCCGAACTGCACCGGCATGTTGGGGTGGTCATAGAGCGACTGGCCAACACCCGGAAGGTCATTCAAGACTGGGATACCATGCTCCCGCAGATGCGCGCCGGGGCCGATGCCCGACAGCATCAGCAGCTTCGGGCTTTCAAAAGCGCCGAGGCTGAGGATCACTTCGCCGCGGGCGTGGAATTCCCCTTGCGGGGTCAGAATACCGGTGGCGCGGCGGCCTTCTGTCAGGACTTTCAGCACCGGGGTGCCGGTCAGTACTGTCAGGTTATCCGGGCGCGGGGTCAGATAGGATTCCGCGGTGGACTGGCGGACGCCGCCGGAGGTTTTCACGTCCATTCGCCCGATGCCTGCCTGGCTGGCCCCGTTGAAATCCGGGTTCAGCGGCGCGCCCGCTTGGCAACAGGCCTCGACAAACACCTGGTTGATGCGGTCGTAATTTCCGGCCGGGGTGATCTTCAGTGGGCCTTTGGTACCGTGGTGCGCTTCGCCTGCGCGGTGGGAAGCCCCGGCAGCCCGGCGGAAATAGGGCAGCACATCGCCGTAGGACCAGCCGGTCAGCCCCTTTTGCCGCCAGCGGTCATAGTCGCCGGCATTGCCGCGGATATAGATCATGCCGTTCATCAGCGACGACCCACCCAGCCCCTTGCCGCGCGGGTAGTAGAGCTGGCGCCCGCCCAAGGCCGCTTGCGGCGTGCTCATGTAGCACCAGTCGTATTTTGGGTTGGCGTGGATCATGCCGACGCCCGCAGGCATGCGGGCAAAGATCGATTTGGCCGGGCCGCCGGCCTCGACCAGCAGCACTTTCAGCTTCGGGTTCTCGCACAGCCGCGCCGCCAGTACGCAGCCGGCCGAGCCGCCGCCTGCGACGATGTAGTCGAACGCGGCGGTCATGCCGTCAGTTCCCGGAGCACCGCGCCAGTCACATCCGAAGTGGAGGCGCTGCCGCCAATGTCCGCTGTGCCAGTGCCGGAGGCCAGCACCCGTTCCACCGCCTGTTCGATCTGCCGCTCCAGATCTGGACGGCCGAGCGAATAGCGGTACATCATCGCAACGCTCAGGATCATCCCAAAGGGGTTGGCCACACCCTGCCCCGCGATATCGGGGGCGGAGCCGTGCACCGGCTCGTAGATGCCATTGCAGGTCTGCCCTTCCGCCGGCACGCCGCAGAGGCAGGCGGAGGGCAGCATCCCCAGCCCACCGGAGACAATTGCCGCCAGATCGCTGAGAAAATCACCGATCAGGTTGCAGCCAACCACCAAGTCAAATGCCCTGGGGTTACGGGCCAGCTGATAGGCGCAGTTGTCGGCGTAGAAATGGGTCAGCTCCACATCCGGGTAATCGGCTGAGACCTCTTCCGCCACCTGCCGCCACAGCTTGTAGCTTTCCATCACATTGGCCTTGTCGGCCGAGACCATCTGCCCCTTGCGCTGGCGCGCCAGTTCGAAACCCGCCTGCATGATCCGGCGCAGCTCGCCCTCGTCATAGCCGGCGGTGTCATAGCCATAGCGCAGGCCGCCCCGTTCGGACTGGCCGCGGGGCTGGTCGAACATCACGCCGCCGCACATCTCGCGCAGGACCATGATGTCGGCGCCCTCTGCCACGCCGGGGCGGAACGGGGTGCGGTCCGCCAGCGGCACCCAGAAGCGCGCCGGGCGCAGGCCTGCGAAGCTTTGCAGTTCAAAACGCAGGCGCATCAAACCGTCCTGCATTTCCGGGCCGCCCCCGACACGGATATCGTCCCATTGCGGGCCGCCAACGGCGCCGACAAGGATCGCATCGGCAGCTTTGGCTTTGGTAAGCGTCTCATCGGTGCAGAAGGTGCCATGCGCCTCCCACGCGGCGCCATGCAGCAGGTCCTCAGTGATGTTCAGCGCGATGCCGCTGCGGCTTGCCACCGCTTCGGCGACAGCAAGGCCCGCTTCCAGAACCTCCGGCCCGATGCCGTCACCGCCCAGCGCCAGAATATTGACTGCCATGAAGCGCGCTCCGCGTCTTTGTCTTCAACATTCACTCTACGGGCTTGCGGAAGCTGGAAAAGAAGGAAAAGGTGAATGATCTTCATTCACTCAAGGAATGATCATGGCACGCGACATCATCCCGTTCCACCAGATTGCCGCCTTTGAAGCGGCCGCCCGGAACCTTGGATTTTCCCGTGCCGCGCAGGAGTTGAACGTGCAGCAGCCCGCCGTCAGCCGCCAAGTGGCAGCATTGGAAGCGGATCTGGGCGCAGCGCTGTTTCTGCGCACAAAACCCCGTCTGACGCTGACAGCCGAAGGCGAAGTGCTGCTGAAGGCAGTGACCGGCGGGTTTGATGCGCTGAAAGCCGGCCTCAAAGAAGTGCGGGCCATGCGGCAGACGCAGGCGCTGGTGGTCAATGCCGCCATCGGCTTCACCAGCTATTACCTGCTGCCGCGGCTGGGGGAGTTTCAGAGCATGCATCCGGATATCCGGGTGCAGGTGGTGACCCGCGACCAGAACCCGGACTTTGACCCCGGCCATAGCGACATCGTGGTGACCTTTGGCAGCGAAGCCCCGCCGGGCATGGCGGCGCGGCGTATTGTCGAGGAGGAAATGCTGGCAATCTGCGCGCCCGGCTATCTGGGCAGCCGGCCACCGCTGACCCTGGAGGCACTGGCGCAGGAGAAACTTCTGCACATGTCCAGCGAGGAGCACGCTGGCGATTGGAAGCGTTTTTTCCAAGGCAGCGGGCTGGTGCCGCCGGAGCCGCAAGGGTTCGAGCGCTTCAACAGCTTCATGGTCTACCTGCACGCGATCCAGAACGGCAACGGCATCGGCATCGGCTGGCGGCATCTGGTGGAGCGGATGATCGAGGCAGGCTCGCTGGCGCTGGCCTGCGACCACAGCCACAATTCCGGGCGCGGCTATTTCTGCTCAGTCACGCCCCGTGCCGAGGGGCGCAGGGAAGCGGAAGAATTCCTTCACTGGATTTCCGGCGGGGCCGCCAGCACGTAAGAAGGCGGGCCGGCAGCCCGCCCTCCTGCTTTCCCAAACAGCTCAGGCCCTGGCGGCGGTGACGATGAACTCCACCAGCAGGTCCTCGCGGGCCAGCTTTGCTTCACCGCAGGCACGGGCGGGCGCATGGCTTTCGGGCACCCAGGCGTCCCAGACCGCATTCATCTCGGCAAAATCCTTCATGTCGGCGAGCCAGATCACAGTCTGCAGGATGCGGGTGTTGTCACTGCCGGCCTCAGCCAGCAGCGCGTCAATCTTGTCCAGGCAGTCCTGCGTTTGCTGGGCAACGCTGGCGCCGGCTGTGCCGACCTGGCCGGCAAGATAGATGGTATCGCCGTGGGTGACGATCTGGCTCATGCGCTGACTGGTGTGGCTGCGGGTGATTTCGGGCATTGGTTCCTCGCCTTTGTGAAATGACAATAAGCACCGCGCCGCAAAACCCGGCGCGTCAGAAGTTCAGTTTGAAAGCAGCCAGTCGCCGCCGGAGGGGCAGAACTTGCGCTGCACTTGCTTGGGATCGGAGCTGTCCTTCAGATACGCCTGATGCTGCAGCAGCAGGCAATCTCCCTCCTTGCCGCCAACGCGCACCACGCCATGGGCACCGCTGTCGGGGTTGGTCCATTTAGCCTGTTTGCCGGCACCGCCCTGCGCCTCTGCCAGCAGGCTCTGCTCAGCCTGGCGCATGATGTTGGTGTCCTGCGGCGTGAGCCCCGACTTTGCCAGAATACGGCTGAGCGGGTTGGCTGCCGCCGGTGAGAGGGTCAGCGCCGACACGGCTGCAGCGGCCAGAATTCCTGAAATACGCATAACAACTACTCCTGCCTGAAAGGTAGAGGCTTTGCCGCCCGCCCTGCGGGCGGCAGCTCATCTGCCAGTAAGGCGCAACCGGAAGGCAATGTCCATGCAGCGAGCCAGGAGAACCCGCCCGTATCAGGAGAACTTGCGGAACAGGCGGGTCATATCAAACAGCTCGTCCAGGCGGTCGTAGCGATCCTTGGTCTTATCCCAGCTCTCCTCCTGGGTGGCAGCGATCATCGCTTCCAGCAGCATCATGGTGGAGCTGTTGGAATCCCAGGCCGACGGGATCTCAACCCAGCAATTGAAGGTATGCGCGGAGACCGATGCGATGGGGCTCGCCCATTGGTCGGTAACTAGCACAATCTTCACGCCGCGCTCCGCCGCCAGTTCCGCCAGCCGCTGCAGGTTGGTCTCATACCGGCGCACATCGAACATCAGCAGCGTGTCGCCCTCAACCATGTCCAGCACATAATGCGGCCAGGTTGCCGAGGACGAGGTCATATGGGTGACCCGCTGCCGGATCGCCTGGAAGTGAGTGAAGGCATAATCCGCCAGCGCCCGTGTGATGCGGCCGCCAACCACATATAGACGCCCATCGGTATTGGCGAGCTGATGTACCGCGGCATCAAACTGGGCGGAGTCGATGTTGGAAAATGTCTGCTGCAGGTTGTCCGTAACCGCCTGTGCAAATCTGTTCAGCAGGTGGCCCTCCGGAGCTTCAGACGCCCAATTGTCCCGCCGCTTGGTCGGGCCGGAAACCTTGGCCTCCAGCTCTTTGAGCAAGGCCTGATGGAACTGAGGGTAGCCCTTGAAGCCCAGCTTCTGCACCATCCGCGCGACGGTAGGCGTGGAAACTTCGGCGTTGTTCGCAACGATGGTGATCGAGGCCAGGCCTGCCGCAGGGTAATTTTCCAAAAGCAGATTGGCGAACTTGCGTTCTGATTGCGTGAGAGACGAATAATTCTCGCGGATCAATTCGCGGACGGTGGCTGGCGGCTTGGTCAACGGGGCATCCCTGCAGTGAACAAATACAGTCTTACGCGGCCCGGGACTGAAAAGAAAGTTTCAGAAACCCCTGTTCGAAACCGGTCATGAAAATATATTGACACAAATATCTCTTCATGGAAAGATTTTTCCAAATCGCAGGGAGGCGCGGTATGCAAGGGGGCGATTCTCACGCTCTGGAAGACGCAGTGGAGGTGGTGAACCGTGAAGGTGCCAGCCCGGTGCTGTTGCTGTGCGAACATGCGTCCAGCCATATCCCGGCGCGCTACAACGGGCTGGGGCTGCGGGCTGAGGACCGGTTGAGCCATGCAGCCTGGGATCCGGGAGCTCTGGCCGTTTCACTGCATCTGTCCCGGGCGCTGGACGCGCCGCTGGTGGCAAGCCGGGTGTCACGGCTGGTGTATGACTGCAACCGCCCGCCTGAAGCCGCCAGCGCCATGCCTGACCGGTCCGAGCTGGTCGCGGTGCCAGGCAATTTCGGCCTGGGCGCGGCGGAGCGGCAGGAACGGGTGGACACGATTTATACCCCGTTCTGCGAGGCCGTATCGGAAGTGATCGGAGCCCGTAAAGAAGCCGGAAAGCAGACTGTTCTGGTCACCATGCACAGCTTCACACCCGTTTACTTTGGCAAGGAACGGGACGTGGAGATCGGCATCTTGCATGACGATGACACCCGGCTGGCCGACGCGATGCTGGCCGGTGAAGATGCCCTGCCCCACCGCCGGGTCGAGCGAAATGAACCTTACGGGCCGGCCGACGGGGTAACCCATTCGCTGAAGATCCACGGCCTGGCCCATGGGCTGGCCAATGTGATGATCGAAATCCGCAACGATCTGGTGACTTCCCCGGAAGAAGAAGAGGCCATGGCTAAAGAAATGCTGACATTGCTACGCCCGGCCTTGGCCGCGCTGGCGGCAGAAGGAGGGCAGGATGCCTAAGGTCATCAGGGCCTATGTGCGCGGCATCGACGCGATGAACCGCTTCATCGGCCGCTTTGCCATGTATCTGATCTTTGCGCTGATCGGGGTGCTGCTGTGGTCCTCGGTCTCAAAGACTTTCTTCAACCCATCGCTCTGGACGCTGGAAACCGCACAGTTCGTGATGGTCGCCTATTATGTGCTGGGCGGGCCGTACTCGATCCAGATGGGATCGAACGTGCGGATGGACCTGTTCTATGGTGCCTGGTCCACGAAAACCAAGGCGCTGGTCGATGCCTTCACGGTGCTGTTCCTGATCACCTATCTGGTGATCCTGATGTATGGCGCGCTCAGCTCCACCGCTTATAGCCTGGGCTATTTCGGGCTGGAGCCAGTGCAATTTTTCTGGGACCTGCTGAAAACCCTGCTGAGCGAAGGCCCGGCGGCGGCAGGCGAGAAACTCGGCTATCTCGAGCGCAGCTCCACCGCCTGGCGCCCCTTCCTGTGGCCCGTCAAAACCATCCTCTGCTTCGGCGTCTTCCTGATGCTGCTGCAATGCCTTGCCGAACTGTTCCGGGATATCGGACGCCTGCGCGGAGTTGAAATCTGATGTCCTACGAATGGATCGCCATTGTCATGTTTGCCGGCATGATGCTCATGCTGATGACCGGCCAGCGGGTATTCGGCGCTATCGGCTTTGTCGGTGCGGTCGCGGGTATGCTCCTGTGGGGCACCGGCGGGGTTGAGATCCCGTTTTCGGCCGCCATGAAGCTGATGAAGTGGTATCCGCTGCTGACGCTGCCGATGTTCATTTTCATGGGCTATGTGCTGTCGGAGTCGAAGATCGCCGACGACCTGTACCGGATGTTCCATGTCTGGATGGGGCCGGTGAAAGGTGGGCTTGCGATTGGCACTATCGGCCTGATGGTCCTGATTTCAGCGATGAACGGCCTGTCGGTCGCAGGCATGGCCATCGGCGCCACCATCGCGCTGCCGGAACTGCTGCGCCGCGGCTATGATAAGATCCTGGTGACCGGCACCATTCAGGCCGGCTCCAGCCTGGGCATCCTGGTGCCACCTTCGGTGGTGCTGGTGCTTTATGCGATGATCGCCCGCCAGCCGGTGGGGCAGCTGTGGCTGGCCGGCGTGGTGCCGGGGCTGCTGATGGCCACCATGTTCATCATCTATATCTACCTGCGTGCCCGCATGCAGCCGCATCTCGGCCCGGCGATGGAGCCGGAGGACCTGGCTGAATACGAGCGCGTCACCGACCATCCGCTGCGGCTGAACTACATCGTGCTGGGCGCGCTGGTGCTGGTGCCGCTCTTGATCCTGACCGGCGCCCTGGAGACCAAGCCCGCGCTTGGCCTGGCCCTGGCCGCAGGTGCGCTGTCCTTCGCCACCCGCAGCAACCCGATGTTCTACAAAGACATCTTTATGAAGGAGAAGTTCCGCCTGCTGTTCTCCGGCGTGCTGCCGCTGGCAATCTTTGCTGCGATGATGGTGCCCTTCGTGAACGGCTGGACCTCGCTGGTCGAAAGCTCAGCCATCGGTGCCATGACCGCCTTCATCGCCGCGGTGCTGAAGGGGCGGATGACCAAGGAAGTGTTCGAGACTTCGGTGCGCTCGACACTGGGCATCTCCTGCATGTTCATGTGGATCATTCTGGCCGCCCTCGCCTTTGGTGCGATCTTTGACGGTCTCGGCGCGGTCAAAGCCATTGAGGACCTGTTCACCACCCGCTTGGGCCTCAGCCCTTGGATGATCCTGATCCTGATGCAGCTGAGCTTCATTGTGATGGGCACCTTCCTGGATGACACCGCGATGCTGGTGATCGTGGCACCGCTCTACGTGCCGCTGGTGGGCGCACTGGGGTTCGACCTGATCTGGTACGGTGTCCTCTACACGATCACCACCCAGATCGCCTATATGACGCCGCCCTTCGGCTACAACCTGTTCCTGATGCGCGCCATGGCACCGCCGGAAATCGGGCTGAAGGACATCTATGTCTCGATCATCCCCTTTGCCCTGGTGATGGTGCTGGCGCTCGCCCTGATCATGATCTTCCCGCAAATCGCCCTGTGGCTGCCGGAATATGTCTACGGAAAATAACCAAGGAAGAGTCCTGTCAAGGGGCCGGATGTTGCAACAAGGAGTGAAATTATGACGACAAGACGTAAGTTTATTCAGACTGCCGGTGTCGGCGCCATGGCGGCACCGCTGGCCACCCCGGCGCTGGCCCAATCCACCATCAAATGGCGGATGCAGACCTATGCCGGCGCCGCACTGGCAGAACATGTGGTGAAACCCGCCATCGACATGTTCAACACCATCGCCGGCGACCGAATGCAGATCGAACTGTTCTATGCCGACCAGCTGGTCCCGACAGGCGAGCTGTTCCGCGCCATGCAGCGCGGCACCATCGATGCGGTGCAGTCGGATGACGACTCGATGGCCTCTCCCACCGAAGTCACTGTGTTCGGCGGCTACTTCCCCTTTGCCTCGCGCTACTCGCTGGATGTGCCGGTGCTGTTCAACCAGTACGGCCTGAATGAGATCTGGGACGCGGAATACTCCAAGGTCGGCGTCAAGCACATCTCGGCCGGCGCCTGGGACCCCTGCCACTTTGCCACCAAGGACCCGATCAACTCACTGGCGGATCTGAAAGGCAAGCGCGTCTTCACCTTCCCGACCGCGGGCCGCTTCCTGGCACAGTTCGGCGTGGTGCCGGTCACCCTGCCGTGGGAAGACATCGAGGTTGCGGTGCAGACCGGCGAGCTGGACGGCATCGCCTGGTCCGGCATCACCGAAGACTACACCGTCGGTTGGGCTGACGTGACCGACTACTTCCTGACCAACAACATCTCTGGTGCCTGGGCAGGGTCGTTCTTTGCCAACCAGGGCCGCTGGAATGAACTGCCGGAAGACCTCCAGACCCTGTTCCGCGTCTGCTGTGACCAGTCGCATTATTACCGCCAGTGGTGGTACTGGGGCGGCGAAGCTTCCCTGCGCGTGAACGGCGACAAGATGAAGCTGACCACTATTCCCGACAACGAATGGCAGCAGGTCGAAGACGCAGCAGTGAAATTCTGGGATGAAATCGCAGCCGAGTCCGAGACTAAGGCGAAAGTTGTGGAGATCTTCAAGAAGTATAACGCTGACATGCAGAAGGCCGGCCGCCCCTACCGCTACGGCTAAAGCACCGGTAAAACAGCGGAATTTGGCCCGCCCCGCGGCAGGCCGAATTCCCACCCAAAGGAATTTGCCAGAAGTTTTGAGAAAAAATTCTGCGCGCAACAGACAAAGGACCGCTCATGCTCTCCTTCGACGATCTCAAAGACCAAGTTTCTTCCGGCGCGGTTGATACTGTATTGGTGTGCCTTGTTGACATGCAGGGTCGCTTGATGGGGAAGCGGTTTCATGCGGGGCATTTTGTTGCGGGTGCGTGGGAGGAGACGCATTGCTGCAATTACCTCCTGGCGACCGACCTGGAGATGGCGACGCCGGACGGCTATGTTTCGACCTCCTGGCAAGCCGGCTATGGCGATTATGTGATGAAGCCGGATCTGGCGACGCTCCGGCCGGTGCCCTGGCTGGAGGGCACCGTGATGGTGCTCTGCGATGTGCTGGATCATCATACCCATGAGGAAGTGTCCCATTCCCCCCGCGCGGTGCTGAAGAAGCAGGTGCAGCGGCTTGAGGCGATGGGCTATGAGGCGATGTGCGCCACCGAGCTGGAGTTTTTCCTGTTCGCCAAAAGCTTTGACGAGATCCGCCGCTCAGGGTTCCGCGACCTGGAGCCGATCTCGGGCTACAACGAGGATTACAGCATCCTGCAGACCTCGCGCGAGGAGCATGTGATGCGCCCCATCCGCAACCATCTGTGGGATGCGGGGCTGCCCATTGAGAACTCCAAGGGCGAGGCGGAGACCGGCCAGGAGGAGCTCAACATCAAATACGCCAAGGCGATGGAGACCGCGGAGTACCACACCATCGCCAAGCATGCGGTGAAGGAGATTGCCGAGCAGCAGGGCCACGCGGTGACCTTTCTGCCGAAGTGGAGCCATGAGAAAGTGGGCTCGTCGAGCCATGTGCACCAGTCGCTGTGGCAGGACGGCAAGCCGGCCTTCTTTGACGAGAGCGACCCGCTTGGCATGTCCGCTCTGATGAAGAGCTACATGGCGGGGCTGCTGAAATACGCGCCCGATTACACCGCTTTCATGGCGCCCTACATCAACAGCTACAAGCGCTTCATGAAGGGCACTTTTGCGCCGACCCGCATCATCTGGTCGGTGGACAACCGCACCGCGGGCTACCGGCTGTGCGGCGACGGGACCAAGGCGATCCGGGTGGAATGCCGGATTCCGGGTTCGGACATGAACCCCTATCTGGCGATGGCAGGCATGCTGGCAGCAGGGATTGCGGGCATCGAGGAAGGCCTGGAGCTGCAGGCTCCGGCCAAGGGCGATGTCTACCAGGGCGACAGCGGCATGATCCCGGGCACCCTGCGTGATGCGGCGGCGGCGCTGAAGGGCTCGGACATGCTGCGCGCAGCCCTGGGCGATGAGGTGGTGGACCACTATGTGCGGGCCGCCGAGGTGGAGATCGAGGATTTCGACCGGGTGGTCACCGATTACGAGATCGCGCGCGGCTTCGAGCGGGCGTGAGGCGGAGGGCGCCGGGGGCCAGCCCCCGGACCCCCGGGATATTTCTGGCAAGAGGAAGGGGGCTTTGCCCTTTCTTGAATGGAGTGAATGGCGATGGGCCAGGTATTGAAATGCATCTCGCCGGTTGACGGATCGGTTTTTGCGGAGCGCGAAGTGCTGCCGCGCGAGGACGCCTTTGCGGCAGCGGAGCGGGCGCGGGCGGCGCAAGCCGCCTGGGCGGCACGGCCGCTGCAGGAGCGCACCCGGCTGGTGATGGCGGGTGTGGCCGCCGTCGGCGCGATGAACGGCGAGATCGTGCCGGAGCTGGCCCGGATGATGGGCCGACCGGTGCGCTATGGCGGCGAATTCGGCGGCTTTAACGAGCGCGCCAGCCATATGGCCAGGATCGCCGAAGAGGCACTGGCCGATATCGAAGTTGGCGAGGATGAGAGCTTCAAACGCTATATCAAGCGCCTGCCGCATGGCGTGGTGTTTGTAGTGGCGCCCTGGAACTACCCCTATATGACCGCCATCAACACCGTGGCGCCGGCGCTGATTGCCGGCAATGCGGTGGTGCTGAAACACGCCACCCAGACGCTTCTGGTGGGCGAGCGGATGGCGCAGGCCTTCCATGCGGCGGGGGTGCCGGAGGACGTGTTCCAGAATGTCTTCCTGGACCACGGCACCACCTCGGAGCTGATCGCATCGCGCGCTTTCAATTTCGTGAACTTCACCGGCTCGGTCGGCGGCGGCCAGGCAATGGAGCGGGCTGCGGCGGGCACTTTCACCGGCGTCGGCACCGAGCTCGGCGGCAAGGACCCGGGCTATGTGATGGAGGATGCCGATCTGGACGCCGCCGTTGACACGCTGATCGACGGCGCCATGTTCAACTCCGGCCAGTGCTGCTGCGGCATCGAGCGGATCTATGTGCACGAGAGCCTCTTTGACGCCTTCCTGGAGAAGGCGATTGCCATCGTCCAAGGCTACAAGCTGGGCAACCCGCTGGATCAGGAGACCACCATCGGCCCGATGGCCAATGTCCGCTTTGCCAATGAGGTGCGCGGCCAGATTGCCGAGGCGGTGGCCGCAGGTGCCGTGGCCCATATCGAAACCATGCCGGAGGATGACGGCGGCGCGTATCTGACGCCGCAGATCCTGACCGGTGTCACCCACGAGATGCGGGTGATGCGCGAGGAAAGCTTTGGCCCGGTGGTCGGCATCATGAAGGTCTCCTCCGATGAAGAGGCCATCGCCCTGATGAACGACAGCGACTTCGGCCTCACCGCTTCGCTCTGGACCAAGGATGTGGAACGGGCGCAGGCCGTCGGCGACCGGATCGAGACCGGCACCGTCTTCATGAACCGCGCCGACTATCTGGATCCGGGGCTCTGCTGGACCGGCTGCAAGGACACCGGCCGCGGCGGCGGCCTGTCGGTGATTGGCTACCACAACCTGACCCGCCCGAAGTCCTACCACCTGAAAAAGGTCACCGGCTGACCGGCTTTCTTCTTTGCAGAAATACTCCGGGGGGCTTGCCGCGAGGCAAGCGGGGGCAGCGCCCCCTCCCCGGCATCAACACAGGAACACCCTCATGTCTCTCGTTGGAAACTGGTCCTACCCGACCGCAATCAAGTTCGGCGCCGGCCGCATCAAGGAACTGGCCGAGGCCTGCGCCGCAGCCGGAATCACGCGCCCGCTGCTGGTCACCGACAAAGGCCTGGCCGATCTGCCGGTCACCCAAGGCACGCTCGACATTATGGAGGCCGCGGGCCTCGGCCGGGCGATGTTCTCGGAGGTCGATCCGAACCCGAATGAAAAGAACCTGGACGCAGGTGTTGCCGCCTACAAGGCGGGCGGCCATGACGGGGTGATTGCCTTTGGCGGCGGCTCCGGCCTGGATCTCGGCAAGATGGTCGCCTTTATGGCGGGCCAGACCCGGCCGGTGTGGGATTTTGAAGACATCGGCGACTGGTGGACCCGTGCGGACGCGGATGCCATCGCGCCGATTATCGCGGTGCCGACCACTGCAGGCACCGGCTCGGAAGTGGGCCGCGCCTCCGTCATCACCAACTCGCAAACCCATGCCAAGAAGATCATCTTCCACCCGAAAGTGCTGCCGCAGGTGGTGATCTGCGATCCCGAACTGACCGTGGGCATGCCGAAGTTCATCACCGCAGGCACTGGCTTGGACGCCTTTGCCCATTGCGTCGAGGCCTTCTCCTCGCCCCATTACCACCCGATGTCGCAGGGCATCGCGCTGGAGGGCATGCGGCTGGTCAAGGACTACCTGCCGCGCGCCTATGCAGATGGCAGCGACATCGAGGCCCGCGCTCAGATGATGTCGGCGGCGGCGATGGGCGCCACCGCCTTCATGAAGGGCCTCGGCGCCATCCACGCCATGAGCCACCCGGTGGGCGCCCACTTCAACACCCACCACGGCACCACCAACGCGGTCTGCATGCCCGCCGTCCTCGAGTTCAACGCACCTGCAATTGCGGACCGCTTCAATATGGCGGCGGCTTATCTGGGCATAAACGGCGGCTTCGACGGCTTCCGCGCCTTTGTGCAGGACCTCAACGACAGCCTCGCCATCCCCCGCCGCCTGTCGGACCTCGGCGTCACCGAGGCCGCCATCCCCGCCCTCGCAAAAGACGCCGCAACAGACCCCTCATGCGGCGGAAACCCAATAACTCTCAACACAGAAAACCTCACAGAACTCTTCAAAAAGGC
>NZ_JWLC01000032.1:1699-2412 GCF_000813745.1 Leisingera sp. ANG-M1 | reverse complement strand
CTGTCCTGGCGCTGGGCGTGCTGGTTGCGGCTGTCTGGGTGTTTTTCAAGCTGCTGGCCCTGCTGGCCGCCACCTGGCATTTCCTGAACGGCGATGAAACCGCCTTGTCCCGCTACTGGGACAAAGGGCGCGAACGCAAAGGCTATCAGGCGCTGGCCGACGGGCTGATGGCGCTGGCCTCGGGCGAGGGACGCCTGGCGCTGGCCAAAGCCGCGCGGGCTGAGAAATACCTGCAAAAGCCCGAGCTGACCGACCTGCTGGTGGCCCAGGCCGCCGAGATGAGCGGCGATACCCGCAAGGCGGCCGAGGCGTATAAGCGGCTGCTGTCGGGACAGGCTACCCGCTTCGTCGGTGTGCGCGGAATCATGAAACAGAAACTGTCGGAAGGCGACACCGACACCGCCCGCCAGCTGGCCGAGAAGGCGCTGGCGCTGCGGCCCAAGCATGAGGAAGTGCAGGACACGCTGCTGCGTCTGCAGGCTCAGGCCGAGGATTGGGCCGGCGCGCGCAAGACGCTGTCGACCAAACTGAAGACCGGCACCCTGCCGCGCGACGTGTTCAAACGCCGCGACGCGGTGCTAGCGCTGTCCTCTTCCAAGGGGCTTTTGGATGAAAACGCATCGGTCGAGCAGCAGGAGCAGGCCATCGAGGCCAACCGCCTGTCGCCGGATCTGGTGCCGGCCGCGGCGATGGCGGCGCGCGCCTATATCGCC
>NZ_JWLC01000032.1:764-1099 GCF_000813745.1 Leisingera sp. ANG-M1 | reverse complement strand
TGATGGCTGAGCTGAACATCGTGGCCGAAGACTTCCCCGAGGCCCGCCGCTGGCTCGCCGACATGGCGGAACGCGCGCCGGACGCCCGGGCGCTGACCCTGATGGCAGCGATCGAGCGCGGTGAAGGTGCGGATGACAAGGTGGTGCAAGGCTGGCTGGCCAAGGCGCTGACCGCGCCGCGCGGGCCGCAGTGGGTCTGCGACAGCTGCAACCACATCCACGCGGATTGGGCACCGGTCTGCGAGCATTGCTCCAGCTTTGACACCCTGTCCTGGAAACGCCCCGAGACACCGGAAATGGCCAGCGTCGCCGCCGCCCATATGCTGCCGCTGATC
>NZ_JWLC01000032.1:0-266 GCF_000813745.1 Leisingera sp. ANG-M1 | reverse complement strand
CCGGCGCGCTGGAAGACAAGGCTGCCGAACCGGTTGAAGAGGCAGAGATTCTGGACGCGGATCAGACCCCGGCTGCAGACCCGCAGGATGCGGTCAAAGAGCCGGGCTGACAGGCCACCGGAAGCATCCGGGAACAATCCAAGGGCGGCGGGTCTATCCTGCCGCTCTTTTTTGTTTCTGCCGCCACGTGCACAAAGCTGCCAAGCGCAGCACAGGGCAAGGCGCAAAATATTGAATGTTCGGGAAAATGGTGCCCAGGAGAGGAC
>NZ_JWLC01000031.1 GCF_000813745.1 Leisingera sp. ANG-M1 | reverse complement strand
GGACGTGCCGCCGCCGCCGCCAGCGGGCTCTTCTTCGGGCTCGGACGTGCCGCCGCCGCCAGCGGGCTCATCCTCGGGCTCGGATGTGCCGCCGCCATCGCCAGCGGGCTCGTCTTCTAGCTGGCCAGAACCGCCACGGCTGTTGTTCTGGGTTACGGGTGCCGCGATTTCATCAGTGTCAGAGGACGAATCCGGATTTTCGCTTGCAACAGACAATCCCTTTTCTTGTCCGGCTCCGATACCTGAACTGTCTGAAATCGGCGCTTCAATTTCATTCCCCTGATCGAAACCCTTATAATTTCCCTCTGAAGTCCGGGAGCCGCCGGGGCCTTGCTCCTCGCCGTCAACCGAGGCCTGCTTTTCAGGCGGCGATTGCTCACTGCTTTCGACAGAAGTGTTTTCGACAGCCTTTGCCCTTCCCTCAATGAACTTGTCTGCGAAAGCACGGACCTGCTCAGTGAAATACGCACGGAGAGCTCCAACGTTCACCGAAAAGCCTGATGTTTCCGCCACGGGTTGGAGATTAGGCTGATCGGGTGTCTGTTGACCCTTTGAACCGGGCCCGTGTTCTTCCTGAGCAGAAGAACCAGCGTTCTGACCTGAATTTATGTGGCTGTTGGCCATTCCTGCGCTCCGCAGCACGTCAATTATAGCGTGTTAAAAGTTATTTCATTTCCAGTGTAACAAACACTTAATGCGGGCGCGCGAAAGGTCGCTCTCCCCTTTGGGGATGGCGCCGGCTCTTACGCCTCAGTAAGGGCACGATCCCGCAAAACACGCAAAGGTTTGAAGAAATACTCCAGAACAGTTTTCCGACCTGTCTGGAGATCGGCAGTGACAGACATTCCAGGCCGCAATGGCAAGTCTGCAAAATTCTCGCCCCCCTGGGCAAGAAGTCTCAGCCTCACCCGGTAACGTGCTTCGCCCTTTTCATCCACACTACTGGAAGGGGAGACATGGGTAACCTCGGCAGGTATGCCCCCGAAACGTGCAAAGTCATAAGTCAGAACTTTGACCACCGCTTGGAGTCCTGGAGTGATGTCGCTGATCCTGTCGGCCGGGACAACCAGCTCCGCGAACATCTCACCCGCCACGGGGACCACCGTTGCGATAACCGCTCCAGCGGCAACGACCTGGCCCGGGTCCGCGACTGCCATATCCTGAACTCTGCCCGCAACCGGTGCCAGTATCTCTTCGCGGTCTATACGAGGGCTAAGGCGGGCAACCTCCTTGTCGAGGCCAGCAAGCTCTGAATTGATTTCAGCAAGCCTCTGAGCTGCGAGCTCCAGCCTTTCAGCTTCACGCTGGACCAAGGCCAATTCCGCTTGGTCAAGCTTGAGAGCCGCCGAGGCAGCTTCGCCGCGTGTCTCAGCTACTTCCCTGCGAATAGAGGCCAGTACGCGTTTATTGTCCTCCAGTGCGGCAGCACTTGCGCTGCCGCTTGCCGCAAGCTGTTCCATCCTTCTAAGTGACGCCTGTGCAAGCTGCGCCTGATGTTTCAGCTCGGCTAACTCACTGCGCGCAGTTTCCAGTTCCACTCTGGCAAGTTCGGCACGTGAAGCCAGCATGCGGGTTTCAGCAGAGGCAACACGTTCCTGCATGCTGAAAACATGGGACTGGTCCGCCCAGGGCCCGCCTGAATTCTCCAGGAAAGTCCCGCCTGAAAGCACTGCCTGCTGCCGGGTTGCCTCCGCATGCAGGGTCTCTTGGCGGGTATGAAGCCCTGCAAGCGCAGCTCTGGCTTCGTCCACATTTATCCGGACAAGAACCTGGCCTGCTTCCACTGTGTCACCTTCTCTCACCAGAACCTGCTCTACGACTCCTCCTTCCAAATGCTGCGCCGGGCGTGAGCCATCCAGTGGCAGAACCAGTCCTTCAGCCACAACCGTTTCATAAACTGGCGTCAAAGCGGCCCAAGCGATTGCTGCGGCAAAGGCACCTCCGATCCAGAAAATCAGAGAACGGGAGAGCCCATCGTCATGTGGTTCATCAAGAGGGCCGGCAATCGCCAGCCGGCGCTGCACGGGATCATTCTCAAGTTTTTTGTCACTGTACCGGCTTTTCCAGGGCAGAATGCGGTTTAGCATGTGCTCATCTTTCGGGTTTGCCAAAACCGGCCGCAATTCCGGACCGGAGTTTGAGTTCGAAGTCGGCCGCCCGCACATGGCTGGGGCGGTGTGTTGCCATCAGCACTGTCAGGCCGCCCCGCTGGCGGGTCAGCCAATTCATGAGAGCGGCTTCCAGTGCGGAATCCATCGCGTCTGCTGGATCATCCAGGAGCAGGACACCCGGTTCGCGCAAAACCGCCCGAACTACTGCAAGCGCCTGTGCGGTTCCGCGAGGGATCGTGGCCTGCCGCGCGGCGGTCAGGCGTGTTTGAAGGCCGTCAGGCAAGCTGGCAAGAAAGGAAGAGAGCCCAAAGACAGCACATAGTTCTTCCAATTCGCCGTCCGTCGCAGAGGGCTTACCCAGCCGCAGATTCTGCGCCACGGTGCCATGAATCAACGCTGGTGTCTCCGGAACATGTGCGACCAGGCCGCGCAAGGCACTTACCGGCAGCTGATGGCTGTTCACTCCGCCGATCAAAACTTGCCCTGCCCGGAGCGGGGACAGTCCGTTGATGCAGCGTAAAAGAGTGCTCTTTCCTGCCCCCGACGGGCCAGTCACAACTACAAAACTGCCAGCAGGAATCTTGCAAGAGATCCCGCTCAATGCATTTGTGGAAGAGCCCGGATAGCGGCTGACGGCGCGGCGGATTTCTATTGACCGGTCGACATCGAATTTGTGCGGCGCGGCTTTCTGTTCATGCTCGTCCGGGAGCTTCATAAGCGCGTCGATTTGCTTGATCTGGCTGCGGAAGTCCGACACACGGCTAAGGAGCTGATAGGCACTCTGAATAGGGGCCAGCACACGCCAGCTGATAACCATAGCAGCCAGAAGAGATCCGTTTGTTATCTGGCCTTTCATGACAAGCAGCGCACCCACTACTGCGATCAGCCCTCCAGCAACAGGAGTCGCGGAGGCCGCAACAGCATCAAGCATGCGCCGCAAAACGGCAGCCCGCTGCTGCGCATTGGCATTGGCGCGCCCAGCCCTGGCCACTGCCGCCAGCCAGTGATCCTCCTCGCCGTTTGCGTGAATTTGGCTAAGGCCGTGGCAGATTTCATGCACAAGTCCGTTATAGTGCGCCCGCGCCCTGCGGGCTTCACTGGATCGGGCTTTGAGCAAAGGGTAAGTCGCCCAGGCCAGAACGCTGCAAAACAGACAAACAGCCAACGGAATAAGTGCCAGCTGCCAGCTCCAGAAAGCGAGCCCCGCCAGCATCAAGACTGCAATTGGGATGTCAAAGCAAACTTCAAGTGCTGAACCTGTCAAAGCACTGGGTGTCGCTGCGAGCTGTCTGGCCCGCGCCCCTTGCGCCGCAATGCTGCTCTGACCAAGGCGGTCCATCGGCAAGGCCAGGATTTTGGCCAGAATTTCTGTAGTAGCCAGGTAGTCCAACCGGGCTGCGATACGCGCTGCAGTACGCGCACGGATACGCCGGAATGCAAGATCGCTCGCAATCACCATCGCAAGGCCAAGTCCGATTACCGACAGCGTATCCAGAGCTCCTGTCGGAATCACAACACTGTACATGCCGACAATGCCGAATGCTGAGGCTATCGAAATAGCCGCGATCGCCAGTTTGGTCAGCAGCAGGCGCAGGAACTCCCGTCTCATCGCTGATAGGCGTGATTTGAACCAGGAAGACGGCTGCTCAGCAAGCTCGTCAGGCCGGTGAAAGGTTACAAGTACGTCACCCGGCCTTGTAAAGGATGCCCTAAGTTCGCCGGAAACAGGATCCGCTGCGCGCTTCTGTTCAACATTTGAAGCGACGTAGGGGTATCCGGCTGCGTCAATCAGTAGAACCGGACCTGTTCCGGTTCGAAGCGCCTGAGAAGAGGTGACCGGGGTCTGCCGGGTTTCCACCCCCAGTCGATAGAAGGCGTTGCGCAAGTCCTCAATCGAAAATGCTCCAGGGAAGTGGGGCATCGAATGAAACAATCCTACGCCGGACTGCACCCAATCCAAAAGCTCAAGGCAGCGCAGGAATGCAGCCACCATTGGATCCTGAGTTCGCACACCCGGCAGCAACCCTTGCGCGATCGCTCCTTCGAATTGATCCAAGGCCTGATCGCGATAGAAGTCGGAACTTGCAGTGACTGAGTTCATGCACTTTGCGCCCTTTGAACGGAGTCTTCTGATGCAGAGACTTGCTCCAACCGGCCCCCACGCATAGTCAAAACACGATCGGCGAGCCGGAGGTATGACGGTCTTGCCGAAACAAGTATCAAGGCGAACTTGCCTTTGTGGGCTGCAAAATAATCCCTCAGCAAACCATCCGCCTCTGCATCAAGCCCGCCATTTGCCTCGTCAAAAATTATGATGTCCGGCTGCAGTGCCAGGGAGCGCACAATATGCAAGCGGCGGATGAGTGCTGTCGGCAAATGCTGTGATCCAGTTTGATCCAGCCGGGCGTTCATCCCATTAGGGTGTTCTGCAAATGACTTCTGCATGCCAAGATCAGAACAGATATTCAGAACCTCCTGGAGCCGGTCCGGATCACCCGCTGTCATTAACTCCAGAGCAGTACTGTCCGGCAGCCTGGCATGCTGCTGCAAAAGCTGCATGCGCTGCCCGATAAGGCGCGGATCGCAATCGCCAATCCGGCTGCGGTTCCAAAACACCTCGCCCTTGTCCGGCAGCAGCCGCCCTGTCAGAGCCTGCAGCAGGGTTGACTTCCCGCCGCCCGAAGGACCGGTAATCGCAACGGTCTCCCCAGCTGAAACATCAAGGGACACATTGTCCAGAAGTACCCTGCCTTCAGAGCAATACACGCAGAGGTCTTTTGCCTTCAGCGTCTCAAGAGGACCGGGAGTGTTTTCCCCCAGAACAGGCAGCGGCTGGGACAGAAACTTTTCGAGGCTTTTTTCTGCTGGACGCAACGCAAACCGGGCTTCCCGGGCAGTTTGAGCCCGCAGCAAGGGCTGGATTATCCTGCCTGAGAGCAAGATTGCTGCGGCCAGGGCGCCTGCAGTCATCTGATTGCTGACAACAGCATAAGTGCCGGCGGTGGCCATGAGAATTGGAACGGAACTTGCCGCAGTTTCAGTCAGAGCACGCCGAGTGCCTTTTGCGAGCGTTGTTTTCTCCCTAGTATTTGCAGCCCCAAGCGCCAGGGCTTCATGTCTCCGGGCCAAAAAGGGCTCCGCATGCATGCCCTTGATCGTTTCCAAGCTGTCAAAAGCCTCATTGACAAAGGCAGCGCTCCGCTTGGTCTTTTCAGATAGCTCCTGATTGGCTTTATCCATACGCCGCATACCTAACTGCGCAAGCATTACGACAGTCAGCGCTAAGCAAAGTACCCAGATCAAGTCGGACGCAATCAAAGCGAAGGCCGTTCCAAAAACAGCAGCAAAAGGAAGTGTGAAACGCGATTGGCGCGCTTCCGATGCAGACAGCGCACGGACACGTTCGATCGTGTCGAAGTGCCCCAGCGTTTCAACCGGATCGTGCGGCTCGGAAGCTGTCCGCCGCTTGAACAAAGTCAGATAAGCTAGACGATCAATGGCGTGGATTTCAAATTTTGCAGCTGAATTGGCAGCAACTGCTGCGGATGCAGCTCTAAGCACCGCTTCACCTAATGCGGCAGTCAGCAGAAACGCCAAAAGGACGGTTAAGGTGGCATATCCATTGTTCGGAATAACTCTGTCGAAGATCTGGATAATGACCAGCGGCAGCCCCAGAGCCAGAAGATGGGCAAGAAACGCCGCAAGCTCTAAAGACAGCGGGCGAGACACCTTAATTTCAGGCAGTTTCTGCATTTCTTCGAAGTCCGGCAGACGAGTAGGATCCTCGTTTTAGTCTGCACCGATGAATATTTCGTTTCGCGGAATGGTTGAAGCCCGGGAGGAAGGGCGGCGTAGTACACTTTGAAAAGGATGTTTTGTTGGTTTTTTGAGGAAAATGTAAAATCGAGACTTCAAAAGGTCTGCTTGGCAGCATCAAGAAGTGGGCAGCTCGCATCTGCAGCGAGATACTGCTTGCCGCTTGCTTCTGTTGAACGCCGTTTACGTGAACCTGGTTTCGCCGGCCGTCCGCATCGGATCGCCTCGGTAGTGCTTCAGACCGACCGTCGTTAATCTGACCGGTTCACAGCTGCCCTCAAGCCGTGGGAAGAGGAGCGGCTGGGTTGACAGTTCGTGTTTCTCCAGATCCTGCACGGGACATCGGCTTTGCCTCTCCTGTGCTGTGCCCGGAGAGCCATCGGGAAAATGTGTTCATCGTCCGCGTTGCCGGACGGTCTGACGGCCATGCAAGACAGTAGCACCCGGCGGAAAAGGTGACGCAGAAGGGTTGCGCCAGCCGGCCTTGGGCAATTGCACTCTCGAACATGGCGACCGGTAGCAACGCCACGCCTGCACCCGAGGCGGCCAGTTCCCCGAGCGCCACCGAACTGTCAAAGACTGGGCCCGTGACCGGAGGGCAGGGCGTGCCCGCTGCTTCGAACCAGCCCGGCCATTCGGCGCTGCGGTAGCTGCGCAGCAGCGTCACCTGACCAAGGTCTGATGGATGCTGCAGGCGGGCCGCCAGTTCAGGCGCGCAGAGCGGGGCCAAAGGCGCCTCCATCAGTGGGATTGCGTCATGGCCGGTCCAGCCGCCGGTGCCGAAGCGGATTGCCATGTCCAGTCCCTCGCGCAGGATTTCCACCCGGTTGTTGTTGGTTGAAATCCGCAGGTCGATCTCCGGATGCGCCTGCCGGAAGGCTTGGAGCCTCGGCATCAGCCAGCCGAGTGCAAAGGTCGTGTTCACGCCGACCTTCAGAACTTCCACGTCGCGCTGCCCGCCAAGGCGGCCGAGCACCCGCGCCATGGCATCGAACCCATGTTCAAGCACCGGGAAAAGCCGTTGCCCTTCGTCGGTCGGCACCAGTCCCTGAGAGGTGCGCCGGAACAGGGTGACTCCCAGCAAGTCCTCCAGACGCGCAACTTGATGGCTGACTGCGGCCTGGGTCACGCGCAGCTCGACGGCGGCCTTCGTGAAACTGCCCTGCCTCATGGCAACCTCGAATACGCGCAAGGCGTTCAACGGCAGGTCGGGACGATCCATGGCAATACCTCAGCTAATGGCGGGCGATAAGATTTGTCGTTTGTAGCGCTGGATCGAGCTGAAATATACCAAGTGCATGACATCAATTGATGTCGTCTCAGGTTCATATCCGGAAAGGAACATCTCATGCGGTTCACCGCTTCCGTCCTGTCGCGCGCTGCGGCAGGGCTCGCTCTTGGCCTGTCTCTGGCCACCATGTCCGCCGCCGAAACGCGCCTTGAGGCGCTGGCTGAAACCGTGTCGCAAGTTGAGCAGAGGCTTGGCGGGCGTGTCGGCCTGTCGATCAAAGAGGTCGATGGGCCGACGTCCTGGTCGCACCGGGAAGATGAACGTTTTCTGATGAACAGCACCGTGAAGACGCCGGTTTGCGGGGCTGTTCTCGCGCAGCGTGATGCGGGGGCTCTGACGCTTTCCGACGCGCTGCCGGTGCGGGAGGCAGATTTGCAGTCCTATGCGCCGGTCACCAAATCACGGGTTGGCGAGGAGATGACGATCGGCGCGCTGTGCCTTGCCGCCCTCGACATGAGCGACAACACCGCGACCAACATTCTGATCGACCATCTAGGCGGTCCGCAGGCAGTCACGCAATTCTTCCTCAGCATCGGCGACCCGATCAGCCGTCTGGACCGGCCTGAGCCCGATCTGAACACCTTCGCCCCCGGCGATCCGCGCGACACCACGACCCCGGCGGCGATGGCCGCCACGCTGGAAAAGCTGCTGCTGGGACACGCGCTGACCGCGGCATCGCGCGACCTGCTGACGGACTGGATGAGCCATGGCGGGGTGACGGGCAACCTGCTGCGCGCTGACGCGCCTGCGGGCTGGCAGGTCTTTGACAAGTCAGGCAGCGGCAGCCACACCCGCAACATCATTGCAATGGTCACGACCGACAAAGGGGCACCGTGGATCACTACTATCTTCCTGTCGGACGTAGATGCGGACTTCGACACGCGCAACGCTGCCCTTCAGGAACTTGGCAGTGCAGTCATGGCAGTGATCCGGGACTGAAGATGCTCGGGCCGGGGTGCGGAAATTTGAGCGGATACATGCTTGATCGTTGCAGGATTAGGCAGTTTTGGAAGCTGGGGGCATAGCTGCAAAACTAAGTGAAATCAGCCTCCGGCAAACCCGGCGCGGTTCACAGCAATCCTCTGGAGGCTATCAGTCCCGGTCTTGCAAATGGTCTGCGTGCCCTGCGGATTAGGACACGCAATCCGATAGAGGCTGCCATGCTCCTCCTATTGGCTATCTGCGCGGCCACTAACCACTTTCCCGGGGTTCATGACACTTAGAGGATCAAATGTCTTCTTCAATGCGGTCATGAATTGCCGTTTGACCGGGTCTCCATAATCTTGATCGAGCGGCAGCTTGTCCTGCCCAAGGCCTTACTCTGCGCTGAACGACCCATCAAGTTTGGCAACAGGATCATAGATGCTAGGAGAAACCTCAGCGCTCACTTCTTTGAGAAAGGCTGGAGCTTTGAGACCTTTAGGGGCAAGGACATTGAAATGTCCTTGCCATCTCCCCAATGCCCATATCTGGTTTGGCCGGGCAAACGTTTGTGCCGAACGTGTGAAGAACAAAAAGTGGCTGCCGGGGCAAACAGTCCAACAGGTTCTTGGAACCTCCATGATGATGGGCGCGGTGTTGGAGCATGGCAACAAGGCGCGCCCTCACAGGCTCTATAGAAATGATCAGGAAGCGGCTGCCGACATTGGCTTTTCTGTTTGCCGGGCGGGCACTGGTGCCGTGATCGAGGCTCTCGACACTAGCCGCCGCAGATCTTCGGCGACTGCGGTTCAAGCCGGGCCGCTTGCAAAGTATGGTACCCTGTTCGATTGGCTGGGCCGCCGCTGCAACGCAATTGATCCAGGTCAGGCAGGGGACCTCGCCGGGATCCGTTTTAGAGGGCGCCCAAAGGGCGCCTTTTCCGTATCCGGGCCTTGAGGGGACGGCCGGGCGCAGCTTCTGCAAGAGCTTCCTGCTGAACAAGGGAGGAAAGCGGGCCTCCAGGCGGCCGGTGCGGCAATTTGCGGCCCGGGCTTGCTTCGGCTGGATACGGCCTTTGGTACTGGTTGCTCCGGCATTGCACGCAGGGTATGCCGTTGCAGGGCGGCTGCGGCCAGGCCGCGTGTTTTATGTCCGGGGACCTCATGACCATCCAGCATCTTGTCACCCATTCCGGGGGCTTCCATGCCGACGAACTGCTGTCGTCGGTGATCCTCACCCGCCTGTTTCCCGAGGCGCAGCTGATCCGCAGCCGGGAGGCGGAGTGGATCACGCCGGATGCAAGCCGGATCATCTATGATGTCGGCCGCGACTATGATGCCGACGCACAGGTTTTCGACCATCATCAGCGGCCGAACCCGCTTCGGGAGGACGGCCAGCCCTACAGTTCATTCGGGCTGATCTGGAAGCACTTCGGCCGGGACTATCTGCGCGCGCTGTCGGTGCCGGATCAGGATCTGGACGATGTGCATGGCAGCCTTGACCGCAGTTTCGTTCTGCCCATTGACCTGATGGACAACGGCGCGCTGGAGCCTTCTGCCGCGGGCCCTCTGGCGGGGATGACGCTGCCGGTGCTGCTGGAAAGCCTGAAGCCGGCTTTTGACAACCGCAGCCCCGGTGCTGACGACGATGCCTTCGCGGCAGCCCTGCCTGTGGCGCGGAGTTTTGTTGAGGCTGCCGTGCGGGGCAAGGCCGCCAAGCGCCGCGCCGAGGCGCTGGTCATGGCTGCCATCAAAACCGCCGGCAGCGGGCGGGTTCTGGAACTGCCGATGGGGATGCCGTTCCGGGCCGCCATCGAAAAGGCGGGCGCGGACCAGCTGTTATTCGTGATCAACCCGCGCGGCACCGATTGGGCGCTGACCACGATCCGCAAGAGCGGCGACACTTTCGAAAGCCGCGCCGATCTGCCGGCTGCCTGGGCGGGGCTGACGGATGAAGCGCTGGAGCAGGCCACGGGCGTGACGGGCGCGAAGTTCTGCCACAACGCCCGCTTCATCGCCGTTGCTGCGACCCGCGATGCCATCGTAGAAATGGCGGAGCTGGCTGTGCAGGGCTGCAGCTGAGACGGGAGCGGGCGGCATGCCGCCCGTGCCGGAGCGCGGGAGGGTGATCCTTGGCAGAGCTTGAGTTCCTTCTGAACGGCAATGCGGACGGTCGGGGCCGTCCGGTGCTGCTGCTGGCGCATGGCGCCGGTGCGGCGATGGACACGCCGTTCATGACTGCAATCGCCGAAGGCCTTGCCGCACAGGGGTTCCGGGTTGCGCGGTTCGAGTTTGCCTATATGGCCGCGCGCCGCAGCGGCGGCCCGAAACGGCCGCCGCCGAAGGTTGAGCAGCTGCAGGAAGAATTCCGGGCGGCAATCAGCCAGCTGGCCTGCGACGGCCCGCTGGTCATCGGCGGCAAGTCCATGGGCGGGCGGGTGGCCAGCCTGATTGCTGATGACCTCTTTACGGCAGGGAAGGTCGGCGGCCTGCTGTGCCTGGGCTATCCGTTTCACCCCGTGGGCAAGCCGGAGCGGCTGCGGACCGGGCATTTGCAGGGATTGCAGACCCCGGCGCTGATCTGCCAGGGCACCCGCGACCCGTTTGGCACATTGCAGGAGGTGGAGAGCTATGGGCTTTCGCCGGCGGTCCGGCTGCACTGGCTTCAGGACGGCAACCACGATCTGGCTCCGCGGAAAACGGTGACGGGATTTGATCAGGCGCACAATCTGCAGCTTGCCTGCGATGCGATTGCCCATTGGGCAGCGGAAGCGCTGTAGCCTGATTTGCAGGCATTGCAGGTCTCCCTGCGGCGGCGGCACCTGACGCAGCTTGACATTGAAATATGCGCTGCCAATGCTCGGCACCTGAATGCCGGGCGCGGCCAAGGCGCCCGCGCCAGCTTGATGCCGGAGGTGCAAGGCCCATGCAAAAATTTGATATCAGCCCGGCCAGCCCGGGCGAGCCGGATGCGGTTGCGCTGATCCACCGTCATCTGTCGCAGATGGCGGCGCAATCGCCCGAAGAGAGCTGCCACGCGTTGGACGGCAGCGGGCTTGAAGGGCCGGACGTCGAGTTCTTTCTTCTGCGCCAGAACGGCAAGGCGATTGCAATGGGGGCGCTGAAGACCCTGGACGGCGGTGCGCGGGAGCTTAAGTCGATGCATACGCTGACCGAAGCCCGCGGCAGCGGGGCAGGGCGGGCGATGCTTGATTTCCTGCTGCAGCGCGCCCGCAGCCAGGGTGCATCCGGCATCTACCTGGAAACCGGTTCGACCGATGATTTCCTGCCGTCGCGCAGGCTGTATGGATCGCTTGGGTTTGTCGAATGCGCACCGTTTTCGGACTATGCCGAAGATCCCTGGTCCGTCTTTATGCATCTGGACCTGCGCAGCGCGGCCTGACCCACGGCGCGGGCCTGCCATGGCGGGCTGCAATCGGATTGCTGGCTTAGCGGGGCAGAGCGGCACCTGCTACGCAGTGCGCCCGCCTTTGCGGGCATGGGCGTTAGGACTGGTTGCTCGCAAATTGCCAGTACAAATTGCCTGTGTTGTGAAAGGCTTGGCGAGCCGTGGAGGACTCGAACCCCCGACCTGAGAATTAGAAGTTCCCTGCTCTAATCCAGCTGAGCTAACGGCCCGCACTTGCTTTGGCTGTATCAGTCAAATCCCATGGCTTGTCAACTTGGTAGAACCGCGGTCAGGCCGCGTGGCGGGGACGGCCGCCGCGCCGTTGCGCATCCGGCCGGGGCAGCCACGGCTGCTCAGCCTGAGAGGTGGCGTGCGTAGTCCGTGTTGAACGATGTGTAGCCATCCGCCGTGACGGCCAGATGCGGTTCCATAAGCTTGTGCAGGTCGGGCAGCTTGTGGAACGGGACGGATGGATAGCTGTGATGCTCGGTGTGGAAGGGCATGTTCCAGGCAATTGCGCGCACCAGCCTGTTTGTGAAGGTCGTGCGGGTGTTTTCGAACATGTTTGCCACAAAGGCGCAGCGCCCATGCTCCGCCAGCAGGTAGAGGCGCAGGAAAGGCTGGCCGAGCAGTAACGGAAGCAGCCACACATAGAGCAGAACCAGTGTTTGCAGCCACAGGGACACAGCAAGTAGCGCCGCATAGAGAAGCAGGTAGACGCGGGCTTCGCTGGCGGTCTTGCTCCGCCGTGCCTGCGGGACAAAATCATCGCTGCAGCGCCCTGCGGCGTTGCCTAGCAGCGTTCTGCCGTGGCTGATCCAAACCGGGATGCCTGAGATGTGGCGCAGGTATCCGGCCCAGCTTTCGGGTTTTGCCTCGGCGAGTTCCGGATCCTTTCCGGGGATTTGCGTGTACCGGTGGTGGGCAAAGTGGAAATAGCGGAACCAGGTTGCCGGCAGGAACAGAATGAACCCGCAGAGATGCCCGGCCGCTTCGTTGATCCAGCCTGTCTTAAACGGGGTTTTATGGCTGGTCTCATGCAGCAGTGTGAACAGGAAGACCAGCAGGATCCCCTGGACCAGCATGACGAGCTGCCAGAGCGGGACACCCCGGATGATCAGCGCGGCGCACAGGCAGATCGCACCCAAATGACCGGCAAGATGCCGCAGGCCTTTTGCGTCGCTGCGTTCATTGAGCGTGTCCCGCTGCTCGGTGCTGAGAGACGCAAGGAATGTTTTGTGATCCACGGAATGTACCTCCTCTCTTTGGAGGTAATCGAAAAGCTGCCGTTTCCATAGAATGAAAAATTGACTGATACTTAAGGTGAGCTTACCGATAACTATGGCGTATCACTTCTCTTTGCGGGCATTGGAAGCCTTTGAAGCCGCGGCGCGGCGCGGCAGTTTTGCGCTGGCGGCGGAGGAGCTGGGGATTTCGCCCGCGGCCGTCAGCCAGCTGATCCGCGGGCTGGAGGACCAAGCCGGGCGGCAGCTGTTTGAGCGGGTGAAACGCGGCATCCGGCTGAGCGAGGCCGGCCGCGATGCTTTTCCCAGGCTGCAGGCCGCCTTCCACGACATCCGCGAAACATCGGAAATGCTGCAGCGGCGGGTGACGCCCTCAAGGATTGTGATTTCGGTGCCGCCATCGGTCGCGACGGCGTGGCTTCCCGGCAAGCTGAGCGGTTTCCTGAAGGAAGAGCGGGATCTGAGCCTGCGGGTGCGGGAAGATCACGATCCGGTTGACCTGGAGGCGGAGCGGGTTGATCTGCGGCTCTCTTACGGCCCGTTTCCGCATCCCTCGGCAGAGATTGTGTCCCGGCTGCAGGACCGTGTCATCGCAGTGTGCGCACCGGGGTATCTTGAGAACGGCGAATTGAGCGCCGCGCAGATGCGCAAATCCGGCTGCCGTTTCATCTCGACCGACTGGGGAGCCAAGGCGGCGCGGTTTCCGTCCTGGTCCGATTTTCTGGGAGAGGAAGCCAGCCTGCCCGGGCATACAGTGTCGTCGTCGCATGCGGCGGTGTCGCTGGCCTGCGAAGGCTTGGGAGTTGCCCTGGTGCAATCGCTCTTTGCTGCCGGGCATCTGCGCGAAAACCGGCTGGTGATGGCCGGTTCAAGGAGCCTGGGTCTGGCACAGCCTTATTGCCTGTCGGCACGTAAAGCCAGTTTGCAGCGCCCCGTACTGCAGCGGCTTGCGGAGCATATCAGCAAACAGATGCAACGCGATCTTGCGGAACCGGCACCCGTTTGAACTCCGGCACCCGGGCTGCACTGCGGTTCGCGGGCAGACCCTGGCCCGGGTCCAGCCCTTTTCAATGCCTTCCGCCCGGCTGGTTCTTTCTAAAGCGCAGCGCCTTCCATGCGTCCCGTCTTTTCCGTGGAAACTGACGGGGGCAGGTGGAAGGCGCTGTGCTGAAGCCGGTTCAGGCCGCCTGGTTCAGGCTGCGGCGTTGTCCGAGCCGAAGTCATCATCCCAGGCTTCGTCGGCGTCAAAATCGATGGCGGCTCCAGGGGATGTGCCGGACGCATGACCTGGCATCGCGGTCTGACCCGCGGCCGCCTGGCCGAAAGTGAACTGCTGGACCAGTTCGCGAAGCTCCTGTGCCTGTTCCGACAGCGAGGTGGTGGCTGCAGTGGTTTCTTCGGCCATGGCCGCGTTCTGCTGCGCCATCATTTCCAGCTCGTTGACCGCGGTGTTGACGTCGCCCATCTGCGATGACTGCTCTTTCATATTGCCCGCGATGTCCACGACCAGGCTGGAGATCTCGTTCACCTGTTCGCTGACGGTGGCCATGGCCTGGCCGGCCTGGTCAACCAGGGCGGCGCCGTTCTTGACCTGCTCGGAGCTGCGTGCGGTCAGCTCGTCGATTTGCTGAACCGCGTCGGCGCAGCGCTGCGCCAGCATCCGCACTTCGCTGGCGACAACCGCAAACCCGCGGCCCGCTTCGCCGGCCCGGGCGGCCTCGACACCGGCGTTCAGCGCCAGCAGGTTGGTCTGGAAGGCAATGTCCTGGATCACTTTGGTGATCTGCGAGATCTCCTGCGAGGATTCCTGCAGCTTGTCCATTGCGGAAATGGTGTTCTTCATCACGTCGTCGCAGGAGCGCACGCCCTCCTGCGCTGTGCTGGCCAGCTGTTCCGCGGTGCCTGCGTTCTCAGCGGATTGCTGCACATTTGCGGTCAGTTCGCTGATTGCGTGGGTGGTTTTTTCAAGCGTTGCCGATTCCGCTTCGGTGCGGTGGGCAAGGTCCATTGAGGCTTCGGCGATGGACTTGGTGCTTTCGTCCACACTGCTTGTCAGTTCGCCGATGTTGGCGATTGCCGCACTCAGCGCCTTGAGGGATTCGTTCATATCCATCCGGATTGATTTGAACTCTTCCGGGAAAAACTCGTCGATCGGCTTGTTCAGGCACTTGTTCTGGAGATCTGTCAGGGCCTCGCCGATGCGGCGGGTGACGGTGATGATTTCTTCCCGGCGTTCTTTTTCCTCCTGGACGCGCTCCTCTTGCCGCCGCTGCGTCACGGCGCGCAAGTCGACAACATTGCGCGCCACCGCCCCGATTTCATCACGGCGGCTTTCCCCGGGCACGTGAACCTCGGTTTCGCCGCTGCCCAGTTTCTTCAGCGCCATGTTCAGAACCGCAAGGCCCTTGGTCATGTTGCGGGCGATCATCAGGCTGAGCGCCACGACCGCCGCCAGAAGCACGCCGGTGAAGACCGCCATCTCGGTGAGCAGGAACTTGTTGTGCGCATCAAAGGCTTCCATGTCCCGCTCCAGATGCTCGATCAGGAGGTTCTCCTTTTTCTGCAGCACTTTCAGTGCGCTGGTTGCGGCCGCGAACCATTGTTCCGGGGTCATTTCCGTTTTGGCGCCGCCGCTGAGGATGGCTTTGCGGATGTCCTCGAACTTTTGCATTTCCGGGGTCCTGAACAGGCCCTCCAGGGCCTGGCGGTCCTCGTTGGTCGCAAAGTCCATGAACGTGGACAGGCGTTCCTTGAACAGCTCATGCTGCGCGACAAAGGCTTCGCGGTCTTCGGGTTTCCACCCATGGGTAAAGCCAACAGCGCCTGCAGCGCGTTCCAGGCCTGCGGCATCGATTGCGCGCATGAAGAAGGACAGCGCCACCGCCTCTTGCGAAATCACCGGATCGTCGATGGATTGCGCCAGGGCAAGCCCCGTTTGGATGAGCGCCTTGTTCAGGTTGGTGTAGTAAGCCAGCATCCGCTTCAGGGGGACGGTGTGGCCGTCAATCTGCTTGCGGATGTCCTTTTTCTTCGCCAGCTCCTCGCGGGCGAACTGGATTGCCTGCACAGCTTCGGACGGCAGGAGGGATTTGTCGATCCGGCTGATTTCGTCCAGGTAGGCGTCCATCGCAGTGTTGTTCTGCGTCCGGACCTGGGTCAGTTTTTCGGGAACCCGGCTGGCGGAGCTTTCGAGGTATCCGGCGCTCAGCCCGCGTTCGAGCTGAAGCTTGTGGACCAGTTCGCTCATATGCTCGAGCACTTCGCCGGCCTCAGTGGTGTTGACTTGGGCGTTCTTGTAGAGCCCAAGCAGGGTTTGCCCCATGAACCACAGGGAAAGCATCAGAGGCGCAGCGACCAGAATGGCGATCTTTGCTCTGACGGGGAGGTGCCCCAAAAACTGCATCCTCATTTTCCGAATCCTTGCTAAAAATCCTGATAAGTGAATGCAGCGTAAAAGAGACGTGTTAATAATCGGCTACTTGCCAGCCAAAGGCCGTCTACCCGGCTGAAGGGTGTTTTGTTTTTCTTATATATTTTAATATCTTAACGGGCACTGAGGCGAGGCCGCAGTATCTGTTGCGATGGCTTGACGATGCGGCTGTCCGTCCGGGGGCGCCGCTTAGCCGTTTGCATTTATTGCCGGGGAGTCCCCGCTGTGGTTACCTGCAGCCAAAGACAGCGGAACTGGAACAATCCGGCGGGGAAAACAGGGGTGGCGGGAAAAGGCAGTTTCCGGAAGCTGAATTCGTTGGGCCAATTGCTGACTGGCAAAACGCCTTTGATCGTGCATGCCACTGAGAGCTGGTATGAAAAGCTCCGGCTTGGGGAAATCGACTTTTTCGAAAAAATTGCCGCCAGCGCGCTGGACCGCGGCCACAAGCCGTTGCTGGTGCATGCGGGGAGCCTGAATTCGAGGCTGGCCTTGGCGATGGATCACAAGCACATCGCCGTTGGAATGCGCAAGGCGCAGGGGCCGGGCATACTGCATGCCCATACCAGTTACTTATGGGGGTTCTGGTATCTGGACCCCAAGGGATACTACTGGTCCTCCTCATTGGTGGATGCGCAGTTCGACCCCGGCGCCGTGGATGCGGCAGAGGCCGAGTACTTCTTCAATGGCGTGAGCGGATATATGAAGCGCGAGAATGTCTCGAAGCTGCCGCAGCCGGAGCGCGGGACAGCCAGGCTGGAGCCCGCTGCCGCGGCCGTGTTTTTGCAGGAAATCGACAACTTCAAGACACCGGTCCACTATCTGGATTCGCTGGAGATGATCCGCAACACGGCTTTGGCGGCCAGGGGGCGTGTCTATGTCAAACTCCACCCCGCGCAGGCCGAGCACACCAAGAGCCAAGTGCTTCAGCTGTGTTCGGATTTGCCCAACGCTGTAGTGACGGATGCAAATGTTCATGACCTGATCGAAGCCGCGGCGGTCATTGTCTCGCAGAACTCAGCGGTTGGGTTCGAAGCCTTGATGCACAGGAAACCCGTTATCACCTGCGGCCGGACCGACTACCACCACGCGACCCTGGCGGCCTGTACCGCGGCAGACCTGCAGCATTGTGTACAGAACGCGCCCCGGCTGCTGCGGGATTTCCCCTATGCGCGCTATTTCTACTGGTTCCTTGGCGAGAACATGCTGGAGCCGCAGAAGGATGAGTTCCTGGACAGGGCCTGGGCCCGGATTTCCGCGCTTTAAAGACTGCCATCGTGCGCCCAGGGCCGGCGCCTTGGCCATTGCGGCGGGTTTCGGGCTTTCGGCCGATTCCAGCCGGCTACACGTCAGAGGGGAATTCTGGACAGTTTCAGTTGCGTGAATATTAGGTTAATCCAGCTTCATCGGATAGTCGATAAAATCTTGTAAAGTAACAGTAAAAGTGATTGTGAAGCGGGAAAAGGCGAGGCAGTTGCTTTCTTGGGGTGCGGGCATTGTAACGGATTTATGAAGGCCTTATGTTCTGCAAAAAATTGCAGTCAGCCGAAGGTGGCCTGTTCGTGGTCGTGAAGAAAAATCCTAAAAAAAGGGCCGCTCCGAACGGCACCGCGCTGTTCTTTATGGCTGAATGCTCCAAGCGGGCGCCCAAGCGCAATATTGTCGTGCTTTCGCCGGGCTCGTTCAGCGGCAACAGCAAATACATCTATAGCCATCTGCATGAGGTGCTTGCAGCGCAGGGCCTGCTCGACCGGCTGTTCTGGGTCACTTTCAGCCCCAAGGATGCGGCCATTCTTGCCGCCGCAGGCGTCCGGGTGCATCACGCCGCGAACAATGGCCCGACTGCGCAGCTGTTTTCTGAAACCGCGGTTGTCTTCGTTTCGACCCACCACACGCCGCGCGAAGATTTCTGCATGATGCAGGCGGCGCTGTCGCATGCGGTCAAGGTTCAGATGTGGCACGGCCTGCCGGCCAAACGCGTCGCCTATGAGGTTGCGTCCAACAAGAAGACGGCAGGCGCTTACGCCTATTTTGCCTTCGACTGCTTGTCTGCCGATTATTACGTGGCCGACTCCCGGTATGTTGCGGATAAGCGCCGCGAGGCCTTCCCAGCCGCGGAGATCCTGATCAACAGCACACCGCGGATCGATATGCTGGTGCCGGGGGCCGAGCCGCCGAGGTTCTGGAAACTTGGCGTCGACAGCGACCTGCTGGACAAGATGCAGTCGGTGCGTTCGAAGGGCGGCAAAGTTGCGCTTTATGCGCCGACCTACCGGGAAGGCAGACAGAAAAAGGTGTCTTTCTTCCGAGAGTTCCGTGAACTGGTCGCCAGCGCCGCAGCTTCGCCGGAAACCTTTCTGCTGATCAAGAACCATCCGGTTTCGCACGATCAGGAGAAACTGGAAGAAATCGTGGCCGAAATGGAGCCCGTCAACGTCGGCTTTATCGAGCGCGGCCACGACGTGTACCCCTATCTGCGCGAAACCGACGTGCTGATCACGGATTATTCGTCGATCTATTACGACTTCCTGGTCACCGGACGGCAAGTGATCTTTTTCCGCCCCGACTTCGAAGAATACCTCATGACCCGGCGCATCCACGACGAGCAGGAATCCGGGGCGCTGCTGGGCTTCCATCCGGTCACCGGCGAGGACTGCGTGGCGGCCATTCATGCTGAGGAGCCCGCGGAGTACGGAGAGAACAGGCTGGCGCTCAAGAAGAAGATGTTTGCCCGCACCGACGGCCGTGCTTCCCGCGATCTGGTTGCCAAAGTGTTCAGGAAAACCGGTTCGCCGGTGCTGGCCTTCGCGTCTCCGTTCCCGGTTATGCACCATGCCCGGCGGGTTGCCTCCTGGCTCCGCCGCCGCATCGCTTAACGCTGCCGCAGGAGAGTTCCGTGTATGAGTTCGGGGAAACCAGCCTAGACGGAACGAAGGCGCGGCGGCGCAGGGATGCGCGCAGCCATTTTTTCATCTATGGGTATTTAATATGAAACAATTCAAAACTGGATACGCCACAGGGGTTTTTGACATGTTCCATGTCGGACATCTGCGGCTTCTTCAGCGGTCAAAAGCCTATTGCGAGCGGCTGATCGTCGGGGTCAGCGATGATGATCTGGTGTTCCGCCTGAAAAACCGCCGCCCGGTAATCCCGGCAGCGGAGCGCATGGAGATTGTTGCCAATATCAGCTGCGTTGACGAGGTTGTGCCGGAAAGCACCGTCAACAAGATCGATGCATGGGACAGCCTGCGTTTTGATGTCACGTTCAAGGGCGACGACTGGCAGGGCACGCCCAAGTGGAACAAGCTGGAGGCGGAATTTGCGCTTCTGGGGGTGAGCGTGATTTACCTCCCCTATACTAGGGAAGTTTCCACCACGATGCTGCGCGACCGCATCTCGCAAGCCACCGCTTAAGGCTGCCGCGGCAAAAGGGGGCAGGTCCCTTCCCGCCGTCTCAGGATTGTCTCTTCGCAGCGGCTGCGGAGAGCGCTAGGGTGCGCGGACCGGTTCTCAACGAGAAGGTCGCCGCCCGGCATGAAAACTAAAATCAGCTTGAAGCAGTTGCAGGCGCTGGAAGCAGTGGCCCGGCTGGGAAGTTTCACCCTGGCGGCCAAGGAGCTGGAGGTGTCGCAGCCGACGGTCTCCAATCTGATTTATGCCTTGGAGCAGCAGTACCAATGCCGCCTGCTGGACCGGTCCGGCGGTGCGATTTCCCCGACGCCGGTGCTGAACAAAATACGCGGCGACGTCAAAGCCCTGATCGCCTTGAAGGATTCTATCGACAGCCAGCTGAGCGCCGACCGGGACCTGCGCGCGGGCCGGTTTCAGATCGGCTATTCGACCTATCAGGTAGCGATGCCGTTGATTTCCGAGTTCGTGCGGGAATTCCCCGGGGTCGAGACCACCGCGCGGGCCATGGCATCGCATGATTTGCTGCCGCTGCTTTATGCCGGCGAGTTTGATGTTGGATTCTTCACCGCCAAGGAGCTGCCGCCCGACCTGACGGGCGTCAAAGTGGCGGAAACCCGGATCGGGCTGGTGGTGCCCGACGCGCATCCCTTGGCCGAAGCAGGCGTTGCAACCTGGCGCGATGTTGCGCCGCTGAAGCTGATCCAGCGGGAGCCGACATCTTCGACCCGGCAGATTTTTGAAGCTGCGGCGCAGCTGTCGCGTACAACCTTAACGACGATTTTGGGACTGGGATCCTGGGGGTCGATTCGGACGCTTATCAGGAGCGGGGCAGGGGTCGGCACCGCGTTTAAGCAGGAATGCGAAGGGGAACCCGGTGTTGTTTTCGTCCCGATCGAGGACAAGAACCTGATCGCAAACCAGTTCCTCGGCTGCTTGCCTGCTATGCGGCAAACCTCTGCTGTGGAACAGATTTTCAGGATTGTTTCACGTCTGGAGGCGTGAGGTTCCAGGCATTCCCGAATTTCCGGTGTTTATAGCTTTTTGCTATAGTTGTACGCTGTGTATTTGGTGATTTGTCATAAATCTGCAAAACTCGGTCCTTAATTAGAACATAATCGACAATAGGGGACCGGACATGAAACTCCGCACGACATTTCTTTCCTTTACCGCTTTGGTTGCGTTTGGCGGGCCCGCTTTGGCAAGCTGCCCGGCGGCAACTGTGGCTGACCCGATGGGGTTGAAGCCCGCGTTTCCGCAGCAGCTGGAACTGGCTGAATTGCAGGCCGCTGCCTCCTGCGAGCTGGCATTTGCCCAGAACCCGGCAATTGCAGATCTGAACGCCCGGATCTTGGGCAACGGCGCATTGGCTGCTGTGGCCGAACGCCTGCCGGCCGAGCCGCTGGTGGTAATGCCCTATAACAGCATCGGCCAGTACGGCGGTGCCATCACCGGCCTTTCCAAGGCCACCGAATCCGGTACCTCCGACCTCTTGTCGGTGCGCCATGTGAACTTTGTCCGCTATGCCGACGATCTGCAGACCGTGGTGCCCAACATCGCCAAGGGCTGGGAGTGGAATGGGGATTACACCCAGCTGACCATCAGCCTGCGCGGCGGCCACAAGTGGTCGGACGGTGCGGACTTTACCGCTGCGGATGTCGTGTTCTGGATGGAAGACATCATCTACAACGCCGACATCTACGACAAAACCCCGGACCGCTGGCTGTTTGCCGGGGAAAAGGCAGCGGTGGAAGCGCTGGACACCACCACCGTCAAATTCACCTTTCCGGTGCCGACCCCGGGCATCCTGAACCGCTTTGCCGTGGATTACGGCCAGCCGTTCCAGCCCAAGCACTTCCTGGGCCAGTTCATGCCCAAGCACAATGAAAACGCCGAAGCGCTGGCGCAGGAATACGGTTTTGAGAATGCCGCGGCGGCTGTTGATTTCTACTACGGCGGTTCGGACTGGAAAGACGTGCCCAGCCCGCTGCTGAAAGACGCTGAAAAGGCTGCCCAGATCGGCCGCGCGGTGGTGCCGACGCTGGAAAGCTACATCGTGGTCGAGGAAAGTGCCGAAGGCCGCAAGCTGGTGGCGAACCCCTATTTCCACCAGGTCGACACGGCGGGCAACCAGCTGCCCTATATCAACGAGATCGTCGAAACCTATGTGGGCGACAAGGAAGTCCAGAACCTCAAGATCATGAACGGCGAAGTGGTCTGGAAACAGCAGGCGGTCTTCCTGGAAGACTTCCCGCTGCTGAAAGAAAACGAAGGCAAGGGCGGCTATACCATCAACTTTGCTCCGACCTTTGGCGAGAACGTCTTCTACTCCTTCAACCGGACCCACCAGGACGAGGTGCTGCGCGAGATCTTCTCGGACGTGCGCTTCAATCGGGCAATGTCGCTGGCGATGAACCGGGACGAGATCAACGAGATCGTCTACCTGGGCCAGGGCAAGCCGATGCAGGGCGTGCCGGCTGAGCCGAAGACTGTTTCCTTTGTCTCAGACGACGTGCTGAACCGCGACATCGGCTACGACCCGGAAGCCGCCAAGGCGCTGCTGGCCGAGATGGGCCTGAAGGATGCTGATGGCGACGGCACCCTGGAGCGCCCGGACGGCAAGCCGCTGGTTGTGCGCCTGGTCTACTCGTCCCAGGGCGCGCCGGTGAAGATGCAGGAACTGGTCCGTGACTACTGGTCCGCCGTGGGTGTGCGGGTTGACCTGAAAGAGGTGACCTCGGACGAGTACCGCGCTTCGGGCAACAACAACGACCTGGACCTGACCGTCTGGAAGTACGACGGCAACGCAGGGCCGACCATCAGCCAGGACGTGACCGTGTTCGTGCCGCCCTTCGGCGACTTCTTCAACCCGGGCACCGGGTTCGGCTGGGCTGCGTGGAAGACCAGCGGCGGGTCCGAAGGCATCGAGCCGCCGGCCGACATTAAGAAGCTGTGGGACCTGAGCGAGCAGTTCATCCAGGTGGAAATGGGCACCGATGCCAGCAACAAGCTGGGCACCGAGATCGTCAAGATCCACACCGACAACATGCTGAAGATCGGCACCGTCGGCGACATCGTGGCGCCCTTCCTGCACCGTAACGACCTGCAGAACGTGAAGCCGATCAAGTCCAAGACCTACGACTTCTACTGGACCTACCCCTACCGCCCCGCCCAGTGGTGGCTGGAGCAGTAAGCCAGGCCCCGGCCTGAACAACACACCGGGGCGCGGCTGGTCTGCGCTCCGGTTTTGGCCCTTGCGGGCTGACGATAGGGGAGGACGCTTTGCTCAGATTCACGCTGGAACGATTTGCGGGAATGGTCGTCACGATGCTGCTGGTGTCGGTGATGGTCTTCCTGATCATGGAAATACCGCCCGGGGACTATGCGGACCGTTATGCGTTCCGGAAGTACTCCGGCACCGGGGTGAATGTGACCGAGGCGGATATCGAGGCAATCCGGCGCGATCTTGGTTTGGATAAGCCGATGCTGCTGCGCTATTTCGACTGGATCGGAGGCATCGTGCTGCGCGGCGATTTCGGGCAGGCCTTTGCCTTTGAAACCTCGGTCACCAAGGTGATCGGGGACAAGGTCTGGCTGACCGCGGGTATTCTGTTCTCAACCCTGCTGCTGACCTATCTGGTGTCGATCCCGATTGGCATCTATGCCGCAGTGCGCCGCGGCTCGGCGGTGGACTATGGCCTCACCGTGTTTTCCTATCTCGGCCTGGCGCTGCCGAACTTCCTGCTGGCGCTGGTGATGCTGTACTTCGCCAACCGCTGGTTCGGGGCGGATATAGGCGGGCTGTTTTCGGACCAGTACCGCGATGCGCCCTGGTCGCTGGCCAAGGCCTGGGACATGGCGAAACACCTGTGGCTGCCCGCGGTGGTGCTGGCCTGGTCGGCGGTGGCCTATCAGATCCAGACGGTGCGGGCGACGATGTCGGATGAGCTGAACAAGCTGTCCGTCACCGCCGCGCGGGCACGCGGGGTGCCGGAGATGAAGCTCTTGGTGAAATACCCGGCCCGGCTGGCGATCAACCCAGTGGTCTCCACCATCGGCTTTGACGTGAACCGGATCTTTTCCGAACTGCCGATTGTGGCGGTGGTGCTGGGGCTGACCGAGCTGGGGGAGCTGTTGCTGAGGGCCTATCTCGACCTCGACATGAACGTGGCCGGCGCGATCCTGCTGCTGCTGACCTTTGCCATCGTGTTCATGAATTTTGTGTCCGACCTGCTGCTGGCCTGGCTGGACCCGCGTATCAAACTGGGGGTCTGAGCGATGACTGACGCAACCCATCAGATGGATGATCTGACAGCCGCCGAAGCCCGCGAGCGCGCGGCGCAGCTGAAATATTACTCCGCCTCGCAATGGACGCTGATCTGGTGGCGCTTCCGCCGCCACCGCGCTGCGATGATTGCTGCCGCCTTGCTGGGAGTGATGGCGCTGGCCGGGATCTTTGCCGAGTTTGTGGCGCCCTACGGTCCGGTGACGCGGGACACGCAGTATATCGAAGGCGGCCCTCAGATCCCCAAGTTCTGCGACGAAGGCGGCTGTTCGTTCACGCCCTTCATCAACGGCACCAAAACCGAGCGCGACCCGGTGACCCTGCGTGCCATTTCGGTGCCGGACCCGGAGGTGCGCCATTACCTGCAGCTCTTTGTGAAGGGCGAGACGGTTAAGCTTTTGGGCTTCATCCCGATTGACCGGCATCTGATCGGCCTCAGCCCGGATGTCGATCAGAAAATCCATTTCTGGGGCACCGATGATCTGGGCCGCGATGTGTTCAGCCGCACGGTTTATGCCACCCGCACCTCGCTGTCGATCGGCGTGCTGGGGGTGCTGATCTCATTTGTGCTGGCGCTGATCATCGGCGGGGCGGCCGGATATTTCGGCGGCATGATCGACAATGTGATCCAACGGGTGACCGAGGTGATCCGGGTGGTGCCGATCATTCCATTATATATGGGGCTGGCCGCGGCGATGCCGAAGGAATGGTCCACCACGCAGGTCTATTTTGCGATGACGCTGATCCTCGGCCTGTTCGGCTGGCCGACTTTGGCGCGACGTATCCGCTCGCAGCTGCTGTCGATCCGTAATGAAGACTATGTGGTCGCGGCGCGGCTGGCAGGCGCCCGGCCGGGGCGGATCATCGCCCAGCACATGCTGCCCAGCTTCACCAGCTTCATCATCGTCGATCTGGTGATTTCCTTTCCTTACATGATCCTGTCGGAAACCGCGCTGAGCTTTGTGGGCCTGGGCCTGCGGCCGCCGTCGGTGTCCTGGGGCGTACTGCTGCAGCAGGCGCAGTCCGTGCGCGCGATTGAGCAAACACCCTGGCTGTTCATCCCGGCGGTCTTTGTTGTGGTGGCGGTTCTGGCCTTCACCGTGATCGGCGATGGCCTGCGCGACGCGGCGGATCCTTATGCGGAGACACACTGACATGTCCAAGATGCTGAGTGTTGAAAACCTGTCGATTTCCTTCCGCACCGACGAGGGGGTGATCACCCCGGTTCAGGGCGTCACTTTCTCGGTCGAGAGCGGCCGGACATTGGGGCTGGTGGGGGAGTCGGGCTCGGGCAAGTCGATCTCCACCAAGGCGCTGATGCAGCTGCTGCCTGGCTCCGCAGTACTGGGGGCGGACAGCCGCATGACCTATACCGACAAGAGCGGTAAGGAGATCGCGCTGGGCCACATGAAGCACGGCAGCAAGGAACTGCGGCGCATCCGAGGCGGCGAGATCGGGATGATCTTTCAGGAGCCGATGGCCAGCTTCTCGCCGGTCTACACCATCGGCAACCAGATGATGGAAGCCATCATGCTGCACCGAGGGCTGAAGAAACGCGAAGCGCGGGAGTATGCCATCGAGATGCTGAACAAGGTGGGCATCTCCAATGCCGCCGCACGGGTGGACCAGTATCCGCATGAGCTGTCAGGGGGCATGCGCCAGCGGGCGATGATCGCTTTGACGCTGTCGGCGGGGCCGGCGCTGCTGATTGCCGATGAGCCCACGACGGCGCTGGATGTGACCATTCAGGCGCAGGTGCTGGACCTGATGCGCGATCTGCAGCGGGAGCTGGGGATGGGGATGATCTTCATCACCCATGACCTCGGCGTGATAGCGCAGATCGCTGATGATGTAGCGGTGATGTATCTGGGCACAATCGTGGAGCGTGGGCCCGCCAAGGAAGTGATCCGCAACCCGCAGCACCCCTATACACAAGGGCTGCTGGACGCGATCCCCAGCCTCGACCACCTGCATGACCGGCTGAAACCGGTGCCGGGGGATATCCCGAGCCCGACTGCGCGGCCCAAGGGCTGCCCGTTCCACACCCGCTGTGCCCAGGCCATCTCCGGCACCTGCGATGTGCAGGAGCCGCAGGAAACCTCCCCGCTGCCGGGCCGCGCGGTGCGCTGCTGGCTGCATGAGACCAAGAGCAGGAGCGCGGCATGAGCAAGCAGAACGATACGCTGATCGAGGTCAGGGACCTGGCGGTGCATTTCCCGGTCAAGACCCGCAAGCTGTTCAAGACCGAGGTGCAGATGCTGCGCGCGGTGGATGGGGTCAGCTTTGACATCAAGCGCGGCGAGACGGTCGGGCTGGTGGGCGAGTCCGGATCGGGCAAAACCACCGTGGGCCGCGCCATCCTGCGGGCGATTGATCCTACCGATGGCGAGGTGATTTTTCACCGCAAGAAGAAGGGCGATATCGACCTGGCCCACGCCTCGGAAGCCGAACTGCGCAAAGTGCGGTCCAAGATGAACATGGCCTTCCCCGAAAGCGGCAGCGGCGGCATCAAGGTGCATAATCTGGCGGGTGATTTGCTGCGCGCCTTCCGTCCGGAAATGAGCCTGGTGTTCCAGGATCCCTATTCTTCGCTGAACCCGCGGATGACAGTGCGGGATATCATCGCCGAGCCACTGGTGGCCTCGGGCAAGTACAAGGATCGCGAGAAGATCGACGCCCGGGTGCGCGAGATTGCGGCGCGCTGCAAGCTGAACCTGGAGCACCTGCGCCGCTTCCCGCATGCGTTCTCGGGCGGCCAGCGTCAGCGGATCTGCATCGCGCGGGCGCTGGTCTCAAAGCCGAAGTTTGTGGTCTGTGATGAAAGCGTCTCAGCTCTCGACGTGTCGATCCAGGCGGAGATCGTAAACCTGCTGAAAGACCTGCAGGAGGAAATGGGCGTCTCCTTCCTGTTCATCGCCCACGACCTGAGCGTGGTGGCGCAGATGTCGCACCGGGTGGCGGTGCTGTATGTCGGCAAATTCGTGGAATACGCGCCGACCGAAAAGCTGTTCTTTCAGCCCAAGCACCCCTATACCCATGCGTTGCTGAGCGCGATCCCTACGGCGGACCCGGATGCCGGGTTTGAGCCGATCCGGCTGCAGGGGGAAATCCCCAATCCGCTGGCGGCGCCCTCGGGCTGCCGCTTTCATACCCGCTGCCCCTTTGCCAAGGAGCGCTGCAGCGCCGAGGTGCCGGAATGGCGTGAGATCGCGCCGGAGCATTTCGTTGCCTGCCACTATGCGGAAGAGTTTGATTTCAGCAGAGGAAAGCGCAGTTGAGGGGCATTGCGCCCAGCCGCCGGCGGGTTAACATTTTTCTGTTGGTTTCACGGTACTCCGATGGCGTCTCAGACAGAATCATAGACGCGCGGAGTACTCTCAATTGTTTTTCAAGACCAAGAAAGCCAAGCCCGCAGCCCAGGACGACGGGGCCCAGCTGATTGCGGGCGTGGTGGACCGCACCCAGGCGGTGATCCAATTCCAGCCGGATGGCACGATCCTGGCAGCAAACGGCAATTTCCTTGCGGTGATGGGGTACCGGGCTGAGGAGATCGAGGGCCGGAACTATGCGATGTTTGCAGACTCGGGGCTGGCCGCCAGTGCGGAGTACAAGGCGTTCTGGGAGGATCTTGCCAACGGCGAAGTAGTGCGCGGCCAGGTTCCGCGGCAGGCTAAGGATGGCAGCACGGTCTGGCTGCAAGCCGCCTATGCGCCGGTAAAGGCCGAGGATGGCAGTGTCGAGCGGGTGGTGGCAGTGGCCACTGATGTTACCGTGCGGCGCCAGGGGCTGCAGGAAATTGCCAAAGGGCTGGACGCGATGAGCGAGGGGGACCTTGGCGCCCGGGTCAAACTGTCGGATCAGCCGGACATTGCCGCACTTGGCGAGGCCTTCAACCGCTCGGCGGAGCAGCTGGAAAGCGCTATGGGCTCGGTCACGCAGGTGTCGGGCGCAGTAGAGCGCACTGCGGGGGAGATTTCGAAATCCGCGGGCGATCTGTCGGAGCGCACCGAGAGCCAGGCGGCAACGCTGGAACAGACCGCCGCGGCGATCGAAGAGCTGACGGAAACGGTGCAATCCTCGGCTGATGGCGCGCAGAAAGTGGCGGGCATTGTCAAAGAGGCCCAGTCCACGGCCGAGCACAGCGGCCAGGTGGTCAGCAGCGCGGTGGCGGCAATGTCCGAAATCGAAACGTCGTCGGAGGAGATCGCCAAAATTATTGGCATGATTGACGACATCGCTTTCCAGACCAACCTGCTGGCCCTGAATGCCGGGGTCGAGGCCGCCCGGGCGGGGGAGGCGGGGCGTGGCTTTGCGGTGGTGGCGTCGGAAGTGCGGGCCCTGGCGCAACGGTCTGCCGGGGCCGCCGGGGAAATCAAACAGCTGATCGGCCAGAGCAAGCAGCAGGTGGCCAGCGGCGTCGAACTGGTGGGCAAGACCGGGGAAGAGCTGCAGCAGATCATCGAAAGCGTCGGCAACATCTCGGCCCATATCAGCCGTATTGCTGCGGGCGCCAGGGAACAGGCGGCTTCGCTGGGGGAAATCAACCAGGGCGTTGCGCAGCTGGATCAGGTGACCCAGCAGAATGCGGCGATGGTGGAGCAGGCGTCGGCCGCCAGCCGGCTGCTGTCAGCCGATGCAAGCCAGCTGACCGGCCAGGTGGCCAAGTTCAAGACCGGTACTCCGCCGCCGGCGGCAGACGTGGTGCCGCTTCGGCCGCATGCCGCACCGGCCGCCGCCAATTTCAGCCCGGCTCCGCTGGCTGCAGCCAATGGCTGGGATGATTTCTGATACCCCGGCTGCCGAGGCGCTGCTTTTGCGTGGGCAGCGAAGGGGATAGGCCGAAATTGATGTGTTGACACTCCCTGTCTGCGCCGCGACGCTGGCGCAAAAATGACGGGGAGAACACATGACCAGCCAGGATGCGCCAGCGTACCCGCTGATCCGGCGGGCCGGGCTCAATGGGATGCTGGTAAGCTTTGCCGGCAGTTTAAGTGAGGCCTCGAACCGTGCCGCGCTTGCTTTCCGCAGCGCAGTGGAGGCGCAGGCGCTGGAGGGCGTGGCGGAGACGATGGCCTCTCTGGCTTCGGTCTTTGTCCGGTTCGACCCCGGCGCACTGCCGCATGCTGTTCTGGAAGCCCGGCTGCAAGAGTTGCTGGCAGCGCAGGACTGGTCTCAGGCGGCTTTGCCGGCCGGGCGCCGGTTTTGGCGGGTGCCGACGGTCTATGGCACCGAGCTGGCGCCGCAGCTGGCAGAAGCTGCCGATGCGGTGGGGATGACGGAAGCGCAGGCCATCGACAGCCTGGGCGCGGCCCGGGTGCGGGTGCTGACCATCGGCTTTGCGCCCGGCCAGCCCTATCTGGGCTCCCTCGGGCCGGAGTGGGACCTGCCGCGGCAAACCGGCCTCACCCCGATGGTGCCGCGCGGCGCGCTGGTGCAGGCGATCTGCCAGTTTGTCCTGTTTGCCACCTCTGCCCCCACCGGCTGGCGCCATGTCGGCCAGACCGGGCTGACGCTGTTCGATCCGGATGCAGAGGCACCGTTTGCTCTGCGTCCCGGAGATGAGATGCAGTTTGAGCCGGTCTCCAAAGAGGACTTCCTGAAGCACTGCACAGAGGACCCGCACCGGGGCGGTGCCATTGTCACGGAGATTGGCGCATGAGCGGGCTGAACATTCTACGGATCGGGCCCGCCGCTTCGGTTCAGGATCTGGGCCGCCCGGGGCTGCTGGGGCAGGGGGTGTCCCAGGGCGGTGCCGCTGATCCGCTGGCATTGGCGGAAGGCGCAGCGCTTCTGCGGCAGGATCCCGGCCTTGCGGCCTTGGAAATGGCGGGCATGGGGGGCGAGTTCGAGGCAACCGGGCCGCTGCGCATCGCGCTGACAGGTGCGCCGATGGCGGCGGCGCTGGATGGCGAGCCGCTGGCCTGGAACGCTTCGCACCGCATCGAACAGGGGCAAAAGCTCTCGATCGGCGCCGCCCGCTCGGGCGTGTACGGCTATCTGCATCTGGGCGGCGGCATCGCCACGGATCCGCTGCTGGGTGCCCGTGCGGTGCATCTGATGGCGGGGCTGGGACGGGCGGCACAAGCAGGCGGCCAGCTTCCGGCGGGCCCGGATCAGGGCTCTGAAACCGGGCTGGCCCTGCAGGCTGAGGACCGGTTCAAGGGCGGGGAGCTGCGCATCGTCGATAGCTTCCAGAGCCATCTGTTCCCGGAGGCGGTGCGTGCCCGCTTCGCGGCAACCGCGTTCAGCCGCGGCAGCCGTGCCAACCGGATGGGGGTCGAGATGGTATCGGAGGGCGCAGGTTTCGCTGCTGCGGGCCAGCTCAATATCCTTTCCGAGGTGATCCTGCCCGGCGACGTGCAGATGACCGGCGACGGCAAGCCGTTTGTGCTGCTTCGCGAATGCCAGACCACCGGCGGCTATCCGAGGATCGGCACGGTGCTGCCCTGCGACCTGCCCAAGGCGGCGCAGGCCCAGGCCGGCACCGCTTTCCGCTTCCGCTGGGTCAGCCTGGAAGAGGGGCTGGACGTGCAGGACAAGGCGGACAAGCGGATGAGGGCACTGCCGGGCAGCTGTAAGCCTCTGCTCCGCGATCCCGCGGTGATCCGCGACTTGCTGTCTTATCAATTGATCAGCGGGGCTGTCTCCGCTGATGCAGACCCTTTCGCCACAGGAGAAACCCTATGACCAAATCCGTCGACCTGAACGCAGACATGGGGGAAAGCTTCGGCCCCTGGAGCATGGGCGACGATGCCGCTCTGCTGGAAATTGTCTCTTCGGCCAATATCGCCTGCGGCTTCCATGCGGGCGATCCGGACGTGATGGCAAAGACCATGGCGCTGGCGCGGGACAGGGACGTTGGCATCGGTGCCCACCCCGGCTTCCTGGATCTGCAAGGCTTCGGCCGCCGCAAGATGCATGTGCCGCATGGCACGCTGGCCAACATGATCCGGTATCAGCTGGGCGCCGCTCAGGGCATGGCGCAGGCGGCGGGCACCCAGGTGCGGCATCTGAAGCTGCACGGGGCGCTCTCCAACATGGCCTGCACCGACCACGCGATGGCCCGCGCCTGCTATCAGGCGGCATTGGATGTGGACCCGGACATCATCATCATGGTGCTGGCGGCCACGGCGATGGAAGAAGTGGTGCGCGAGCTTGGCTGCAACTGGTGCGGCGAGATCTTCGCTGACCGCGCCTATAATGACGACGGTACCCTGGTCGACCGTTCGCTGCCCGGCGCCGTGATCCATGACCCGGATCTCGCAGGGCCGCGTATTCTTCAGATGGTTCAGGAAGGCGCCATCATCACCGAAAGCGGCAAACGCATCCCGGCGGCCATCGATACCATCTGCCTGCATGGCGATACCGCCGAAGCGGTGCAGCTGGCGCAATCTGTCCGCAGCAGCCTGATCGCGGGCGGTGTGGACATCCGCCGGTTTGAGGGGCGCCAAAGCTGAGGCGAGCGCTGGGGCTGCGGAAAATCCAGCGGAATCAGCCGCAAGGCCAGCAGAGATTCTCCTGCTGGCGACTCGCTGTCTCCGCCGCGGCTTGTGTGCTCTCTCTCCGTGGCCGCAATATCTTGTGGCCTGTTGCTCCAGCCCCTTTGCCAGGATGTTGATAAGGCGCCGGGATAACCCTGATGTGAAGGGAGGTTGAAAAGATCAAATGTGGATAAGTACTTGAATTTTAATGCTTTTGTGGGGTGTTGCGCAAAAAGTCATAGAAACTTCAAAAAAGGGGTTGCGACTCTCGGGCGCTAAACATAGAACACCCCTCACCGGCGGCGCTGAG
>NZ_JWLC01000030.1:120866-121123 GCF_000813745.1 Leisingera sp. ANG-M1 | reverse complement strand
GGCGCTGCCGCCGCACCGGCAGCGCCTGCCGCAGCCCGGCAGGCCGCGCCTGTGGCACCGCCCCCGCCCCCGGTTGAGCACGTCTGGCACATAGCCGTGGACGGCCAGACCTCCGGCCCGTTCTCAAAGGCCCGGATGGGACGGATGGCGCAGGAAGGCACGCTAACCCGGGAGACCCATGTCTGGACTCCCGGCCAGGACGGCTGGAAACGCGCAGGCGAAGTGATGGAGCTGGCGCAGCTGTTCACCATCCTGCC
>NZ_JWLC01000030.1:0-120378 GCF_000813745.1 Leisingera sp. ANG-M1 | reverse complement strand
CCGCCGCCGCCGCCGCCGCCTGGCTGATCTGCCCTTTATTATCCCCATTGTTCCGACCTCATTATCCCCATTGTTCCGACCTCCGCTGCAGACAGGCTTGCATCCGTGACCATGCCCCCGCCGCCGCCCTCTTCCGCGGCCTCCAACAGTGAAGACAGCCACCGCTTTCCCTGCGAACAATGCGGCGCGGATTATTCCTATGATCCGGGCAGCGGCACGCTGACCTGCAGCCATTGCGGCCACACCGACCGCATACGCAGCGGCCCCTGGGATGGCCGCGCATTGCAGGAGCTGGACTTCCGCACTGCGATAGCCGAGCAGCTGCCTGCAGCCGAGATCGAGGTGACCCGGGTCTCGGCATGCCCCAACTGCGCGGCACAGGTCGAGTTCGACCCTGATACCCATGCCAGGGAATGCCCGTTCTGCGCCACGCCGGTCGTCACCGGAACAGGTGAGAACCGCCACATTAAACCCAAAGGCGTGCTGCCTTTTGCCTTCTCTGAGCGAGAGGCCCACAAGGCGATGAGCACCTGGCTGGGACGGCTGTGGTTCGCCCCTAACGGGCTCAAGGAATACGCCCGCAAAGGCCGCAGGATGCAGGGGATCTATGTGCCTTACTGGACCTACGACGCCCAGACCCGCAGCACCTATACCGGGCAGCGCGGCACCGTCTACTATGTGACCGAAACCTACCAGCAGGGCGGCGAAACCAAGACCCGGCGGGTTTCCAAAGTGCGCTGGACCCCTGCGTCAGGCCGGGTGCAAAGATTCTTCGACGATGTGCTGGTGCTGGCCTCCAAAAGCCTGCCCAAGCGCTACACCGAGGCACTGGAGCCTTGGGATCTGTCGCAACTGGAACCCTATCAGCCGCAGTACCTGGCGGGCTTCCGGGCTGAAGCCTATACGGTGGATCTAGAAGCAGGCTTTGCCGAGGCCGGGCAGAAGATGGACCGGGTGATCGAGCGCGACGTGCGCTTTGACATTGGCGGCGACCGCCAGAGAATAGCCCATATCGACACCAAAATGTCAGAGGTGACCTTCAAGCATGTCCTGCTTCCGGTCTGGCTGGCGGCCTATAAGTACCGCGGCAAGACCTACCGGTTTGTGGTCAACGGCCAATCCGGCCGGGTGCAGGGCGAGCGGCCCTATTCGGCGATCAAGATCGCAGTCGCGGCCCTGACCGCAGCGGCACTGATCGCGGTCATTGCCTACTTTGCAGGGCAGCAGTAATGCGCCTCGAGACCGGCCGGTTCCGCACCAGGCCGGGAGTCTTTGCGAGGCTCTGCCTCGCGCTCCGGGGTATTTACGGCCAGAAGAATAAAGGATCCTCTCTTCTTCTGGCTCAAAAAATCCCGGGGTGAATTGGCCGCAGGCCAAGAGGGGCAGCGCCCCCCGTGCAACACAACATCGCAGAAGCGGACAGCCGTTCAGACAAGGCAAGGAACATCAGCATGCGGGCATTGATACAAAGGGTCAGCGAGGCCTCGGTCACAGTAGACGGCGAAGTCGTCGGAGAAACCGGCCCCGGCCTGCTGGTTCTGATCTGCGCCATGCAGGGCGACGGCGAGGCCGAGGCGGACCGTCTGGCCGCAAAGATTTCCAAGCTCAGGATCTTCAAGGACGACGGCGGCAAGATGAACCGCTCGGTTCTGGACAGCGGCGGCGGCGCCCTGGTGGTCAGCCAGTTTACCCTGGCCGCCGACACCCGGCGCGGCAACCGCCCCGGATTTTCCACCGCCGCAGCGCCAGCCGAGGGGGAACGGCTTTACGAATATTTTGCCGCCCGGCTTGCTGGCTTGGGTGTCAAAACCGCCACAGGGCAATTCGGCGCCGACATGCAGGTCCGGCTGCTGAATGACGGGCCGGTTACCGTCTGGATCGACACAGAAGACGCTTGAAATCCGGCACAGCCGCTTTTGCCACGCTGGCTGCCCCCAAAGGCGCTGGATACGCGGCGGCATTCAGCCTCTTTGTCCGGCGCGGGCTTTGCCGGATGCGGCACGGGCGACGTTTTTTGGCCAGGAAGTATCGATTCTGTCATAGCCGCGGTCCGCTCGCGGCCGCATCAGGGCAGATTCATAAAAAATCCGCCAAATTCCGGCACAAAAATTTCTTGTCGCATTCCAGATGTTTTTTTGGTTTACAATTGTCTTTAAACCCAAAAGCGGCACCTCACCTCAAAAAGGCGACACCAGCGCCACGGAACTCACAGGCGCGTGAGCATCAGCCCCGCCCCTCCTGCGAATAACGCTTGCGAGGTTGCAGCAAATCGGCAAATCTTGAACCACCAATCAAGAAAAAGGTGCTGGAGGCACCACAACCAATCGGGAGAACTCTATGAACAGACACATGCAGTATCTGGCCAGCCAGGCTGCGGCAGGGAAACTGTCGCGCCGTGATTTTCTGGGCAAAGCCGCCGCATTGGGCTTTACCGCTGTTTCTGCAAACCTCTTGCTGTCCAACGCAGCCCAGGCCGCCGGCCCGCAAAAAGGCGGCACCCTGCGCATGGCGCTGCAGGGCGGCTCCACCACCGACAGCCTGGACCCGGCACTGACCACCAACCAGGTCGGCCTGATGCTGATCCGCATGTGGGGCGAGCCGCTGGTCGAACTGGCGCCCGATGGCGGGATCGAAGGCAAAGTTGCCGAGAGCTTTGAAGCCTCTGCAGACGCCAGCGTCTGGACCTTCAAGCTGCGCCCCGGCGTGATGTTCTCGAACGGCCAGGCCGTGACCGCGGACGACGTTGTCGCGACCATGGACCGCCACTCGGGCGAAGAGACCAAGTCCGGTGCTCTGGGCATCATGCGCGGCATCAAGAACGTGCGTGCAGACGGCGACACCGTTGTCTTCGAACTGGACTCGCCGAACGCCGACCTGCCCTACCTGCTGTCCGACTACCACCTGGCGATCCAGCCCAACGGCGGCAAGGACGATCCGGCAGCCGCCATCGGCACCGGCCCCTATGTGCTGAAAGACGTCAACATGGGCGTCCGTTTCGTGGCCGAGAAGAACCCGCACTACTGGGGCGATCTGGGCAACGCAGACACCCTGGAACTAGTGGTGATCAACGACAACACTGCCCGTGTTGCCGCACTGCAGTCCGGCCAGGTCGACCTGATCGACCGGGTGCCGCCGAAGACCGCCAAGCTGGTCGGCCGCGCACCGGGCGTCACCGTGCACTCCACTGCAGCCGCTGGCCACTATGTGTTCATCGCGCATTGCAACACCGCACCGTTCGACAACAACGACGTGCGGATGGCGCTGAAGTACGGCATCAACCGCCAGGAAATGGTCGACAAGATCCTGAACGGCTACGGCTCGATCGGCAACGACACCCCGATCAACGCCTCCTACCCGCTCTACACCGAATTCGAACAGCGTGAATATGATCCGGACAAGGCCATGTTCCACCTGAAGAAATCGGGCCACGACGGCGGTATCCTTCTGCGCACTTCGGACAACTCCTTCCCGGGTGCTCCGGATGCGGCGGCGCTGTTCCAGCAGTCCTGCGCCAGCGCCGGCATCAAGCTGGACATCAAGCGCGAGCCGAACGACGGCTACTGGTCGGAAGTCTGGAACGCACAGCCGTTCTGCACTAGCTACTGGGGCGGCCGCCCGACCCAGGACCAGATGTTCTCGACCGCTTACAAGTCGGACGCCGACTGGAACGACACCCGCTTCTTCAACGAGAAGTTCGACCAGATCCTGGTTGCGGCGCGCGGCGAACTGGACACCGCCAAGCGTACCCAGATGTATGCCGACATGTCGGCCATCCTGCGCGACGAAGGCGGCCTGATCTGCCCGATGTTCAACGACTTTGTCGATGCAACCACCGACAAGATCGACGGCTGGGTGGAAGGCGTCAAAGGCCAGCCCCTGATGAACGGCTACGCGCCGATGAAGATGTGGGTCAAAGCCTAATATGTCCCCGATCGTAAAACTTCTGGCTCAGCGCATCGCGCTGAGCCTTCTCCTGCTGCTGCTCATCTCCATGGTGATCTTTGCCGGCACGATCATTCTGCCTGGTGATGTTGCTCAATCCATTCTTGGCCAATCCGCCACCCCTGAAGCCCTGGCCAACCTGCGCAAGGAACTGGGCCTGAACGAACCGGCGCTTCAACGTTATTTCTCGTGGCTGTTCGGCGCGCTGCAAGGCGACCTGGGCACTGCACTGACCAGCGGACAGGACATTACAACGGCAATCGCCGGGCGCTTTGGAAACACCTTGTTCCTGGCCTTCTGGGCGGCTGTGGTTGCGGTTCCCCTTGCGATTTTCCTGGGCCTGCTTGCTGTCCGTTTCAAGGACCGCTGGCCCGACAAGCTGATCTCGGCCGTTACCCTGGCTTCGATCTCGATCCCCGAATTCCTGATCGGCTATGTGCTGATGTTCGTCATTGCAGTCAAACTGCGCTGGTTCCCGTCCGTGGCGATGGTGAACGACAGCATGAGCCTGCTTGAAAAGCTGAACGCCATCGCTTTGCCGATCGCCGTGCTGACCCTGGTGGTGCTGGCGCATATGATGCGGATGACCCGGGCGGCCATCCTCAACGTGATGCAGTCGGCCTATATCGAAACCGCCGAGCTGAAGGGCCTCAACGCCTTTCAGGTGATCTACCGCCATGCCTTCCCGAACGCGATCGCACCGATCGTGAACGTGGTGATGCTGAACCTCGCCTATCTGGTGGTGGGTGTTGTGGTGATCGAAGTGGTGTTCGTCTACCCCGGCATGGGCCAGTATCTGGTGGACCACGTGTCCAAACGTGACGTGCCTGTTGTCCAGGCCTGCGGCCTGATCTTTGCCGCCGTCTATATCGGCCTCAACATGATCGCCGATATCGTCGCCATCCTGAGCAACCCGCGCCTGAGGCATCCGAAATGAAGAACATCCCTATTTCCGCGGTCATCGGGCTGTTCTTCACGGCCCTCTACTTCCTTGCCGCAATCTTTGCCCCGCTGCTGGCGCCTTATGGCGTTGGCGAGGTGGTGGGCGATGTGTGGGAGCCCTCCAGCTCTGAATATCTGCTGGGCACCGACAACATCGGCCGCGACCTGCTGAGCCGGATGATCTACGGCGGCCGCACCACCATCTTCATCGCCACCGCAGCCACTGCGCTGTCGTTCATCCTGGGTTCGGTGCTCGGCTTCTTTGCCGCAGTTGCCGGCGGCTGGGTGGATCAGGCGCTGTCGCGCTTTGTCGACCTGGTGATGTCGATCCCGACGCTGATCTTTGCCCTGGTGGTGCTGTCGGTTGCGCCGGTCACCATTCCGATGCTGATCATCGTCATGGGCCTGCTGGACGCTACCCGCGTCTACCGTCTGGCCCGCGCCGTTGCGGTGGATATCGAGGTGATGGACTATGTCGAAGCCGCCCGCCTGCGCGGCGAGAAGGTTGGCTGGATCATCTTCCGCGAGATCCTGCCCAATGCGCTGTCGCCGCTGATCGCCGAGATGGGCCTGCGCTTCATCTTCATGGTTCTGTTCGTTTCCACCCTGTCCTTCCTGGGCCTGGGCGTACAGCCGCCGGAAGCAGACTGGGGCGGCATCGTGAAAGAGAACAAGGAAGGCATCGTCTACGGTATTCCTGCAGCTCTGATCCCGGCCTTTGCCATCGCCACCCTGGCGATCTCGGTCAACCTCGTGGCTGACTGGGTCCTGAACCGGACAACTTCGCTGAAAGGAGGCCGCGGATGAGCGATACTCTGTTGAAAGTCCGCGACCTGAAGATCGGCGCGACCATTTACCCGCCGGGGGAAAAGCCCAAGGACATCGAGATCGTGCACGGGGTCAGCTTTGACCTCGCGCCTGGCAAGGTCCTGGGCCTGATCGGTGAATCCGGTGCCGGCAAATCGACCATCGGTCTTGCCTCCATGGCCTACGGCCGCGGCGGCGTGAAGATCACCGGCGGCGAGGTCTGGGTCAACGGCCGCGACATTCTGAAGACCGGCCATCGCGACGTGCGCGCCCTGCGCGGCGGCGAGGTGACCTATGTGTCGCAATCGGCGGCAGCCTCCTTTAACCCGGCCAAGAAGATCATGGACCAGGTTGTCGAGGCGGCGGTGGAGCAGAAGAAGTTCTCCCGCAAGGACGCCGAGGCGCGGGCGCGCACCTTGTTCGCCAAGCTGGGCCTGCCCGATCCGGATAACATTGGCGACCGCTTCCCGCACCAGGTCTCGGGCGGCCAGTTGCAGCGCTGCATGACCGCGCTGGCGCTGTGCCCAGAGCCGGATCTGGTGGTCTTCGACGAGCCGACCACCGCGCTTGACGTGACCACCCAGATCGACGTGCTGATGGCGATCAAGGAAGCGATCCGCGACACCGGCGTGGCCGCGCTCTACATCACCCACGACCTGGCGGTTGTGGCGCAGGTGAGCGACGACATCATGGTGCTGAAGATGGGCAACACGGTCGAATACGGCAATGTTGACCAGATCATCAACAACCCGCAGGAGGAGTACACCAAGGCTCTGGTCTCGGTCCGCTCCATCGAGCACGAGGAAAAGGCCCCGACGCCCGATCCGGTGCTGAGCGTGAGGAACATCACCGCACGCTACAAGGGGACCAATTTCGATGTTCTGAAGAACGTGAATGTCGATCTCTACCCCGGCCAGACCCTGGCTGTGGTGGGCGAATCTGGCTCGGGCAAATCCACCCTCGCCCGGGTGATCACCGGCCTCTTGCCGCCGCGCGAAGGCGAGATCGAGTTTGCCGGCCGCAAACTGTCGCCGGATCTGGCGGGACGTTCCCGCGAGGATCTGCGCGAGCTGCAGATGATCTACCAGATGGCGGATGTGGCGATGAACCCGCGCCAGACTGTTGGCACCATCATCGGCCGCCCGCTGGAGTTCTACTTCGGCATGCGCGGCGCCGAGAAGAAGAAGCGGATCATCGAGCTGCTGGACGAGATCGAGCTGGGCGAGAAGTTCATCGACCGCTATCCGGCAGAACTGTCCGGCGGCCAGAAGCAGCGTGTCTGCATCGCCCGCTCGCTGGCGGCCAAGCCCAAAATGATCATCTGCGACGAGGTGACTTCGGCGCTAGACCCGCTGGTGGCGGACGGCATCTTGAAGCTGCTGCTGGATCTGCAGAAGATCGAAGACGTGGCCTATCTGTTCATCACCCACGACCTGGCGACCGTGCGCGCCATTTCGGACAATATCGCGGTGATGTACCAGGGCCAGGTGCAGCGCTATGGCGGCAAGTCCAAGGTGCTGAGCCCGCCGTTCGACGATTACACCGACCTGCTGCTGAGCTCCGTCCCCGAGATGCGGCTGGGCTGGCTGGAAGAGGTGATCGCCAACCGCAAAATGGAAAGCGCCGGCAACTGAACCGGCGGATATTCCGCAGCCTGGCCTCTGCCCGTACCCCGGGCGGGGGCTTTTTCTTATTCGGCTCCACCGGGATTTGTGGTATTTTATTGCCACCGGGGAGAATGCGGCGGAACCAGCCGCAAGCAATAGTAATATAACTGAGCGTGGCTGTTTCCTCATGCAGGCCTAACCCGAATCCTCCGGGCAGTTTTTGCTTTTCTGGCGGAACAGGAGGGACTGCCATGACGGACTGGGCCATTCACGGATTTGAAATCGCAAACTGCAATTGCGTTCCCGGCTGCCCGTGCCAGTTCTCGCAACTGCCAAATGACGGCACTTGCGAGGCGATGCTGACATTCCGGATCGACAAGGGTCATTACGGGGACACCAGTCTGGACGGTCTGCTGGCTGCGGCCATCTACAAGTGGCCAGGGCCGATCCACGAGGGCAACGGCGAGATGCAGCTGATCATCGATGAACGCGCAACCGCAGATCAGAAGGCAGCGCTTGAGGCGATTATGACCGGCCAGGACACTGCGGAATTCGCTACGATGTTCTTTGTCTTCAATGCCATGTGCACAACCAAGCACGAAACCCTCAGCGCCGCGGTCTCATTGAGTTACGACAAGGAAACCGGGACCGGCCATGCCAGGGCCGGCGATATCGGTGAAACCTCGGTGGAGCCGATTCCCAACGTCGTATCCGGCGCGCCGCATTCGGTGCAGATCAAGCTGCCGAACGGGTTCGAATACGATGTGGCCTCGGTGGCGCGGGGCAGCACCAAGACCCCCGGCTCTGCCATCAGCCTGGAAAAGAACAGCAGTACCCACGCCCATGTCGCCGAGCTGCATCTGACCGGTGCAGGCGTTCAGCGGGCGGCCTGAGCCGCCATGGGCGGGCAGCAGCAGATAGATGGGCCAGCGGAGCGGCTGGCCCGCCATGACCGGGCAGTTGTCATCGCTGCCGCCGGCCTGGTCGTGCTGCTGAGCGCGCTTTACACCATTTTCGGCGTCGGCATGGAGATGAGCGCTGTCGAGATGACCCGCATGGCCCGCCCCATCGGTGAGCCGATGCAGATGGGCGGAAGCACCGTCTGGTCCGCGTCTTATGCCGTGCTGATCTTCCTGATGTGGTGGATCATGATGATCGCCATGATGACCCCCAGCGCGGCGCCCGTGCTGCTGCTGTTCACCGCCATCAAGAAAGCCGGATTCCGGCCGGACCTGGCGCCGCTCCTAAGCCTATTGTTCCTGAGCGGCTATCTTCTGGCCTGGGGAGTGTTCTCAATCACAGCCACCGCTCTGCAGTGGGGGCTGGAAACAGTTGGCCTGTCAAACGGCCCAATGATGTCGCTCAGCAGCCGCGCCCTTAGCGGAGCACTGCTGCTGGCGGCGGGCGCCTATCAGTTCACCCCCTACAAGCACGCCTGCCTAATGCATTGCCGTATGCCGGTGCATTTTCTGACCGCGCATAACCGCACAGGTTTGGTTGGTGCTTTGCTGATGGGCGCCCATCATGGAACCTTTTGCCTAGGCTGCTGCTGGGCATTGATGCTGCTGCTGTTTGCCGGCGGCATCATGAACCTCTACTGGATTGCCGGGCTTGCGCTTTACGTTCTGGCCGAGAAGCATTTTGCCCATGGGCGGCTGTTTACTGCTGCCACCGGCGGTCTTCTGATCCTGGCCGGCAGCTATGTCCTGGTCACCGGCCTGTGATGCGCCTGCTGCGTCAAACCCGGTCTCTGCTTGGAAAAACCTTCCCCAAATGACGGTTTCAGACCATTTGTCCGCTTTTTGAATGGCCCTTCAAGAAAGTGACACGTAGATGCGGCAGCTAGGCGTCCGCTAGGCAAAAGGATTCGGCGAATGGACAACAAACTCCTCCTCATCATTCTGGACGGCGTGCCGTGGCGCAATTTCCGCCGGCTGTTCGGAAACCTGGAAGGCTGGGTGGACAGCGGCGACGCCCGCGTCTGGAAGCTGCGCAGCGTTCTGCCGTCGACCTCGGCCAGCTGCTACGCCTCGATCCATACTGGCGTGGCTCCGGCCATTCATGGCTCAACCGGCAATGCCAACGTGTTCCGCCTGAAGGAAAAAGACGTGTTTTCCCAAGTGCGCGAGGCCGGCGGCGTGACCGGTGCCGTGGCGCACAGCTACTGGTCCTCCTTCTTCAACCGGCATCCCTTCGACTACGTGCGCGACATCGAATACGACGAGCCGGAAAGCAAGACCATCAACCATGGCCGCTTCCACTCGATGACCGGCTACGGCAAGGACAATCAGATGACGCCCTCGGATGTCGACCTGTTCGGCACCCTGACCAATCTCTGCCTGCGCTTTGGCCTGAACTACGGCATGCTGCACACTTGCACGCTCGATTGCATGGGCCACCGGTTCTTCCACGATTGCCAGGAGATGGACCACGCGTGTTTCGTGATGGATGAGATGCTGGCGCCCTTCATCACCCGCTGGCGCGATCTGGGCTATGAGGTGATCGTCACCGCCGACCACGGCCAGGACGAGCGCGGCCACCACGGCGGCCGCAGCCCGCTGCAGCAGGAAACCGCGCTATACTACTTCGGCGACGCCGACGGCCCCGATCATGACGAGGTGATCGACCAGCGCCAGCTGGCCCCGACCATCCTCAAGCGGCTGGGTGCCCCGATTGCCGAAACCATGAAGCATGAGTCCTTCCTAAAGTAACTTCACGCTCCTGATCTATAGACGGCGGCTTTGTGCTAGACTGGCACGCAGCCGCCGTTTTTCTTTGTCAGGATCCATTGCCATGAAATCCCTTGTGTTTGCCGTTTCCCTGCTGGCCTCCCCCGCACTGGCCAGCGATGCCTGCCATGACCTGTGGTTCACCCGGAACGCGGTCATTGACCGGGCCGGTTATTGCTTTGGCTCGCCGTTGGGCCAGGCAGTGTTCAACAACGGCGACTGCATCGGCAAATCCGTCTCGCTGCCGCCGCAGGCCGAGCGGATGGTGGCGCTGGTCAAGGAAATGGAATCCCGCTTTGATTGCCGGGTGAACAATAAGCGGACTTCCCTGGATCTGGACGACCTGTTCCTGCGCTATCAGCTATGGGACCTGCCGGTACGCGACGAATTCGAAAGCGCCTGCCTGGGCTGGCTGGGGCCGGTGATGGGGCTGCGTGCCGGGCACCGCCCCGATGCGCCGCTGGTTGGGCAGATCACGCCTGGCGATTACGTGAACTACTCGCATATCCCGGTGGGCAGCTGGACCTATGTCACCACCTCAGGTCCCGACTGGCAGGTCACCAGCGGCGGCTGGCTGGATACCTCGCTGTTTCAGGAGCAATGCGAGAATTATGCAGGGTAATCAGTCCTCGTAGGACCAGACCCCCTGCCCCAGCGCCTCAACCGCCACCGAGATCCGCTCGAAACTATCGCGGGCGCGGGTGACGCTGTGGCGGGCGCGCAGGTAGCCGTGGATCAGCCCCGGCTCGTTGATCCAATGCGCCTTGCCGCCGGCCGCCAGGATACGGTCGCGGTAATCGCGGGAATCATCGCGCACCGGGTCGCAATCGGCGCTGACCAGCACGGTGGGCGGCAGATTCGAAAAATCACTGTCTGACAGCGGCGCATAGAGCGGGTCGTTCTCCGGCGCGGCCCCGTCCACCCGGATATCGTGGTAATACAGCACATCCTCGCGGGTCAGCATCGGCGCCTGGGCGTGTTCGATATAGGAGCCCTGATTCACATCGCCGCCAAATGCCCCGTAGATCAGCACCTGGCCCAGGATCGCCTCAGTGCGGCCACGAGCATGATGCGCCACCGCGGCGCAAAGGTTCGCCCCGGCGCTGTCGCCCACCAGCACGATGCCCTTGCCATAAGCCGCTTCGATCCAACCCAGCACCACCCAGGCATCTTCGAACGCAGCGGGATGCTTGTGCTCCGGCGCCAGCCGGTAGTCCGCCGCCACCACCCTGTAACCGGTCTGGGCGCAGATCTCGGCGCAGACGTCGTCATGGCTGTCGAGCCCGCCAACCACAAAACCGCCGCCATGGCAGAACAGCACCGTGCGGGTGGGATCACCCGCGGTATAAATCCGAACCGGCACCCCGTTGGCCGAGACCTCCTCGACCGAGACCACATCCGGCCGCGGCACCCGGAATTCCTGTGCCATGGAATCATAGATCCGCCGCTGTTCTTCGATGGACATGTCGACAGCATCATCGGGATAGAGCTCGCCGGTCTTCTGGATGAAATCCCAGGTCTCCTCGTCGATCAGCTTTTCATAGTCCATGCGGGTCTCCCTGCGTGCCTGTGTCCCCAGAGCCTAGGCAGAGTTTCCCGTAATTGGAATGCCTGAAAGAAAAAGCGCCCCGAGGGGCGCCAAAAATCTCACGTCAGTTTCCTGGGCTCAGGCCGCTGCGGCAGGCTCCCAGGGGCGGGTGAAATTGTTCAGCACGCCTGAGATTTCTGCCTCGGCGCTGCCATTGGCCGCCACCTGCGCGACCAGCCCGCGTTTCTTGTCGTCGGTCACACTGACAACCCGTGCTGCCAGCCCGGCCTCCTCCAGCGCGCCATTATAGACACGGGTGATTGCGTGCTTGCGCAGATCCGGTTTGAACACCTTGCCCACTGCGGTTTTCGGCAATGCGTCCAGCACCGTCAGATGCTTGGGGATCGCGGCGCGCTCATGCACGTGCACCTTGCAGTATTCCAGCAGCTCCGCCTCGCTGACCGAGGCGCCCTCGACCAGTTCGACAAAGGCGCAGGGCAGCTCGCCCGCGTGGGAATCCGGCTGGCCGATGGCCCCGGCAAAGGCCACCGCCTCATGGCCCAGGAGCGCCTCTTCGATCTCGGCCGGGTCGATGTTGTGGCCGCCGCGGATGATCAGATCCTTGGCGCGGCCGGTGATCCATAGGTAGCCGTCTTCATCGATGCGGCCCAAGTCACCTGTCCTCAGGTGGGTGTCCTGATAATAGAGGTCCGCGTTCTTGTCCGCCTCAGTATAGGTGTTGCCGGCAAAGACGCCCGGACTCGACACGCAGATTTCTCCGACCTCGTCGGTGCCGCATTCCAGCGGGCCGTCGTTGGTCTGCTTGACTATGCGCACGTCTGTGTAAGGGAACGGGATGCCGACCGAGCCGACTTTCTTCTCGCCGTCTGTCGGGTTGCAGGACACCAGGCAGGTGGCCTCGGTCAACCCGTAACCTTCGATGATGGTCACGCCCGACGCGCCCTCGAACCGTTTGAACAGTTCCATCGGCATCGGCGCGGAACCGGAGAAGGCGGTTTTCACAGAGGAGATATCTGCATCCACCTCGCGCTGCATCAGCGCCGAGACGGCGGTGGGCACGGTGATGATAAAGGTGATCTTCCAGCGCTCGATCAGCTTCCAGAAGTTGTCGAAGACGCCCTCGCCCCGGTAACCCTGCGGCGTCGGGAACACCACATGCGCTCCCGAAGCCAGCGCCGCCATCATGATCACATGCACCGCAAAAACATGGAACAGCGGCAGCGGGCACATGATGTTGTCTTCTTCGGTGAACAGCAGCGTGTGGCCGATCCAGCCGTTGTAAATCAGGCCGGAATACTTGTGCTGCGCCACTTTGGGCATGCCGGTGGTGCCACCGGTGTGGAAGTAACAAGCGACCCGGTCGCCGTCGCTATCGGCGAATCTCAGCGTCTTGGGCTGCTTGGCCATCTCCTTGGAGAAATTCAGGTAATCGGCGTGGCTGGGCCGGCTGTCGAGCTTGGGCCGGATCAGCGGCACGATCCAGAATTTCGGCGGCGTCAGATAGCGGTTCAGGTCCACTTCCAGCACCGTGTTCACCCCCGGCGCATGGCGCACTGCCTCGGCCACCTTCTGCGCCACATCGGTTTTGGGAAACGGCCGCAGGGTGACAACAACCTTGGCCTTGGTCTCGCGCAGGATCGAGGCGATCTGTTCCGGCTCCAGCAGCGGATTGATCGGGTTCACAATCCCCGCCACCGCACCGCCCAGCATGGTCACCAGCGTCTCATGGCAATTGGGCAGTACATAGGCGACCACGTCCTGCTCGCCGATGCCAAGTGAGCGGAACATGTTTGCCGCCTGGCTCACCTGGTCCTTCAGTGCGCTCCAGGTCAGCGTTTCCGCCTTGTCCTGAGGGCCGGAGAAGATCTGATAGCTGACCGCCTTGCTGTTGGGAAACTTACCCGCAGTGCGCGACAACAGCCCATAGAGCGTGGCGGGCAGCTCCCTCGCCTCCCAGGGCATTTCGTTCTGCAGCGCGTCGCGGTCCGCAATTCCGGAAAAACTCATAGATTTCCTCCCCATTCCCCCCTGCTGTTCCGGGGTGTGTTCTCGTTAGGCCCAGACTATTGAAATCAAGCGTTTTCGCAAGCGCCGGGTCCGGGTCACGCCAAGGCAGTTTCCAGCATGACGTGACGCCAAGCCCGGTCACTGGCTGATTTCAACCAAAAACGCCCCGGAACCTGTCCGGGGCGCCTGAGATTCAACGCTGCGCTGCGGTTATTCCGCCGCCAGGCCTTCAGTAAACTGCAATTTCGCCAGCCGGGCATAGAGGCCGCCCTCGGCCACCAGTTCGTCATGGGTACCGGTTGCAACAATCTGCCCTTGGTCCATCACTACGATACGGTCGGCCTTTTTCACGGTGGCCAGACGGTGCGCCACGATCAGCGTGGTGCGGCCCTGGCTCAGCTCATCCACAGCAGCTTGCACAAGACGCTCGCTTTCGGCATCCAGCGCCGAGGTCGCCTCGTCCAGAAGCAGTACCGGCGCATCGCGCAGAATGGCACGGGCAATGGCGATCCGCTGTTTCTGGCCGCCCGACAGCATCACGCCGCGCTCGCCGACAAAGCTGCCGTAGCCTTCGGGCAGTTTGGAAATGAAGTCATGCGCCGCGGCGGCCTTGGCAGCAGCCTCTACTTCGGCATCCGTTGCCTCAGGCCGGCCAAAGCGGATGTTTTCAAGCGCCGAGGCGGCAAAGATCACCGGATCCTGCGGCACCAGTGCAATGTGGCGGCGGAACTCATCGCGCTGCAGGTCTGTCAGCGCCATACCGTCCAGCTTCACCGCCCCCTGGTTGGGGTCATAGAACCGCTGCAGCATCTGGATGATGGTGGTCTTGCCCGCCCCGGACGGACCGACAAATGCCACGGTTTCACCCGGCTGCACCCTCAGCGACACCGCGTCCAGCGCCGAGACATCCGGGCGCGAGGGATAGCGGAAAGACACGTTGTCAAATTCAATTGCGCCTTTTACCGGCGCCGGAAGCATCTGCGCCGCAGCCGGGTCCAGCACCGTATCCTCGGCGTTCAGCAGCTCCACCAGCCGCTCGGTTGCGCCCGCCGCACGCTGCAGCTCGCTCCAGATCTCTGACAGTGCCGCCACGGAACCCGCCACCAGCACCGAATAGATCACGAACTGGATCAGAGTGCCCTCGCTCATCAGGCCCGCGCGCACATCATTGGCGCCCATCCACAGAACGCCGACAATGCCGGAGAATACCAGAAAGATCACAATAACAGTCAGATAAGCACGGGTCTGAATGCGGCGGCGCGACACATCATAGGCGGTCTCGGTCATCTCGCCGAATTTCAGCCGGCTTGCGGCTTCATGGGTATAGGCCTGCACCGTCTGCACCGCCCCCAGCGCCTCGCCTGCGTTGCCGGAAGAGGCGGCGATCCAGTCCTGGTTTTCCTTGCTGATCGCCCGCAGGCGGCGGCCCAGCACAAGGATCGGCACGATCACGGCAGGCACGATCAGCAGCACCAGCATCGTCAGCTTCGCCGAGGTCAGCAGCATCAGCACCATGCCGCCCAGGAAAATCAGCAGGTTGCGCAGCGCAATTGAGACGGACGAGCCCAGCACCGACTGGATCAGCGTGGTATCGGTGGTGATCCGGCTCAGGACTTCGCCGGTCATGATCCGTTCGTAAAACTCCGGGCTCATGCCGATCACTCGGTCAAAAACCGCCTTGCGGATATCTGCCACCACCCGCTCGCCCAGCCGGGTCACCAGCGCGTAACGCACCCCGGTGCCAACCGCCAAAAGCGCTGCAATCACCAGTGCAGCACTGAAGTACAAATTCAAGAGTTCGGAATCGGAGACCCGGAAATTGTCCACCACCCGGCGCACCGCCAAAGGCAGTGTCAGCGACAGCCCAGCGGTCATCACCAGGGCACAGGTGGCAGCAAACATCAGCAAACGGTAAGGCCGCATGAACGGCCACAACGCCGACAGCACTCCAATTTTCCGGGAGCCCGCCCGCTCCTGTTCCGCATTCGGGGCTGCTTGATTTCGCGCCATTCCGGATCCTTTAAGCAGTCTTGCGCCGCCGCGGGCCAAAGCCCGCCGCATCTGCCAAGGTTCATGGCCCTGTGCGCCAGCGGCGTCAAGCGCTCAGCAGTTTAAAAAAATGCAAGAAAACAGCCGAAAGCCGCGGCAGATCGTATCAGAAACGGCTGATCAGGAAAGTCTGGAGCGGGTAGCGGGAATCGAACCCGCACCTTAAGCTTGGAAGGCTCTTATGATACCATTTCACCATACCCGCTCAGGACATTTGCTGATGTATGGGAAGCATCCGGCGAGGTCAACCGTCTTGGTTTCGATTATTTTTGCCCGGCCGGAAAAATCTTCGCTCCCCTTGCGAAAGCCTGGCAAGCTGCTCAAATGACACCGTAATCCAGCCGCCTCGTCTCACATCTTTCTCCGGAACAGCGCCTTGACCTCAAACCCGCACACGGTTGTTATAACCGCCCACGGCCAGCCGTCCGCCCCAGCCCCGGCTGAAGCAGATCTGGCACGGCTGGCCTCGGCAGTTGCGCTGCATCTGCCGGACTGGGATGTCCGCTCGGCCACTCTCTCCACCCCCGGGAGACTTGAAGAGCAAGCAGCAGGGGGCGCCCTGATCTACCCGTTTTTCATGTCCCGGGGTTTCTTCACCGCCAAGGTGCTGCCGGACCGCCTGAAAAACACGGGCAGTCGGATTGCAGCGCCGTTTGGCATGGACCCCGGCCTTCCGCAGCTTGCCGCCCGGGCAGTGCACGAAACGGCCAGTGAGCAGAACTGGCAGCTGCAAGACCTTCATCTGCTGCTGGCCGCCCACGGTTCCGCCCGCGGCCCCAAGGCAGCAGATGCCGCCGAGGAGTTTGCCTCCCGGCTGTGCCTCTTGCTGCCCGGCTGCGCGGTTTCGACCGGCTATGTCGAACAGGAGCCCCGGATCGCCTCCGCCGCTGCGCCTTTGCCTGACCGCGCCGTCTGCCTGCCATTCTTCGCTCAGGCCGGCGACCATGTGAAGCAAGACCTCCCCGCAGCCTTGGAGGCCGCCCGGTTTGGAGGAATTCTACTGCCGGTTGCCGGCGCCCTGCCCGGATCTGCCGAGCTGATTGCCACCGGCATCCGCGCGGCAGCCGTCAGCAACGCCCCTTGACCGAAGTCCGTCCAAGTGAAATTCTAGTCTTCCGGAAAGAAAAGCAATTTTTGGCCCGGGCGGAGGCAAAACGCCTCTTGCACCGGCCGCAGGCATGTGATTAATCACGCCCTACACCACGGATGGCGAGTTGGCGGAGTGGTGACGCAGCGGATTGCAAATCCGTGTACACCGGTTCGATTCCGGTACTCGCCTCCAAACAAAATCAATCACTTATGAGATAATAAGCAAGCCCCACAGCGGGTTTAGTCTCTTTTTAGTCTCATAAATCGCTGAGTTTTGAAGCGAGTACCTATGTTCAGGTATGAGCGGCAATCTACCTACCGTGATAGCAGGTGGAGCAGCGCTCCGTAGAACTGATCTTTATCATAGTCGCAGAGCCTCGCTGCCGCTCTGCATATTTCCCGCTCGTCTTCATTTGGGATTGTTGCAAATATTTTGCTATCCAGGCAGCTCTTGTATTTCATCTCAAGTTCCATAGCCTTCTGGATGGGGTTCATTGGTTTAACTCCTGTTTGTCATCAAGGTTAGTCAGTCACGTCCTACTATTTTCACTTCGATATTGGGGATGCCCCAATGGGTCTTGAACGCCTGCGCTTGAATCGCCGCAGCATAGGCGGCTTGCTTCTTCCTGGTGCTGGATGTGGCGGTGCCTGAACGAAAGGCCGGGCTCGTGCGCTCGCATTCCAGCGCATAGAAGCGGTAGCGGCTTTCTCCGTTGATTTGATGCTCAATGCCGTAGATCGCATCAGGGATCAGTTGCGTCTTCCTCCCGTCGATTCTGACGGGTAGCGCCAGCGGGTTCCTGGCTTTCTGTGTTGCCTCCGGTGCCCGTGCCAAAATTTCATCCACTGGTACAAATCGCTGATCAGACTCCGACCGCGTTGCCAATTCAGTTTCCAGCAGGCTTTCAATGATCATCATCGTGTGCAGCACCTGCGGATTGAAACTGTCCCGAGGGCGACGCGAGAAAGTGACGGCCCGATGCGGGAGGAGTTTAAGCGCTTCCAGATAGGTAACGCCCTTATTGCTGATCTCGTACATCATCGGCGTGGCGCGAGCATCAAACAGGGGCGCTTGCAGCAGAGGGCGATTTATGAAGCCCGTCTCATGAAACAAATCGCCCAGCCGCTCAGCAAATCGTTTGGGTGACTTGGGCGAAAAGATGCGGATCAGGTGATCATGGCGCAGATAGCGGTAGCGATACAGCCAGGACAGAATCTCCTGATCGCGCGGCATCAAGCGCATCCTCTTGCCTGTAGGGCTTCTCTCAAAGCGACTACGGCGCCCCAAGGTATCTAGCTTCACCATGTCATGGGGCTGCCATCATCCGGAATGGGCTCACTGACGGAAGGCGGCGCAGCAGTCTCATTCAGATTTCGATAGTACTCAAGCTGCTGCTGTTTGATCTCCGCCCATTGGTCCGGCGTCATGCTGATATTATTGCCAACCAGGTCGCTGTTGGCTTCAAGCTTGAACGTACTGCCGTTGCCAACCTTCATCCAGAAGTGGCCGGTTTGAAGCGCCTGCACATCTGCTTGAGTCTTTCCGAGGATTTTGGCCAGCTTGTCATCTTCAGGTGTTCGGCCTGCCGCTTTGACGTTGGTGTTGTTGAGCACCACGGTCTGCATCTCGGAAGACATGCCCCGGCCTACCACTTGCTGCGCTAGCGTCAGGCTAACACCGTATTTCCGGGCCTCTTCCAAAATCTGCATCGTGGCCGGTGCGATGTAGTTCTGGCATTCATCTATGAAAAGATTGATAGGGGTGCGCCGGTTTTCAGGGATGTCTGCACGGCGCAAGGCCAGCCCTTGAACCGCTGCCACGACCAAGCGCCCGAATGCCTCACTGGCTTCATCGCCCATCCGCCCTTTGGAGAGATTGAAGAGGATGACCTTGCCTTGATTGATCGCCCCTTCAAGGTCGAGGCTCTTGGGACTGTTGACGACTTCATCAAAAGCGAAGGTGTTGAAGAGGCTTTGTAGCTTTCTTGAAATCGCGCTTTTCGATGGACGCAACGTTGGATCACCCGAGAAGTCATGCTGGAAGAAGTCCCGGATGGCCCGTCGGTTTGATTGCTCCCCCAATGCCACCAAATCTTCGTTGATCCGGTCATTCATAAACCGTTGGAGGTCAGCAAGCGTGGAGCTTGGCTGATCTAGCAATGTCAGAATGCACGGCATCAAAACTGTCCGCATGTTCACCGTGAGATTGTCACCGCCGGACCCTTTCAAAAGTTGCTCGAAGGCATTGACGAGTTGCTGGGCGATGACTTCCCGTTGCTGCATGGATGTGCCTTCTGGCACGATGAGCGGATTGAAGGCAGGCACATGATCTTCTTCAAAATAGGGATCGATGTAAATCAACCGATCATCATCCACGAACATCTCCCAATGAGCGACTTGCTCAGCCAGATCGCCGTGGGGATCTATGACAATCGTCGCTTCGTCGAAGCGATGATAGGCGGCATGGATTAGCTGTTTCAGAAGTTCTGTTTTGCCGGAACCGGAGCCGCCTGTGATATAGGCGTGGCGACGGATTTCTGAGAGCGACGGGGCAGCAGGCAGCGCTTCATTGAGCGCAGACATAAAGGCAGTATCCTGCCCCTCTATAAAGTGAAGGTACCCCGTGCGGTCGGGCGTATGTACATGAGGATTAAAGTTGCGCGCCAATTGCAATGTGGTTGCATCGTACTGAGAGTAAAGCTTACGGCGAGCTTCGTTGATTTTATCGGCGAGTTTCCAGTTCTCTGACGGGTTGTAGCCTGTCTTCTTCTCAATGATCTTGGCTGCGATTTTGTCTTCTACGGGGTTTCCCATCCGTCTAACCTGATAGGGGACATCCCGCTCGGCTTCAGCTAGCTTGGAACGAATGCTGTCTATTCCTTTGACAGTGCTCAGGTACTGATCAAAGGTCAGAAGCTGGCGGTTCTGCTCAGCGCTTAAACCCATATCATCGCCATGCTCGAGGTAGATGTTGTCAATGGCATTGGCGACGACCTGCAAGCGATGCTGAATGCAGTGATCTACAACCTCATCGCTATCCGCCACGCGGATACGGCCAATGCTGTCTGCTCCGGCAAGCTCAAGATTGAGCTCTCTCAGACCAAAGTCCTGATAATCCTCCAAGCGCATGAGTCACCTCCCAACAGTCAAACCGATGCACCCTCATGAAGTGCATGAATCACGAGCGCAGCAATGCAGGGTAGTAAGACTCATATCGGCACATAAGAAAACAGGGTTGAACAAAGGAGAGATAGGAAAAGGGGATACCGCATCCCTGAGATTATCCCCATCAACATGAGCTCGTTGCGGGATGTGATTGTGCAACTCAAATGTGGAAGTTCGCAGCAGGTTTCTCTGGGGAGAGGGCACGAAAAATGGGGGGATTATCCCCCCAGCCGTTTTCGCGCCTGTTGGCCACGGAATGCTGCTTCCGTGGCAACCAGGTCGGCTTGTTCTTCGCCTTCAGGTATGGCGTCAACGCGATCCTCAATCTGGCGGACGGTTTCAACGTCCGTTCCACATGCGGGTGCGACTTCTGCGATTTCAGCGTCAGACAGTTTTTTCATAGAAAATGCTCCGATGGGTCAAGCGGGACAATCCCGCTTTTCATGGAGTGTTATGATCGGGTGCGAAAAAAGCTCCTGACCCTTAGCTCTGCTCGGCATTGGCTGTAGAAGGTTGTTGCTACAGATCTTTCCCTTGACGAAAAAAGCACGCTATACGTGCTTCCCGAGAATGAGCGCCCTTGAATCTTGATTTTGTGGATAGCTTTTGAGTTCAGATGCCACAAGGGCTAGGACTGTCCTATAGCTCGTTGAAGGGGCTGGGCGATCTGGAACGTGGCGCAGTTTTTTCGGTTACTACAACATGAAACATGATGTATAGTGATCTGAAATAAAAGGAAAATTCATGATATCTCAAACGACACGCCTGCAACCGCTGGCAATAATGCTGGAGCAGGTTCTTTGAAGCAGAATCACGATCAACTTGTCGGCCTAATCTGGAGCATCGCAAACAAACTCCGTGGCCCGTATCGCCCGCCGCAGTATCGCCGTGTCATGCTGCCAATGACTGTACTGCGCCGGATGGATCTGGTTCTTGCCCCCACCAAGGCAAAAGTTCTCGCCCAATATGAGAAGCTAAAAGCACAGGGCCATAGCGAAGACGCGATCCATAAGATCCTTGGGAAAACCGCAGCGGATGATCGCGAGCAACCGCTTTACAACATTAGCAATTTTGACTTTGAAAAGCTGTTGGGCGATCCAAACAACATTGCACGTAATCTGGTTACCTATATCGAAGGCTTTTCACCCAAAGCCAAAGACATTTTCTCAAAGTTCGGCTTCGATGCAGAGATCGAGAAACTCGACAACGCAAACCGTCTGTTCTTGGTGATTCAGGAATTCGCCAAACCTGAAGTTGATCTCCATCCCGACCGCGTAAGCAACTTGCAGATGGGCTATGTCTTCGAAGAGCTAGTACGCAAGTTTAACGAACAAGCCAACGAAGAGGCTGGAGATCACTTCACGCCACGAGAAGTCATCCGTTTGATGGCTCATCTGATGTATACCGAGGACGAAGACGTTTATACGCCCGGCATCGCGCGTACGATTTATGACCCTACCTGCGGGACCGGCGGGATGCTCTCAATTTCTGAGGAGTACATTCGTGAGCAGAACCCTCAGGCAAATCTAATTCTCTATGGTCAAGAGTATAATGCCGAGTCCCACGCGATCTGTTGTTCCGACCTGCTCATCAAAGATGAACCCATCGACAACATTCACTTCGGTGACACACTGGGTGACGGCAAATCCGGAGACGGGCATCTGGACAAAAAATTCCATTACATGATGGCCAACCCGCCCTTCGGTGTGGAATGGAAAACCCAGCAATCCATCGTACAGAAAGAGGCTGACGCACTTGGGTTCTCTGGTCGTTTTGGCGCAGGCACACCACGTATCAACGACGGCGCGCTATTGTTCCTGCAAACCATGATCAGCAAGATGCGCCCCAGCCCCGAAATCGGCGGTGACGGCTCGAAAATCGCTATCGTTTTCAATGGATCTCCCCTCTTCACAGGGGATGCCGGATCGGGTGAAAGCAACATTCGCCGCTGGATCATCGAAAACGACTGGCTCGACGCGATTATCGCGCTGCCAGATCAGATGTTCTACAATACTGGGATTTTCACCTACATCTGGATTGTCTCGAACCGCAAACGCCCCGAGCGGCGCGGCAAGGTGCAATTGATTGATGGCACTAAGCACTTCCAGAAGATGCGCAAAAGCCTTGGCAATAAGCGCAATGAATTGTCTGACGACCACATTGACGAGATCACTCGCCTTTATGCCAAGTTCAAACATGACGAAACTTCACGCGTCGTCATCGACGGCAAAACCAAAGAGCGGATATGCTCCAAGATCTTCGACAACCGCGATTTCGGTTATCTCAAGATTACCGTCGAACGACCGCTGAAACTGAACTTCCAGGCCAGCGCAGAACGCATTGCACGGCTGGCAGGCGAGACAGCCTTTGCAAAACTGGCGCAGAGCAAAAAACGCAAGGACAGTGCCGTCATCGCGGCGGAGGAAGAGGCTGGCAAGGTCTTGCAGGATCGGATCATCGCTGTTTTGGAAGACATGCCCGACGCTCTGGTCAAAAATCGCGCTGACTTCACTCAGATACTCAACGCCGCCTTCAAAACCGCTGGCCTCAAGCTCGAAGCACCGATCCGCAAAGCGATCCTGAGCGCATTGTCGGAGCGGGATGAGACTGCCTCTACCTGCACCGACAGCAAAGGTAACCACGAGCCGGATACCGAGCTGCGCGATACCGAGCTGGTACCGCTGCCCAAGGATATCGATCTGCCAATGCTGAACGCGATTGAGGGTGAGTTGACGGATGATCAACTGCCCGATCTCGTGAAAAGCCATGTCGAAGCCTATCTCGCCGCCGAAGTGCATCCGCATGTGCCTGACGCCTGGGTTGATCACAAGAAAACCAAGATGGGCTATGAAATCCCGCTCAACCGGCATTTCTATGTCTACGAGCCGCCACGCTCGCTGGAGAAGATTGAAACGGATATCGAGGATATCACTCGCGACATTATGGAGATGCTTAAGGGGATCACCGCATGAGCTACGCCCCTTATCCGGCATACAAGGATAGCGGAGTTCCTTGGTTTGATACTGTTCCAGAACATTGGGATGTTCGACGATTGAAAGACGTCTCACGACTGAAGGGGGGAGCTGGTTTCCCATTGGACGAGCAGAATATTGAAGGCGAAGAACTCTATTTCTACAAGGTTGGTGACCTAAGCTTATCGAAAGATGGCGTTCATCTTGATAAGTCTCCGCACACAATAAATCGAAAGACAGCAGCAAAACTTCGCGCAGAGGTCATTCCGAAGGAGGCCATTTGCTACGCCAAAATTGGGGCTGCGCTTTTGCTGAACCGGCGGCGCATAACAACGGCAGATTGTTGTATCGATAACAATATGACGGCACTTCTACCCAACGCTGACCAACTCAATCACAAATACGCTTTCTATTGGATGTCGACGGTTGATTTCGGCGAACATACCAACCCTGGAGCTGTTCCTTCTCTTAGCGAAGGGTATCAATCATTTATTCCTATCGCCATACCGCCTATCGAAGAACAAACCGCAATCGCGGACTTTTTAGATGAGAAGACGACTGAGATAGATGATCTGATCGCCAAGAAGGAAGAGCTTCTGCGGCTTTTGGCTGAACAACGCACCGCATTGATCACCCACGCCGTCACCAAAGGCCTCAACCCTAACACTTCCATGAAACCCAGTGGCATCGACTGGCTTGGCGATGTGCCAGTAGGATGGGATGTTGTGCCGTTTAAATGGTGCTGTCAGGTTCAAAGCGGCCAAGTCGACCCAAAACTGGATGAATACAAGAGTCTGCCATTGATTGCTCCCGATCACATCGAGTCAGGCACTGGCCGCTTGCTTCCTTACGAGAGCGCTGAAGAGCAAGGGGCGATTAGTGGAAAGTATCAGTTTGATGCTGGCGAAGTTCTCTACAGTAAAATCCGCCCGGAGCTGTCTAAGGTTGCCCTAGCTCCCGAAGCTGGACTTTGCAGTGCCGACATGTACGCTATCCGAGCACTGAAAGGCTTGCGACCAGAGTTCTTGTTCTTCCAGATGCTTAGCCGCCACTTCCATCGCTTCGCAGTTCTCGAGTCGATGCGCGTCGCGATGCCGAAGATTAACCGAGAGTCACTAGGGGTTTTCCCGGTGATGATCCCTGATGAAAACACACAGTACGAAATTCTGGGCCATATCGAAACCGAGCTGGCCAAGATGGATCTGGCTGAAGAGAAGATCACGACTGCGCGTGATCATTTGAGGGAGTACCGCTCTTCAGTAATTACTAACGCGGTCACCGGTAAGATCAAGGTCGCGTAGTGATGCCAATAAACGCAGATGGCTACTTCAAGCATCTAAAAACCTTCCTCGACACTCGTGAAAGCGTTGGGAAAAGCAACATCCCGCACTATGGTCAGCTGTGCCGTGCCAAAGAGCGAGAGGGCCTGGCAGCCAATGAATTTCTTTTGGCTGATACGGATGAGACCACCAAAGAGCGTCTTAAAGCCAAGCTGTCTTTCTCAGGTCGAGTACTGGGGTTGCGACTGGATGCTTGCAAAAACCCGCTTTTCCACTTTCTCGACGACGACGGCAAACGCCCCTGGATGCGTAAATGCGACTTCGTCTTGTTTCAGGCACACGAAAACCGGCTGAAAGCCTATTGCATCGAGTTTAAGAAGGCGCGGACGTTTATCCCTGCATCAGACGTTATGCTTCAGCTGCATGCAGGCGAGGCATGGTGCCACACGCTGCACAAGCTGATCTCGGTCTATTCCAACAAGGACGCCCAGCTTGAGGTGTCCAAGTATGTTTTCACGGATTGCCAAAATCCCGGACCCGACTTGGATCCAGATGGAAAGTATCTGAGAGATTATCCGGATATTCGCCATTACCTATTCAATGAAGTGAACGGAATGGCGCTCGAAGATTTGGAAAATGACACACAAAAAGTAATCGTATAGATTGTAAACTATGAGAAAACATACTGAAATCCGTTTTGAAGATGCCATCACCGAAAGCCTGACTACGAATGGCGGCTATGCCTTGGGCGATCCTGACGGCTTTGATGCCGAGCGTGGGCTATTCCCTGACGATGTCATTGCCTTCATCGAGGCGACTCAGGCCAAACGCTGGGCCAGCCTGCAAGAGTTCCACGGTGACCGCGCCAAGGGCACTCTGCTAGACTCGCTCTGCAAAGAGCTGTCGGCCAAAGGCTCACTGCATGTGCTGCGCCACGGTTTCAAGTGTTTCGGTAAGACGTGGAAGCTGGCCTATTTTGCACCTGCCTCTGGCATGAACCCCGACGCGCTAGCTGACTACGCCGCCAACCGCCTGATAGCCACACGGCAGGTTCATTTCGATCCTAAGCAAAAGGGCCTCTCGCTTGATCTAGTTCTATCAGTCAATGGCCTGCCCATCGTGACGATGGAGCTGAAAAACCAGATGTCTGGCCAAACGGTTGAGCATGCCAAGAAGCAATACAAGGTCGACCGCGATCCGACTTGCCCAATTTTTCGGTTCAAAGAACGGGCGCTGGTGCATTTCGCTGTTGATACTGACCTAGCCTATATGACCACAAGGTTGAGCGGATCAAAGACGTTCTTTCTGCCCTTCAACAAAGGGCATGGGTACGGCGCGGGCAATCCGCTGGATGAGGACAATTACCGCACGGCTTATCTGTGGGAAGAGGTTCTGACCAAGGATAGCCTGATGGATATTCTCTCGCGCTTCCTACATTTGGAGGTCAAGGAAACCAAAGTCGTGACCGCACGCGGGATCAAGACTTCGCGCAAGGAAACGATGATCTTTCCGCGATATCACCAGCTTGATGCGGTGCGGAAGCTGGTGGCAGATGCCAAGACAAAAGGGCCGAGTCATAACTACCTGATCCAGCATTCCGCCGGGTCCGGTAAGTCTAACTCTATCGCCTGGCTGGCACACCGTTTATCCAGCCTGCACGATGGCAACGATCAAAAAGTGTTCAACACAGTGGTGGTGATCACTGACCGCCGTGTGCTGGATCAACAGCTGCAAGACACCATCTATCAGTTCGAGCACAAACAAGGCGTGGTCGAGAAGATCGACGAGAACACACAGCAGCTCGCCAAAGCGCTGTCCGGGGGTGTTCCGATTGTCATCACGACAATCCAGAAATTCCCATTTATTGCTCAAGCGTTGGATACGTTGGCCGAGAAGGGTGAAGGCGTCCAAATCAATACGACAGGCAAGACCTTTGCAGTGATCGTGGATGAGGCGCACAGTTCCCAAAGCGGCGAAACCGCAATGGAGTTGCGCAAAGTTCTCAACCGAGACGGTATTGCGGCCACCATAGCCGAGCAAATAATAGACGATGAGGAGGAGCAGAGCCTTTCGGATGAGGCGAAGGAAACTCTCTTCCAAGAGATGCTAAAACGCCCTCGTCAGAAGAACATCAGTTTTTTTGCGTTCACCGCGACACCGAAATTCAAGACGCTGGCAGTGTTCAATGAACCTGGGGCGAACGAGAAGCCCCCGTTTCACCACTACTCCATGAGACAAGCCATCGAAGAGGGCTTCATCATGGACGTGCTCAAGAATTACACGACTTATAAGGCCTATTATGGGCTGATTAAATCGATAGATGACGACCCCGAGGTACCTCGAAAGAAAGCGGCCAAGCAGCTTGCACGCTTTATGAGTCTTCATCCGCACAATATTTCGCAAAAGGTGGAGGTGATCATTGAGCACTTCCGCCATCACACGCGGCACAAAATCGGCGGCCGAGCGAAAGCCATGCTGGTCACCAGCTCGCGCTTACATGCTGTGCGTTATAAGCTGGCCTTCGATAAGTATGTGAAAGAAAAGGGCTATGGCGACATTAAAGCACTGGTCGCCTTTTCCGGTTCTGTAAAAGATCCCGATTTCCCAACCAAAGAATACACTGAAGTTGGGATGAACAAAGGTATCAAAGAAAGCGAGCTGCCAGAGAAATTCGGCACCGAGGAATACCAAGTGCTCCTGGTTGCTGATAAATATCAGACCGGTTTCGACCAACCCCTGCTTCATACGATGTACGTTGACAAGCGCCTGTCGGGTATTCAGGCGGTTCAAACGCTCTCTCGCCTCAATCGACGGACGGCGGGTAAAGAAGACACGTTTGTTCTGGATTTCGTGAACGAGCGCGATGAGATTTTCCAATCATTTAAAGACTTCTACGAGAGCACTGAAGCTGGCCAAGCACCAGATCCACACCAGCTGTATGAGTTGCAACACTCCATTGAGGAATGGCGAGTATTTGGTAGCGATGAAGTGGACCGGGTTTGTGAAATTTGGTTCAAGAATCGCAAGGAACCGACGGCTTCCGATCACCGAAACATAAACGCTTTGATTGACCTTGCCATCGAGCGCTTTGCCGCCTTGGTAGATGGTGATCGAGAACTACTGCGCGGTAAATTAACTAGCTTCCGAAACCTCTATGCCTTTTTGTCCCAAATCGTGCCCTACCAGGACTCCGAACAGGAGAAACTGTACACCTATCTTCGACTTTTAATCCCTAAACTGCCGAAACGCTTGGAGGATAATCCGTATCAACTCGGCGATGAGGTTGAGCTACAATACTACCGATTGCAGAAAATCAGCGAGGGTAGCATTGACCTAACGCAAGGCAAAGCGGAACCACTGAAAGGACCAACAGAAGTTGGCTCTGGAGTCTCCAAGGATGAAGCCGTCCAGCTCAGCTTGCTCGTCGATTCCCTCAATGAACGCTTCGGAACCGAATTCGACAAAGCGGATGAATTGTTCTTCGACCAAGTTGTGGAAGTGGCCACAGGAAAAGAAAAACTGAGGGAAGCCGCTCGGGCCAACACTCTAGATAACTTTTCCTTAGTCTTCAACTCCATGCTTGAAGGCATGTTCATTGAACGCATGGAGGGCAATGAAGAGATATTTGCCAAGCTAATGAACGATGATCGATTTCGCGAAGCCGCGGCCAATGGCTTGGTAAAGCGTGTTTACGATACGATTATTAAAGCAAATGGGTCTCCAAACGATCCAAATACTGATGATCCCGGACCCATGAAATTTGGTGAATAATAATAAAAATGAAAAACTCCGATGCATATAGTCAGAGACTCGAACAAAAATCTATTGTCTCATCTCGACTGAGTGAAACCACACGTTTTGTTGCGTTTGGTATCGTCGCATGGGTTTTTGCGATCCAAACGTCTGGCGCAGATTTCTCAAAATCATATATTTCGGCATATGAATTCTGGATCAACTCAGCCGGAGCTCTGGCTGTAATATCCATCTCTTGTGATTACTTCCAATATTTATGCGCTTACTTTTCGGTAAATCACGCACTCACCCGGAGAGATAGTGACTACAAATACAACAAAAACCATCCCGCCTACTTATTGCAAACTTTATTCTTCATCATCAAACAGATTGCTGTTGGTGTTGCTGCAATCACAACTGCGGCGACATTCGCCCTTCACATTTTCTTAAATTAGCTCGGTATTTCCATCAGAGCACTGTCACAATCTCATTCAGAATAGCCTGCGCATCACTTTTTGATCTCCCAAAAATGAAGAGGACTGACCTCTCGGCCAGTCCTCCCGCTCTCGACAAGGAGAGTCATTGGCGTTGATCACGTGCGTCGATGCGACTTTGAAGCCAGTCCTGAACCTCAGTCTCAACCCACCCCACGCGGTTGTGGCCCAGCTTTACCCTCTTGGGGAATTTGCCTGCCGCTTCCAGACGTGCGATATGCTGCGGTGAGTACAGAACCAATTCAGTCACCTGCCGCTTGCTCAACATCTTCATCACAATACTCCTCTTGTTGAGGAGCATCGCGATGCCCCAAGGAAAGCCCCAGGGTGGTTCTTTGATACGAAATTCAATCTATGGAAGATAGGCCCTTCATCGGATCAACTTGCTGAGCAGTACAATTAACCCATGCATGATGGCGTGCACCGCCATCGCAAACAGCCAGATGAGTTGCCCCAGAATGATAAACAGGCTTACGAGCATAGCGCAGACCCTCCCTGTAGGAGACGGCCCAGATACACATCGGTAATCTCGATGCGGTTATGGCCGAGCTCTTTGGAGATCCGTTGGCGTGCCTGGCGGTCTAATTCGTATTGCTCATCACTCATCAGGGAGCGGCCAGGGCCGCCATTGATGGGGCACTTCATGCCTGTGAGCTTTTCATAGCGGGCTTGTGCGTATTTGTGGCGCAGGCCATGCGCCCGAGTGATGCCCGCCCCGTGCACTTGGCGTTCATAAATCCGCATGTGCTGGGCATAAGAGCGCTCTTCCGGGATCAAGCTGCCGTCCGCTGCAATCTGGGCGACGGCAGACAACACAACACGCTGATGCTGGGACACAATCGGCACCGTGCGCGGACGACCACCTTTGGTCCAGCTTCCCTTGAGTCTCAGGCAATCTTTCTTGATGGCCTCTTTCGGGATAATTTTCATCGCTTCTTCCCGGCGCAACCCGAATGCGGCCTGAAGCAGAACCGCAGCCTGCACATGTCGATCTGTCAGGGCGTCCAATTGATCCGGGTGCAGCGTGAAGGCGATGTTCTGCCGTTCGGTGCGGTCATCATTGAGCTCATAGCTGGCATTGTCCTTGTCCAGGATGGAAACCTTGTCCACCTTCTGCGCCCACCATCGAAGCCAGCTCATCCGGTTTCGGATGGTGGCTTTGGTGAGCCCACTGTCCCGCCAATGATCGACCAGGGCATTTACATGCTTTGGCTTGATGGAGCGGGAGGTTTTCAAGGAATAGCCCAGGTGTTTGAGTTCCGCTGCCATGGCGGTCAGACCTCGTTGACGGTTCTTTTGTGTTCCAAAACTGCCATCACGGTTACGCTTGGTGAGGCGCACCAAGTCCATAGTGAGATTATCCATCTCCTTTTCTTTCTGTTGTTTTCGATATTGCTAAGTGTTGATGGCCAACCGGCAGCCCTCAGGCTGAGCGGTCCGCAAAAGCGGGAATTGGCCCAGACAAAAATGCGCCCTTGGCGCTTATGTCTGTTGCCCCAATGGGCGGAAATACGCCCGGAGGCGGGATTTCAGGTTATGCGCTGCGATGCGCAGCATTGACGGCGTGATGCCGTAAAGTCGTGAACGGACCGCTCATGGCGGTTTAAGATGATCAGTGATCATGCAGTGTCTCCTTTGTAAAACGGTGTGAGATGGAACTGGGAAAGTTGGACGTCCTCTTTTCCATGGTTTCGAGAGCATTATACGGCCAAGCCGATTTTCCTGCGACGAAATGATCAGAAATGATGAGGGATCGTTCGTGGCTCAGCTCGTCATTTGCCCGTCACTTGTCATTTCCTCTCAGAAACGGCGGTGAGGGAGGCGAACCGAGCGCCGTCACTCCGCGCCACGGAGTGACGGCGCAGCCGTGCATGGCCGTTGGCCATCGGGGGATACCCCCGCCGAGGCGTTGCCTCGCCCCCAGTGCTGATGGGCAGCACGCGCAAACAAGTTGCGCCATTATTGTCTGAAGCTAAGGGGCGCTACCCCTCGCGCGGTCAATGGGTAAAGGCTTCGCCCACGCAGGAGATTATTTTCCCCTGCTGCTCAATTCTCCGAATTGATCACCATTCCTCGCGCACCAAAATAATCACCTGCGCGCCCTTGTCCTTGCTACCCCCGCGTTCGCCACGTGGCAGGGTTCCAAGATATTCTTGAAACCCGCGGCCATTACAAAGGGAACACACTGCGATCTTATTGAGGTACATTGGATTAACCTTGCGCCATTAACCATTTCTAGCTGGACAAAGAATGTTATAACCGGCACATCGCATTCAAATTCATGCACAGCGAAAGACAGGCAATGACTGATCTCAATCTCAACGACATGTCCCTTGAAGAACTGAAAGCTCTTGAAAAGGACGTTGGCGCTGCCATCAAAACCTTTGAAGCCCGCAAGCTGGCAGAAGCCCGTGATGTTCTGACTGCTAAGGCAAAAGAGCTCGGCGTCAGCATTGAAGAGGTTTTTGGCGCTAAAGGAACCAAGGTCAAAAAGGTTGTTGAGCCGAAGTATCGCCACCCTGAAAACCCAGCATTGACTTGGAGCGGTCGCGGCCGTCAGCCCGAATGGTTCAAAGAAGCCATTGGCGCTGGAACAGCCAAAGAAGACCTGTTGATCAAGTAAAGCATCAACGCAAGTCTGCACGCAAAAAGGGAGCTGAACACTCAGCTCCCTTTCTTTTTTGACTACCTGTCTGGCCTGCCGTCAGGTTTCGTCTTTCACCGAGAAGTCATAACCCCACTTTTCTTTGAGATATTTTTGCGCAACGCCTGCGCATTCCAAAGCCGTGCTCTTACTTGAAAAGTAAGTGTGATCCACATCGGCAAAGCCAGTCATGACGAAGCGACTCACCTCCATGCTGATCGCGCCGATGGCGTCAGATGTGGAGAGACCGCCCAATGTCATGCTGTAATCCCCGTCAGGAAATTGCTCCAACGTGATTACCATTTCAGAAGGTTCCAGAGGTTCAAAGTTTGCGGGCGAGTATGCCGGAAAGGGCTTCACAACCGTCCAATTAATTGAGAACAGGTACAGCATGACCCGTGACATGATCTGTGACGGCAGTTCATGTGCTTCAAGCTTGGGGTAAACCCAGGCATAGGTTGGCGCAAGCGCGCGCTGCCCGGCATTACCGCCTTGCGTAAATGCTTCTCTGATCACCGCATCTGCTTCATCATCATCCAGAGCATTAACGGCATTGAGATAAATCGCGTTGGCGATGATGATTCGGGCTGTCCAGTCATTGCTGATTTCAGAGAGTGTGCCCAGTTGACTCGCCCCGACGAAAATGGGGCTGGTCTCAGTGACCATCCAGCGGTCAATGGCACTGGTTCTGCTCAAACCGCAATGAGTATTTGTAGATTGCATAGTCTTTTTCCTTTTGGAATCAAAAGTGCCCCGGTTTCCCGGAGCACAGCGAAGTAAGTGAAGGGGGCTTTACCAGAAGCTCGTTTTGTCTTTGGGCTTGCCCACAAACAGCGCGTCAATGTCATTGGAGGCATCGTCTGCCGCGATTTGCTGGCCAACACTCAGGCAGTGATTAAGGCCGCCGGTGCGGTAGCGATTGGTGCTCGACATGGCATCGGAAATTCCCGAGTGCCCGCAGATTTTATCAAAGTCTGAATACGGCTTCTTCTTGCTGCCGAAGAGATCGCCGTCGTCATCGTCAAAAATACCCATGAAGAACTCCTTTGTTGGGTGAAGGATTAGTGATTGCGGGGAAAGGGACGGCCTACGGCGTGTAGACCTTGAGCGTGCCGTCAGACATGCCGACGGTGCACGACTCCGCTGTCAGGCGCGGATAGCGGCCCTGCGGCGTCCGCATGACTGCTTCCCTGACTTTGCCCGTGCAACCTTGTGTGGCGAGGGGCTGATACCCTTTTCGAGCCATGCACTGACCGTAAGCCCGCTTTCGAGCGGGGATGTTTTGATCTGTGACGGTTGTTTGCCCGCCTGCCCAATAACCGCCCTGCCAGAAGCAGCCTTTGCTATTGCAATGCTGCCGTGCCGGAACCCAATAGCGCTGGCTTGTGTGGGAGACATTGGCAACCGGCGCGCGCTTCGTTGCCTGTCTAGTGCAGGCCTCAACATCCCGATTCCGTTGAAGCGGTGTAATGCCTTCTTTGTACTGCAATTCAGTAGTGACACACCCAGAGCAGAGCAAAAGCCCCAGCATCCAGCCCATTTTGCGCATCGCGTAACTCCTGTAGGATCGAACGGAATTCCCCAAACTGTTCAGCGCCTTGCAAAAGGTTGATTTTGCGATTGAACAGGAGTCGTTGCTTCATGTAGGATTCCGGTAAGGGTTGCTTCGGCAATCTCTACACCTTTGAAACAAAGGGCATTTTTTCTTCACCGAACAGAATGGGGAAGACTGTTCGGCGGGAAAAGGCAGACAAACCTCAACGAAAGCAAAAGCATCCTGGGCGAAGTTACAGCGCGCACCAAGGGACATATTTTGATGTCCGGGCCGTCGCTTCTCACCTCCACCGGCCATCGCAAGTATCTCAACGCCGTTGAACGTGACCGCTTTACTGCTGCTGCTCATGCCCAGCCAGACAAAGCGTGTCTGTTGTGCCTGACATTGCTATGGACAGGCGGGCGGTTGTCGGAGGTGCTGGCATTGAAGCCAGAGCACATTTCCCGCGATGAGGGGGCTGTAATCTTCCGAACGCTGAAGAAACGCGACCAGATCGTCTTTCGGCAGGTGCCGGTTCCAAGATCTCTGATCACTGCTCTGTCAGAAGGTAAAAAGCCTCTGTTCCCCTGGCAGCGCACCCAGGCATGGACCATTGTAAAATCGGTCATGCAAGACGCTTGTATATCAGGCCCACAGGCGACCGCCAGAGGTTTGCGTCACAGTTTTGCCGTTCATGCTGTCACCCGTGGCGTACCGCTTCACCTCATACAGCGGTGGCTTGGGCATAGCCGATTGGAAACCACCGCCATCTATAGCCAAGCATTGGGGCCTGAGGAACGGCAGATTGCAGAGCGCATGTGGGATTAGAGCTGGGATTGCTCCCAGGCGTTGGCAATATCTTCAAAGCACCATTCCCGAAATCCGCCTGATGAGAGGGACTTTCGGCTGAAGCAGCCGCTAAGTCCACTCTTTACCTTGAACTGCTGGAACCAGGACTGTGATCGAGGTTTGCCCCGCGTGTTTGTCTTGATGCTGCGAATATGCAGCCCGTTGGCCCATTGATCACGCGGATTGGCAACTGATTGACGATCTGCAAGGTATCTTCGCAGTTTTCGGATTACCACTTCGTTTGGATCAGTGCTCAGTTCCGACTTAAAGTTATCAATGACCTCTTGAGCAGCTTGTTTGGCTGTTTCGGTCAGCATGTGTTGGAGTTCGTGCTCCATAAAAATCATGGCAGGTTGTCCACTCATATATATCCCCTTTATCTGATTTAACGAAAAAGGGCGCCACCCGGCGCCCCAAAATAAAAAAGCCGCACAGTTGCGACGTTGAAAGTATTTGATCACAAATGGCCCGATTTGTCAATTTAATTCGCCTGCGAAATTATTGGGGTGTCTTGCACTGATGAAAAAGTGAATATAAAGAAATGCGTACACGAAACGTACACGGCGGTAGTTGTAGATTTTGAATGAATGGTAAGTTATTGAAAAATATGGTCGGGGAGATAGGATTCGAACCTACGACCCTCTGGTCCCAAACCGATTTTGTATGCAATATGAATATTGAAGATTTGCGCATAAGTTATTGATTTTAAACAGTATATCATAATTTTTAAAAAATTTAATATTGCAATTTTTTCACAAATTGTGCCAAAATGCGTACACCAGACGTACACGAGAAACAAAAAAACTGAAGGAATTTTGGCACGATTATACCTTACCGACACACTTGTTAGAACATCAATTTGCGAGCCTGCCAAGTCTCAAGAAATCATCCGAGATTGTGCGCTTGGTGTGGACGGCAAAATGCGAAATGATTCTGTTTCCGGACTCGGACTTCGCATAACATCTCAAGGCGCAAAATCTTTCATTCACAACTACCGCTATAACGGCAAAGCTCGAAGAAAGGTTATTGGTACTCCAGACACGATGAACGTGTCATCCGCACGCCTCATCGTCAAACAGCGTAATACGGAAATTGAACAAGGCATTGATCCAGACGCAAATGTTCGCGTGGATTACCGGAAAAAGCATGCCGAAACCTTCGGTGAGGTGATTGATGCTTACTACGCTCAGCAACTTGCCTCCAAGAGCAAAACACATCGATCAGAGTTTGGACGCTTGGTTGCGCCGTGGACCTGGGAGCCACCTAAAACCTCAAATCGCGGGCAAAGGCGTAAATACAAGGTCACGATTGGTGAAACTTTCCGCGATGTACCGATGATAGACATCACCCCGCGCCACATCGGGCCGTATATTCAACAGTTTCGTTCAGACAGCACGGCCAACAACGCTCTTCAGCAGCTAAAAGCGCTCTTCAACTGGGCCATCCGCATGCAGTACGTCGATATGCGCAATCCATGTGACCCATTCACGAAGAGAAAGGTCATCAAACAGCGCCGCGACTATACGCCTGAACAGGTTCGAGAAATTTCTTGGCACGTGTTCAATCCCCCAATGCGTACTGCTGTCAATCTCGAGGGGCTTGCAGGGGAGGAGAAGCGTCTAGCCGCCCTCCAGGCTGGCCACTTTACGCGTCAGCACGAACACCTAACAGAGCTCTGTGCTTTCATGGGCATATTGTTCCTCACGATGGCGCGTCCAGCAGAGGTGAAACAGGCAAAGTTCGAGCACTTCGATCTAGAGCGCCTCATTTGGCACAAACACAACACCAAAGGTATCAAGCTCTCTCGCAACCGCTATGAGTATGCGTATCGCTCCGTGCCCATTCATCCGAAGGTCGCTGAACTGGTGAGGGAGCAGCGAGGGCGCTGGCCTGAGAGTGGATTACTGTTCCCGAACCATTCAGATCCATCTCAGCCGCGAGACAACTTCAAGAGATCCATTCAGAGCTTCAAGAAGCTCGATGGGGTCCCTGAATACTTTCAGCTCTATGACCTCAAGCGCATGGCGATTTCATTGATGATCACGGGGCAAGGAGTACGACGGGAAGATGTGTCCCATTATGTAGATCACAGGGGAAATCTTGATACGACCATGATCTACGATCTTGGGTTTGTAGATCCACTGAGACCAGTAACAAACAAGCTGGGGCAATTACTAGGTGTGGATTAACGGTACTGTTTAGATGGCAGGCCTCAACCAAATAAGTGGAATAATGTTGCGTAAAGAAACCTCACATGGTAATAATATTTTTGCAAATTGCTTGAGCGCGCCACCAAAAGTGGCGCGCCCAGAGACATCATGAGTGTTTAAATGATCGATGCGATGATGATCGCAATTGCAAGCTGAACGAAGAATGCACGTGCAGGGTCTAAGCTGGCGCGGATAAATTCGTTCAAGAAGGTAAGAGCAAGCCATGCCACGGCTTTGCTCTTATCTTTTTTTGTATTCCCACCAGCATATTTCTCGCGGTATTCGTCTACATAGTGACCATAGTCATCGCGAAAGCTCTGCTTCGGAATGACACACGCCAGAAGATTGCGGTAGAGTTTTGGAGGCCATTTTATTGACCGGCGTTCTACATTTAGAGTAAGGCTCATATTCGTCCTTCCTATAAAAAATTTATAATGAAGGCGCGAAATGCGCCTTCGGCGATTACGCGGGGTTAGTTTTCACAGGGGTTTCACGAGACGTGAGGGGATTGTTTCTGGTCGATGTCTCCTTGTTTTCATCAATGAGGGATTGAAAGAACGTTTGGCCGTGTTCCGTCAAGAAATACACAGCACGCGAACGCTGCCCTTTTTGCCTTACTTCTGGCAAGCAGCGTTTACTGTCCAAGATTCCCATTTTTTTGAGCCGATTTAGGCTTCTGGAAACCTGGCCAACAGTTACAGTCCGATTTAGATTTTCAGACAAGAATATTGCAAGCGCTGAGCTATAAGCATCTGGTCCTAGCTTTACAACGGCAGCTAGAAGCGGTTGCTCGAAAGAACCCAGTAGCCTTTGAGCCAAGTATTTTGTGGGGGATGTGTTAGGACGGGAGATTTTAGTTAGTGAGATTGGAAAGACAGACATTGAAGTCTCCATGATATGGATGCTGACTCGCCAACAGTCAGCATAGCTAGGTTCGAGGCTCGGGAGTTTTTTGGGGGTGAGTTGCGTAGGTTCAGAGCCTCTATGAAAATAACATCTCGTGTTAAAGAGATGCGAAGGCGTCGGGAAAAATTCAAGGATCGCTGCGAAGAAAATTTTGCACCCCTGTGCGCATCCAAGCGTCAGCAAGCATCACAGACTCATTCAAAGTCTGGAAATATAGTTTACTAACAAACAGTTGGATGGCATCAGAAGATTTGAAATTTGAATGGCGTCGCTGCAGAGATGGAGCAAGCCTAGCCTACTCATTCTTTCATCCCTTAATCTTTGATGAGCTCTTGAAGCAGTAGCTCATACCGGCTTGCAGCGTCTCGCATCTCTTCAAAATAGGAATGCCGATTGTAGACGGCAGCAACCCCACTGATGGTTCCCGTGACATGGTTCAAGAGTTTTTCAGTTACGTGAATCGGTGTGCCGATCTTGGCGTGTATGGTAGCAAAAGTGCGCCGCAGATCATGAAGGGTGTAAGGAGCAACGCCCTCTACCCCTTCATCAAATCTCGCTTTGTGCCAGGCCCATGTAGAAAACGGCTTTTCGGGGTCAGTGGCGGCAGGGAACAGCAAGTCACCAGTATCCGGCAGATTTGACACTACTTTTTGAGCCAAAGGCGATAAGGGGATGCGGTGTTCTCGCTTGTTCTTGGCAAAACCTTCTGGGAACGTCACTTCATCCCCATTGATCCAAGACTTGCGCAGAAGCCCGATTTCAGTGCGTCTCTGACCGGTTAGGATCAAGAGCTGTACAATCGGCCCAAATGGGAAAGGGGTCTCCAAAGCACGCAGATACACTTGCTTGAGCTCATCTTCACTCAACACGCGATCTCGAGCCTTCATCGTCTGCTTCATCGGGGGCACGACCGAATGTTCAATGAGGCCATGCCGCACACACCAGTTCATCATGGTTCGGATGGCTACATAGGCATGAGATTGCTCTGATGGTGTACCTGACAAGCCGGACACCACCTCCATCACTTGCTTGCGCGTGACGTCCTGAACATCCTCTTTGAAATTGAAATGTCTATTCAATAGCCGAGTATAGTCAGCTATCGTGCGCGGCTTGTTGCGCTTTTCGCAGTCGCTGAGGAAACGCTTCTTGGCATCTTCGAATAGTACAGCCTCTCGAGAAGACGCATCTTCTTCACCTTCCACCTCAACGAAGAAGCGCTTGGCCTGCGCACGTGCATCAGACAGGGACAGGCTTGGGTAACGGCCCAACGTCTTGAGGCGACGTTTTTCTCCGTACATGACCACGAAAGACTTGCTCTTTGTTGAGCATCGCAAGCCAAATCCTGGCATGACTTCATCCCAATGGGTCACTTGCCCCTTCTCGGGAAGAGACAGCTTCTTGATCGCCATGTCGGTCAGCCGCAGCTTCATTTCAGTCTCTTTTTAGTCTCATGAATCGCGAGCGTAAGGAGGTGTTTCTATGTTCAGCAATAATCACAAAACCCCTTATTTTCAAGGGTAATACTAGGAATATGGTCTTCTATGTTCACTTATGAAACCCATATTTCACGGATTGCAAATCCGTGTACACCGGTTCGATTCCGGTACTCGCCTCCAAAAAATTCAATGACTTGTGTCATTGCCCTTCTCCTCCACTGCGCATTTTGAAACAAGCGTTGAAACTTTCACGTTTCGATCGTGATCCGTTCCATTTGATTTCTTGCCTCTTGAGCGCGTTTAGCCAGCTCTCTCTGCCGGATCGGCACACCGTATTTTTTCAACATCTCAACGCCTGAGTGACCGGTAACGGCCTTGCGCTGTCAGCAGGCATAGACCGCAGCTACATCAGCGAGATTGAACTGGCAAAGTCCTCGGTATCCCCCGACATTTCGGAGCGCTTGACGCGTGCTTTGAATGTAGATCCTCAGACCCTATTGGCCCCACGAGGAAACCGTGAACGAAAATAAGACAACTCGCTTATGGGTCGTTGGGGTGAGCCCCGATAGGCGGCTACACGCGCCGTCGTGGCGCAGCAGAGCCGTTTTCTCCTGCGCACCTACGATTGAAATGCGGAAGTTGTCTTCCTCGTCCAAGCCAAGCGGAGCACTGGCAAGGTTGCTCAGCATATCCGCAATGTGCGCCTCACATAAGGGCTCTCCCTCGAGGGGCAACCTCGGAGACCCCACCAGAGACGAACTGCAATGCTCCCACGCAATCGCGCCCGATCTTCTCCAGCATGTGCCATGCGTCCGTGCGGCCTGCGCGCACCTGAGCGGCAACGCGCCCACGTATCGCCTGATTGTCCGGCAGCAGGTTTTCCAGAAAGGCAATGACAGGGCCGCCTTGGTGCGCCTCGGCACTCAAGAGTTTTTTTGAGATGCGCCCGAAGCTCTTCGGCATCCCAGGGCTTCCTGGCAGGGCACAGAGTCGATGACTCCGTTTCGCAAGAGCAGCCGGCAGAATTGCCGGCCCTGGTCTCGCGCCAGCCGTGGCTTATGCAACCGGGTACCCAAATCAAACCGCGTATTGCCGCCCACGAGGTTGACACCTCGGCACGCTTGCAGGTGCTGCCCGGCGCGGCATGGTCGGGGATGGTTTGCAGGACGTGAGCGTTGCTATTGCGCAGCCCGCTCCCCGCGATATGCAAGCCGTCTACCCTAGCCGGCGCCTTCTGCCTGCCCGGGTGCGCAGGCTGATCGACTTTATGCGGTCAGCTAACAGCTGCGGCCTTAGAAGGATCGTCTGCCAGCGCCTTCAGCAACCGGGCTTGCTTGATTTTCGGATCAAGTTCCGGATCGGTCAGATGCACCAGCATCTCTGGCACGCTGGCATCGATCTGCTCTTCAGTTGCAAGGGCCATGCCATGCGCCACGAAAGGCCGCAGATAGGTCATGCCGGTCAGGTGTGCAGTCTGCTGGAACGGGCGCAGCAATTCATCAACGGTGAAGTTGTTATAACCGCCTGCGTGATAGCTGTCCGCCGGGCCGCCAGTTGAGACAGTGATCAGCAATTCGCGGCCCTTCAGCTTGTCACCGCCCGGGCCATAGGCGAAGCCATAAGACAACACCTGATCCATCCAGGCTTTCAGCACCGGCGGGGAAGAGTACCAGTAGAACGGAAACTGAAACACGATGCGTTCATGTTCCAAAAGCATTGCTTGCTCAGCGTCGGTGTCGAACTGCATGTCAGGACCGCCGACGGCAGTAAGGTCGCGGGCGGTGACAGCCTCGGCTTCGGTCAAGGCATTGAACCAGGCTCGGTTGATGCGGGATCTTTTCAGATCCGGATGAGCGGTCAAAACAAGGATCTTCATGAGTTTGCCTCTTCAAGCAAGCGGGCAGAGTAATGGGTGATGAGCGGGCGGCCATTAGGCCGGGCTTCAAAACGCCAATCCTCGCGGACATGGGCTTCGATGGTGCGGCCGCGGAGTGTGAGCGCGCGGAAGGTCACGTTGAAAGACGCTGTGCTGCCGCCCGCAGTAATACCGGTGACATGGTGCTCCGTCGGGCGTTGAAATGTGTCCATAACCCCTGCGCACCAGGCGCGAACGCGGGCACGGCCTTCTAGGTTCGGATCCGCGTCCGGCATGTCCCAATCCACGTTCGGATGCAAGTCGGCCAGGAAGGCCTCAACGGGTTCAAGCCGGTCGAAACGTCCGAACCAGTCAGCGATGAAACTGTGCATATCCATTCTTCTCACCACTCAATCGGTTTGCGGTCGCGGAAAAAGCCGCCGGTGGGGCCTGCGGCGTCCAGGGACGCCAGCCAGATGGCCGTGTCTGCGCCTTCTTCCGGTGAGCGGCTGGCGCCCATCCCGCCCATGCGGGTCCGGACCCAGCCAGGGCACATGGCGTTCACTTTGACGGTGTCTGGCAGGGTGCGGGCTGTTGCGACGGTCAGCGCATTCAGAGCCGCCTTGGCAACGCCGTAAGCAGCCGGGCCGTTGACGCCGTCCGAGAACGCCCCCCAGCCTGAAGAGACATTGACCACCCGGCCGTAGCCCTGCGCAACCATATGCGGGGTCAGATGGTGCATCAAAAGATAGGGGCCATGCACCATGACGGCTATCGACTGGGCAAACCCCTGCGGATCATCCAGCAGGCTGCCCGATCCAAGGATGCCGGCATTGTTAACCAGCACATCCACCGGCCCGGCCTGCTCCGCGGCGCGGGCAATGCTGGCCGGATCGGCCACATCCAGTTCCACCGCTGCGGCCCCGATCTGTTTCGCCGCTTTCTCACCCGCGGCACGGTTGCGGGATCCGATCAGGACCTCGTAGCCCTGCCTCGCCAGACCTTTGGCAATCGCCAGCCCGATACCCCGGTTGGCACCAGTCACAAGCGCGCGTTTCATGCCCCTCTCCTTACTTCAGCCTGGCCTGCGCAAGAGCCGGAAGTTCGGTGTTGCCTGTCAGGAACTTGAAGCGGAAGGTGTTGGAGGACAGTTTCCAGCCGTTGCCCTGGACCAGTTTCAGAACGTAGTCGCCGTAGACAGTCCAAGTGTCGCCGCCCTCGGCACCTGCGATCTGATGCGTTGCAATGACAGAGGTACGCACAGTTGCGTTGCCGCCGGTCACCTCGATCTCAAGCGGCCCCAGATGATGATGTGTTGCGTCGAAGCCCGGCAGAAAGGCCTTCCACCCCTCAAGGATGTCTGCAGGGGGCAGATCCGCACCGGGGCTGGCGCCGAAGCTGGAGTAATCGAGATGGAAGGGATTGGTCATCAGCGCCTGGGTGCCATCCCAATCCCGTGCGTCCACCGCGGCAAAGAAACTGTAGACCGCGTTTGTGATCCCTTGGGTTTCAGCGGTGCTTGCTGCGGCGCTTGCTTCTTTCGGATCGTAGTGCGCGCGGAAGAAGGCATTGGCGGCATCCTGATCCGCGCTGAGGTTGGTGGCCTCGGCAATCTTGCCCTCCTCGATCCGGTAGACCAGTGCCCATGTCGTATCCACATTGGGCTTGCCCTCGGCGTTGGACCAGCCCCGGTGAATGTCGACTACATGCGTTTCATCCGCGCCAAAGTAGATCGGGTCGGCCTTGAAACCCGCCGTGCCCAGCTGCACGAAAAAGTCCATTACTTCCTCGCGGCCCTGTTTGGTGCCGGACAGCGGATGGCGGCCGGGAATATGCCAGCGGACGTTTGCGTCCATGACGGCGGCAATCCCGTCCAGGTCGTTTGCGCCGTAGGCCGCAAAGAAGTCCTGCACAACCTGGATGTTCTCTTCAGGGGTTCCGGCCATGGCTGCGTCTCCGGCGATGAGAACCGCAGTAAGTGCGGCGGCTTTGGTCAGGGTTTTCATCGGCTGCCCTTTCATGCGTTCAGGAAGTCAGCCACGGCATCCGCCGCCGCTGTGACCGCGTCCTTGCGGTCGTAGAAATCGAACTGGGTCACGTCCTCGCCCAGCCAGAGCTTTTCCAGCGGCGCCTTGGTGCGGGCCTCATAGGCGGCGGCACCGGCAGGCAGGGCGATGGAGGGTGAGCCGACCATCAGCATCGGCTTGGTCAAACGGTCCGCTGAAGCCTGCGCATCATAGGTCAGCCAGGGTTTCCAGGACGCCGCCGAGAATTTGTTGTCATAGGCCGGGATCAAGCCCCGGTCTTCTTCGGTGTAGTAAGGGGCCTGATACATGACTGCGTTTTCGTCGGTGGCGCTGGCTGCCAGCAGAACGGTTTCTGCGGCATTCCCGGCTTCGCTGGCGGCGATCAGATTTGCGGCCATCTCCGCTCCACCGTAGATGCCCTCGGCCATTTCCGGGTCGTGCAGCCATGGGGCAACCAGAGCGGCCTTCTGCAGGTGATCGTCATCCGCCACAGCCGCGGCCATGTAGCCCGACGAGGCACAGATCCCCAGGCCCGAGATGCGGCCTGCATCGACGTCTTGCAGCGTTGCCAGGAAGGCAGCAGCGGCATGGATGTCGGCGGTCTTTGCGGCGGGGTCTTCAACGTAGCGCGGTGTTCCGCCGCTCTCGCCCCAGCCGGTGAAATCAAACGCTAGGGCCGCAAAACCCCGGGCGGCCAGCTCGCGGGCATAGGTGCCGGGCATCTGCTCTTTGACGGTGGTCCAGGCACCGGTCACGATGGCGGCGGGCAGCGGCCCTTTGGCGGTCTCGGGGGTGTATAGCGTGCCCTTCAGAGTGTGGCCGTTGCTGTCAAAGGAAACCGTGCGCTCGGCCACGCCTTTGCGCGACGGGGTGTTTTGCAGATTGATAATGGTCATGGGGTGGTCTCTTCCGGATCGGTGTTGCCGTGATGACGCCAACTTAATCCCCGTAGCATCATGCGATAATTCCCCACCCCTTCACTTCTTTAGTGTATCAAATCTACCAATCGCACTGAAGGAGTCCCAATGCGCCTGCCTCTTGCCACGCTGGAAGTGTTCACCGCCATTGCCCGCCACGGCAGCCTGCGCGCGGCTGCCGATGCGCTGAACCTCAAACCCTCGACCGTGAGCCATCAGCTGAAAACGCTGGAGGAACAACTGGGCCTAGCGCTGTTTATCCGCACCACCCGGTCTGTCAGCCTGACCGAGGCAGGCCGGGCGCTGATCCGCGGGGCGGGGCCAGCCTTTGACCAGCTGACGGATGCGGTGGAAAGTGCCCGCACGACAGGGCACGCAGCGCGCGGGGCACTCAAGCTGGCGATGGCGGATCATGTCTATGATCTATATGTCAGCCCTGCCCTGCCCTCCTTTTGCGCCGCCTACCCCGAAATCGAGCTGGAGTTTTGCATCAGCGACGCACTGACCGATCTTGTTGAAGAAGGATTGCACGCGGGGTTCCGGATCGGCGACCGGATCGCGCAGGACATGGTGGCGGTCCGCCTGACCCCGCCTATGGCGCTGGCGGTTGTGGGCAGCCCGGATTACTTGGCCCGTCAAGGTGAGCCGGACACCCCGCGCGATCTTCTGCATCACAATTGCATCCGCTACCGCTTTCATTCCTCCGGGCGCATAGCGCCGTGGGAATTCCAAGGGAAGGAAGGCGTCTATTCAGTTGATGTGCGAGGCAACCTGATCAACAACACTTTGCCGGCGTCCATTGATCTGGCGCGCCAAGGGCTAGGGCTGGCTTACACGTTCCGGGATTATGTCGCGCAGGATATTGCGTCGCGAAAATTGATGCCGGTGCTGGAGACCCATCTGGCAGGAACCCCCGGCATCTATATCTATTTCCCCCGGGAATACCGCTCCATGATGCCGCTCAGGCTGTTCATGGAACATCTCAGAGAACACGTTGTTCAAAACTGACGCTGGCTTGCCGACTGCCGTTTCTCAGTGATTGGCCCCTTCCTGGATGCGGCGCCAAAGAAGAGTTTCCGCATTTCCAAGGTCAAACCCCTTTCGTCTCCTGTCCTGCCAGTTCGCCGCCCAGCAAACCCGTGCGCCGGGCCCTTTTGTCGCACGGGGCCTCAGTGGCAGGCCCCAACTGTTCAACCACTCTCTGCGGTCCGTGATCGTCACAGTGACCATCAAGCGGATGACGCAGCCGGCCATTGACCAGATTGCAAAGGTGACCGCCCTGAGGGACGGCCTAGGGCGAGCTGGTCTGGTCCTTAGGTCCGGACTGCCGAAAGGTCCGCCGCCCGGATCGCATGAACCGGCAGATGGATGGTGAAACCCCGGCGGACAAAATCCGGGCCCAGGATGGTAACTTGTGTGGCTGGTCCCGGACAGTCAGGATCGCCGCAGTCGATTTCGACAACGGTAATCAAGGCAAGCTGCCCGGCACCAGCCATTTCACGGACCAGGCGTTTTATGCGCTGGATATGCCATAGTGTGGCTGCCTTCCCTTTGATTTGGGCGGTAAAACTCACAGCTGCGTTGGATTCGGCGCATCGCCGTAAACGGCTGCTGGATCAAAGCTCTTGCGGTCTTCCTTGAAAACCAGCGGGGCGCCCGCATCGGTGCCAGCGGGCACCGCACGGTAGAAGCAGGAGCGATAGCCCACATGGCAGGAGGCCCCTGAGCCTGCGACCGCCACACGCAGCCAAATCGCATCCTGGTCGTCATCGATCCGCGCTTCCACAACCCGTTGAACCAGCCCGGATGTTGCGCCTTTATGCCAAAGCGTTTGACGTGCGCGGCTGAAGTAATGCGCCTCGCCGGATTCCAGCGTCAGCCGCAGGGCCTCAGCCGTCATCCAGCCCAGCATCAGAACCTCGCCGCTGTCCGCGTCCGTGGTGATGCAGGGCATGAGCCCGTCGGGGCCGAACTTGGGCGCCAGCACGCAGCCTTCTTCGACTTCCTCGACCGATTGGCGGGGGGCGAAACGAATTTTGTCCACTTGGATACCTTGCTGTTTGATATGTTATTTCATAACAATCATGGTCAAACCTGCTTCGCAACCCGAAAGAGCGGCACGACATGCAAAGCCAGATCCCAATCACCCTGCTCACCGGCTTTTTGGGCGCGGGGAAAACCACGCTATTGAACCATCTGCTGCACGATCCCGCCGCAGGCCGTATAGCGGTAGTTGTCAATGAGTTCGGTGATGCAGGCCTGGATCATGATTTGATCGAGGAAACCGCTGAAGATGTGGTTCTGATGGCAGCCGGCTGCATCTGCTGTTCCATCCGCGGAGATTTGTCGAGGACGCTGATGTCCCTGCTGAACCGCCGCACCCAAGGGGAACTGGCGTTTGACCGCGTGGTGATCGAAACAACCGGGCTGGCGGATCCAGGACCCGTCCACCACACTTTGCTGATCGACAAGGAATTAGCCGCCAGCTTTGCACTGGATGGTATCGTCACAGCCGTCGATTCCGTTCTGGGCGAGAACACGTTGAACCAGCACGCCGAGGCGCAAGCGCAGGTTGCCATGGCCGACCGGATTGTTTTGACCAAGCGGGATCTGGCCAACCGGGCTGCCAAGCGGGCGCTGGCCCGGCTGCTTGACCGGCTGAACCCGGGCGCACAACGGATCGAGGCCGACCATGGAGCCGTCCCTTCCGGGACATTGTTCAGCTTAAGCGCCATGCGCAAGGAAACATCCCGCAGCCATGCCCTCGACTGGCTTGCCGGGTCTGCTGCAGCTGCACCGGCAGACCCCTTGGCAGGGCTATCCGGGTTTGACCTGCCGCAGGCGGATCCGATGCTGGAAATTAGTGCCCCTTCGCATCATGCCACGGACAGCAGGATCGTGACGGAATCGGTGACAATCGACACACCGGTCCCGGCCCGGGTATTTGATTTCTGGCTGGATACGCTCATCGCATTGCGTGGCGCGGACATCCTGCGGCTGAAAGGCATTGTCCATATCGAAGATGTGCCAACACCCTTTGTCTTTCACGGTGTCCAGCACATTTTCGAACCTCCAGTGCCTCTGAAGGACTGGCCGGCAGGCGATCATACCAGCCGTGTCGTCGTGATCGCCCGGGATTTTCCGCAGGAGGATCTCAGGCAAAGCCTGGCCATGCTGCGCATGCGTCCAAAGGAAGGGGACGAGACCCAGGGGATAACCGTTCACACCCTGAGCGCCGAGGCTTTGTGACCCTGCGCTTGTTTTCCACCAATGTTTCGCGCCGCTGAAGCGCTGCAACCCATGGGGCGGGCCGGGACAGACTCCGGCTCCGCCCGCACGACCCAGGAAGCAATCACTATGATCCATGTCCACTTGCCTGACGGGGCCGCCCGCGCGCTGACTGCCGGCGCGACCGCTGCCGACCTGGCCGCCGCAATCAGCCCCAGTCTGGCCAAGCGCACCGTGGCGGCCTCGGTCGACGGGCATATGACCGACCTGTCAGCCCCTCTCCCCGATGGTGCCGCGGTAGAGCTGGTGACCCGCGATGATCCCCGTGCGCTGGAATTGATCCGCCATGACCTGGCTCATGTGCTGGCCGAGGCCGTGCAAACGCTCTGGCCCGGAACCCGGACCGCTATCGGCCCCGCAATCGAACATGGTTTCTACTATGACTTCGAGCGCGAGACGCCCTTCACGCCCGAAGACCTTCCGGTCATCGAAGCCAAAATGCGCGAGATCATCGCAAGCCGCACCCCCTTCGTGTGCGAGACCTGGACCCGCAGCCAGGCGCGCGCGCATTTCGAAGCCGCAGGCGAGAGCTACAAGCTGGCCCTGCTGGATGCGATCCCCGAGGGCGAACCGGTAACGATCTACCGGCAGGGTGATTGGCTGGACCTCTGCCGCGGCCCGCATATGCGTCACACGGGCGACGCCGGCGCAGCCTTCAAACTGACACGGGTTGCCGGCGCCTATTGGCGCGGCGATGCCAGCAACCCGATGCTCAGCCGGATCTATGGCGTGGCCTTCGCCTCCAAGGCTGATCTGGACGCACATCTGACCATGATGGCCGAGGCGGAGAAACGCGACCACCGGCGGCTGGGCCGCGAGATGGACCTGTTCCATTTCGAAGAAGTCGCGCCGGGCTCCATCTTCTGGCACCCGAAGGGCTGGCGCCTGTTTCAGACCCTGATCGGATACATGCGCGACCGGCAGGAGGCGGCGGGTTATGTTGAGGTGAACTCGCCGGACATCATGGACCGAGCACTGTGGGAGACCTCAGGCCATTGGCAGAACTACCGCGCCAACATGTTCCTGGCGCAAACCGAGGACGACCGGGACTATGCGCTGAAGCCGATGAACTGCCCCGGCCACATGCTGATCTACGGGCAAGGCACCAAAAGCTACCGCGATCTGCCGCTGAAATTGGCCGAATTCGGCAAGGTGCATCGTTATGAACCGTCCGGCGCGCTGCACGGGCTATTGCGCGTGCGCAGCTTCACCCAGGATGACGCCCACATCTACTGCACGCCTGAGCAGCTGACAGAGGAATGCCTTAAGGTCAACGACCTGGTTCTGTCGATCTACCGCGACTTCGGCTTTGAGGATGTCCGTATCAAGCTGTCCACCCGGCCGGAAAACCGTATCGGCAGCGAAGAAAGCTGGGACCGGGCTGAAGATGCCCTGCGAGAGGCGCTGGACGCCTCAGGGCATGAATACACGCTGTTCGAGGGCGAAGGCGCGTTTTACGGGCCCAAGCTGGAATATGTCCTGCGCGACGCCATCGGGCGGGACTGGCAATGCGGCACGCTGCAGGTGGATTTCAACCTGCCTGAACGCTTCGGGTCTTCCTATGTGGCGGCCTCGGGCGAAAAGCTCCCGCCGGTCATGCTGCACCGGGCGCTGTTCGGGTCTCTGGAACGCTTCACCGGCATCCTGATCGAACATCACGCGGGCCATCTGCCGCTGTGGCTGGCGCCGGTTCAGGTGGTCGCCGCAACCATCATCGGCGCCGCAGATAACTGGGCCAAGGAAGTGGCCCAGGCCATGCGCGCCGCCGGATTGCGGGTGGAGACGGACCTGCGCAACGAGAAAATCGGCTACAAAGTTCGGGAACACGCGCTGAAGAAAATCCCCGTCCAGATCGCGCTTGGCATGCGCGAAGCAGAGGAGCGGACGGTCACCATCCGCCGCCACGGCGAGGCCAAGACGCAGACGCTGCCCTTGTCCGAAGCCATCACACTCCTGACGCTGGATGCTCAGCCGCCGGCGGCGGCCCAAGCGGAGACCAGTCAGTCATGAACAAGCACATCAGAGGCAAACCAATGCACTCCGCTGTCCCGCGTTTCCCGCCGGTATTCCGAAAGGGGTTAATAGCATGAACGTTGTTGATTTTCCCGCCCGAGGCGAAGCCTGCTCTGTGCTGCAGGCACGCGATGCCTCGGCCTTGCCGGGCATCAAACAGCCGGGTGTTGCGGCCGCAATCTGGCAGCGCGATCCAGCGCCTGAGTTTGCCAACTGGATTTCAGGACTGCCACCGGAGAAATTGCCAAAGCTGCGCAGCCTTGTTGGTGTCGATGCGCTGGAAGGGTGCATTCAGGCGGCCTGCAGCCTGGCTGGAACACCCGCCGGACCGGAGCGGGACATGCTGGCAGGCGACATCGCCGCGCTTGGATTCCTTATGAGCGAGATCATGGAGACGCCGCTGCTGCATGTGCGTCTGGAAGTTGTCACCACAAACGCCTGCCGCAGGTTCCACGTCGACAATATGACGGCGCGCTTGCTGTGCACCTACCTGGGCGCGGGAACCCAGCTTGCCCAGCCCGGAGCCGAGGCCGCGCCCCTTTCGGTTTCCTCGGGCAGCGCGGTTCTGCTGCGCGGCCGCCGCTGGCCTGGCAAAGAGCAGACCGCCTTGCTGCACCGCTCGCCGCCTATCGAAGGCACGGGCGAAACCCGTTTTCTAGCCGTGATTGACCCGGCCATGGATCATGAACCCCAGGAAACCCTCCACTAACCGCAGAAATTCGGCACGCCAGGCCTCAGCCCGGCGCCATCCCCGCGGTTTTGAACCGCGCCCGGTAATCGCGGGGCGACAACGAGAAGCGGCGGCGGAACACCTTGCGCATCTGCTCGTCCGAGCTGAACCCCGACCGGAATGCAACAGTCTTCATCGGCAGATCCGTGTCTAAAAGCAAGGTCTTGGCCCGGTCGCAGCGCAGCCCTTCAAGGTAGGCCATCGGCGTTACCCCGCATTCGGCGGCAAAGGCGCGCGTGAAGCTGCGCACGCTCATATTGGCTTGCGCGGCCATGGCATCCAGCGTCATCGGCTGATCAGACCGCATGCTCAGCCAGGTCCGGATATCGCGCATGCCGGCGGAACCGCTCATCTGCCCGGTCAGCATTGTGCTGAACTGCGACTGCCCGCCGGGCCGCTTGAGATACATCACCATGTCGCGGGCCACCCGCAGCGCAATATCGCGGCCAAAGTCCTGCTCCACAAAGGCCAGTGCCAGATCTATCGCTGCGGTCACCCCGGCTGAGGTCCACAGCGGGCCGTCCTGCACAAAGATCGCATCGGCATCGACATCAACCACTGGGAACAGCTTCTGCAAACGCGCCGCGTAGTTCCAATGCGTGGCCGCCTTCCGGCCATCCAGCAGACCGGCAGCGGCAAGGATGAAACTGCCAGTGCAAAGGGCTGCAAAGCGCTCCGCCTCAAAACCCCGCCGCCTGCACCATCCAACGAGCTCCGCTTCCCGCGTCAGCACCGTCTCGATATCCTGGGCGCCCACGATGAACACCGTGCCGAGCGGCGCCTCCCTGGGCAGGCCCGCGCCAGCCTCCAGCGACATCAGCGTGTCGGAACACACAGGGCCGGGTTCGGGCGCCATGATCGTCACGTCGTATCCGCCGTTCAGCCTGGAGAGATCCAGGTGCCGACCGGCATAGCTCAGCACCGTAAGCACGCCGATAGCCTCAAGCGCCTTGAAACCCGGGTAAATCACCAGCGCCACAGATCGTTTGTGCTCCGGCCTAGGGCAAGCAGTCAGGTTCATGCGTCTGTCCTCTTGGGCTTTGTTAACGTGCCGAATGGCCAGATTTACCCGGTCGGCAGCCTTTGGCGTTAGTTCGTTACGATATAACATTGCAAATCAGAAAACTGAAGAAGGAGCACTGCCATGAAGACCCGTGCAGCCATTGCCTGGGAACCCAACCGCCCGTTGGAGATTGAAGAAATCGATTTGGAAGGCCCCAAGGAAGGTGAAGTTCTGGTCCGCATCGTGACCACCAGCCTGTGCCACACCGACATGTTCACCTTGTCGGGCCGTGACCCCGAAGGCCTGTTCCCCGCTGTCCTGGGCCACGAAGGTGTCGGCATCGTCGAGGAGGTCGGCCGCGGCGTGACTTCGGTGGTGCCCGGCGACCATGTGATCCCGCTCTACACGCCCGAAGACCCCAACTGCCCGTTCATCAAATCCGGCAAAACCAACCTCTGCCAGACAATCCGCAAGACCCAGGGCCAGGGGCTGATGCCCGACGGAACCTCGCGGTTCTCCTACAAGGGAAAGATGATCCATCACTACATGGGCACCTCGACCTTCAGCGAATACACGGTCCTGCCCGAGATTGCGGTTGCCAAAATCTCAAAGGACGCGCCGCTGGCCAAGGCAAGCGTCATGGGCTGTGCCGTCCCTACCGGCATCGGTGCCGTGCGCAACACTGCTAAGGTCGAGCCGGGCTCGACCGTCGCGATCTTTGGCCTTGGCGCAGTTGGCATGGCGGCGATCCAGGGAGCGAAAATGGTCGGCGCGAGCCGCATTATCGGCATCGACACCAACCCCAACAAGTTCCCGCTGGCCCAGAACCTGGGCGCAACCGAATGCATCAATCCCGCCGACTTCCCGCAGCCGATCCAGGATGTCATTGTCGAAATGACCAACGGCGGCGTCGACTACTCCTTTGAATGCATCGGCAACGTTAACGTGATGCGCGCGGCGCTGGAGTGCTGCCACAAGGGCTGGGGCGAATGCACGGTGATCGGCGTGGCCGGCGCAGGCGAAGAAATCGCCACACGCCCCTTCCAGCTGGTCACCGGCCGTGTCTGGCGCGGCTCCGCGTTCGGCGGCGTGCTGGGCCGCAGCGAACTGCCGGGCATGGTGGATGAATGGCTGCGCGGCGATTTCGATGTCGACCCCTATATCACCCACAACATGACTCACGATCAGATCAACACCGCCTTTGACTTGCTGCACGCGGGCAAATCGATCCGTTCGGTTATTCACTTCCAGCCGAATGACACGATGCGGGTGAATGACTTGCCGGGTGTCATCGTTCCAGCCTGATCAATTGTGGTCCGCAGCTGCCAGCTGCGGACCAAGCAAATAAGCGTTTTTTAAGTGCATGCAATTTCTGCAAGGATGGACATCATCATCCCTCGTCACGCGCATCCAGCCTGGGAAAAGGCTTCAATACGTAGGTATGGCAGCAATGCGGGAGTTTCTGAGCGGCAAAACTTGGCCGGACAGCTGTCTCCATTGGGGCGCAAGAGAATTGGCTTTACTCGGTCAAGTCCTGTGAAAGAGTTCTCCTTCGCCATCCCCTTCAGCTAAGCTGAACGGCTGCCTGCCTGCAATCATCTTGCAACCGGGTTTGATATGCCGTCACAAGCCTGAAGGCGGGCAACCTATCTAGGTGCCGGTTGGCAATTCACCGGCATAATGGATAGCGCTCATGCATCCATAGCCCGTGGCCAGACACAGGACACTAGGCCAATAGCCGCGGCCCCTAAGCGGCCATTCCGCTTCCGGCAAGCTCCTCAACAGCGGCTGCGTCCGGGGGTGCTGCAGATGACGTCCAGCTTGCCTCCTCCCCGGACATTTCATACGCAAAGGCCCTGCCGGCCGATGCCCCGGATCTGCCTTTCCGACGGCCCCGCCCTTTTTTGACAGCCAAACTGGCCGCTTTGCCTTCAGGCAGGTTGCACCAATCATAAACGTCTCATTTTCCCATAGCTGGCGGCCTGCCCTGCCATCAATGCGGGGATTGCCCTGGCGCCAGTGGAAGCAGGGCTCAAGGCGCGCTATTTACGTGTCGCCTGACCTGTAAGATTGGACACGTAAGAGACTTAGCAGGCATGCCGATAGCCACAACGATGCATCCTGACCTTAGGAGGCAAACGGAAGGCCGGAGCCTTCCATTTGTTGCGGTCAATCAGCATCGGCAGCGCCCTCGGCGCGCAGCCGGGCACGGCGCGCCCGGTAGCTGGGCAGCACAACAAGAATGATGGCCAGTGCCAGCAGGCCAAGGGTCATCGGCCGCTCCAGGATGAAGCCCAACCCGTCATAAAGCTGCATGGAGCGGGCAAAATTGTCCTCCAGCATCGACCCCAGAATGAAACCGATAAGCAAAGGGGCCAGCGGGTAGTCCGCAAACCGAAGCACCGTGGCGCAGATACCCAGCCCAACCAGGATCAGCAGCTCGGTGGCATTGTTCTGGCCGATGTAGGCTCCCATCAAAGTAAAGAACAGAATGAAGGGGATCAGATAGTTGCGCGGCACTGCCAGAATCTTGGCGATATAGGGGATCAGCGGCAGGTTCAGGATCAAGAGGATCAGATTGCCCAGATACATCGAGATGATCACCGCCCAGAAGATTTGCGGCTCATCCACCATCAGCCGCGGCCCGGGCGAAACGTTGAGCGCAATCAGCGCACCCAGCAAGATCGCAGTGGTGCCGGAGCCCGGGATGCCCAGGGTCAGCAGCGGGACGAATGAGCCGGTGCAGGCGGCATTGTTGGCGCTCTCCGGCGCAGCCAGCCCCTTGACCGAGCCCTTGCCGAATTGCTCCTGTTCCTCCTTGGAGGCAATGTTGCGCTCCACGGCATATCCGAGGAAGGAAGCGATGGTGGCCCCTGCCCCGGGCAGCACGCCGATCAGGAACCCCTGGATCGACTGGCGGCCGATAACCGGAGTGATTGCCTTGGCTTCATCCCTGGTGATGCGCAGATCCTTAATCTCGCTGCTGCCGCCGCCAGTGTTCGACCGTGAGGGATCCAGCACCAGATACATCGCCTCGGGGAGGGCAAACATCGCCATCGCCAGGGTGATGAAGCCGAAGCCCGACTGCAGATCCATTACCCCCATGGTGAATCGCGGCATATTGAACAGCGCGCCTTCGCCCACCGTGGCCATGATCAGCCCCAGCAGCGTCATCAACAGCGCTTTGCCGACCTGGCCGGAGCCTGCAAAGGCGGCGATGGCCGAGAGGCCGACCACCATTAGCGCGAAGTATTCGGCCGAGTGGAACAGCAGCGCCACCGTCGCCAGCGCCGGGGCAAAGATCATCAGCAGAATCGCCCCGATTGTGCCGCCCGAGAATGAGGCGATGGCGGCAACCGTCAGCGCCTTGCCGGCCTTGCCCTGACGCGCCAGCGGATAGCCGTCAAACGAGGTCGCCACGGTCGAAGCCACCCCCGGCGCGTTGATCAGGATCGAAGAGGTGGAGCCGCCGAAAATCGCACCGTAATAGACGCCGGCCAGCAGGATCAGCGCGGCGGAAGGGTCGCCGATGGAGATCGCCACCGGGATCATGATGGCGATGATCGACATCGGCCCCAGTCCCGGCAGCATGCCGATGAAAGTGCCGATCAGGCAGCCGCCGATGACCATCAGAAGATTAGTGAGAGAAAAGGCCGTTCCAAGCCCGACCATAATGCCTTCGAGCATATCAGCCTCCGTTTGTCAGAAATGCGGGCCAGGGGCTGAGAAAGATCCCCAGCACTTCCTGCACCAGATACCAGACCACGCCCGCGGCTCCGGCGGCGACCGGCAGCAGGATATGCAGCTTGCGCTCGCCAAGAACACAGGCGCCTGCAATCAGAAAGCCCGTGGTGGCAGGTAGAAAGCCCGCAGGCCGCAGCAGCAGCGCGTAGGCCGCCATCAGCCCCAGCAGGATCAGCGCCTGGCCCAGGTTATAGTCGGTCAGGCGGCGGTAGTTGATGTCCATCGGCTTCGGATCATCCGCGCCTTTTTCGAACCCCAGCAGCACATAAAGCGCGGCCAGGATAGCCAGGACCGACAGGATCTTGGGAAAGGTGCTTGGCCAGATCGGATTGCGTTTCATGAACGGCGGCAGGCCGCCGTCCATGGTGAAGAAGGCCGCATAGCCGTAGGCGAGGCAGATCATCAGGATAACCAGGGCAATCCAGCGGTCGAGTGCCATGTGCTCCTCCAAGTGTCTTGTGTGGTTTCAAGAGTTCCGGGGGCGCTGCCCCCGGCCGCGGCAGGCCGCGGCTCCCCCGGGATATTTCCGGCAAGAGGAAGGAAAAATTAACCATGCCGCGCCAGGCTGGCGTTGCGGTACAGGCTGGGAAGCCGATGACCGCGCAAGGGGAAGGCTCTGCCTTTCCAGGGAGGGGAGATGCCTGTCTCTCCTTCCTCTTGCTGAAAATATCCCGGGAGCGCGAGGGCAGAGCCCTCGCACCAGGCTGCTGTGCCGGGCCGCCGGCTCAGAGGAACCCGAGCTGCTTCATCAGATCGCCGATAACCTGTTCCTGGCCCTCCAGGAAGCTGCGGAAGTCATCACCGGAATTGTGGATGTTGACCCAGCCGTTGCGGGCGCGCACTTCTTCCCATTCCGCGGTGCCGTACATTTTCTCCAGCGCCGCCTGATATGCAGCCAGTTTGTCCTCGGGCAGGCCCGGCGCCGCAAAGAACCCGCGCCAGTTCACGAAAGTCGTGTCGAGCCCCTGCTCCTTCATCGTCGGAGCGTCCGGGTAGCTGTCGACACGCTCCTCGGCGGTAACTCCAATGATCTTTACTTCGCCTGCATTGGCGAGGTCGATGGCCTCGGAAAACCCGGTGCTGAGCGCTGCGATTTCACCGGACAGCAGCGCTGCCATCGCCTTGCCGCCCGCATCATACGGAATGTACTTAACCGCCGTCGGATCCTCGCCCGCCGCCTGCATCACCATGGCTGCAACCAAGTGGTCCATGCCGCCCGGAACCGAGCCGCCGCCCATTGCAGTACCGCGCGGGTCTGCCTTGTAGGCCGCCAGCAGGTCCTCCATCGAGTTGATCGGGCTGTCCTTGCCCACCACGATGGCGGCATAGTCGCCGATGGTGCCGGCCACCAGCGTCAGGTCGCGAAAGTTCTGCGGAAATACGCCGGTCAGCGAACGGATCACAATGGGGGTGGAGTTCACCATCAGCGTGCCGTGCTGGCTGGCAGCGTTTTCGATCAGGTAGCCGATGGCTTTGCCGCCGCCGCCGCCGGACATGTTCTCATAAGACGCCTTGCCGACCAGGCCCGAGGCGGTCAGCGCTTCGCCGGTACCGCGGGCGGTGCCGTCCCAGCCGCCGCCGGCGCCGCCGGGGATCAGAAAGTGGATGCTGTCCAGCACTTTCTCTTCTGCATTGGCCGGGGCGCCAAAGGCCAGCGCAGCTGCCGCCGCCGCAATCGCGGCCCGGCGCGTCAGGGTCCATGTGGTCATTTTGTCCTCCCATTTGACAAATCGCGGTCACGCCGCTCATGACTGAAAGAGAGCACAGTAAGCTGACATGGACCTGTCACGGGCCTGTCAGGAACGGCATGGAAAGGATCCGGACCCATGCGCTTCCTCCTGGTTGAGGATAACGAAAGCCTGGCAAGCGCCATCCTGGACCGGCTGCAGCTGGACGGGCATGTTGTGGATCATGCACCCGACATCGACACAGCCGCCGCGTTTTCCGGAACCACCGATTACGATTTGATTCTATTGGACATTATGCTTCCGGATGGCGATGGCCGCAGCTTTCTGAAAGCCCATCGCGGGAACCGGAAGGAAACCCCTGTGATCGTCCTGACCGCGCGCTCCGAGGTCTCGGACCGGGTCGGAATGCTGGACCTGGGTGCCGACGATTACATCACCAAACCTTTCGACTTTTCCGAGCTCGAAGCCCGCTGCCGGGCCGTGCTGCGGCGCCGCGGCGGCGGCAGTTCCAATCTGCGCCGATTCGGAAATCTGCAGTTCGATCCGATGGCTGGAACGGTTTCAGCAGGCGGCAAAACGACGGCGCTGCGGAACAAAGAGCTGCGGCTGCTGGAGGTGTTTTTGAACGCGCCTGATCAGATTTTGCCCAAGTCTAAACTGGTGGACCGGCTGTTTTCCTATGACGAAGACGTCTCGGAGAATGCCATCGAGGTTTACGTTGCCCGGCTGCGCAAGCATCTGGCCGGTTCCGGCGTGCAGATCACCACGGTGCGCGGGCTTGGCTACCGGCTGACGCTGGGATGAGCGCCGGGGTCAACCTCAGCGGCTCGATCCGCCGCCGGCTGCTGGCTCAGCTTGTTGGGAGTGCAGCGCTGCTGGCGGCGCTGCTGTTCTTTGCGGTTCTCGGCTTTGTCCGCAATGTTGCCGAAGAAAGCCACGACCGGATCCTGCTCGCTTCAGCGACTTCGATCCTGGATTCCGTTTCCGTTCACTCGGGGGAACTGACCGCTGATATCCCCTATGCGGCCCTGTCGATGCTGGGAAATGTCAGCGACGACAGGGTCTTCTACAAGATCACCCGCCCGGCCGGAACGCTCACCGGCTATGCCGATTTACCCGTTGGCGGCCTCCCAGTGCCGCCTGGCCAGCCGGTTTTTGAAACGGCCCGGTACAAGGGCGAAGGCGTCCGGGCCGTGACCATTTCCCGGCGCCTGTCTGTGCAGGGGGCGCCGGTGCCAGTGCAGGTTTCGGTTGCCCAGACCCGGACGGGACAGGCGGCATTGCTGGAACGGCTTTCCTGGTCGGCGCTCTACATCGGTGCCGGGTTCTTTGTGCTGGCGTCCGCCCTGGCGTTCTGGTCGGCCCAGTCCAGCATCAAGCCGCTGCGGTCGCTGACCGAAGCCATCTCCCGCCGCGGTCCCAAGGACTTGCGCCCGGTCACCCGGCCGGTGCCGTCCGAAATGTCGCCGCTGGTGTCCTCGCTGAACAGTTTCATCCGCCGCCTGCAGGTGTCTCTGGCCCGGTCCGAGGACTTCATCGCCGAGGCAGCGCACCGGGTGCGCACGCCCCTGGCGACGGTGCGCACCCAGGCCGAGGTCACCCTGATGCGCGTGGAGAAAGAAAATAACCGGGCCAGCCTGCGGGAAATGATCCGCGCCATCGACGAAAGCTCCCGCGCCGCAGGCCAGCTGCTGGATCACGCCATGGTGTCTTTCCGCACTGACAGCCTGGAACAGGAAGACGTCAACTTGACCGAGCTCGCCCGGGACCTGACCGAGCGGCTGCGGCCGGTGGCCGAGTTGAAGGACATCGCCCTGCATTTCGAAAGCGGCGGTGCGGCCAGCGTCAAAGGTGATAATATCCTGTTGCAAAACGCCGTTCGCAACGTTTTGGACAATGCTATCAAATACTCCGGCCAGGACAGTGAGATCTGGGTCCGTGCGAGTTGCACTGGCAATCAGAGCTGCATTGAAATTGAAGACCAGGCCGGTGGTTTTGCAGGGGAAGATACCGAGGCGCTCACCCGCCGCTTTGTCCGCGGCGCCAATGCAAAGGATACCATCGGCTCGGGACTGGGACTGACGATTGCCCGCGAAGTGGCCGAGGCCCATGGCGGCAGCCTGATGATCAACGACAGCCATACAGGAGCAGGCGCTTGCGTAACGCTTTGTTTTCCCTCGCCCTGACCATTCTTGCCTTTGCCGCACAGGCTGCGGCCGGATTTGAGGTAGAAGAGCAGCACTGGATCGGCCCGCAAGACGGCACGCCGCTGCGGGTGATTTCGACCACGGATACAGACATCCTGGCTCCTTTGATCGCGGGCTTCCTCCTGAAACACCCCGGCATCGCGGTCGACTACACCGTGGCTAACAGCACGGAGGTCATGAAGGCGGTTCTGGAAGGAGGCGGGAAATTCGATATTGCCCTGTCCTCAGCCATGGATCTGCAAACCAAACTGGCTAATGACGGGTACACCCTGCCTCACAAGTCGCCAGCAACCGCCCTGATTCCCGAGTGGGGTGAATGGCGCGGCCATGTGTTTGCCATTTCACTCGAGCCGGCATCAATCGTGCTCTCTGCAGCTGCGTTTTCCGGCATCAGCCTGCCGCAGACCCGCCAGGACCTGATTGAATTGCTGCGAGCCCAGCCTGAGCGTTTCCATGGCAAGGTGGGCACTTATGACGTGTCGCTTAGCGGGCTTGGGTATCTCTTTGCCACCCAGGACGCCCGCACCGCCGAAACTTACTGGCGCCTGATGGAGGTCCTTGGCAGCCTGGAACCGCAGTTGCTGTGCTGCTCCGCCAGCATGATAGAACGTGTCGCTTCAGGAGAAATGCTGGTGGCTTACAACGTCCTTGGCAGCTACGCCCGGGCGCGGCAGGACCTGGCCGGCAAGATCATCGTTGTGGACCCGGAAGACTACACGCATCTGATGATGCGCTCGGCGGTATTGCTGAAAGGCGGCGGCCAGCCGGATCTTGCAAAAACCTTTGCCGACCATCTGATCACCGCAGCCTGGTCGCAGCCCCCGGCTGCTGACTATCCGTTCAGCAAGCCGCCTGTCGCCTTTGCAGACACTGCCAGCCCCAAACGGCCTATTCAGCTCGGCCCGGGGCTGCTGGTTTACCAGGACGCCGAAAAGCGCAAACGCTTCATGGCGGAATGGTTCAGTGCGGTACGGCAACAGTAACCCGGCAAGCCTCTTCTGCATCTCTGCACTGATACCCGCCGCGAGTTTGTGACGGCATACAAACCAGGACGTGGACAAAGACGCCGCTGTTCTCCCGCTGCCGCAAGGCCCCCGGTCCGAGGGCACGAATTGAGACAATGCCCGGCCAGCAACGGACACGTGCAGCCAGGCCATGGCCGCAGCCAGCCAAAGCTGCTAACCACCAGCAAAAGCTTGCCAGAACAGGACTAAAAAATGATCCAGCCCACCGCATCGTTCAAAGACAACCTGCAGCTTCTGCCGCCCATCGAAGGTCTTGCCCGCATCGACCTCATTGGTCCCGATGGCACCACCGTCGCGTCGATTGAAAACCAGCCGGGCAAGCAGGGTTCGCTGGCCGTATACCAGTACCTGCAACAGGTTTTCGGCACCCTGGACGCCGAAGCCGCAGCACACGGCCTCACCGTTTTTGCCGAACACACTCAGGATGCAAAGAACCGCCCTGGCGCACATCCCAATATCGACCGCTTACTTGAGATCGCAGATGGCGGTGCGGCACTGAGCATCCAGCTGCTCGCAGACTGATGGGATGCGGCCAAGCCGCATCCTCCCTTCCGGCCGGTCAGTGCCCGCACGCCATACAGGCCGCGGCTGCGCTCAAGTAGTGGCAAACTGGCCGTTGTCGACTATAAGCGTCTCGCCGTTGATGAAGCTGGCGTCCTTGCTCAGCAGGAACAGGGCGGCTGCGGCGACTTCCTCCGGCTCGCAGATGCGGCCCTGCATTTTTGCGACATCGCCATCGGACCAGTCCTGGCCCAGGGTCACCAGCTCCTCGGCTTCGCGCATGCCATGGGCAGTGCGGATCAGAGCCGGTGCCACCGAATTGCAGCGGATGCCCTGGTCGCGGAACTCAACCGCAATCGACCGGGTCAGCTGGATACAGGCCCCTTTGGAGGTGCAATAAGCCGCCTCCAGCGCCGAGGCGGTGATCCCCGAAATCGAGGTGGTATTGACAATAGCGCCGCTGCCCGCGGCGATCATATGCGGCAGCACCGCCTGGCAGCTGTGGAACATTGAATTGACGTTGATTGCCATCAGCCGGTTCCAGTCCGCTTCCGAAGTTTCCAGGAACGGCTTCACGATCACGGTGCCTGCGTGGTTGTACAGCGCGTCGATCCTTCCGAACGCCGCCATTACCGCCTTGATCCCCGCATGCACTGCTGCGCCGTTGCTGACATCGGTGCGGATGAACAGGACTTCACCGCCGCCAGCCTCAATATCGGCCACGGTTTTCATGCCCATCTCTCCGTTGACATCAAGGATCCCGACCTTGGCGCCTTCCTGCGACAGCCGCAGCGCCGCGGCGCGGCCGCACCCGTCGGCGCCGCCGGAGACCACCGCCACCTGCCCTTCGAAGCGTTTCATCATGCGGCCCCCTTGTTGCTGAGCGCCACATTGGCCACATCTGCCATCGACTCGACGATCACCGCATGGCTCTTGCGGCCCAGGCCCCGCGCCATCGCAGTCTGATAGAGTTCCATCACCGCCGCATTCAGCGGAAGCGGCACGTTGTGCTTACGCGCCAGCTCCCCCGCCAGGCGGTGGTCCTTATGCATCAGGTCGACAGGGAAGCCTTCCTCATAATTGCTGGCGGTCACGTGCGGTGCGAACTCCTCGAACATGGTGAAGCTCTGGGCGTCGGTGTGCTTGAACACCTTCAAGAGGGTTTCGTGGCTGATGCCAAGCGCCGCACCGAGGACAAACCCCTCGGCCATGGTTGCCATATAGAGGCCTGCAATGTGATTGGAGATCAGCTTCACCGCATTGCCGGTGCCCGCCGGCCCCAGCAGCAGCCAGTGCTTGCCCAATACCTCAAACACTGGCACTGCCCGGTCAAAGGCGGCCTGCTCGCCGCCCGCCATAAAGGTGATCAGCCCCTTCTGCGCACCGAAATGCCCTGCCCCGCCCGGCTCACCGCCGGACATCGGGCTTTCCAGATACTGGTACCCGGCCTCGGCGCAGCGGCCGTGGATTTCAATCGCGGTGTCAGGATCAATTGTGGAAATGTCGATGATCAGCGCGCCGCTGTTGCCTGCAGCCAGGATGCCATTTTCTGCATCATACATCTCTTGGCAGACAATTTGCGGATTGGGCAGCGCCAGAACGATGATGTCAGCAAGGGACGCCAGATGCCGCGACGAACCGGCGATGGTGGCCCCCTCTGCTTCAAGCTTGGCCAGTTTTTCTGCGTCGGTGTCATAGACCACCAGTGCGCCAAAGGCCTGCAGAAGGTTTTGCGCGTAAAAGCCGCCAACATTGCCAAGACCGATGATGCCGACACGGCGCTGATCTGGACGGCGGTGTGAATTTGTCATGACATGGGCCTCATTTTAGCTTGCCAATAGGTCCAATATATGGAACTATAGTCCACATATTGCCAAATTAGACTCTTCCTTTGGAAGGAGTCAAGAAACAGGAGTACCCAGGTGCAGGAACCGATTCCGGGCACGGCCGCCTTGGCGAAGGGCTTCATGGTGCTGCGCGCCGTTTCCGATCAGGCCAAACCTTCTACGCTCGCCGAACTCCAGAAGATTACTGGTTTGCCCAAGGGCACGCTGCACCGCATCCTGCAGGCGCTGACAGCCGAAGGCGTTATCCGCCAGGACAGTGATCACAAAACCTTCCAGCTTGGCTTCGGCCTGCTGCGGCTTGCAGGCAAGGTGCTCGACGATCTGGAGCTGCGCGACATTGCCCGCGATATCCTGACAGAGTTGCGCGACGAGACTGGCGAAGCGGTGCACCTGGCGGTGCCCGAAGCGCGGGCGGTGGTCTATGTAGAGATCCTCGACAGCGGCCGTCCCATTGGCGCGGTCGGCAAAATCGGCAGCTCGTCTCCTTACCACTGCGCCTCAGCCGGCAAGGCGATTGCAGCCTTTGACCCCACGCTTGCCAGCCAGGTGCTGTCCTGGGATTTGCCGGAACTCACCCCGGGAACAATCACCTCTCCCGATGTGCTGGCTGCGGAGTTCGCGAAGGTGCGACAGCAGGGGTTTGCAACCAACTTCGAGGAAGAATTTCCGGAAGTGCATGGTGTTGCCGCGCCGGTGCTGGACAGAAGATCCAAGCCGGTCGCTTCGGTCAGCATCACCATTCCCAGCTACCGTTTCGAGCAAGACAAGCTGCCGGAGCTGAGCCGCGCCGTGCGCGCAGCCGCAAACGCCATCGGCAACCGGCTGTGAAGGACCGCGGCGAAAAGAGAGGCTAATCGCCGTACCGCTGCCAGCAGGCGATCGCCTGCAAGCGCCATCTTCAGGCTGAACGGGACCCACCCGGAAAACAGAGCGCCCGGCCAAATGGCTGAGCGCTCCTGACGACAGCTGCTGATCAGATCAGAACAGAACAGAAAGTCATCCGCACTAAGGTCACTGATGCCGCGGTTCAGCAAGGTCAGCGTATTGCCGTCATCATCACTGATCACGACATTGCCGTTCCGTTCCTCCAGGTGATTGTTTCTGAGGTCGCGAAAGCTGCGAATTCCATCCGCCTGGCTGAGATCGATATCGTCGCTGCGGCCCAGTCCGTTGATCCGGTCGTGCCCCTCGGAGAAAACGAAAACATCGCGGCCCTTGCCGCCCGACAGGAAATCGTTACCGGCACCGCCGTCCAGCGTATCGCGGCCGCCCCCGCCAAAAAGCCTGTCGCGCCCTTCTTCCCCATTCAGGGTGTCGTGGCCGCCGCGCCCCTTAAGCACGTCATTGCCGCCACGCCCGTCCAAACGATTCTTGCTGCTATCGCCAAGCAGGGTATCACTGCCTTCATTGGAGCCGCTCACCCATTCAATGCCGCTGATACTGTGCGCAAAGTCCTCGCCGCGCCAGACACCGGAGGCCTCGCCCCTGGCCAGATCCACGGTAACATCCTCCACCTGAGGGCGGTCATAACGCAACCGGTCGAAACCGCCCCCGCCTTCCACCGTGTCATTGCCCGCCATTAGAATGAAGCTTTCGCCCTTGTCCGAGCCGGTGACGTGATCATCGAACATGCCGGTGCGAATTTCATTGACCTGGCCGCTGCCGGTGATCACGTCCGACCCGCCGTTGCCGTCATCACTGACCGTGCCCATGCCGAGATCCGCAGTCACACCGCTCTCGGCGCCGCGGTAGTTCAGACGCAGATAGCCCTCGCTGGCACCGATGTTAAATGTGTCGTTTCCACCCAGGCCGCTCAGCTGCGCCCAGCCGCCATCGGTGACTGTCACGTTGAACACATCCCGCTTGCCGGTGCCCTCAATGCCCAGCCCGCCAAAGCCGCTTTCGGTGGCCAGCATCGGGTTCTCCACGTCAATCAGCTTGGTAACCCCGTTACCCTTGCCCTTGCGGATCACACCCGTGTTTGCATTGCCGTCAATTGTGACCTTGATGCCCTTGTTCAGATCCCAGTGGCCCAATCCGGCATAACCATCGGACAGGTTTGAAAACACAACCTTGTCCCGGCCGCGGCCCGTGGCGATGGTATCCCAGCTTTCGTTGTCGCCCGGGTTCAGCGTGTCATTGCCGTCGCCGCCCATCAGCAAGTCCTGACCCGCGCCGCCCACCAGCCGGTCATTGCCGAGCCCGCCGAACAGCTGGTCATCGCCTGCACCGCCGCGCAAAGTGTCGTTCCCGTCCGTGCCGTGAATTTCGTCATCTTCGGAAACCTCCGGGAACAGGCTGCTGAGCGCAATGTCCCGCTCCGGCCCCAATGCCCCGGATGGCTGTATTTCTGCGCCAATTCCATCAAAGAACGCCTGGGCATCGGCAAGTGTGCTGATCGCAGGCAGAGTATCGCCGCCGATCGGGAACATGGCGTCGGCAACGGCATCTTCCAGGCCGCCCGGATCCACTCCGCCGGCCGCAGCATCTTCAAAATAGAACACCAGAAAGGTGGTGGTGCCGCTGGCGCCGTTGAAAGCCCAAGTGACATCCAGCACCGCCATATCTTCTGCATCAAATCTCTGTCCGCCAATCAGGGCAATACCATCTTTGACAAAGACATCGGCCAGCATCGGAAAACCCGCATCCGGCGGCTGCACCGTGGTGTAGCTGAGCGTTTTGGTGCTGTCTGGAACGATCAGAGCAAACTCCACATCAGCTGCAACGCCGACAGGTCCGCTGCCGCCTGCACTTGGAAAATAGGAAACAAATCCTGTGGTTGAATAAGTGGTCATTTTGAGCCCCAGTTTAAAATTCACATCGTTCTGCTGCCCCGTCCCTGCTTCAAGCAGAGGCGCATTTGGCACACCCATCCATAGGAAAAAGCAGAAGCATCGCGAAAATTCCTAGTTAGGAACCCGGCAAGCTGGTTTTCAGACCAGTCCAAGCTCCATCGCCAGCGCCAGAGCGCTTTCATTGGTGGGCATGCCCAGCTTGGATTTGGCCGACGTCAGATGCCTGGTCACCATCCGGTAGGAGATTCCCAGGTCGAACGCGATCTGTGCAAGCACCCGGCCTTGCTTCAGCAGCTTCAGAACCTCCAGCTCGCGCCCGGACAGCCGCAGCAGATCATGGGTCTGCTCATGCTCCACCAGGCTGAAATTTGCAGCCGAGAAGATTTTTGCCAGCATGCCGAAACTTTGTATCTGCGTCCGGGAGAAATCTGCAACGGCCTTCTCCCCGGACACCGTGAACACTGAAACCACCTGATTATCCGGAGAGCTGCTGGTGAAACTCAGCAGCGTGCGCACCTTACCCGCTGCCGCAGCATTGGCGAAATCCTCCAGAGCACCCCGGGCCCGGAACCGTTCCGGCTCTGGCATCTCCCAGAATGTCTGCGGGACTCCGGCCAAAGCATTTTGCGCAGATGGATCGTACTGGTACCAGCCTTCGTCAAAATAATGCTTCCAAAAATCCCTTGGATCAAAAGAGCTTAGGAGAAAGTCCTGTTTGTCTTTCTCCAACCTGCAGGACCCAACAGTCAGCGAGTTCGCGCCAAGGTGCAGAACCGCCTCATTCAGCATTTCCCACTTCTTGCCGGTATCCGTTTCCAGGGCCAAGCCTACTGCGAATGCCCCCGCGTCAAACAAGGCTCAGCTCCATCGCCAGCGCCAGAGCGCTTTCGTTGGTGGGCATGCCCAGCTTGGATTTGGCCGACGTCAGATGCCTGGTCACCATCCGGTAGGAGATCCCCAGATCGAACGCGATCTGGGCAAGCACCCGGCCTTGCTTCAGCAGTTGCAGGATTTCCAGCTCGCGTCCGGACAGCAGAAGCAAGCGGCGGGTTTTCTCGTGGCCAGCCATGTCGAAGCGCAAAGCAAAAAACAAGCCGGCCAAAGCCTTTAGGCTTCGCAGCTGTTCCTCGCCTACATCCGCAAGCTGCTGATCGCACGTGACGGTGAACCCAGAGACCACCTGATTGCCGGAGGAGGCAGATGTAAAACACAAAAGCGAACCGGCACCAAGCGTCTTCGCTGATCCAGCGAAGTCGTCCAGCTTGCGAAGCGCACGGAACCGCACCGGATCTTGAATGTCCCAAAACGTTTCCGGCATCCCCGCAACGGCGTTTTGCGCTGACGGGTCAACCTCATGCCAGGACTGCTCCATGTAATCGTCCCAGAATTGCCCCGTACCGAAAGAACCCAGGAAAAAGTCAGGGGTATCAGCGCCAATTCTGGACGTTCCGACTGTCAGCGAGCTTGCCCCCAGCCGATGCACCTCCTCCAGCAAAATTTCCCTTTTGCGAGCAGTATCCGGCTCCAGCGCCAAGCGCAGTGCGGTTTCGCTTTCCAAAGTGCAATAACGGTGCATCGGGGTAATCGGAAAATTTTGAAAAATGACAGTTAACAGAATGAAAGTCTCCACTAACTGGGTCATAAAATCAAGATTTCCATCGCTTCCAGGAAATCTGAAGATTGGGCATAAACCTTGCGCGGCAATTTCTCCGGCCCTGCAACCGGAAATATTCGCAGCAATTCCTCCAATATGTCTTTTTTCAATCCTAGCAGGTCTAAAAGCGGATCGTGGCAATGCCGCAGAGATCCGGGCAGACATCTGCCCTTGTGCCGCAACACGCGGCAACACGGCGAGGGAAGGTCAGATTGCCGGCCGCGACAGGCAAGCAGCCCAGGTTCGCTGACACCCGGCCGCGCTCACGTTTTCTGGTTTCCATTTCCCTGCAAAGCGCTGACCACGCGCTTCTGGAGCATGCGCCTGGAGAGCTCTAACGGCGAGGCGGGCGCTGCACATCATAACTGGAGTTCCCGGGGGCAAACCAGCGTCTTGCCCTGCGAACCATCAATCCTTGCCCCACAAGGACAACCTGCATCTTCCAATGGCAGGCAGCCGCGGGGTGCTTGCCGCAGCAGTTTGGCAGCCGTTTGTTATTTGAGCCTGAACCGCTGGATTTTTCCGGTCTCGGTTTTCGGCAAGGCTTTCGTAAACACCACAGAACGGGGGTACTTGTAGGGGGCGATTTCTGATTTCACATGGTCTTGCAGCAGCTTCACCAGGGCGTCGGACGGTGTCTGCGCCTCTGCCAGCACCACATGCGCCTGCACGATCTCACCGCGGGCCTCGTCCGGGGCGCCGATGACCGCGCATTCTGCGACAGCCTCATGCGACAGCAGAGCAGCCTCCACTTCCGGACCTGCGATATTGTAGCCCGCCGTGACAATCATGTCGTCATTGCGGGCGGCGAAATGCAAGTAGCCATCCGCGTCGCGCAGGAAACTGTCGCCGGTGATGTTCCAGCCATCCCGCACATATCCCGCCTGCCGCTCATCAGCCAAATACCGGCAGCCTGTCGGCCCCTTGACCGCCAGCCGCCCGACCTCACCGCGCGGCGCCTCATTGCCGTCCGAATCCAGCACCTTGACCTGATAGCCGCCGACCGGTTTGCCGGTGCAGGCGGGGCGGTGGTCACTGAAGCGGTTGGTGATGAAGATATGCAGCATCTCGGTGGCGCCGATCCCGTCCAGCATCGGCTTGCCCGTCTTCTGCATCCACTCGTCATAGACCGGCGCGGGCAGTGTCTCGCCCGCCGACACTGCCGCACGCAGCGAGGACAGATCCGCACCCTCCTCCATCGCCCGCAGCATCACCCGGTACGCCGTCGGCGCAGTGAAGCAGACGGTTGCCTTGTACTTCTCGATGATCTCGATGAGGTTCGGCGGCGTGGCGCTCTCCAGCAATGTCGCTGCTGCGCCGAACCGCAAGGGAAAGATCGCCAGCCCGCCCAGGCCAAAGGTGAAGGCCAAGGGGGGCGAGCCGACAAACACATCCTCGGGCTGCACATCCAGCACCTCGCGGGCATAGCCGTCAGCGATGATCAGCAGGTCGCGGTGGAAATGCATGGTTGCCTTGGGTGAACCGGTGGTGCCGGAAGTGAACCCCAACAGCGCCACATCATCGCGTCCGGTCTTCACCGCCTCATAGGTCACCGGCTTCTCCAACGCCAGCCGGTCCAGCTCGGCGTCATGGTTGGAGGTGCCGTCAAACCCCACAACCGTGTTCAGAAACTTCGACTCCTTGGCGCAGGCCACCAGTTCGTCCTTCAGGCGGGTGTCGCACAGCGCATGCGTAATCTCCGCCTTGTCGACAATCTTGGCCAGTTCCCCCTTGCGCAGCAGCGGCATGGTGTTGACCACCACCGCCCCCGCCTTGGTCGCCGCCAGCCAGCAGGCCACCATCGCCGGGTTGTTGGCCGAGCGGATCAACACCCGGTTGCCCGGCTTCACCCCCAGATCCTCGCTCAGCACATGCGCCAGCCTGTTGGTCCAGTCCGCCAACTCCTTGTAGGTGCGGTAGCGGCCGTTGCCGATCAGCGCCGTATGATCGCCAAAGCCCCTCTCCACCATCGCATCAGTCAGTTCGACTGCCGCGTTCAGGTATTCCGGATATTCAAACCCCTCCAGCAGGAATTCCGGCCACTGATCCGCAGGCGGCAGGTTGTCCCGGGCAAAGCTATCCACATGGGCCGAAGGTCCCAGCATCTCAATTCCCTCCCTGAAAGGCGCCCAGCGCCTGGCGCGCGATCACCACCCGCTGCACATCCGAGGCGCCCTCATAGATGCGCAAGGCCCGGATATCGCGGTAGAGCTCCTCCACCTTCTGGCCGCGCCGTACCCCGTCGCCGCCGTGCAGCTGCACCGCCTTATCGATGACGGCTTGCGCCTGGTCAGTCGAAAACAGCTTGGCCATCGCCGCCTCCCGGGTGACCCGCGCCGCCCCGGTATCCTTGGCCCAGGCCGCGCGGTAGACCAGCAGTGCCGCGGCATCCACATCCAGCGCCATATCCGCGATATGGCCCTGCACCATCTGCAGATCAAACAGCGGCGCGCCCTGCACCTGCCGCTTTGTCACCCGCTGCAGCGATTCATCCAGTGCCCGGCGGGCAAACCCCAAAGCCGCCGCTGCCACGGTGGAGCGGAACACATCCAGCACCGACATCGCAATCTTGAAACCCTGCCCCGGCTGTCCCAGCAGCGCTGATTTCGGGATCCGGCAATCGCTGAACCGCAAGGTCGCCAGCGGATGCGGCGCAATCGTCTCCAGCCGCTCGGCGACCTCGAACCCCGGCAGGCCCGCAGGCACCACAAAGGCACTCAGCCCCTTGGCCCCCGGCGCCTCGCCAGTGCGGGCAAACAGCGTGTAGACATCGGCAATCCCGCCATTGGAAATCCAGGTCTTCTCGCCGTTCAGCACATAATGGTCACCGACCTCCACCGCGGTCATAGTGGAATTCGCCACATCCGACCCCGACTGCGGCTCTGTCAGGGCAAAGGCGGAAATCGCCTTACCCGCCCGGGTCAGAGGCAGCCACTCCTGCTGCTGCGCCTCAGTCCCAAACAAAGAAATTGCCCCGGTGCCCAGCCCCTGCATGGCAAAGGCAAAATCCGCCAGCCCGTCATGGCGCGCCAGGGTTTCACGGATCAGGCAGAGCGTGCGCACATCCAGCCGCTCCCCTGCCTTCGCCCCGGAATGCTGCGTCCAGCCGCCTTCGCCCAGTGCTGCTACCAGAGCCCGGCAAGCGGCATCGGTGTCAGAGTGATCAATCCCCGCCAAGTGTGCTGCAGCCCAAGCTTCCAGCTCCTCTGCCAGCGCCCGGTGCCGGTCTTCAAAAAACGGCCAGCTCAGAAACGTCCTGTCCACCATGGCGCGGCCCTCCCAGTTTCATCTTTCCCAAAATACTCCCGCCGGAGGCTCCCGCGCCCTCCTCCGGCGCAGGCCCCAGCGGTGTCACACCTCAATCGCCTTCAAACACCGGTTTTTCCTTGCTCACAAAAGCATGGAACGCGCGTTCGAAGTCCGTAGTCTGCATGCAGATCGCCTGCGCCTGCGCCTCGGCCTCGATCGCCTGCTCAATCGACATCGACCATTCCTGCGCCAGCATGGTCTTGGTCATCATATGGCCGAAATTCGGGCCAGCCGCGATCCGCGCCGCCCAGCTCTGCGCCTCACCCGCCAGTTCATCCGCCGCAACCAGCTTGTTGTGAAAGCCCCAGGCGTGCCCCTCTTCGGCACTCATCGAGCGGCCCGTGTACAAAAGCTCCGCCGCCCTGCCCTGACCGATAATCCGGGGCAGAATGGCACAGGCCCCCATATCGCAGCCCGCCAGGCCAACCCGGGTAAACAGAAACGCGGTCTTGGCCTCCGGCGTGGCGATCCGGATATCCGACGCCATGGCAATGATCGCCCCAGCGCCCACGCAGACCCCGTCAATCGCAGCAATCACCGGCTTGCCGCAATTCACCATCGCCTTGACCAGATCCCCGGTCATCCGGGTGAAAGCCAAAAGCTCCTTCATGCTCATGCCGACCAGCGGCCCGATAATGTCATGCACATCGCCGCCCGAGCAGAAATTGCCGCCGTTGGAGGCAAAGACCACCGCCTTGACGCTGTCGTCATAGTGCAGATCGCGGAACCAGTCGCGCAGCTCCGCATAGCTCTCAAAGGTCAGCGGGTTCTTCCGTTCCGGCCGGTCCAGCGAGACTGTCGCCACACCATCCTCGACCCGGCACAGGAAATGCTTGGGCTCCCGGTTCACCTTCATGCCTTGCCGCCTTTCTCCAAACGCCGCGCCACCGTTTCCAGGCTTTCGGCAATCCCCTGCGCCTGATCCGCCGTCAGCCCGTCAAACGCCGCATCGATCCAGCCCTCATGCGCCTCGGCCTGGCGCGAGAACTCAGCCTGGCCCGCTGCCGTCAGCCGCACCAGATTGGCGCGCCTGTCGCCCTCGACCTTCTCGCGCTGCACATGGCCGTCCTCGACCAGCCGCTCAACGATGCCGGTCACATTGCCGTTCGACACTTTCAGAACCCCGGACAACTCACTCATCTTAAGGCCTTTTTTGTGCTGCATCAGGGCCGCCATCACATCAAACCGCGGCAGCGTGGTCGCAAAGTCCTTCCGCAGGTTCTCGCGCACTTCGCTCTCCACCGCCTTGGTGGCCTTCAGCACCTTCAGCCACAGCCGCAGCCGGTCTTTTGATGTCGTGCTCAAATCTCTCCTCCCGACACGCTCATCGCGTGCCCATTGACCGAGGCCGCGCCTTCGGATGCCAGAAATACCGCCGTCGCCGCCACTTCCTCCGGTGCGATCAGCCGCTGCATCGGATTGCCGCTAACCACCATTTTCAGCGCCTTCTCCCGCGGGATATCATGCCGGGCCATCAGCCCGGTGATCGCAGTCTCGGCCATTTCCGTATCGACAAACCCGGGACAGACCGCATTGCAGGTGATACCGCGCTTGGCCACGCTCTGCGCGACTGAACGCACCAGCCCCAGAACCCCGTGTTTAGAGGCCGCATAGGCCGGGATATAGGCGCCGCCCTGCAGAGATGCGGTTGAGGCGATGGCAATCAGCCGCCCGCCCGGCCCCATGCCTGCCCGCAGCGCCGCCCGGAAGGTCAGGAAGGTTCCCGTCATATTGACCGTCAGCGTATGCTGCCAGTCTTCCAAGGACACGTCCTCAATCCGGGCCGCCACGCCGGAGCCTGCATTGGCGACAACCACATCATAGGGCGTCTCAAACAGCGCTTCCACCTGCGCCTCATCGGTGACATCCGCCGTGCGGATCTCCAGACCCAGCCCTTCCGCTGCCGCTTCCAGCGGCGCCCGGCGGCGTCCAGCGATGGTGACCTGGTAGCCTTGCGCGGCAAAGGCTTGGGCTATTGCCTTGCCAATCCCTGTGCCGCCGCCTGTGACCAGAACCCTTCGTGTCATGCCCGGATTACCTCCGCTTCCCGGTCCGCCAGCCGCCAGGCCTGATCCCGGCCCGCATGATAGGGCAGCGGCCAGCCGCCGTGCCGGTCGCCGATCCGCGCCGCCTCATGCAGGGTCCAATAGGGATCGGCCAGATGCGGCCGGCCCACACAAACCAGATCTGCCCGCCCGGCCATCAGGATCGAATTGGCGTGATCCGCCTCATAGATGTTGCCCACCGCCATAGTGGCAATCCCGGCCTCATTGCGGATGCGGTCCGAGAACGGCGTCTGGAACATCCGCCCGTAAACCGGCTGCGCATCGGTTGAGGTCTGCCCGGCAGACACGTCGATGATATCCGCTCCCGCCGCGGTAAAGGCTTTGGCGATCTCCACCGCCTCCTCCGGGGTGACCCCCTCATCCCCCACCCAGTCATTGGCGGAAATCCTCACAGACATGGGTTTCTCCTCCGGCCAGGCCGCGCGCATCGCCTGGAAGACCTCCAGTGGATAGCGCAGACGGTTTTCCAGAGAGCCGCCGTACTCATCCGTCCGAATGTTCGATTTCGGCGAGATGAAGGAGGAAATCAGGTAGCCGTGCGCCGCGTGCAGTTCGATCATGTCAAAACCAGCACGCCCAGCCATTTCCGCCGCAGCCACGAACTCCGCCTTGATGGCATCCATTTCCGTCCGCGTGATCTCCCGCGGTGCCGGGTTGTTCGCCGACCAAGGGATCGCCGAGGCCGAAACCGTCTCCCAGTTCCCGTCCGGCAGCGGCGCGTCCATTTCCTCCCAGCCCAGCTGGGTCGACCCCTTGCGGCCCGAGTGGCCGATCTGGCAGCAAATCTTGGCTTCGGTCTCGGCGTGAACAAAATCCACCAGCCGTGTCCATGCTGCCTCATGCTCAGGCGCATAAAGCCCCGGGCAGCCTGGCGTGATCCGGCCTTCGGCACTGACACAGGTCATCTCGGTGTAAACCAGCCCGGCCCCGCCCTTGGCGCGTTCGCCGTAATGGATCAGGTGCCAGTCTGCCGGGCAGCCGTCCACGGCCTTGTACTGCGCCATGGGGGAGACCACTATGCGGTTCTGCAGCTCCATCCCGCGCAAGCGGAACGGGGCAAACATCGGCGGACGCACCGGCGCCTCCTCGGACGCGCCGGCTTTGTCCTGAAACCACTTCTCGGCGCTCTGCAGCCACTTTGCATCGCGCAGCCGCAGGTTTTCATGGGAAATCCGCTGCGACCGGGTCAGCAGCGAGTAATTGAACTGCACCGGATCCATATCCAGGTAGCGTTCGACCTCCTCGAACCACTCCAGCGAATTGCGCGCAGCGGATTGCAGCCGCAGCACATCCAGCCGCCGCTCCTCCTGATAGCGTTCAAACGCACGCTCCAATGTCGGCTCGGTGCTCACCAGCTCCGCCAGCGCAATGGCGCTGTCAAAGGCCAGCCGCGACCCCGACCCGATCGAGAAATGCGCAGTGGCCGAAGCATCGCCCAAAAGCACCACATTCTCGTGGTACCACTTCCCGCACAGCACCCGCGGGAAGTTGATCCACACCGCCGCCCCGCGCAGATGCGCCGCGTTGGACATCAGCCGGTGCCCGCCCAGGTGATCGGCAAAGATCTCTTCGCAGGTGCGGATGATCTCCTCCTTGCTCATCCCCTCAAAGCCCCAGGCCTCCCAGGTCTCGGCCGAGCATTCGACGATCACCGTCGCGGTGTCGGCATCGAACTGATAGGCGTGGATCCACATCCAGCCGTGCTTGGTCTTCTCGAAGATGAAGGTGAAGGCGTCGTCGAATTTCTGATGCGTGCCCAGCCAGATGAATTTGCAGGGCCGCACATCGATTTCCGGTTTGAAATGCTCCGCAAACTCATTGCGAACGCTGGAATTCAACCCGTCGCAGCCGACCACAAGATCATAGTCTTTCTGATATTCCGAAGCCGGTTTCGCAGCGGTTTCAAACTGCAGGTCGACGCCCAATTCACGCGCCCGGTCCTGCAGCAGCAAAAGCATCTGCTTGCGGCCGATGCCCGCAAAACCATGGCCGCCCGACACGGTGCGGGTGCCATTATGGACAACCGCGATGTCATCCCAATAGGCAAAATTCTCGCGGATCGCCGCGGCGCTTTGAGGATCATTGGCGCTCAGGTTCTCCAGCGCGTCATCCGACAGCACCACGCCCCAGCCAAAGGTATCATCGGACTTGTTGCGCTCGATCACCGTGACCTCGGCCTCCGGCTGGCGCAGCTTCATCGAAATCGCAAAGTACAGGCCCGCAGGCCCTCCTCCCAGACAGGCGATTTTCATGATCATCCTCTCCCGCTTTGCGCACGTCTCTGCAGATCAGGATAAGCAGGCTTCAAAAAACTTCAAGTATAAAGTTTTAAGCTTGAAGCAAATCAGCACAAGAACCCGGCACGGCCCCGCTCCGGCGCCGCTTGCACCCCTTGAAGACAAGAAAGCCCCGCGCCGCCCAGGCCCGGGGCCGGCACGTTACAAACGGCGGGTCACAGCCCGCGCAGATACTGCATCACCGCAGGGCGCACCGCCTGGTCACCGCGGTGGCGGGCGTCCGAGATGATCTTGCGCAGCTCACCCAAGTCGACACGCAACAGCAGCGATTTAACCGGGCCGATCGAGGCCGGGCGCATCGACAGCGTGCGGATCCCCATGGCCGCCAGGCAGACGGCCTCAACCGGGCGCCCTGCGTCCTCGCCGCAGAAGCTGAGCGGCGTGCCGGAGATCGCGCAGCGCTCCACGATGCGCTCGATAAAGCTCAGGAAGCTGACATTCAGCGTGTCATAGCGGCGGCGCACCCGCTCGTTCTCGCGGTCGGCGGCAAAGAAGAACTGCTTCAGGTCGTTGCCGCCAATCGAGATAAAGCTCACCTCGTCAAAGAACTTCTGCGGCGCATAGGCCAGCGACGGCGTCTCCAGCATCGCCCCCACCTTCAGTTCGGACGGAAGAGCATGGCCCAGGATACGCTCGCGCTCAATGGTCTTGTCCAGCTCCGCCTTGGCGGCCCTGTATTCCTCGAACTGGGCGACAAAGGGGAACATCACCGACAGCGGCCGCCCATCGGCCGCGCGCAGCAGCGCCTGCAGCTGCATCCGCATCACCCCGGGCTTGTCCAGGCCAACCCGGATCGCCCGCCAGCCCAACGCCGGGTTCGGCTCATCGGTCGGGGCCATATAGGGCAGCACCTTGTCCGAGCCGATGTCCAGCGTCCGGAACACCACAGGCTTGCCATGCGCCGCATCCAGCACCCGCTGGTAGAGCGCCACCAGCTCCGAACGTTTAGGCATTTGGTTCCGTACCAGGAACTGCAGCTCGGTGCGGAACAGCCCCACCCCTTCGGCGCCGGAACCGTCCAGCGACGGCAGATCCGCCATCAGGCCCGCATTCATCACCATGTTGATGCGCTGGCCGTCCGTGGTCACCGCAGGTGTGTTGCGGATCGAGGCATAGCGCTCCTGCGCCTGCGCATGCATCGCGATCTTGTCGCGGAAGGCGCCAACCACGGTCTCATCCGGGCGCAGATGCACCACCCCCTGATCGCCATCGACCATGATATGGTCGCCGTTCAACGCCTCGGTTGTGATCCGCTTGGCATGAACCACCAGCGGAATCGCCAGCGCCCGCGCCACAATCGCCGCATGGGAACCAACAGAACCCTCTTCCAGCACAATTCCGCGCAAGGACCGTCCGTATTCCAGCAAGTCGCCGGGGCCAATGTTGCGGGCAATCAGAATCGGGTTTTCCGGCAGTTCAGCACCGGTGTTGGCGCCCTGACCGGTCAGAATCCTCAGCAGCCGGTTGGACAGGTCATCCAGATCGCTCAGCCGCTCACGCAAATACGCATCCTGCACCTGGCTCATCCGGGTGCGGGCCTGGGACTGCTCCTTCTCCACCGCCGCCTCGGCGCTTAGGCCGCGGGCGATGTCCTCTTCCATCCGCCGCATCCAGCCCTTGGAATTGGCAAACATCCGGTAAGCTTCAAGGACTTGCAGCTGTTCCTTGTCGCCGTTGCGGGAAACCTCCAGCATCTTGTCGACGCCCACCCGCAGCTCCTCGACCGCGCCGTTCAGCCGCTCCAGCTCGCGAGCCGGATCATCGGCAATCGGGTTGGTCACAATCACCCGCGGCTCGTGCAGCCAGACATGGCCCTCGGCCGCGCCCTCCTGGGCCGAGCCGCCGTGGATCAGAACCGCTTGCTGGTGCAGCGGCGAGAGCGCAGCACCCTCGCCGACAAAGGCGCCCAGCTCGGTCATCTCAGCGATCACCATCGCCACCACTTCCAGCGCATAAACCGCATCCGCGGAAAACTCGCGCGCTTCCTTGGACTGCACGACCAGCACGCCCAGCATCTCGCCCAGCCGCTGCACCGGCACGCCAAGGAAGGAGGAAAACCGCTCCTCCCCCGTCTCAGGCATATAGCGGAAGCCCTTGGCATTGGGCGCATCCGGCGTATTCACCACCTTGCCGTATTTCGCCACCCGGCCCACCAGACCCTCGCCGATGCGCATCCGGGTCTGGTGCACCGATTCGAGATTCAGACCCTGGGTCGCGCACAGCTCCAGCGTCTCTTCATCGCGGAACAGATAGACCGAGCACACCTCGGTCCCCATGCTGTCGGCGATCAGATGGGTGATCTTGTCGAGCCGCGCCTGGCCGGCATCATCGCCCGCCATCGCCTCCCGCAAGCGAACCAGAAGCTTCCTGCTTTCGGATTCCGTCGTCTCAGCCATAGTCACCCTTTCCCGGGCAAAGTCCCTGTACGCCGCCGCCCTGCAGCCCTGGGCGGATACCGCCCAGAGTAGTGCGCCAGCGCTCTCTCCTCATCCACTTGTCCCACCCCGGCGGAAAAAGTCCAAGTGTTTTTGCAGTTTTGCCCGCAATCAGCCCGCCGTGCCGCAGCTTTGGGCAGAAACTTGCCCGCCGCCCGGCAGACACGACAAAGGCGCCTGAAAGGCGCCCTTGCAATTCACAGAAATCTCTTTTTCGGCGGGCGCTTACGCGGCCTTGTCCAGTTCGAACGCATCATGCAGCGCCTGCACGGCAAGCTCCATGTACTTGCGGTCGATCAGCACCGAGATCTTGATTTCCGAAGTGGTGATAACCTTGATGTTGATGCCCTCGTCCGACAGCACCTTGAACATCTTGGCAGCCACGCCCGACTGCGAGCGCATGCCGATGCCAACCACCGACACCTTGGCGACTTCGTTGTCGGCCAGCAGTTCGGCATAGTTGATTTCGCCCTTCTCCTTGATGCCGAGCAGCGCCTGCTCGGCACGTGCGACCTGGTCGGTCGGGCAGGAGAAAGTCATGTCGGTGCGGCCGTCTTCCGAGACGTCCTGCACGATCATATCGACATTCACGCCCGCATCCGACAGCGAGGTGAAGATGGTCGCCGCGATGCCGGGGCGGTCCGCTACCGACTGCACGGTCAGCTTGGCTTCGTCACGGGAATAGGCCACACCGGCCACAACATTGGATTCCATGATTTCCTCCTCGGCACAGACCAGCGTGCCGGCCTCGTCACTTTGTTCCTCGAAGCTGGACAGCACGCGCAGCTTCACCTTATAGCGCATCGCCAGTTCAACCGAGCGGGTCTGCAGCACTTTCGCACCCAGCGACGCCAGCTCCAGCATTTCTTCAAACGCGATCTTGTCCAGCTTGCGGGCCTTGTCGCAGATCCGCGGGTCGGTGGTATAGACGCCGTCCACGTCAGTGTAGATATCGCAGCGCTCAGCTTCAAACGCCGCCGCAAAAGCCACTGCAGTGGTGTCCGAGCCGCCCCGGCCCAGGGTGGTGATACGGCCTTCGGGGCTGATGCCCTGGAAACCTGCAACCACGGCCACCCGCATGCCTTCGGCAAACTTGGCGTTGATGTTTTCCGGCGGGATCTCCTCGATCCGGGCCTGGCTGTGCGCCGAGGTGGTCTTGAGCGGAACCTGCCAGCCCTGCCAGCTGCGTGCCGGGATATCCATCTCCTGCAGCGTCAGCGCCATCAGGCCTGCGGTCACGTTCTCGCCCGAAGACACCACGGCATCATATTCGCGCGCGTCATACAGCGGCGAGGTCTCGTCGACCCAGCCCACCAGCTCATTGGTCTTGCCGGACATCGCCGACACAATGACGATCACGTCATAGCCCTTGGCCACCTCAACGCCGACGCGTTTGGCGGCGCGGCGGATGCGGTCCAGGTTGGCGACTGACGTGCCGCCGAATTTCATCACAAGTACGGGCATATGGAACGGGTCTCCCTGCCTTGCGGGTTTCGATCCTGTGCCTCATAGGCGAGCCGCCCCCCAAGGGCAAGAGCGCGCAGGCCTTCAAGGAAAGGAAGCTGCGGCTTCGGCGCTAATTACAGCGCGGCAAACCGCCACAAGCCACCGCTTGCGCAATTTCCGCCAATCCGGCGGCTCAGCCGCGCCAGAACCGTACCGTGAGGATCGCGTAAACCGCCATCAGCTCCAGCCGCCCGATCAGCATCGCCGCGCTCAGGATCCACTTGGCCGGATCGTTCAGCGTCGAGAAATTGCCGGCCGGCCCGATGGTATCTCCCAGCCCGGGACCGATATTTGCCACCGTCGCCGCCGCCCCCGATACCGCGGTGATGAAATCCAGCCCGGTCAGCGCCAGCGCCCAGGCCACCACGCCCAGGGTCACAATGAAGAACATGAAGAAGGAAATCACCGAGCTCAGCACCTCGGCGTCGACCGGCCGCCCCTCGTAGCGGGTGATGAACACCCCATGCGGCGAGCGGATCCGCTGGATCTGGCCGCGGATCGAGGCAAAAAGCAGCTGGTAGCGGAAGATCTTCACCGAACAGGCGGTCGAACCCGCACAGCCGCCGATCAATCCGGTGAAGAAGAAGATCATCACCAGGAAGCTGCCCCACTGCATGTAGTCCGCACTGGCATAACCGGTGCCCGACATGATCGAGGTGATGTTGAACAGCGCCGAGCGGAACGACGCCTCTGCTCCCTGCGAATGGCTGTAGTACAGGACGCCCGCCGCGATCAGCACCAGCAGCCCCAAGGTCAGCATGAAGCCGCGGATCTGGCTGTCCCGCAGCATTGGCGTGCCGTGGCCGTTGATCAGCTGCACATACCGCACAAACGGCAGAGCCGCGAGGATCATGAAGATCGCAGCGGCATATTCCACCGGCCCGGCAAAGGCCCCGAAGGAGGCGTCGTAATTGGCGAAACCGCCGGTGGCGATTGTGGTCATCGAATGCACCAGCGCATCAAACGGACCCATGCCCATCACCATGTAGACCAGCATGCAGGCCATGGTCAGGGACACGTAGATCAGCGAGATCTGCTTGGCGATTGCCTGCGCCCGCGGCAGGATCTTGCCAAAGGTGTCAAAGCTTTCCGACTTAAAGATCTGCATGCCGCCGACCCGCAGCTCGGGCAGGAACACCATCGCAACAACAATGATGCCGATGCCGCCCAGCCATTGCAAGATGCCGCGCCACAAAAGCAGCCCGCGCGGCAGATCGTCCAGCCCCGAAATCACCGTGGATCCAGTTGTGGTCAGCCCCGACATCGCTTCGAAAAACGCGTCGACAAAGCGCAATTCGGTCGCCCCCAGCATCAGCGGGATCGCCCCGAACAAGGGCAGCGCCAGCCAGACGGTGGTGGTCAAAAGGAAGGTTTGGCGGATGCTCAGCCCCTCCTTGACGCCATTGGCGCAGCTCAGGGCCAGCAGGCCGCCCACCAGGATGGTGAAGACCGCGCTTTCAAGGAACACATGCCACTCGCCGCGGCCGTCCAGCAGGTCGACCACAAGCGGGAACAGCATCATTGCTCCCAGAATGACGACCAAAAGGCCAATGACATATCCAACCGGACGGAGATCCAACATGCGGCGCAGCGTTGGCCCTGCGCGCCGCAAGTGTCAAGACTGCGGGATCAGTCCCCGCTGCTGCTGGTGCCACCAGCGTTGCGCGCAGGCATCTGCGGCGGGCTGGAGGGCTTGCGCGGACGCTTGGCGGCAGCCTCCGGTTTGCCGTCCGGCTTGCCCTTTGCGGATGTTTCCTGCACAGGCGCCTTGGCCGCAGCAGGTTTCACCGCCTGGGCCTCCCGGGCAGCTGCCGGCCTGGCCGTTTCCGCCCGGCGCGCAGAAGCCCCCCGGAACTCCGCAGGCTTTTCCCCCGCCGCATTCCCGGCTGCTGTGCCCTGCTGCTGTGCAGGCTGCCCTGCCGCCTGGGCAGGCTTTGCGGGTTTAGCGGCCTCCTTGGCGGGCGCCGCGGGTCGCGGGGCTGCCGGGGCTGCCACCGGAAAAACCTCCTTGACCGGAACTGCCTGCGCTGCCGGTTTTGCAGCCGCACGCGCCGGAGCCTTGCGCGCAGCAGGTTTGCGGGGCGCCGGTTTGCGCGCCGCGGGTTTCTTGGCGGCAGCCTTGGCCGCTGCCGTCTTCCGGACCGGAGCCTTGTCCCGCGGCGCCGCCTTGGCCTCAGCTTCGGGAGCCTCCTGCTGCGCAGGTTCTTCCGCAGCCGCCGGAGCCGCCGCCGCCAGCATCCGCCGCTGCGCTTCCGCCAAGGACTGCACCAGCCGCATCTGTTCATACGGCGCCTGCAGCGCCGCCTCGGCCGCCTGGCGCCAAAGCTTCAGCTGCATGCCTGCCGCAAACCCCGCCCATTCATGCGCCCTGGCCGTCAGCCCGGCCATCTGGTGAAAGCTCGTCATCTGATACTCCTTAGGTCCTGCACTGGTCTTGCTCCGGACACCTGCTGCATTGTGCGGGCAAGAAACACGGGGAGCTGGCGCCGGTGGCTCGCCGGGCCGGATGCAGCGGAAAACGGGCCGTCAATAGCAGACACCTGCGCACAAGCTCCCTCCTCCCCCGGGAAACTTCCCTGGGGATTCGCCTAGCAGGCTAACATGCGTTTCTGCACAGCAGCGTGAAAAATGCGGCAATGCAGAAATTGCCGCAGTGCGAACGGAACCCTGCCCGGAATTCAGGCAGGCCTGCCCGTTTCCATTACCCCTGGTGGATCAGGGTCGAGAACAGTTTCGGGTCCAGGCTCATCGCCTTGAACAGCTCGCCCTGCGTCAGCACGCTGACCGCATCGTGGCTGTGCAAGCTTTCCTGATGGCTCGCAATCACCCGGAAATCGCCGATCCGCGCGTCTGCCTGCAGCGCCTCGCAGAACAGCCGTGCCGCGTCCTCGACAAAGATCGGGTTGGCGGCGTTGAGCTCGGCAAAGGCCTGCTCGTCCTCGCGCTTCACCATCACTTGGGTCTCGGTCGGCACCGCCTTGCGGCAAAGGTCGATCAGATCCTCGAACCAGAGCTTGGCACCGCCCGGCACCGCCTGCACAGAAATCCGCGCAACCGAGCGCTGCGAATGCGGCGTCGCCAGCTGGCCGCGCGCCTGGCGGGCGTGTTCCGACAGCTCCAGCGAGCACGGGCAGGTCGAGGAATAGACATAGTCCAGATGCATGATCTTCTCACGCACCCCGTCATGGTCCACTAGCTCCAGCGCAAAGTCGTAATACTGATAGCCGCTCAGCCCCGAGCGCAGGCTCTCCACCCGCGCCGGGAAGGAGAACCGCATCTGAATGCGCGCATCCGGGCTGTCCAGATCGCTCAGGTAATCATCCAGCGCCGCTGCCATCACCTCATAGCTGAAGGTACGCTCGGCGTGCTTGTAGAAGGTGCGCATGATCCGGGACATGTTGATGCCCTTCTTGCCCGCGTCCAAGGACACCGTTCCGGTCACGCTGGTCTCCAGCGTCAGATCGCCGTCGTCGCGGGTGTGAAAGCGGATCGGCAGCCGGAAGTTCGAGATCCCCACATGCTGGATCTGCTCCTGCGCGCCGCGGATCAGGCTGGTCGGCCCGTTCTGCAGGTCGGGCAGCGTCGCGCGGTAGGCTTCGTCCGACTTGAAATCCTCGGGGTAGTGCCGCGACAGATCCGGGTAGTTACCCACCTCGCGGCCAGGCAGCAGCCGCGCCACCGCCGGATCCAGCTGGGCAATCTCGGTCTCGGTCACAGTGCCGGCCCAGGCCCGCAGCACATCCAGCGCGGCGGCCGCAGCCTCGCGGTCCGGAGCCTCTGCGGCGTCACGGGTGTGAATGTTCATCGGCGTTTCCCCCAAGTCATACGGGCCCCATATAGGGTCCGGCAGGCCTTCCCCATATACTGTTACGCGGCAAAATTCAAAACGGATCCGCCATATGCGGCAGGAATCGCCCCTTAACGGACCCCCAGCGCCTCTGCAAGCGCTCTCAGCCGGCGCGAGCGCGACTTGTAATGCGCCGTGATCAGCACATAAGGCCGCGGCATTTCCAGCGCCGGGCCTTTCAGCCTGTGCAACCGGCCGGTCCCGATTTCACCTGAAACCACCTGTTCCGGCAGCAAAGCAACGCCCAGCCCCGCCTGCACCAGCGACACCGCGGAGGGCACCGACGGCGCGACAGCCGCCGCTGGGTCCTTGCGAGGTATCCCGTGCTGGACAAAATACTGCCGCCAGCCGGGAACCGAGGTGATGGTCGCACCCCAATTCACCTCCACCAGCGGCGCCGTCTGCAGATCGGCGTCGGGTTCGCTGCCCACCGGCACTAGATGATCGGTGAACAGTTCCTGCGTCCGGTAATCCGGATGCTCGCCGCCATAAGACAGCCGGGCATCGATCCCCGCCGCCTCCAGCTCGATGGTGTCATCCTCGATCCTGAGCTGCACCGGCACATCGGGCCGCGCGGCAGCAAAGGCTTTCAGCCGCTCCGGCAGCCATAGCTGCGCCAGCGCCGGAGTTGCCGAGACCACCAGCGGCCGCCGCTTGCCGCCTTCGGTCAGCGCCTGGGTGAAACTGGCAATCTCAGCCAGCGCCATCGCCGCCTTCTGGTAATAGTCCCGCCCCGCATCTGTCAGCCGCACCTGATTGGCCCGGCGGGTGAACAGCTTGAGCCCCAGCCAGTCCTCCAGGTTCTTCACCTGCATCGACACGGCGGCCGAGCTTACCCCCATCTCCGCCCCCGCAGCCGAGAAGCTCCCGGTGCGGGCAGCGCATTCAAAGGCGCGCAGGGCGTTCAAAGGGGGCAGTTTCATACCCGCACACTGCAAGATTTTCTTATGCTCGCCAAGATATTTTGTAGTGGTCAGATCCCCGCCCAGCGCGCAGGTTTCTTGAGAAGACCCGAGGCAAAACCAAGGACAACAAAATGCACGACATACTGGATCTGGAGCGCTACCCCCTCGACCGCCCCGGCAGCGCCGAATGGCAGGCGCTGGTGGACCGCTGCCGCAAGGAGCTGGCCGAAGACGGCATGTTCAGCCTGGATGGATTGATGAAGGCGGAGGTCGCCCAGGGTGCCGCCGATGCGCTGAAGCCCAAATTCGAGACCGAAAGCTTCCGCCACGAGCGCGAGCACAACATCTATTTCAAGGACGAGATCGACGGCCTCGCCCCGGAGCACCCTGCCCTGCAGCGATTCAAGACGTCAAACCTGACGCTCTGTGCCGATCAGTTCGCAGGTTCCCCGGTGCTGCAGCTTTATGAATGGCCGCCCTTTGTCGAATTCCTGGCTGCCACCATGGGCAAGGAACAGCTCTATATCATGCAGGACCCGCTGGCGCGGGTGAACGTGATGTCCTACGGCGAGGAGCAGGCGCTGAACTGGCACTTCGACCGCTCGGAATTCACCACCACAATGCTGCTGCAAGCCCCCGATCAGGGCGGCGAGTTCATCTACAGCCCCGAGCTGCGCAGCGACGACGATCCAAACTACGACGGTGTCGAGCGGCTCTTGAACGGCGAAGACCCCAATATGCGTTCGGTGACCCTGTCGCCCGGCACCCTGAACATCTTCCGCGGCAAGAACTCACCGCACCGGGTCGGCACTGTCAAAGGCGAAAAACACCGGGTGATTGCGGTGTTCTCCTTCTACGACCGGCCCGGCGTGATGTTCTCTGCCGAAGAGCAGATCGGCTTCTACGGGCGTGCCGCATGACCGAGCTGGCTGTATTCAAAGACGAGCGCAAACGCACCTTCCTCAACGCGGAAGGGGCAGACAAACCGCTGAAATCGCCGCTTGGCCAGGACGTGCTGGACCGCGCCCGCGCCTTCCGCCTGCAGCGGCTGCGCGATGAGATGGCACGGCAGGATGTAGCAGGCCTCTTGCTCTACGATCCAGTCAACATCCGCTATGCGTTTGACTGCTCCAACATGTCGATCTGGACCGCCCACAACCCGATCCGCTACGCGCTGATCCTGAACGGCGGTCCCGGCATCATGTTCGAATTCAAGGGCTGCGAGCATCTGAACGACGGCCTGCCGGGGGTGGATGAAATCCGCAACGCCATTGGCTGGATGTTCATGTGCGCCGGCGACAAGGCCACCGAGCGCCTCGCCCCCTGGGCCGCCGAGATCGCGGATCTGGTCAAGCAACACGGCGGCGGCAACATGCGCCTCGGCGTCGACCGGATGGAGCCCGAGGGCGTTCATGCGCTGTCGGAGCACGGCATCCAGGTGCTGGACGGCGGCCAGATTACTGAGACCGCCCGCGCCATCAAATCCGCGGATGAGATCGAACTGATGCGCTGGACCATCCGCGTCTGCGAGGCTGGCATGGCGCGGATCTATGAGCACTCAGTCCCCGGCGTGACCGAACAGGAGCTGTGGGCGCATCTGCACTTCGAAAACGCCCGCTCGGGCGGTGAGTGGCTAGAGACCAAGCTGCTGACCTGCGGCCCGAACACCAACCCCTGGTACAAGGAATGCTCCGCCCGCGAATGCCGCGAGGGAGAGATGATCTCCTTTGATACCGACATGATCGGGCCTTACGGCTATTGCGCGGATCTGTCGCGCAGCTGGACCTGCGGTTATGTGCCGATGAGTGACACCCAAAAACGGCTGTATTCCGCGGCGCGCGAGCAGATCGACCACAACATGGCGCTGCTGCAGCCCGGGCTGAGTTTCGCGGAATTCGACGCTAAAAGCTGGCAGATCCCGGAACCCTATCAGCCTTACCGCTACTCCTTGGCGGCCCATGGCGTCGGCATGGCGGATGAATGGCCGGTTGTGCCGCTGCATGTCGACTTCGACGGCGCCCATGGCGGGCAGTTCGAAGAGAACATGGTGATCTGCATCGAAAGCCTGATTGGCGAGAAGGGATCCGAGTCGGTCAAGCTGGAGACCCAGGTGCTGGTCACCGCCGACGGGCCGGTGCGGCTGGACAGTTTCCCCTGGGAAATGTGATTTCATGAAAAGAGAGAGGGGGCTGTCTGCCCCCTCTTGAGCCTGCGGCTCAATTCACCCCCGAGGATATTTTCAGCCAGAAGAATACTGGATCCTCTGGCTCGGGCCGGATCAAGCCTGTGAGGCCTCCAAAGCCGCGGTCAGGTCACCGATCAGGTCGTCGGCGTCTTCCAGGCCGACCGAGAAGCGCACCAGGCCGGGGGTGATGCCCAGCTCGTCCTTCTGCTCATCGCTCAGGCGCTGGTGGGTGGTGGTTGCCGGGTGGGTAGCGATGGATTTGGCGTCGCCCAGGTTGTTGGAGATCACTGGGATGGTCATCGCGTTCAGGAACTTGAACGCCGCCTCCTTGCCGCCTTTCAGGTCCAGCGAGAACACGGTGCCGCCCTTGCCGTCCAGCTGGGTCTGCACCAGCGCGTTCTGCGCGTGGCCCGGCAGCCCCGGGTAGATCAGCCGCTCCAGCGCCGGGTGGCCCTCCAGAGTTTCGGCAATCTTCAGGGCGCTGTTGGCCTGCGCGTTCACGCGCAGGGTCATGGTTTCCATGCCCTTCAGCATCACCCAGGCATTGAACGGGCTCAAGCTGCCGCCAGTGTGCTTCATATAAGGCTCAAGCGTGCCGCGGATGAAGTCCTTGGTGCCCAGCACCACACCGCCCAGCGCCCGGCCCTGGCCGTCGATATGCTTGGTGGCGGAGTAGATCACCACATCGGCGCCCTGCTCGATCGCCTTGGAAAACACAGGGGTCGAGAACACATTGTCGATCACCACGGTAGCGCCGACGGAATGGGCGATCTCGGACACCGCCTGGATGTCGATCACTTCCAGTGTCGGATTGGACATCGATTCAAAGAACACCGCCTTGGTGTCCGGGCGCATGGCAGCCCGCCACTGGTCCAGGTCGGTGCCGTCGACAAAGGTCACCTCGACACCAAAGCGGGCCAGAATGTTTTCCAGGATGTAGAGACAGGAGCCGAACAGCGCCTTGGCGGAAACCACATGGTCGCCCGCCTTCACCAGCGAAGTCAGCGCGCCGTTGACCGCAGCCATGCCGGACGCGGTGGCAAAGGCGTCCTCGGCCCCTTCCAGCGCCGCAATGCGCTGCTCGAACATCGCCACGGTCGGGTTGCCGTAGCGGGCATAGATGAACTCATCCGGGCCGGTCTGGATAAAACGGGCCTCTGCCTGCTCTGCATTCTCGTAGACAAAGCCCTGGGTCAGGAATATCGACTCGCTCACCTCGTTGTACTGGCTGCGGCGGGTGCCGCCATGGACCAGCTTGGTGCGCTTTCTCCAGTTCTCGCTCATCTTCGGTCTCCTCGCGCCCGCGGCGCATAAAAAAACTCCCGTCCGGCCAAGCGAAAGGGAGTCCTTCTCGTCCTGACCTCTTTAGCGGCTTGTTTATCGTGGCCCGCAATCCGGTTACAAATCACTCACGCCCAAGGCGGCAACCCTCGGGAATTCAAGACCTGGAGAAAGCGATTCAGTGATCGTCGTCCCCAGCAGGACCTTTGCCACGGTCCCCGTGTATTTTCCTTCCAGCTTGGGTATGCCCGAACAACATGAAGGACTGATCGGAAATACGGCAAAAAAGCCCCGCAAGGCAAGACCGAAGACGGCTTTGAGCGCCAAAACTGCTGCCGAACAAGAAAACCTGGTTCTAAACATCAGCCCGCGCCCTCGGTTCGGCAGGACCGAAACCTGTCCCGCTCGCGGGCGCAAAGCAGCCGCGCGCCGCGCCTGCCGGAAGAGCAGTTCCCAAGGTCCTTTGTGCACAGAACGCAGCCAGAATCTGGCCTGAGTGCGAATAATTCGAAAACCCGGCAGCAAGCCCGTCAGCCGCTTTGGCCAAGTGCCAGATCTTCGGCCGGGAGAGAAACGCTCATAGATGGGAAGGGCACCGCCGCGCCCAGGTCCGGGCTTGCGGCAGAGCCGGCCAGCGCTGCGATCCGCCCCAGCGGCGACACGAAATCAAAGGTCTGATTCTGCATTTCGACTGTGACCACCGGCGTATAAGGCCCGCCAAGAAACCCAAGGTTCGGATCATAGCTGTAGCTGAACGAAAGTGTTCCGATAGTTGCGTCCCTTGGCATTGATCCGCGGATCAGGTCCCAGATTTCAATTGCTGTGGCGCTTGCAGCAGAACCGCTGCAGGTTACGGTGCCTGCATCCAGGCAGATGTCCGGGCCTGCCCGGCAGGAGGTGCCGAACCCCGCCAAAGTGCCACTGCCGGCCGGAGCGCGTTCGTGAACCTCCGGGACGCCCTCGCAGACAGGCGGACGCACCGCGGCGACCCTGGCGGCAACATTCATCGCCCGCTCAGCAACCACATAATGAAACGCCATGCGCCCGAAATCGATGATCGACATGATCAGCAAAAGAAAGACGGGCAATGTTATGCCCAGCTCCACCAGCACGCCCCCGTTTTGATCCTTGCGGAACCGGGACAGAAGGAGTTTGAGCCTGGTCCGCTTTCTCATGTGCCAAACACCCTGCTTTGATCGGTAATAACTGTATTGATCGCGGGCCGGCTTCCGCCGGTGAGCGTGAAAACCCCTGCAAACGGGAAGGTCATCGTCAAGCGGGCCCGGACTTCTACAACCGGTGAAGGCGAGACCCGGTAGCTGCCGGCCTGGCAGGTCAGGCTGGGCGCCACGGAGGTCACGATCAAGCTGGAGGGAAACAGCGTATCCCCCTGAATGCTGTCCCGCACGATTGCGGTCAACTGCGGTGCGTATCCGGAAACGGAACCGCCGGACGCGCAAATGTCCTGCGGCGCAACCCGGGCCAGATAGCGGGCCGCGTCACGGACGCCCGAAATGGCCGCCTGATAGGACCACATCATCCGCCCGCCCTCTATGATGACCGCGAAGATCAGCAGCATCACCGGCAGCATCAAGGCAAACTCGACAAGGATTGCGCCGCTCTCCTGCCTGCGGAAAGAAGCCCAGCCAGTCAATCTGTCCTGTGGCTCCCGCATCCTGATCACCGGTACAACTGGACGACATCGCGGAAAATGCCCGCATCGCCGGTGCCCGCGCCGCCGCCGCCCGCGCTGCCCAGCACCTCGCCCCAGATATCCAGCGTCGGCGGTGAAGCGCCGTCATCCCCTACCGGCTCGGTCAGGAACACCCGCACAAACTCTTCGACCGGCACACCGCTGGCCGAGCCGCTGACCGGATTGGCTGTGCAATCGATACCAGCCGCAATCACCACACGCCGGTTCACATCCACGCTCTGATGCGGCGAGCAGATCGGGCGCCCGGTTTCAGACAGTCCGGACAGGATATCCCCGCTGCCGCCAGGTCCGCCTGCGGCATTGATTTCCGCCAAATAGTACTCGAACCGGGTGACTGCACCGGGGTGCGGGTCCACACCGCCGTAGTTGGTGTCGACATACGCGATCCGCCCTGCTGTCCAGTTGCCATCGCCAAAACGCGAGCATGCGCCGCTTTCAAAGCAATCGTCCCGCGGCAGGCCCAATGTATCAGGCGACTGCCTGTCCTGGTTTCCGATGCAGCTGCCCTTTTTCCCTTTGGGAACAATCCCCTTGATGACGTTTGGCGCCGCCGGGTAGTCCGGGTCGTTCCGCTTGCCGTTCATGATGGCCTTGTAAATATCGAAGCGGACATTGAAGATCGCATCCCGGATCCCGACCTTCTGGCCCGGCTCGATATCGACGCCGCGCTGACTGAAGCATTGGGTGATGCTGCCTTCTGCACCCAGCAGGCAGGCATCCAGCTGAGCCCCGTTCAAACCGGCACAAGGGCCGTCCTCATCCACCCGGACCTTGTTGGGATCGAGAAAACCGAAATCGCCCGGCCCCCAAGCCGCCCCGTTGCCGCCGGAGCGCAGAAGGATCATTTCTCCAACACTGGCATCCGCGGAAAACCCCGGCGGAACACAGAACATCAACGGAGTGATATCGCAGGCATATTGCGTAAACCCGGCCACGGAAGACGCCCGCGCCAACTCGTTCGGCCGCTGGCGGCCTGTCAGTGCCGAAAAGGCTGCGCCGAATGTCGCGCCCACTGTGCTGGGAGTTGCTTCGGCACGCACAAAAATGGCTTCCTCCGGATCGGTTGTGACTGCAGTGATCGCAACTGTGTCGTCGTCCGGAAGTTCGGAATAGAACGTGAGGGTGTAGTCAGTATCGCCGTTCAGCACGCTGCCGCCGCTGCCGAAAGTTTTGCGGTCGCTGATCAGATTCCTGGCCGCCGAGCGGGCCCGGGTGATTGCATCCTGCCTGCCGTCCAGCTCGCCTGCGGCCGCTAGCGCCACATTGTCCGTATAAGCTTGCAGCTCGCTGCGGGTAATCCCCACGCGCCCCAGATCAAAAGACATTGCCGCAATCCCAAGGAGCACCACAAAACTCAGCCCCCAGGTCACCAGCATGGTGCCGCTGTTATCGGTGGAAAACTGCCTGAACTTGTTCCTCAGATCCATCAATCCGCTACGCTCCTGACGGCAGGGCCGCATACCAAGGACCCAGCCTGCCCTCAGGCTAAGCGGTTGGAACGCCGCCCAGCATCCTCTCAAGCGGCCAAAAATTCTCCTCAGAATTGTATTTATTAACCCCGGCTCTGGGTCTTCCGGTAGCCCCTGGCCATCTGATGCACCGCCGGAAACCGCAGAATTGCCAGCCCAGTGCAGTGGCAACCCGAACGTAAAAGCTCAATTGCGAGCGAGAAACGCCGTAACCATAAGGTCAGCTGCAGCAGCGCTGAGCGCCATCGGGATGTCATGCATGATGGCCAGCCGGGTCAGCGCCTGCAGATCGACATCATAGCCATGCGACGCCATCGGATCGGCAAAGAAGATCACCCCATCCAGCTCGCCGGTGGCCACAAGCGCGCCGAGCTGCTGGTCGCCGCCTCTTGATCCGCGCTGCAGCCGCCGGACATTCAACTCCGGGCAGGCCTCCGACACCAGGGCGCCGGTGCCGCCGGTGCAGATTAGCTTGTGCCCGGCCAGAGCCGTTCTGTGGCGCAGAACCCAGGCGCGCAGATGCGCCTTGCGGTCATCATGGGCCACCAGCGCAAACCGCCGCGGCGCCGTAGACAGAGCCTGCGCGCTCGCAGTCAGTGCCAGGATTGAGCGCACCTGATCGGTAAAGCTCGCCCCGGCCTGGAACGCCCCGGCAAAGGCCGCCGTGCCCACTGTGAACCCCTGCGCACCGGACTGTGCGACCGCGCTGATCCGCTCCTTGCTGTCAATGCTGCCGGCCACGATCACCGGCTTGGCCACCGCCTGCGCGACCTGCTGCATCAGCGCCGGCACATCGCCGGAAAACCGGTAGGCCAGCAGGTCCAGCCCGTGCACATGCTCCAGATCGGCCAGCGCGCGGGCCGAGGCAGCGATATCGCCGGCCGGTCCCTCCAGCACGCTGGGATGGCCGGTGATGCGGCCGGGGAACGGATAGTAGCGCAGCGGATGGTCGCGGATCACCTCAGTCACAGCCGCCGCCCGTGTGCCGCCGAGCAGGCAATCCACATCCAAGCCGACGGCAGCCCGCGCCGAGGCCAGTTCGCTGTCCTCATCCAGGCTGACCACCTCCAGATAGGATCTTCCGCCCGCCGCCCGGATGGTTTGCGCCAGCCCGCGCAGGTCTTCCAGCGGCAAGCCGACATCCTTGAACCCGATATGGCGCGCGCCAGCTTCCAGCGCTTCTTCCAGCCGCGCGTGGGCATCCGGGATTGTGCGGTCGTTCTCCGTCAGCATCAGAATGAAGTTGAAAGCCATTGCTTAGTCCTTCCTTGCAGCTGTGCAGGCCCAAGCCGCATACGCGCCCGCAGTATTCAAGCGTTTCCGGTTTGGCGGAAGTATGCAAGGGCGGGCGCGTTTAACAATGCCGGAATTACCGGCAGGCGGCGCAAAGCGGATGACAGAACGGAACCCGCTGCCTTTCGCGTTTAGAAACGCATTCAGGATCTCCCCATGCTTCCTGAACCCACGCAAGGCGCGGCGTGTTAACTCTGGCTGAAGGACTCCGGCGCGTCTTCCTCCAGAAAGCGCGGACCCGGCCCATTGGCTCCGATCACGTCGTCCGGGTTGAACAAATGGCAGGTGTCCATGGACAGGCAGCCGCAGCCGATACAGCTGGCCATACCGTCGCGCAGCCGCTGCAGGCGGGCGATGCGGTCGTCAAGTTCGGCAGTCCACCGGCTTGAAAGCGTTTCCCAATGCCTGGCGGTGACCTTGGCCTCAGCCGGCAGAAACGCCATCGCCTGGCCAATTTCCCGCAAGGGTATGCCTGCCCGCTGAGCTACCTGGATAACAGCGATCTTCCGCAGAACCGTAGGCGGGTAGCGGCGGTGGTTGACGTCGTTCCTCTCCGAAGAGATCAGCCCCTTGCGCTCGTAGAAATGGACCGCAGACACCGCGATGCCGCTGCGTTCAGCAACCTCGCCAACCGTCAGCCCGCCTATGCGTTTCATGCTCCGCCCTCCCGATTTTGCGTTTGACCTCAACTTAAGTTGAGGAGTTAGCAACGCAAGGGCAAGACCGAATCTGCCCTTTGGAGAACCTGATGTCGAAACAGAAACCCGCCTACCTCGTTGCCAGCTCGTTTATGCCTGCGGGCCACGGCACGCTTGAACCTTATGGCAAAGCCACCCATCCGCTGCTGGAGAAATGGGGCGGCGAGCTCGTCATTGCAGGAGAGACCGGCCAGGCCATGGATCTCTTTGAGGGCGAATGGAAAGAGAATGCCCGCTTTACCCTGTTCCGCTTCCCTTCGATGGAAGCGCTTCAGGGGTTTTGGCACTCGGAGGAGTATCAGGCAGCCAAACATCTGAGGACGGATGTGATCCCGCCGAACTTCACCTTTGCGGTTGAGGGGTTCGACGCCGAAGAATGGGCGGAACAGAACGCTGACCACGCCTATGTGGCGCAGAACTGAGCTCTGACGGAAAGAGGAAGACAGCCTATGACCGCATCTTTCGAGCAGACTGCAGAAGCCCGCTGGCGCGATATTCTGACCGGTAACTATGCCGCCGTATCCGCGGTCCTGGCGGGCGGCATTGCCCTGCATGCCGTCAACATCACGATCACCGCCACCATGCTGCCCTCCATTGTGGCAGAGATCGGCGGCCAGCAGCTTTATGCCTGGAACGCCACGCTGGCGACGCTGGCCGCTATCCTCAGCGCCGCGCTGACAGGCAGACTGTTGCGGCAAACCGGACCGCGGCTGGGCTTTGCCCTCTCTGGTCTGATCTTCGCCGGCGGCAGCCTGCTGGCAGCGCTGGCCGCAAACATGCCGGTCATGCTGCTGGGGCGCATCATTCAGGGCGCGGGCGGCGGGATCCTGTTCACCCTGTGCTATTCGATGATTGTTTTCGTCTACCCCGAGCGTCTCTGGCCCCGAGCGATGGCGCTGCTGTCCGGCACCTGGGGCATCATGATGCTGCTCGGCCCGGCGGTCGGCGGCATCTTCGCCGAGTTCGGCAGCTGGCGCCTGGGGTTCGGGGTCATGCTGCCGGTCACCGGCCTTTTCGTGCTGATGACCATGCTGCTGCTGCCGCGCAGGAGCAAGGAGCAGACACAGTCCGAACCAGTGGCTTTTGGTCAGCTGGCGCTGCTGGCTGGTTCGGTTCTGGCGGTTTCGCTGGGCGGTCTGGCTCCGGCCCCCGCCTGGGCTGCCGTCTCGGTATTGCTGTCCGTTCTCATGATCCTTGCGCTGATGCGGCAAGAGCGGAAAGGCCGGGTACGGCTGTTCCCGCGGGGGGCAATGACGCCCGGCACACCGTTGTTTCTGGCAATCGCGGTCATGGCTTTGCTGATTTTCTGCGTGAATGCCGAGTTCTTCATGCCAATGTATTTGCAGCGTCTGCACGCAATGGGACCGCTGATGGCGGGCTACATTGCGGCGCTGGTATCAATCGGCTGGGCCGGGTCCGAAGTCTATTCCGCCCGCTTCACTGGCCGTAGAATGCTCCGGGCTGTTCTGGCGGGTCCGGTGCTGATGCTGGCGGCCTGCACTGCGCTGGCCGTGTTCACCCCGATGTCCGGCAGCGCCGGCCCGGCTCTGACACTTCTGCTGTCGCTTGCGCTGATCGCGCTGGGGATTGGCATCGGCATCGGCTGGCCGCACCTCAATACCTTCATCCTGCAATTCACCAGCGAAGGTGAACGCGATCTGGCGGCCTCGGCCCTGTCGACCATTCAGATGTTTGCTGTGGCCTTCGGCACCGCGGTGGCCGGGCTGACCGGCAATCTGACGGGCTTCAAGGAGACCGGCAATCCCGCGGCCATCGCCAACTCCGCCATCTGGCTGTTCGCAACCTTTGCAGCGGTGGCTCTGCTGGCCGTTCTTGCCAGCCGCGCCCTGACTGCCACTCAGCAGGAGTGACTTTGGGCTTGGCCTTAAGAAACAGCGAACCGGGTTTCCAGGCCGCCCCCTTGGAAGCCCGGTTCGGCGCAGTGATCCGGGCGGGATCAGGCGGATATGCCTCCGCCCGGAAACATCCTCCGGCTTACTTCAGTCCAGTAAACGCCAAGCGCCCCCCGGAGATGCAGCAGCGTCCCTTTCTTCAAGGATAGGGGCAATGCCGCCTGGCCTGATATCGTGGTGCGCCGCGGTTGTTACCGGTGCTCTGCCGGAACCCAGTCTTCGGCCGCGCTGTTCCAGAACCTGTTTGGATTGTCCTCATCCAGCCCCCGGATATGAAGCGTCCGCACACATGGCTCCACGAACACCACCGGCTCTTCGTAGGGATGGGAGGAGTAAACCGTTTCAAGAACCTTCACGGCTCTGGCCTCGCTGCCCGGCAAAAAGAACGACAGTTCCACGCAAGCGACTTCGGCAACCCTTCCCGTCGCCGCATTGCGCCCGCTGCCCAGCGATCTGAACCGTTGAACCCCCGGCGCGGTCCGGAACGTAACGCGATCATAGTCGCCGTATTTCAAGTCATCTTCGGCCAAAACCGCATCTATGATCCTTTGAACGCGGGTCTCAGGCACCTGCACGATGATCCGCAACCCTTTTTCGGGAACAAACCTGTCGTGTTTGAGCTCGGGCAGTGTCATTGGTCTCTCCGGTTGTTTCCCTCACAGTAGCCAAGTCTGGCAATGCAGCGGCAGGAAACGCTTCGATGCCGGCCGAACTCTCAGGCCCGGGCAGCATAGGAACGCCGCAAGGTCAGCCGCCCGGACAACGCGGGTGAGCTATCAAGGCAAATCCGGGCAGGAAAATGCATCCGCTTGCCATCGCCATTTCGGGGCCATCGAAAGGTCGGCTGCAGGGCGGATGCGCCGCGGGTTCCGGGCAGGTCGAGGCAGCTGTGCGCGCAATCACATGGATGTGTTTCACCTGCCCTCTTGCCCGCCGCCCTGCCCCTATGGTCCTTTGGGCGCAAACCGCAGCGGAGGCAGCAGATGCAAGATCCGGTTCAGCTTTACTACTGGCCCACCCCCAACGGCTGGAAAGTCTCCATCGCGCTGGAGGAAATGGGCCTGCCATACGAAACCACCCTGATCGACATCGGCAAGGGGGACCAGTTTGCACCGGAATTCCTGCAGATTTCCCCCAACAACCGGATGCCCGCAATCACCGACCCGGACGGCCCAGGCGGCGCGCCGGTCTCCCTGTTCGAAAGCGGCGCCATCCTGCAGTATCTCGCCCGCAAGACAAGGCACTTCTACGGTGCTGACGAGCGCGCCCGGCTGACCGTGGACCAATGGCTGATGTGGCAGATGGGCGGTGTCGGCCCGATGGCCGGCCAGGCGCACCACTTCCTGAAATACGCGCCGGAAGAGATCCCCTATGCCCAGGACCGCTACCGCAATGAGGTGGCCCGGCTCTATGGCGTGCTGGACCGGCAGCTGGCAAAGAACGAGTACGTTGCAGGCCCAGACTATTCGATTGCCGATATGGCGATCTGGCCCTGGGCGTCACTCTGGGAAGGCCAGCAGCAGACGCTGGAGGACAAACCGCACCTGGCCCGCTGGCTGGATCTGATGTGGTCCCGCCCCGGCGTGGTGGCGGGCCGGGCGCTGCATGCGGATCTTCGGGCGGACCGCTCGGACACCAAGGCGCAGCAGGTGCTGTTCGGCAAGTGAACGGATACGGCGCCGCGGGCGCCGGGCCTTCGGCCAGGGTATTTTCAACCAGAAAGAAGCGGAACCGCAGCACGCCGCAGGCGGGCTGCCGGGCCCAAGGCTTTTTCTCTCATCTGTGATGAGAGGCAAAGGCGCGGGAGCCCTCCGCTGGCTGCGGCATGGGCCTGCGGCTTACTCCGCCGGGCCGGCCTCTTCCTCCGCACCGTACTTCTGGAACAGCTGTCCCTGGAACATGAAGAAGGCAAACATCGCCACCGGCAGGCCGAAGGTCTTGAAATAAACCCAGGTTTCCTCGCTCTGGAAACGCCAGATCAGCTCATTTGCTACCGCCAGGGCAAAGAAAAAGAAACACAGCCGCCGGGTCAGGATCATCCAGCCCTCCTGCTGCAGCGGCATCACCTCTTCCATCACCACCTTCAGCCAGCTCTGCCCGCGCAAAAGGCCAATGCCCAGCAAACCGCCGAACAGCAGATAAAGCACCGTAGGCTTCATCTTGATGAAACGCTCGTCGTTGAACCAGACCGACATGCCGCCAAACAGCACCACCAGCACCAGCGTGACAAACTGCATCTTCGACAGGTGTCCGGTCAGCTTCCACAAGGCCATGGTCGAGGCCACCATCAGCGGGATGAAGGCGGCGGTGATGACGATGAAGCCCTTGTACTCGTTGCCGCCGATCAGAAAGACCTCGTCCTTCAGTTTCAGATAGCCAATGAAAAACAGCACGATGGGGCCGAATTCCAGCACCATCTTCAGGGTCGGGTTGATCTTCTTCGCCGCCATCGGGCCTCCGGTCTTCTCTGCTCGCGGTCTCAGCCGCCCATTTCCACTATCACGGCCCCCAGCGCGATCAAAGCCATCAGAGCGATCCGGCGCGGGCCCACGGTTTCCTTCAGCACCAGCCAGCCAATGAGGGCGGCAAAAACGGTGGAGGTCTCCCGCAGAACCGCTGCCTCGCCCACTTTGTCGAGCCGCGTGGCCAGCATGATGGCGCCAAAGGAGGCAAAGGCCACCAGCCCGCCGAAGACCCCTTTCAGCATCAAGGGACCAGGCGCGGGCGGCTCCGCCATCCTCCGCCAGCGGGCCAGCGCAATGAAAGGAAACACCAGCCCGTCGATCATGAAGAACCACGCCAGGAACGTGAACGGATCCGCGGTCGCCCGGATGCCGTAGGCGTCATATGTGGTGTAGCCTGCCACAAACAACCCGGTGATGAAGGCAAACAGCAGCGCAACTCCAAAGGTGTCGCGGTTGGTCTCAAGAAAGACGAAGTTGTAGGCCGCAAGACCAAAGATCCCGGCCAGCAGAACCGCCACCCCCAGCCATTGCAGCGGCGTGAAGACCTCGCCAAATAGGAAGTAGGAGCCGATCACCGTGAACAAGGGCCCGGTGCCGCGCACAACAGGGTAGACCACCGTATAGCTGCCCTTGGTATAGGCCATCGCCTGGAACAGCTTGTAGAACACATGGATGGCCCAGGCGGCGGCAAAGATCACCCACATATGCGGCTCGGGCCAGGGCACCACGAAGAAGGCAAAGGGCGCCGCCATCACGCAATAGGAGAAGTCGATCGCCCCGCGCGACAGCCAAGGGTCGTGGCGCCCCTTTTGCAGTGCGCCGAAGACCGCATGCAGGAAGGCGGCCCAGACAGCCAGGAACAGCGCCGCCTGATGCCCGGCCTCGGTGCCTTCCAGGGAGATCAGCCAATCACTCACAACAGGGCCTTTGCTCAGGCCGGCAGAGCCGGGGGTTTTCCACCCCCGGACCCCCGGAGGATATTTTCAGCCAGAAGAAGAGATCAGGATTTTTCCAGGCCGGTAAGGGCCGCGGCAAACTCTTCCGGATCGAAGGGGGCGAGGTCGTCGATCTGCTCGCCGACGCCGATGGCGTGGATCGGCAGGCCGAATTTGTCGGCCAGCGCCACCAGCACCCCGCCCTTGGCAGTACCGTCGAGCTTAGTCATCACCAGGCCGGAGACATCCGCCAGCTGCTGGAAGGTGCCAACCTGGCTCAGCGCGTTCTGCCCGGTAGTGGCATCCAGCACCAGAAGGGTGTTGTGGGGGGCGGTTTCGTCTTTTTTGCGGATCACGCGGACGATCTTGGCCAGTTCCTCCATCAGGTCGGCGCGGTTCTGCAAACGGCCCGCAGTGTCGATCATCAGAAGGTCGGCGCCTTCCTCCTGAGCTTTGGTCATCGCATCAAACGCCAGCGAGGCCGGATCGGAGCCTTCGGGTGCAGTCAGCACCGGCACCCCGGCGCGGTCGCCCCAGACCTGCAGCTGCTCCACCGCGGCGGCCCGGAAGGTGTCGCCCGCCGCAATCACCACCTTTTTGCCGGCGCCCTTGAACTGGCTTGCCAGCTTGCCGATGGTGGTGGTCTTGCCGGAGCCGTTGACGCCGACCACCAGAACCACCTGCGGGCGTTTGGCATAGATCGGCAGCGGTTTGGCCACCGGCTCCATGATGCGGGCCACTTCCTGCGCCAGCAATTCCTTGATCTCGCGGCTGGATACTTTCTTGCCCATCCGCCCCTCGGCCAGATTGGCGGTAACCCGCAGCGCCGTGTCCACGCCCATGTCGGCAGCGATCAGCAGCTCTTCCAGCTGCTCCAGCATGTCGTCGTCCAGCGCCCGGCGCGGCTCGGCAGCCGTGCCGCGGCCCATCAGGCGGCCCAGCAGCCCGGGCTTTTTCTCCGGCTCCGGTGCGGGCTGGGGCGCAGGCGCAGGTTCGGCGGCAGGCGCTGGCTCTGGTGCGGGCTCAGGTGCAGCCTGCCGGACCGGTTCGGGCTCAGGCTGCGGAACCGGAGCCGGTTCAGGCTGCGCCGCGGGTTCCGGCGCGGCAGTTGCCGCAGACGGTTCTGCCGGGGCGGCCTGCGGGTCCGCCGCACCGCCGTCCGCGCCATCCTCGACAATTGCGTCGAGCCCCTTCTCGAGCTTCGACGAGGATTTGAACAGCCGTTCCTTGAGCTTTGAGAAAAACGCCATACTGATCTCCGCAAAGGGGTTTGCCCCTCACCTAATGCGGATTTGCGCCGAGTGCAAAGCACCGGCGCCATCAGCGCCGCAAAAAATGCAGGCTGCGTTCAGGCTTGGCCACAGGCCGGGCGCTCTGGCACAATGGCGCCATGCGCCTGATACTGACGATTCCCCTTCTTGGCCTGCTGGCCTTGCCCGGCCCGGCAGCGGCGGGCGAGCCGCTCAACGCCGAGCAGTTCGATCGCTACACGCAAGGCCGCACGCTGTTCTACGGCTTTGGCGGCGCCATGTACGGGGTGGAGCGCTATTTGCCCGGACGGCGGGTGATCTGGTCCTTTCTCGACGGCAAATGCCAGGAGGGCAGCTGGTACGAGGACAACGGGCAGATCTGTTTCCTTTACCAGGACCGCGCCGACCCGCAGTGCTGGAGCTTTGAGCTGACCCCGGGCGGGCTGACGGCCCGGTTCGAAAACGACCCGGCCGCCACCGAATTGTATGAAGCCGAGGAGATCGGCGAGGAAATGCTGTGCTACGGCCCTGACGTTGGAGCCTAAGGCCGCTGTTGCGCAGTGAGTATTTAGTAAACCAGAAAGAAGCTGGAAACGCTTCCCTAGAACAACGAGCCTTGGTTGCCGCCGGTGTCCTGAGCTGGCTTGGAGGCCGTTTTTTTAGGTACCGCGGCTGTGTCCGGTGCGCCCAGATCCAAGGTACCGTCTGCAAATTCAATCTGCAGCGGGCCTGCCTTGGCAGCGGCGGTCTTTGAGGTGAGGATCTCCTCGCCCGAGCGCACAACGGCATAGCCGCGCTGCAGGGTAGCCTTGTAGCTGAGGATCTCCAGCTGGCGGCCTGCAGCGGCCAGCCCCTGGCGCTGCCGCTCAAGCCGTTGGGACTGGGCCGCGTCCAGCCGTTGCGCCAGCCGGCTGAGCGCGTCTTTCTGCACTGTCACCTCGCGTTCGATCGGGCGCAGGGTCAGGCGGGAGGAGAGGTTCTTCAGCCGGTCGCCGCGCGACTGCACCAGCGTGCGCAGGGTCGCAGGGCGCAAGGAGGCCGCGGTTTCGCTGAGCCGCAAACGGCGGCGCTGCACGCCTTGGATCAGCGCATTGGGCAGCCGGTCCGAAATCCGGTCCAGCCGCTGGCGCGGGGTTTCCAAAAGCGTGTCGGGTTTTGGCAGCGCCCGCGACAGATCGCCCAGCCGCTGACGGCGCAGCTGCACGGCCTGGCCTGCCGCACGGGTCAGCCGCGCACCCTGGTTTTCCGCCCAGGCCATCAGCTCCAGCCGCACTGGCACCGCCAGCTCGGCCGCCGCCGTCGGGGTCGGCGCCCGGCGGTCGGAGGTGAAATCGATCAGTGTGGTATCCGTCTCATGCCCGACGGCAGAGATCAGCGGGATTTGCGAGGCAGCGGCAGCGCGGGCCACGATCTCCTCGTTGAAGCCCCACAGATCCTCGATCGAGCCGCCGCCGCGGGCGACGATGATCAGATCCGGGCGCGGCAGCGCGCCGCCGGGGGTAAGGCGGTTGAAGCCGTCGATGGCGCGGGCCACTTCCGGCGCGCAGTTCTGCCCTTGGACAGCTACCGGCCAGACCAGAACCTTGCGCGGGAAGCGGTCGCGCAGCCGGTGCAGAATATCGCGGATCACCGCACCCGAAGGTGAAGTCACCACGCCGATGATCTGCGGCAGATACGGCAGCGGTTTCTTGCGTTCAGGGGCAAACAGCCCTTCGGCTTCCAGCTGCTTCTTGCGCTTCTCCAAGAGCGCCATCAGCGCGCCCTGCCCCGCAACCGCCACCTCATCCACGTTCATGTTGTATTTGGACTGGGCGCCAAAGGCCGTCAGGCGGCCAGTGACCACAACTTCCAGCCCTTCTTCCGGCACTACCGACAAGCCGGAGACCTGCCCCTTCCAAGTGGTGCAGGCCAGCACCGAGCGGTCATCCTTGATGTCGTAATAGAGATGCCCGGAGCGTGCCTTGAACACCCGGCCCACCTCGCCCTTTACACGGATGCGGCCAAAGGTGCCCTCCAGCGTGCGCTTCACCTCGCCGGAGATTTCCGAGACGGTGAATTCGGGGGCGTTCTGCCCCGGCTGAGGGTCATCAAAAAGATCGGACATCGGGGGCTGCTCTCCTGCGGCGCGCGGCGGGTCTTGTTTTGTCCGCAGCATAGTTGGCCGCCGCGCCAAGGCCAATCCCGGAAAGGCTCAATCGCCGCCGCAGCCGCCGCAGCCTCCTCCGCCACTCTGATGCAGCTTGCTTCTTGGCCCCAGGGCGATGACGTAGGCAATAAATAGAACGACGGCAAAGCCGAAGAATACCTCCAACCCGGTAGCCACTGCGGCAACAACACAGCTGGCGATTGCTGCCCAAAACAGGATTTCCTGCCGTCTTTCCCTTTTTGCCGGCCAATAGTCCCCGGGCGCTGCCACACCGAACTCCTGCTCATAAAGCGCAAGCGTTTCCAGATAGCGGGGATTGTCATGATGCCTGAGAGGGGACGGGATATGGTGCAGCTTGCGCCCCAGCACCTCCGGGCAAAAGTGGTCCCAGTAATCTTCGGTCAATGTGAGGTGCAGGTGCCAGACTGCGTCGATGACCGGCGAAGGAATGGCGCCGCGGCCTGACGCCAAACAGAGATAGGCGAACCTCAAATATTCATTGATGGCCACAGCGGTGACCCGCCGGTCCCAGCCGGTCTTTTTCCTGACGTAGTCATGAAAGGAGCTGCCGTCCTGCAACGTCAGGAACCGGTAATCCCTGATCCGCGCCCACAGCTCCGGGTTGGTCAAATTGCCCATAAAACAATGCATCTCTTGCTTGTCCGGCCCTCAATCACTAGACCGCGCCCAAGGCTTAGCAAGTGGAGAGCGACGTGAACATCCTTATCCTTGGCAGCGGCGGGCGCGAACATGCGCTGGCCTGGGCGGTGATGCAGAACCCCAAATGCGACAAGCTGATCGTGGCGCCGGGCAATGCCGGGATTGCGCAGATCGCCGATTGCGCCGCGTTCGACATCGAGGACGGCGGCGCGGTGGCTGCCTTTGCCGAGGAAAACGCCATTGATTTCGTGATCGTCGGCCCCGAAGCGCCGCTGGCCGCAGGCGTGGCCGACCGGCTGCGCGAAGCCGGGCTTTTGGTGTTCGGGCCTTCGGAAGCGGCGGCCAAGCTGGAGGCCTCCAAGAGCTTCACCAAGGAAATCTGCGACGCGGCCAAGGCCCCGACCGCAGGCTACGGCCATTTCATCGACGCTGATGCCGCCAAGGCGCATGTGCGCGAACACGGCGCTCCGACTGTGGTCAAGGCCGATGGTCTGGCAGCCGGCAAGGGCGTGATCATTGCGATGACCGAGGACGAAGCCATCGCCGCCATCGATGACATGTTCGGCGGTGCATTCGGCGGGGCCGGCGCCGAGGTGGTGATCGAGGAATTCATGGAAGGCGAAGAGGCCTCGCTGTTTGTGCTGGTAGACGGCGAGGACGTGCTGGCGATCGGCTCTGCCCAGGACCACAAGCGGGTGGGCGAAGGCGACACCGGCCTCAACACCGGCGGCATGGGCGCCTATTCGCCGGCACCGGTGCTGTCAGCCGAGATCGAAGCCCGCGCGATGGAAGAGATCGTGAAACCCACCATGCGGGTGATGGCCGAGCGCGGCATGCCGTATCAGGGGGTGCTTTACGCCGGCCTGATGATCAAAGACGGGCAGCCGCGGCTGGTGGAATACAACGTCCGCTTTGGCGACCCGGAATGCCAGGTGCTGATGATGCGCCTGGGTGCCCAGGCGCTGGATCTTATGCATGCCGCCGCCGAAGGCCGGCTGGCAGAAGCGCAGGTAAACTGGGCCGATGACCACGCAATCACCGTTGTGATGGCGGCTGCGGGCTATCCTGGATCTTATGAGAAAGGGTCCGAGATCAAGGGGCTGGACGCGCTGCCCGAGGACAGCAGCAACATGGTGTTCCACGCGGGCACCAAGGCGGAGGACGGCAAGGTGCTGGCGGTTGGCGGCCGGGTACTGAACGTGACCGCGCGCGGTGAAACCCTGCAAGAGGCCCGCGACCGGGCTTATGCGATGGTTGACGGGGTGGACTGGCCGCAAGGCTTCTTCCGCCGCGACATCGGCTGGCGCGCGCTGAAGTAAGCAGCCGCGGGCGGGGCGCTCCCGCCTGCGGCCGGCCAATCGAAGATTGACCGCTGCAGTTGGGCACAGCCGGGCGCCTAAGCGCCCGGCGGCCCCGAAAGATCACAACGTCCGGGCAGAGCTGCCTTGCCTTGGCGGCCGCAACTGTCCAGCTGCGGGCCCGCTCCAGGCCAGCAGCAATATCCAGCAGCATTCCTAGCAAGAAGCCAGAGTCCGGCCCCGGCCGCTAAAAAGGAGCCACCCGCCCTCACCCGGCAGCGGAGCGGCTTGGCGGCAAGTGTTCAGCCTGCGGTGCAGAGCTTACTGGAAAGCCGCCAGATCGCTCAGCATCAGGAACCGGCGCCGGAATTGATCCAGCATTTCCGGTTCCAGAAGATCTGCCGGATGCGTGGTTCCAAACGCTGCAAAAGTGCGGTCCTTCATCTCGTTGAGCTGGCGTTCAATATCCAGCTGGCCAAAGCCGGACGGCAGGCTGAGTGCCGTTTCGAAAACCGTCTTCAGGGGCGGTGAGCCGATGATGTTGTACCAATGGGCGTCCTCGCTGCCGCCCGAATCCGCAACGCTTTGCAGTTCCCGCTCAAACGCCAGCGCCAGCCGCATGTTCTGGTCGGTTTCCCCGATTTCGATCTCGAACTGCCGGGTGGTGTAAAGATCGGCCAGCTCTTCCGCGAACCCCTCCGGGTACACCCGCCCGGTCTCGCCCTTGTTGAAGGAAAAGGCATAGGCCATGGCCTGCATGCTTTTGTCCCGGTGCAGGTTGGCATAGGAAATGCTGGACGACAGATCCGAATCCAGGGTCCGGATCATGACGTCCAGTTCCGTGTCGCGGTGGCCAAGCCCGAAAATGTCCAGCGAAGCTTCGAACAGGCTCAGATCCAGGACGAGATCCGTGGCGCTTTCCAGCTCGTCCAGCCTGGGAGTGATTTCATCGGAAAAGACCTGCATCTTGCTGACATGCGCGGGCCATTCGTTCTGGAACGCTTCGGCGAAATCATAGAAGGCCAGGTTCTCTTCCTGGTTCACAAAAGATGCCGGGTCGGAAAGATCCGATTCCAGAACCTGCCGCAAGTAATCCTCGCCCGGATTGCCAAGCGAGAACTGCTCCAGCGAAGCCTCAAGCAGGGCGGAATTTCCCAGCAGCTCTTCCGGGTCCGTTATTCCGTTGATGTCCGGCCAGCCGAAGCCAAACGCCTCTGACACGGCAAGATAGCGCGTGTCTTCCAGCTGATTGACAAAGGAATCCGGATCGGTGGTATCCGAATTCAGCACCCGCCGCAGGAAATCCGGGCTGGTCCGTTCCAAGTCGAACGTGTCAATGACCGCCTGCAGAAGCGTCTCATCCTCCAAGAGGTCATCGGCGCTGGCCAGCCCCTCGGTGTGTTTGTTGAACTCGCCGACCAGGGCCTGGATGTCGTTCTCATACTCCCGCGGGGCGCCGAAATTGAACTGGCGGGAAAAATCCGCAAAGCGCGGGTCCGACAGTTTGTTGGCGAAGGATTCCGGATCGTTCAGGTCGGATTCCAGCACCTTCTGCAGGAAGAACTGGTTATTCTCCATCCCTTCCAGCCCGGCATTGCTGAGCGCCTTGCGCAGCAGCGTGCCGTTTGACAGAAGTTCATCCGGCGAGGCGATGCCCGCAAATTCGTCGCCGGCCCGGGCACTGGGAAGCTTGGGGCCATCGTCGCTGCCAAAGCCGAAGGTTTCAGCCAGCGCCTGGTACCTGCTGTCATTCAGGCGGCTTACAAAGGACAGCGGATCATCCACATCGGATTCGAGCACTTTCTTGATGAAGGCCCGGTTGCCGATGTCCTCGTCCAGACCGAAAGCGCCAAGGGTCACAGTCAGCAGGTTGTAGTCATCCAGCAGCTGATCCGGCGTTTGGATGCTGGTGATGCGCTGGGTAAAGTCCTGGAGCGTCCGGTCAAGCACCGGGGATTGTTCGAAAACCTCCATCTGCTTTTCCTGGGTCCGCTGCAGAAAAGTCCATCCGGCGATCCCGGTTCCGAATACATAAGGGGTAAAGCTCACGCGCCTGTCTCCTGTAAAGCCGGTCCAGGCAAAGTGCCGCCCGGTTCTGCCCGTTCGGGGGAGAATAGGCTGAAGATGGTGAATAAATCTGAAACACAGGGCACGTCCGCAGCAAACCGCGCGTCCGGCGCCGCGCTGCGGCCAGGGCTGCGGCGGTGCTCCTGCCTGTTCCAGCCACGCCTTGCGGAGCGGCCTCTCAGTTGGGCCTGGCGCCGCGCTGACGCGCGGCGCGGACAGCGCTCAGTTGCAGGCCAGGCTGTCCTGCAGCCCTCTGTCCGGCGGGAACGGACCAATATCGCGGCTGCTGATTCTGCCATCTTCCAGCCGGGAGGCGATAACCCTGTCCCAACCGGCGCTGACCGTGATCAGCTCCGGCCCCTGGCCGCAATCGCGGATGCCGGAAGTGATGAATTCCTCGCCGATCCGGTGATTGGTCAGCCCCGCCTTACTGGCAACCTCGGCCAGTTCACCATCCTTGTAGCGCCAGATCCTCAGCGTCTTAGCCAGATGCGGGCGGTCGATATAGGCGATCTCCACATGCCCGTCGCCGTCCAGATCCGCCGCGCCGATGGGGGCCAGCCAGCGGTTCCGGGTGCCGATCGGCGGTGTTGCCGCAAGCAGCTCTGCGCGGCGGCTGTAGACCTCCAGCCTGGCGCCGTCAGCTACAGAGCTGTGCACCGCGATCACCTCAGGCAGGCCATCCCCGTCCAGGTCCGCCAAGCGCGGTGCGGTATCCTCGAACACATGCCCCTGCGGCAGGGCGGCCTCGGCCGGGCAGGTAATACGGCTGCTGCCAGGCCGGTACACATGGATTGTCAGCGCTTTCGCATCCTTCAGCCCGCCCAGGACACCGTGGCCATATTCGCCGGTCGCGCCCGCATAGGCTGCGAACATCCTGAGCTCCGCATTCCGCGGCGCCCAGAACTCATGCCGGCCGCCTGCGGTCCGGTTGGCAAAGGCGGCCTCCGCACTGCGTCCCGGCAGGCCGCGCTCAGGGTAGCTGGCTTCACACGCAGACGCTGCCTGCGCCGCCAGCCACAGGCACCCCGCCAGCCCGGCGCTGCGGACCCGGGCGGCCCCCACACGCAGGGGCCGGCGCAGCGCCCTGTTCCGCATCAGATCTGCTTTTCAGGCATATGCACAACCAGGCCGTCCAGCGCGTCGCTCACCTTGATCTGGCAGGTCAGGCGCGAGCGGGCCGGATCGGGCTCATAGGCAAAGTCCAGCATGTCCTCTTCCATGTCGTCCTTGGCCGGCAGCTTCTCGACCCAGTCCGGCGCGATGTACACGTGGCAGGTCGAGCAGGCGCAGGCGCCGCCGCAATCGGCTTCGATGCCGGGGATGTTGTTGTCGCGCGCGCCTTCCATCACGGTCAGCCCGTTGGCGACATCCACGACGTGCTCGGTGCCGTTGTGCTCGATGTAAGTGATCTTTGCCATTGTCAGCTCTCTTCCCTTTTCCGGTACTTGGGCGACTGTGTAGCCAAGCGCCTGCGCCGGTGCCAGCCCCAATTGCGACCCGATGCTGACGCTGCTGGACTTTCCCGCACTATGTTCTACATTTGTTCACGTCAGATAATTCTCATCCGCGGAGCCGTTTTCCTCATGCCAGCCCCTGCCGCTGCCGCGCCCTGCACTCCTCAGCATGCTCCCGGCCCCTGGCCGCGCCCGCCCCACTGCCTGCCCGCCGCCCGGCTGCTGGAGCCGCCGGAGAACGCCCGCATCACCGTCGCCGGGCTGGTGATCCTGCGCCAGCGCCCGGGCACCGCCAAGGGCGTGATCTTCGTCACGCTGGAGGACGAGACCGGCGTGGTCAACGTGATCGTCTGGCGCAAAATCTACGAGGCCTTCCGCCGCGCGGTGATCTCGGGCCGGCTGCTGCGCGTCACCGGGCGGCTGCAGCGCTCCCACTCCGTCACCCATGTGATCGCCGAGACGGTCGAGGACATCTCCCCCATGCTTGATCTCCTGCTGGCAGAACAAAGCCGCCAGCACGATCCGGCCTTTGCGCCAGGCCCGGAACTCGGCTAGGCTGCCGCCAAAGCAACGGCGCCCGGACCGGCAGGAAACACTCGCAGGGGCGCTGACAGAGGCAACCGGGCATGAAGCCACCGAAATCCCCCCTCAGCCGGCGCTTTGCGCCCGCACTGCTGCTGGCAGCCCTGGCGGCACTGCCTGCCTGTGTCCAGCCGCAGCCCGGCAGCAGCGTCCAGCGCGAGGGCCGCTATGCCCCGCCCGGCGCGCCGCCCGGCAGCTGCTGGAGCAAACACACCACACCAGCGGTGATTGAAACCGTCACCAGCCAGGTGCTTGCGGAACCGGCGCAGCTGGACAGCAGCGGCCAGGTTGTCCGCCCGGCAGCCTTCCGCACCGAGACCAGCCAGCAGATCGTGCAGCCGCGCCAGGACCATTGGTTCGAAATCCCCTGCCCGGCCTCGATGACCCCGGATTTCATCCGCACGATCCAGCGGGCGCTGGCGGCCCGGGGCCTCTACCGCGGTCCCATTCATGGGCAGATGGACAAAGCCACCCGCAAGGCCGTGCAGCGCTACCAGGCACCGCAGGGGCTGGACAGCGGCACCCTGTCGCTGGCCTCCGCCCGCAAGCTGGGGCTGGTTGCCGTGGCCGGCTGAACCAAACGGTTCAGCTGCCCGGTTCCCCGCGGCTCAGCCCTCTGCTAAGGTCCGGCCAGACTGGGCCACAGACGCGAAAGAATTGCACATGCTGAAAATCCGCCTGCCCGATACCGGCTTTCTCTCCGGCGCTTCTGGTCCGTTGCGGCGGATGCTGGAAAGCCAGGCCACCGAGGTGCGCCTGCGACAGGGCGAGGTGCTGTTCGAGCAGGGCGACCCTGGCGACGCGCTGTACGCCATTACTGAAGGCGCATTGGAATTCTCGGTGCTCTCAGCCTCGGGCCGCAAACTGTCGCTCGACATGATGCGCCCCGGCGCGGTGTTCGGCGAGATCACCCTCTTTGACCCCGGCGAGCGCACCGCAACTGCCATCGCTGCCGAGCCCAGCCGGGTGCTGCGCCTGCGCAGCGGCGATGTGCTGGAGCAGATCCGCCGCCATCCCGACCTTGCCGCCGACCTTCTGCGGCTGGCGGGCCAGCGGATGCGCTGGATGAACACCCAGCTCAACGAGCAGGTGTTCCTGCCGATGCCGGTGCGGCTGGCGCGCAAGCTGCTGTACCTGTCGCCCGAGGCCAGCGACGGGCGCGTTGCCCTATCTCAGGCCGAGCTCGCCGAGTTCGTCGGCGCCACCCGCGAAGCCGTCTCCAAAACCCTTGCCGCCTGGAAACGCAGCGGCCTGGTCAGCATCAGCCGCGGCGGCGTGCAAATCCTGGACCGCGAAGAGCTGGCGGTACTGGCAGAACCCGACTCCATCTGATCTTCAGGCCCGGAAATCTGCAGGAAAATCCGCGTTCTGTAATCCGGGTTACAGAAGCCGGCCTGGATCCCGGCGATAACCGCGGCATAGACGGCCGTTATCCGTTCCATCCCAACGGCCGCCTGTCCAACAAGAGCCATGTGCCCGCCAGCACATGGCTCTTCCCTTTTGCGGCCTCACCGCCCGCTGCGGCCGGGTGTGCCCGAATTCTGCAAGCATTCCGGGCCGTGCCCCGCCAGCCGCACCAGAATCGCGCTGCGGGTTGCAAACCCTTGGTCCCTGCCAGGCACACAACGACTTCAAGACCACGAAAAAAGGCCGGGCAAACACCCGGCCTTCCGTTTTGCGCAGCGATAGTCGCCGCCGCTTATTCGCTCAGGTTCAGCGCCACAAAACGCGGCTCACCGCCGCGGCGCACCAGCAGCAGCAAGGACTTGCGGCCCGCCTCCTTGGCTTCCGACACCCGGGCCTCCAGCTCGCTGATGGAGGAAACCTTCTGCTGCCCCGCCTCGGTGATCACATCCCCGGCGCGCAGCCCCTTCTCCCAGGCTTCCGAGGTTTCGTCGACGGACAGGATTGCCAGCCCCTCGATCCCTTCGGCCACGTTCAGCTCGCCGCGCAGCTGGTCGTTCAGGACGCCAACCGACAACCCCAGCAGCTCTTTTTCGGAAACATCCGGCTGACCGCCTTCGCTGCTCTCCGGACCGGAGGCGACACGTTCCGCATCCTCGCGGCGGCCCAGAGTCACCCGCAGGGTCTCGGTCTTGCCTTCGCGATAGACCACCAGCCGCACCGTCTTGCCGACATCGGCATTGCCGACTTGGCGCACCAGAGCGCGGGTGTCCTTCACGTCGACCCCGTCAAAGCTGACAATCACATCGCCGGCCAGCACGCCCGCTTCTTTGGCAGGGCCCTCAGGCACATCGGTGACCAGCGCGCCGCGGGCTTTCTCAAGACCGATCGCCTCGGCCAGATCCGCATCCACATCCTGGATCTTCACACCCAGCCAGCCGCGCCGGGTCTCGCCGAATTCCTTCAGCTGATCGACCACTTTGACCACCACATTGGAGGCCATCGAGAAACCGATGCCGATCGAACCGCCATTGGGCGACAGAATCGCAGTGTTCACCCCGACCACATCGCCGTCCATGTTGAACAGCGGCCCGCCCGAGTTGCCCCGGTTGATCGCCGCATCGGTCTGGATGTAGTCGTCATAAGAGCCCGAAAGCTCGCGGTTGCGGGCCGACACGATGCCGGCCGAGACCGAAAACCCCTGTCCCAGCGGGTTGCCCATCGCCACCACCCAGTCCCCGACACGGGCGGTGTCGCTGTCGCCGAATTTCACGAACTTCAGCGGCATCGGCGCCTCGACCTTCAACAGCGCAATATCGGTGTTGGGATCGGTGCCGATCACCTTGGCGGGCAGCAGCTCCTTGGGCTGGCCTTCACCGGGGAAGAACTCGATCTCGATCTCATCGGCGCCTTCGATCACATGGTTGTTGGTGACGATATAGCCATCCTCGGAGATCACAAAACCCGAGCCCAGCGCCGAAGACCGGCGCGGCCGGTCGCCGTTGCCATTGTTGCGGTCCTGAAATTCGCGGAAGAAATCCTCGAACGGCGAGCCCTCCGGGACGATGCCCTGCGGGCCGGTGCGCCCCTCCACCACGGTGGTGGTGGTGATGTTGACCACCGAGGGGCTCACCTCTTCGGCGAGCGGCGCCAGGCTCTCGGGCCGCGCCGTCGCAGAGACCGCCTGCACCAGCAGAACCGCCATGCTCAGCACCGCAAGCCACATCAGGCGCATCATCGCGCTGCTGCCGCTTGCCTGGCGGGAAATTGCAATTGCCTGTGGCTGCACGGAACTACTCCTTGTCATCTTTTCATTCTTCTAATTTTCTCCTCCGCCCGGGCGGGCGCTGAGGCCGGTAATGCCGGAAGGAGTCTTGTTGAATCCAATGTAGGAACTTCCGCCCGTGCCGCAACAAATGTTGCAAGGAATAAAGCCCCTGTGACCCGGTTTCATTTGCACAGCGGCAGGCGCGCTCCCTGCTGGGGGCATCCTAGCAGGGAACGATTACGTTTTCGCTGAAAATCTACGGGGAAAAGCGCGCCTCAAATCCCGAACCGGAAGGCCAGCCAGACCAGGATCAGCCCCAGCGCCAGCGCCGCCAGCCCGGCATTGCGGCGCTCAGCCTCGGTTAGCGTGCGCAGGATTTCCAGCAGCCGCTCCACAAGCGAAGGGGCCAGTGCGTACACCAGCCCCTCTGCAATCAGTACCAGCCCGAGGGCCAGGAGGATGAACCCCATTACTGCGTGACCGCCTTGCCGTCCGAGGACTTCAGGTAGTTGAAGAACTCGTTGTCCGGCGACAGCACCAGCGAGGAATTTCCGGCCAAGAGCGAATTCGCATAGGCGTTCAGCGAGCGGTAGAACTCGAAGAACTCCGCGTCGCGGCCATAGGCCGAAGCAAAGATCGCGTTACGCTCGGCGTCGGCTTCACCGCGGATCACCTCGGCTTCGCGCTCTGCCTCGGAGACCAGCTCGACCTCGGTCCGGTCTGCCTGGGCACGCACGCGCTGCGCCGCCTCTTCACCGCGGGCGATCTCGTCCGCCGCTTCCCGCTCACGCTCGGCGCGCATCCGGGCAAAGGTGGCTTCCAGGTTGGCCTGCGGCAAGTCGGTGCGCTTCAGGCGCACGTCGATCACCTCAAGACCCAGCTGGCGGGCCTGGGCAATCGCGCCATTGCGGATACGCAGCATCAGCGCAAAACGGTCCGACGACAGGATGTCGTTAGAGGACACCGAACCCAGAACCTCACGGGTCTGCGCCCGCATGATCTTGTCCAGACGCAGCTCGGCACCGCCGATACCGCCGCCGCCGACTGCCTGACGGAAAGTTTCCACGTCAGAGATCCGGTAGCGTGCAAAGGCATCCACGATCAGGCGGCGGTCATCCAGAGGGGTGACCTCCAGCGGGCCGACCTCAACACTGAGGATGCGGTCGTCATAGCGCACCACGTTGTCCACCACCGGCAGCTTGAACGCCAGGCCCGGGGTTTCCTGCACATCAACCACCCGGCCAAAGCGCAGCACCAGCGCCTTCTGGCGCTCGTCCACGATAAAGATCGAGGACAGCAGCGCGATGACCAGAACCACCAGAAGCGGCAGAAGAAGAGTCGTTTTCCGCATCAGTTGCCCCCCTGCGGTTTGCGCAGCTCGTTGAGCGGCAGATAGGGCACGACGCCCTGGCCGTTGCCGCCGCCGGTTTCATCCAGGATGATCTTGTCCACGCGGCCAAGAACCTCTTCCATGGTTTCCAGGTACAGGCGCTTGCGGGTCACTTCCGGCGCTTTCTGGTATTCCTCCAGAACGGCGGTAAAGCGGCTTGCCTCACCCTGCGCTTCGTTCACCACCTGTGCGCGGTAGGCCTCGGCCTCTTCCAGCGTCTGCGCGGCCTGGCCGCGGGCGCCAGCCAGCTTGCGGTTGGCATAGGCATCAGCCTGTTTCTCCAGACGGTCGCGCTCCTGGCCCGCCGACTGCACTTCGCGGAAGGCATCTTTCACCGGCTCCGGCGGGTCGGCACCGTCAAAGTTCACCCGGATGATGTTCACGCCGCTGTTGTAGCTGTCGAGCGTGGTCTGAATCAGTTCTTCCAGACGGGCAGTGATCGCACCGCGGTCGCGGTTCAGGATCGGCGCCAGCTCGGATTGCGCGATAATCTCGCGCATCGCCGATTCCGACACCGCGTTGATGGTGGTGCGCGGGTCAGCCAGGTTGAACAGGTATTTCGCCGGGTCCGAGATATTCCAGACCACCTGGAAATCCACGTCGATGATGTTCTCATCGCCGGTCAGCATCAGGCCTGCATCGCCGCCGCGCGAACCGGCGCCGATGTTTTCGGTCTGCTCCACGCGGACCGGGATCACTTCATAGGTAACCAGCGGCCAGGGGGCAAAGTTCAGGCCCGGCTGGCCGGTCTCCAGATACTCACCCAGGAACAGCTCTACCGACTGTTCTTCCGGCTTGACGGTGTAGAAGCTGGAAAAGCCCCACAGCACCGCGGCTGCAACAGCGCCCAGCGCCAAAGTGCCCTTGGTGAACAGCGGCGCGCCGCCGCCTCCGCCGCCGCGCCCGCCGCGGCCGCCGCCGGAACCGCCGCGCCCGCCCATCAGGACGCGCAGCTGCTCCTGGCCTTTCTTCACCAGTTCATCAATCTCGGGGATCTGGTTGTCGTCCGGCTTGCGGCCGCCGCCGCCATTGTTGCCGCCGCCATTATTGCCCCGGTTGCCTCCGCCGCCAGAGGAGCCACCGCCCCCCCATGGGCCACCGCTATTGCCCGCCATTTGTCTCCTATCCGTTTGCTGCCGCCCATGATGCATGACGATGGGCGGCATAAGTTCTGGTTCTTGCCGGAACGTTCGATCAGGTCGAGCGCACCGGAGTCTTCAGCGTTACCAACTCTTCCGACATTGTCGGGTGCACCGCAACCGTGCGGTCGAAATCTTCCTTGGTTGCACCCATTTTTACTGCGATTCCGGCCAGCTGGATCATTTCTCCGGCTCCGGGTGCGACAATATGGCAGCCCAGCACCTTGCGGGTCGCCTTGCTGACCACCAGCTTCATCAGCACTTTCTGGGCCCGGCCCGCAAAGCTCTGCTGCATCGGCTTGAAGGAGGTGGCATAAACCTCAACCGGCTCCTGTGCCGCCGCCTCTTCTTCGCTGAGGCCCACGGTGCCCATCTCGGGCTGGGTAAAGATCGCCGTCGGGATCAGGTCGTGGTCCGGGCTGGTGGGGTTGCCTTTGAACACGGTCTCGACAAAGGCCATGCCCTCGCGGATCGCCACCGGCGTCAGGTTCACCCGGTCGGTCACGTCGCCCACTGCAAAGACCGAAGGAACGGCCGTCTGGCTGTAGGCATCGACCACGATAGCGCCGCCTTTGCCGCGCTCGATGCCGATCTCTTCAAGCCCGAGGTTGTTCGCATTCGGAGCCCGTCCGGTGGCGTACATCACCTTGTCGAACAGATGGGTATTGCCGTGGGTGTCGGTCACCCGGATCTTACCGCCCTCTTCGCGCATCTCGGTGACATTGGTGTTCAGCTGCAGGTTTACACCTGCCTCTGCCATGCCTTCGGCCACCACATTGCGGGCTTCCTCGTCAAAGCCGCGCAGGATCTGCGGACCGCGATAGAACTGAGTGGTCTTCACACCCAGCCCGTTCATGATGCCCGCAAACTCGGACGCGATATAGCCGCCGCCGACGATCAGGATCGACTCCGGCAGTTCATCCAGGTGGAAAATCTCGTTCGAGGTGATCGCCAGCTCCGAGCCCGGGAACTCCGGCACAGTCGGCCAGCCGCCGGTGGCGATCAGAATGTGCTTGGCGGTCTTGCGGGTGCCGTCGGCCAGTTCGACCGTATGGGCATCGGCCAGCTTGGCGCGCTGGTCAAAGCTTTCGACCCCGTTGTTTTTCAGGATGTTGCGATAGATGCCTTCCAGCCGGTCCAGCTCTGCATGCAGCTTGCCCTTGAAGGTGTCCCAGCTGAAGTCGCCCGCCTTGATATCCCAGCCATAAGCCTGTGCATCTTCGACCATGCCCGAGTATTCGGAAGCGAAAACCATCAGCTTCTTCGGCACGCAGCCGCGGATCACGCAGGTGCCGCCATAGCGGTCTTCCTCGGCCAGCGCCACCTTGACGCCTTCCTGCGCCGCCACGCGGGCTGCGCGCACCCCGCCCGAGCCGCCGCCGATGACAAACAGATCGTAATCAAAGCTCATGAATTTCCGCCCTTTGCAGTTCTTGTGCTGGTATCCCACAACCGGAGACCAAACGCCATATGCCCAAGTGGGCGTTCCTGCGCCGCTTTCAACCTTCGGCGCTGATTTCACGCAGGTTTGTGAGGCGGAAAACTCTCATTTCGGTTAAAGCGCGCCCCGCAGCAATGCTGCCGGGGCGCTGCCCGGCGGCGGGCGGAACCGGATTGCCCGCCGCCACTGTAAAAGCGAGCCTCCGGCGCGGCGCAGAGACGGCCCGCCGAACGATACCTTAAAGCAGCTTAATCCTGGAGGTCGGTGAACAGGTTGTCGTTCTCAACAAAATCCAGCTTGTCCTTCTCGACGGTGCCCTCGTTGATATCGCGCACCTCGACCCGCCCGTCGCCATAGCCGATCACCACGGTGTCGCAGATGTCGATGAACAGCCCGTTCTCGACCACGCCGGGGATCTGGTTCAGCACCAGCGCCAATTGGCGGCAATTGCCGATACGGTTCAAATGCAGATCCAGGATGTAATTGCCCTCGTCGGTCACAAACGGCGCATCGCCGTTCATCCGCAGAGTGGTGCTGCGGCCCATCACATCCATCGATACCAGGGTCTCCTCCAGCAGCGCCTGGCTGCTCTGCCAGCCAAAGGGCAGCACCTCCACCGGCAGCGGAAAGGCCCCCAGCCGCTCCACCGATTTGCTGGCATCGGCAATCACCACCATCTGGTCCGAGGCGGTGGCAACAATTTTCTCCTGCAGATGCGCGCCGCCGCCCCCTTTGATCAGGTTCAGATCAGCATCGAACTCATCCGCACCGTCGATGGTCATGTCCAGCCATTTGACCTCGTCCAGCGACACCACGTTGATGCCGACGTCCCGCGCCAGCGCCGCGGTGCGCGACGACGTCGGCACCGCTGTGATCCGCAGCCCGTCGCGGTTCACCATCTCACCCAGGCAGCGCACCAGCCAGGCCGCGGTGGAGCCTGTCCCCAGGCCGACCCGCATTCCGTCCTCAACCAGCTCGGCCGCGCGCTTGGCTGCAACGAATTTCGCCTTGTCGATCGGCGACAGTTCTCCGGACATCAGGGGTCTCCATGCAAAAGCTTTTGCAAAACTTATAGGCGGTTCGCACGCGCCGCGCGAGGGGCTCGCAACGGTTTTACCGGGGCTGGCTGGAAATCCGTCCGCCCCGGGCTATAGCTCATTTTGCTAGGGGACACTTATTCATGCTGAACTTCGATGAAGAGACGACCCGCCTGCTCGAGGACGCTTACCAGGGTGCCGATGTTTCGCGACGGCGGCGGGCCACATTTGATGCGCTGGCTCCTGAAGCCGGCGAGCACATCCTGGACCTGGGCTGCGGCAACGGGCTTTTGACGCTGGAACTGTCCCGCGCTGTCGGGCCAGGCGGCCATGTGACCGGGCTGGACGCCAGCCCGCAGATGCTGGCTGCGGCACGCCAGCGCATCAACGGCCGGGACAATGTGACGCTGGTTGAAGGCCACGCTGCCCGCCTGCCGTTCGGCAAAGCCAGCTTCGACAAGGCCGCAGCGCTGCAGCTGTTCGAGTATCTGACAGACCGCCGCCCTGCCCTGCGCGCTCTGCACCAGGTGCTAAAGCCCGGTGGGCTCTTGGTTGTGGGTGACATCCACTGGGACACCCTGGCCTGGCACAGCGACAACACCCGGCGCATGGAGCGGATGCTCGAGGCCTGGGGCCGCCACATGGCCGAGCGCGCCCTGCCGGCACTGCTGCCCTCCGAACTGCGCACCTGCGGCTATCGGCCCGGCGGCATCCACCCGGTCACCATATGCGACACAGCTCTGCGCCCGGACGGGCTGGCAGCAATGATGATCCAGCTGATCCGGGCCTTTGCCGTGGACATCGGCGCCGCCGACGCAGACGACGCAGAGGCCTGGGTGCACGAACAGCAGGAACTGGCAGAAGAAGGCCGCTTCTTCCTGTCGCTGACGCATTTTGTCTGCACGGCCCGGCGGATCTGACCCGGCGCCCCGTTTCCCGGTGCACGCCCCGGGGCTGCGGCAGCGCTCCCGCGCCTTTGAGCCTCATCAAAGATGAGCCGCAAAGCCTTGGGCATGGCAGCCCGCCTGCGGCGCGCTGCGCCCCCGCTTCTTTCCGGTCCCAAATACTCATTCCGCCAGCCGCCGCGGCCGGCGCCGTCCGGGGCTGGCGGGCCCGTGCCTCCACCCGGAAACGGTATGCGACCGCCGGCAGAGAATACCTCTGGCAAGCGGTCCGTTTGCAGCCTAAGAAACATGCATCACAAAGGCGGGTTTCCTATTGGAAACGCCGGAAATGAACACACGCCGCGACGCTTTGCGACATAAAATTGCGCCATGACTCAGGACTACCGCCTCCACTACGCCCCCGACAACGCCTCGCTGATCATCCGCTTGGTGCTGGAGGAGCTTGGCCAGAGCTATGAAACGGTGCTGGTCGACCGGGCCGCAGACGCCCAGCGCAGCCCGGCGTATCTGGCGCTCAATCCCAACGGGCTGATCCCGGTGCTGGAAACCCCCGCCGGCCCGATGTTCGAGACTTCCGCCATTCTCCTGTGGCTGGCGGACCGGCATGGCGCCATGGCACCCGCCGCGGATGCGCCGGAGCGGGCCGCCTTCCTGAAATGGCTGTTCTTTGCCTCCAACACGCTGCACGCCGATCTGCGGATGCTGTTCTACCCCGAGAAATACATCGGCGCCGGTACCGAACAGCAGGACCAGCTGCGCAAGGTCCTGCGCCAGCGGCTGCACCAGCATCTGACCAACCTTGACCGCGCCGCCGCCGACCGTCCTGCCTGGCTGGGCGCGCCGGTGCCGTCGGTGCTGGACTATTACCTTGCCTGCCAGATGCGCTGGATGGCGCTATACCCGGCGAACACCAGCAAATCCTGGTTCGTCATGGCCCAGTACCCGCACCTCCAGCGCCTCTGCTCCGCGCTGGAGCACCGCCCCGCCGTTTCTGTTGCCCGCGAGGCCGAGGGCCTCGGCGCGACCCCGTTCACTTCCCCCGTCTATGCCAATCCCCCAGAAGGATCAGCCACCTAATGTTCCTCTCCGTCTTCGACATGTTCAAGGTGGGCATCGGCCCCTCCTCCTCGCACACCATGGGCCCGATGGTCGCCGCCGCGCGCTTCCTCGACATGATGCGCGCGTCGCCCTTCGAGTTCCACGGCCTGCGCGCCTCGCTGCACGGCTCGCTCGCCTTCACCGGCTTCGGCCACGCCACCGACCGCGCCACCATCCTGGGCCTCGGCGGCTTTGTCGCCCATGACTATGATGACGAAAAGGCCGAGGCCTTCCTGGCGGAGCTGAACAAGACCCACACCATGCACCCCGAAGGGCTGGGCGAGCTGCACTTCGACCCCAAGGCCGACATGATCTTTGACTACGATCATGCGCTGCCGGGCCATTCCAACGGCATGATCCTGATGGCCACCGATGCCCAGGGCGACGTGATCCTGAAACAGGTGTTCTACTCGATCGGCGGCGGCTTTGTTGTCACCGAGGAAGAATTGGCCGCAGGCAAGGCGACCGACGAAGGCGACCCGGTGCCGTTCCCGTTCAAATCCGCAGCCGAGATGCTGGAGATGGCCAAATCCAGCGGCAAGTCCATCGCGGACATGAAACGCGCCAACGAGATTGCCCGCGGCTGCGAGGACAGCCTCGCCAAGGGCACCGCCCGCATCTGGCAGGTGATGAACGACTGCATCAACCGCGGGCTGGAGCGCGACGGCATCCTGCCCGGCGGCCTCAAGGTGCGCCGCCGCGCCAAGGGCATCTATGACGCGCTGATGGCAGAACGCGGCATGAACCTGACCGCGCCGCACACCATCAACGACTGGATGAGCGTCTATGCGATGGCAGTGAACGAGGAAAACGCGGCCGGCGGCCAGGTTGTGACCGCCCCCACCAACGGCGCCGCAGGCACCCTGCCGGCGGTGATCCGCTACTACCTCGACCACGTGCCGGGCGCGTCTGAATCCCATGTCGAGGATTTCCTGCTGACCGCCGCCGCCATTGCCGGCTTGGTGAAATACAACGCGTCGATTTCCGGCGCCGAGGCTGGCTGCCAGGCTGAGGTCGGCTCGGCCTCCGCCATGTCCGCCGCAGGCCTCTGCGCGGTGATGGGCGGCACGCCGGAACAGGTGGAGAACGCTGCCGAGATCGCGCTGGAGCATCACCTCGGCATGACCTGCGACCCGGTCAAAGGCCTGGTGCAGGTCCCCTGCATCGAGCGCAACGGCCTAGCCGCGATCAAGGCGGTCTCCGCGGCTTCCCTGGCACTCCGTGGCGACGGCCAGCACTTCGTGCCGCTGGACGCCTGCATCGAAACCATGCGCCAGACCGGCGCCGACATGCACGACAAGTACAAAGAAACCTCGCTCGGCGGCCTCGCCGTGAACGTGCCGAACTGCTGACGCAAAGATGTTCCGTCTTTCCTGGGCCGTGTCACGCAGTGGCACGGCCCACGCCTGACCTTCCCGTCTTGCCGGAGGCAAGCTTTCAGCATGACGAAGGCGCATTCGCGCCCTCCCAAGGTCAGGCCCGGGCCTTGTGCTGCAAGACGGCAGCAAGAAAACGCACCAAATCCTTTGCCGGATGCCGGCGTTCCCCTCCATTCCCCGCAACTCCAGCTTGCGCCGCACACCGCGCAGGCCTAGCGTGGCGCCATGACACAGGACCGCCCCCTCCTCGGCATCGCCCTGATGCTGGGCTTCTGCGTGACCATCCCGGTCTGCGACGCCATCGCCAAGCTGCTGGGCGCCCATATCCCCGTCGGGCAGATCGTCTTTGCCCGCTTCGGGTTCCAGGCCGCGCTGCTGGTCCCCCTTGCCTGGTTGCTCGGGCTTTCCCTGAAAATGCCCCGCCATGTGCTGCCCTACGTGCTGCTTCGCACCCTGCTGCAAATGGGCGGCGTCGGCGCCATGTTCACCGCCTTCAAATACCTGCCGCTGGCAGATGCGGTGGCGATTGCCTTTGTGATGCCCTTCATCATGCTGCTCCTGGGCAAATACGTGCTGAACGAGGACGTCGGGCTGCGCCGCCTCGGCGCCTGCGTCGTCGGCTTCACCGGCACCCTGCTGGTGATTCAGCCCAGTTTTGCCGCGGTGGGGTGGAACGCGCTTTGGCCCGTCCTGGTGGCGGTGATCTTTGCCCTCTTCATGCTGGTGACCCGCAAGATCGCCAAGGAGACCGAGCCGGTCCCGCTGCAGGCGGTCTGCGGCCTCCTGGCCAGCTTCTTTATGCTGCCGATGCTGTGGTTCGGCGACAGCGCCGGGTTTGATGGCCTCAACTTCAACGCCCCGCCCAGCCATACCTGGTGGCTGCTGACCGCCACCGGCGTGCTCGGCACCATTGCGCACCTCTTGATGACCTGGAGCCTGCGCTACGCCCCCACCGCAACGCTTGCCTCGATGCAATACCTCGAGATCCCGGTGGCGGTGTTCTTCGGCTGGCTGATCTTTTCAGAACTCCCCAACACGCTTGCCGCGTTCGGCATCCTGCTGACCATCAGCGCGGGTCTTTATGCTGTGCTGCGCGAGCGCAGGGCCTCGGAAACCGAAGAACGCATCAACCCCGCCTGAAGCCCCCGGTCAATCCCGCCTAGGGCCGGCGCCCGTTAATCCCGCCTGAGCGCGTTCATCACATCCCGCAGCAGCCGCCGCGGCACAATCACCAGCAGGCCAAGCCCTTCCGGCTCCAGCCGCACCGGCCCCGTTGCCCGGTTTGAGGTGCCGATCCGCCCCATCGGCGACATGCGCAAACCGTCAATCGGCCATTCCAGCCCCTCTGACCGCCCCGCTGCCGGCTGCATCGGAAACAGCGAGATCACCTCGCCTGCCTTTGCGGGCAGCGCCACCGGATGAGTCAGGTGAAAGATCACCTCGGTCTCCCCCACCAGCACGCAAGGCGCATCATGCCCCTGCACCAGAGTATTGAAGGCCGCCAGCTGGTGATCCACCCGCGCGCCCAGAAACCCCACCGCCAGCACCACCGGCGCCGCAATTGAACGCAGCGCCTTGTCGAAATCAGTGCTGTCCTGCTCCGCCACAGGGTGCAGGCTCTCGGGTGGCAGCTGCACCCGAACGGCCTCGCTTAACGAGTCGAAATCCCCGATCACCGCCTGCGGCACATGCCCCGCCGCCAGCGCCGCCGCCGCGCCGCCGTCAGCCGCCACCAGCACCGGTGCCAGCGCCAAAGCCTCCTCCAGCGCCCCCAAAGCGATTTCTCCACCGCCCACCAGGGTGATTGGTTCGATTTCATCAACAATCTTCGCGTTCATGGGCGCCATTCCTGCCAGTTTTGGAAACAGGTCACAATGTGAACACAAAATGATACGATCAATTGCACGGATTCGAGCAAAATTGGTCCTTCTAGCCAATATGGTGAACGACAGCGAATGTGACGAAGACGAGCGAGCTGATGGTACATAACAACAAAGTCTTGACCGTATCCTATGGAACCTTTTCCTGCACATTGGAAGGGTTTGAGGATTCCTTCGGCACAATGAAAGCGATTGCCGAGTATTTCCGCGACCTTGCGGCCGATGACCGGTACTTCGGTGCCGAGCCGCCGCAACCCGATGCGGACATGCTGGCACGCATTGCCCAGCGCGAGATTGCCCGCCAGGTCGAGGCCCGCACCAGCGAAGGCGGCATCCACCTGCGCGCCGCCACCCCGGCGCTTGGCGCCGCCGCGGCCGAAACCCCGGCGCCTGCTCCCGCACCCGCGGCTGCCCCGGCAGCCGCGCCGGCTGCTGAACAGCCCGCCCCCGCAGTTGAAGCGCCCGCCGCTCAGCCCGCAGCAGAAGCCCCCGCAGCACCGGCCATGGAAGCTGAGGCTCCGGCACCGGAAGCTGTTGCAGAAGAGATCGCTGAACCGGCAGCCGCCCCCGCCGAAGAGGTCGCCGCCGAGGTTACCCCGGCCCCGGAACCTGTGGCCGAGACTGAAGTTGCTGAGACCGAAACTGTTGCCGAAGACATCCAGGAAGCGCCCGCCGAGGCGGTAGAGCCGGAAGCGGTTGCAAAAGAAGCACCCGAAGCCGAAGCCGAAGCCGAAGCCGAAGCCGAAGACACCATCGCGGCTGTGCTGGAAACCGCAAGCGACGACACTCCCGCCGAGGCCGAAGCCCCGGAAGTTGAACTGCTTGAGGTCAACGAGGCCGAGGCAGAGGCAGAGGCCGGAGCCGGGGAAGAACCCGTAGCGGAAGAGATCCAGCCCGAGCCCGCAGCAGCGGACGCCGGCGAGGACACCGTGCCCGCCGCCGACAGCATTGCTGCCAAGCTGCAGCGCATCCGCGCAGTGGTCGCTCAGGCGCCCGAAGAGGATTTCAGCGAAGACGAGCACGCCGACGACGTGCTGGAAAACGCCGCCGAGGAAATCTCATCCGCGCTGCTGGCTGATGACGGCGAAGGCGAGCCGGATTTCGACGACGAGGGCGACGACGAGATCGCCAAGGCGCTGGACCGTCTGGACCTGGGCGCACCCGCCGCCGCGCAACCAGCCGAAGCCGATGCCGAGGCCGCCCTGGGCGATCCGGATGAAGCCTTTGACGACAGCCTGTTCAAAAATCTGCAGGCCGCCGCCGAAGATGACTCCACCGGTGATGAAGACCGCGGGGAAAGCATTGCAGATCCCGAGCCCGAGGAAGCCGCCGCGCCGCAACGACCGCCGGTGCGCGTCCGCATTGCCAAGGTCAAGCGCAGCGATTTTGAAAGAGCTGTTGCGACGGGCCGGCTGCAGGAAGCTGCGGACGGTGCCCAGGAAGCTGCAGACAGCGCCAAGGATGACCAGGCCGAAGACGCGCTTTCGCAGGAGGACGAAGCCGACCTGATGCGCGAGCTGGCCGAAGTCGAGGCTGAAATCCTCGCCGCGTCGGAACAGCCCGAAGAAACCGCGGCCGATGCTGCCGGGGAAGCCCCCGGGGCCGCCCCGCAAGCCGCCGCCGGCCTTGCCGACAGCGATGTCACCCGGCTGATGGCTGCGGCCGATGAAAAGCTGGAGGATCCTGACGCCGCTTCCTCGCGTGAGGCCTACAGCCAGCTGCGGGCCGCGGTTGCCGCCACCAAGGCCGATGGCCCGGCTGGTACCACCGGCAGCGACGAGGCCAAACCCTACCGCGACGATCTGGCCAGCGTGGTGCGCCCGCGCCGCCCGGAAACCCGCCCCGCCGCCTCCACCCGCCCTGCAAGCCCGGCATCGCGCCCGGCCCCGCTGAAGCTGGTGGCGGCCCAGCGCATTGATGAA
>NZ_JWLC01000003.1 GCF_000813745.1 Leisingera sp. ANG-M1 | reverse complement strand
GGGGTGAATTGCCCCGAAGGGGCAAGAGGGGCTGGCCCCTCCCGCCCGCTCTATGCCAGCGCTTCGGCCAGATGCGCGGTCTTGTCCGGATTGCGGGTCACATATATGCGGGAGACCCGGCCGTCCCGGATTTCCAGGGAGGTTGCCTGCAGAATACCGTCCTCGGCCCAATGCAGGATGGCCGGCAGGCCGTTCAGCCGGCAGGTCCGCCAGCGGTCCGGGTCGCCTTGCCCGAATTTGCGCGCAATGCCTTCGATCAGGCGCAGGACCTTGTCGCGCCCGTAAATCGGGTTCAGCGCCGCCATCGCCTTGCCGCCGCCGTCCGAGATCAGCTGCACGTCCTGCGTCAGCATCCGCGTCAAGGAGGCCATATCGCCGGTGCGGGAGGCATGAAAGAAGGCCTCGGCCAGCTCCAAGCCCTGTTCCGGGCTTTCCAGCTCATTGGGCGGCAGCTGCTGCACCTTGCGTCGGGCGCGCGCCGCCAATTGGCGGCAGGCCTCGGGCGAGCGCTCCAGCGCGGCGGCGATATCCTCATAAGCACCGTCAAAAATGTCATGCAGCAGAAAAGCGGCCCGCTCCAGCGGCGACAGCCGTTCCAGCGCCAGCAGCAGGGCCACCGTGACGTCGTGGTCCAGCAGTTCGGTGGCATCCTCGGTCAGAACCGGCTCGGGCAGCCATTCGCCGGGGTAGGTCTCGCGTCGGGCCCGGGCCGACTTCAGCTGATCCAGGCACAGCCGCGTGGTGATCCGCATCAGATAGCCGGTCGGATCCTGAACCTGCGCTTGCGGGGCCGCCTGCCAGCGCAGGAACGCGTCCTGCAGAATGTCCTCGGCATCGCTCACCGTACCCAGCATCCGGTAGGCGGCCGCGAACAATCGCGGCCGGGCTGTCAGGAACGCATCGGTTCCCTTTGTTTGCTGCTGAGCCTTCATGCGGCACTTGCCTCCCGGGCGGCAGGATGCGGGGTGCGGAAGCCGATTGCAATCCGGTTCCAGGCGTTGATTGCCGAGATCAGCAAGGTCAGCGCCACCTGCTCGCGCGGTTCGAAATGCTGCTGAACCGCAGCATAATCCGCATCCGGCGCACCAGTGGTCTCGACACGAGTGAGAGCTTCGCACCAGGCCAGGGCAGCGCGCTCCCGGTCCGAATACAGCGGCGACTCGCGCCAGGCGTTCAGCAGGTGCATCCGGTCTTCGCTTTCACCGTGGGCGCGCAGGTCATGGCTGTGCATGTGAATGCAATAGGCGCAGCCGTTGATCTGCGAGGCGCGCAGTTTCACCAGCTCGACCAAGCTGTGTTCCAGGGTGCTCTCCTTGAACAGTTTTTCCTGCTCCAGCATCGGCTGAAACAGGTCGGAGGCAATGGAAAAGTAGTCAAGGCGCGGGGTCATCTGTCTGTTCCTTTCTAAGGGGTTCAGGAACAGGACGAGACAGCTGGGCGGTTTGTGACAGGGCCGGAAGAAAAAGCCGGAAAAAAGTTCGGGGCGCCGCAGTGGGCGCCCCGGGACGTGTCAGCGTTTGCCGTAGTAGAGGCCGACCACATGCTCGGCCTGGGCAAAGAACAGCCAGCGCGAGGTGGCGACGCCTGCCAGGTGCGAGATCACCGCAAGGGCGGCAAACAGATGCTTGATCACAACACCCTGAACCGGAGTCAGGATCAGCAGGAGCGGCAGCGCAAAGCCCAGCACAAAGGCAATCATCCGCAGCTTCTGCGCGTGCTTGCGGCCCACCACATGCACAAACTCGCGCAGCAGGTAATTGGAGCCGGTGTGCGGCGGCTCAAACGCCCGCACCGCGCCGCGATCACCCAGGCCGGTGGCAGTGCCCAGGTTGGTGCCGGAGGCCTCCAGCGCTTTGTCGCCCTTGGCCCAGTAGGCCAACTGCACCGCACCTGCGATGGCCAAGAGCCAGGGCGCTACGGCCTCGGCACCGGCCAGCAGCGCACCGCCCGCCAGGCTGAAGGAGAGGAACACCGCAGGTGTCAGCTCCATGTTCCAGCGCGGGATGGTCTTCAGCTGGGTGTAGATCATCGAGGTGGTGAATACTGTGGCGAGGCTGAGTGCCGCACCGATCCAGCCCAGCAAGGTCCACTGGCTGTCCAAGAACATCGCGCCAATCGCGTAAAGGCCCATGACGATCAGGGCACCAACAGCGCAGACGCCTTCGCGCGACAGCCAGCTGGTTTTCCACTGGGTAAAGGCGCGCCAGGCGCGCTCCGGGTGGCCCAGGTGGAAGGTCGAGGCCAGGAGGCCGCCGCAAGCCAGGCCAAAGGCGATGACGTAGAACACAAAGGCCACTGTGCCGGTTACAGCGGGCTGGCCGAGGCCAAGGAAGAACAGCAATCCAAAGCCAAGCCCTGACAGGGTGGTGAAGATGATAACTGAGGGTGCGGGATGCATCAGTTCGCTCCTCCCGGAAGTTTGTCGAGGGCCTTGTCCAGCCAGCCCATGAAGCCCTGCGGTTCCTCAGCCACCGGCGCCAGCAGCGGCGCGAGGATGTCGATCTCCTCTTCGATGGTGTCCTTGGGGCGGGGCGGCAGGTATTTGTTCACCGGCTTGGTGCCCATCTCAGGCATCAGGTCCATGCCGCCGCGCTCTGCCACCAGTTTGGAGACATCGCTGTCCGGATCGCCCAGATCGCCGAAGTGGCGCGCGCCTGCCGGGCAGGTGCGCACGCAAGAGGGGATGCGGTCCACCTCCGGCAGGTTCTCGTTATAGATCCGGTCAACGCAGAGGGTGCATTTCTTCATCACCCCTTCGGCCAGATCCAGTTCCCGCGCGCCGTAGGGGCAGGACCAGGCGCAGAGGCCGCAGCCGATGCAATGGTCCTCGTTCACCAGCACAATGCCGTCCTCGACGCGCTTGTAACTGGCGCCGGTGGGGCAGACGGTGACACAGGGTGCGTCCTCGCAGTGCAGGCAGGACTTGGGGAAATGGATCAGCTGCGCATGGCCCTGCTCCGGCTGCACCTCATAGGAGTGCACCCGGTTCAGGAAGGTGCCCGACGGGTCGCCGCCATAGGGGTTCTGGTCCGACAGCGGCGCGCCGTAGTTTTCGGTGTTCCAGCCTTTGCAGGAGATCACGCAGGCATGGCAGCCGACGCAGGTGTCCAGGTCGATGACCAGGCCCATTTTGCGGTCTGTGGAGTTGGGGAGCTGGGTCATGTCAGCATACCTCCGCAATAGTGGTGAGGGCAGGCTGGGGCGCTGCCCCAGACCCCGGGATATTTCGGGCAAGAGGAAGGGTGCGGATCATTTACCGACTTTCCACTTCAGTTCTTTCGGGCCGGTGCCGACCGGGGAATCCTGCGCCGGGAAAGCAGGCTGGCTTTCCTGCAGATCCGCCGGTGCCGCGGCCTTCTCGATTTTGACTTTGAGATCGAACCAGGCCGCCTGGCCGGTGATCGGGTCGGAGTTGGCCCACCGCATGCCATCGCCCTTGGCGGGCAGAAGCTCGTGGATCAGGTGGTTCAAGAGGAAGCCCTTGGTGGCCTCCGGCGCATCCTCCTCCAGCGCCCAGGCGCCCTTGCGTTTGCCGATGGCGTTCCAGGTCCAAACAGTATTGTCGTTGAGTGCCGCCATCTCCATCACCGGCACGGTGATTTCCCCATGCGGCGAGGTGACCTTGGCCCAGTCGCCGTCCTGCAGCCCGTTCTCGCGCATCAGCTTGGTCGGGACATAAAGCGGGTTGCGGCCGTGCAGCTGGCGCAGCCAGGCGTTCTGGGTGCCCCAGGAGTGGTACATCGCCATCGGACGCTGGGTCAGCGCGTTGACGGTGAAGCCCTCATTGCCCTGCTGGTCGGTCTCGTACCAGATCGGCAGCGGGTCCATCACGTCCTTCACCCGCTGGCGCAGATGCTCGGGCGGCTGGCGTTCACCGTGGCCTTCGGCGGCCAGCTGGAACTTGCGCATTGGCTCGACATAGAGCTGGAACAGATAGGGCTGCGGGCTGTCATACAGGCCCATGCCCACGGCCCAGTCCTGATAGGCGGCGTTCCAGGGTTTGTAGTAATCCGCGCCCTCCGGGATGTGGGCGACGTGGAAGCCGCCGTTTTCGATGTATTTATCCAGCTGCTCCGGGTTCACCTCGCCGCGGCCGGTCTTGCTGCCGTCCTCGCCGCGGAAGCCCGACAGCGGGCCGATGCCTGGCTTGCGCTCGTGGTTGACGATGTAGTCGGCATAGTCCTTCCACTTGGGCGAGCGGTCCTCATTGGTGAAGCCCGGCAGCTTCATGCGGTTGGCCAGCTGGATCAGCACCGTCTGGAAACCGCGCACGTCGCGGTCCGGCTCGATCACCGGCCAGCGGATTGCATCGGCCGCCGCCTCTGCCTCGCAGATCGGGCGGTCCAGCAGCGAGATGCAGTCGTGACGCTCCAGATAGGTGGTGTCCGGCAGGATCAGGTCGGCAAAGGCCACCATCTCGGAGCTATAGGCGTCCGAATAGATGATATGCGGGATCTTGTAGTCGCCGTTCTCATCCTTGTCGGTCAGCATCTCCATCACACCTTTGGTGTTCATGGAGGAGTTCCACGACATGTTGGCCATATACATGAACAGCGTGTCGATCTTATACGGGTCGCCTGCATGGGCGTTGGAGATCACCATATGCATGAGGCCATGCGCCGACATCGGGTTTTCCCAGGTGAAGGCCTTGTCGATCCGCGCCGGGCTGCCGTCTTCTTTCAGCGCCAGATGCTCGGGTCCGCGCACAAAGCCCAGGTGCGGGCCGTCCAGCGGGGTGTCGGGTGTGGCCTTGCAGTGCGGGGTCGGGTGCGCCTCGACCGGCTTGGGGTAGGGCGGCTTGAAGCGGAAGCCGCCGGGAACCTCGACCGTGCCCAGAAGGATCTGCAGAACATGCAGCGCGCGGCAGGTCTGGAAGCCGTTGGCATGCGCCGAGACACCGCGCATCGAGTGCATGGCCACCGGACGGCCGATCATCTTGGAGTGTTTCTCGCCGCGGAAGTCGGTCCACTCGTGGTCCAGCTCAAACGCCTCGTCAAAGGCGACACGGGCCAGCTCGCCTGCGATGGCGCGGATGCGCTTGGCCGGGATGCCGCATTTGTCCGCAACCGCTTCGGGGGCGTATTCGTCCGCCAGATAGCGCTCGGCCATCTGGTGGAAGACCGGGCGGTGGGTGACGCCGTCCTTTTCGTAGACTGCCGACAGATCCGGGCGTACGCCAGGCTGGTCGAACGGAGTCAGCTTGCCGGTGTTGCGGTCGATGACCAGCATCTTGCCGTCCGCGTCACGCATCAGCAGGCCCTTTTCAGGCCCTTCCGAGGCGTTCACCAGCACCGGTGCGTTGGTGAAGCGGCTGAGGTAGTCGAGGTCGATCTTGCCGGCCTTCATCAGCACATGGATCATCGACAGGATGAACAGCCCGTCGGTGCCCGGGGTGATGCCGACCCAATCGTCCGCAACAGCGTTGTAGCCGGAGCGGATCGGGTTGACGCCGATCACCCGCGCGCCGCGCTTCTTGATCTTGCCGATGCCCATCTTGATAGGGTTGGAATCGTGGTCCTCAGCGACGCCGAACAGCAGGAACAGCTTGGTGTGGTCCCAGTCGGGCTGACCAAACTCCCAGAAGGCGCCGCCCATGGTGTAGATGCCCGCGGTCGCCATGTTGACCGAACAGAAGCCGCCGTGCGCCGCATAGTTCGGCGTGCCATAGCTTTGCGCCCAGAAACTGGTGAAGCTTTGCGACTGGTCGCGGCCGGTGAAGAAGGCCAGCTGCTCAGGCGCCTCGTGGCGGACAGGTTCCAGCCAGCCCACGGCAATCGCCAGCGCCTCGTCCCAGGTGATCTCCTTGAACTGGCCGGAGCCGCGCGGCCCGGTGCGCAGCATTGGCGCTTTCAGCCGTGACGGTGCGTTGACCTGCATGATCCCCGCCGAGCCTTTGGCGCAGAGCACGCCCTTGTTCACCGGGTGGTCGCGGTTGCCCTCGATATAGGCAACCTTGCCCTCTTTCATATGCACGTTGATGCCGCAGCGGCAGGCACACATGTAGCATGTGGTCTTCCGTATCTCGTCCGAGACCTTCGGCGAGGTGTCTAGGATTGGCTGCTGGTGGGTCATTGGCGGGTCCTGTTGGGTGTTTTGGGCGACCGTATGACGGAAAGCCTCAAAAAGGGAATAGTGTTCTAAGCGGGTTTAGGTTTTTGGAACCATCGTTCAAATTTTTGTCCCTTAGTTGTCTGCGGCCTGCAGGATGGTGACGGCGATGATCTGGGTCACATCCTCGGCACTGCAGCCGCGGGAAAGATCGTTTGCGGGTTTGGCCAGCCCCTGCAGCACCGGCCCGATGGCCGCGTAACCGCCCAGCCGCTGGGTGATCTTGTAGCCGATGTTGCCGGCGTCCAGGTTCGGGAAAATCATCACGTTGGCCTGACCGGCGACAGCGGAGCCGGGGGACTTACGCTCACCCACCGAGGGCACAAAGGCGGCGTCGAACTGCAGCTCGCCATCGGCGGGCAGCTCCGGGTGCGCTTCCTGGAACAGGCCCAGGGCTTCGGTCACCTTGTCCACCGCCGGGTGCTTGGCGCTGCCCTTGGTCGAGAAGCTGAGGAAGGCCAATTTCGGATCCACCCGCAACAGCGCGCTGGCCGATTGGGCCGAGGCAGCAGCGATGGAGACCGTCTCAGCAGGCTTGGGATCAATCACCAGGCCGCAGTCGGAATAGAGCATCGCGCGGGCGCCCTCGGGTGCGCCTTCCGGCGGGTACATCAGGAAGAAGGAGGAGACCATGCCGGCCTCCGGTGCCATGCCGATCACCTGGATGGCGCTGCGCACCACGTCGCCGGTGGTGTGGACGGCGCCGCCGACGGTGCCGGTGGCATGGCCCAGGCGCACAAGCATGGCGGCATAAACCAGCGGCGTCTCGGCGGCGGCACGGGCTTTGGCCTCATCCACGCCCTTGTGCTTGCGCAGCTCATAATACTCGGCTGCAAAGCTGGCGGTCAACTCCGAGGTGGCCGGATCATGAACCGCAACGCCTTCACTGGCTTCGGCGCCCTCCGCTTGCAGCGCGGCTTCGACTTCAGCCTGCGGACCGACCAGGATCACGTCGGCGATCCCCGCACGATGCGCCGCCAGGGCGCCCGCCACCACGCGGGGATCCGTGCCCTCGCTTAGCGCAACAACGGGGCGGGTGGCCGGGGCTTCGGCCTTCAGCAGTTCGAGCGGGGACAAAGTATGGGTCACGGAATGCGGTCCTGTAACAGCGGTTTCGGGGCAGGGCGGGACGGTCAGAACGCCAGCCGCGCGATATTGATCAGCGACAGCGTGGTCAGCATCAGCACCACCGCGCGGCGGAACAGCGACTGCGAGACCACATGAAAGGTCCGGGACCCGGCCCAGATGCCGAGGCCCAGAATGGGAAAGGCCAGCAGGATGCCGGTCAGGGTTTGCGGCCCCACCAGCCCGTTTGCGGCCATCACCGGCAGCGCCATGATGTCGATGCCGGTCAGAAACACGATCATCGTGGCCCGGAACACCGCCGGGGCAATCGGCTGCGCGGTCAGGAAGGCCGCGGTAACCAGGCCTCCGACCCCGGCGCTGTTGGCAATGCCGGCCAGGGCGCCGGCGCCTGCAGTGCCATTGCGCCCGATGGGGCGGCTGATTTGCCAGCCGCTCAGCAGCACCAGGCTCAGGCACAGGATCAGGCTCGATACTGCCAGCCGCGCTTCAAACTCGCCCAGCCGGGCCATAATGGCGATCGCGGGGACGGTGGCGACGGCGGCGCCTGCCAGCAGGGCAAAGGCACGGTGCCAGTCGATATGCGGGCGGATGTCGCGGGCCTGAAAGACGGTCATGGCGATTTCGCAGGAAAACACCACCGGGATCAGCGGCAGAGGATTGGTCGTCAAAGCCGCTAGAATGATGAAAATCGCGGAGAATCCGAAGCCGGAAAAGCCCCGGATAACGGCCGCCGCGAATAACGCGGCGGCCAGAAATGCCCCCTGGCCGGTGGACAGGTCAAAGGGCAATTCCATGGTCTCAGACTTTCTGCGGACGCATGTCGTCCTTGCTGATGCCTGCAACCTGAACCGGCTTCTTCATCGCGTCGCGGCGGAAGGGCTCACCCAGTTCCTGGTTGATCATCGCTTCGATCAGGGTGGTGATGCCTTTCTTCTGGTCTTCGCAGGCCTGGCGCAGGGCGTCGGTCAGCTCTTCCTGAGTGCGGGCAACAACACCTTTCAGGCCGCAAGCATTGGCGATACCGGCATAAGACACCTGGGTGTCGAGCTCGGTGCCGACAAAGTTGTCGTCGAACCACAGGGTGGAGTTACGCTTTTCCGCGCCCCACTGGTAGTTGCGGAAGACAACCTGGGTCACGGCGGGCCATTCTTCGCGGCCGATTGCGGTCAGCTCGGTCACTGCGATGCCGAAGGCGCCGTCGCCGGAGAAGCCGACAACCGGAACGTCCGGGCAGCCGATTTTCGCGCCGACAACCGCCGGCAGGCCATAGCCGCAGGGGCCGAACAGGCCGGGGGCCAGGTACTTGCGGCCTTCCTCGAAGGACGGGTAGGCGTTGCCGATGGCGCAGTTGTTGCCGATGTCGGAGGAGATGATCGCATCCTTCGGCAGGCCGGCCTGGATCGCACGCCATGCACGGCGCGGGCTGAGCCAGTCCGGCTTGGCAGCGCGGGCACGCTCGTTCCAGGTGGTGCCGGGATCGTCCTGCTCGCTGTCCATCGAGGACAGTTCCTGCGCCCAGGAGGATTTGGTGTGCGCGATCAGCGCCTTGCGCTCGTCGCGGCCCTCGTCGCCTGCGGTGCCGGACAGTTTGCCCAGGATGGTGTCTGCAACCTGCTTGGCGTCGCCGACGATGCCGACGGTGACTTTCTTGGTCAGGCCGATGCGGTCCGGGTTGATGTCAACCTGGATGATTTTCGCGTCGGTCGGCCAGTAGTCGATGCCGTAGCCGGGCAGGGTCGAGAACGGGTTCAGGCGGGTACCCAGGGCCAGAACGACGTCGGCTTTGGAGATCAGTTCCATGCCGGCCTTGGAGCCGTTGTAGCCCAGCGGGCCGGCGAACAGCGGGTGCGAGCCGGGGAAGGCGTCGTTGTGCTGGTAGCCAACGCAGACCGGGGCGTCCAGGCGCTCAGCCAGGGCCATCGAGGACGGGATTGCGCCGCCGATGACAACGCCGGCACCGTTCAGGATGACCGGGAATTTGGCGTTCGACAGCAGCTCGGCTGCCTCATTCACCGCGTCGGTGCCGCCTGCGGGGCGCTCAAAGTCAACAACGGCCGGAAGCTCGATGTCGACAACCTGGGTGAAGTAGTCGCGCGGCACGTTGATCTGGGCCGGAGCGGAGTTGCGCTTGGCCTGCATGATCACGCGGTTCAGAACCTCGGCCATACGGGACGGGTCGCGCACTTCTTCCTGGTAGCAGACGCAGTCGGCGAACATGCGCATCTGTTCCATTTCCTGGAAGCCGCCCTGACCCATGGTCTTGTTCGCGGCCTGCGGGGTGACCAGCAGCAGCGGGGTGTGGTTCCAGTAGGCGGTTTTGACGGCGGTCACAAAGTTGGTGATGCCGGGGCCGTTCTGGGCGATCATCATCGACATCTTGCCGGTGGCGCGGGTGTAGCCGTCGGCCATCATGCCGCCGGAGCCTTCGTGGGCGCAGTCCCAGAAGGTGATGCCTGCAGGCTCGAAGATATCCGAGATCGGCATCATTGCCGAGCCGATGATGCCAAAGGCATGCTCGATGCCGTGCATCTGCAGGACTTTGACGAAGGCTTCTTCGGTGGTCATTTTCATGGCGGGTTCTCCTGAATGAGACGCGGAATTCCCCCGGGCGCACTGCCGGGAATTGACTCTGGTTTAGGGGGCGGGTGCAGACCGGGTTAGGGCCAGTTCTGAAACCCGGATAGGTCCAAAACTGGATCCATGAAAATAGTACCGCCGGATTTTCACATAAGCATCAGCGAGTCGCGGCGTTACAGCGCCATAAAACGCGATGACTCAATAAATGATACGATTGGTATCATTTGTCGCGCCTTGCCGTGAGGGGGTTCTGTTTCAGCCTTGTTTCAAGGCCTTGGCCAGCAAGGCCAGGCCGGGCTCGATTCGGGTGGCGGGAATCGAGGAATAGCCCAGCCGGTAATAGTTTTGCTTGCGATGTTCGGCAGCAAAGAAGGGCGCGCCGGGCTCGATAATCACGCTCTTTTCCTTCAGCCGCTCGGCAACCGCCGTGGCGTCCACATTCTCGGGCGCCTCCATCCACAGGGCTGAGCCGCCGAAGCTGCCAACACCGGCAATTGTCAAACCATGCTTGCGGATCGCATCCTCGATCACCGCGCGGCGGTCGTGCAGCACTTTTGCGGTGCGGCGGATCTGGGCATCATAGTGTCCCAGCGACAGGAAGTAGGCGACAGTGCGCTGCACATGGCCCGGCGGATGCCGCAGAACGCTCGCCCGCAACGCCCGGGCCTGGCGGATGAACGGCTCCGAGCCCACCATGTACCCCAGCCGCAGCCCCGGAAACAGCGATTTGGAGAAACTGCCGGCATAGATCACCCGCCCCTCGGTATCGAGCGACTTCAGCGAGGGTGAGGGGGCGCCGAGGAAGGACATTTCGAATTCGTAATCATCCTCGACAATCACCGCATCAATGTCGCTGGCCCGCTGCAGCAGCTCCTTGCGGCGTTCCATCGGCATGGTGAAGGTGGTCGGGCTCTGGTGGCTGGGGGTGCAGAAGATCACATCTGTGTCTTCTGAAATCCGCTCCGGCGGCAGCCCGCCCTCATCAACGGGGATGCAGTCGACTTGGCAGCGGGTCTGCACCACCTGATCGCGCAGGGTGTAATAGGCGGGATCTTCGACTGCCGCCCGCCGTCCGCGGTTCAGAAGCAGCTGGCAGGTGATCCACAGCGCGTTCTGGGCGCCCAGCGTGATCAGGATCTCCTCGGGCCGCGCGGTGATGCCGCGGCGGGGCAGTGTGTGGCGGGCGATATATTCCAGCAGCAGCGGGTCGTCCTGGTCGAAATAGTCATTGGCCAGGGCCGCAAAATCCTTCTGCCCCAGCGCCCGCAGAGCACAGAGCCGCCAGTTGGCATGATCAAACAGCGAGGCATCCGCCTGGCCGTAGATGAAAGGGTAACGGTAGTCGCGCCAGCCCTCGGGCTTCCGCGGCGTGTCGCCGCCGGTAAAGCTGCGCGCCAGAGCCTTGCCCCAGTCCACGGAATCTCCGGATTTCTGCTGCGGCGTATAGGACGGCGGCACTGGCGCATTGTCCGACACGAAATACCCCGACCGCCCGCGCGAGGTGAGGTAGTCATTGGCCAGCAGCTCGGTATAGGCCAGCGTCACCGTGATCCGGCTGATGCCCAGATGGGCCGCCAGCTTGCGTGAGGACGGCAGCTTCTCCCCGACCCGGAAGCGGCCCGAGAGAATGCCCTCGGCGATCATTTCTTGGATCTGCGCCTGCAGAGTGCCCTGGGCATCCGGGTTGAGAAAGAAGGTGTCGACAGAAATGGCCATGCGCGCCACCTTAGGGTGGACTTAAACGCGGTGCAATCTGGCCTTAGGGCCAGTTTGCGGAAATCTGCGGCTTGCTCTGGACAGGATGGAGTGCCAGCGTGCCGCCATGTTCAAGATCGTTGGCCACCTGGCGCTCGTTATTGTTTTGACGCTTCTCTCTCAGCTCGGCGGAATCGCCTGGCTGGTGGCGCAGTTGTTTCGGCGAAAGCTGGCGGCGTTCCTGATTCTCTATGCGGGTCTCAGCCTGGCGGTCATTTGGGTGGCGCCGCTGTCCGGGCGGGTGGCTCTCAACTGCTGGGAGCGCGGGCCGCTGCAGATGCATTCCTGGTTTTACTGCGCCCTGAACCGGAATTATGTGACGCCAGAGCTGGCGGTGCTGCTGCAGGACACCGCTGCGGCCGTGGATCAGGCGTATCCTGGGACTGTCACTCAGGTGCTGGATGCCAGCTTCCCGTTCCTCACCGGTTTTCCGCTTCTGCCGCATCTGTCCCATCACGATGGCCGCAAGGCGGATCTGGCTTTCTATTACGCGGATGCCGGGAAGTATGAGCCAGGGGCAACCCGTTCTCCTTTCGGCTATTTCGCCTTTGAACCAGGGCCTTCGGATTGCCCCGGCACCTGGCTGACTCTGCGCTGGGATTTGGCACTTCTGCAACCGTTGTGGCGGGGTCTGGAGGTGGATGCACCGCGCACCCGCAATCTGCTGCGGGTACTGGCTGCGGACAGCCGGGCTGGTAAAATCTTTCTGGAGCCGCATTTGCAGGACCGGCTGGGGCTGCACTCCGCCAAAATCCGCTTCCAGGGCTGCCGCGCAGCGCGGCATGACGATCACATCCACTTGCAGCTCTGAAAGGTTCGATAAGCCGCTGACTTGAATTCCGTCAGATAAAACCATAAAACTAGTTTTAACGAATCAAATGGAGCTGACATCATGCCTCGCGAAATGGAGTGGGAAGAAGCCGCACAGGGCTTTGCCGCGATGGGGTCCGAGGCACGGCTGCAGGTGCTGCGCTGCCTGATCCGGGCCGGCGGGGCCGGGCTGACCGTGGGAGAGATCCAGAGCCGCACCGGCATTGCTCCCTCGACCCTGGCGCACCACCTGAAATTCCTCACCGGCGCGGGCGTGGTCGAACAGGAACGCATTGGGCGTTCGACCATCAGCTGCGCCGATTTCACCCGGCTGGAGGCGCTGGCCGGGTTCATCCTCAACGAGTGCTGCGCAGATGCAGCCGGAAAGGCGGCAAACGATGGCTGATCTGACACAGAATCCCCGGCCCGCGAAAACTCTGGGCAGGTGGCTGAAAACACCATGGACCCTGAGTGTTGCGCTGCTCGCGGCTGCCGCGGTGCTGGACCCGGGCAATTTCAGCTCCGTCGCTGAATTCGCCGCCACCGCGCTGGTGAGCACGGCAAAGTACATCCTGTTTGCGGTGCTGCTGCTGGCCTATCTCAAGGCGACCGGCGCCGAAGCCATGGTGGCCCGTGCCTTTGAGGGCCGCGAGACCCGGATGATCTTCCTGGCGGCACTGTTTGGCGGGCTGGCGCCGTTCTGCTCGTGCGAAGTTATTCCCTTCATTGCCGGGCTTCTGGCCTTGGGTGCTCCCTTGTCAGCGGTGATGGCCTTCTGGCTGTCCTCGCCGCTGATCGACCCGCCGACGCTGCTGATCACCGCGGGTGCGCTGGGCTGGCTCTTTGCCATCGGCAAAGCGGTTGCAGCGGTGGCGCTGGGGCTGTTCGGCGGCTTTGCCGTCAAGCTTCTGCGGGGGCAAGGCGTCTTTGCCAGCCCGCTGCGCAAACAGCCCGCCGCCGGTTGCAGCAGCTGCGGCGGACCGAAGCTGGACGCCAAGCCGAACTGGCGGTTCTGGACCGAGGCGGAGCGCAAGGTGAAGTTCCGCGAAGAGTTTGTCTCAAACGGCGTTTTCCTGCTGAAATGGCTGGCGCTGGCCTATGTGCTGGAATCGCTGCTGGTCCACTATGTTCCAGCCGGTGTGATTGCTGGGCTGGTGGGCGGCGAAGGCGTGCTGCCGATTGCTATCGCAGCGCTGGTCGGGATGCCGGCTTACCTGAACTCCTATGTGGCGCCGCCCTTGCTGGCCGGTCTGATGGAGCAGGGGATGAGCGCAGGAGCCGCCATGGCCTTTATGGTGGCCGGTGCTGTCAGTTCGGTGCCTGCCATGGCGGCGGTCTGGTCGCTGGTGAAGCCCAAGGTCTTTGCCACCTATCTTGGCCTAGGGGTGAGCGGCGCGATTGTTTCGGGCATCCTGTTCCAACTGGTCTGAGCCGCCTGCGGCGGGCCGGGCAATCCCGCCCGTTGCTTCGGCATCAAAGATGCCTTGCTTCCGTTGGGCCCAGCGCCGCGCTGACGCGCGGCGCCGTTGCGTATTGCTGAAAAGGCCCAGGCAGACAGAGCCTTTGGTTCTTTTGACCCGTTTCTTGCGGGAATGGGGCAGCCCCGGCTGCAACCGCAAGAACCGGGTCGAGAGAAAGCAAACGCCGCGGTTAGGTCAATCCATTCAACCTATGGAGGCTTTGATCATGGAACTTATGGGCAAGACACTTATCATCACCGGTGCCAGCAGCGGCATCGGCGCCGCAGCGGCACGGCTGTTTGCGGCAGAAGGTGCGAACGTCGTGCTGGGCGCGCGGCGGCAGGCGGAACTTGAAGGCTTGGCAGCTGACATCAGCCGCGGCGGCGGCAAGACGGCCTGGCTGGCAGGGGATGTCACTGAAGAAGCGTATTCTTCTGCGCTGGTTAAGCTGGCCCAGGAAACCTTTGGCGGGCTGGACGGCGCCTTTAACAATGCCGGCATGATGGGAGACACGGGGCCGGCGGATCAGATGGAGGCGGCCAATTGGAACGCCGTGATCGCCGCCAATCTGACCGGAGCATTTTTCTCGGCCAAGGCGCAGATCCCGGCGCTGAGAGCAAGCGGTGGCGGGGCACTGGTTTTCACCGGGTCCTTTGTCGGGGTCAGCAACGGCGGCATGCCGGGAATGGGAGCCTATGCGGCTTCCAAGGCCGGGCTGGCCGGGCTGGTTCAATCGCTTGCCTCTGATCTGGCGGCAGAGGGGATCCGGGTGAATACACTGCTGCCCGGCGGGACGATGACGGCGATGGCCGGAGAGGATCCCGAGGTGCACAGCTTCATTGCCGGGCTGCATCCCATGAAACGGATGGCCGGGCCGGAAGAAATTGCCCAGGCGGCGCTGTTTCTGCTGTCGGACCGGTCCAGTTTTGTGACCGGCGCGCAACTGGCTGCGGATGGCGGCATCGGCGTGCGGCTTATGTGAGCCGCCTGCAACCGGCGCAAAGAAAAACGCCCCGGAAAATCCGGGGCGCAGTGTTTCGTCCAACAGGGAGAGGTTGTCAGCCGAAGACTTTGGTCAGCGCTTTGTCGACCGCGTCGCAGATCGCGTCGATGTCGTCCGCGGTGGCGATCAGCGCCGGGCTGAAGCACAGGGTGTTGTTGCGGCCGGGCAGCGAGCGGTTGGTGACGCCGATGATCACGCCCTGCGCGCCGCAGTCCGCGACAACCTGCTGGGCCAGCTTCTCATCCACCGGCTCCTTGGTTTCGCGGTCCTGAACCAGCTCAACACCCAGGAACAGGCCTTTGCCGCGCACATCGCCGATCACGGCGTGCTTTTCCTGCAGCGCGCGCAGGTTGTTCAGCATCCGCTCGCCCATGGCGACGGTGTTTTCCAGCAGGTTTTCTTCCTCGATGATGCGCATGTTTTCCAGCGCTGCCGCCGGGCCTGCGGTGCAGCCGCCGAAGGTGGAGATGTCGCGGAAGTAGTTCATCGGGTCGGCGCTGTCGTCCTTGAATAGTTCAAAGACTTCCTCGGTGGTGACCATGCAGGCAATCGCTGCGTAGCCGGAAGCCACGCCTTTGGCCATGGTCACGAAGTCGGGCTTGATGCCGTACTGCTGGTAGCCGAACCATTTGCCGGTACGGCCGACGCCGCAGACCACTTCGTCGATATGCAGCAGCACGTCGTACTTCTTGCAGATTTTCTGCACACGCTCCCAGTAGCCTTCCGGCGCCTCGATCACGCCGCCGCCTGCGGTCACCGGCTCCAGGCAAAGGGCGCCAACGGTTTCCGGGCCTTCGCGGAGGATCACTTCTTCGATGGCGTCCGCAGCAGCGATGCCGAACTCGCGGCCGGACAGGTGCTCGAGGCCCAGCTCATGCTTGCGGTATTCCATGCAGTGGGGCACGCGGACAAAGTCCGGCGCAAACGGGCCGTACTGCGCGTTGCGCTCGTCCTGGCCGCCTGCCGACATGGTTGCCAGGGTGGAGCCGTGATAGTCGCGGTCGCGGTACAGGATCTTGGTTTTCTTGCCGCCGTATTTCTTGTGGGCGATCTGGCGGATCATCTTGAAGGCCTTCTCGTTGGCCTCCGATCCGGAGTTGGTGTAGTAGACGCGGGTCATGCCCGGCATCTTTTCGATCAGCTTTTCGGCAAACAGCGCGCCGGGGATGGAGCCCGCGGAGTTGGCGAAGTAGCAGACTTTCATCAGCTGGTCATAGACCGCTTTGCACACGGACTCGCGGCCATAGCCGACATTGACGGTCCACACGCCGCCGGAGACCGCATCCAGGAACTCCTTGCCGTTCTGATCCCAGACGCGCATGCCCTTGCCCTCGACAATGATGCGCGGGTCAGAGGTTTCCAGCGCCTTGTGCTGGAACAGGTGGTGCCACATGTGGGCCTTGTCGGCCTCGACTACGCGGGAGAGATCGTTTTCGTTGAACGTGCCGTCCATGACATGTCCTTTCGGCGTTGGAAGTGAATCAGGCTGCCCGCCAGCCTACACGGGCTTTGAGGCGTATTATGTACCAGAAACGTCAGTTTCATGTAATTCGTTAGGGCCAGAGCATGTGCTTGCTTAAGTCCAGAGGTGGGCGGTTCCGGCGGGTTGTCTGGTATGAAACGGAATAAAACAGATGTTTTGAAATCGTCCCCTTGAGAGCGGATGTGCCGCCGGGTCAGGCTGCACCAAACCCTGGACGCGAGTCGCCGCAGGGCAGGCCGCAAAGGAGGAGACCGGTGGCGGAATACAATCTGATGGTGGCGCCAAACGGTGCCCGGCGCACCCGCGGGGATCATGCGCAGCTGCCGGTGACGCCGGAGCAGACGGCGCAGACCGCGGCGGCCTGTTTCGCGGCGGGCGCCCAGGCGCTGCACCTGCATGTGCGCGATGATGCGGGGCGCCACTCGCTGGAAGCCGGCCGCTACCGCGAAGCCCTTGATGCGGTGCGGGAAAGCGCGCCGGGCATGGCTGTGCAGATCACCACCGAAAGCGCGGGCATCTACGATGTGGCCGCCCAGCTTGCCTGTTTGGAGGCACTGCGCCCGGCGGCGGCTTCTGTCTCAGTGCGGGAAATGGCCCGGGACCCGCAACTCGCCGCACGCGCCTATGCGCTGAGCGCTGAAGCGGGCACTCAGGTGCAGCACATCCTTTACGGTTCCGACTGCATCGCCCAGCTCAGCGCCTGGTATCAGGACGGCACCGTGCCGGGCGCCATGCGCGATGCGATCTTTGTTTTGGGCAAATACACTCCGCCGGTGCTGGCGCAGCCCGACGGCCTGGCTGCTTTCCGTGACGCAACGGCAGAAATGCGCCTGAACTGGACCGTCTGCGCCTTCGGCCGCCACGAGCACGCTTGCCTGCTGGCCGCCGTTGCCGCGGGCGGGGATGTGCGAATCGGATTTGAGAATAACATCGAAACACCTGAGGGCGGGCTGCTGGCAGACAATGCAGCCTCGGTTGCCGCCTTCGTTCAGGCCGCAAAGGCCCAGGGCCATACCCTAAAGGAGCATTGATCATGAGCCATGTTTTCCCCCGCCACACCAAAGCCGAGCTGCCCACCGCCGTTTCCGGCGACGGCTGCTATCTGATCGACGCAAACGGCAAGCGCTATTTTGACGGCTCTGGCGGTGCCGCGGTATCCTGCCTGGGCCACTCGGATGCCGAAGTCATCAAGGCGGTGCAGGACCAGGTTGGCAAACTGGCCTTTGCCCACACCGGTTTCCTCACCTCGGAACCGGCCGAGGAGCTGGCAGACCTGCTGGTGGCCAATGCACCGGGCGATATCGACCGGGTCTATTTTGTCTCCGGCGGCTCCGAGGCGACTGAGGCGGCCATCAAACTGGCCCGCCAGTACCACCTGGAGCGAGGCGAGCCGCAGCGCCGCCACATCATCGCCCGCAAGCAAAGCTACCACGGCAACACCCTTGGCGCGCTGGCCGCTGGCGGCAACGAATGGCGCCGCACCCAGTTCGCCCCGCTCCTCATCGAGATCTCCCACATCTCGCCCTGCTACGAATACGTGGGCCGGGCTGAGGGTGAGAGCAGCTATGATTACGGCCAGCGGGTGGCCAATGAGCTGGAGGAGGAAATCCTCCGCCTCGGCCCCGACACCGTGATGGCCTTCATGGCGGAGCCGGTGGTTGGCGCCACCTCCGGCGCGGTGCCGGCGGTTGAGGGTTACTTCAAGCGCATCCGCGAGATCTGCGACCAGTATGGCGTGCTTCTGATCCTTGATGAGGTTATGTGCGGCATGGGCCGCACCGGCCATTTGTTTGCCTGCGAGGCCGACGGCGTGGCGCCCGACATCCTCTGCATCGCCAAAGGGCTGGGCGCCGGCTACCAGCCAATCGGCGCGATGCTCTGCACCAAGCAGATCTACGAGGCCATCGAGCACGGCTCCGGCTTCTTCCAGCACGGCCACACCTACATCGGCCACCCGGTGGCCACCGCGGCGGGCCTGGCGGTGGTTAAAGCGATGCTGGAGCGCGGGCTGGTGCAGCGCTGCGCGGAAATGGGCGAAAAGCTGCAGGCGGCTCTAGGGGAACGTTTCGGCCAGCACCCCAACGTCGGCGACATCCGCGGCCGCGGGCTGTTCCGCGGCGTGGAGCTGGTTGCCGACCGTGAAACCAAAGAGCCCTTTGATCCGGCGCTGGCGCTGGCCAAAAACATCAAGAAGGCAGCGTTCCAGGCTGGTCTGATCTGCTACCCGATGTCCGGCACCCGCGATGGCCAGAACGGCGACCACATCCTGCTGGCCCCGCCCTTCATCATCACCGACGATCAAATCACCGAGGTGGTGGACAAGCTGGAAACAGCCATCACCCAGTGCCTGCCGCAAGGGTAAGTCACGGTTCTCCGACCAGGTTATTTGGCCAAAAGCCGGGAAAACTGAACGGGCATTCTTTGTTACGCCTGTCGCGCCAGCGGCAGGCACGCGTCCGCCCGCCCCACGGCGGGCGCGTTCCGCACCCGCCCGGGCGAACGCTTAGTGCTTTAACCGGACCCAAAGCGCTGGTTCAGCTTTTCTGTGTGGTCAAAACGCCTTTGCAGCAGAGCCCAGCTGCTCCAGGATGCTGGCATAGTTTTCCACGCCTTGCGCCCCGGTCACCAAATGGCGGCCGTTGAACACCATCGCAGGCACCCCGCGGATACCTTGCTGCACCCAGAATGCCTCGCGCTGGCGCACGCTGTCGGCATGTTTGCCGCTCTCCAAGGCCGCGTGTGCCTCTGCACCGTCCAGGCCGAGGCTTTCGGCTGCTTCCACCAGCACCGCCAGGTCCGAGACATCCTTGCCTTCAGTGAAATAGGCAGCCAGCAGCGCCTGTTTCATCGCATGGCCCTTGCCGCGCTCTTCCGCCCATTCGATCAGCTGATGCGCCTGGAACGTGTTGTAGATCCGCATCCCGTCATTGAAGCGGAAGGTGAACCCCAGCGCTTCGCCCAGTTCCGTCAGCTGCGCCCGCACCTGCGCCGACTGTTCTGCCGTGCTGCCGTATTTCGCCGCCAGATGCTCCCGCAGGTCCTCGCCTTCGGACGCCATATCCGGGTTCAGCTCAAACGGCTGCCAATGGATGTCCAGCGCCACGCCGGCCCGGCGGGCGGCAAACGCCAGCTGATTGTAGCCCACCGCGCACCAAGGGCAGACCACGTCCGAGATGATATCGACCCTCAGAGCGGGGCTGTTTGAGGTCTCTGCCATTGCGGGTCCTTTGCGCTGTACTGTTGCTGCACTGGAAATGGGAGCGGGCGCGGCAAAAAACAACTGTCGCAGACAGGCTTGCGTGCGTTCCGAAACTCTCCCAACGTGGCGCCCAGCAACCAAGACCTGAGGCCCCGATGACCACGCCCCGATCCGAAAGCGCCGCCCCGGCCAATACCCCGCGCACCCGTGCCAAGGCGCGGCATATTCTGGACAATTACTACATCGGTCCAGCCCGCGATGAGGCCGTGCTGGAGATCTGGGGCTACACCCCGCGCTTCACCTATGCGCCGGGCGACACCGTGGCGCTGCACGTCTCCACGACTGCCGCCGCCTGGGATCTGGAGATTGGCCGGGACGGTGCGGACTACCATCAGGTGCTGCGCGAAACCGGCCTGCGAGGCACGTACCAGCCCACCCCCGCAGACTGTTCGGTCAAAGGCTGTGACTGGGCAGTGTCCTACGAATTCACCATCCCCGATGACTGGCAGGAGGGCGGCTATCTGCTCACCCTGACCGCCGAACGCGGCGGTGATCGCGTCGAAGAACACCATCTGATCCTGGTCCGCCGTGCCCCGGACCTTCCGGCGGCGCCCTACCTCCTGGTCTGCGCCACCGGCACCTGGCTGGCCTATAACTGCTGGGGCGGCTCGAACCACTATCAGGGCATCACCGGCCCCGAAGGCAACGAATTCGCCCCCGTGGTCTCGACCCAGCGGCCCTGGACCCGCGGCTTCTGCAAACTGCCCGAAGGCGCCCCCCGCGCAGTGCCGGAAACCCCGCATGTGCCCGGCGGCATGGTGCGCTATCCTTACATGGAATGGGCCTATGCCTATGGCTACTCCAAGAAATACGCCTCCTCCGGCTGGGCCAGCTACGAGCGCCACTTCGCCCGCTGGGCCGAGATGCAGGGCTATGAGCTCGATTTTGCCACCCAGCACGACCTCGAGGCGGACCCGGACCTGCTCAGCCGCCACAAGTGCGCGATCTTCGTGGGCCATGACGAATACTGGAGCGCCAACATGCGCCACGCCGTTGACCGGTTCACCGAAAACGGCGGAAGGGTGGCGCGCTTTGCCGGCAACTTTCTGTGGCAGACACGGATCGAGGACGAGGGGCGCGCGCAGGTCTGCTACAAGTACAACGCTGCGCAGGATCCGCTGCTGGGCACGGATCAAGAGCATCTGACCACCGCTGCCTGGGAAGTGGCGCCGGTCAACTGGCCGGGAACGAAAACATTCGGCGCCAACGGGCTGCAGGGCATGTACACCGGCTTTGGCCGCTGCGCTGGCCAGGGCAGCGGCGGCTACACCGTCTACCGGCCGCAGCATTGGGCTTTTGAGGGCGCGCAGCTGGGCTATGGCGACCAGCTTGGCGCCATGTCACGGATCTTCGGCTATGAGGTCGATGGCGTCGATTACCGGATGGAGGACGGCCTGCCCTATGCCACCGGCAGCGACGGTGCCGACCCGCAGATGCAGATCCTGGCGCTGGGCCTGGCCACCAACATAGAGCCCGATCACGGCGTCTGGGGCGAGACCATCTATATTGGCGACGGCGACGTGGTGTTCAAAGCCGAAGCAATGCATGGCGAGGTCACACCGGAGACCATCGACCGTTCCGCCCGCGGCAACGGGGTGATCGTGCATTGGCAACGCGGTCAGGGAGAGGTCTTCAACGCCGCCACCTGCGAATGGGTCATGGGCCTCACCCGCCGTGACTGGCAGGTGGAGCGCGTCACCCGCAATGTGCTGGACCGGTTCAGGGCGTGACTGACACCTAACGCGGCTGCAAACTGCCTCCGGATCGCCAAGCGATCCGGTTCGCTCCCGGCCCCGCCACCCAGGGCGGGCGCGATATGCTGCTAACGTGCCGCAAGTTGCGAGGGGGAGGCATACTTCGCCGGTTCGCCGTGAGGCGAGGCGCCCACCCTTGGGGCCGGGCGCGAACCTGCTGTTGCATTCTCAAAACTTGGTCGCCGAGGCTGGGGGGTAACTGCTGTTCAGTCAGATTTCTGTTGACCCGTCAGCAGGCTGCGCCAAAGTCGGTCTGCGCTTGGGAGGGCGCGGGCTGGGAGGCAATAGACATGGCAGATTACGATCTGATCCTGCGTGGCGGGCATGTGATCGACCCGGGGCAGGGCGTCGATGGCAAGAGCGAGGTCGCCTTTGCCGATGGCAAGGTGGCCGAAGTGGCCGCAAGCATCAGCGGCACCGCGGAGCGGACCGAGGATGTCTCCGGCTGCCTGATCACCCCCGGGCTCATTGACCTGCACACCCATGTCTATTGGGGCGGCACCTCGATCGGCATCGCAGCCGATGACTACGCCAGGTCCAGCGCGGTCACGACGCTGGTCGACACCGGCTCCACCGGCCCCGGCAATTTCGCAGGCTTCCAGCATCACGTGATCAATCAGGCCGAGGCCCGCATTCTGGTCTACTTGCATATCTCCCACGCGGGCATCTTTGCCTTTTCCAACCGCGTCATGGTGGGTGAAAGCGAGGAGATGCGGCTGATGGACCCGCTCACCGCGCTGGAGGTCGCAAAAGCGAACCCTGAGACCATCATCGGCATTAAGGTCCGCCTCGGCGCCTGGACCTCCGGCATCCATGGGCTGGCACCGCTTGAATTCGCCATGCAGGTGGCGGAACAGGCCGGCCTACCGCTGATGGTGCATATCGACGACCCGCCGCCGTCCTATGACGAAGTTGTCAGCCGCCTGCGCCCCGGCGACGTGCTCACCCATTGCTTCCGCCCCTTCCCGAACACGCCGCTCACCGGCACAGGGGATGTGCGCCCGGCCGTGCTGGAGGCCCGGCGCTGCGGAGTGATCTTTGACATCGGCCACGGCATGTCCTCCTTCTCGGTTGAGGTGGCGCGGCAGATGCTGGCCAACGGCTTCTGGCCCGACACGATCTCCTCGGATGTGCATACGCTTTGCATCGAAGGCCCGGCATTCGATCTGCTCACCACCCTGTCCAAGTTCCTCAGCCTTGGGATGCCTTTGCCGGAAGTGATCCGCGCCGCCACCCAGAACGCCGCCGCCGCCGTGCAGCGCCCGGAGCTGGGCACGCTGGCGCCGGGCACGGTGGGCGACGCCTCGATCCTGCGGCTGCAGGAGGGCAAGTTCACCTTTGAGGACGGTGACAAGGAAACATTTGAAGGCACGCAGAAACTCACCGCCGCAGGCACTGTTCTAGGAGGCAGAATATGGCAACTCACCTGACGCAGACCGTCTATCTGAACGGCAGCTACATGCCCGGCGGGGAGGCGAAGCTGTCGATCTTCGACCGCGGTCTGCTGTTTGCCGATGCGGTTTATGAGGGGCTTGGCGTGCTCGATGGCAAGGTGATTGATTTTGCCATGCACATGGGCCGCCTGCAGGCCTCGATGGCCAAGCTGAATTTTCCGGTTCCGCTGGGGCCGGAGGAGATCCTGGAGATCTGCAATCATCTGATTTCAGAAAACAATCTGACTGAGGGCTTCATCTATCTCCACATCACCCGCGGCGAGGCCGACCGGGACTATGTCTACAGTGATGCTCTGAAACCCAATGCCTTTGCCTTCAGCCAGGAGACTGTTTCGGGCAAAGCGGATGCGCCGGTCTCCGGCGTCTCCATGAAGTCCCACCCCGACCTGCGCTGGAAGCGGCGGGATATCAAGACGTCGAACCTCTTGGGCCAGGTGATCGCCAAGACCGCCGCGTCCCAGGCTGGCGCCTATGAGGCGCTGATGGTGGATGACGAGGGCTATGTGACCGAAGGCGGTGCCACCAGTTTCTTCATCATCCGCGGCAAGACCCTGCTGGCACGGCCCGTAACCAATGAGATCCTGCACGGCATTACCCGCCAGACCATGCTGCGGGTGGTGGAAGAGCTGGGCTATGCCATTGAAATCCGGCGCTTTACCCTGGAGGAGGCGCAGGCTGCGGATGAGGCTTTCCTCACCGGCGCCTCCAGCTATGTCGAGCCGGTGATAGAAATAGACGGCCAGCCCATCGGTGCCGGAGTGCCCGGTGATTTCACGCTGCGTTTGCGCTCCGCCTATCTGCAAGCCGTCCGTTCTGCCTGATCCCGAAGGAACCGCCATGCCCCGTATCGACACCCTCCTGTCCAGTTTCCCCCGTGCCCCATTGCTGTCTCAGCCAACGCCGCTGGAACGCTTGGATCGCTTGTCGGAAGAGCTGGATGTCGATCTCTGGATCAAGCGCGATGACCTCACCGGCCTCAGCTTTGGCGGCAACAAGACAAGGCAGCTGGAGTTCTACGTCGGCGCCGCGCGGGCGGCTGAGGCGGATGCCATCCTGATCACCGGCGCGGTGCAGTCGAACTTTGCCCGCACCGCGGCCGTGGCGGCTGCAAAATACGGCATGCAGGCGGTGTTGCAGCGCGAGGAGCGGGTGCCAGGCATGGACCCGCTTTATTACAGCAACGGCAATGTCTTCCTGTCGGATATCCTGGGCGCCGAGGCCATGAGCTACCCGGAGGGAGAGGACGAGGCTGGCGCCGATGCCGCCCTTGAGGCCCGCGCCGAAGAGCTGCGCGCGGCTGGGCGCAGGCCTTACATCATCCCGCTGGGGCTTGGCCACCCGCCGCTGGGCGCGCTGGGCTATGTGCAGGGCGGGGCGGAACTGGCATCGCAAATCGGCGGCTTTGATGCCGCCGTGGTGCCCTCGGGCAGCGGTGCCACCCATGGCGGCTTCCTGACCGGGGTGCGGCTTGCAGGGATCACCGCGCCGGTCTACGGCATCTGCGTGCGCCGCGTTGCGGATCAGCAGAAAGCGCGGCTGGAGCAGGTGACGGCGGAGCTGGCCAAGCTGATGAACATCCCGCGTCCCTTTGCAGGTGCAGACATCCTGACCTGGGACGGCGCGCTGGCTCCGGGCTATGGGCGGGCAGGTCCTGCCACCCGCGAAGCCCTCCAGCGCATGGCAGCAGCAGAGGGTATCCTGCTGGATCCGGTTTATTCGGCCAAGACTTTTGCCGGCCTCTTGGGGCTGCTGGCAGAGGGTACCATCCGCAAAGGGCAAAAGGTGCTGTTGCTGCATACCGGCGGGCTGCCCGCGCTGTTTGCCTATCAGAATGAACTCGGCTTTGGCAGCGTGACGCCATGATCCTATGCTGCGGCGAGGCGCTGATCGACATGATCCCTGGCTGGACCGCCGGCGGGCATAGCGCTTTTGTGCCGCACTGCGGCGGCGCGGCGCATAACACGGCGGTGGCCTTGGGCCGGCTTGGTGCGGATGCCGGGCTGTTTTCCGGGTTATCGTCAGATGCGTTCGGCCAGCGGCTTGCGACGGCGTTGACCGAGGCCGGTGCAGATGTCTCTTGCGCACTGATCAGCCCGCTGCCGACACCGCTGGCCTTTGTGCATCTGACCGGCGGCGACGCGGCCTATTGTTTTTATGACACTGGGACCGCCAGCAGCGCCTTGTCGCCTGAGGTTTTGCCGGAGCTGCCTGCACGTGCGCAACTGCTGCTGCTGGGCGGCATCAGCCTGTGCAACCCGCCGGCAGCCGAGGCCTATGCCGAGTTGGCCCGGCGCGAGGCCGGGCGCCGGGTTATGATGCTGGATCCGAACATCCGCCCGGGTTTTGCTGCAGATGAAACGGGCTACCGGCGGCGGCTGCAGGAAATGCTGGGCCTGGCGGACATCGTGAAAGTCTCGGAGGAGGATCTTTCCTGGCTCTGTCCCCGCGGGGACACCGCGGAAAAACTGCGGGCGCTGCGGGAGGGCGGTGCGAAATTGATCCTGCTGACAAAGGCCGCGCGAGGCGCTGAGGCGCATCTGCGGGACGGCCGCTGTGTCAGCGTGGCGGCTCGGCCGGTTGAGGTCGCCGATACGGTGGGCGCCGGCGACACGTTCAACGCGGGCTTTCTGGCCAAGGCGCAGGAACTGGGCGTGCTGCGGGAGGCCGCGGCTGGAACGGTGTCAGAAGCCGATCTGGCGGCCTGTCTCCACTTCGCGGTACGGGCCGCTGCGGTCACGGTGTCGCGCGCCGGAGCGAACCCGCCGTGGCGGAGCGAGCTGCCCAGGTGACTTTGCGGTGGTTTAACGTTGGCCGAGTTGGCTCGCGTTGCGGGCCAGGGTTTCGATCCCGGCCCAGTCGCCGGCCTTGACCAGATCCTTAGGGGCCACCCAGCTGCCGCCGGCGCAGACGACGTTCGACAGGCTGAGGTAGCTTTCGGCATTGGCCGGGCTGACTCCACCGGTGGGGCAGAAGGATATTTGCGGCAGCGGGGCGCCGATGGCTTTCAAGGCGGGGGCACCGCCTGAGGCCTCGGCCGGAAAGAACTTCAGCATATCATAGTCGCGCGCCAGCAGCCGCATGGCCTCAGACGCGGTGGCGGCACCGGGCAGCAGCGGCAGGTCGGCCGCTTCGCAGGCGTCCAGCAGTTCGTCCGTGGCTCCGGGGGAGACACCGAATTGCGCGCCGGCCTCGACGGCGGCGGTGACATCTTCAGGAGTGATCAGCGTTCCAGCACCCACCACGCCGCCAGGCACCTGGGCCATTTCGCGGATCGCGTCCAGGGCTGCTGGGGTGCGCAGGGTGACTTCGAGTGCAGGCAGGCCGCCGGCCACCAGCGCTTGGGCAAGCGGGCGGGCCAAAGCGGCGTCTTCGACCACCAGCACCGGAACAATCGGCGCCAGGCTGCAGATCTCGCGGGCGCGGCGGCTGGCCTCAGCGGGGGTGATTGGCATGTCTCAGTCTCCGAACACGCTGGCGCCTTCGTCAGCCGAAGCGACCGAGCGGCGGAAAAGGGAAAACAGTTCGCGGCCGGTGCCGTGCTGATAGGCGGACAGATCCGCCGTGGCGGCCTCGCGCTCCAGTGCGCCCTCGGTGAGGACCTCGAGACGGCCCTTGACCGCATCCAGCCGCAGCATGTCGCCATCCTGGATTTTGGCAATCGGGCCGCCGTCCAGGGCTTCGGGCACCACGTGGATTGCGGCTGGGATCTTGCCGGAGGCGCCGGACATGCGCCCGTCGGTGACCAGCGCCACCTTCTGGCCGCGGCCCTGCATGATGCCGAGGAACGGGGTCAGGCTGTGCAGCTCGGGCATGCCGTTGGCCTTGGGTCCCTGGAAACGCACCACCACGATCACGTCGCCGGTCAGCTCGCCTGACTTGAAGGCAGCCTTGGCGTCCGCCTGGTCGTGGAAAACGCGGGCCGGGGCCTGGATTACTTGGTGTTCTTTGGCGACCGCTGAGACCTTGATGACGGCGGTGCCGAGATTGCCGGTCAGCCGTTTCAGCCCGCCGGTTTCCTGGAACGGTGCCTCCGCCGGGCGCAGTACTGCGTCGTTCAGGCTTTGGCCCGGGCCCTCGCGGAAGGTGAGGCCGTCCTCAGACAGGAACGGCTCCATCACGTAATGCTCCAGCCCTTCGCCCGCGACGGTCTTGGTGTCCGGGTGCAGATGGCCGGATTTCAGCAGCTCGCCGATCAGATAGCCAAGGCCGCCGGCGGCGTGGAAATGGTTCACGTCGGCGAGGCCGTTCGGGTAGACACGGGCCAGCAGCGGCACCGCGTCGGAAAGGTCCGCGAAGTCCTGCCAGTCGAGAATGATGCCGCCGGCGCGGGCCATGGCGATCAGGTGGATCAGCAGATTGGTGGAGCCGCCGGTGGCCATCAGCCCGACGATGCCGTTGGCATAGGCCTTTTCGTCCAGCACATCGCAGACGGGGGTATAGCTGTTGCCAAGCGCGCTGAGCGACAGGGCGCGTTTGGCGCCCTCCACCGTGAGCGCCTCGCGCAGCGGCGTGCCGGGGGTGACAAAGGAGGAGCCGGGCAGGTGCAGCCCCATGAATTCCATTAGCATCTGGTTGGTGTTGGCGGTGCCGTAGAAGGTGCAGGTGCCGGGACCGTGGTAGGCGGCCATTTCGGCCTTGAGCAGCTCCTCGCGGGAGATCTCCCCGGCGGCGAACTGCTGGCGGATCTTGGCTTTTTCGTCATTGGCGAGGCCGCTGGTCATCGGGCCTGCGGGCAGGAACACCGCCGGGATGTGGCCAAACGCCTGGGCGCCGATCACCAGGCCCGGCACGATCTTGTCGCAGACGCCGAGAAAAACCGCCGCGTCAAAGACATTGTGGCTGAGGGCGATGCCTGCGGCCATGGCGATGGCGTCGCGGGAAAATAGGCTAAGCTCCATGCCCGGTTCGCTTTGAGTGATGCCGTCGCACATGGCGGGCACGCCGCCCGCCACCTGCGCGGTGCCGCCTGCGGCGCGGACGGAGTCGCGGATCAATGCGGGGTAAGTCTCAAACGGCTGATGCGCCGAGAGCATGTCGTTGTATGCGGTGACAATGCCGAGGTGGCCTTTGCTGCCTTCGGCCAGTTGCTGCTGATCGGCGCCGGTGGCGGCATAGGCATGGGCCTGGCCCGAACAGGACAGATGCGCCCGCGCAGGCCCCTTGCCGCGGGAGGCGCGCATCCGTTCCAGATAGGCCGAGCGGGTGGTCTCGCTGCGGGCGATGATGCGGCCGGTGACGGCGGCGAGGGTGGAGTTCAAGCTCATGGGATGCCTTTGTAGCAAACTGCGGGGGCAAGAGACAGAGCCACGAGGGCAGCGCCTGGCCCTGGGTGGGCGTGGCGTGGCCGACTGAAGTCTGCGGGCTTCACGTTGCAGTGTGATGCCAAGCAGAAATTCATCTCTGAGGGCAGTGCCCGTCCGCGGGCGGAAGCGTAGCGCCCGCCCATGGGGGCGGACGGGCGCTGCCCGGCGGTGCCGCCGGGCGGGCCAGTGTGCGGGCGAAGCGGCAAAGCGTACCAGTGAGACTGCAGTGCAACGCCGGTTGCGCAGTTATGGCCGGAAAGCGGAAGTTCAAAATGAGCTTTCGAGTTCATCTCATTCTCCGATGCTGCGCCAGCGGCGGCCGTCGCGGTGGATCAGCAGCAGCGAGTCGTCGGGGCCTGCGCTGCCGCTGTCATAGGGCTGCGGCGCGTCGCCGGTGTCCTGCCAGGCGGCGATGATCGGGTCGGCCCAGGCCCAGGCGGCCTCGACTTCGTCGCCGCGCATGAACAGGGTCTGGTTGCCGCGGATCACATCCATGATCAGCCGCTCATAAGCGTCCTGGGGGCGGCCCGATTCTGGCAGCTCGTCGGCAAAGGTCATATCCAGATTGGCGCCGGTCAGGCGCATGCCGCCGGGGCCGGGGTCCTTGATTGTGGTCTTGAGAGTGATGCCTTCGTCGGGCTGCAGGCGGATCACCAGCACATTGCCGTGCACCGGCCCGAAGCCTTCGAAGATGTTGTGCGGCGGGTCGCGGAAGTAGACAGCAATTTCGCTGACCCGTTCACGCAGGCGCTTGCCGGTGCGCAAGTAGAAGGGGGTGCCGGCCCATCGCCAGTTCGCGACCTCCGCCTTCAGCGCGATATAGCTTTCGGTGCGGCTGGCGGCATTGCCCGCATGGTCGCGGTAGCCATCGCCGTTTTTGCCCCGGTACTGACCGCGGGCGATGTTTTCCTGCGGCACAGGGCGCAGGGCCTCGATCACCTTGACCTTCTCGTCGCGCACCGCGTTGGGGGTGAACTGCGCGGGCGGCTCCATCGCAGTGAGGCAGAGAAGCTGCATCAGGTGGTTCTGCACCATGTCCCGCATGGCGCCGGATTTGTCGTAATACTCCTCGCGCCCCTCGATGCCGATGCTTTCGGCGACGGTGATCTGCACGTGGTCGATGTGGGAGGAGTTCCACAGCGGTTCGAACAGCGAATTGGCAAAGCGCAGCGCCATCAGGTTCTGCACCGTCTCTTTGCCCAGGTAGTGGTCGATCCGGTAGATCTGCTGTTCTTCAAAATGTTCGCGCAGGGCGGCGTTCAGCTCCTGCGCCGAGGCGAGGTCGTGGCCGAAAGGTTTCTCCAGCACAATGCGGCTGTCGGGAGTGGCGATGCCGGTCTCGCTGAGGCGGCGGGCGATGCCGGGGAACAGCGGGGGCCCGACAGACAGGTAGAAGGCCCGCACGCAATCCTCGCGGAGTTTCCCGTGAATCACGTCCCAGCCGGCCTCGCCGCGGGCGTCTACTGCGACATAGTCCAGCAGAGCGGTAAAGGCGGTGATTTCCTCGGGCGTGGTTTCTACATCCTGGCCGAACCTGCGGATGGCATCGGCGGTCTGGGCGCGGAACGCCTCGGCTGTCAGATCGCTGCGCGAGGCGCCGATGATGCGGCAATTGCTGCTGAACTGGCCGATCTGGAAACGGTGAAACAGCGCCGGCAGGATCTTGCGCCGGGCCAGGTCGCCTGTCGCGCCAAACAGCACGAGATCGAAGGGGTCAACTGGGATGACGCGGGAAACCATTGATTTACATCGCTGTTCCATTGGGGCGGAGGAAACCCGGAGGCCGGGCCATTGTGCAGCCTTAGCCGGAGCAATTCAATTCCCCGTGCTGGCACGCCGCCGGTTAAAGTTGAGTTATCGCTAACATGATGCTGCGCCAGTGGCCATGGGAAATTGAACATACCAGTGGCTTTTCGGCACCGGAGGCATGCAGCGCGCGTGGCCGCCTGGATAGGGTGACCCGCTTTTGGCGGGGAAGCCGTTTCCCAAGCCGGAGTTCGGGTCGAATTCCGGCGCCCGTAGTGGCGGCTCGCCTTTCGGAACTGCCATGTTTCCAGAGGCTGTGGACTGCCCGGTAAGACAGGAGGAGTGTTCAAAGCAGAGCGTTCCCGGCTGGTAAAACCTCTGGTGCAGCCGGGCATCGGGATTACATTGGGGCGGCTGGAATTCGAATCGCGCTCCTCTGCTGTTTGCTCCGGGTTTGCAAAGGAGGCAGCCGCGGTGATGATTTGATCAAATCTTGCGGGGTGCAGTTGCAGCGGCTAAGCATGTCCGGCAGAGACAATGGCGCCATCAGGGAGGAGTGCCCATGACCCCGCTAGCAGGCCTGAAAGTGGTCGAACTTGCCCGTATTCTTGCGGGGCCCTGGATTGGCCAGTCGCTGGCGGACCTGGGCGCCGAGGTGATCAAGGTGGAAAGCCCCGATGGCGACGACACCCGCAAGTGGGGGCCGCCGTTCATCGAGAGGGATGGCGACAAGACCGCCGCCTATTACTATGCTGCCAACCGGGGCAAGGACTGCGTGACCGCTGACTTCCGTACCGAGGAAGGCAAGCAGGCGGTGATTGAGCTGATCAAGGATGCAGACATCCTGATTGAGAACTTCAAGGTTGGCGGTCTCAAGAAATACGGGTTGGACTACGACAGCCTGGCTGCGATCAACCCGCGGCTGATCTATTGCTCGGTCACCGGCTTCGGGCAGGACGGGCCGTATGCGGCGCGGGCGGGGTATGACTTTCTGCTGCAAGGCATGTCGGGGCTGATGTCGATCACCGGCGAGCAGAATGGCCAGCCGCAGAAAGTGGGCGTGGCGATCACCGATATTGTCACCGGGCTCTATGGCACCATCGGCATTCTGGCCGCGGTGGAGCAGCGCCACACCACCGGGCGCGGTCAGCATCTGGACATGTCGCTGATGGATTGCGCCACTGCGCTCCTGGCGAACCAGGCGATGAACTATCTGGCGACCGGAGACAGCCCGGTGCGGCTGGGCAATGACCACCCGAATATTGCGCCGTATCAGGTGATGGCCGTCAGCGACGGCCATGTGATCCTGGCGGTAGGCAATGACGGGCAGTTTCAGCGGCTGTGCGATGTGCTGGGGCTGGCAGAGCCTAAGGCGGATGACCGTTTCCAGACCAACCAGCTACGGGTTGCCAACCGCAAGGCGCTGACCGCGATCCTGGAGGAGGTGCTGGCCGGTTGGACGCAAAGCGATCTGCTGGCGGCGCTGGAGGCGGCGACGGTGCCTGCGGGGCCGATCAACACCATTGGCCAGGCCTTTGAGGATCCGCAGATCAAGCACCGGGGGATGCAGATTGAACCGGAAGGCGTGCCGGGGGTGCGGGGGCCTTGGAAGTTCTCGGAAGCGGCGCTGGCGCTGGAGAAGTCGGCACCGAAGCTGCCGAAGTGAACTGGTTGATGCCGTGAGTTAAGGGCAGCGTCCGCCCCGCGCGGGACGGGCGCTGCCCGGCGTGCCGCCGGGCGAAACTGTCCTTTAGACGTTTACATCCACGCTCAGCGGCAGCTCGTCTCCCAGCAGGCGGCGGACCTTGGGGTCCAAGCGGGGGCTGTCCTCGCGGCAGGCTCCGGTGGCGGTAAGGGCCTCGCGCGCAGTCACCCGTTCGCTGATCCGGACCCAGACGGTGCGGGCGGCATAAGGCGGCTGGTCTGAGCGGGCGGAGATGCCCAGGACCAGGCCTTGCAAATAGGAGGTCTGCTGCGGATGGGCGGGCATCAGCACCGTTTCCGACAGGAACCCATGCGCCAGGCGCGGGCTTTCGTACATGCAGATCCGGTTGTTGTGGAACACCGCCATGCCGCGGTAGCGGCCGCGCTGGCGGATGCTGCCGTCGCTGGCAGCGGCGCGCTCAAAGGTGTCGGTGACCACATGGCCGTCTTCTTCACGCAGCCGGATCAGGGTGCGCATGACCTGTCCGGGCCAGGTCGGGGTGCGGTAGTAGCCGTGGTAGAAGCCCAAAAACCGGCGCATGTGCCGGGCCTGGCCTGCAAATTGGGCGCCGAAGTGCTGGGCCGGCGCAGCGATCCCGGCCCGTTGCACGTTTTGCGCTTGGCGGAAGTCGTGGTGCGGGGCAAACAGCTGCTCCTCTTCCAGCCCGAAGAACTGCGCAATGCGGCGCAGGTTGTGGGCTGAGGGCAGGCCGTGGCCGTTGAGGTAGCGGTTGAATTGCTGGCGGTTGATGCCGATGCCGCGGCAGACCTGGGCAATGCTGCCGGTCTCGGCGCAGAGCCTGCGCAGGTTGCGGGCGAAATCTTCTTGCATCGGCGCGGCCCTCTTCGCGGTTTGGCTGGCAAACTGCGTACATCCGCTTACACCTGCGGACAAGTGCTGCCTTTTCTTGGCGGGCAAGTTTGGGGAAGGTGGGGCCAAGGGGCGCGGCCCGGACCACAAGACAAGGAATAGCAAATGCCCGGCGCATTCACCATCATTGAAAACACCTGGATCACCCTGCCGGACGGGCGCAAGCTGTCGGCGCGGATGTGGATGCCCGAGGGCGGGGGGCCGTTTCCGGCGATCCTGGAGTATCTTCCCTACCGCAAGCGCGACGGCACTGCGCCGCGGGATGAGACCACGCATCCGGTTTTCGCGGCTGAGGGTTATGCTTGCGTGCGGGTGGATATTGCGGGCACTGGCGACAGCGAGGGGGTGTTTGACGACGAATACTCCGAGCAGGAGCTGAGCGACGGCGAGGCGGTGCTGGAATGGATCGCATCGCAGCCCTGGTGCACCGGCAGCATCGGCATGATCGGCATTAGCTGGGGCGGCTTCAACGGGCTGCAATTGGCGTACCGGCGGCCTGAGGCATTGAAGGCGGTGGTGTCCGTGGCCTCGACCGTGGACCGCTATGCGGATGACATTCACTACATGGGCGGCTGCCTGCTGAGCGATAACGCCAACTGGGGCAGCCAGATGTTCGCCTATCAGTCGCGCCCCGCGGACCCGGAACTGCGGGCCGATTGGCGGGAAGACTGGATCAAACGAATTGAGGAGATGCCCTTTATGCCCGCCGACTGGCTGCGGCATCAGACCCGGGACGGGCAGTGGAAACATGGTTCCGTCTGCGAGGACTGGTCTGCAATCCAGGCTCCGGTGCTGGCGATCACCGGCTGGGCGGATGCCTATGTGAACGCGCCGCCCGCTTTGGCGGCCAATCTGACCGTCCCGGCCAAGGCGATGATCGGCCCGTGGGAACACCGCTATGCCCATATCGCCAAGCTGGACCCGGCGGATTTTCATGGCGAGGTGCTGGCCTGGTTCGGCAAATGGCTGAAGGGCGAGGAGACCGGGGCGGAAGACCTGCCGGACTACCGCGTCTATATGCAGGAGCACTTCAACCCGACCATGCAGAACAAACCGCGGCAGGGCCGCTGGGTGGCAGAGGCCGCTTGGCCGTCGCCCAACGTGCAGGAGCGGGTGATGCACCTGGGGGCGGGCGTGCTGGTGGAGACGGCTGCAGGCGGCACTCTGGCGGTCAGAAGCCCGGCGACCGTGGGGCAGGCGGGTGGCTATTTCTGCCCGGGTATGCGGTTTGACAATGAGCTGGCAGGCGATCAGGCGGAAGATGACAAGCTGTCGGCCTGTTTCGACACCGCGCCCTTGGCGGAGCCGTTGGAAGTGCTGGGCCGGCCGCGGGTGAAGGTGGCGTTTTCTGTCGACAAACCGGTGGCGCAGCTGGTGGCGCGGCTGTGCGATGTCTCGCCCGAGGGCGTGTCGCAGCGGATCACTTTCCGGCCGCTGAACCTGACCTGCCGTAGTGGGTTTGAGGCGCCGGAGACACTGGTGCCGGGGGAGCGTTATGAGGCGGAGATTGAGCTCAACGAGTGCGCGCACCATCTGAAGTCGGGGCATGTGCTGCGGCTGGCTCTGTCGACGTCTTACTGGCCGATTGTCTGGCCCGCGCCGGAGGCGGCGGAAGTGACGCTGCACCTGGAAGGCTGCTCGCTGGTGCTGCCGGAACGCCGTGTGGCTGAGGAGATCGACCCGCAACAGCCCGGCGCGCCGCGGGATTATCCGGTGCTGCAGGCGGAGCAGCTGCGCGCGGCGGGCGGCACATCCAAGACTTGGACCCGCGACGATGGCGCGCTGGTGCTTGATACTATGGATGACTACGGCAAGGCTGTGGATCCCTATCACGGCATCTGTGTGGGCAGCCATGTGACCATGCATTACGAGGTACACCCCGACGACCCGGCCACCGCCGTCTTTGCCAGCGACTGGAATTTCGAGTTCGAGCGCGGTGGCTGGCAGGTGGCCATCGGCACCGAGAACAAGGTGACCTGCGACCGGGAGAACTTCTATCTGTGGCGCCGGGTGACGGCCTATGAGGGTGCGAACAAGGAAGTCGTTCTGGCCAAGGAGTGGAAAGAGACGATTCCCCGCGGCGTGCTGTAAACCCGGGCAGGATGCGGGCGGATTTTCGGCAATTCGTCCGCATTTGCCTTGGTTTTGACATAGTGCGTTACCCAAAGCACACAGGCCCTTAACCATTTGATTGCAAATTCAGCTCTCAGCGGGCTGCCGTTGCCCTTGCTGCGTCCGATCGGCCAGTATCGTGGTTAACGAGCAGTTAACAAACAGACTTGAGGGCGAGAAAGTGCAACTTTCCGTTGTTGTGCCCTGCTACAATGAAGAAGAGTCGGTCCCCATGCTGGTGGAGCGGCTGGTGCAGGCAATTGAACCATGGGCGCATGAGGCCGAGATCATTCTGGCGGATGACGGCTCCAGCGACGCGACCTGGGCGGCGATCGAAGCGGCGCATGCCAAGCATCCTGTGGTGCGGGGCATCCGTCTGTCGGCGAACCGCGGCCATCAGGTGGCGCTGACCGCCGGGCTGGAGGCTGCGCGCGGCGACCGGATCTTCATGCTGGATGCTGATCTGCAGGACCCGCCTGAAATTCTGCCTGATATGATGCTGATGATGGACCGGGGCTATGACGTGGTCTACGGCCGCCGGGCGGAACGGCAGGGGGAGACCCTGTTCAAGAAGGCCACGGCCTATCTGTTCTACCGCTTCCTGAACACGCTGTCGGATGTGGACATCCCCAAGGATACCGGCGATTTCCGCCTGGTCAGCCGCCGCTCGCTGGATGCGGTGCTGGCGATGCCGGAGCGGGCGCGGTTCATCCGCGGCATGTTCGCCTGGGCCGGCTTCAAGCAAATCGGGTTGGAATATGTACGGGATGCGCGGGTGGCGGGGGTCACCAAGTACCCGTTCCGGGCGATGCTGCGGTTTGCCACCGATGCGCTGACCGGGTTTTCCACCAAGCCGCTGAAAATGGCGACACGGCTGGCCTTCCTGAGCCTTTACGTGACCTTCCTGATGGCGGTCTATGTGTTCCTGTCGCTGGCGCTTTACAGCACCGCGCCGGGCTGGGCCTCAATGCTGCTGGCAATTTCCTTCTTCTCGGGCATTCAGCTGCTGACGCTGGGGATCATGGGCGAGTACATCGGGCGGCTGTATATGGAGAGCAAGCAGCGGCCGATGTATTTCCTGTCGGAGGAGACCGATGCAACGCAGGACCCGGGTAGCCCGGTGAATGCTGGGCCGGATCCTTTGCGCAAGGAAGCCTCCTGATCATGCGCGATGCGGGGCAAATCCTGCGGTTTTCCATCGTGGGCGCCACGGTGGCGGGGCTCTATGTGCTGGGCTATTCGGCGCTGCTGGCGGCAGGGCTGGTGCAGGCCGCGGCCAACGCGCTGGCCTTTGCCGCGGCGGTTGCGGTGCAGTATGTGCTGCAAACCGCCTGGACCTTCCGCCGCCCGCTGGCGCTGCCGGATCAGATGGCGCGGTTTGCCTGCACCATTGCGGCGGGCTTTGCCGTTTCGGCGCTGATCACCGGTGCGATCGGCCCGGCGCTGGGCTGGGCGGACTGGCTGTCCGCTGCGGCGGTCACCGTGATCCTGCCCATTCAGAATTTCATCATTTTCCGCCTCTGGGTCTATGCCGCGGCTGGCTGAGGAACAAACGGAGCGACCATGTCCCATATCTACTCCAACGAGTTCTATGATTACATCGACCAGGGCGCGCGCTCCTCGGCGCAGGCGATGATCTCGGTTGTGCAGCCGCAGTTGCAGGCGGGCAGCGTGCTGGATCTGGGCAGCGGCCGCGGCGTGTGGCTGAGCGAATGGATCAAGGCGGGCGTTCAGGACGTGGCAGGGGTTGACGGCGACTATGTTGACCGCGACCGGCTGGCGATCCCGCGGGCGCAGTTTCACGCAGCCGATTTGACCAAGCCATTTGATCTGGGCCGCAAGTTCGATCTGGCGCAGAGCCTGGAAGTGGGCGAGCATCTGCCCGAGGCAGCCTCGGAGAAGCTGGTGGACAGCCTCACCCGCCATTCCGACCGGGTGCTGTTTTCGGCAGCGGTGCCGGGGCAGGGGGGCGAATTCCACATCAACGAAAAACCGCTGTCCTTCTGGCAGGAGATGTTTGCGGCCCGTGGGTTCACCGCCATTGACTTTGCCCGGCCCAGGCTTAAGGACATGCAGGGCGTCGAGCCCTGGTACCGCTACAATACCGTGCTTTACGCCAATGCCGCAGGCCGCGAGGGCCTGCCGCAGGAAGTGCTGGCGGCGGAGATCCCAGCCGGGCGGAAGGTGCCGCTGGCAGGCAGCCTCGGCTGGCGGATGCGGCGCGGGATCGTATCGCTGATGCCGCAGCCGATGGTGACCAAAATCGCCCAGGGCCGCGCCGCCGTGCTGGCCCGCCGCGCCCGCCGCCTGCAGGGGGCCGCAGGATGACATTTGCCGCGGCAGAGCCGCCTGTAGCCCGGTCCCAGGCCGTGCCGCGGCTCTGGGTTCTGGTTGCGGCGGTCTTTGGCGGCTTGTTGCTGTCGGCGGTGTTCTTGCTGCCGGACCCTATGATCCGCCATGACGATTACCCGGCGTTACTGGCGGAGCCCGGGCTGTTTTACACCAAGACCCTCTCCGAGGGGCGCTGGCTCAACTACCTGTGGCATCTGCGCGGTGTGGTGACGCCGGCCTGGGTGAATTATCTGGCGTATCAGTTGTTGTGGGCCATCTACCTGGCTTGCCTGGTGCACAATGCCTTTGGCCGCGAGGCGGAGACCTGGCAGCGGGTGGCGGTGGCTCTGATCGCCGGGCTCTGCTTCCCTTGGATCCTGATTTCCCTGTGGTTCAACACGCTGATCCCCGGGATGGCGGTGCTGGCGTTTTACGGCTGGCTGGCCACCCGGCTGAGCGAGCGTGCCTGCCGCTGGCTGATGCTGGTGTTCGTGCCGGTGTCGCTCATGGCCTATACCACATTTCCCTTTCTGATCCTGGCGTTGAGCCTGACCCGTGCAGGCGTGGCCCGTTCGGCCCGCGATCTGGCCGGGCTGCTGGCGCTGTTCATTGTCAGTTTTGCTTTGGGGATGCTGGCGATCTACTCGCTGAACTATTTCGAGCATGGCATCTTCGGTGTGCCAATGGCCGAATGGCGCAACCCAAGCCCGGCGCATGATCTGGCTTCGGCACTGGAAAATGCCCAACTGGCCTGGGAGTTTCTGAGCGGCCTGGCGGTTAAGGGCTCTTATGCCAATACGCCGCTGATGCTGTTGCAGGGCGCGGTGCTGGCGGCGGCAGTCTGGAGCCTGCTGCGGCAGGACAGATGGCGGGCGCTTTATATGCTCTCTGGCGCGGCGCTGGGGCTGGGTCTGATCTGCCTGCAGGTGATCCGTACCGGTATCGACATGCCGGTCCGCTCCGGCGGTTTTCTGTGGATCTTCTTTGCAGTCTTCCTGGGACTGTTTGCCATATCCTTGCAGGAAAGCGGCCGGGCGCGGCTGGGCCGCTACCTGCTAGCGCTGACGGCGGCGGTCTATGTGATGTTTGCGCTGATGCTGCAGCAGTCCTACGCTCGCTGGCCGGAGCTGAGCCGGGCCATGGCAGCGGAGCTGCAAGCTACTGAAGGCCCTGTCTATGTGACCGGCACTTACCTGTCGCTGGAGGCCGCGGTGAAGGCGGACTTGCAGGAGACCTATGCAATGGAGGCCCGGCTGGAGCTGCTGACCGGGCGCGACGTCATCATGTGCGAACGCACGCCCGAGGCCTGCGCAGCCTTGCCTGAGGCGCTGCGCGGCGGTCTGCAGGGAAGCGGATTCGAAGTGCGCACCATTGAGGACGGCTCAGTGCTGATGCTGTCGCCGGTGGCGCTGCGGGACGCGAAACTGGACGCCGCCCGCAAGCAGCGTCAGCAGAACTGATCAAGCCAGGCTGTCTTCAGAAATCAAGACCGAGGTCCAGGGTGCGGGCTGAGTGGGTCAGCGCGCCGGAGGAGATGTAATCAACCCCGGTGGCGGCCACTTCGGCGATGCGTTCAAGACGCATATTGCCGGAGGCTTCGGTCACCACATGGCCTTTGGCCATCTCCACCGCCTTGGCCAGAGTGGGCGTATCCATGTTGTCGAGCAGAACAACATCGGCGCCGCCGGTGGCGATGACCTCAGACAGCTGGTCCAGGGTGTCGACCTCGATCTCCACCTTCATCATGTGGCTGACGCTGGCCTTGGCGGCCTCCAGCACCGCTTTGACGCCCCCCGCAGCGGCGATGTGGTTGTCCTTGATCAGGATCGCATCCGACAGGCCGAAACGGTGATTGTAGCCGCCGCCGTGCAGTACCGCCTGTTTCTCGGCAATGCGCAGGCCCGGGGTGGTCTTGCGGGTGCAGGTGATGCGGGTGGCGGTGCCCTTGGTTTCAGCCGCAAAGGCGGAAGTCAGGGTGGCAATGCCGGTGAGGCGGCCGGCATAATTCAGCGCCACACGCTCTCCTGACAGGATCGAGGCGGCGGAGCCTTCGATGGTCATCAGAGTGTCGCCCTTTTTGCAGGCTGAGCCGTCGGGCAGCAGGGTTTCGACCTTGAGGCCAGCGTCAACCAGATGAAAGGCGATGCGGGCGATCTGCATGCCGGAGACCACGCCATCCTCGCGGGCGTTCAGACGGGCGGAGTAGGTGGCATCTGCCGGGATCACCGCGCGGGTGGTGATGTCGCCGTTCTGGCCCAGGTCTTCCATCAGCGCGGCACGCACCATCGGCTCCAGGATCAGGTCGGGCAGGGTGGCGAATTGGGTGCTCATGTCAGCTCCTCTTGAACCTTGGCACGGATGGCCAGGGCCTCGTCCAGGGTGATGCGGGTGCGGTGCGCCTGCGCGGGGTCGGCTTCGGGGAAGTCGTCGCGGAAATGGCCGCCGCGGCTTTCTTCGCGCCGGAGTGCTGCAGCGGCTATCAGCGTGGCGGTGGCGCACATGTTGGTGAAGTTTTCGTCTGCGGCCTGGTCATCTTCGAGCCGGGCGATGGCGGCAAGCGCCTGTTTCAGGCCTGCAGCGGTGCGGCGGACACCTGCGTGGGCGGTCATGGCCTCGCGCAAGGCTTTCACTGCTGCGGGGTCAAGTTCCTGGCCGCCTTCCGGAAACTCCAGGCGGACTTCGGCAGCATCTTTGGAGAGGGCCAATCGGTCGATATCCTGAGCCGCATTGCGGGCATAGACCAGCGCTTCCAGCAGGCCGTTGGAAGCAAGCCGGTTGGCGCCGTGCAGGCCTGTGGACGAAGCCTCGCCGCAGACCCAGAGGTTTGCCAGACTGGTGCGGCCCTGCATGTCTGCTTCAACCCCGCCCATGTGGTAGTGGGCAGCGACGGCGACGGGGATCGGCTGCGTTACCGGGTCGATGCCGGCGCGGGCGCAGGTTTCGGCAACGGTGGGGAAGCGGGTCTGCACCTCGAAGCCCAATGCTTCACGTGTGTCCAGCATCGGGCGGCGGCCTGCCTGGGTTTCGGCAAAGATCGCACGGGCAACAATGTCGCGGGGGGCGAGTTCGGCGTCCGGGTGTGCCGGGACCATGAAACGCTCGCTATCAGCGTTGATCAGCACCGCACCTTCGCCGCGCAGCGCTTCGGTGGCGAGCGGGGCGGGGTCCTCGCCGATGTCGAAGGCGGTGGGGTGGAATTGCACGAACTCGGGGTCTGCGATGCGGGCGCCTGCGCGGGCGGCAAAGCCGATCACCTGACCGCGGATGCGGGGCGGGTTGGTGGTGTGGGCATAAAGCCCGCCGGAACCGCCGCCTGCCAGCAGCACGCCGGGGCATTTGATCAGCACCGGGGCAGAGGGGGCATCAGCGCGGGTGATCCAGATGCCTGTGACTGCTTCGCCGTCTGTTTCCAGCCGCAGGGCTTGGGTGTTTTCCAGCACTTGCACGGACGGCGCCGCGCGCACCGCGGCAATCAGCGTCTGCATGATCTGGTCGCCGGCCTGGTCGCCCTTCACCCGCACCACGCGGGCGGCGGAATGCGCGGCCTCGCGGCTCATCACATAGTTGCCGTCGGCGTCGCGGTCGAAGGGGGTGCCAAGTTCCGTCAGGTCGATGATGTGCTCGCGTGCCACCCGAGTGACCATTGCCGCAACTTCGGGGTCGACGGTGCCAGCCCCGGCAAGCAGAGTGTCATCCGCATGTGCTTCGGGCGTATCATGGGCGGCCATGGCCGCTGCCACGCCGCCCTGCGCCCAGGCAGAGCTTGCGCCTTCGCCCAGAGGTTCGGGCGAAATCACCAGAACCGGCCGCGGTGCCAGCTCAAGCGCGGCGTAAAGCGCGCCCAAGCCTGCGCCGGCAATGACGATACGGCCGGTTTCGAGCACGGATCAGATGCCCAGTTTTTGTGAAAGATCGATCATCCGCTGCACCGCAACGCGGGCCTTGCCTGCGACCTCCGGGTCAACCTCGACAGGCTCGGACATGGTGTGCAGCGACCACAGGATCTTCTCCAGGGTGATCTTCTTCATGTAGGGGCACATATTGCAGGGGCCGACAAAATCGACCTCGGGCAGCTGATCGGCAATGTTCGAGGCCATCGAGCATTCGGTGATCAGCAGCGCCTTCTCGGGCTTCTCGTCGGTCACATATTTGACGATGCCGCTGGTGGAGCCGGAGAAATCAGCCTCGGCCACCACATCCGGCGGGCATTCCGGGTGGGCGATCAGCCGGGTGCCGGGGTTCCATTCGCGGAAGTCGCGCAGGTCCTGGGCGGTGTACTGCTCGTGCACAATGCAGGAGCCTTCCCACCAGACAATGTTCTTTTCCGGCACCTGGTTGGCGATGTTCTGCGCCAGATACTGGTCCGGGGTCATGATGATGGTGTCTTCTTCCATCGCCGCCACGATCTGGGCCGCGTTGGAGGAGGTGCAGCAAATGTCGGACGCGGCCTTCACCTCGGCGGTGGTGTTCACGTAGGTGACCACCGGCGCGCCCGGGTAGCGGCGGCGCATTTCTTCGACGCCTTCGGCTGTGATCGATTCTGCCAGCGAGCAGCCCGCTTCCATGTCCGGAATCAGCACGGTCTTGCCGGGGCTTAGGATCTTGGAAGTTTCGGCCATAAAGTGCACGCCGCACTGCACGATCACATCGGCCTCGACCTTGGTGGCTTCGATTGCCAGCTGCAGGCTGTCGCCGACCACATCCGAGATGCCGTGGTAAATCTCGGGCGTCATGTAATTATGCGCCAGAATCACAGCATTGCGCTGCTTCTTCAGCTCCAAAATCGCGGCGACATAGGGCGCATGGGTGACCCATTCGACGGGGTTCACCACGCGGTCCATCCGCGCGTAAACGTCTGCCATCTTCTCGGCCAAAGCCGGATTCGGCGCCAGATCATAGTGGTTGGCGAGCTGATCCCGCATGGATTGCAGGTCGAACATGGCATTTCCTCAAGGTTGCGTCCGGGGTGACACTTTGGGCGGGGGTTGTTTCACGTTCAATACGCGCACGCAAGCGCGCGGAAGCGGATTTGGAGCCAAATGCGGTGATTTGGCGCTAACAGGCGGCATCTTCGGGAAGCCGTTGTTTTCCAGATGGGTATCCGCGGCAGCATTTTCCAGGCGGCATGCCGTTTTTGGCTGTCCTGGAGTCCTCTCCTGTGATTTGGAGCCGCGGCAGGACATGGTAGACCGGGCCGGGATGCGGCCTTTGGGAGAGCAGCGGAGCGCGATGACTGATCTGTGGGCAGGATTGAGCCAGGCCTTTTGGCTGCTGGTGACGCTGGACGCGGATCTGGTGGAGATCACCCTGCGCTCCTTGCGGGTGACGCTGACGGCGCTGGCGATTGCCTGTGCCATCGCGCTGCCGCTGGCGGCCTTTCTGGCGGTGCGCCGGTTCCGGGCCCGCCGGGCGACGATTGCTGTACTGAACGCGCTGATGGGGCTGCCGCCGGTGGTGGTTGGCCTGATCGTTTATGTGTTTCTCTCCCGCGCCGGGCCGTTCGGGGTGTTTGGCTTGCTGTTCACACCCACGGCCATGATCATCGCGCAGGTGATCATTGTGGTGCCGCTGGTGGCCTCGATTGCGCATCAAAGCTTGCGGGAGCTGTGGAGCGATTACCACGACCTGCTGATCTCGATGAATGCCACTCAGCTGCAGCGCATCAAGGCGCTGCTGTGGGACGGGCGGCGGGCGCTGCTGACGGCGGCGCTGGCGGGCTTTGGCCGCGCCATCGGCGAGGTCGGCGCGATCATGGTGGTGGGCGGCAACATTGACCATGCCACCCGGGTGCTGACCACGGCGATTGCGCTGGAGACCGGCAAGGGCGAGTTTGCCATGGCGCTGGGTCTGGGCTTTGTACTGATTGCCTTGGCCATTGCGGTGAACCTGTGCATCCACTGGCTGGGCCGCACTGAGAGCGAGGGGCGCTGGTGATGCAGATGTTCCCGCTGGTAGCCAAGGGCGCGCAGGTGCGCCGCCGCGGCAAGGTGCTGGTTGGTCCGGTTGACCTGACTTTGGGCGGGCAGGGGACGTCGATTGTGATTGGCCCCAACGGTGCGGGCAAGACCACGCTGCTGAAGATGCTGCACGGGATTGTGCGGATGAACGGCGGCAGCCTGGATTGGGCCTGCCCGCTGGAAGAGGCGCAGAAGCGGCAGGCCTTTGTGTTCCAGACCCCGGTGATGATGCGGCGCACGGTGATCGACAATATCGCCTACCCGTTGCGGCTGGCCGGGATGGGGCGCAAGGATGCGCGAGAGCGGGCGGCGGATTGGGCTTCCCGTGTGGGTCTGGGGGAGATCCTGCAGCGGCAAGCCACCATGCTGTCGGGGGGCGAGCGGCAGAAGCTGGCACTGGCGCGCGCATTGGTGCGGGAGCCGGAGGTCCTGTTTCTGGACGAGCCCTGCGCCGCGCTGGACGGCCGCGCGACGCGGGAGATCGAAGAAATACTGGCCCACGCCTCGGACAGCGGCACAAGGCTGATCATGTCCACCCACAACATGGGTCAGGCCCGGCGGTTGGCAGATGAGGTGATTTTTGTCCTTGGTGGCCGCATTCACGAATTCAGCCCGGCAGAGGAATTCTTCGCTGGGCCCGGAACCTCTCAGGGACGCGCATTTCTGAACGGAGATATTGTCGAATGAAACGTCTTGTATTGGGTGCAGCGGCTTCGCTTGTGCTTGCCTCGGCGGCGCTGGCGGAAGAGATGAGGCTGGCGGTGACCACCTCCTTCCACAATTCCGGCCTGGCCGAGGTGCTGCTGCCGGAGATCAAAAAAGACCTGGACCTGGATGTCCAATTGCTGGTCGTTGGCACCGGTCAGGCGATCCGGCTGGGTGAAGCGGGCGATGTGGACGCGATCCTGGTGCATTCGAAAAAAGCCGAGGAGGCTTTTCTGGCCGGCGGTCATGGCACCCGCCGCCGCGAAATTATGTACAACGACTTTGTCTTCATCGGCCCTGAAGGCGATGCCGCTGGGATTGCTGGTGCTGAGGATGCAGCGGAGGCGCTGCAACAGATTGCCGACGCTGGTGCGGCCTTTGTCAGCCGCGGCGACGACAGCGGCACGCACAAAAAGGAGCTGAGCCTGTGGGCCTCCGCCGGACTGGACGCAGAGGCGTTCGGCCCGTGGTACCGTGCCGTTGGCGCAGGCATGGGCGCGGCGCTCAACACGGCCTCCGGCATGGATGCCTATATCATGTCGGACCGGGCGAGCTGGCTGAACTTCGGCAACAAGGGCGGGCTGGCACTGCTGTTTGCAGGGGACCCGGTGCTGTTCAACCAATACGCCTATATCCCGGTGAATCCGGAGATGCACGGCCATGTGAAACACGGTCTGGCGATGCAGCTGGAGGAGTGGCTGGTCTCGGACAAGGCGGCGGCGCTGATCAATGGTTATCAGATCAATGGCGAGGCGCTGTTTGTCTTCAACGCCAAACGGTAGCGCGGAGGAGGTGCTCCCGCCCATTCCGGATATCAAAGATACCCTGCAAGGTTGGGCGTGGCACCGCGCTGCGCACGGTGCGGGCTCCCGTTGATAGGTGCTGAAGGAAGCGAAGAGCCTTGCAGCGCACCGCTTTCTTTGTTCCGCCTCCTGCATGTCAAGAGGGGCGTCCTGACCCGCGGCCTCCCCGGCGGTTCCGGACACGGATTCGCCGGAGAGCTGCCGCGCCGCGCGCAGCGCGGCGCCACGCCCAACTGCGAGGTGCAATTTCAATTGCGCTTGAGCAGGCGGGAGCGCCCGCTGTCAGCTCTCTCCGCCCACTGTCAGGGTTACCCGGTCGCCGGCGAACCAGGTGCGGCCGAACTCCACCGGCCGGCCTTCCGGATCCGCATTGATGCCAGTGGTGCGCAGGATCGGGCTGCCTTCAGCGATCTTGAGATGCAAGGCTTGGGTTGCCGTGGCCAGCTTGGCCGTGATCCGGGTCTCGATCCTTGTGTAATCTTCCACCCCGAAATGCTGCAGCGCTGAAGTGACCGAGCGCCGGTCCTGCAGGGCATCCAGAATGCCTGGGAAGCGCTCGGCCGGAAAGATGCTCTGAAACAGGGCGATGGGCTGGCCGTCGGCCAAGGACAGCCCGTCGTAGACATGCACCGAACTGCCAGGGTCCAGCTGCAGCGCATTGGCCTCCGGGGCGGCAGCAGCGCGGGTCTCCAGGGTCAGGATCTGCTTGGCGGGGCTGCGGCCTTCGCGCGCCAGGTTCTGGTGGAACCGAACCCGTTTGCCGATCGGGTAGTCGGTTGGTTTGGCAGCCACAAACACGCCCGCGCCGCGGCGGGAATGCACCAGTCCCTGGGCGGCCATTTCCGCCAGCGCCCGGCGCACGGTGTGCCGGTTCACTCCGAACCTTGCCGACAATTGCGCCTCGGCGGGCAGCTTGCCGCCGGTTTCATACCTGCCGTGGGCGATATCATCGGTCAGGGCGATGGCGATGGATTTCCAGACGGGGGTGCGGGCCATGTCACGGAACTTTCACAAGATGAGGATTGCGCCATCCGAGGCGACTCAGATAACATTTGTCTAGTTGTATAGCTAATGTAGACAACCCGGCCAAGAGGCTTAGACAAATGAACACCACTATTTCTGCAGAGGACCGCAAAGGCTGGATGAGCCTTCTGGCCCCTGCTGACGAGGCCCGGCTGACTGAGCTGTGGCAGGGCTATGGCGCCAATCCCGTTTGCGAATTTCTGCGTGCACCTGAGGCGGGCGGCGTCATGGTGCGCGGCCGCATGGGCGGCAGCGGGGCCCCCTTCAATCTGGGTGAGATGACTGTCACCCGTTGTGCTTTGTCGCTGGAAGACGGCACGGTTGGACACGGCTACGTGCAGGGGCGCAGCATGGCCAAGGCCGAGATCGCCGCCAAGATCGACGCGCTGATGCAAACGGCTGAGGCAGAGGCTCTGCGTGCTGCGGTGCTGGTCCCGCTGGCGGCGGAGCGGCAGGCGCAGAAAGACGCGCGCGCCGCCAAGGCCGCGGCAACGAAGGTCGAGTTTTTCACGATGGTGCGGGGAGAGGACTGATGAGCCTGCAAACTCAAAGTTCCGTCTATGCCGGCGGTTTCAGCAACCCTCCGGTGGCCGCAGCGCATGCGTTCCGCGCGGCGATGAACGCAATGGCGCGGCCTGGGCAGGTTCAGGACATCTCTGGGGCCACCCCGCCCGAAGGGATCTCAGTTGCTGCCGCCAGCCTTTTGCTCACCCTTTGCGACCCGGAAACCGGTGTCTATCTGGCGCCGGACGTAAACAGCGAGGCTCTGCGCGGCTGGCTGGCCTTCCACACCGGCGCGCCCATTTCTGCGGCGGAGCAGGCCGATTTCGCCCTGGGCGGCTGGGATGCGCTGATGCCGCTTGACTGCTTCCGCACCGGCACCCCGGAATACCCTGACCGTTCGGCGACGCTGATCGTCGAAGTGCCGAGCTTTGAGGCGCCGAACGCGGTGCTGAGCGGCCCTGGCATCAAGGATACCGCCCGGATGCAGCTGCCGGAGCTGGCGGCGTTCCAGAATAACGCGGTGCTTTATCCGCTGGGCGTTGATTTCTTTTTTACCGCGGGTTCGCAGCTGGCTGCATTGCCACGCTCTTCCCAGGTCGCAGCGGAGGTCTGAGCCCATGTATGTTGCAGTCAAAGGCGGCGAGCGCGCCATTGAAAATGCCCATGCCTGGCTGGCCGAGGAACGCCGTGGCGACACGGATGTGGCCGAGCTGAGCCTCGCCCAGATCCGCGAGCAGCTGAGCCTCGCAGTGAACCGGGTGATGGCCGAGGGTTCGCTTTTTGATCCCGATCTTGCGGCGCTGGCGATCAAGCAGTCGCGCGGCGATCTGATTGAAGCGATCTTCCTGATACGCGCTTACCGCACCACGTTGCCGCGGTTCGGCTACACCCAGCCGGTAGAAACTGGCGCGATGGCCTGTGACCGCCGGATTTCAGCCACCTTCAAAGATGCGCCGGGCGGCCAGGTGCTGGGGCCGACCTTCGACTACACCCACCGGCTGCTGGATTTCAAACTGGCCGCTGAAGGCGAGGTGCCCGCGGCCCCGGCTGCCGAGCCGCGCCAGGACCCGACGCCGCATATCACCGGCTTCCTGCAGGACGAGGACATTATCGAGCGCGAACCGGTTTCGGACGCGGTGCCAGGCGATCTGACGCGTGAGCCGATGGCCTTCCCGGCGGACCGGGCTGTGCGGCTGCAATCGCTGACCCGCGGCGACGAGGGGTTCATCCTCGGCATGGCCTATTCGACCCAGCGCGGCTATGCGCGCAACCACGCTTTTGTGGGCGAGCTGCGCATCGGCAGCGTGCCGGTGGAGATGGAGATCCCGGAGCTGGGCTTTGCCATTGAGATCGGCGAGGTGGAGCTGACCGAATGCGAGACCGTGAACCAGTTCAAGGGCTCCAAAACGGTGCCGCCGCAGTTCACGCGAGGTTACGGGCTGGTGTTCGGTCAGTCAGAGCGCAAGTCTATCGCCATGGCGCTGGTCGACCGCGCACTGCGCTGGGAGGAGCTGGGCGAGGACAATCTGGGCGCGCCTGCGCAGGACGAGGAATTTGTCCTGAGCCACGCTGACAACATCCAGGCCACCGGCTTTCTGGAGCACATCAAGCTGCCGCATTACGTGGACTTCCAGTCCGAGCTGGAACTGGTCCGCAAGTTGCGCCGTGAAGCGGCAGAGCTGGCAGAGACGCTGGCGGCACGGGAGGCTGCGGAATGAGTTTAGTCGCCTCCGCCTCCGGCCCCAACGTCTGCACTGAAGCCGCCAAGCGTACTCTCATCGCCGGAAGAATGTTTTTTGACCGTTTCGCGGGGTTCGCTGTCACTCAGGGCGTTCGGGCTGACATTCGTGTAGCCCCGGCTCTGGGTGCCGGTCATGTGGTTGGGGCGGTTTACGAATTTGTAAAAGGCCCAAATGGCCACAACCACAATAATGACCTTTTCAAAGGTGATGTGCTCCAAAACCAATGCTCCCTCAAATGGGCTGTAAAGGATAAGTCATGAACGACTACAACTTTGCATATCTCGACGAACAGACCAAGCGGATGATCCGCCGGGCGATCCTCAAAGGCCTTGCGGTGCCGGGCTACCAGGTGCCCTTTGCCAGCCGTGAGATGCCGATGCCTTATGGCTGGGGCACCGGCGGGGTGCAGGTCTCAGCCGCAGCACTGACGCCGGACGATACGCTGAAAGTGATCGACCAGGGGGCTGACGACACCACCAATGCAGTGTCGATCCGCAAGTTCTTTGAAAAGACGGCTGGCGTGGAAACCACCGAGGAAACGGAGAAGGCCAGCGTCATCCAGACCCGCCACCGGATCCCCGAAGCCGAGCTGACCGAGGACCAGATCCTGGTCTACCAGGTGCCGATCCCGGAGCCGCTGCGTTTTCTGGAACCGCGCGAGACCGAGACCCGCAAGATGCATGCCCTGCAGGAATACGGGCTGATGCACGTGAAACTCTACGAGGACATCAGCCAGCACGGCGCTATTGCCACCGCCTATGCCTACCCGGTCAAGGTGGAGGGGCGCTATGTGATGGATCCGTCGCCGATCCCGAAGTTCGACAACCCCAAGATGGAGATGGCGGCGATCCAGCTGTTCGGTGCAGGCCGAGAGCAGCGGATTTATGCGGTGCCGCCCTATACGCAGGTCGTGCCGCTGGATTTCGAGGACTACCCCTTTGAAGCCGGCAAGGCGGACCATGCCTGCGACCTGTGCGGGGCAGAGGACAGCTATCTGGATGAAGTGATCCTGGATGATGCGGGCAACCGGATGTTTGTCTGCTCGGACACCGATTATTGCCGTTCGCGGCGCGAGGCGGGCCACTCCGGCCGTCTGGGTGAGGAGGCAGCGTGATGACCCCTTTGCTGCAAGTGAAAAACGTCGCCAAAATGTACGGCGCGCGGATCGGCTGCACGGATGTGAACTTTGATCTTTATCCCGGCGAAGTGATGGGAATCGTCGGCGAAAGCGGGTCGGGCAAGTCAACCTTGCTGAACAGCCTGGCGGGCCATCTGCCCCCCGACCGGGGCGAGGTGATCTTTGACACCCGTACGGAGGGGCCGGTGGATACCGTCACCATGTCCGAGCCGGAACGCCGGATGCTGAGCCGCACCGATTGGGCCTTTGTCCATCAGCATGCCCGCGACGGGCTGCGGATGCCGGTGTCTGCCGGCGGCAATATCGGCGAGCGGCTGATGGCCGTGGGCGACCGCCATTATGGCTCGATCCGGGAGCGAGCTGCCGATTGGCTCGGCCGGGTGGAGATCAGCGAAAGCCGGATTGACGACCGCCCCTCGGCCTTTTCCGGCGGTATGCAGCAGCGTCTGCAGATCGCCCGCAACCTGGTGACCGGCCCGCGGCTGGTGTTCATGGACGAGCCGACCGGGGGGCTGGATGTCTCGGTCCAGGCGCGGCTGCTGGATCTGCTGCGCGGGCTGGTGCGCGAGATGGGGCTGAGCGCCATCATTGTCACCCACGACCTGGCTGTGGTGCGCCTGCTGGCGGACCGGCTGATGGTGATGAAAGACGGCCATGTGGTGGAAACCGGGCTGACCGACCAGGTGCTGGATGATCCCCAGCATGCCTATACGCAGCTGCTGGTCTCCAGTGTGCTGCAAGTTTGAGGGCCGTGACATGATTGAACTGAACAACGTGAGCAAGAGCTTCACCCTGCATAACCAGGGCAGCGCCGTGATCCCGGTGATGGAAAACGCGAGCCTGAGCGTAAAGCCTGGCGAATGCGTCGGCCTGACCGGGGCGTCCGGTGCGGGCAAGTCCACCCTGATGCGGGTGATCTATGGCAACTATCTGGCGGCTTCGGGCAGTGTGGTGGTGGGCGGCGTGGATGTGGCCAAGGCGGCGCCGCGCGAGATCCTGGCGCTGCGCCGCGAGACCCTGGGTTATGTCAGCCAGTTCCTGCGGGTGGTGCCGCGGGTGCCCAGCCTGGACGTGGTGGCGGAGCCGCTGCTGGCGGTCGGCACGCCGGAGGAGCAGGCCCGCGACAAGGCGGCCTCTCTGCTGGCGCAGCTTAATATCCCGGAACGGCTGTGGGGGCTCAGCCCCACCACCTTCTCGGGCGGCGAGCAGCAGCGGGTGAACATCGCGCGCGGCTTTGCCCACCACTATCCGGCGCTGCTGCTGGATGAGCCGACGGCGAGCCTGGATGCGCAGAACCGCGCCACCGTGCTGGGGCTGATCGAAGGCGCCAAGGCGCGCGGTGCGGCGATCATAGGCATTTTCCATGACGAGGCTGCCCGGGCGCAGGTCTGCGACCGGTTTGTGGATGTCTCGGGGTTTTCGCCAAAGGCCGCGGCATGACTGGCGCTGCTGAAAAAGGTCCGGTCATTGCCGTGGTTGGGCCGTCCGGGGTTGGCAAGGACAGTTTGATGTCCGCCTTGGCGGTCTCTTGTCCCCAGCTGCGGCTGATGCGCCGGGTGATCACCCGCGCCCCGGAGGCCGGGGGGGAAGACTACCAGGCGGTCAGCGAAGCGGAGTTTTCGGCACTGGCCGAAAGCGGTGTCTTTGCGCTGCACTGGCAGGCGCATGGGCTGCACTACGGCATCCCGCGCGATATCGAAAAGCTGCGCGAGGGATCCAGTGGGGTGCTGGTGAACCTTTCCCGTGCCGTGCTGTTGGAGGCGCAGGACGTCTTTGGCGATTTCATTGTGCTGTCGGTGACTGCGCGGCCCGAGGTGCTGGCGGAACGGCTGTCATCGCGCGGGCGCGAGGATGCCGAAGAGGTTCAGCGGCGGCTGGCCCGCGCAGTCAATCCGCTGCAGGAGGGGCTGGTCCGTGTTTTTGAGATCGACAACAGCGGTGCGCTCAGCGCGGCGGTGAAGGCCGCGCTGGAAGCCATTCAACCGGAAAGGGCGTAGCGGTGGATCAGATGGAACCTTCCGTCCGGCGCTTCGCCCATCAGTGCCAGGTCGCGGATCACAAAGGGCGCGGGCAGCAGCGGGATCAAGTGCTCCTCCAGCGCGGCCTCGACGGCGGGCAGCTCCGGCTTGGGCAGTTTGCCGGTGAGCGTGATGTGGAAGCGGAACTGATCCAGTACGTAAGGATAGCCCCAGAGGGTAAGATTCTCGTTCTGCTCTGGCGTCAGCCCCGCGGCGCGGCGGCGCTCCAATTCAGCCTGGGAGGCCGGGGCGCGGAAAGCATCAAGTTCCGTCACACAGGCCGCGGCCAGCGCATTCAGCGCGGTTTGATCCCCGGTGGGGCGCAAAGCCAGGAAACGGCCCAGGCGGGCCAGGTGCAGACCGTCCAATGTGACCGCTTTCTGGGCCGCGGCCAGCGCCGCGCAGGCGTCTTCAAGCGCAGCTTGGGTCTGGCCCTCGGCGAGGCGCATCGGCGGCTTCAGGGTCGCGTGCAGCCCGTACTTGCGCGGCACATCTGTGATTGCCGCCACGTCCAGGCCGGATGTGTCCGGATGGGGCAGCTCCCGGCCCGTTTCCATGTCCCAGCCAAGCCAGCTGGCGCCGAACCGGCTCCACTCCGCGTCCGCGGGCGGGGCGTAATAGATCGCGTATCGCGTGAATGTCACATTGGCCTCCTAAACGTGGCCTCACATAGCTCGAAAGATGTGAAGTTCAGATGACAGATGAATTGATCCTTGCCAATGCCATGCTGGTGCTTCCGGGCGAGATCCGGGCGGGCAGCGTGAAGATTGAAGGCGGCGAAATTGCGGATATTGCCGATGGCATTTCGGTTCCGGCGGGCGCGGTGGACTGCGGCGGCGATTATGTCAGCCCTGGGCTGGTGGAGTTGCACACGGACAATTTGGAGCGCCACATCCAGCCCCGTCCCAAGGTCGACTGGCCGCATGCCAGTGCGATCATCGCCCATGATGCGGAACTGGCCGGGACCGGGATCACCACGGTGTTTGACGCGATGCGGGTGGGCTCGATCAGCCGCCGCGACAGCCGCTATGGCGCCTATGCCCGCGGGCTGGCGACGGAACTGCTGGAGCTGCGGGAAGCCGGGGCGTTGAAGATCTCGCATTTCCTGCACCTGCGGGCCGAGATTTGCACAGATACGCTGGTCGAAGAGCTGAACGCCTTTGGCGAAGAGGACCGGGTCGGGCTGGTATCGCTGATGGATCACACGCCGGGGCAGCGGCAGTTCCGGGATGTCTCGAAGCTGGAAGAATATGTGAAGGGCAAGCACGGGTTTGACGATGCAGCCTTTCAGGCGCATGTCGCGCATCTGCTGGAACTGCAGGAGACTTATGGCGTGCTGCACGAGGGCGAGGCTGTGAAGGCGGCCAGGCGCTTTGGAGCGGTGCTGGCGAGCCATGACGATACCACTGCGGAGCAGGTGGCGGTTTCTGCGGGCCACGGCATCCGGCTGGCAGAGTTTCCGACCACGGTGGAGGCGGCGCAGGCCTGCCATGCCCATGGCATCAAGGTGATGATGGGTGCGCCGAACCTGATCCGCGGCGGCTCGCATTCGGGCAATGTAGCGGCGCATGACCTGGCGGAGCTGGAGCTGCTGGACATCGTCTCGTCGGACTATGTGCCTGCGGCGCTGCTGATGGCGGCGGTGAAGCTTGGCGAGCTGTGGGGCGATATGGCACGCGGGCTCGGCACTGTGACCCATGCACCGGCCGATGCAGTAGAGTTGAGCGACCGGGGGCGGCTAGAGGCTGGCAAGCGCGCCGATCTGATCCGGTTTGGCATCAAGGCAGACACGCCGGCCCTGCGCGGCGTCTGGTCGCGCGGGTCGCGGGTGGCTTGAGCCGCATTCTGCCGGAGGGGGGGGCGCAGCGCGGACCTGCCCATCGAGGGCAGCCCCGCGCTGCCCGGCCTGGGGCCGGGCGGTTCGGCCTGCAATGCGGTTCTATTTTTCATAACCGTGCGATAGGCTGCGCCGGGGAATGCTGCCGCCAGGCTCATAACCTGGAACCGCTCAGGGCGTTCAGGCGCGGGGCCGGGTGGCTCCGCTGGCTTGGGGCTGGGATCAGCCGGCCCGGTAGAACATGTAGCGGCCGGGCGGGATGCCTTCGGGGCCGGCCAGTTCCTCGAAGCCAGCCAAGGGCTGGCCGGAGACGATGATGCCGCCCGGCGTCATGACCGTGGCTATCACCGGCGACAGGGCAGCTGCTTCGGCGACGTCTTTTTCTTTGATCCCAAAGCCGAAATCATAATGCGCCAGGGCGATCCTGCGGCCCTCCGCTGCCAGTTTCTCCAGCATCGGCTTGGCCTCGCCTTGCAGAAAGTCCTGTTCCGGCGGCACGCATGAGGGGTGGCACTGCAGCACCCGGTCGATCACCCAGATCCGGCGGCTGGCGAGGATCTCGCGCAGGTGGTCGTAGGTGCGGCCGTTGCCCAGCCCCATGTCGAGCACATCGCCGTCCATCGCGCTGATCTGGTCCGCGGCCCAATTCAGCCCGTCGCGCTGGGCAGTGAGGCGGCGGAGCATCGAGTCAAGGCGGCTCATTCACGACATCCTTTCGTCATAGATCCAGGCTTCGCCCGGGCCATCAAGCAGGCGTCGCGCGAGGGCAGCAGTGAAGGCCCAGATGGCCTCGTCATGCACCAGGTGGTGGGTGAGCAGGCCGTAGGGTTCGGTATTGTCCGCTTCGCCCAGGCGGCGGTCGCGCATCTGGCGGGCAACTTGCGCGATCAGCTGCTCTGGCGCCAGCAGGCTGCGGCTGCCCTTCCAGTCGATCGGATCGAGGTGGGTGTTCACCCGCAAGAGGCCCGAAGCAGGTTTAGCGGCTTTGCGCGGGGTAAAGGTGGAAACAGCGGTATAGCCGGCGCCTGCCAGCCAGGTCAGCATTTCCGGCGAGATCCGGTTCCAGGGCGGCACGAACATCGGCCGCAGGCTGGCGCCGAAGGTTTCCTTCAGGGCGGAAAAGGCACGTTCGGCGTCATCCAGAAGCTCTTCCAGCGGGCGGTGGGCGCCGAACTCGGCCTTTTTCTCGCCGGCGGGCGCGTGGTTCTGATGCGCCCAGCCGTGCACCACCGGGATCAGCAACGGATGGTCCGCCACAAAGCGGCTGAGGTCCGGGGTCACACCCTGCGGGATAACCGCCAGATGCACAGGCAGATCCAGCTCTGCGGCGAGCGTGGCCAGCCGCTCCAGCTCGGTTGAATGGGACATCGCGTCATCATCCCGCCACCACAGCGGCAGGGTCATGCCCGCCTCCTGCCAATGGGCCAGTTCCCTGTCCAGCTCGCTCCAGTCCGGTATCATCCGCGCTCCCCCGCCAGTTCTGCGGCAATTTCCACAGACCGGGCGGCTCCGTCAAACCTGAAACCGCCTGCAACCCGCCTGGATGCGCGCAAAGCCGAATTGACCGCAGTGCATAGCATGGCGGGGGAAAGGTCTGCGGTCTTCACAACCTGGATGCCGTCCAAGGGCGCCAGGCTGGCGGCGCGAAGCCCTTGTTCCGTTTCGTTTCCGGCGTCAAAAGGCACCAGGACGGCGGGCGTTCCGGCTTGCAGCAAATCCAGTGCGGTGTTGTAGCCGCACATGCTGACCGAGGCGGCGGCGTGGGAGAGCATCTGCCGGAAGTCCTTGCGGGCGGGCTCGAGCAGGGCAGGGGAGCCAGCCTTGGCAAAGGCCTCGATTCGCGCGGCCGCGTCGGAGCCGCCGACCAGCAGGCGCCAGGGGGTCTCGGGCATCAGCTTGGCGGCTTCCAGCGCGGTTTCAAATAGCGGGGTGCCGACGCTGCCGCCGCCGGCGCTGACCAGTACCTCGCCGGCGCCCGCCTGCTGCGGGTGCGGCCCGGCGGCGGGCGGGGCGACGTAACCGGTATAGCGCAGCTTGGCCGCCAACATGTCAGAGACCGGCCAGCTTGCGTCCAGCGTGGTGGCGGCGGGGTCGGAATGCACCAGCACCGCGTCATAGAATTTGGCAATGACTGCATCGGCTTTTTCCGCCTTCTCCGGCTTGGAGGGCGGAGCGAGGATGTCGCGGACCGAAGACAGGATCACTGGCCTTTGAGGCATCGCATGGGCGGCTTCGAGCAGCGCCAGGAACTCCTTGCGCAGGGAGCGGCGGCCAAAGGGGTAAAGCTCGGTGATCAGCACATCCGGCTGCAGGACCTGCAACGTTCTGCAGAGGGTGTCCCGGCGGCGGCTCAGACAGGGGTCATCGGCCAAGGTCCCGTCTTGCGCCAGCAGCCGGGTGAAATCCACCCCGTCTGAGCGCAGCGGCGGCAGTTGGACCAGGTCTATTCTATCGGCATTGAGCTGCGGGGCGGGGAAGCCGCCGGAGGCCACTTGCGCCTGATGTCCGGCCGCGGTGAAGGCGCGGGCCAGGGTCAGCGCGCGGGACAGATGGCCGGTGCCAAGCAGATGGGTGACGGCGATCAGGACTTTCATGCTGCGTCCTTGCGGATGAGACGGACGGGCTCGAGCCAGGGTGAGAGGGAGGCCCCTTCAATCTCCACCACAAACAACCGGTTGCGTTTTATGCGGAACGGAGCGGTGCCGACGAAGTTCCAGCCATGGGCGCGTGCCAGGATCATCCGCATGATGCCGATATGGCAGACGGCAATGCTGTCCTGTGTCAGGCTGTGAAGCCAGGGCGCGATGCGGTTCCAGACCTCGGCCGGGCTCTCGCCGCCAGGCGGCCGGTAGTCCCAGCCCCAGTCCTCGATATCGCGGAAGCCGCTGTCCGGATCGGCCTTGAGGTCCAGGCCGTGCAGGCCTTCCCAATCACCCCAGTTCATTTCGGTCAGCTCAGCCGCGGTGCGGGGTTTGCGGCCTGCCACTAGTTCCGCGGTCTCTGCTGCTCGCAGCAGCGGGCTGGACCAGAGCTCTGCCTGACACCACTCGGCAGGGAGAGAATAGCCACGCAGTTCCTCGCGGGCCTGATCGTCCAGCGGGATGTCGCTGCGGCCCTGGATGCGGCCGGCGCGGTTCCAGGCGGTGTGGCCGTGGCGCAGCAGGGCGAGGCGGATCATGCGGAGGCCTCCATCAACGGCAAAACGGTTTCCCAGAAGGTCCGGGCTGCAGCGGGCGCAAGGTGGCGGGAAGAGATATAGTTCCGGGCATTGCGGCCAGCTTCGGTGCGCAGCGCAGGATTTGCAAGCAGATGGGCGGTAAAGGCTGCGAGAGCTTCCGGGCCGTCTTCAGGCGAGGGGTATGTTCCGGGCTGCAGCACATCGCGCACGCCGGGGCGGTTCTGGGCCACCACCGGCAGGCCGTGTGCCTGGGCTTCCAGGTAGACCATGCCGAAGGCCTCATTGACGCCGGGCCATAGGAACAGGCTGGCTTTGGCATAGGCTGCCGCCAGCTCCGGGCGGGACAGTTGGCCAAGGAAACGGATTTTGCTGCCAAACGGTGCCATGAGCGCCTCGACCTTGGGCCGCGCGGGGCCGTCGCCCGCGACATCCAGCCGCCAGCCGCCGGGCAGATGCGCCAACGTTTCGGTGATGAAGCGGTAAGAATTGAGCTTGTCGCCTTCCCGCATCATGCCTGCGGCCAGCATCGGGCCGTCCAGCGAGGATGCGGCAGGCAGGGTGTCCAGCGGCAGGAAGGGCGGCAGATGGGCCAGGACCTGGCTGCCGCAGCGGTCGCGGTTCAAGGCGAAATGGTCCTGTTCGGTGAAATAGAAAATTGCGTCGGCGGCATCTGCGGCAGCGTGGGCCGCTTCGGCAAAGCCGCTCCACGGCCCGGTCAAGCGCTTCTTGGCGCGGGTGGATTCGATTTGCACATAGGGAATGCCGCGGGCGCGGGCCACAGCCGGGCCGATCAGGTCGGGGGCCTTGTAGTAGTTGTGGTATGTGACCCAGAGGTCCGTTTCGGGCATTTCGCGGATCAGCCGTTCGGCGGCAGTCTTTGCTTGCTGCCGCAGACCGGCCTGAAAGCCGGCATCCCCCGCTTTGTCATAGATCCGCAGATCTGAGGCCAGTTGAACGTTCGCGCCGCTGCCGCTCAGCAGGCCCATCAGGTTGCGGGCAATCTCACGGTCGCCGGAGGGCACCGAGTGATGCGGCGGCTTCATCGGCGCGTAGAAGGCGACCCGCTTTCCGGCTCCGGGTGCCATCGGCCTCAGCCGCCCTGCAGCATCGCGTTCAGCCGCTTGGAGAGCTGGGCGATGCCGGGGTCCATACCGAAGTCGGTGCGCAGACGGGTGAGGGCTGAGTCCGCCATCGCTGCCAGCTTTTGCGGGTGGCGGGCGGCGTAAAGCAGGGTTTCGGCCAGCGCCTCGGGGCTGTCTTCGCTGAGCAGGCCATGGGTGCCGTGGTCGATGAACTCGGGGATTGCCGAGACCGGGGTCGACAAGATCGGCAGGGATTGCGAGGCGGCCTCCATCAGCACGTTGGGCAGCCCGTCGCGGTCGCCGTCTGCAGCCACGCGGCTGGGCAGGACAAACAGATCTGAGTTGCGCATCGCCTCGATCACTTCGGGCTGATCGCAGGCCCCGCGCCAGGTGATGCGGCCGGCGATGCCTGCGTCCTCGGCGATGCCTTGCAAGAGATCTCCCAACCCGCCGCCGCCGATATGGGTCCAGTGCCAGTCCAGGCTAGCGGGCAGCAGCGCCAGCGCGGCGATCAGCCGATCGAAGCCTTTCTTTTCGACCAGGCGGCCGACGGACATGAAATGCACCGGATCCTGCGGCTGGCGCAGGCTGCGCTTCGGCGGTTCCGGGAAACGCGATAGGTCAAGGCCATGATAGACCAGGTCGACCTGTTCTGGCGTATCTGCCATTTCCTGCAGGTGCTTGGCACCAAAACCGGTGCAGGTGGCGCCGAAGGCGGCCCCATGGTGAGCCGCGGAGAGTTTCTCTTCCAGCTCCCATTCCGGCGAGGTCCAGATGTCCTTGGCGTGGGCCGAAAAGCTCCAGGGCAGGCCGCGCATGATGGCGGCGTAGCGGGCCACTGAAGAAGGCGTGTGCAGGAAATGCGCGTAAAGCCCCAGTACCTCGTCCGGCATTTCGGCGGCCAGCACGCAGGCCTGGCCAAAGCGGCGGATGCGGTTGGGGGTGCGGTCGCGGCGCAGATCGGCGCGCCAGATCCGGTAGGCCTCGGCGTAGCCGGGCAGGGATTGCGCAATGCTGCGGGCACGCCAGACCCGCTCCGGCTCCTCATAGAGGTATTCGGGCAGGTAGTTTACCCGGGCCTTGAGTTGCGCGTGCAGCGGGTGGCGCTTGACGTCGGTGGGGTGGCGCAGCGACCAGATCTCAAACGCATGGCCGGCCGCCTCAAGGGCAACCAGTTCTTGCGCGATGAAAGTCTCGGACAGCCGCGGCCAGCCCTTGACCACCACCGCCAGCGGCGGGCGGGGCGTGTTCATTCAGCGGCCTCTTGATGGGTATTCTGCAGCAGGGCGTCGATCCGGCGGGTGACATAGTCGAGCCCGTCCAGCAGGCCCTCAGAACCGGCCGCGGAGGGCGGTTTCTGTTTGGCCAGCGCGCGGATGGCCTGAGCCAGGGCCGGGGCATTCCAGCCGTCGCGGGTCTCGTCCAGCATGGTGGTGAGGCCGATCTCCTCGGCCCGGCTGGCACGGATCCACTGCTCCAGCCGCGGCGTGGTGCGGGGCACGATCACCGCGGGTTTGTCAAAGGACAGAACCTCGCAAAAGGTGTTGTAGCCGCCCATGCAGACGACGCCCTGAGCGCCGGCAAACAGGGTCTCAATCTGCGATTCAAAGCCGACAGCGGTGACGCGGCCATTGAGGCGGGCGACGCGTTCCTCAAAATCGTCACGGGTTTCGCCGGACAGGAAGGGCCCGTAGACCAGCACCGCGCGCGGGGTGAGTTCCGGGTCGGCCTCATAGGCGGCAAGCGCCAGGTCCACCATCATCTCGCCATCGCCGCCGCCGCCGGGGGTGATCAGCAGGTAAGGCTGCTCGGGCGGCTCGCCGACCTGGCCGAGATCGCGGCGCAGATAGCCGGTCCAATGCATCCGCGCCTGCATCTCTGGCGTGAAGGGCAGCCCGGCGGTGGGGTCATAAACCGAGCGGGGCCCGTAGACCCAGATCTCGTCATAGAAATCGCGGGTTGCCTCGACCGCGTGCTTGCGCTCCCATTCGGCGGCCAGCACGTCGGGATCGTCCAGCACGTCGCGCAGGCCCAGCACCATCTTGCAGCGCCCCTCGGATTTCAGCAGGTCCAGCGCCGGCATCAGCTCGCCGCGAAAACCTGTCGGCTCTTTGTCAGCGATCAGAACATCCGGCTCGTATTGCTCCACCGTGGAGCGGATCAGCGCGGCGCGCAGCTCGGCGGTTTCCTCGATGCTCATGCCCATGGTGCGCGAAGCATAGGAGCCATCCGAGCGCTTGATTACGCCGGGCAGGCGGACATGGTCGACCCGGGACGGGAAGGAGAAACGGCCGGCCACCGGCGAGCCGGTCAGGATCAGTGCCGAGGCGTCCGGATTGGCGGCGGTGATGGCGCCGGCCAGCGCCCGCGAACGGCGCAGATGCCCCAGCCCGAAGGTGTCGTGGCTGTAGAACATGATCCGCGGTCCGCGCGTGCCGGTGTCCGCAGCTGTCTGTGTGGTGCCTGTGTCCGTCATAGGGATGCCTGATTGGGGTGCTGGGCTGAGCCTGGCAGAGGGAGATTTCCAGCAGTGCCGGGACCAGGCCAGCCGCTGCTGTCGCTCGTCTCCGGGCGCGTGCTCTTGTGCTCCGCCATCTTCCGCCTCAGTTTGCGCGCCCCGCAGCCAGCTGCGGCGGAGGCGCGGTCAGTTTTTGCTTGTGCCGCATTCGGGGCATGGCAGGCTGTGCCGGGCCGGGGCATTGCGGCGCTCCGCCCAAGGGGCGGATGTCTGAAATTGTATAGCCCGGAGACCCTGTGCATGCAATCATGCGCCTTTGTTGCAAAGCGCACAGGAATTTGCCTCCGCGCTATTTGCGCAACGCTCCGGCGCGTGGTTAATTTGATGCAAGTTTCCAAAAGGATAGGCCTTCATGCTGCAAGTATTGTACCGGTTTCTGCTTTGCGGGCTGCTGAGTTTCACCCTGACCGCTCACGCCGGCGCGCAGGAAAGTGACGCTGCGGGAGCGGATGCGCTGGCCCAGGCGATCGAACAGGCGGCGGAAAGCGGCGTCAGTGTTGTGGTTGTCGACAGCAGCGGTCAGCTGCTGAATGCGCCGCCCGGCACCGGGCCGGAGGACGAAGATCCAGCCACCGAGCTGATGGAGCAGCCATCGATGCTGATGAAGGCGCAGTCCAAGGTCGGCGCCTTCCGGGCCGAGCTGAACAGCCGGCTGGAGGCGCTGCCCTATTCCATCTTCGAGATGCAGTACATCCTGCGCCAGACCAGTCCGGACGGGCGCATCATGACCTATGTCGAGGTGCTGGGCTGGAGCGTGCTGTTCCTGCTGATCGGCCGCTGGCTGTCGACGGAAATCTACGGCAAGCGCTTTGCCAAACGCTTTGTGGTGGCGCGGATCCGGGCCAATCCGGAGGGCTACGAAGAGAAGATGCCGTTCCTGGTCTACCGTTTCCTGATGGGGATCGGCGGCACAGTGTTTGCAATGATCTTTGCAGCGCTGATTTCCTACCTGATCTTCGGTTCGTCCGGGGATCCTTCCATCGAATTCACCGCCACAGCGATTTACACCGCCTTCTTTCTGGCCCGCACGGTGTCGGACCTGTGGCGGATGGTTCTGTCGCCGTTCCTGGCCCAGTACCGGATACCGGTGTTCTCCGATAGGGATGCCAAGCGGCTTTATATCTGGGCTGCGCTTCTGGCGACTTACGATATCTCTTCGGTGCTGTTTGCCACCTGGGTCGGGGACTTCGGGCTCAACTATAATGTCTACGCGATGGTCTACGGGGTGCTGGCCTTGGCCGGGCTGATTGGCAACTTGCTGATGGTGCTTGTCAACGGCCGGGCGATTTCCAATGCGATCCGCGCTGGGCGGGTGCCGGAGGACTGTTCCTGGCTGGTACGCGTCCTGGCGGTGGCCTGGGCTCCGGTTCTGATGGCCTATATGGCCTTCGGCTGGCTCAAACTGGCTTTTGACCTGGTGCTGGAGAACGATGTGTCGATACCGCTGATGGCGGGCAGCTACTTTGTGCTGACGACAATTCTGATCGTCTACGGTGCCATCAACTATTTCATCGAGCGCTATTTCCGCCGCAGCCGGCTGGTGGAAGCGCCTGAAGAAACAGACGCGGAAGAGGCGGCCGAGGCGGAGGAAGCAGAAGCTCTTCCGGCGGTAAAGCACCCGATTTCCACCTACGAGGATCTTGCGCGCCGGGTTGCTGGCATCCTAGCCTTCGTGGTTGGCGCCTATTCGCTGGTGATTGTCTGGAACCCGGAGGCCAGCTGGACTGAAACCACGTCAGCGGAGCGGGTGATTGATGTCACCGTGATCCTGTTCATCGGCTACATCGTCTATCACCTGTTCCGGATCTGGATCGACAGCAAGATCGACGAGGAAGTTGGCGACGTGCAGCCTGGGGAGTTGGGTGACGAAGGCGGCGCCGGCGGCGCTAGCCGGCTGGCCACCTTGCTGCCGCTGTTCCGCGGCGCGATCCTGGCGGTGGTGCTGGTGTCGATCGTGCTGATCGTGCTCCTGGAGCTGGGGATTAATGTGAGCCCGCTGTTTGCCGGTGCCGGTGTGGTCGGGCTGGCCGTGGGTTTCGGCTCGCAGACACTGGTGCGGGACATTTTCTCGGGTGCGTTCTTCCTGGTCGATGATGCGTTCCGCAAAGGCGAATACATCGACATCGGCGATGTGAAAGGGACGGTCGAGAAGATTTCAGTGCGCTCGTTCCAGCTGCGCCACCACCTGGGCGCGCTGCACACTATTCCTTTCGGTGAGATCAAGGTGCTGACCAACTACTCCCGCGACTGGGTGATGATGAAGCTGCCGCTGCGGGTGACCTATGACACCGATGTGGAAAAGGTCCGCAAGCTGATCAAGAAGCTGGGGCAGCGGCTGATGGATGATCCGGTTGTCGGTCACACCTTCATCCAGCCGCTGAAGTCGCAAGGGGTGATCGAGATGCAGGATTCAGCGATGATCATCCGGGTGAAATTCATGACCAAGCCAGGGGATCAATGGATTGTCCGCAAGCGTGTCTATCAGGAAATCCGGGAACTGTTTGCCCGGGAAGGCGTTAAGTTTGCGCACCGCGAAGTCACTGTGCGGCTGGCCCCCGATCAGGAAGGCGAGGTAACGCCGAAGCAGAAGGAAGCGGCCGTTGGCGCGGTCCAGGCTGCGATTGATGAAGATCTGCTGGAAGAAATGGGTGGCCCCGGCGGCGACGACCGCTGACTGAGCGGAGCGGCTCCCGCCCCCGCGCCGGACCGCTGGCGCGCTCCGCTTGGGGTTGGGCGTGGCGCCGCGCTAATGCGCGCCGCTGCCTCCGGCGGGAGTATTTGAGACCAGAAAGAAACAGAGCTGTCCCGGACAGGCTTTTTTCTGGTCGAAAATACTCCGGGGTGAATTGGCCCGGGAGGGCCAAGAGGGGCAGCGCCCCTTTTCCTGGGGGCTATCCCTGCCAGCAGGCAGCGGCACTGGCGCAGCGGGTGGCAGGCAGTTCCCAGCGCATCTGCGCTGAGCTGAGGACAAGGGGCGCAGCAAGGCGGCGGCCCGGGCCCCAGCCGCTGTTTTCAAGCCTGCCGCTGTAGTCGCCTGTGTCCGCAGCGGTGATTTCGGCGCCCTCGGCAGTCTTGTTCAGGCCGGCAAGCAGTTCAGCGGTGCGGGCCAGGGAAAGGCGGGCGGCGGGTGCTGCTTCGTTGCGGGCTGCGACGGTCAGCGCCGACAACACCGCCGCGGCCATCAGGTAGCCAGTGGCGTGGTCCAGCGCCTGCACGGGCAAAGGGTGCGGCCCGTCTGTGCCAGCCCAGTACTGCCCGGCCTCTGCAATGCCTGCGCTCATTTGCACCAGGCTGTCGAAGCCGCGGCGGGCGGCCCAGGGGCCTGTCCAGCCATAGGCGTCCAGGCTGGCCTCCACGGTATTCGGTGCGATCCGGCGGCGGGTCTCGCGATCATAGCCCAATCCCTCCAGCGCACCGGGGCGGTAGCCGTGCACCAGCACGTCGGCCTGGGACAGCAGTGTTTCGAACACCAGCCGGTCTTCGCCCTTGGCCAGGTCGAGGGCCGCCATGCGTTTGCCCAGTGAGATGTCGGTGATCACCCCGGGCTCGTCCCAGCCAGGCGGATCGATGCGCAGCACCTCGGCGCCGAAGCCGGCCAGGGTGCGGGTGGAGACCGGGCCGGCCAGCACCCGCGTCAGGTCCAGAACCCGGAGGCCGGCCAAAGGGCGGGCAGCGGTTGCCTGCGGCCTGCCGCGCAGCTTGATGTGCTGGGGTTCGGTCCAATGGATCAACGGTTCTGCAGCGACCGCGTGGCCTTGCGGATGCGCCAGCCACTCTGCGCGGCTGCGCATGGCAGCGGCAACACCGCCTGCGGCAACGATTTCGCATTCGAGAGTGTCTGCCTGCCAGGATTTGACCGCAGCTGCGACGGCAGCGCGCTCACCCGTGCATCCCAGCACCTGCAGCGCCGCACGCCGGTGGTGCGGCAGGTTGGTGTGCAGGCGGATCCAGCCGTCAGATGCTTCGTAGACGCCGGCAATCGAATCCCAGAGGCTGGGAATCTCCCAGCCTTCGGGGCGGAAACTGTAGCTGAACCAGAGCGAGGCCAGCCGCTGGTCCACAGTGACCTCAGGTGCAGCCGGTGCCAGGTTCAGCGCTTCTATCAGCCCCGCCAGCTCCAGCCCCACGGCGGCTACCGAGGCATTGGCCAGTTCAGTCACCGCAAAGGCGCTGCGCCATTGGCCGGTGCCGGAGGTGCGGTAGCTGTCCGGGGCAGGCAGAGCGGTGAGCAGGGTCATTGCTGATAGGGGTCCAGGCTGTCCCGCAGACCATCGCCCAGGAAGTTGAAGGCGAGCACGACCACAACAATCGGCAGCATCGGGATTGCCGTCCACGGGTAGATCTCGATCGAGGCCAGGTTCTGCGCGTCATTCAGCATTACCCCCCAGCTGACGGCAGGCGCGCGCAGGCCGAGGCCAAGGAAGGAGAGCGCTGTTTCACCCAGGATCATAGCAGGGATCGACAAAGTGGCTGAGGCGATCAGATGCGACATGAAGTTCGGCAGCAGATGCTTGCGGATAACCCGGCCGGAAGAGGCACCCATCATCTCGGCAGCGCGGACGTATTCCTCTTCGCGCAAGCTGAGGAATTTGGCGCGCACGGATCTTGCCAGTCCGGGCCAGTCGAGAATGCCAAGGATGATTGAAATGATGAAGAACACCGCCACCGGCGACCAGTTAGAGGGCACCGCGGCAGAGAGCGCTAGCCACAAGGGCAGTTCGGGCAGCGACCGCAGGATTTCGATCACCCGGTTGATCACCCAATCGGTCTTGCCGCCGAAATAGCCCGCCAGCGAGCCGAAAAAGATGCCGAGCACAAAGGACACGGTGATCCCTATCAGGCCGACAGTCAGCGATAGCTGTGCACCGTAAAGGATGCGCGAGAAGATATCCCGGCCCAGCCGGTCGGAGCCCCAAAGGAACACCGGGCTGTTCTCGTCAGGCGAGCAGAACAGATGTGTGGTGGAGGGGATCAGCCCGGCGATGTTGTACTCGCGCCCCTCACAGAAAAACTCCAGATTCTGCGGGTTCTCGAGATCAGGAGTAAACACCCACTGGAAAGTCTCCAGGTCGGCATGCGAGGTCAGCGGGTAGACATATGGTCCGATGAATTCGCCCTGGTGGAACAGGTTTATCGATTGCGGCGGCGAATAGAGGTGCTCGCTGTGGCGCTGGTTCGGCCCGTAGGGGGCGATAAACCCGGCCACTGGCAGCAGCAGATAGCAGATCAGCAGGAAGGCGCCGGAGATGAGGCCCAGCTTGTGGGTGCGGAATTTGCGCCAGACCAGCAGCCAGTTGGGGGCGTCCAGGTCCTTACGTTCGATTTCCAGCAGCGAGGCCTGCGGATCGAAAGGGGCATCGTCGACATAACGTCCGTCGGGTAGCTGAGTCATGTGCCGCGCCCCTCATAGCGGATTCTGGGATCAAGCAGCACCAGGAGCACGTCCGAAATCATGGTGCCGATCAGGGTGAGCAGGGCGACAAACATCAGCACGAAGCCCGACAGGAACATGTCCTGGGTCTTGAGCGCCGTCAGCAGGGTCGGGCCGATGGTCTGCAGGCCCAGCACCACTGACACCAGCACCGAGCCGGAGATCATCGAGGGCAGCAGGTTGCCGATATCGGCGACAAAGGGGTTGAAGGCCACCCGCAGCGGGTATTTGGCCAGCATCCGCGAGGACTTCATGCCCTTGGCGATGGCGGTCTCCACATAGGGCTTGCCCAGCTCGTCCAGCATGTTTGCGCGCAGCCGCTGCATCATGGCAGAGGCGCCTGCGGTGCCGATCACGAAGGTGGGCACGATCAGATGCACCAGAATAGATTTCACCTTCTCCCAGTTCATCGGAACGCCTTCGAATTCAGGCGCCATAAGCCCGCCGATCGGGAGGTTGAACCATCGGTGGCCGTAGTAGAACAGGATCAGCGCCAGCAGGAAGTTCGGTGTGGCAAGGCCCAGATAGCCGATGAAGGCAGAGGTGTAGTCGACCCAGGTCCGTGCGCGGGCGGCGGCAAGCACGCCAAGCGGCAGCGCCACGGCATAGACAAAGGCAACGGCAGCGAGATTCACCAGCACTGTCAGCCACAGGGTGTCGCCGACGATATCCGCAACCGGGCTGTCGAATTCAAACGACCAGCCGAAATTGCCCTGGATCATGCCGGAGAACCCATGCGGGCCAGGCATGAACCCCATCCAGATCATGTATTGCTGCCATAAAGGCTTATCGAGTGCATATTCCTTGCGCAGGAATTCCGCCTTGGCCACACCTGCGGATTGGCCGGTGGCCTGCAGCTCGGCGATCTGGTTCGACAGGTAGTCGCCGGGCGGCAGGTTGATGATGGCAAAGACCAGCACCGAGACCACAAGCAGGGTCAGCAGCATGGTGCCAAAGCGGTAAATGGCGTATTTCAGGATTTCCATCAGCCTTTGCCGTCCTCGAAGAAGAATTCGTCCGGGCGGTAGAGGCCGAAATGCGCCCCCGGATCCCAGGCCCAGGTTGCCTGTTTGGGAACATTGCGTAGACGGTTGCTGACGACCACAGGCTGCGGCGCACCGGCCACGACGCCAATGGCATAGACCTGGTCGGCGTGGATTTTCAGCATTTCGCGCCAGGCTGCCGAGCGCTCTTCATCCGTAGTGGCCCGGTCCCAGTCCTGCATCAGCTCCATCAGCCGCTGGGCGGGCGCCATATCCGGCGGCTCGCCTGCGTCGCCGCCGGTTTGATAATACTGGCCCCATTTCGGCCAGGACAGGAACACCTGATCGGTCGGCGCCAGATAGACCGGGGAGGTATAGGCCTGCGGCAGCCCGTTGTCCCAGCCGAACCAGGCCGAGGCCATGGTGTTGCCGGAAAACACCCGGTTGCGTAGGATGTCGCGGTCCAAGGGCCGCATCACGAGCTTGATGCCTACATCGCGCCAGTCGTCCGAGATGATCTGCAGCGCGTTCTCCACCTCTTGGCGTTCGCCGGCGGTCTCCACCACCAGTTCCATCAGCCGACCGTCTGGCAGGTAGCGGATGCCGTAGCCGTCCTTCTTGTCCAGTCCCGCTTCATCCAGCAGCCTGTTGGCCAGTTCCGGATCGAAATCCGCCCAGGCAGCGCGCAGCTCGGGGTCGAAGAACTCGCTTTGCTCCAGCACCGTCATGGCGCCGGGCTTGGCCAGGTTGAAATAGAGCGCCCGGTTGATGGCGCGGCGGTTGATGGCCAATGACAAGGCCCGGCGCACCCGCACGTCGCGGAAGATCCCGCGCCAGACCGGGTCGTTCACGTTGAGATTCGGATAAATCGCGATCTGCGAGGCGGCGCCACTGCCCCAGAGAAAGGTCTTGTAGTTGGAGCCGTCCTTCTCGCCCTTGCGCAGGATCGGAATGTCGCGGAAACCCAGGCCGCGGGCCTGCAGGTCGGCTTCACCGGCGTTCGACTTGGCAGCGACCAGCCCGGGGCTGACGATCTCCATTTCTACTGTGTCGATATAGGGCAGTTGCACGCCGCGGCTGTCGATCCGGTGGTAATAGGGGTTGCGCACGAACTGGTGGCGGATCTTCTTGCCGGGCGAGGCATTGATCCAGGGCTGCAAGGTCGGCAGTTCGTGGTTGTCGAACTTGTACATGTTGTCGAACTTGTTGTGCAGCGCCGCCCAGCTTTTGACGCGGGCATAGTCAACTTCTTCTTCCAGCATCTCCGGATCAGCATAATCCGCGTGGTACTGCTTCAGGTATTTTGCCGGCCGGTAGATGAACGGCGGGCGGGCCTGGGCCAGCGTGTGCAGGAAGCTGGGGTTGGGGTCGTCCCATTCGTAGATGACAGTGGTTTCGTCCGGGAAGCTCACCCGCGGCAGTTTGCCGTTCACCCGCAGGAAATCCGGCGGGCCTGCGGGGCTCAGCTCTGGATGGTTGGCAACATCCTCCCACCAATAGCGGAAATCATCCGAGGTGAAGGGATCGCCGCTGGACCAGTGATGGCCGGGGCGCAGTTTCAGGGTGAAACGGCGGTTGTTCTCGTTCAGAAACCCCAGCAGGATATCCGGCTGCAGCCGGTAGTTTTCATCGTAGCCGGCCAGCCGCGCATAGCCATAGACCACCATCTGGCGGATGTCCTTGGAGCGGGTGACCATGGTGTTGAGGGTCCCGCCCTGAATGCCGAATTCACGACCCTTGGCGGCCAGGTTCACCACCAGCGGCACATCCGGCAGGCGTTCGGCAACCGGGGGCAGGTAGCCTGCCTTGACCTCGGATTTCCAGAACTTGCTTTCCTGCAAGTCAGGCCCGGCCAGCACAGGCAGCGGCGCCAGGCATAGGGCCGCTGTCAGAAGCGGTTTCAAAACATCAAGCATGGCAGCGTACCTTGTGACCGGCTTCCAGGTGGCTGAGGTTCACCAGAGGCGGCGCATGGGTGCCGTTGAAGCGGAATTCCTCGGGCCAGCAGTCCGGCGCGCCGGCGCCTTGCGACACCAGGTCCAGGTCGATGGGGCGGTCAATGTCCGGTTCCGGCTGGGCGGCTATCAGCGCCTTAGTGTAGGGATGCTGAGGGTTGTAGAACAGGGTTTCCGGCGGTGCCTGTTCGACAATCAGCCCGCGCCGCATCACGGCAACCTCGTCGGCAATCCGCGCCACAACCGCCAGGTCGTGGCTGATGAACAGGTAAGACAGGTTTTGCTGGTCGCGGATCTCTTCCAGCAGCCGCAGGATCTGCTCCTGCACCGAAACATCCAGCGCCGAGGTTGGCTCGTCGCAAACAATCAGCGCCGGGTCCAGCATCAGGGCGCGCGCGATCGATAGGCGCTGGCGCTGGCCGCCGGAGAACGCATGCGGATAGCGTTTCAGCATGTCTGGCGACAGGCCCACCAGCCGCAGCATCTCGGCCGCCTTGTCGCGGCGTTCGGTGCGGGAGCCGATGCCGTGGATTTCCAGCGGCTCCGTCAGTGTGTCTTGGATCCGCATCCGCGGCGACAGCGAGGAGTAGGGATCCTGGAACACCATCTGCGCCTGCCGCTGAAAGGCGGTGCGGGCCGCGCGGTCCATGTTGTGGACCTCGATGGGCGGTTTCTCCGCGTCGGGGCGGAACAGCACTTCACCGCCCGGATCGGGCAGCTCAGCCCCCAGGGCAATCCGCGCGGCGGTGGTCTTGCCCGAGCCGCTTTCACCGACGATTGCCAGCGTCTCGCCGCGCGTGACCCGCAAGTCGATTTCGCGACAGGCGTGGATCAGGGTGGGGGCCTGCCAGCCTTTGCTGGCGCGCAGGGTATAAGTCTTGGAGACCGACTTTATTTCCATGATCAGATCGTCGCGCGACGGCGGGATAGCGACGATGGCCTCATCCGGGATCTCGGGGGCGGCGCTGAACAGAGCCTTGGTGTAGGGGTGGGCGGGAGCGCGCAGCATCGGCTCGGCGCGGCCGGATTCCATCACCCGGCCCTTGTGCATCACCACCACCTGTTCGGCCATATTGGCGACAACCCCCAGATCGTGGGTGACCAGGATCATCGCCATGCCGGTTTCGCGCTGCAGTTCCTTCATCAGCCCCAGCACCTGGGCCTGGGTGGTCACATCCAGCGCGGTGGTGGGTTCATCCGCAATCAGCAGGTCAGGCTTGGCCACCATTGCCATCGCGATCATCGCCCGCTGGCGCATACCGCCCGAGAGCTCAAACGGATAGGACCGGTAAGTGCGGTCCGGATCCGGAAAGCCGACCCGTTCGAAACACTCCAGCACCTCCTTGCGCGCCGCGCGCTCGGACTTGCGGCCGTGCAGCCACAGCACCTCGGACACTTGGTTGCCGATCCGGTGCAAAGGCGACAGCGAGCGCATCGGCTCCTGAAAAATCATCGACACGGTATTGCCGCGGACATCGCGCATCCGCCGCTCGTCCAGCGTTGCCAGGTCCAGCGTTTCGCCGCGGGTTTCCAGCAGAATGCGCCCCGAACGCAGCTGTGCCGCCTTGGGCAGGATGCGCAGGGCAGCACGGCAGGAGATCGTCTTGCCAGAGCCGCTTTCGCCGACCAGGGCCAGTGTCTCACCCGGCTGCACGGCAAAGCTCACGTCCTTCACGACCGGCTCGCCCTTGCCAAATCCGATGCTGAGGTTTTCGACGGACAGCAGCGGACGCATTCAGTTTTGCCCGCCCGGCTGGTTTAAGGCGTTCATGAGATCGTGTTTTCCCCTGTTTTTTTGCTCACCTTCGCGCGACCGGCGCCGTTTAGTCAAACCCCATTTGGCCATCCGTCCGCGGCGCAAGGGAAATGTGAACGGCTTTCCGACCGCCGCCAAAGGCCCGGTACGCGCCTGTTAGCCAATGCCGGTACCGGTTTTGTGACGGTTTTGCGGTTTGTACATAGCCTGGGTTCACAAATGATAACATCCGCGTTCCGGTTATGGTTTCCATGCCGGAACCGATCCGGACGCCGCCGGGGCACGGCTGTTGCTTTGCCGCCACTTGCTGGCCGAAACGGCGGGGCTGTGCTGTTGGCGGCGGCAGCCCGCCCTCCTAGGATGGGGCGGGAAGCGATGGACGTGAAAGGCGGCAAATGGCGCAAAAACCTGTACTGCACCGGGACAACCCCGAGGCCGAGCCGCTGGTGGGCAATATCAAGGTCACCCGCGATGATTGGCTGAACGTGGCGATGGACGTGCTGATCTCGGACGGGGTGGAGCAGGTCAAGGTGCTGGCGCTGGCCGAGCGGATGCAGGTTTCACGCTCCTCTTTCTACTGGTATTTCAAGTCGCGCCAGGACCTTTTGGACGCGCTGCTGAAAACCTGGGAGCAGACCAACACCGCCGGCATGGTGCGCCAGGCCGAGGCGCCGGCCAAGACCATCACCGGGGCGGTGCTGAACGTCTTCCACTGCATCACCAATCCTAACCTCTTCAACACTGCGCTGGATTTTGCGGTACGCGACTGGTCGCGCCGCTCAGGCAAGGTGCGCAGCCTGCTGGACCGCTCCGACAGCCGCAGGGTCGAGGCGCTGACAGGCATGTTCGAACGCTACGGCTACGCAAACCGCGAGGCGATGACCCGGGCCAAAGTACTCTATTATATGCAGCTGGGTTATGACATGGCGGACCCGAACGAAAGCCATGCCCACCGGCTGGAAGTGACACCGGAGTACCTCAAAGTCTTCACCGGCCGCGAGCCGCTGCCGGAGGAAATGCAGGCTTTCACCGAGTTCACCAAACAGCACTGGGACGTCTGACCCTAGAGACTGGCAAGCAATTCCTCGGCCCGGTTCCGCGCGTCCCGGGCGGCCTCCAGGCGCACAGGTCCATAACCGCGGATCTCCATCGGCGCCTGCAGCACTTTCAGGCAATCGTCATGGGTTTCCACCCTGTAGCGGCTGGCGACGGTGTCCAAAGCAGTTTCAAACCACGCCAGCAGGTCCTGGTGGAGCCGCGCCTCCTCGTGGTAGCCGAAGGGATTGAAGGCTGAGCCGCGCAAGGCTTTCCCTTTGGCCAGCAGGTTCATTGCGGGCCGCAGCCAGGCGCCAAAGGCACGTTTGGCAGGGCGTCCCTGCGCGTCCTGTTTCCAGTTCAGCAACGGCGGGGCGAGGTGGTATTTGATGCTGAAATCGCCTTCGAATTCATCTGCCAGCTGATGCTGGAAAGCCTCGCTGGTCAGGAGGCGGGCCACTTCGAACTCGTCCTTGTAGGCCATCAGTTTGAACAGCGCCTGGGCGGCGGGCTTGGTAAGCTCTTCCTGCGCAGCCTCCGGCAGCGTGCTGCGGAACCGTTTCAAGGCACTGGTATAGCGTCCGGCATAGGCCATGTTCTGATACCCTGTGAGGAAGGTCGCGCGCCGCTCGATCATGCAGTCCAGGGTTTCATCCTGTTCCGGTTTCTCCTCGTAGTGGCTGGCGACCAGATGCGGGTCCGCGGCCATCGCCCGGCCGATGGCAAATGCAAGGCGGTTTTTCTCTACCGCAACCCCGTTCAGCTCAATCGCCTGGTCCAATGCGCCAGCGCTCACCGGCACCAGCCCTTTCTGCCAGGCAAAGCCCAGCATCATGACATTGGCCAGCACCGCATCGCCCAGCATCTCCTCCGCCGCTTCATTTGCGTTGAAGCCCGACAGGTTCTGCGGACCCACCGCTTCTGCGACGGTCTGTTCCCGCACCCCGGCCATCAGGTCAGCATCGCGGCGCAGCACCAGATCGCCGGTGGGCATCTCTGCCCGGTTCAGCACCACCTTGGTGCCACGGCGGTAGTGCACCGAGGCCTTGGGCGCCGAGCTCACCACCACGTCGCAGCCGATGACGGCATCGGCGCCGCCCTGATCAATGCGCACTTGGTTCAGGCTCTCCGGTTCCTTGGAGAGCCGGATATAGCTCAGCACTGTGCCGAACTTCTGGGCAAAGCCGGTGAAGTCCAGGACGCTGGCGCCCTTGCCCTCCAGATGTGCGGCCATGGTGATCAGCGCGCCAACGGTGACCACGCCGGTGCCTCCGACCCCAGTGACCAGCAGATCGAACGGCTCCGTGAGCGAAGGCAGTTCGGGGGCGGGCAGCTTGGTGGTCAATTGAGCCGCGTCCAGCCCGGCTGGCTTCTTCTTGCGCCGGGTGGCGCCTTCGACGGTCACAAAGCTGGGGCAGAATCCGTTCAGGCAGGAGAAGTCCTTGTTGCAGGTGCTGAGGTTAATCTTGCGCTTGCGGCCAAAGGGGGTCTCTTTCGGCTCCACGCTCAGGCAGTTGCTCTCCACCGAGCAATCGCCGCAGCCCTCGCAGACCAGATCGTTGATAAAGGCAAAGCGCTTGGGGTCCTCCATCTTGCCGCGCTTGCGGCGGCGGCGCTTTTCGGTGGCGCAGGTCTGCTCGTAGATCAGCACGGTGACGCCGGGGATGTCCCGCAGCTCGCGCTGCACCCTGTCGAGTTCGGCGCGGTCGTGGAAGGTGGTGCCGCGTGGGAAATCGCTATGAATAAATTTGCCGATGTCATCAGAGACCAGGGCAATCCGCTCCACCCCTTCGGCGCGACAGGTCTGGGCGATGCCATGCACCGAGACCGGCCCGTCCACCGGCTGGCCGCCGGTCATCGCCACCGCGTCATTGTAGAGGATCTTGTAGGTGATGTTGGTGCCGGCCGCGACCGCCTGGCGGATCGCCAAAGAGCCCGAGTGGTACCAGGTGCCTTCGCCCAGGTTCTGGAACACATGCTTGTTGCCGTTGAACTGCGAGGCGACAGTCCAGGGCACGCCTTCTCCGCCCATCTGCGCATAGCCTGCGGTCTCCCGGTCCATCCAACTGGCCATCACATGGCAGCCGATGCCGGAAAACGCCTTGGACCCTTCAGGCAGCTTGGTCGAGGAGTTATGCGGGCAGCCCGAGCAGAAATAGGGCGTGCGGGTGGCGCCGGGCACGTTCAGCACCTTCGGCGGTTCAGCCGTCAGCGCTGCGGCCTTTGCGGGCAGGTTTTCCTCGGGGAAGAACTTGTCCAGCCGCGCCGCCACGATGGGCGCCAGCAACAGCGGGCTCAGCTCTCCGGTCCAGGGGATCAGCGGCGCGCCCTGGCTGTCGTATTTGCCGACCATCTTCTCCGGTTTGCTGCCGGGCCAGTCGTAGAAGTTCTCCTTGAACTGGCTCTCGATGATGCCGCGCTTCTCTTCAACAACCAGCACCTCCTGCTTGCCGCGGACAAACCGCAGCGCGTCGGTGCGGTCCAGCGGCCAGACCATGCCAACCTTGTAGATGTCGATGCCGAGGCGGCGGCAGGCGGCCTCGTCCAGCCCCAGAAGCCGCAGCGCCTCCATCAGGTCCAGATGCCCCTTGCCGGTGGAGACAAAGCCGAACTTCGCCTCCTTGATGTCATAAATCCGCTTGTCGATCGGATTGGCCTCGGCAAAGGCGCGCACTGCGTCCAGCTTGGCATGGATGCGGGTTTCGATCTCGGGCGAGGGCAGGTCGGCGCGGCGGATATGCAGCCCGCCGGGGTAGTCCGGCAGCTCCGGGTAGATGAACCTGCGGTCCGGGCGGAGCTCCACCGAGCGGGCGCTCTCCACGGTTTCAGACACTGCCTTGAACCCCACCCAGGTGCCCGAGTAGCGCGACAGGGCAAAGCCGTATTCGCCGAAAGTCAGGTATTCCGACACATCCGCCGGGTTCAGGATCGGCATGAACCAGGCCAGGAAAGCGGCGTCCGACTGATGCGGCATGGAGGAGCTGACGCAGCCATGGTCATCGCCCGCCACCACCAGCACGCCGCCCTTTTCCGACGACCCATAAGCGTTGCCATGCTTCAGCGCATCGCCGGAGCGGTCCACGCCCGGGCCTTTGCCGTACCACATGGAGAACACGCCTTCGACCTCGCAGTGCGGGTCCAGCACCGCCTGCTGCGCGCCCAGGACGGCCGTCGCGCCGAGGTCCTCGTTTACGGCGGGCATGAATTTGATCCGGTTCGCCTGCATCCGCTCCTGGGCGCGCCAGAACTCCAGATCGACGCCGCCCAAGGGCGAGCCGCGGTAGCCCGAAACAAAGCCTGCGGTGTTCAGCCCGCTTTCGCGGTCGCGCCGGGCCTGGTCCAGCATGATCCGGGCCAGCGCCTGGGTGCCGGTGAGGAACACCCGGCCCTTGGTCATGTCGTATCTGTCATCCAGCTTGTAGCTGCGGAAATCGTGGCTCAGCTTGGTCATCGCGGGGGAGTCCTTGCGCGCAAAGTCGTGTTTTTCGGAAGAATAATCCCCAAAGCCTGAAAAGATTTGCCCCTGTTGCTGGTTTTGCGGAGATTTATGGTTAGATTGATCAAATCACCGCCGCTTTCTGAAAATCTGGACCGATTCATGAAGATCGACGACCGCGACCGCCGCATTCTGACCCTGCTGCAGGAAGACTCCCGCATCTCGAATGCCGATCTGGCCGAGGCGGTGGGGATGTCCGCCTCCGCCCTTTGGCGCCGGGTGCGGGCGCTGGAGGAGGCAGGCATTATCGAGCGTTACGGGGCGGTGGTGAATGCGCCGGCCATGGGTCTGGGGTTTCAGGCGCTGGTGCATGTGCATCTGACCCGTCACGACCCGGACAGGCTGGTGGAGTTTATACGGGCGGTGGAAACCAGCCCGCTGGTGCAGGAATGTTATGCCACTACCGGGCAGGCGGACTATCACCTGCGGGTGCTGGCACCTGATCTGGAAGCTTACAACCGGTTCCTGGAGGATTTCCTGTTCCGCCTGCCGGCCGTGGCCAGCGCCCAGACCAATGTGGTGCTGCGGACCATTAAGCGGGATAAACCTGTCGTGCCCTAGTAATTGCGCCTCGCGGCGCTGGCCCCCTCTCGGCGGCAAAGCCGCCTGCCGGGCGGCGGGACGAGAGTATTTGGAGCAAGATGAAAAGGGGCCTGCTCATTCATCTTGCTGGAAATACTCCGGGGGTTTGGGGGCTGGCCCCCAAGGCTGCGGTTTACATCGCCGTGTATTTGACCCAGGCCCAGGCCATGGCGACATAGGTCAGCTGGTGCAGCATCTGGTCCGCGCCCATGGCCTGCCAGAACCGTGCCTGCTGCGGGTTCAGTTTCTTCACCTCTGAATAGCGCGCCTTGCCGAAGTCGATGTGGAAATGCACCACCCATTCCAATGCGGCCAGCACCAGGATGAAAACCACAGGTGCTCCGAACAGGGCAAAGACAATGGCCGAGCCGATGATATGCACCCCCGCATGCTGCGCGCGGCCCATGTGGACATAGGCGCAGCGGCCGGCCAGCATCTTCGGCGTCTGCAGAAAGAAGTCGGCAAACATGTGCTTGACCTGCAGCGCGCAGAGCAAAAGCAGGACGGAACCGACGTATTCAGGCAAACCGAATGACCTCCAGCAAGTGTACGGTGCTGGAACCTTACGGATTTTTTGCCGTCTGGCAAATGCTGCGCCGGCAAGGTGCCGTAACGGGACAGGGCGCGGCCGGGCGGGTTTCTGCCCATTGCCTGTGCCTGCCAAACCGCGCTACCCATAGGCAGCCCATATCCGAAGCCGCCATTGATGGAGCTTTCCCATCGAACGCTCTTTGTTCCGTTTCATCTGGAAATACTCAAAACGCGACCAGCTGGTACTGCTGCTGGTCACCGCCTGCCTGTTCCCGCTGCTCTACCTGACGCTGGAACTGCCGAAGCGGATCATCAATGATGCCATCGGCTCGGAAACCTCAACCATCACGGTGCTGGGGCAGAGCTTTGACCAGCTGACCTTCCTGTGGATCCTCTGCGGCGGCTTCCTGCTAGCCGTATTGTGCCACGGCCTGCTGAAGATGCGGATCAACACCATGAAGGGGGTGCTGGCCGAGCGCATGCTGCGCCGCTTCCGCTATCAGCTGATCGCCCGCGTACTGCGCTTCCCGCAGCCTTATTTCGAGCGGGTCAGCCAGGGCGAGCTGGTGTCGATGGTCACCTCCGAATCCGAGCCGATGGGCGGGCTGATGGGGGATGCGGTCAGCCAGCCGGTGCTGCAGGCGGGGCAGATGCTGACGATCCTGTTCTTTCTGTTTCTGCAAAGTGTCTGGTTCGGGCTGGCTGCCATTGCGCTCATTCCGCTGCAGGGCTGGCTGATTCCCAAGCTGCAGCGCCAGATCAACCTGTTGAACAAGAAGCGCATCAAGCAGGTGCGGGCGCTGGCGACCGAGATCGGCGAAAGCGCAGCGGGGGCCTCGACGCTTCGGATCAATGGCGGCTGGCGCTACCGGATGGCGGTGATCACCGACCGGCTGGGGCGGCTGTTCGATATTCGCTTCGAGATCTACCAGAAGAAATTCTTCATGAAGTTTCTCAACAACTTCATTACCCAGCTGACACCGTTCTTCTTCTACGCGGTCGGCGGGTTTCTGGTGCTGCAGGGCAAGGTCTCGCTGGGCGCGCTGGTGGCGGCGCTGGCGGCCTACAAGGACCTGGCATCCCCGTGGAAGGAACTGCTGGCCTATTACAACCAGACCCAGGACATGTCCCTGCGCTGGGAAGTGATCCTGGAGCGGTTTGCGCCGCAGGGCATGGTGGATGAAAACCTGATGCGCGGCGCGCCAGAAGAGCTGGGGCGGCTCAAGGGAGACGTGGTGCTGGATGCGGTCAATGTGCGCGATACTGATGGCAACCTGGTACTGGAGGACCTGAGCGCTACCTTCCCGGCGGGGCAGGTGATTGGCATTGCGGCGCCGTCAGAGGAAGACCGGCGGGCGCTTGCGGAACTCTTGACCCGGGAAATCCTGCCAACTGCAGGCACTGTCACGGTGGCAGAGCAGAACCTCAGCGGGCTGCATCAGGCCACGGTTGCGGCGCGGATCGGCTACGCCACCTCGCGGCCCGTTCTGTTTCAGGGCTCCTTTGGCGACAATGTGATGATGCCGATGCGGCTGCGCCCGGTCGGCGAGCCGCGCGACAGGCAGAAGCTGGAGGTCGCCAAGAAGGCAGGCAACAGCCCGGATCCCTTTGATGTGCCCTGGCTGGATCCGCATCTGGCCGGGTTTTCCAGCGAGGCAGAGCTGCGGGACTGGTGGCTGAAGCTGGTCGAAGGGATCGGCTCGGACACCGCCCTGTTCCGCCGCGGCATAGAACAGGTTTTTGACGCCTCAGCCCACGCAGAGCTGGCGGAGCAATTGGTGAAACTCCGCCCTGTTGTCCGGCAGGCGCTGCAGGAAGCCGGGCTGGATATGCATGTGCATTTCCTGGAGGCCGAGAGTTACAACCCGGCACTGCCGGTGGCGGAGAACTTGCTGTTTGCAGCTTCGCAGAAAGCAATGACTGGCGAAATGCTGCACCGCCATGCTGAGTTTCTCGATCAGCTCAAGCAGCTGGGCCTGGACGAGGGGCTGGTAGCACTGACCCGCGATGTGGTCGAGATGCTGCGGCAGATTTTCGGAATGGACGGTACAACCCATCCGCTGTTCCGCAAGCTTGGCCTGGATATTGAGGCTTATGAAGCGGCACTGGCGCTAGTCGACAAGCCAGGCGACGTCGATGCGGCAGCATTAAGCCGCGAAGAGCTGGCTCAGCTGCTGATCGTGCCTTTCACCATTTCAGCCGAACAGATCGGCCCGGCCTTCGAGGACGGCATGATGGAGCGCATCCTCGGCTTCCGCCGCAGCCACGGGCAGGGATTGCGCAAGGCGCTGGGCGCAGGGTTCGTGCCGTTTTCCAACGACAGTTTCGCACCCAGCCTGACGGTTTTGGAAAACGCCCTGTTCGGCAAGATCTCCGATGCTGCTGGTGCCAAGGGGGACGAGGTGCGGAAACTCGTTTCGGACCTCATGGTGCGGGACGGCCTGCGCGATCAGGTTGTTGAGCTGATCTTTGACATGCCGATTGCCGTGGGCGGGCAGGGGCTGGCCGCCAGCTTTGCCGAACCGCTGGCCTTCTGCCGGGCGACTATCAAACGGCCGGATGTGCTGATCCTTGATTCCGCCATGGCGAGCTATGACCTGGAAACCCGGGTGGCGGTGCACAAGAACCTGCGCAAGCTGCTGCCGGAAACCACGCTGATCTACCTGGCGCCTGCTTTCCAGAGCCCGGATGTCTTTGATGTCTATTACGAGCTGCGCCAAGGCCGTCTGGTCAGCGACGAGGCCCAGGCCGCGGCGGCAGGCGACGGGGCGGCGAGCCAGGACCTGGCGCGCAAGCTCAGGGCGCTGGAGCAGACCGAGCTGTTTTCTGGGCTGAACCGCCGCCAGCTGCGCCTCTTGGCCTTTGGCGCGCGCTGGTATGATGCCAAGGCGGGCGAGGTGGTGTTCCTGAAGGATGATGAAGCCTCGGACGGTGCCTATATGATCCTGGAAGGCGAGGCTGGGTTGTATCTGCCGCAGGAGGGCGCCGAGGACCGGCTGATTGCCATGGTGGGCCCCGGGCGGCTGGTGGGTGAGCTGGGACTGATCCGGCACGAGCCGCGGGCGCTAAGCATGATCGCGGCCACCGATCTCAACTGCTTGCGGATCGGTGAGGAGGAATTCCTGGCGGTGGTGGAAAACGATGCCTCGACCGCCTTCAAACTTTTGCAGGTGGTGGCGGGCTACGTCTCCAACTGAGCAGAAAATCAACAACAGGGAAGTGTGACATGAAACTGCTGCGATACCGCGCAGAGGGAGAGGTCAGGCCGGGGCTGCTGGATGGCGCGGGCCGGGTCCGGGATCTGTCAGCGCATGTGCCGGATATTACCGGTGCGGTGCTGGATGATGCGGCGCTGGGGAGGCTGGCGGCTTTGGATGCGGAAGCCTTGCCGCTGGTGGAAGGGCCTGTGGACTTGGCACCCTGCGTCGGACAGGCCGGCAAATTTCTGGGCATCGGTCTCAACTACACCGATCATGCCGAGGAAATGGGGCTTGCACTGCCGGAGCACCCGATCCTGTTTCTGAAGGCCACGTCTTCGATGACCGGAGCCAATGACGACGTGGTGCTGCCGCGCGGCTCGGTTGCTGCGGATTGGGAAGTGGAGCTGGGCGTGGTGATCGGCACGGCAGCCAAATACGTCACTGAAGCGGATGCGCTGAGCCATGTGGCAGGCTATTGCGTGATCAACGATGTTTCCGAGCGCGATTACCAGACCAAACTTGCCGGGCAATGGACCAAAGGTAAAAGCTGCGACACCTTTGGCCCTATCGGACCCTGGCTGGTGACCCAGGACGAGGTGGCGGACCCGCAGGACCTTTGGCTCACCTGCGATGTGAATGGCGAGCGGCGGCAGAGCGGCCATACCGGCACCATGGTGTTCACAGTAGCGCAGATCATTTCGCATCTGAGCCAGCTGATGACGCTGCATCCGGGCGATGTGATTGCCACCGGCACCCCGCCGGGTGTCGGCATGGGGATTAAGCCGGAGCCGGTCTATCTGAAGGCGGGCGACGTGATGCGGCTGGAAATCGAAGGCCTGGGCGTGCAGACCCAGACCGTGCGGGCAGATGACTAAACAGCGTTGAACCAAGCGGCGGGGGAGGGCTCCCGCCCGCTCCGGAGCATTCAAAGAATGCACCTGCACGGTTGGGCGTGGCGCTGCGCTTACGCGCAGCGCGGCGTCTCACGGGCTGTGGCGGTAGACCAGATCACCAGGGGCTTGCGGCGCGGCGCGCGGATCAAGCACCGCGCCAAGCCGTTCTGCCAGGCGTTGCGATCTGGCGTTGTCCGGGCTGACATAGCTGACCAGGGTTGAAAAGCCAGCGGTGCCAAAGGCCCAGTCCCGAAGTGCCAGGGCGGCTTCATAGGCGTAGCCCTGGCCCTCGGCTTCGGGATAAAGCAGCCAGCCTAGCTCCCGCTCGGGGAACAGCGGGCCTGCGTTGATGCTGACCTGGCCGAAGCAGCGCCCGCTGTCCCTGCACTCCACCATCAGCGCGCCGTGACCGAACAGCTGCCATTGCGCCAGGTCGTGGCAGAACAGCCCCCAGGCTTCGCGCAGACTGAAGGTGCCGCCCATGAAGCGCGCCTTGTCCGATTGCATCAAGTCGCGGTATTGATCCCAATCCGCCGCAATCTGCGGGCGCAGCAGCAGCCGTTCGGTTTGAAGTGTTGGGACAGGCGGCAAAGTGCGTCCTCCTGCCCGGGCTACGTGCCGCTGCAGAACTGTTTGTAGAGCAGGGCGATGATCTCTTCGGCGTTGCGGTCCTTCAGGGAGTAGTAAATCGTCTTCCCCTCCCGCCGGGTGGCAACCAGTCCGTCCTCGCGCAGCCGGGCGAGCATCTGGCTCACCGCTGCCTGGCGCATGTTCAAAAGCGCCTCCAGCTCGCCCACTGAACGCTCTCCGGTTCCCAGGTAGCAGAGGATCATCAGCCGGCCCTCATGCGCGAGCGTTTTCAGGAAAGCGGCGGCCGCCGCGGCACGTTCCTGCATGTCCTCGGGGGTGTCCGGGGGGAGGGTTTCGCTGGTCTTGGTCGGCAATTTGCGGCATCCTGCTTCGGTCTTTGCCGCACCTTGCCCTATTTCCTGACGCCGAGTCACCCCGTTGGTGCGAATTCACTCGACGATTGGCGGAGAGCCTCCGGTAAAGGCATTGCCTCCGGCGTAATTACACGGAGCTTCTTGCATGTTCAGGTGCAGATCGCTGCCGGCGAAGGGATGGGCGCGGGCAAGGTCTTCGTCCACCTCAATGCCGAGGCCTGCGGTTTCCGGCGGGGTGACAAAGCCGTTTTCGACCCGGATCGAGCCCTTGATCAGCTGGTCGTGGAAGGGGGTCTCGATGGTCTCCAGCAACAGGATGTTGGGGATTGAAGCGGCAAGGTGGATGTTGGCAGCCCATTCCACCGGCCCGGCATAGAGATGCGGTGCCATCTGCGCGTTGAAGACTTCGGCAATGGCGGCAACTTTCTTCATCTCCCAGATACCTCCGGCACGCCCAAGGGCAGGCTGCAGGATTTCGGCGGCGCCGGAGCGCAGCACGGCGGCGAATTCCGATTTGGTGGTCATCCGCTCACCGGTGGCAACGGGGATACGCACGCTGCGGGCGACGCGGGCCATGTCCTCGATATTGTCGGGCGGGGTCGGTTCCTCGAACCAGAGCGGCGCATAGGGCTCCAGCGCCTGGCCCAGGCGGATAGCGCCTGCGGTATTGAACTGGCCGTGGGTGCCGAACAGCAGGTCGGCCTTGTCGCCCACCGCCTCGCGGATCGCCTTGCAGAAGGCCACGGACATCGAGATGTCGGACATCGCGGGCATATGGCCGCCGCGCATCGTATAGGGACCTGCGGGATCAAACTTCAGCGCGGTATAGCCTTCCGCGACCCGCTGCCGGGCAGCCTCGGCGGCCATTTCCGGAGAGGTCCAGAATGCCATGATGTCCTGATCAGGCAGCGGGTAGAGGTAGGTATAGGCACGGATGCGGTCATTCATCCGGCCGCCGATCAGCGCATGGACCGGGCGGCCGCGGTCCTTGCCCAGGATATCCCAGCAGGCGATCTCGAGCCCAGAGAAGGCGCCCATCACCGTCAGGTCAGGGCGCTGGGTGAAGCCAGAGGAGTAGGCGCGGCGGAACATCAGCTCGATGTTTTCCGGGTTCTCGCCCGCCATGTGGCGCTCGAAGACATCCCGGATCACGTGGACCATAGCCTCGGGGCCGACCGAGGAGGCATAGCATTCACCCCAGCCGGTGATGCCGGTGTCGGTGGTGACCTTCACCAGGATCCAGTAGCGCCCGCCCCAGCCGGGGGCAGGGGGCGCGGTGACGATGATGTCCAGGTCCTGCAGCTTCATGCGTTATCCTTCCATTGCCTCGGCAAAGGCGGTCAGCTCCCGTTCGATCTCTTCGATGGCTGCCTGGCTGCTGAAGAAGGTGAGGTCGGGTGCGTCGGTGCCGTTCATGAAGACTTCGATCACCAGTTCAACCGGCGCCCCGTCAAATCCGCCATCGGCCTTCCAGCGGCGTGTGGCGTCCCGGGCCAGGCCGGGGACTTCATCGGCAATCGAGGCGGCGAAATTGGCTGGCAGGCCGAAGCGCGGATTATTGGCCAGCCGGGTGAGGAAAGGGCCGACCTCAATGCTGGCAAAGCTCATCGAGGTCTCCGAGGTGATCGGCTGCGCCTTGGGCGCTTCGGGTTTGAACAGGTCGGTCAGGAATTTCAGCACAGGCCAGGCTCCGGTTGGGGCGTCAGCCGAAGACAATCACATTGCGCTTGGCGCTGCCAGTCTTGGTGTCGGCAATCGCCTCGTTGATCTGCTCCAGCGTCCAGCGGCCCGAGATCAGCTCATCCAGTTTCAGGCGGCCCTGCTGGTAGAGATCCACCATCCACGGGATATCGCGCTGAATGACCACATCGCCCATTTTGGAGCCAATGAGCCCCTGGCCAACGGCTGCGAGCACCACGGGCTCATAAGCCGCCTTGGCACCGGAATGCGGCATGCCGATCAGCACTGCCCTGCCGCCGCGGGCCAGGTAGCGCGGCGCTTGGTCATAGGCGGGGATGGCGCCGACGGTGATCAGCACCGCATCGGCACCGCGGCCTCCAAGCGCCTTGTATGCGGCTTTCCAGGGTTTCTCTTCGGTGGCGAGCACGCCGTGGGTGGCGCCGAATTCCTTCGCGATTCCAAGTTTTTCCGGGCTCATATCGACCGCAACGATGCGGCGGGCGCCTGCGATGCGGGCGCCCTGGATTGCGTTGAGGCCGACGCCGCCGGCGCCGATGACTACCACATCCTGGCCCGCGCGGAGCTGCGCCGCGTTCACCACGGCGCCGACCCCGGTGATCACCCCACAAGAGACCAATGCCGCAGCGTCCTTCGCCATATCCGCGGGGATCTTCACGATCTGACGCTGATCCACCACCACTTTCTCGGCAAAGGCGCCGCAGGCCATGGCCTGGTCCAGGGGCTGGCCATCGGCTGTTTTCAACGGACCGTTCGCCGTATCATGCGGCGTTTCGCAGATAGTGGGTTTGCCGCCCGCGCAGGAGGGGCAGGTGCCGCAGCTGCGGATCAGGGTGACTACCACGGAATCGCCCTCGGCAAAGCCTTGCACGCCCTCGCCCACGGCGCTGATCATCCCGGCGGCCTCGTGCCCGTAGACGGCCGGCAGGTGCCCGCCCCAGGCGCCCTCGGCATAGGAAATATCGCTGTGGCAGATGGCAACCGCGTCCAGCGTGACCTCAACCTCGCCCATGCCGGGCGCGGCCAGCTGTACCTCTTCGATCACCAGCGGGGCGCCGAATTTACGGCAGACGGCGGCCTTGATGGTTTGCATGATCTTTCTCCCCGTTTTCCGTCAGCGTGGCGCGGGGAATTGTTCGTATCAAGCCGGTATGCGGCAGCGGAAACGGTATTACGCGACGGAAGATCTGCTCCGTAATAACACGGCGCAACCGATCGCCATCAGCAGCAGCGCCAAAAGGAACGGCGCGCCAGGCAGGTAGAACCCTGTGCCCTCGGCGGTGAAGCGCGCAAAGACCGCTGTCATCATCAGCGGCGACAGGATCATGGCCAGCGCGTGAGCCGCCGTCATGACGCCTTGCAGCTCGCCTTGCTGATTGTCATCGACGGCTTTGGACATCATGCCTTGCAATGCAGGCTGCACGACGGCCCCCAGGGCTGAGACCGGGATCAGCATCATCGCCAGCACGCCGTTGCTGATAAAGGCGAGGATGCCAAAGGCGATGAAGTCGAAGATTTGCCCCCAGAACACCGTGCGCCGCTCGCCGAACCAGACCACCGTGTAGCGCAGGAGCCAGCCCTGCACCAAAGCCATCGAGATGCCGTAGACCGCCAGTGACAGGCCAATCACTTGCGGCTGCCAGCCAAAGCGCTCCAGCGTGAAATAGGACCAGACCGACGGGTAGACATAGATCGCCAGGGAATAGAGGAAATAGACCCACAGCAGCGCCTTGATGCCTGGGATGCGGCCAACAGCGCGGAATGCGCCAAAGGGATTGGCGCGGCGCCAGTCGAACGGGCGGCGGTTCTCCTCGCGGACGGTTTCCCCCATCGCAAACCAGCCGAGGGTGAAGTTCAGCAGCACCAGCACCGCTGCAGCATAGAAGGGCGCTCTTGTGCCCAGTTCACCCAGCAGCCCGCCCATCAGAGGGCCCAGCACAAAGCCGGCGCCGAAGGCCGCGCCCAAGAGGCCGAAATTGGCGGCCTTCTTCTCCGGCGGAGAGATGTCTGCGATATAGGCGCCTGCAGTTGAATGAGTAGCGGCGGTGATGCCGCCCAGGACACGGCCCAGAAGCAGCAGCCACATGGTGCCGGCCACAGCCATGATCAAATAGTCCAGCGCCATAACAAACAGCGACACCAGCAGCACTGGCCGGCGGCCCACCGCATCGGACAGGCTGCCGAGAATGGGGCTGAACAGGAATTGCATCACCGCAAAAACGGTGCTGAGCACGCCGCCCCACACCGCCGCCTGCGCCAGCGAGCCGCCCTGCACCTCGGTGATCAGACTGGGCATCACCGGCATGATCAGCCCAATACCCATGGCATCGATCATTACGGTGGCAAGGACAAAGACGAGAGACAGCCGCATTACAGGTTCCCCGCCTGCCGGCATGCGGGGGCGCACCCTTTCCACTCAGATGCAACCAGGAGCCGGGCCTCTGCCAAAACAGGCAGAGTCCGCCTGTCTGCCACGCCGGATCCGGCGCTGCTCTCAAAGCCATTCGGCAACTGCTTCATTCCGCAACCCGGTCCGTGGTCAGCCGTTGCCCAGTTCTTCTGCTTGCCGGGCAAATTGCAAGGCATCCCACGGCGCCCGGCCCATTTGCTGCGCCGGATCAAACAGCGCTTCCGTGTCCAGATCGGGGTAGTCCCGTTTGACCAGTTCCGGCAGGGGTGTTTTCCCGGACTGGGCCTCCTGGCACAGCGCCTTCACCGCAGCCTGCGCATCCGGCCGCGGCATCTTTTCTGCCAGGGCAAAGCTCAGCGCTTCGGCATGGATCATGCCCAATCCGCCAGACAGGGCCGCAGACATCGCTTCCGGGTTTGGGGCAAGTCCCGTGCAAAGCTCCTTGCCGGTTTTGGCAGCGCTTGCCGCACCCAGAACAATCTGCGGCAGGCACATCCACTCGGTGAACCAGGCCGCGCCGTCGCGCTGGTGCTGCTGCATCGAGGCGCCCTGCAGAACCGCAAACAGCCCGCTGCTCTGACGGGCCAGCGCTGCCAGCACCGAAGGTGCCACCGGGTTCTGTTTCTGCGGCATGGTCGAGGACGCACCCGCGCCGCCCAGGAGGATTTCCTGGATGCCTGTCTGCGCCAGGGCGGTGCTGTCTTCGCCGATCTTGCCAAAGGCCAGCGTCACACGCAGCAGCCAGTCCGCAATCCGCAGAACGGGTGTACGGTCTGTGTGCCAGCTGCGCCCCGGGTCCTGAAGGGCCAGGCCCTTCGCCATTGCGGCGCGCACTTCTGCGGCCTTGGCACCCAGGGCTGAAGAGGTGCCGGCCGCACCAGATAGCGAAACAACAAGGCAGGATTGCCGCATCGCGGGCAATTCTTCCAGAAGGTCCAGCAAAGGAGCCCCCCAGCCTGCTGCCACCGCGCCAAAGCTGGTCGGCGTCGCATGCTGGCCATAGGTCCGGGCTGGCATGGGCAATTCCGCATGCGCCTTGGCTAGCTTGCCAAGCGCCTTCACAGCGGTGTTCACATCGGCCTCCACCAGCGCCAGTACCTGCCGCAGACGCAGCATCAGCGCGCTGTCCATGATGTCCTGCGAGGTGGCGCCCCAGTGCACGAACTGCGCATGTTCCGGGGCTTTCATCTCTTCCCGGAAAGCCGCGACCAGTCCCGGAACCGGCACGCCGTTTTGCACCGCAGGCTGTTTAAGAACTCCGGGATCGACGGCAATCTCCACCACTGCCCGGCCTATTGCCGCGGCGCTCTCTTGCGGGATCACGCCGGCCTCGCCCTGGGCCTTAGCCAGAGCGCCCTCTACCAGAAGCATGGCGCGCACTTCAGCGCTGTCGGAGAACAGGCGGCTTGCCTCGCCGCTGCTGAAAAGGCCGCCGTACACTTGGCTGTCAAAGACGGAACCCGCCATCAGAAATCCTTTGCAATGTGCCCGATCAGCTCTGCGAGACCAATGGGGTCGGCAAAGAAGGGCGAATGGGATGTGTTCATACTGTAAACCCGGCCTGGAGGCAGGGAAGCAGCCATCTGCGCTTGGTATTCCGGCGGGATCACCCGGTCGCCGGTGCAGCGGATATAGGCCTTGGGAACGCTCGCAAACTGTTCTGCAAGAGCGATGGGCGTGTCCTGTGGAAGGATCGGCTGCTGGCAGAGGTTTTCCATGGCATACTGCACAGCCTCTTCGGGGCAGTCATGGTAAAACAGATCCGGCGTGGTTTCCGGTAGCAGGCTGTAGCCGGTGCCTGCAGCATTCTTCTGCGTGGCTCCGGTCAGTGTCTGCCGCGGCCCGGCCTTGCGCATATCAATCAGCGACATGCCGCTGACGGGCAGGTAGGCACATAGGTAGATCAGCCCGCGCAGTCTGCCGGGGCCGGCTTCAGCCGCTGACGAAACTGGAAAGCCGCCCCAGGAGTGCCCCAGGACAATGGTTTCGGGAGAGGAGGCCGCCAATACCGCCGCTGCGGATTCATCCAGTGTGACGCCGGCCGGGTCACGCCCGTCGTTGTGCCCCGGCAATGCAACGGTGCGGGCGGTATGGCCGCGCGCCTCCAGCAAGGGAAGCACATCGCGCCAGCACCAGGCACCGTGGCAGGAGCCGTGGACCAGAAGGAACTCAGCCAATGTGCCCGGTCTCCCGCAGAAAGGCAGTCAGGTGCTGCGCGTATTCATCGGGCTGCTCGACGCAAGGAATATGGCCTGCGCGGCGGATCAGCTGGAACCGGCTGCCTGGAATCAAATCCACAGTCTCCCGCACCAGGTCGGGCGGCGTGGAGCCGTCCTCAGTGCCCGCGATCCCGAGGCACGGCAGCCGCAAGCCGCTGGTTGGAGTGTAGAAATCGGTGCCGGCAATTGCTGCGCAGCAGCCGGCATAGCCGTCGCGCGACTGCTGCACCAGCATGTCGCGCCAATGGCGCAGTTCCGGCGTGGCGCGGAACTGCTTGGAGAACCAGCGCTCCATCACCGCATCCGCCAGCGCTTCGATACCGCTGTCCTGCACCGTTTGAACCCGTTCCTGCCACATCTTTGCGGTGCCGATTTTGGCCGCCGTGTTCGACAGCACCAGCGCCCGGATCTGATCCAGCCGCTTCACCGCCAGCCCCTGTGCAATCATGCCGCCGATCGACAGGCCGACAAAAACACAGTCGCGCACCTCAAGATGATCCAGCAGCCGCTCTGCATCGCGCACCAGCGCACCCATAGAGTAGGGGGCGGGAGGGCAGGAGGACAGCCCGTGGCCGCGTTTATCGTAGCGGATGATGCGCAGGCCGGCAGGCAGCCGCTCCACAACGGCGTCCCAGACGGTCAGATCCGTGCCGAGCGAGTTGGCAAAGACAAGCGGCGCGCCGCCGGGATCCCCGTCGATGCGGTAGTTGAGCTGTACATCGCCCAGATCTGCGGTCTGCATGAAAAGCCTCTTGTTTGTTCCGCCGCAGTCTAACTGCGCCGGGGCAGAGAGGTAAACCAGCGGCCAGCCGCAAGCGGGGGAATTTTCTTCCTTGTGAAAATTGGCCGGAAAAGTTGCATTTTTCCGGCGCGCCCTTCAGCCGCGCAGTTCCATATGGGCCATGATCTGCCCATGGTCCGAGGCCAGCTTGTTGTAGGGGGCCTCCGGATGGCTGCCGTCGGTCAGATGATCGTTGAAGACGCTGAAATAGAGCATCTCTCCTAAGGCGCCTTCCCAGGTAGGGTCAAAGTGGCGCGACATGTAGATCTGGTCGATGCTTTCATGCACGCCGCCAAAAGCGGTGGTGTAGACCACATCGCGCAGGCTCTTTTTCAGGAACATCTTTTCGGCCGAACGCAGCCGCAGCCGGTCGATTGCCTCACGGATTTGCGCATCTTCCTCATCGCTGTAGCGGTCGCCCGGGTGCTGGGCATCATGGCGCAGCATCCAGGCATAGTTGCGGAACGGTGTCTCGCCCGAGATGATCTCGCTGCTGACCGCATGTTCGCCGTCATTGAAATCGCCCAGCACCAACACCGGACGGCCCTGTTCCAACTCGTCCAGCACGGCGCGGCGCAGTACCCAGGCCTCACCCATCCGCCTAAGAGCGGCTCTGAGCGAACCCAGGGCGCGCCCCGCCGCGTCATAGGCTGTCAGCACGGTTTCGGGGGCATGTGTTGCGCCTTGCGGGGTGATGTATTCTCCCAGTTTCGACTTCAGATGGCAGTTGAAAACGGTGACTATCTGGTTCCCGACAGGCACGCGCACTTTCAAGACCGGGCGGGACAGGCGGCGCAGGGTGTAAAAACCCGCCTCCTCCTCCTCGCCCAGGCAGGCCATCGGAATGTCCAGCGGCTGCGCCAGGTCCTGGATCACCTCCGGCTCTCCCACGAAGCCGAAGCGCGACAGCACCGCCAGCCCTGGCCGCCGCTTACCCGGCTCGCCGCTGTCATTGATGTTGGGGGCAAAGGCCAGTTCGGCTTCGGCATAAGAGCCGTAAGCCAGTTTTTGGAATATCGCCTTGCGGTGATAGCGCTTGGAGGGGTCGGGAATGCTGGCCTCATTGGCCTCACTCCCGCGCCGGTCGGCCTCGGCAATCACCTGCCGCAAGGGCATCTCCTCGAAAATCTCCTGAAATCCGACGATATCCGCATTCAGCGTCAGCAGTTGGTCGGCCATCCAATCGGCTTTCCACGCGTATTCCTCGGGCGTGTAGCTTTGGAACCGGTAGTACTCCCGCTCCGGCCCGATCAGGTTCTTCACGTTGAACGAGGCGATGGTGAAACGTGTCATGACGTGCCCCCCTGAGTGGCGCGCGGCAAATCGCGCGCTCAGGGCTCAAGCATAGCGCGAGAGCGCCTCCCGGAACAGCTCTGCATCCACATTGCCGCCTGTCGCCACTGCAAACACCGCATCGCCCTTGATCTGGTCCGCATGAAACAGTGCCGCGGCCAGAGAAGCCGCGCCGCCGGGCTCCAGCACAATCTTCAGCCGCAGGAAGGCGAGGGCCATGGCCCGCATCGCTTCGTCTTCGGTGATCACGATGCCGGGGCCGCACAGGCGGCTGAGGATCGGAAAAGTAATCTCGCCCGGCTGCGGTGTCAGGATCGCGTCGCAGATGGAGCCGGAGAGACTGGGGTTCTGCTGCACCTCTCCCGTGGCCAGAGACCGGGTCACATCGTCGAATCCTTCCGGTTCAACCGGGCGCACCCGCAGGCCCGGTGCGCGGGCTTCCAGCGCCAGCGCAATGCCTGAGGACAGGCCGCCACCGCCGCAGTTGACCAGCACATCTGCCTGCGTGACGCCCTCTGCAGCGGCCTGTTCCGCGATCTCCAAGCCCGTCGTGCCTTGGCCGGCAATGACCAGCGGCTCATCATAGGGCTTTATCAGGGTCAGCCCGCGTTCTTCCGCATGCTGAGCACCAACCGCTTCACGGCTTTCTCCCCCTGCACGGTCATAGAGCACCACCTCGGCACCCAGGTCTCGGGTGTTCTGGATCTTCAGCTGCGGAGCATCCGCAGGCATCACGATGACTGCCGGCGCTCCATGCGCCTTGGCCGCCGCAGCCACGCCCTGGGCATGGTTGCCGCTGGAATAGGCAATCACCCCGCGTTTGCGGTCGTTCTCCGGCAGCGCCGAAACCGCCGACCAGCCGCCCCGGAACTTGAAGGACCCGGTGTGCTGCAGGCATTCCGCCTTCACAAACAGGCGGCGCCCGGCAATTTCGTCCAAGAACGGCGAGGACAATAGCGGTGTTACCCTCGCATGGCTTTTCAGCCGTTCAGCGGCGGCTTCGATCATGGCAATCGAGGTCATTGGATCTGCTCCAGTACGGAATGGAATAGGGCTAGCGCATCCGGCTCGTCCAGAAACGGCACATGGCCGCGGTTGGCAATCTCGACGGCTTGGATCACAGGCAAGCGCTGCTGCATTTCCTGGTAGGTCGCCTGGCTCAGCAGATCTGAGTTGGCACCGCGGATCACCCCGCAGGGCAGGCCGTCCAGGGACATGAATAAGGGCCAGAGGTCCGGGGCCGGGCCTGCCTCGGCTTGCGCCAGCAGAGCATCGCGCAGGCGCGGGTCATAGCTCAGTAACAGACCGTCTGCCTCCTGTTTGTAGAATGTCTGCGCCTCTTCCAGCCAGCGTGCCATCGGTACATCAGGAAAGGCCGGGGACATCACCGCCTGCAAAGCCTCCGCAGCCTGCGCATGGGTTTTCGCGGATGGCCGGCGCCCGACATAGTCCATGATGCGTGTGATGCCGTCTGCAGCGATCTCCGGGCCGATGTCATTCAGAATCACCGCCTGCAGCCGGTCCTTGGCCATGGCCGCCAGTGTCATCGCCACCAGCCCGCCGCGCGAAGTGCCCAGAATGGCGGTTTGACCAAGCCCCAGGTGATCCAGCAGCTCCAGCACATCCTGCGCCTCGCGCAGGACGTTGTAGGTCATGAAGTCCGGGTCACGGTCCGACCGGCCGCGTCCCCGTGCGTCCAGAGTGACCATCCGGCAGCGCGCGGCATGCGGCGCGAAGTAGCGGAAATCCCGGCTGTCGCGGGTGAGCCCGGCCAGGCACAGCAGCGGCAGGCCTGCGCCGGTATCGGAATAGTAGAGGTTCAAACCGTCAGAGGTTTTGAAAAATGGCATAGGTGTGCTTTAGCCCTTGGCGAGATCGGGAATGGCGGTCAGGTCCGGCAGGATATGGGCAGGTTTCCAAGGCAGCCGGTCCACCGGCTCGCCCGCGCGGTTCACCCAGGCAGTGGCAAAGCCATAGCCTGCGGCGCCTGCTGCATCCCAGCCGTTGGAGGAAACAAACAGCACCTCTTCATTGGCGCAGCCAAAGCGTTTGCCGACGAGGTCATAGACCCGGGCATCAGGCTTGAAGATTCCAACGCTTTCCACTGACAGCACATCGTCCAGCACCCCGCCGAGCCCGGCAGATTGTACCGCGCCATCCAGCATCGCGGGCGAGCCGTTGGACAGAATGGCGGTGTTGAGCCCTGCGTCTTTCAGTGCCTTCAGCATAGCGGGCACCTCTGGGTAGGCTTGCAGCTCCCAATACAGATCCAGCAGCCGCTGGCGCAGGGCTGCGTCGCCTGCCAGGCCGCTTGCTTCCATCGCCCAGTCGAGCCCGTCCTGGGTGACATCCCAGAAATCCGCATGGGCATTGGTGATCGCGCGCAGCCAGGTGTACTGCAGCTGCTTCAGCCGCCAGTGATTGGCAAGCTCGGCCCAGCTGTCCTGCAGATGCGGAAACGCCGGCTCGCTTGCGGCCTGGCGCGCCGCTGCTGCCACGTCAAACAGGGTTCCGTAGGCGTCAAAGATACAGGTGGTAATCGGCATGGCTCCCTCCCTTGCGGCGAGAGTTGCACGAAGGGCAGGGCGGGCAAAGCGGATAATTGTACCCCTTACGGCTTTACATCGCAGCGTCACGCCTTAGGCTGCGCGGCTTTGATACCCCTCATCTGGACTGGAGATCCCATGACCGAGGTCAAGAACGGCGACACCGTGCGCATCCACTACACCGGCAAGCTGACGGACGGTACCGTGTTCGACAGTTCCGAAGGCCGTGACCCGCTGGAATTCACTGTCGGTTCCGGCCAAGTGATTGCCGGCATGGACGCAGGTCTCGAAGGTATGGCCGTGGGTGAGAAGAAGGTCCTCGAAATCCCCTGCGCCGAAGCCTATGGCCCAATTAATCCGGCCGCGCGCCAAGAGATCCCGCGCGAAGGCATCCCTGCGGATATCCCGCTGGAGCTGGGCACTCAGCTGCAGATGCAAAGTCCCGAAGGCCATGTGCTGCCGGTGACCGTGGTGGAAGTGAGCGATGAGACGGTTACCCTGGATGCCAACCACTTCCTGGCGGGCAAGGATCTGGTGTTCGACATCGAGCTGGTCTCGGTCAACTGACCCTGCGTCCGCGGGCAGGGGGAGCTCCCGCGCCCGCAGATCCCCCCGGCTGCGCCGGAGCGATACCTGGCGGCCTTGGGCGTGGCACCGCGCAGAGCGCGGTGCCACGCCCAACGGGAGCGGGCTGCGCTAGAAGCCCTGCGACGGGCGGGAGAGACGCTGCGAAGATCCGGGTGAGACCGCAGAGGCTTGGTGACTGCCAGTAAAAAAAGGCGCCCTGCAGGCGCCTTTTATCATGTCAGGGGCTGGGCCCTCAGAGGTGGTCCGGCTGCGGCATGCCCAGAACGTGGAAGCCGCCGTCGACACGGATGATCTCTCCGGTGGTGCAGGCGCCCGCGTCGGACGCCAGATAGACGGCAGTGCCGCCAACGGCTTCCAGCGTGGCGTTGGAGCGCAGCGGCGCGTTCTGGTCGGTATGCTTGAATGTCTTGCGTGCACCGCCGATGGCGGCGCCGGCCAGGGTCTTCATAGGACCGGGCGAGATGGCGTTCACGCGGATGCCTTCTGGGCCCAGATCGTTGGCCAGGTAGCGGGTGGCCGATTCCAATGCTGCCTTGGCAACACCCATCACGTTGTAGTTCGGCACCACCTGGTTTGAGCCCTGATAGGTCAGGGTCAGCAGGGTGCCTCCGTTCTCTTTCATCATGGGATGCGCACGGCGCGCCACTTCGATGAAGGAATAAGCCGAGATATCCAGCGAGTTCTTGAAGTTCGCGCGCGTCGTGTCCAGGAACCGTCCGGTCAGTTCGTTCTTGTCCGAATAGGCAATCGCATGGACCACGAAGTCGATCGACGGCCAGCGGCCTGCCAGCTGCTCGAACGCCGCATCCAGCGAGGCGTCGTCGGTCACATCCACATCGACCATGAAGTCCGACCCGACGCTTTGCGCCAGCGGCTCCAGCCGTTTGCCGAAGGCTTCACCCTGGTAGGTAAAGGCCAGCTCGGCCCCGGCATCCGCCATCGCCTTGGCAATGCCCCACGCGATGGAGCGGTCATTGGCAACGCCCATAATCAGGCCGCGTTTGCCTGTCAACAGTCCCGCCATCGTCACTTATCCCTTGTATTTGCTCAGAACCATCGAGCCGTTGGTGCCGCCAAAGCCGAAGCTGTTGGTCATCACCGAATCCAGCCCGGCATTTTCCACCAGGTCCGTGGCGATCTCGCCCGGCAGGATGCCTTCGGCGAGGGTCTCTACATTGATCGACGGGGTAATGAAATCATTGTCCAGCATCAGCAGGCAGAAAATCGCCTCCAGCGCGCCGGCGGCACCCTGGGCGTGGCCGGTCATCGATTTTGTCGAGGAAATCGGCGGCACCTTGCCTTCGCCGAACACGCGGCGTGCGGCCTCAACTTCACCCACATCACCAACCGGGGTCGAGGTGCCATGGGCGTTGATGTAATCCACTTTGCGGCCTTCGGGCAGGGTCGACAGCGCTAGGCGCATTGCCCGCTCGCCGCCCTCGCCGGACGGTGCCACCATGTCGTGGCCATCCGAGGTCGCAGCAAAACCGGTCACCTCGGCGTAAATCTTCGCACCGCGTGCCAGCGCGTGGTCGAGGTCTTCCAGCACCACGATGCCGCCGCCGCCGGAGATCACAAAACCGTCGCGGTCCTGATCAAAGGCGCGCGAGGCCTTCTCCGGATCATCGTTCTTTTTCGAAGACATCGCGCCCATGGCGTCAAAGAGGCAGGAGAGAGTCCAGTCCAGCTCCTCGCCGCCGCCGGCGAACATCACGTCCTGCTTGCCCATCATGATCTGCTCCGCTGCATTGCCGATGCAGTGCAGCGAGGTCGAGCAGGCCGAGGTGATCGAGTAGTTGATGCCCTTGATTTTGAACGCAGTCGCCAGGTTGGCGGAGATCGTCGAGGACATGCACTTCGGCACCGCAAAGGGGCCGATCCGCTTGGTCGCGCCGGTCTTGGCCACCACCTGGTGCGCGGCCAGCATGGCAGAAGTCGACGGGCCGCCGGAGCCTGCCACCAGGCCGGTGCGCTCGTTCACCACCTGATCCTCAGAGAGGCCTGCGTCGGCAATCGCCTGGCTCATGGCGATATGGGCATAGGCCGCACCAGGGCCCATGAAGCGCAGGGTGCGCTTGTCCACATGTTCCGCCGTGTCGATCTTGAGTGTGCCGGCTACCTGACTGCGGAAGCCGTGCTCGGTCATTTCCGGGCTGGCGACGATGCCGGACTTGCCGGCTTTCAGCGAGGCGATGACCTCTTCGGCATTGTTCCCGATGGAGGAGACGATCCCCAGACCGGTGACGACGACACGGCGCATACCTGCACTCCCTTGTTTGCTTAAGCCTTACTAGGCTTTGAGGGGGGGAGGTGCAAGATGGGTTGGTCTGCAGGCGGCAGCGGTGACGGGTATGGTCAGGTTTGCAGGACTTCGCGGCAATACTCCCCTTGTCCGGATGCAGCACCTGATGCAAACTTGTACGCGGAGGCGCGATGTCTGTTTTTCCACCGGGTCTGTTGGCAGACGGACCGGCAGGGGCCATGCTTTGGGAGGAGTGTGCCATGACATCCAAGACCGAAGGTTCCACATCACCGGACAAACTGGCGCCGCGGCCGCAAGAAATACCCAAGGTCAACAAGGTCACACCGGGGGATATCACCGCCTCGCTGAAGGCCGGATTTTCCGACTTTCTGGCGCGTCCCTTCCTGAGCGGCTTTTTCGGCCTGTTTTATGCGGCTTTCGGAATCTTGTTTGTTTGGTGCCTGGTTTGGCTCGGCAAGATCTGGATGATCATTCCCGCTGCTGTCGGCTTTCCGCTGGTCGCTCCCTTTGCTGCCGCTGGGCTTTATGAAATGTCCCGCCGGCTGCAGAAAGGAGAGAGTTTCGGCTGGTTTGAAATCTTCACCGTCATGGCCCGCCAGCGCAAACGGGAAATGGGCTGGATGGCCTTTGTCACCCTGTTCATTTTCTGGGTGTGGATCTACCAGGTCCGGCTTTGGCTGGCGATCACCCTTAAGAATACATCCTTCTCGGATTTTGACGGTTTTTTGAACATCGTGTTCTTCACACCGCAGGGCTGGACCTTCCTTGCGATCGGGACCTGTGCAGGCGCGGCTTTGTCGGTGGTGCTGTTCTCGGTGACTGTTGTCGCCATGCCAATGCTGCTCGACCGGGAAACAAATTTTGTTTCCGCGATGCTGACGTCCATTCGCGTCGTAACAGAAAACCCGCTGGTCATGCTCAGCTGGGCAGTGATCATCTCTGCCGCTATGCTGCTGTCGATGGTTCCGGCATTTCTGGGCCTGATTTTCACCCTGCCGGTCCTTGGCCACACAACGTGGCATCTCTATCAGCGGGCGGTGCCCCCGGCGGAGGGCGAGCCCGTCCGCCAGACACCTTGAACACCCGCTTGCTGCAACAAAAAAGAGGCCATGCGGCCTCTTTCTGAGCTCGTGGCATTTCCTGGCCGATGCTCAGCTCTCGCTAAGTGCCACTTTCATGTCTTTGACCTGATAGATCACTTCGCCGTCCGCCTCGACGATGCCGTCGGCGACGCCCATGGTCAGGCGGCGGGTCTGCACGGCTTTGGTGAAGTTGACGCGGTAGGTCAGCATCTTGCGGTCCGGGCGCACCATGCCGGTGAGTTTCACTTCGCCCACACCCAGCGCATAGCCGCGGCCCTGCCAGCCGCGCCAGCCCAGGTTGAAGCCGGTCAGCTGCCACAGGCCGTCCAGGCCCAGGCAGCCGGGCATGATCGGGTTGCCGGGGAAGTGGCAGTCAAAAAACCAAAGGTCCGGGGTGATGTCGAACTCGGCAATCACATGGCCCTTGCCGTGCTCGCCGCCATCGCCGGAAATCTCGGTGATCCGGTCCATCATCAGCATCGGCGGTGCCGGCAGCTGGGCATTGCCCGGTCCGAACAGCTCGCCCCGCGCGCATTTCAGCAAATCGTCCTTGTCAAAGCTGCTGGGGTAATCGGCCATCCGGGCGCATCTCCTGCGTGAGGTTCGTGTATAGGTATCTGGAACCCTGTAGCACCGGGCCAAAGGGTCCCGCAAGAGTACCCTGCGTCACTTCCTGCGCTGAATGTGCCACAGATGCATTGGAAAGTGTGCATCAGCTGCGAATGAATTTCATTTGAAAAACCCGGGGTGTTGCTCCTATATATACGGTCAGCAACGCGATGCAGGACCTGCTCATGACGCCAAACAGCGAACACGTGGCCACACGCTGGCTGACAGACGCCGGGCTGAGACCCACCCGGCAGCGGGTGGCGCTTGCCGAATTGCTGGTCGGCGACGGCAAACACCGCCACATCACCGCCGAAAGCCTGTTCGAATCCGCCAAGAAAAACGGGGCTGCGGTGTCGCTGGCCACCGTCTACAATACGCTGCGTGCCTTTTGCGATGCAGGCGTGCTGCAGGAGATCCCGCTGGACGGCTCCAAAAGCTATTTCGACACCAACACCCACGACCACCCGCATTTCTTCTGGGAGGATGAGGGCCGCGTCAGCGATGCGCCGGCGCAGGATCTGGTGATTCACAAGCTGCCGGAGGCCCCCGAGGGGATGGAGATTGCCTCAGTCGACGTGGTGATCCGCCTGCGCAAGGTCTGACCGGCCGGAGCTCAGCGTCTTCAGCAGGATTTCATGTGCCTTTGCCGCGGCGGAGGCCTTGGGCGCATGGGCATGTGCGGCAAGAATCACCGGCTCTTCCGCTGCCGGGTCCGTGACCCGCACCGCAGTCAGCGGTTTGCCGTCATAGCTGATGCCGCCCGGCGGCAGGCTGTAGCTAATGCCCACGCCCTCTCCATTGGCCGCCAGGCTGCGCAGCAGCTCCAGCGAATCCGCCCGGTGCGCAATCCGCGGCACCAGCCCATGCGTCTTGAACAGCCCCAGCATATGCTGCAGCGACATGCCTTCCTGCGACAGCACCAGCGGGTAGTGCGTGAGTTCCTCCAGGGTGACACTGCCGCGTCCGGCCAGCGGATGCTCCGGGGGTACCAGTGCGTGGGGCGCGTAGCGGTCCAGCCCGGTCCGGCTGAAGGCGGCATCCAGGCCCAGATCATAGGTGATGGCCAGATCGGCCTCGCCTGTGGTGAGGGCAGTGATAAGCGGTTCGAATCCGCAAGCGCGGTGGCTGATTTCCACCTCAGGCAGGGCCTCGCGCAGGGCTCTCAGCGCGGGTGCCAGCAGGAAGGGGGCAAGGTCCGAAAAGCAGGCCAGCATCAGCCGCTGCGGCCTTTGGCCAGCACCTTTTGGGTCCTCCAGCCGTGCGGCCTGATCCAGCAGCTCCTGCGCCTGGTCTGCAAACTTGCGGCCTTGCGGCGTCAGCGCCAGGGCCGCCCCGCGGCGGCGCAGGAACAAGGGGTGGCCCAGATGTTCCTCGATCCGGCTGAGGGCCGCGGAAAGCGCTGGCTGGCTGACATGCACGGCTTCGGCCGCGGCTGACAGGCTGCCGTGCTTGGCGACAGCGCAAATGTATTCGTAGTGGCGCAGGGTGAGGTATAACATGGGATGAAGGGTATATTAGAGAGATATGATTTGAAACTATGCCTGGAGCGCGGCAGGAAGGACGCATCAGAAATGCATCATTCAGCAGCGGAGGCAGAAATGGTCCACCCCCTTATCACCCAGGAACATGTCGAGCAGTTCCAGCGCGATGGCGTCGTGCTGATCCGCGGCCTGTTTGCGGATCAGGTCGAATTGCTGCGCAGCGGCGTTGCAGCAAATATGGAAGACCCGGGGCCTTACGCTTCGGAAAACAAGAAGGAAGGCCAGACCGGCCGGTTCTTTGACGACTACTGCAACTGGACCCGGATCCCCGAGTTTCAGCAGGCCATCGAGCAGTCGCCGGTTGCCGAGGTTGCTGCCGATCTGATGAAGTCGACTTCGGTGCAGATGTTCCACGACCATGTGCTGGTCAAGGAACCGGGCACCTCCATGCCGACGCCGTGGCACCAGGACGGGCCTTATTACTTTGTCGAAGGCCAGCAGACCATCAGCTTCTGGTCGCCGCTGGACGAGGTGAAGGAAGCCGCGCTGCGCTGCGTCGCAGGCTCGCATAAATGGGAGAAGGAAGTGCTGCCTACCCGCTGGGTGTCCGAGGAGGACTTCTTCCCGGATGAAGGCCAGTACATGGCGGTGCCGGATCCGGATGCCGAAGACAGCATGACGGTGCTGGAATATGAAATGCAGCCAGGCGATGCGGTGGCCTTCAACTACAAGATCCTGCATGGCGCCCGTGGCAATACTTCAACCTCGCGCCGCCGGGCATTCTCGCTGCGGCTGGTCGGGGATGATGCGCGCTATGTGGAGCGCCCGGGCCGCACTTCGCCGCCGTTCCCGGGCCATGATATGCAGCCCGGCCAGCGCCTGCGCGAAGACTGGTTCCCGGTGCTGCTGCAGCGGTAAGGGAGGAGGGGGCTTTGCCCCCTCGGGCCTGACGGCCTTCACCCCAGAGTATTTGGGACCAGAAAGAAGCAAAAAGCGTGCAGCCCCGGCTGCGCGTTTATTTTTTCAGATCGCGGCGGATGCCCATGTTCTCGGCATTGGAGAAGGAGCAGGTCTTGCAGATGCCGAATTGCTTGAGGAAGCCGCGCTTGCGGGCGCGGGCGGCTTCGTCCGAGCGGTAGGCTGCGAGAAAACCGTCCTTTTCTACGTTGGGCAGCTGGATCACCTGGTCGTAGTCGATGCAGCACAGGCCCAGGTCGCCGTTCCAGAACACCACCGACTGAAACAGCGGCACCGTGCACATGGCGTGACTGGTGTGGCGCGGATGGCGGCGCAGCTCCTTCTGCCGCGGCAGGAAATGGGCAAACTCGCGCTTTTGGTCGGCGGAGGTGTATGAGCCGATCGAGAAGGTCTTGAACCGCACCCGGTCGAAGCCTGCGTCCTTAGCCCAGGCCTCCATCTCGTCCATCTGCGGCTCGGAATAGCTGGTGAGCAGTGTTTGCAGCACGGTGACCGGGGATTTGGAGCCGATTTCCTTCTTGATGGTCAGGAATTCCTCGATGCTGGATTTCACCTTGTCGAAGTCGGAATTGACCCGGTAGGTTTCCTGCGCCTCTTTCGAGAAGCCGTCCATACAGAGGTTTACCCGGGCGAGGCCCGAGCGGATCAGCCGCTCGCTCATCTCAGGCGTCAGGCGGGTGGCATTGGTCGACAGATAGGTGTCGTGGCCGTTTTCATGCGCGTAAGCGATGAAATCCGGCAGGTCCCTGTGCAGGGTCGGCTCGCCCGAGAAGCTGAAATAGATCGCAGGCTTTTCCCGCTGGTCCTTGAAATCGTCGATGATCTTGCGGAACACATTGGGCTTCATCATGCCGCGCTTGCGCTGCATGGCAAAGGTCACCGGGCAAACCGGGCAGCGCAGGTTGCAGCTATTGGTGGCGTCGATGATGATGATCTTGGGCGGGCGCTTGAAATAGGCCAGCGGCAGGAACCGGGCCAGGAAATGCAAGGCACGCTCGTGCAGGCCGGGCGGGTTGTCGGGCAGGTCTGGCTGCGCGGTTTCCGAACTGAGGTCCGGCGCGGGGGCGAGATCTTTCATGCAGGCTCTCCGGAAGGTGCTCTTGAGAGACACCTTAAAGGTCAGGTAGCGACAGGCAAGGGTGGGTGCCGTCACGCGGTGTGAGCATTACGTGAGGTGTCTGAAAGAAAATTCAAGCCGTGCAGGATGTTGCGCGCGAATTCGTACGAAGAAATTCCACTGCGGCAAAAGCCCGGTACGTCTGCCCGGGCGGCTGAATTACCCCTGCGGCTGTGGTTTCAGCCCGGCTGCAACGGGTCCAGCATCGGTGCGAGCTCAGCGAAGGTTTTGTCAAAGGCGCTGAGCGTCTGTGCGGTATCATCGTCACTGTGCGCTGCCGAGGTGACGGCGCTCATCGCCGACATCAGGTCCACGCCGTTGCGGTTGAGGCTGTTCTGCAGAAGCTTGACGAGATCCGGGGAGGGGCTGCGGATGGCGGCGGCGGGGATGTTCGCCATCGTGCCGTCATGCGGGCCGAACCACAGGTGGAAGGTGGAGCTTTCGCCATAGCAAAGGCCTTCGATGCCGTGTTTGGTGAAAAGCGCGTTCACTCCGTCCCGGATGTCCGCGGCAATGCGGTCCGCATGGGCCTGGGCGCTGCCATCGGCCAGCAGGTCCATCATCACTGTGCCGGCAGCCGAGACGATCGGTGCGCTGTTGAAAGTGCCCTGGTGCAGGACCGCGGGCGTGTGGCCGCGGGTGGTAACTGCGGGGTCGAGCATGGCCATGACTTCAGCCGAGCCTCCCACTGCACCTCCCGGCATGCCGCCAGTGACGATCTTGGCCATTGTGGTGAGGTCGGGGGTAACGCCCGCCAGTGCCTGCCGCCCGCCGGGAGACCAGCGGAAGCCGGTGATGATCTCGTCCAGGATCAGCAGGCTGCCGTTGGCTTGGGCGGCGGCTTGGGCCGCAGTCAGGATCTCCTGCACCATCGGCACCGCGCCGTAGTTGGCGCCGGAGGCTTCAACGATCACCGCCGCATAGGTGCCACCGGCCAGCATCCTGTTCAGCGTCCCTGCATCCGGCGGGCAGATATCAGTCAAGGCGGTAACGGCTTCGGGCACCCCAAGCGAGGGCGGGGCTTCAGAACCGGCCTTGGCGCCTTTCATAACGTGGTCGTGCCAGCCGTGGTAATGCCCGTCCACCCGCAGGATTATATCGCGGGAGGTGAAGGCGCGGGCAATGCGGATGGCCAGCATCGTTGCCTCGGTGCCGGAAGCGGTGAACCGCACTTGATCCACCGAAGGCACCAGATTGCAGATCTTGCGTGACCAGCCGACTTCGACCTGGTTGCAGTCGGCGGCAAAAATCGCCTCTGCGGCCTGCGCCTGCAGCGCCTTGGTGATCTCCGGGTGGCAATGGCCCATCATCTGGCTGGCGGCGCCCATCTTGTAGTCGATGTAGCGGTTGCCGTCGGCGTCCCATTTGTGGGCGCCTGCCGCCCGGGTGACATAAAGCGGGTTGGGCAGCCGCCAGCGGTAGCGGTGCGAGATGCCGCCGGGCATGGTCTGGCGGGCCTGCTGGAACAATTCCTGTGATTTGCTCATCTGTCCTCCTCACCCGCGCAGGCGGGTGTCCTGCGGGTCAAAAGGCGGTTTCTTCAGCACATGGGCCGCGATCCGCGCGCCATAGAGTTCGACTTCCAGCCGGGTGCCCGCCGCAGTGAGGGGCGCAGGCAGCCAGCCGATGGCCAGCGATTGGCCGGTGAAATGCCCGTAGCCGCCGGAGGTGACTTGCCCGGCATAGGCATCCTTGTGGAACAGGGGCTCACCACCCAGGCAGTCGCTGTCCTGAGCCTCCACTTGCAGCAGGCACAGGCTCTGATCCGGATCCTGTGCCGCTTCCAGCGCCTTCCGGCCCGGGAAATCCGCGTCTTTTTTCAGGCTGACCAGCCAGCCCAGTCCCGCTTGATAGGGAGTGACCTCGGCGTTGACGTCATGGCCCCAGAGGTACCAGCCCTTTTCCAGCCGCAAGGAATGCAGCGCCCGTCCGCCCGCCAGCCGCAGGCCGTGAGCCTTGCCGGCCTTTTTCACACGGGCATAAAGCGCGCGGTGGAATTCCGTCGGCACATGGATCTCATAGCCCAGATCGCCGGAGAAGCTCACCCGGATCACCAGCGCCTTGCACAGGCCGAAATCCAAATGACGCGCGGCGAGGAAGGGCAGGGCCTCATTTGAGACATCCTCCGCCACCAGATTCCCTAGCAGCGCCCGCGCCCTTGGGCCTGCGATGTGCAGAACGCCGAACCGGGTGGTGTCGCGGCTGATCTGCACGTCCAGCCCAAGATCACTGCGCAGCATGTCCCAATGCATGCCTTCACCGCCGCCGGCGCCAACGATGTACAGCTGATCCTCGGCCAGCCGAGCCGCAGCGAAATCTCCCATGATGCCGCCTTTGGCATTGCACAGCAGCGCCAGCGTGGAGCGGCCTTCCTTGGGTACCCGCCCGGTAAAGGTGCGTTCGTACCAGCGCGCCGCGTCCGGACCGGTCACGCAGTATTTGCCAAAGATCGACATGTCGAACAGAGCCACCGCCTCGCGGCAGGCTATGTGTTCTGCACCCACATACCGAAAGCTCTCAGGCCGCTGGAAGCTGTTGCTGTCCACCGGCTCTACGCCTTCGGGCGCAAACCATAAGGGCCGCTCCCAGCCGTTCACCACGCCGAAAACCGCGCCATCGGCCTTTTGCTGGTCATAAATCATGCCGGTGCGCGCGGGCCGACCGGCGCGGCCCTCCAGCCCGGGAAAGGGGACCTCGGCGTAATGCTCGGCATAGGCTTCGATCGCGCGGGCCGTGGTGTATTCGACGGTCGCGTAGTCCCCGAAGCGGCCCGGATGGCAGGCCATCGGGTTCCATTCGGTGGCGCCTTCCACCATCCACTCGGCCAGGAAGCGCCCCATGCCGCCGCCCTGGATGATGCCGATTGCAGTGCCGCAGTTGAGCCACATGTTTGGCAGGCCCGGATGCGGGCCGATCAGCGGCCGTTCGTCCGGTGTATAGGGGATCGGTCCATGCACGACCCGGGCAATGCCCGCGCGCTCCAACAGCGGCACCCGGGACATCGCCGCCACCATGCCGTCTTCGATCCGCTCCATGTCCTCGGGCAGCAGCTCCTGGCCGAACTCCGGCGGGATGCCGCGCGTCATCCAGGGCAGGGGCTTGGCCTCATAAGGCCCCACCAGCAGCGAATTGCGCTCCTGCCGGAAGTAGAACGAGCCCTCGCGGTCGCGGATCACTGGATGCTCCGAGGCCAGGGCGGCCACCTCGTCCATCTGCTCGGTCACCACGTATTGGTGCAGCATCGGCACAATCGGCAGGTTTGAGCCTGCCAGCCGGGCGATCTCCGGCGCCCATTGGCCCGCGGCATTGACGACATGCTCGGCAAGCACCGGGTCCTGACCCTCAACCTCGATCCGCCACAGCCCGTTTTCGCGGGACAGCCCTGTCACCTTGGCGCCTTGCCGGATCTTCGCCCCCAGCCCGCGCGCCTTAGAGGCCATCGCATTTGTGACCGAGGAGGGATCGAAATGTCCATGCAGCGGGTCCCAGATCCCGGCCACCAGCCCTGCGGTGTCCATCAGCGGTGCCCGTTCGCGCATTTCCCGGGGGCCGCAGATCTTGAATTCCAGTCCCAGTGTCTTACCGCGCGCCACCTGGCGGCGGAACTCATCCAGCCGCGCCGGGTTGGAGGTCACCGTGAACGACCCCGGCTGGTGCAGGCCCAGGGGCTGCCCCGCCTCCCGTTCCAGCTGCCGGTAAAGCGCCAGGGAATGTTTCATGAAGCGGGTGATCAGCGTGCTGCCAGACCAGGCGCCGCCATTGCCCGCCGCATGCCAGGTCGACCCGGCCGTCAGAACGTTTTTCTCCAGCAGCAGGGTATCGCGCCACCCCGCCTCGGCCAGATGGAGCAGCGTCGAACATCCGACAACGCCGCCTCCGATAATTGCCACCTGCACGTGATCCGCCACGCCAGCCTCCCGTTTCCGGGCCAGTCTGCGGGCAAGCAGAGGATGCGGCAAGCTGACTCGCCGGCATGACTGTTATTACAAAAAGGCATTGGGAGCAGGCATAAGCCGCTGCCTATCCTTGCAGCCATACAGCCGCACAAGGATACCCCGATGCCGGAAACTGCCAGCTCAGCCCTCCCCGCACAGGCGCAGGCCGTTGTGATCGGCGGCGGCATTGCCGGGCTGTCGGTGGCTTATCACCTGGTGCAGCAGGGCTGGCGGGATGTGGTTCTGCTGGAAAAGAACGAGCTCACTTCCGGCACCACCTGGCATTCCGCGGCGCTGGTCAGCCCGATGCGCGGCACCCGGGCGCAGACCGCCCTGGCGCGCTATTCCGGCGAACTGTACGAGTGCCTGCGCGAAGAAACAGGTGTCGAGACGGGCATGTGCCGCTGCGGCCATCTGAACATTGCCACATCGCAGGAGCGGCTGAAGGAGCTGAAGCACACGCTGACGCTGATGAACAACTTCGGGCTGGAAGGCCACATGGTCGATGCCGCCGAAGTCGCCCGCCGCTGGCCGATGATGCGCACAGATGATGTGATTGCGGCGGTCTGGACACCATCCTCCAGCCGGGCTGACCCCTCCAACATTTGCCACGCCCTGGCCAAGGGTGCCCGTGCAGGCGGCGCAACCATCGTGGAACATGCCGCTGTCACCGGCATTGCCCGGCAAAATGGCCGGGTTAGCGGGGTGGAGACCTCCCAAGGCCATATTGCCACAACCCATGTGATCAATTGCGCCGGTCTCTGGGGCCGCGAGATCGCCGGGATGGCCGGCCAGCGCGCACCGCTCTTTGCCTGCGAGCACCTCTATCTGCTGACCGAGCCGATGGCGGGCGTCACCGCAGACTTGCCGGTGTTCCGCGACGGCGACGCGCATCTTTACGGGCGCGAGGAGGTCGGCGGGCTGCTGGTCGGTTGTTTCGAACCCAACCCCAAGGCATTGCCGCTGGAGAAGCTGCCGCAGGATGCCGCCTATATCCTTCTGAACGAGGATTGGGATCATTTCGCGCCGATGATGGAAGGCGCCATCCACCGCATCCCCGACCTGCAAACCGCCGGGGTGCGGATGCTGCTGAACGGGCCGGAAAGCTTTACTCAGGACAACGCCCCGCTGATGGGGGAGGCGCCAGATCTGCCCGGCTTCTGGTACTGCTGCGGCATGAATTCGGCAGGCATCGTTCTGGGCGGCGGCGCGGGATGGGCGCTGGCCGAGTGGATCGTGAACGGTGCGCCGCCGGTGGACCTCTCAGGCTGCGACATCCGCCGTTTCCCGGCGGCGCTGGACACCGCGCAGGCCCTGGCTGAAAGGATCCCCGAGATGCTGTCGCACCATTTCTCGATCCGCTACCCGGGCCGCGAACCCGCCACCGCGCGCAACATCCGCCGTTCTGCGCTGCATGGGAGGCTGGCGGCCCGTAGCGCCTGTTTCGGAGCCCGCACCGGCTGGGAAAAGCCTCTGTACTTTGATCCCGAAGGCACCGTCGCGCCGGAGGATTTGCGCTTTGGCGAAACCGCCTGGCAGGAGGCCGTGAACCGCGAGGCCTGCGCTGTGCGCGAAGGCGCGGCGCTGTTTGACCAGTCCAGCTTTGGCAAGCTGCGGGTCGAGGGTCGCGATGCCGAAACCTTACTGCAGCAGATGTGTGCAGCGGATATCTCGGGCTTTGACCGGGCTCATTACACGCCGGTTCTGAATGATGCCGGCGGGATGGAGAGCGACCTGACGGTCACCCGCCTGTCGGAGACTGAGTTCCTGCTTGTTACTGGCACCGCACAGCTGACGCGCGACCAAGCCTGGCTCAAATCGCACACAGCTGATCACTTCGTCACCGTGACTGACGTGACCTCCGGCCTTGGCACGCTCCTGCTGACCGGCCCGGACGCCCGCACCGCGCTGCAAAAGATCACGCCTGAAGACCTGACCCGTTTCGCTTTCGGCCATGCCCGCGAGATCGAGGCCGGGCCGGTGCGGGTGCTGGCAATGCGGCTCTCCTTTGCCGGAGACCTCGGATGGGAGCTGCATGTGCCCACCGAAATGATGGCTGCAGTCTATGACGCCCTGATGGATGCGCACCCGGGCATCCAGCCCGCAGGCGCCCATGCCCTCAACACCTGCCGCCTGGAGAAGGGTTTCCGCAGCTGGGGCCACGACATGGGCGCCCGCGAAACACCGCTGGAGGCGGGTCTCGGCTTTGCCATTGACTGGTCCAAGGATTTCAAGGGGCGCGATGCACTGGAAACCCAGCGTGCAACAGGCCTGACCAAACGTCTGGTCTCCCTGACCCTGCCCAAACACAGCTGGGCCACCGGCCACCAGCCGCTTTACCGGAATGGCGTGCTGGCCGGGGAAATCACCTCTGCGGCCTATTCGCCGCTTTTGGACAAGATTGCCGCTTTGGGATGGGTTGAGCTGGGCTCCATGGAGGACCGCGATCTGCTGGCAGACGGCTATGAAGTGGAGGTTGGGCTGGAGCGCTTCCCAGCGCAGCTTCACCTGACGGCGCCCTTTGATCCGAGGGGCGAAAGGATGCGGGCATGAAACAAGCACGGCTTTACATCGGCGGCAGATGGCAGAACGGTGCGGGCGCCTTCCCGGTGCTGGACAAATACTCCGGCGAGCAGATCGCAATGGCGGAAATTGCCGATGCGGCGCTGGTGGACCAGGCCGTGGCTGCAGCCAAAGCCGCTTTCCGCAGCGGCGAGATCCCGCTGCCGGACCGCTACACCCTGCTGATGCGCGCCCGGGACATCCTATTGCGCCGCCGGGAGGAGGTCCTCGATACGCTTGTCGCCGAAACCGGCTTTACCCGTGCCGACAACGCAGGCGATTTTGCCCGCTGCGAGCAAACGCTGCTGACTTCCGCCGAAGAGGCTAAGCGTATCTCCGGCGAGATGATCCCGATTGCCGCTGCGCCTGGCCATCCGGGTGAACTCGCCTTCACCATCCGCGTGCCGTTGGGCGTGGTGGCCTGCATCACCCCGTTCAATTCGCCGCTCAACACCGTCGCGCATAAGATCGCCCCGGCCATCGCCGCGGGCAGTGCGGTGGTGCTGAAACCCGCCAGCTACACGCCGCTTGCGGCAACCCTGCTGACCGAAATCTTTGAGGAAGCAGGTCTGCCGCCCGGCTGGCTGAACCTGATCCACGGCCCCGGCGGTGAGACGGGCAGGGCGCTGTGCGCCAATCCGGATGTGGCCTATTTCGCTTTCACCGGCGGCGGGCCGGCAGGCGAGGCCATCCAGGCCGCCGCAGGCATGCGCCGGACCCAGATGGAGCTGGGCAACATCTCAGCTGTCGTGGTCTGCGAGGATGTTGACACAGATAAGGCTGCCGCCAAATGTATCGGTACTGCCTTTCGCAAGGCGGGCCAGGTCTGCACCTCGATCCAGCGCATCTATGTGCAGCGCAGCGTAATGGCGGCTTTTGCCGAAACCTTCACCGCCCAGGCTGCTGCGCTCGTCACCGGCGACCCGCGCGACCCGGCCACCGATATCGGCCCGATGATCGCCGGGGCAGAGGCAAAACGGGCAGAGCAGATGGTCAAGGACAGCCTTGCCATGGGTGCCACCCTGCGGCTGGGCGGCACCCGTAAAGGCGCACTGATGCAGCCGACGGTCCTCGAAAATGTCTCCCCGAATATGCCGGTCCTGGCCGAGGAAGCCTTTGCCCCCATCGTCAGCCTGATCCCCTTTGACGACTTCGACATCGCGATCGATGCGGTGAACGCCACGCCCTATGGCCTGTCCGCGGGCATCTTTACCCAAGACATCGACCGCGCCTTGAAGGCCGCACAGAGGGTTGAGGTCGGCCTTTTCAACACCAACAACACCTCGTCCAACCGCGCCGATCCGATGCCTTATGGCGGCTGCAAGGCTTCGGGCTGGGGCCGTGAAGGGCCGCGTGCCGCTATCCGCGATATGACAGAGGAACGCCTGATCACCATCACACCCGGCTAGCGAACAACAAGGGAGGGACGCCATGGATGCAAGAGCCATTGAATTCGCCACACCGCCGGGCGCCTGCGAAAGCCTGCCGTGGCGCGTCTACTCTGCACCGGAAGTAATCACCGCCGAGCAGGAGGGTATCGCGAGCGAGGAACTCCTGATTGTCCGCGGCGACAGTCACATGCAATGCTCGCTGAGCCTGCCCGAGGTGCGCCATGCCAGCTCCACCGGCCGCGCGGTCTCGGAAACCGCTGCAGATGTGCTGGAACGGCTGGACCCGGAGCAGGTCACCGGCTTCCGCTACCGCGGCTGCCCCGGCCCAACCAGGATTGAGATGGCCGACGGCACCGTGGTCGAGAAACGCTACACCGATTTCTGGGGCACGAACGAGAGCATGTGGGTACTGCCCCTCTGCTGCAAAGTCTGCCCGGACGGCATCGGTGAAACCGCCGACACCGCCGCCCCCCACATCTGGTCCGGCTGCTCGCCTGCCCCTGAGACCGATGATGATGACCCCGGCACCAACGCCATCGTGGTGCGCAGCGCCCGCGACGCCGATCTGGTGCGCCGGGCGGTGGAGGCAGGCTACTTGACCGTCACCGAAGAGGTGGATCCACGCGACATGGACAGCGTGCAGCCGCAGCAGCGCAACAAGAAATACGCCGTAGGCACCCGCTACGAGGGCTTGCGCGCGGCGGACGCAGCCTGCCAGCGCGAGGGCACGCGCGAGCGGGTCCAGATCGACAGGGCCTCGGAATCTACCCCCAAGCTGAGAGATTGAACTATGGCCCGGCGTGTCACCTTTTTCGGCTCCTTTCAAAGCCCCTATTGCTACTTTGCCCTGGACCGTCTTGACGCGCTGGCCCGGGATCTCCGGGTGGAGATCGTGATGCGGCCGGTGCTGCCGGGCGTGATCCGCATCCCGGAAGCCTATGCAGACCGCGGCCCGATTGAGCAGGCCTATTTCAGTCTCGATGCGGTTCGCACCGCGGCATTCCTGAAGTTGCCTTACGGTGACCCCGATCCTTCGCCGGTTAACTGGACGCCGGGTTCGCTGTGGATCGCCACCAGCGAACAGGCGCGGGTCAGGCGACTTTACAACATGCTTTGGGCTGCGGATGGTGAGCGCCGGTACCCCCTCTACAGCGGCCTGATGCGGCGCATCTGGTCCGGGCTGCACCGGGGCTGGGACCAGCCGGAGCAGATCCGCGCGCTGCTGGCAGATTGCGGCCTGCCTGCGGGGCCGGCGGATCAGCATGAGGCGCTGCTTCCCGAGGCAGACGCGTATTTCACGGCAAACCAGCAGGCCATGTTTGATGCCGGCCACTGGGGCGTGCCGCTGTTCGAATACCAAAACCAGCCCGTTTACGGGCAAGACAGACTGGATCAATTGCGATGGACGATCAGCCGGACATAACCCGCCGCCGCGGCCGCAAAGAGCGCAAGGCGGCCCGCACCGCGCCAGACGCGGGAGTGGTCTCACCTGTTTCCGGTGGCCACTACTGCCCGCTCAGCGACGAAGGGGTGCAGCAGATCCACGAGGCCGCGCTGACCATTCTCGAAGAGATCGGCATGGGCGGGGTGCCGGAAGAGCTGCGTTTGGCCGCCGTTGCCGCAGGCCTGCCCGTCGGCGATGACGGCCGCCTCCGCTTCCCGCGCAGCTGGATTGCCGAGATGCTGGAATGGGTGCCCAAGCAGATCACCCTGCATGGCCGCCGCCAAGAGCTGAACGTGCCGCTTGGCGCCGGCATTACCCATTACGCCACCGGAGGGATGGCGGTGCGGATGGTGGATATCAGCACCGGCGAATGGCGTCCTTCAACTCTGCAGGACCTCTATGACTGCGCCCGGCTGGTCGAGAACCTGCCGCATATCCAGGTCTTCAACCGCACCTGCGTGCCGTCCGAGATCACGGATTTGCGACAGTTCGACCTCTCCATCGCCTATGCCTGTGCGGCAGGCACCGCCAAGCCGCTGGGGATCGGCTTCAACCTGCCGGAACACGTCAGCGAATGCGCAGAAATGTATGACATGATCCTGGGCGGCGAGGGCGCCTTTGCCGCGCAACCCTTCACCACCTGCAACACGTGCGCCGTTGTGCCGCCTTTGATGTACGGCGAAGACAACACCGTCGTTGCCATGGAAGCAGCCCGCCGCGGCTTCCCGGTCAAAATGACCAACGCAGCCCAGGCCGGGGCCACTGCGCCTGCGGCGCTGGCAGGCACTATGGCCCAGACCGTGGCCGAGTCGCTCGCGGGCATCGCTATGGTGCAGCTGGCCCGCAAAGGCGCGCCGGTGATCTGGGCCAACTGGCCCTTTGTCTCGGACCTGCGCACCGGTGCCTTCTCCGGCGGCGGCGGCGAAATTGCGGTCCTGAATGCCGCCTCTGCCCAGATGGCGCGCTGGTACGAGCTGCCCAATTGCACCTCCGGCGGAATGACCGATTCCAAAACCACGGATGCGCAATATGGCTATGAGAAAGGCATGACCAACCTCGCAGCAGGCCTGGCCGGCGCGGATGTGATCTATGAGGCCACCGGCATGATTGGCTCCATCGTCGGCTGCGCGCTGGAGGCCTATGTGATCGACGACGAGATGATCGCCGCCGCCCGCCAAGTGATCCGCGGCATCGACGTGACCGAAGAGAGTCTGTCGATTGATGTGATCCGCGACGTCTGCCTCGGCGGGCCGGGCCACTACCTGGGCCACGCGCAAACGCTGGAGCTGATGTCCTCCGCCTACCACTACCCGGCGCTGGCCAGCCGCGAGCCGCCGGACGCCTGGGTCGAAGCCGGCAAGCCGGACCTGCGTGAGCGGGCCAAGGAACGGGTGCATGAGATCCTCGGCGCTGCCGAACCGCTGACCGACCCGTCGCTGGAGGCCGAAATCTGCGCCAAGTTTCCGGTCACAGGCTTCCATGGCGGCTGACCCGGCAGAGTTTGCGGAGTGGCTGGCATCGGCACCGGCGTCAGGTGAGTGGCCCGAGGCGCGGTTGTCTCTGCTTGATACTCTGGACTGCATGGCTGCAGGCGCTCGCTCGCCGCTGCTGGCCAAGCTGCAGGCGCTGGAGATGCCGCTGGCTGTGCGCCTCGCAGTGGCCGGACATTACGACGATTTCGACGACAGCGAGCTCATCGGCTCCACCCATCCCAGTACTGTCTTGTATGCCGCGCTCATGGCGCTGGCCAAGAAGAGCCCGCTCACCTTGGGTCAGGCGCTGGACGGATATGAAGCAGGCATTGCAGCCATCCAGTTCATTGGCGGGGCGCTGGGCTACGGCCACTATGCACGCGGCTTTCACGCCTCGTCGACTGTTGGCGTCTTCGGCGCGGCAGCTGCCTGCGCCCGGGCGCTTCGCCTGAATGCGGACCAAACTGCTGATGCGCTGTCGCTGGCTGCCAGTCAGTCAGCGGGGCTCAAAACTCAGTTCGGCACCGACGCCAAAGGATTGCAGCTCGGATTTGCCGCCCATGCGGGTCTTCAGGCTGCCGGGTTGGCTCAGTGCGGGATCACCACCGCGACTGAAACGCTGCCGCGCTTCATTGAACTTTATGGCGAAAACATTTCAGCTGCGCCGCCTGGGAAACTGGCCATCCCTCCGGGTGTGATCTTTCGCAAGCTTTGGCCGTGTTGCCACTACAGTCACCGCATCCTTCACCTCTGCCAATTGCTGCAAGTGCCGTCAAAGGACATCCAGGCCGTCCGCATCGCCATGCCGGCCCCTTTCCTGGATGTGGTGGCGCGGCGCGCGCCGGAAACCGCGCAGGCGGCAAAATTCAGCCTTAGCTGGTGCGCCGCCGCTTTGCTGACCGGCGGGACCCTGGACATAGCCTGTTTTGAAACCGGCTGCGGCCGCCCGGACATCAGCCGCCTGGAAGCCTGCATCGAACTCGTCCCCGAAGACGTGCCCCCGGATATCGAGGACTTGTCCCCGGATCACCCGGATCAGCTCAGCATTACACTCGCCAGCGGTGAAACCCTCACCCGGTCTGCTCCGCATGTTCCGGGCAGCTTGGAGCTGCCAGTCTCGGCAGACCAGCTGATCCAGAAGTACCGGAGTAACTGCGCCGTTGGCGGGGCAGGGGAGGATTTGTCCCCAATTATCCTGCATGGCGAGCCGGAAACAGACCTGCTGCAGCTTCTGCCCCCGGGTATTTGAGCAGGCTACAGCAGCCTGGCGCCTTTCCACTCGCCGCTCTCGGTCTTCTGCCGCAGGCAGTCCAGGATCGGGCGGCTGAGTTCATAGATCCGCTGATCCAGTCCCGACCTTGTGCTCGCCATCAGGTCCAGCTTCAGTTGCGGCACCGGATCGGTGATCGGCCGGGCATGGACCAGGCCAAATCCGATCTCCTGCTCCACTGCAGCATAGGGCAGGATCGCATGGCCGATGCCGCTTGCGGTCATGGATTTGATCGCCGCAACGGAATCAATCTGCATTTTGAAGTTCAGTTTCACGCCCAGGGGCCGCGCCAGCCGCTCCATTTCTCCCCGGGTGGTGCTGGGCAGGTCCGGAGAGATCAGCGAATATCCGGGAAGCTCCGCAAAGCGGACCGGTGCAGGCTCTCCGATGCTTGGTCCCGGGCAGATCAGAAACAGCGATTCCACCAGGCTGGCCAGCAGTTCCGCCTGGGCATGGCTGGCGCCCCGGTACAAGAGCGCCAGATCCAGCCGCCCCGAGGCCAGCCAATCGGCCAGCTGATAGCTGTAGCCCTCCACCAGACGTAGTTCAGGCCCCGAAGAAAACGCGGTCAAAGCGGCGGACATGGAGGCCAGGAACTCCGGTCCCAGTGAAGGCGGCGCGCCAACTGAAATTTCGTGGCGGCGGCCGCGGAAGGGCTGCATTGCATCCGCCGCTTCTTTGACCATGCCATTGATATCCGCGCAGCGCCGGAAGAATTCCGCCCCGGCCGGGGTCAGATGCGCGCCGCGCCCATCCCGCACGAACAGCTCCACCTCCAGCTCCTGCTCCAATGCGCCGATCTGGCGGCTGAGCGCGGGCTGAGTCACCCGGCAAAAGATCGCTGCACGGGTGAAGCTCTTGAGCTCGGCAACGGCGCAAAAATATTTGATCTGGCGTAGTTCCATGCCCCGACCATACCGCGGACGGGGGCCGCGGGAAGTTTTTCTTGTGATGCGGCAGGAGAAAAATAAGACAGGAAATGAAAGGGTTGCGAAAATTCTTCCTGCGAGCTCCGTCTTTTCTGCGCGGCCTTCGTCTTACAGGTCAAAGGCTACAGGAAAGGAAAACAGCCAATGATCAAGATCGTCAGCTTTAAGATCTGCCCGTTTGTACAACGGGTGACTGCTATGCTTGAAGCCAAGGGCGTGCCTTACAGCATCGACTACATCGAGCTGAGCAGCAAGCCGCAGTGGTTCCTGGACATCTCGCCCACAGGCCAAGTGCCGGTTCTGGTCACCGAAGGCGGTGTAGCGCTGTTCGAGTCGGATGCGATCGTGGAATACATCGACGAAGTGACCGCGCCGCTGGAGCCTGGCCTGACGCCAGAACAGCGTGCCTCCAACCGGGCCTGGAGCTATCAGGGCTCGAAGCAGTACCTGGTGCAGTGCAGCACCATGCAGAGCGCCGACAAGACGGTGCTGGACGAGCGCCTGGCAAAGCTGCAGCCAGCCTTTGAGAAGGCTGAGAAACAGTTGGCCGAGGGGCCGTACTTCAATGGCAGCGTCCTGGGCAATGTCGACATTGCCTGGCTGCCTTTGCTGCACCGCGCGGCGCTGGTGGAAGCCCATAACGGCTTTGACTTGCTGGCGGGCTACCCCAAGGTCAAAGCCTGGCAGCAGGCTCTGCTGGCGACCGGCATCGCGGCAAAGTCTGTTCCAGTGGATTTCGAGGAGAGGTTCTCAGCCTTCTACCTGGCCGAGCGCACCTGGCTGGGCCGCGGCGCCAACCTGAACGAGGCTCCTGGCAATGCAGCCGTGCAAAAGACCAGCGGTTGCTGCGGCTGAGCACCGTTTGCACTGCTAATGGACAAAGCGGGTCAGGCAGGATCTGACCCGCGCTTTCCCGTTGGTTTGCCACCGGCTTATGAGGCCGGCGCCTCGCTGCCGCGCACCAATTCGTCAAGCAGCGTTTTGACCAGTGCTGTTTTGGCCGGCGGGCCTGATTGGTGCGGCAGGATAGCGGAATAGGAATAGGGAAGTGGCAGGTTCAGCGGTTCAGGCAGAACAAACTGTTCGGCGTCCGTCGCTGCGTCCGTCAGCATTCTGGGTGCCAGTGCGATGCCGGCCCCTTGCGCAGCCAGGGCAAAGGCCACCGCCGCACCGCCGACACGCAGGCCTTTGCGCATATCGGGAGTCTTGGCCGCGCCCGCGGCCCGGAACCAACCCGCCCAGGTCGGGTAGGAGGCGTATTGTTCACCCCAATCTGTGTGGATCAGCAGGTGATCCGGCACTGCGGCTATTCCGCGGCCTGCAATGTGCTGTTCGAAAAATGCCCAGGTGCAAAACGGATGGGCCGTGTCCTGAAAGATGGGCACTGAAGAATGCTGCGGGTACAGGTGGCTCTCATAAGTCAGCCGGATGTCGGCGGGCGTGCGCAGCAGGTCGACAGGATCCGGCTCGATCCGCAGCTCGATACCGGTTTCGGGGTGGTGTTCGCGGAACCGGGATACCGCAGGGGCGACCCATTTTTCTGCCAAAGATTGGATTGTGCTGATCGCAATACGGGAGCGCGCTTCGTTTTCCAAAATTTGGTCGGTAACAGCCGAAATCCCCATCAGCGCTTCCGAAACTGCCGGGTAGTAGGAACGGCCCGCATCGGTCAGCAGCAGGCTGTTATGGGTGCGGCGAAACAGGGATTTCCCAAGAAATTCCTCAGCTTTTCTGACTTGCATGCTCACAGCAGCGGGAGAAACGCCGAGCTCGGCCGCCGCTGCGGTAAAGCCGCCAAGGCGTACGGCAGCCTCAAATGCTTTCAAGGAGTTCAGCGGGGGAAGTCGCATGTGCCTGTCTACTATGCATCAGAAATTCTTGGCCAAGGCTTACATTTTCCGGTCTGTAACGCCAGCGCGCAAAGCCCATGATGAGAAAAAATCAGGAAAGATGCGCATGGCACGGATTGAAATTGAATACCTGGGTCAGCCGGAGATCGACCGGGTGGGCCTTACCAATGACGACATCCTGGATGCGATCGAACAGGGGCTGATCGCGGCCGGGCAGGGCAAGACTGTGATCGAGCCGCGCATGCACCTGACGCCGGATCCGGCCTTTAACGGCCATTTCAACGTGCTGCGCGGCTATGTCGAGCCGCTGGGCTACGCCGGGGTCAAAGTGGTGGGCGATTTTGTCGACAACTACAAGCAGGGGCTGCCGTCGGAGCTGGCGCTTCTGAACCTGTTCTGCCCGCGCACCGGCATGCCGCGGGCGGTGATTGACGCGGCCGGTATCACTGACATGCGCACCGGAGCCCTGACCGCGTTGGGGGCTAAATGGCTAGGACCCAAGAACCCCAAAGTGCTGGGCCATGTGGGTGCCCGCGGCACCTCATACTGGAACGTGCGGCTGCTGGATCATCTGTTCGACTTCGAAGAAATCCGCGTGCACTCCCGCCGCCCCGAAAGCCGTGATGCCTTTGGAGAGCGGCTGAGCCGCGACTTGGGCAAAAAAGTCATCGTGACGGAGGATTGGCAAAGCTGCCTGGAGGGCGCCGATATCCTGATCGAAGCCACCCGCCTCAACCAGCCGGCCCCGATGTTCGACCGTTCATGGGTGAAAAAAGGCGCCTTTGTTGTGCCTTACGGCACCATGAGCGCGCTGCCGCTGGATTTCACCGAAGGCTTCGACAAACTCGTGATGGATGATCTGGGCCAGATGCGGGCAGGCCATCTGGGTGCGCTTCGCCCGCATATCGATGCGGGCCTGATCAGCGAGCAGAGCTTCTATGCTGAAATCGGTGAAATTGCTGCCGGGCTGAAGCCAGGCCGTGAGGCCGATGACGAGACCATCCTGTTCTGGCATCGCGGCATGTCGACCGGCGATATCGCTCTGGGCGCGCGCATTCTGGAAAAAGCGCGCGGCATGGGCATTGTCCAGAACCTCCTCTACCGGGATGCCTGAGATGGAAGTTTTGCGGCTGGACGGTTCCTCGCTCACGGTTGCGGCCCTCAGCCAGGCGGCCAAGAAGGGCCTGACGGTTGAGCTGGCTCCGGCCGGGCTGGAGGCGATGGCACAGTCTCATGCGCTGGTGGGGCAGGTGATCCGCGACCGGGTGCCGGTATACGGGGTGACCACCGGGCTTGGTGCCCGTGCCACCGAGGTTCTCAGCGCTGATGCGCTGGCCGAATTCTCGGTCCAGACCCTGCGCGGCCGCGCCCATGCGGTTGGACCGGAAGAAGATCCGGAAATCATCCGGGCAGGCCTGATCGTGCGGCTGAATACCATGCTCAAGGGTCACAGCGCCGCCCGTCCGGAGGTGGCGCAGCACATCGCCGCTTGCCTGAACGCGGGCCTCACCCCGGTTGCGGGCCAGACGGGATCGATCGGTGCTGCGGATCTGGTGCTGAATGCCACCGCCGGCCTCTCCCTGATCGGCGAGGGCCGGATGCGCGATGCCAAGGGCCGCATCGGCTCCAGCGCCGACCTGATGGCAGCCCATGGCATCGAGCCGCTGAAGCTGGCGCCCCGCGACGGGCTGGCTCTGGCCAACCATTCCGGCGCCACCGGCGGTATGGCGGCACTTGCCGTCTCTGCCGCTGCCTGCGCCTTTGAGGCTGCGCAGACGGCCGCAGCCCTGTCGATGGAGGGTTTCCGGGCCAACTGCGGCCCGCTGCAGCCGCATGTGCTGATGGTGAAACCCTATCCCGGCCAGTTGCAAGCGGCCGAAGGGCTGCGCAGGCGGCTGGCGGGCAGCAAACTGTTAGAGCCCGGTCAGGCACGCCGCCTGCAAGATCCATTGTCCTTCCGGAACATCGCCCAGATTCACGGCACCGCCGGCATGGCGCTGGTCCGCGCAGTGGAATGTGTCGAGCTGGAAATCAACAGCTCCAGCGATAATCCTGCCGCCTTCGCCGCCAGCAGCGAGATCACATCTTGCGGTGCCTATTTTACCGCCGAAATCACCAGCGCTGCTGAGACGCTCAGCCGCGCTCTGGTGCCGCTGGCCATGGCGCAGCTTGCGCGGATTTCCAAACTGCTGAACCCGGATTTCAGCGGCCTGCAAAACTTCCTGGCGATGCCGGACAGTGCCTCCAACGGGTTTGCGCCGGTGATGAAACCGGCTGAGGCCCTGGTGGCGGAGCTGACCCATGCGGCGCAGCCGGTGCCCGTCTGGCCAAGTGTCAATGCAAACGGCGTGGAGGACTGCCTGACGGGCTCGCCTGCAGCGGTCAAGGCGCTGGCCAGGATTGCCGGGCACCTGCAGCGGCTGACAGCAATAGAGCTTCTGGTGGCCTGCCAGGCGGTGGAGTTGCGCACCCAGGCGGGCGGCCTGGGCGGCTTCCTGGCGCAGGCCTGTGCTGACATCCGGGAGATATCGCCTGCACTGAAAGAAGACCGCCCGCTCGGGGAGGATATCGAAAGACTGGCAGCGGCCGTAACAGACAGCCAGTTTGCGGCGCCGTCCAGGCAGGCTGACGGCATCCGGTAGTCTTCCGGTTAGCCCGGTTGGCTCTGAGGTGCGGCAGCGGTCAGGCCGGGTTGCCAAGCCGCGGGCAGTTTTGGCAGCAACGCCGTCCAGCGGCCGCCCCGGGGGAAGGGGGATGCTGATAGGACCCGCTAACAACCGGAAGCCGCAGCAGCAGCTATCGGGCCGCAGGCGCAGGAAAGCGTGCTGTGCAAAGGGCGCTGTGCTTAGTCCAGGCCTTCGATGATAGCGATGTCCGCTTCGCAAGCTCCGGCCCGCTCGGCCCGGGCGGCTTGATAGGCTTTAGACTCATAGCAGGCCCTGGCCTGCTGCAGGCTGTCGAATTCAATGACGACCCGGCGCTGCCAGGGACGGCCTTCCAATGTCTCCGCGTCTCCCCGTGCCAAAAAACGGGCGCCGAACTCGGCAAAGGCTGCGGGAGCCGCCGCCTGGTACCCTTTGTACCGGCCGGGATCTGTGATTGTCACATTGGCAATCCAAAAAGCTTTGGGCATGGAATGATTCCTATTCTTCCCCGGAGAGCAGCCGCTCGGCGACTGCCGCGGTTTCCGTCAAGTGCTGGCGGACGGCGACTTCTGCGCTGCCGGCATTTCCTGACACGAT
>NZ_JWLC01000029.1 GCF_000813745.1 Leisingera sp. ANG-M1 | reverse complement strand
CAAATCCTGCTCCCGCAACCAAAATACTACAGCCAAATCAAGATGATAGCGCCACAAGGGGCGCTTCCCGCGTTCGCGCCACCGCAACCGCTGGAAGCACTGTGGAAGCAAACGAGCTCAACTCGCACTGTGGCAGACATACAACAACGGCCAAAACCTCAGAGACAGTGATAAAGCCTAATGCAGACCTTGGATAGCGGCTGCAGAGCCGATCCTGTTGCGGAAGAAAAGGTTGTCATTGAAGGTCCGCTTGTCGGAAGGAACCAAAGCCTTCCTTTGATGGACACCTCACGAAGTCGACACTGCCCCCACGGCGGCCAAGACCCAGTCTACGGGACAAAGCGATCATGCCCGGAAAATACAGCGCCCGCATAGGACGCAAATTGTCTAACCTATAGGATCAGTCGTCGAAAACCAGCAACTCGTCAGAGGAAAGGTCGTAAACTTCTTCATGGTATTGGTAGAAGAACCATGTCCGAAACAATTCAAATGTTATCTCGGACGGCCAATGTTCTTTAGGGACATATAGGCTTTGAGAAAGCTCTTGCTCGACGACCTTTTTGAAGTGCTTTTCAAGGACCAAGCCGTGGCAGTTTTGATCCTCCATTTCAATTAAGTATGCCGACGGTCGATGATTGAGGGTGCGCAAGTCCCATCTGCGCAGTTCAGGCTTGACTGACTTCAGCCAGTCAAGCAATGCCTGCGTGCCAAATAGAGTTATCTGGTGGCGATTTAGGCTCTTCATTCTCAAGGTCCGTCCTAGCTTCAGCACACAATCAAGAGTTTTCAAAACAAGAATCTGCTACTGATCAAAGGTGCATCTGACCTCCTTTCTGGACTTCCGCCAACCTTCGAACACAAGGCCGCGAACAGAATGGCGACAAGAGCACCGAAAACATAGGACCCGGTATCGAGTGAGCGCATAATCCCAGCTCCAACCGCTGCGCAACTAACCGCTAGCAAGAGAACCCTATTCTTACTCATACCTTGCTCCCTTTTTTGGACGCAGCTTACTCGCTTAGCGCGACAGCGCAATTGTCGTTCCGAGCCCATTGCGGTCATCGAGCAGCGGACGGCCCTTTGCGAATTCAGCAGGCCGCGAACGGCGCGAAGCGGCCATTGAAAGGTGCGCTAAGGAAAGACAGCAGGGCGGACCTGACAAGCGCCGAGCCTTGGCTGTCAAAATACGCGTCTGAATACCCTAAAACCAACCAAGGCAATTCCGAGGAAACTGGCGGTCAGCAGTACAACATTTGCAACCTCAAGCGATCCGACGCAGCCTCCTAGTTGGCCGAGGTAAAGATCATCAACGAGATTATACTTGAACAAGTTCCAGTCTGCCAAAAGAGCTAAGGAAAGGAATGCCAGCAATGCGCCGGAAAGGGCGTTTCTCTTCCAAAGGAACAGGGTAACGACAGCCACCCAGACATATCCAGATGGCGAATTCATTGCTATGAGCAACTCATAGAAAGAAGACGCCACACCATCATCCGGCGTCCAATCGGGGCGCGCACGCTTGCAATCCACCAAATAGTCTAAGTCGATGCTCATGTGTTCTATCCGGCTTCGGTTGGATGCGCTGCCAGTACCAAAAAACCACGCTTTGCATGTAACCTACCTAGTTTGAGGCCTAATTTGTAGGCTTGAGCTCGCTTCTGAGGTCCGTAGCTGTTGAGAACAGCTAGGCTGGTTGGATCCGGCCGCCCGCTGCGGGGAGAACAGACGGACACGAGCCCTTAGCTGCCGCTGGTCAGGTGAGGCCACCTCGCAGCTGCAGCATGTCGATCCCAGCCCGAAACGGACCTTGGCCCAACCTGCGCATTTGCTCAGAAGCTCAAGGCGATGGAGCGTGCCTGAGAAAAATCAAATTGATCCTTCCTGACCCAGTGTTGCCCTTAAAGTTTCACAATCCCATCGCAGACTAGCTACTTTAGGTGAGAGGAAAGCCGATGTTGAAGTGGGTGGCTTTGGTCCTTGGCTGTCTAACCAGTCAAATAGCCGCAGCGGACGAAACTACTCTGATTACGGCGGCCCAACTCAGGGAAGCTATATACAACCGGCAAGTTGATCGGGTTGAAACCAGGCTAGATGCAGCACAGCAAGCGTTTGAGGCTGGTGAAATATCGGCCTATGACATGCGTGCCCTGTTCAGCATATTCGCGGTTACTCATCCTGATGTGATTTCATTTGTTGAGGGTTGGCGAGATGCCCACCCCGGTTCGCCCTATGCAAAGGTTGCACAGGCTTGGGTGTATTATCGCGCGGGGTGGATCGTTCGTGGGCAGAAGCCGGCCCGGCGAACACATCCCGAAGCGATGGAGAAACACTACCTCCTGCATCATGATAGCCTGGAACTGGCGCTTGAAGCTTATGAGTCAAATCCCAAATTGATCCCCGCTTCTGACGCGATTATCCTGCTGGGCAACACTGGCGGAAACAGGCAAAAGTCATTCGACGTTTTCGACCAGACCATGCAGGATGCACCCAATTGGGGTACCATTGAGAGAGCTTTCACCTTCACCCATCCAGGCTATGGCGGCAGTTATGAGATGGGGCAGGCAATCTGCGAACACTACGCGCCGATGGCTGAACACGAACGCAACAACCTCACACGTTACTGCCAGATCGCCTTTCTGGTTCAACGCAATCCTGTAAATGAGTGGCCAAAGCTGGCACTCAGCTTGCTGGATGAAGAGAGCGATCCCTCTCTCGGCCAGCTGGAATTTATAGCGCGCCTAAACAACCATCCGCAGTCACGGGAGGACGCAGAGTATCTGCGCGGCTACAGTGACGAACATGGCTTCGATACTCTGCGCCGGGCCAGATACTACGACGACTATGTCGCCAAGCGCCATGGCTTTGCCCCTAAGTATCACGAGATGCTGGAGCTAGAGAAGACCCGTGCGGAAGACGCCTTGGCTCATGATCCCTATTCCCCTGAATTGCTCGATATCCTGTCACAAAGATCCACACATGTGACGAGAACAGAGAACGGCTGGAGCTATAGTCCGGTCCAGAATTCGCCCAGCCCGGAGCAGGAGCTCGACCTCTTGCTGCGCAGAGTTGTGATCGCCCCCTACAATCCTGAACAGTGGGACAGATTGGCGAGTGCGATGGAGACCCGCAGCCGCCTATCCCATCGAGAGGGTGCTGACTTGATCCGCTGGGATGATCTTTATGGCAATGCAGTGTACTACAGCCAGCACGCCCCCGAATATCTGGAAACCTTTTTGAGAAAGAAGGTCACTCAATTGATGCTCATCCGGAAAGTGCGCGAAGAAGGTGTCAAATTCAATGGCTGGGACATTGCTCTTCTCAATATCGACGAAACTGACGATATCATTTGTCCGATAATCCGTGCCGGGCGTCTGTTGGAAGCAGTTCGTCTGGGCGAGAGCGCCAACAATGCATTTGCTGAGGGATACCAGCCCGTGATCGACGTTCTCACACGCGAAGCGGCGCAGACTGGCGATTGCAAACATGTGCTGAATGCAGAAATCGAGGCCTTAGCTTTTGCGCCCACCGTAATGGGTCTTGGAGCTCTGAGGACATTCGTGGCCGATACCACGTCCACAGAGTAACATCGGGAATTCAGACGGATTTCGGCATCCTTTTTTGCCATAAAATGGGCTATTGGGATGTGGCTGAAGACTGCCAAGTAATGTGTCTTGCAGTCGGGCTTTGCAAAGCCTGTTTCCTGTGCAATGCGGACACTATGGGCCGCCCAGACTGCGTGTGCGCCGAATGGCGGCAAGGTTCCGCGAGGCGTTGCTAGGTATAAAATGCTGCACCCGGTTGCCAATGGCCGCTTTGGCGACCGCTGCAATGCGGCGGTTGGATGGTGACGAATGTCTGGATTGGGCCGCCTCTTCGCGCGCCAGGCGGGTCTCATGGACACCCAGGCTGCACGTCTACCGGCCCCATAACTCAGCGCTCGGAACTCAGTGATCAGCAGTTGGCGGCTTTGCCCGGAAGCTGATGTTCAGCAGAAGTCTTTTACTCCGCCCCGGAATTCCGCCGCCGCAAATTCAAAGAAAGCATGAACGCGCGCGCTCCGGCGGATGTCAGGGTGTGCGAGCATCCACAAGCTCGAGTTATACTTTTCTTGGGGTTCATGCACGCGGATCAGTTCAGGGCAAGTTTCACCGAGGTAACCCGGCAAGACAGCAATCCCAAGGCCGGCCCGCACAAGTTCGAACACTCCCATCAGCGTGTTGGTAAGGGTCACCGGAGCCATCGTGGGTTTAAGCTCTGTGGTCATCTGGCTCATTGCTGATTGATTGGCACTGTCGTTCATTCTGATCCAGCGCTTTTCGGCCTCTGGCAGATCCAGGCAAGTCTCCAGAAAGTCCTTATGCGCATAGGCTGCAAAACTCAGCTGTGCCAAATTGCGGCCGATCCAGTGCTCCGGAGGGTTTCGTGTTGGGCGCAAAGCGATGTCTGCGTCCCGCTGCATCAGATCAAGCGGCCGTGTGCCAGACAGCAGCCGCAACTCGACATCCGGAAACCGGTTCTGAAACGCCACGAACACTGGCGACAGAGTATAAAGCAATGAATCCGTCGTGGTGACGGTCAAGACGCCTTCCAGACGCAGATCCTGCCCGCCAAGCTCCCGTTGAATGCCGTTCATACCGTCGCGGAGCTGCAGGCCGCTCCGGTAGAAATGCTCACCGGCTGCGGTCATCACATAGCCATGGCTCAGCCTTTCAAACAGCCGGACGCCCAGCCTGGCTTCGACGCCCTCAATCCGGCGGAACACGGTGGAGTGGTTGACCCCAAGCTGCCGCGCAGCACCGGACAGGCTTCCAGCCTCGCAGACCGCCAGAACGAACGGGATATCGCTCCAGTCCAATGTTTGTGCATTCATGCAAGGCCTCCTTGCATTCACTGTGAATTACTTTGCGCGAACCATCAATCTAAGTTCGTCCTGCATCGAAATGGAGAAACGCCATGAGACAAGCATTGAACCTCCCGCAGCGCGCTGGTCCAAAACCCCAGACCACCCATGGGCTGCCGCATGCCCAAGTCACACAGCATGGGCCAGATCACATCGTTGATCGGATGCGGGATTGGGCCTTCGCCCTGCCCGGGGTCGAAGAGCACCACAGTCTGGTATCGGTTCCTGGCGCAAGGGCGTTGGTCATGCACGATAATGCCACCTGCAACCATGAGGCCTTTATGGCTGGACGCGAGTTTGCCCATATCCATCCGCACCCCGACAACGGCAGCCTGCACGTTCAGTTGCCGAAGGACGAAGCTCTCGAAGTTGTCGAAAAGGGATGGGGTGAGCATCACACGCTTGTTCTGAAAGGTCTCCGCTCGATTGGACTGGTGATGGTGTTTTCACCCCGGGACGAGGCCGGGCTGGAAACTGTCAAAACCATCATCCGGCGTTCCTACGAATATGCAACCGGCACAAGCCCTGCGGAAGCATGATCTGTCAAACTTGAACTCGAACAAACTGGAGAAACATGATGAACATCCTGGTCGTAGGTGCGACGGGCACCATTGGCAAAGCGGTCGCAGATGCCTTGGCCGAGAACCACACGGTCATCCGCGCCGGATACAATGACGGCGACGTCAGGGTCGACCTCGGCTCCAAAGCTTCCATCGAAGCGATGTATAATTCCATAGGGCAGGTTGATGCGGTCGTCAGCACCGCCGGTCTCGCAGGCTTCGCCCCTTTCTCGGAACTGGACGATGCTGCCTATGATCTGGCACTTCAGAACAAACTGATGGGGCAGATCAACCTCGTGCGGATCGGGCAGGCGCACATCAGCGACGGCGGGTCGTTCACGCTCACAGCGGGTATTCTGTCGCGCAATCCCATGCCTGGATCCGTTGTGATCAGCCTGGCGAACGGAGCGCTGGAGTCCTTCTCCAAAGCCGCAGCTCTGGAGCTTGGACGCGGCCTGAGAGTGAATACTGTCAGCCCGGTATTCGTCAAAGAGACGATGGAAGTGATGGGAATGGACTCCAGTTCAGGGCTTTCGGCGGCAGACACCGCCAAGGCTTATCTCGCCGCTGTCGAAGGTGATCTTACTGGGGCTGTTTTCGACGCACCCGACTACGCGTAGATCTTGCCGGCTAAGACGTTCCTGCATCTCAAACTTTCTGAAACGGTCAGTGCAGCTTCTAACATGACTGCGCTGACTTGTTGCTCCTTCTGTCGGGCACAAACCCGCGGTAGCAGCAGTCCTTAGTTCGATTAGGCCCAACAAAAGCACTGTGTTCAGACCAAGGGAGTGAGAACTGCTCTGCTCACCCGAGGCATGATCAGGGAAAGCTGTTGCATCAGACCATTAGTTCCGGAAATCTGAAGCGGTCTTGTCAAGGCGCCGCTTGATACTTGCCAGATGAAGCCGGGCAGACTCTGCATCTTCTGCCCTCATTTGTTTGGCAGTGGCTTCAGCGATCGCCTCACTGACCGGGGTGATTTTCCTGCCGCTGGATAAAGCAAGATGCTGCACCTGGCATGCTCTTTCCAGATAATAGAGATCATCCCAAGCTTCAGCGATCGTTTCCGCCAGGATCATGACGCCATGATGAGCCATGAAAATGATGTCGGCTTCGCCTGTAGCCTCTGCAATGCGGGTGCCTTCATCGGTGTCAAGCGCCAGTCCACGGTAATTGTGGTCTACACAGGTCCGGCCGTAGAATTTGAGAGCCGTCTGTCCGGCCCAAAGCAGGGGCTCGCCTTTTGTCATGGTCATTGCGGTTGCATAGGGCATATGTGTGTGGAAAGCCGCCTTTGCCTTAGGTTTTCTGCGGTGCAGCTCTGCGTGGATGTAAAATGCCGTGGCTTCCGGTTTACCCACTCCGCTCACGACATTCCCTTCGAAATCACAGATCAGCAGGTCCGAAGCTTTGATCTCTTCAAAGGCAAGCCCATAGGGATTGACCAGAAACAGATTGGAGTGACCGGGGACCACGGCAGAGAAATGATTGCAGATCCCTTCTTCCAGCCCCATTTGCGCGGCGGCGCGGAAACTGGCTGCCAGATCAATCCGTGCATTGCCGATGTCATCTTTCTCCAGATCGATGTTGATCCTTTGCGGTGCGGCACTGCTGGCTAATTTATGAGCCATGTCTAACCCCTATCTTTCAAAAAATTGATGATGGCGCTGAAATCCCGGCCAGCCCCGCCACCATCTTCAACAAAATCCGTAAACAGCTCGACGCTTTTCTCGGTAATGCTGAGTTGTCGGCCTTGCTGCCAGCCGGCCGTCAGCGCCAGCTTGGCGTCTTTCAGCATGAGTTCCGCGGCGAAGCCTGGAGCGTAATCCCGGTCTGCAGGTGTTTCAGGGCCCACGCCGGGCCAGGGGCAGTAGTCATTCATAGCCCAGCTGTAACCCGACGAGGTACTGACAACATCGAACAGTTTCTGCGGATCCAGACCGAGCGACTGGGCCAGGAGAAAAGACTCGCATGTGCTGATCATCGTTGCTGCAGCAATCATCTGGTTGCAGATCTTTGCGGCCTGCCCAGCACCGGCTTCGCCGCAATGAACCGCTTTAGAACCCATCTTCTTTAGAATGGGGAGAACCGTTTCGAAGTCCTCTGCTGACCCGCCGGCCATGAAAGTCAGGGTTCCCTTTTCTGCCCCGGTTGTCCCTCCCGAAACCGGCGCGTCCAGAAATCGCAGATCTCTTGCTTGCAATAGCTTGGAGACAGTTTGCGCAGACGCGACATCGGTTGTTGAGCAATCGACAACCATGGCACCTTTGTGCAAGCTGCCCAGCATATCGGCCACGACATTCTGAAGCGCATCACCATCCGGCAGCATTGTGACGACGAGGGACGCATTGGCGACGGTGCTTTCGAGTGTTTTGCCCGGATTGATACCGTGTGGAATTGGACGCGAGCGGTTGTAGCCGCATACATCAAACCCAGCATCTTTTAGATTGCGTGCCATTGGCCCGCCCATGTTCCCAACGCCAATAAACGCAACCTTCATGTCTGACCTGCCTCATGCCAATCCCAATCTGGTTGCCGTACCGGATAAGGGAGCTTTGAGTTAGATACAGGCCCGGAAATCTATCATTACAATGGCGTGCTGTTTGTTGCGAGTTCATGAATGGCTGCGGCGATCACGCCGATACCAGCCGGAATTGCTGCAACATCAATTAGCGAGAAGCCAAGCCTAATGTATGAGTGGTTCAGCCGGGTGTCAGAGAAAGCGTTGCCAACAACCTCGAACACCGCGCCCTTTCGCTTTACCGCTTCCTGTAGCTGATGCGAGTCGATGCCTTCGGGCAGGCGGAACCAGATGCTGCCTCCGCCATAGACTGGCCGGGTTGAGTGACCGGGAAAATGACGTTCCAGTTCGTGGAACATCACATCGCAGCGTTCGCGGTAGACATCAGTCATACGTTTGACGTGACGGTCGAAGTAGCCGCGCTGCAGGAACAGGGCGACGGTGCGCTGGTTGTTGACCGGGGGATGTCGCAGGATGTGATGGCGCAAAGCCCGCGCCTCCCGGACAAAGGCCTTGTCAGCGACCAGATAGCCAATCCTCAGGCCGGGCATCAGCGATTTGGTCAGGCTGCCCACGTAGATCACGTTGCCATTCTTATCCATGCTTTTCAGCGCAGGCGGCGGCGTCTTGTTAAAGCTGATCTCTGCCTCGTAATCGTCTTCGATGACAAATGTCCCGTTGCGCGACGTCCGAGCGAGAAGCTCATTGCGCCGTTCCATCGGCATCGTCACATTGGTCGGGAATTGATGGCTTGGGGTGACAAAGACGCTTTTCAGATGGGCGCCGATGCCGTCCACAATCACCCCTGAAGAGTCTATGGGCAGCCGCTCGATCTCCAGCCGCTCCAGCTGGGCGATATTGACGATATCGGGGTATCCCGGGTCCTCGATGCCAATGCTTTCACCCCGCCGGTGCAGCACTTTGATAGCCAGATACAGCGCCATCTGCCCGCCAATGGTCACCAGAACCTCGCTGGGATGGGCATTGATACCGCGGCGGAACAGGCAGCGCTGGATCAGCTTTTCCACCAGCAGTTCGTCGTCGATATCCGAGAAATCCGCCGCCCAGTTCCGCAGCTCAATGGCGTTGACCGAGTCCCGCAGGCATTCCCGCCAGCTGGTGATCGGAAACAGGGAGGGATCGACCAGCCCGCAAATGAACGGGTAGCGGTAGCGCAGCAGAGCATCCGCGGGTTTCACCACCCGGTCTAGGTCGAAGCTGCGTTCGCCGAACAGCGTATCGAAGTCGACCTTGGAGGCAGTTTCTTCAACAGCACCAGAGCCGGTCCTGGCCTCGTAGCCGCTATTTTCAGCCGCAAGCACATCCGGATTGACGAAGAAACCGGACCGGCCTTTGCCAAGTACAAAGCCGTCCGACTTCAGCGCTTCATAGGCCAGGGTCACGGTGGTGACGCTGACCTTCAGGTCTGCCGCCAGTTTTCGGATCGATGGCAGCGGGTGATGAATCGGGAACTGGCGGCCGAGGATGGCAATCGCCATCTGCCGCCGGATCTGGGTTTGCAAACTTTCGCTGGAGGCCCGATCAATCGATATGATGTTCTCATACATCGCCTGAAACCTTAAATTCTCGCATCTTTTCAGTGGAGTATGCTCTGTACTTAGAGATTTGCTCCTCTGTATCTAACAGCGCGAAGCAAATTTCGAAAGTCTTGGGGAAGAGGAAAACCTGTTGAGCGCTCCGGCCATTGCCGCGGCGCTCGCCCCAAGATGGAGAAGGACATGGCCATTCAGTTTCGTGTCGAGGATGGTGTCGCCACCATAGCACTGGATCGCCCGCGTCAGCGCAATGCGATGAACGCCGAAATGCTCGGCAAACTGCAGGACGCCGTTACCGAAACACGCAGGAACGGCGCAATCCGCGTACTGCGGATCGTAGCAGAAGGGCCATCTTTCTGCGCGGGCAGTGATCTGACCGAATTGGGTGGCCTGTCAGTTGACGAAATGTGCGAAGTTGAAGCCCGCAAGGCCGCTTTGCTGCGCGATATCGCGCTTTGCACAAAGCCTGTCGTTGCCGCCGTGCAAGGGTATGCGGTTGGCGGCGGGGCATTCCTAGCTGCCGTCTGCGACGTCGTTGTCGTCTCGGATGACGCGAAGCTGCGCTGCATGGAAGTCCCCAACGGCTGGATCACCCCGTGGGGCATGCATGCCCTGACAGCCCGCCTTTCCCCGCGGAACGCGCAGCGCGTTTCCTGGGGCCATGAGTTCCTCGGTGCCGAGGAAGCGCTGCGCATCGGCCTCGCTGACTATCTCTCTCCCCATGCCGAGCTCGACAACCGATCGGCTGAGATTGCCCGGAACCTCGCGGCTCTGCCGATGGTCAGCGCCGGTGCGACCAAAGAGTTCTTTCTGGAGCGCACCCTTGGCACCGGGGAAACCGAAGACACCCGTCTCAACAACCTGTTCCGCCTGCACTGCTCGCAAGAGGCCGCACAAGAAACCTTCAAGAAGTTTGCGAATTAACCATGACCAAGCTCTGTTCTCTCGAAGAAGCTCTCTCCGTCATCAAGGATGAAGATTCCGTTGTGTCCACCGGTGTAATCGGATGGATCACACCCGATGCGCTGCTGAAAGGCGTTGCCGACAAGTTCGAGGCCACCGCGCACCCCAAGGACCTCACTTTCTATTTCCCCTGCGGCACTGGGGATGCGATGCATATCGGCGGTATGGATCATGTGGCCAAGAAAGGCCTGATGAAGCGCATCATTGGCGGCTCTTACCTGAACCCTATCCACCCGGACACCGGCGAGCGGCCCAAGCTGATGCAGCTTATTCATGCGGATGAGGTCGAGGCCTACAGCTGGCCGATTGCCACCACCATGCTGTGGCTGCGCGAAGTGGCGCGCGGCACGCCGGGTTACATGACCAAGACCGGGATCGGCACCTATGTAGACCCCGATAACCAAGGCGGCCGTTTTACCCCGTCCGCCAAGGAAGATTTGGTCGAAAAGATCAATTTCCGCGGCGAGGATTACCTGTTCTACCCGGCCCGGCCGCTGCAAGTCGCCTTCCTGCGGGCCACATCCGCGGATGAAAATGGCAACCTATCGTTCGAAAACGAAGCGCTGCAATCCTCCAACCTGGGCATCGCCATTGCCGTAAAGGCATCCGGCGGGACCGTCATTGCGCAGGTCGAGCGTAAGGTGCCTCTGGGGTCACGGAAAGTGTCGGATGTCTGCATCCCCGGCTCTCTGGTCGACAAGGTTGTGATCGTGCAAGATCAGAAGTTTGTCACTAATATCGACAAACCTGATCCGGCCTATCTAGGCGGCAATCCGGTTGATCCCAAGAACCTGCCCAAACCTGCACCCGGCGCGGACAAGATCATTGCCCGCCGTGCTTCGATGGAGGTCCGCAAGAAGGAACTGTCGATCTTCGGCTTCGGAGCCTCGGGTGATGTGCCGCTGGTCATGGCCGAGGACGGCAAGTTCGACGGCGGCCAGATATACGACTACGAGTTCACCACCGAGCACGGCAGCTATGGCGGAGTGGTGATGAGCGGCTGGCAGTTCTCGGCCAATATCAACCCCGAAGCCCTGATCGATGGTCTCTATCAGTTCGACGTGATCGAAGGCGGACTGTGCAAATTCGCGGCTCTGGCTTTTGCCGAGTTCGATCAAAGCAGCACCGTCAATGTGTCGAAATTCGGCAAGGTGAACCCGGGTTCGGGCGGTTTCGTGAACATCGCCCATAATGCTGAGCGTGTAATCTTCACCGGCACTTTCACCACCGCCGGGCTGAAGACCGCTGTGCAGGACGGCCAGCTATCGATCATGCGCGAAGGCAAGGTCAAGAAGTTCGTCCAGACCGCCCAGCATATCACCTATCTGGTGCGGGAGGGCGTTCTGGAGCGGGGCCAGACTGCCAAGCTCATCACCGAACGTGCGGTGTTCGAAGTCACCGCCGACGGCCTGGAACTGGTCGAGATCGCACCGGGCATCGATCTGCAGCGCGACGTGCTGGACCAGATGGAATTTGCTCCCAGCCGCATCGTCGATCCGCTGCCGCTGATGGATGCGGCGCTGTTTGCCGAAAACTACGAAGAGTGAGGAAGCTGACATGAACTGGCAACCCACATTCAAATTCGATCCCGGCCACACATTCCCCGTCTTTGCCGAAGTTGACGCCCTAGTCGTCGGCGGCGGGGCGGCAGGTGTCGCGGCGGCTGAAACTATCGGCCGGAGCGGGCACAAAGTACTGCTGATTGAGCGTTACGGGTTCTGCGGCGGCGGTGCCGTTGCGGGACTGTCCGGCACCATCTGCGGCCTCTACATGTCCACGGATGCGCCGGGTGCCAAGCCGGAGCAGACCGTATTCGGTTTCGCCGACCGCTTCCGGCGCCGGATGATCGACATGGGCGGGCTGACGGATCCCATCCAATACGGCAAGACCTGGACCGTGACCCACGATCCGCTGATCTGGCGCGAGGCGGCGGACGGCTTCCTGCAAGAGGCCAACGTGCAGATCCTTTACCACTGCCAGGTGGTTGGCGTGATCATGGAGGATGACCAGTTCCGCGGTGTGATCGTGAACTCCAAATCCGGCCTCGCTGCGGTCCATGCCAAGCGCATCATCGACGCGAGCGGCGACGCAGATGTCATCTACCGGGCCGGGTTCAAGACTTCTAAAGGCCGGGATGGCGTGATTCAGAACCCGACAATGATCTTCCGCATTGGCGGGATCGATGTGAATGCTTTCAATGAATACTGGGGGAAGGACTCGATCTCTCCCAAAAAGGTGATCGATCAGCTGATTGACGCAGATCCGTCGGGCAAGGAACTGCCCCGCAAGAAGATCTGGATCTTCAACACCTCCCGCCCGGATGAGCTGATGGTCAACGCCACCCGCATCCTGGGCCGCGACGGGCGTGATCTGGACGTGACCGACCCGGTCGATCATTCCGAAGGCGAGCTGACCGCCCGCGAACAGGTCCGCGCCTATCACAAGTTCCTGCGCGAGCATATTCCCGGCTGCGAAAACGCCTTTGTCGTCGACACCGGCGTTGAAATCGGCATCCGCCAGACCCGCTCGATTGCCGGGATCAAGACCTTGTCGAATGACGATGTGACCGGCCGCCGGAAGTTCTCGGACGGCGTGGTGCGTTCGCCCTGGCCGATCGAGCTGCACTCCGGCGACAAGCCCTATGTCGAATGGCTGCTCGATGACTTTTACGAGGTGCCCTATGGCACGCTTGTGCCTGAAACCGGCGAAAACCTGATCGTGGCCGGCCGTTGCCTCAGCTCGGAACATGAGGCGCTGGCCTCCTGCCGTGTGACCGCGCAGTGCTTCGGCTATGGCCACGCAGCCGGGCTGGCCACCGTTCAGTCGCTGAACGAGCAGGCTGCCTACCGCAGCCTGTCAGGTGCAGACCTTCGTGAACAACTCAACCGGGACGGCGCAGCGCTCTGAGCGCTGCCCTTACCAGAAGGAATTTGAGCCGCCAGCGGCCTCAAATCGCGCGACCGCGCGGAGCCTGTGAGCTCCAAATACCTACAATGAAAGGGAGAACTAAGATGCTGAAATTTTCGAAGGCGAAGGCTGCCGTTGCCGCCGCTGCGATGGGGTTTATGTCCTTGTCGCCAGCGGCCTCGCAGGCGGACGAGAATTTCATTCTTGCCCACGCGATGAACACCGACCATGTGTTTCATTCCTTGTCGGAACGCTTCCTCGGTGAAGTCGAAGGCAGCGGGTTGAATGTGGCTTACCACCCCGGCGGAGATCTCGGCGACTGGACCTCGCTGTTCGAGCAATCGATGCAGGGTGTGGTGCCGATGACGCTGACCTGGGGGGCATCGGAGTTCGATGCGCGCCTTGATCTAGCCTATCTGGGCTATGTCGTGTCGAACTGGGAGGAAGCCCGCGCGCTTTACGGCCCCGGATCGGCCATGCTGGGTGTCTACAATTCCATCCTGCATGACCTGGGTGTGCATGCCGTCGGCATCATTCCGACCGATTTTGGCTCGGTGGTGATCCGCAAGGGCGTTGGCGCCATGCCCGTCAACCTGCCCGAGGACGGCAATGGCCTGAAAATCCGCGTGCCGGGCCTGCCGGTTGCTGTGGACCGGTTCAACAACTTCGGCTTCTCCGCTGTGCCGATCCCGCTGGCCGAGGTCTACACCGCGCTGCAGCTGGGTACAGTTGATGCACGCTCCTTCTCGACCGCGGTCGAGACCTACCAGCTGCGCGACGTGCTGGAGACCAACATCCTCACCAATGACTACTTCGAGACCGCCTTCTGGCTGGTCAACAAGGATTGGTGGGAAGGCCTCGATGCTGCCGACCGCGAAAAGCTGCAGGGGGCGATCGACTCCACCATCGAATTCTCCTGGGGCGAAGCAGAAGCCAAGTCCAACGAGTTCCTGCAGAAGGCACGGGACGAAGGCATCAACGTTGTCGAGCTGACGGACGCGCAGCTGCAGGCCCTCAAGGACATCACCTACGAAAAAGAGTGGCCCGCAATGGAAGAAACCCTGGGCTCCGAGGTGATGAACCAAGTTCGGGCAGCCATCGGTCTCAAGTAACCGGTGAACAAAGAGGCTGGGCGCTGCAGCCCGGCCTCACGAAATGCTTCGGGAGGAACACGCATGCCAGTCCGGCAATCAAAGCAACACCCACGCAATCCCACGGCAGCCGGGGAATCGTTCATCTACGATGCTGAGCTGGACGCACTTGAGCCGCCGGAACATGTCACCGCTATTCCCGAAGAGCCGAAGTCCGGGGTCTACGGGCTGGTTCTCAAACTGGAAGCCGCGCTAGAAAAGCTGCTCTTCATGACCATCGTTCTGGCCGGCCTTGGCCTGGCTGCCCTGATGTTCACCCAGGTTCTGCTGCGCTACGTCTTCCACTCGCCCTTTGTCGGCATCGAGGAACTGGCTCTGCTGCTGGGCGCCTGGTCCTATTTCCTCGGCCTGGCCTATGTCACCCGCAATGGCGAGCACATCCATGGCGGCATTGTCACGCTGCTGACTCAGAACCCAAGGACCATCCAAGGCATCCGCCTGTTCATGTCTTTGGCCAGCATCGCTGCCTGCATCGTTTTTGGCTACTATGCTTCCAAATACGCCTGGTTCGAAATTGAGAAGGGCCGCATGAGCTCTTACATGCGCTGGCCCAAGGGGCTGTGGTCTGCCTCCATGATCTTCGGGTTTTCGCTCACCATCCTCTATCTCGCGCTGCAAGCCATCAACCAGTTCGTTGAACTGCGCAAGGGCTCCAAGACTGCGGAGACCGCACAATGACTATTTTCCTGATTTCACTTGCTATCATCATCGTCCTGCTGCTGGCAGAAATGCCGATCGCCTTCGCATTCGGCATCGGGGCGCTGGTCTTTGGCGTCGCCACTGGCTCGAATATCTCCTTTCTCATTCCTTTCGCCTATCAGACTACGCTCAGCTTTGCCCTGCTGGCGCTGCCGCTGTTTGTGCTCGCCGGCACGCTGATGGCAGAAGGCGGCATCTCCGACCGGCTGCTGAACTTCGTGAACGCCTTCGTCGGGCGGCTTAAGGGCGGCCTGGGCGCGGTAACCGTGATCACCTGCGCCCTGTTCGGCGCGATTTCAGGATCGTCATCGGCGGCCATCGCTGCAATCGGCCAGATCATGATCCCGCGCATGGTCAAAGAAGGCTACCCCGTCGGCCATGCCACCGCGCTTGTGGCCTGTTCCTCGGTTTTGGCCCTGATGATCCCGCCCTCCATTCCGATGATCGTCTTTGCTGTTACTGGCGGGCTATCGGTTGGCGCGGCCTTCTTGTCGACCGTCATTCCCGGAGTGCTGCTGGCGCTGGTTTATGTCGGGCTGAATTTCTGGTTTCTGCGCAACAACGACAATATTAAAGTCGAAGATGCGATCCCGATGGCACAGGCCGTCCGCAACATCGGCACCAGCGGCATCAGCGCCTTCTGGGCGCTGCTGATGCCGCTGCTGATCCTGGGCGTAATCTACACCGGTATCGCCACCCCGACCGAGGCCGCAGCCATCGCGCTCGTCTACGCCGTCGTTGTTGGGCTGTTCATTTACCGCGGCCTCACCTTCCGCAGTATTCCCAAGGCAGTTGTGCGCGCAGCGATCACCACTAGCTCAATCATCGCGGTGCTGTTCTTCCTGTTCGTCATGAGCCGCGCCATGATTCTGCAGCAGGTGCCCAAGGAAGTTGCCGGGGCGCTGATCTCGATCACCGACAACAAAGTGCTGATCCTGCTGATGATCAATCTGATCCTACTGTTGATCGGCATGATTGTGGATGATGTCTCGGGCAGTGTGCTGGCTGCGATTGTTCTCTTGCCTGTGGCCACGGAAATCGGCGTGCATCCGATCCACTTCGCGGCCATCGTCGGCACCAACCTCGGCCTCGGCAACGTCTCTCCACCCTGCGCCCCCATGCTTTATATGGCTGCAGGTGTGAGCAAACTGACCCTGGACAAATATGTTGGGATCACCCTGAAGTTCCTGCTTCTTGGCCACCTCCCGATGGTTCTTGTCGTCACCTTCATCCCCGACCTGTCCCTGGCGCTGCCGCGCTGGATCATGGGAATTGCCTGACCTCCCCAGGCAATTTGGGGCCAATCCCGCGCAAGGAGTTTGAGCAATGCTGCTGACCAAGCCTTTGGCACCTCAGAAAACCGAAACGGGATACAGCGTCGAGATCAGATTTCTCGACGCAGCCCCTCCTAACCAACTGAGAGGCCTGAATGAACAGTCCTACCGCCAGCACGCAATTGCTGCACTGGAAGAGATACTAGATCTTGTTTCCCGAGAAGATGGGGATGTAATCCCGTGGCAGGACGTATTTCGCATTCGCGACTTCGAGATCGAGTGGAACCGGGCTAACCCCTATCTTTATACGACGGCAATTGAGTTTACCTTGCATGACCTGGAAAACTCATCAGCCACAATAGAGATGCGGATCACGTCCCAGGACGGCAAAGTGGAAGTCGCACGGGCTCTTTGCGGGCTGGCAATCCTCTCAGGGGACATCTCGATTGCGGGAAACGCCTACGGCGCTAACAGGCTGCTGGGATACTTCAGCGACCCGGAGACGACTCCGCAATGACCGCTCAGCCTGTTATTCGCATAAGCATCGATCCGACCTGGATCGATGCTTATGGCCATTTGAATGAAGGCTATTATCTTGTGGCCTTCTCAGAAGCCAGCTGGCCGTTTCAGGAGCACATCGGACTGGGAGAGACCTACACCCGGAAAACCTCAAATGCGATCTACACTGTGGAATCCCGCATTTCCTATCTGCGGGAGGTTACCTATCCCGCGGACCTCACCATCACCAACCATTTGTTAGGAGCCCAGGACAAGAAAATCTGGTCTGCGCATGTCCTGTCGGCCGCCGGTGAAGAATGCTGCCGGCTTGAACGGATATCTCTTAACTACAACCAAGCGAGCAAACGTGTGGCTCCATTCCCCAAAGACATCTTTGCCGAGTTGAGCTGCTTCAGTGAGGTCATAGCGCCGGATTGGGTGCGGTTGGAGAACATTTTTTCCAAGCCTCGCCGTCAAAACAGCCCAACCAGCGTACCCGCCAAGGAAATGCATGACCGGCTTCAAAACAGACCCTGATTGCCAACCAGGGTGAGACTGGATTGCGGCCGCAGACACAATCAAAGAAGCGCCTAAAATGGAGAGAAGTCGGAAACTGCCATGACTCATGCAGAAAGGGCCTACGAGGGTATTGAAACTTTGGTCATTGTGGGAGACTTGGCACCTGGCAGCTTACATACAGAGCGCGAATTCTGTGAGCTTCTGCAAATTGGGCGTACTCCTATTCGGGAGGCACTTCAGCGCCTTTCGCATGAGGGCTTAGTGGAGTTTCAGCAACGCAGGGGAATAAGAATCCCAGCACTCCATGTAGAAGACCAGTTGAAACTTCTGCAAGTTAGGCGTGTTGTCGAGGTTATGTGGGTTGAAGATGCTTGTGAGCATGCCACCAGTGGCCAACGGTTTGCATTGTGCAAGCAGGCCGACGTATTACAAGGTTCCGTATTGCGGTCGAAGACTCGTATTGAGTTCTTCCGAAACTTGGGTAATGCACAAAACCTTTTGAACGCTGCTGCAGGGAACCCTTTCCTTATGAGCAGTATGCGGCCGATTCAGGGATTGTCTAATCGCTTCTGGTTTCATCACGCTCATTGCAAAGATTATGAACCATACGCCAGATTGCACTCAGTTATTCTTAGGACCGTCAGTGCAGGGTGCAAAATTGCCGCGACTAGCGCAGCAGACGCGCTGGTAGATTACTTGCTGGCTCTAGCGATTAACGCGCAACAGTCACTCCCCGCAAATAGGATTGACTAATTTGCAATCCAATTCTCAGGCTAGGAGTACTGACGTACTCCCCATGGAGTTCGCATTCCTGGTTTGCTCTGTTCAGTTCTCTACCAGTCACTGTCATCTGAGGCGGCCGAATGCTGCATGATGCTTCAATGGCAGGTTTTACAGGCTGCATTGCGGCAAACGTCGGGGCCGCTCGAGGTCGGCTTTGGGCCGAAAAAACACTGGTGGAGCAGGGCATCATTGATAAAGGGTTGTGCCCGCCCCGTGGTCAGCAAAACTCGTAATCTTTGGTGCTAGCTGTCGTCCTGCAATCGATAAGACCGTTACGATTCAATTGGCTCCCGAAGCCGCTATTCCTATTTCGACAAACCGGCTTTTTTGCGATCTGTCAAAAAGATGTATTGTAACGCCGTTCATGCTCGAGACTGAAGGATGCTACAATGCCGTTGGAACTTGCTGATCTTCAAGACGAAGGCACGTATTTCGTCTGTAAGCCAACCGTTGTCCTTAAAGAAACCAATGACGGTAAAACCGGAATCAACCATTTGCTACTTGGCGACTGGCTTCAATTTCAAGGCGAAAGCAACGTTCATGAAGGCAAGACATACGCAAAGGTGAAGTGTCGCGGCGACACAGGATGGTTGCAACTTGACGAATTTGACGCCGTGCGCGGGCTAGAGGTGAATTTTGTCGACGTCGGTCAAGGCGACGGCTGTCATATCGTGACACCTGACGACAAGGTTTTTCTGATCGATGCTGGAGTGTCGGATAACATGAACCGCTTCTTGAGCTGGCGTTATAAACTCAGGGGGCGCAACGTACCAGATACTGAGGGTTTTGATCCGAACAGGGCTGAGAAGCGGCCCTGGAAAATTGACTATGTTTTGATTTCGCACCCCGACAATGATCACTACCTTGGGCTGAAATATGTCATTCGAAACCCCAAACTGCAATTTGGCGATGTCTTTCACAATGGCATTATTGAACGCCCTGACGAAGAGGAACACGATGGTGTTGACTACCCGTGGGATCTTGGCGGTCAGTTTGAAGCATCGGGCGAGAAGTATTTGTTCGACTATGTCGCCACGACCGCTGAACTAGAGGCAATTTCGGATCGGCACCCGAGAACGACCAAGGACCTCTTGACGACAGTGCGGGCTTTGTTTGCATCTTCGCCCAATTGCACGGTGCGGTCGCTCGGCGTTGATATGGCGACATTGGATCAAGATATCTTTGTGCCCGATTTTGAAGACGACAAAGCGTTCTCGCTGCAGGTGCTTGGGCCTATCCGTGAGCAAGTCACATTCAGTGGAGCTGATCGCAAAGCATTGCGCCGACTTGGCAACGAAAGCGAGACGAAAAACGGACATAGCGTGATTCTGAAAGGCTGTTATGGAAATCTGCGTTTGTTACTTGGCGGTGATCTAAACGAACCATCGCAGAATTTTCTGCTAAAGGCCTACGCCGGGACCGAAAAAACGCCAGATGAGGTACACAAGGCGATTGGAAAATTGATGGCCAAACGCCAGCCACTTACAAGCGCTCAGCAACAAGAGTTAAACGCGTTGGAGGCCCAGCGTGTCAGGCTCGCCACGCGAGGAAACGAAGTGTTTGGCGCGGACATTGCCAAGGCGTGTCATCACGGCAGCCAGCACATTCTGGACGATTTCATTCGGGCAACCGATGCTGTTGCAACTGTTCTGTCCAGTGGCGACAACGAATCCCACAGCCATCCGCGTCCTGATGCGCTTGGGGCTTATGGCAAGCACAGCCATGGAAACCGCCCTTTAATATTCTCGACCGAATTAGCACGCAGCACCAAGGAATTTTCGACGCCAGTGCCTGACTTTGTGGCACTATTGGAAGAAATTGGTGCCGTTGATGCCATCACCGATACTGCCGAAAGAAGGGCTGCGATCAAAGCAATCGAAGCCCGCAAGGACCGCAACGTAGCCGTCTACGGCATGATCACAGTGCGCGCGTTGGGCGACAAGGTTGTTATTGCGCAAAAACTGGAAAAGCCGCGCAAGGACTCGCAAAAATGGGACTGGTACGAGCTGCGCTTTGATGCCGGCGCCGGACGATATTTGCGTTACACTGGCCGTAAACACTAGGACTTCTATCTGGGGCGAGTTGACCATTCAGTCCGTCCAGTGGCCCGCCCTCTTCGTCGTACATTATTTGATCGACCAAAGTCAGTTCTAGGTCGGCTGCGGTAGTCGTGAAGCTGCCCAAAAAATGTCCAATAAGGTAAATCTGGACGTTCTGAAGCAGTCATCAGGATAGCTTCCAAGAAATGACTCTTAGTTCAGCACGGCAGTCATAAGGGGATTGACGTCCGCTTCCAAGAAGCCGCACTGCAGCGCTTGATAACAACGGCAATGTCCGCTTAGGGCCGCTACTCGCACTGCAGCGCGCAGCCCGAAACGGTATTCATTCAAGGACATCCTGAAGCGTCGTGCGGGATTGAACTTAAGCTGCCCGGACAGCTGCGACCTGGTCCGGGGTTCAGTCGAAAATCAGATCAGTGACCGAACTGTCCTTGTCGCTTGCCTGAACAAATCCCTCTTCCCGGCGGATCTGGCTGGGGGTGGCACCAAATTGCTTCTTCAGGCTTCTGGAGAAATGAGAAACGCTTTTGTAACCGCATTCAAATGCGATCTGAGCATGGCCGAGACCTGTGTGGATCAGCAATTGCCGCGCCCGGGTCGAGCGCATCTGCCAAAGGAATTTACCAGGCGTGGTACCGAGCGACGCCTTGAACGAAGCAATGAGATGCTGCGGAGACATGCCAACATGGGCCGCTACCGAGTTTACGTCCAGGGTTTCGTCGCTGATACGCTCTTCCATGAAGCGTTTGGCTTCGAGAACCCTCTTGGGCAGCTTTTCCTCCGACAGGCTTTGCCGGGCATCCAGGAGAAATGTGCGGCATACGGCGAGGCCGACTGCATCCCGTATGCTGTTCAGGCCGGCCGAAGACGTGTGGCCGGTGTCCACTCCGATATTCTGCAGTTTCTTCAGCCGGTCCGTTGCAGCGAGTGGGGCAAATCGCTCGTACTGCGCGTGAAACACCGGCTCCGGTAACTCCGGCAGGAACCCTTCGCACCAGCTTACAGTGGTGCTCTGCCCCCTGGTGTAAGCAAACTCGAACCGGCTGCGCCCGGCGAGAATGCCCGTTTGGCCGGTTTTGACCGTCACGCTCCCTAGATCCGAACGCATGGTGCAACAGCCGTTTTCGATGACAATCACCGACAGGTAGGGACGCAGAATGGGGCCGAACAGGCCACCCTTTTCATAGGTCATGCCGCCAAAGGAAAAACCCCGGACCTGATTGATGAGTTGATCCATGCAATTGCCTTTCGAGTCGAGCGCCCAAATTCGCGGATCGCACTGAAGGAGCATCCGCCAAATGTGCGGAGGCTTCCAGAAACATGTATGAAATATGGATCAAATATTCATCTGAGTCAAAATTTCACGCGTTATGGTCATTCATTTATTGATTTTAAACAAAGACAGTTGATGGGACACGATCCCAGCCAACCGCGGCCACAGACCGCTAGTCCGGAGATGTAAAGATGTTCCAAGCTGTGAATCACTCAAAGTTTGCCGGTGATTTGCCCCGCAACTGCACGTTTGAAGAAAGCGATTGGCGCGTTCTATCGAACTTCTGGCATCCGGTGGCATTCGCGCATGATGTGCAGGACAAACCCGTAAAGGCCCGCCTGCTGGATGTCGATCTGGTGGTGTACCGCACCTCGCAAGGCGTGTCCGTCGCGCGGGACATTTGCCCTCACCGGGGCACCAAGCTGAGCGCGGGCTGGGTCAGGGACGACAACCTTGTCTGCCCGATGCACGGGCTGTGCTTCGACCATTCCGGCCAATGCACCAAGATCCCGTCCATGCCGGATCAAAGCGCCCGGATCCCGCCAAAGATGCGGCTCTATTCGGTGCTGACCGAAGAGAAATACGGCATCGTCTGGGCCTGCCTGAGTGGCGAGCCGGGCTGGCCGCTGCCGGAGTGGGAGGGTATCGGGAACCCTGATCTGAAGAATATCTATGTTCCGTCGGGAACCTGGCACGCGGCCGCCAGCCGCCATGTGGAGAACTTCAACGATCTGGCGCATTTTCCCTTTGTGCATGGCGCCACCTTCGGCAATGAAGAGCCTGCGCCGGTGCCGCTCTATAAGGTGCATGAGACCGATTACGGGCTGACCTTTGATATGCCCTATCTGGAAGGCGGCAACCGTTTTCCTGACGGGGTGGAGGGTGAGAACCGGGAAGTCGTTTACACTTACGAGCTGACCTTTCCTTTCACCACTATCATCCACATCAAGCCCGTGGACAGCGATTACGTCCAGTATTTCGCCGACACGGTCTGTCCGGTTTCGGCCCATGAAACCCGGATCTTCCAGGTAGTCACGGACACTACGGATGAGCCCGACGAGGACTTCCTGGTGAAGGAATCGCTGATGATCAACGACGAGGACAAAGGCATGGTGGAAGGGCAGCACCCGGAAGACCTGCCACTGGATCTGACGGAAGAGATCCATATCCCCGCCGACCGTATCTCGCTTGAATACCGCCGGGCACTGGCCAAGAAATTCGGCCTCGGCGCACCGATCGCAAGCTGACGGAAGACCGCAAGATGACTGTTCCCCTGATCAACGTGAAGATTGCGCGCAAGGCAGTGCTGGCCAAGGATATTGCCGGGCTGGAGCTTGTGCCGGCGGATGGCGGCACCCTGCCGCCGTTCAACGCTGGGTCGCATATCGATGTGCATCTGGGCGGCGGTCTGATCCGCCAGTATTCGATCTGCAATGCCCCAAGCGACAGGACATGTTACCGGCTTGGCGTCCTGCGGGAGGCCGATGGGCGGGGCGGCTCGGAAGCGGTCCACGCTCTTGAAGCCGGCCAGCACATTCAAATCAGCGAACCGCGCAACCACTTTGCTCTGAGCAGCGAAGCCCGGCATTCCATGCTGATTGCCGGGGGCATCGGGATCACGCCGATCCTGTCGATGGCGCAGGCGCTGCATGCGCAAGGTGCCTCCTTCGAGCTGCACTATTGTGCCCGTACCGAGGAGCGGATGGCATTTCGCGACGAGCTGCTGGCGTCCGACTATGCCGGCCGGGTGCATTTGCATTTTGACGATGGCGATGACGCCCAGAAATTCGACATCGAGGGGCTTAGCCAGGCTCCAGACGCAGGCACCCACCTTTATGTTTGCGGCCCGACCGGGTTCATGGATGCGGTGCTTGCTTCGGCGGCCAAAGGCTGGCCTTCGGAAGCGGTGCATCGCGAGTATTTCGCAGTTGAGCCCCAAGAGACCGATGAGGAAGACCGCCCGTTCAGGATCAAGATCGCCAGCACTGGGCAAATTGTTGATATTCCGGCGGATATGGCGGCAATCGACGTGCTGGAAGAACTGGGTTTCGACATCCCGAAATCATGTGAGCAGGGCATCTGCGGCACCTGTATCACCAAGGTTCTCGAAGGAACCCCCGATCACAGGGACTTCGTGCTGACCGATGAAGAACACGCGGAAAACGACCAGATGACGGTGTGCTGCTCGCGGGCGCATTCGGACCTACTGGTTCTGGATCTTTGAAATCCGAAAAACAACAGGGAGACGAAATGATGCGGAAGAGAACGTTTTTGCAAACGGCCAGTGCCCTAGCTGTTGGGGCACTGATAGGAACGGTGCAGCCAGCCCTGGCTGAAGCGCCAGACGACCTCAACATCGCGGTGATCCTGTCCGCCGGAATTGAATCCGGCTGGGACGGCACGCTGATCGACTCCCTGGAACGGGTCAAGAATGAGAAGCCGCACGGGCTCGATATCTCCTGGACCTACACCGATCCGCTGTGGGGGGATGACGCGGGTGACGCAATGCGCCTCTTTGCGGATTCCGGTGAGTATGACATCATTTGGGCCCATTCGACCTATTCTGACCAGGTCAAGAAGATGAAGGACGAATACCCCGGTATCCTGTTTGTCGTGGTTGGCTCGGGCAACGAAGGCCTGGGCGGCAACCAGTACTGGGTCTACAAGCGCGTGCATGAGGCCGGTTATGTGCTGGGGGTGATGGCAGGCAAGCTGACCAAATCCAACACGCTGGGTGTTGTGGGCACCTTCCCAGCGGATGACGTGAATGACGAAATCAATGCTTTCTTTGCCGGCGCCCGTTCGGTGAACCCTGACATCAAGCAGAAGGTCGCTTTCATCGAGAGCTGGTATGATCCCGGCAAGGCCTCGGAAATGACCTCGGCCCAGATCTCGACCGGGGCGGATATCATCTTCTCGCTCGCCGGTAACTTCAAGCCGTGTGAAGAAGCCGGGATCTTCTGCTTCGGGAATTTCAGCGACAACCACTCCTATTCACCATCAACAGTTGTCTCCAGCGCCTTGGCTGTCTGGGATCCGGATGTGAAGTGGATCGTTGATGAGTGGTGGGACCACAAGGCCAACGGCACGCCTTACGGCGGGAACACAGATATCGTCTGGCATGGCATGGCGGATGGCGGTTCAAATATCGCTCCATATCATGCACTGGCGGACGCCGTTCCAGCAGAAGTGAAGGCCGAAGTCGAAAACACGGTGGCTGGTATCAAGTCCGGGGCGCTTCAGGTCCCTCTGGATACGTCAGCTCCGGCCTCGAACTGAGGCCTTTCGACAAGTAAACCCGCACGCTTCCCGCCGCCTGGCGCGGGATGACGGGAGGCGTGCATCCCGACACAGTTCCAACGGTAAGCCAGATGACAACCATTCTCAGAACTGTAAACCTGACCAAGCGCTTTCCCGGCGTGATTGCCAATGAGGACGTGAATTTCGACCTCCAGAAAGGTGAAATCCACTGCTTGTTTGGTGAGAACGGAGCCGGGAAATCGACGCTCTCTTCCTGTCTTTTCGGTTTCTACCAGCCGGAAGGCGGAAGTCTGGAATTGAACGGGGAGCCGGTCAAATTCCGCTCTCCGCGCGATGCGATCCACGCCGGGATTGGGATGGTGCACCAGCATTTCGTGCTGGTTCCCGATTTCACGGTGCTCGAAAACATCGTGGTGGGCACCCACGAACACGGCTGGCAACTGGGGCTGGATGAGGCCCGGAAGCGGGTAGCCAGCCTGTGCCGGGAATATGAAATCGATCTTGAGCCCGACGCTCTCGTGCGGGATCTTGCGGTGGGGCAGCAGCAATGGGTCGAGATCCTCAAGGCGCTGTACCTGGGGGCCAAGGTTCTGATCCTGGATGAGCCCTCCGCGGTGCTGACGCCCGAGGAATCGATCCGTCTCTTCCGCATTATCAGCCATATGAAAGAGCTGGGCCTTTCCATCATCCTGATCAGCCACAAGATGGTTGAGGTGATGCAATCCGACCGGGTGACCGTGCTGCGCAAGGGCAAGGTGGTCGGCACCGTATGCCCGGATGAGGTCACGCCCAAAGAGCTGACCCGGATGATGGTGGGCCGTGATATCGAACTCCGGGTTGTCCGCGACCGATCAAATAAAGAAGCCGCGAAAGAGCCAGTGCTGGTGGTCGGCGGCCTGAGTTACCGCGACACCCGCGACAATCTGATGCTGGACCAGGTTACACTGACCATCGGCCGCGGCGAGATCCTCGGGCTGGCAGGGGTGTCCGGCAATGGCCAGAAGGAGCTATTCGAAGTTTTATCAGGCATCATTGTCCCCGGTAGCGGCAATGTCACCCTGGCGGGTGAACGGATCGAAGGGCTGCCCTCGCGCCACTACATGGATCGCGGTGTCGGGCTGGTGCCCGATGACCGGTTCCGCGAAGGGCTGATCCCCGAATTCGGCATCCAGGAGAACATGATCCTGGGCTGGCAGCGTCACGACGATTACACCCAAGGCCCCTTCCTGAACCACAAGCAGATCGGCACCATTGCCGAAGGGCTGATCGATGAGTTCCGGATCAAGGCGCCCTCGGCCGACACGCCGGTCAACCACCTGTCCGGCGGCAATGCGCAAAAGGTGATCCTGGCCCGCGAATTTGTGCATTCGAACAAGCTGTTGCTGGCCAACCAACCGACGCGGGGCCTTGATCTGGGCGTGATTGAATACGTGTACAAACAGATCATTGCCAAGCGCGACGAAGGCTACGCAGTGCTGCTGGCTTCGGAAGAACTGGAAGACCTGCTGAACCTTTCGGACCGCATCGCGGTGATCTCGGGCGGCCGGATCACCGGTGTGGTCGATCCTGAAAACACATCCATCGAAGAAATCGGCCTCTTGATGGCCGGAGAAAGAAAGGAGGCGGCGGAATGACCTCCATCGAACGCGATACTCCTGCTCCCCGTCCGGTGACCCGGATCCGGATCGAGCCGCGGGTGAACCGCAAGCCGCTCTGGACCTTTGCAATGTATCTGGCGGCAACCCTGTTTGGGCTGCTGCTGTCCGCGCTCTTGGTCTGGACCAGCGGTGCGGATGTGATCAAAGCCTTCTCGGCACTCTTGAACGGGGCTTTTGGCAGCCAGAAGGCCATCATCGCCTCGCTTGCCAAGGCAACCCCGCTGATCCTGACCGGCCTGGCCACGGTGGTGGCCTTCCGCGCACAGGTCTGGAGCATCGGGCAGGAAGGCCAAGTCTATGCTGGCGCAATGGGCGCCTATACCGGCTATCTATTGTTCGCGGGGCTGCCGCCTGCGCTGTTCGTCTCCGCCATTGTCTTGTGCGGTATCATTGGCGGCGCGGTTCTGGGGGCGCTGGCTGCGATCCTGAAAGACCGGTTCGACGTGAACGAGATCATCTCCACCGTGATGATGAACTATCTGATCGTGTTCCTGCTGTCCTGGCTGATCGGCGGCGGCCCCTGGACCGAAGTCTCTACTTCGGTGGTCTATCAGCAGACTGGCCCGATTGGCGAGGCCGCGCATTTGCCAGCGCTTATGGGCAGCGGCAAGCTGCACCTGGGATTTGCATTCGCCCTTGTTTCGGCGCTGGTTTGTTACGTGGTGCTTGAAAAAACGCCGCTGGGCTATGAGATCCGCGCCCTTGGCTACAACCCGGTTGCGCTGGCCTACCGCGGCACCAACATCGGACGCACCATCATCCTGGTGATGATCCTGAGCGGTGCGGTTGCCGGGCTGGCGGGCGTTTCCGAAATCTTCGGCACGGCGCACCGGCTGCGGTCCGACACGCTGTTCAACCTCGGCTACACCGGCATCATCATCGGCATGATCGGCGGCCTGCGCCCGCTGGGAACCGTGGCCGCGGGGATCGTCTTTGGCGGGCTCAGCAGCGGCGCGCTTTATATGAAACTTCTGGCACAGGTGCCTGCCTCGCTGGTCCCGGCAATGGAGGGCATCCTGATGCTGACCTTCCTCTGCGCCGGCGTCGCGGCCCGCTACAAGATTGTGAGGGTCAAGACCGATGGGTGAATTGTTTCAGGAAGCCATTCTGGTCAGCATTCTGGCCGGCATGATCCGCATCGCTACGCCGATCCTGTTCGCGGCCATCGGCGAGCTGGTGACCCAGCGCGCCGGGATCTGGAACATGGGGGTCGAAGGCACCATGCTGATGGGAGCGTTCACCGCTTACTTCATCGCCACAGCGACGGGATCGGTTTGGCTGGCGGTGCTGGCTGCTATGATTGCCGGCGCGCTGGTGGGGCTGATCATCGCCTTCATGACGGTGACCATGCGGGTCGACCATTTCATCACCGGGCTGGGTATCAACCTGCTGGTTGCCGGCCTGACGCTCTATTGGTTCCGCATGTACATCAAGGGCCGTGCGCAGCCGACTTTCGACGGTTTCGACAACGTGGCCATTCCCGGCCTCAGCGCGATCCCCTTCATTGGCGAGATCCTGTTCGACCAGCGCCTGCTGACTTACATGGCCTTCGCTGCCGTCCCGGCGGTCTGGTATCTGCTCTACCGTACCCGCTGGGGGCTGGAGCTGCGCTGCCTTGGCGAAAATCCCAAGGCGCTCGACATCAAGGGCCTGAGTGTGAGCGCTCGCCAATACGCCGCCGTGCTGTTCGGCAGCGTGATGACCGGGCTTGGCGGCGGCTTCCTGATGCTGGGGTTTTCCGACCGCTTCCTGGCCGACATCACCGCAGGCCGCGGCTGGCTGGCCATCGTGGCGCTGATCGCGGGCAACTGGATGCCCAGAGGCGTGCTGGCTGCGGTGCTGGTCTTTGCCCTGCTCGAAAGCGTCGCCACGCATGTGCAGGTTCTGGGCATCGACGTGCCGCATCAGATCTTCCTGGCGCTGCCCTATCTGGCCTCGATCCTGCTGCTGATGGGATTGCGCCGCCAGTCCCGCCAGCCGCAGCGCCTCGGCATCCCCTATTTCCGCTGATCCTAAAGAGGAGGTCATTCATGACCCATACGAAATGCACTGATCCGGTAGTCCTGGAGCAATGGCATCCGCTGATCTCGGATCGTGAGCTGGCAGATCTTGGAGAGTTCCGGACCACCCTTCTGGAGCGTCCGCTGACCATCAAGCATGGCGCGAGAGGTATCGCTACTGTCACGGCAGATGGACCGGGGGCAAGCCCCAAGGTCTTGCAGCAGTACGGTTATGTCTGGGCCAGTTTCGGCCAGGATCCTAACTCGCTTTTCCCATTTCCCGAATTCGAGGAACCGGACCGCAGGTTTGTGCCAACCGGTGTCTTTGGCGTCAATGTGTCGGCGGGCCGGGCGGTTGAGAACTTTCTCGACATGGGCCATTTCCCTTATGTCCATACCGGCATCCTGGGCGAGGAACCCCATACCGAAGTCAAAGAATACGATGTCGAAGTGTCCGAGACCCGGGACGAGGTTGTGGCAACCCGCTGCCGGTTCTATCAGCCCAAAGCGGCGCTGGCCTCCGACGAGGGCGCGGACGTAGAATACACATACCGCGTGCCCCACCCGAACTGCGCGCTTCTTTACAAGTCCAGCCCGGCAGACCCCAGCCGCCGTGACGTGATCTATCTTTTCCTGCAGCCGATGGGCGAGGAATGGGTGCGGGCGCATACCGGCATGTGCATCCTGGACGAGGACAACACAGACGAGTCCATCCGCTATTTCCAGCAGGTGATCTTTGGCCAGGACAAGCCGATCCTGGAAAACCAGCACCCCAAGCGCCTGCCGCTGGACCCGCGCGCTGAAACCCCCATCCGCGCCGACAAGACCGCAATCGCATACCGCCGCTGGCTCAGCCAGAAAGGACTCACCTATGGTGTGATCTCGGTGGCGGCGTGACCAGAAATCCGGGAGTTTCTCATGACAATTGATCTCAGCCAGTGGCATCCGATTGCGTCCAGCAGCGATCTGCCTTTGCGGCACGTCTATCAGGCGCAGCTCCATGGCCGTGAGTTCGCCGTTTGGCGCGCTGACGACCAATACGTCAACGTGTGGGAGAACCGTTGCCTGCACCGGGGGGTTCGCCTGAGCGTCGGGCTGAACGACGGCAAGGAGTTGAAATGCCTGTATCACGGCTGGCGCTACTCCAACCGTTCAGCAGGCTGTACATACATCCCAGCGCACCCGGCGGACGCCCCGGCACGCACGATTTGTAACCGGACCTATCCCGGGGTCGAAGAAAAGGGGCTGGTTTGGTCCGCGGTCGATCCGGCTGGCGACTTCGAACTGCCAGAGGTGCTAAAGGGCTGTGACCCGCTTGTCCTGCGGCCAATCCCGCTGAATGCGGCCCCCGGCCTTGCGCTGTCGCGGTTGGCGGACCTGAAGCTGGAGGGCGGCACCTCCAGGCAGATTGCCTCTACTGGCAGCTATTCTCATCTTGCTTTTGATGGCCTCGATTTGCCTGAGCTGGTTTTGTTTGTTCAGCCGGTCGACGCGCACCGTTGCGTTCTGCGCGGCGTTTTGAAGGCGGTGCCTGCCGATCCGGCTGGGACGCTGCGCCAGTTCAACACGGCCCTGAACCGGCTGCGCACCCTGATCGAGGCGGCTGCTGCGGAAGCCCCCGCACCTGAGCCGATTGCGGTGGACTTTCGGCCTATTGACGAAGAGTTGGCTTCAATGCCGGAAATCTCACGCTCAGGCCCCAAGGCAGAGCTGCGCGTGACCGTTGCCCGCAAGTGGGAGACCTCCGAAGGCGTTGCCGCCTTCCGGCTGGAGCCGCTGAGCGGCGCGCTGCCGACCTTCCAGCCCGGCGCCCATATCGACGTGCATCTGCCCAACGGCATGGCACGGCAATACTCCATTACCAATGGGCCGGGTGAAGGCGGGCATTATACTATCGCAGTAAAACGTGAGCCGGACAGCCGCGGCGGGTCCGAGTGCCTTCACAACGCGGTTCAGACCGGGGATGTGCTGGCGATCTCGGCACCGCGCAACAATTTCCCGCTGCGCCGCGATGCAGTCAAGGTGACGCTGGTGGCGGGTGGCATTGGCATCACTCCGATGCTGGCAATGGCGCGGGCGCTTGATGCCCAGGGTATTGCCTTCGAACTGCACTATTTCGCGCAATCCAAGGCGCATCTGTCCTTTCCTGAATTGCTCAATGAGCTGGGTGACAGTGTCGTGACGCACCTGGGGCTCAACCCGGCCGAAACTAGCGCCAAGCTGAACGAAATCCTGGCCGATTACGGATTCGCCCGCCACCTCTATATCTGCGGCCCGGGCCCGATGCTGGAGGCTACCCGCGACGTGGCAGCCAAGCAGGGCTGGCCCGACGAGGCAGTGCATTTCGAGTACTTCAAGAACACCCAGGAGATCGACGACAGCTCGACCTTCGAAGTCGCGCTGGCCCGCTCGGCCATGACGCTGCAAGTGCCTGCGGGCAAGACAATCCTTGAGGTGCTGCAGGAGAACGGAATCGAAGCCCCAAGCTCCTGCGAGCAGGGCGCCTGCGGAACCTGCCTGGCCACGGTGATCGAAGGCGAGCCGGATCATCAGGATGTCTATCTGACACCCACAGAGAAAGCTGCCGGTGACAAGATCATCACCTGTGTCAGCCGGTCGAAGTCGAACCGCCTGGTTCTGGATATCTGAGGAGCGTGTGATGAAACTCTACGATTATGAGCTTTCGGGCAACTGCTACAAAATCCGCCTGATGCTCAGTATTCTTCGGGTCGGCTATGAGACGCAGACCATTGATTTTTATCCTGGGGCGGAGCACAAGTCGGACTGGTTTCTGGAAATCAATCCGCTAGGCCAGCTGCCGGTAATCGAGGATGAGGGCCGGGTGCTGCGTGATGCGCAGGCGATCCTGACTTATCTGGCGGTGAAACACGATAACAGCAGCCAGTGGTATCCGGCCAGCGAACCAGCGCGCTTGGGCGAAGTTGCCCAATGGCTGGCCTTCGCCGATGGCATCACGGGCACGGCTTCGGCTGCCCGGCTGCATGACGGTCTGTTCTACGATCTTGACGTGGAGGCTGCGCGCAAAGGCGCACACCGCCTGTTCCGCATTCTCGATGAGCATCTTTGGTTTGCAGAGCAGCAGGGACAGGATTGGATCTGCTCTGGCGATCACCCGACCATCGCGGATATTGCCTGCTTCCCTTATGTGGCGCTGTCCGAAGAAGGCGGTATCTCCCGCCAGGATTACCCGGCGATCCGCCGCTGGATGGATCGGGTCAAACGCATCCGCGGATTCGTAGGCATGTCGGGTGTCTTCCCCGCAAGCCCCGCTGCAGACGGCAGCGCACAGACGGCGGCCTGAACACAAACTCTCTCCCCTAGCCGGCCACTCTGTCCGGCTATCCTGGGCGTCCGGTAATTGCTTGCTAACTCCTGCCGGAGGCCCGCCTTTTATCAAGATAAGGACCAATCACATGATCAAGACCCGTGCCGCCGTAGCCGTTGCTCCCGGCAAGCCGCTGGAGATTATGGAGGTGAACCTGGAAGGCCCCAAGGCGGGCGAGGTTCTGGTGGAAATCAAGGCCACCGGCCTGTGCCATACGGACGAATTCACCCGCTCGGGCGACGACCCGGAAGGCATCTTTCCGGCGATCCTAGGCCATGAGGGCGCCGGCGTCGTGATCGAGGTCGGCGAAGGCGTGACCTCGCTGAAGCCGGGCGATCACGTCATTCCGCTCTACACCCCGGAATGCCGCGAGTGCGACTACTGCCTGAACCCGAAAACCAACCTCTGCCAGGCGATCCGCTCGACCCAAGGCCAGGGCCTGCTGCCCGACGGCACCACCCGCTTCTCGATGGAGGACGGCACCCCGATCCACCACTACATGGGCTGCTCGACCTTCGCCAACCACACCGTGGTGCCGGAAATCGCGCTGGCGAAAATCCGTGAGGACGCGCCGTTCGACAAGGTCTGCTACATCGGCTGCGGCGTCACCACCGGCATCGGCGCGGTGATCAACACCGCCAAGGTGGAAATCGGCTCGCGCGCGGTGGTCTTCGGCCTCGGCGGCATCGGCCTCAATGTCATTCAGGGCCTGCGGCTGGCCGGTGCAGACCAGATTGTCGGCGTCGACCTGAACCCGGGCAAGGTGGAGATGGCCAAGCACTTCGGTATGACCGATTTCGTCAACCCGGCCGAGGTCGAGGGCGATCTGGTGGCGCATCTGGTGGAGCTGACCGGCGGCGGCGCCGATTACACCTTTGATGCCACCGGCAATGTGAACGTGATGCGCACCGCGCTGGAATGCGCGCACAAGGGCTGGGGCGAGTCGATCATCATCGGCGTGGCGCCTGCCGGGGCCGAGATCTCGACCCGGCCGTTCCAGCTGGTCACCGGCCGGTCCTGGCGCGGCACCGCCTTCGGCGGCGCCTCGGGGCGCACCGACGTGCCCAAGATCGTCGACTGGTACATGGACGGCAAGATCGAGATCGACCCGATGATCACCCACAAGCTGACGCTGGATCAGATCAACGAAGGCTTCGAGTTGATGCATAAGGGCGAAAGCATCCGCGCCGTGGTGGAGTTCTGATTCATGGAACTGATCGAAAGCACGGTATGCTTCGGTGGGAAAAACGCAGTTTACAGGCATCCTTCAGATGCCTGTGGCTGCGATATGACCTTCGGCATCTACCTGCCGCCCCAGGCCGAAACCACTTCGGTCCCGGTCCTGTGGTACCTCTCAGGTCTGACCTGCACCCACGAAAACGCCATGTCCAAGGCAGGCTTGCAGAAGTTCGCAGCCAAGCGCGGCCTGGCACTGGTCTTCCCGGACACCTCGCTCCGCGGAGAAGGAGTGGCCGATGACGAGGCGTATGATCTGGGCCAGGGAGCCGGGTTCTATGTAAATGCGACACAAAAGCCCTGGGCGCCGCATTTCCGGATGTACGATTATGTGGCCAGGGAGCTGTTTTACAAAGTTTGCAGCAGTTTCCCTGTGACAGAAAAACATGGCATCACTGGGCATTCCATGGGAGGGCACGGAGCTCTGACTCTTGCGATACACAACCCTGCCCAATACCAATCAGTTTCCGCCTTCGCTCCAATCGCGAACCCGACCGAGTCCGACTGGGGGCGTAAGCAGTTGGAAGCATATCTCGGCGGGGACCAGGCGCGGTGGGCCAATTATGACGCAAGTTTACTTTTGTGCCGAACTGGCTGGGAACGGGATATTCTCGTGGATCAGGGTAACGATGATCAATTCTACGAGTTATTGCGTCCAGGCACGCTAACTGAGGCGACCCGGTCATCGGGAGTTGCTCTCACCTACAGGGAGCATGAGTGATACAATCACAGCTACTATTTCGTGGCCAGCTTTGCAGAAGATCACATTAACTGGCACGCAAAAAGGCTAGGCTGACTTTCCGGTCCGAGCAATTCGGCCGCGTAATCCTGCAGGAAGCTTAGCTCCGCCCAACCAAGTAAACTGTTTTCGCTTCGCTTTTTGCTTAGCAGGAAATGCTGCACAATGCACGGACGACAGGTTGGAAGGGCTGCGCCGCAGCATCCACGGTAAACGCTGGATGTCTCCTTTGGGCCGGACATGGAAGCAGGCTGTTGGAGTGCGAGCGTGCCACCTATAGTTGACAATCCGATCTGAGCAACATATTTAATCGGGCATGCAAGGAGGTCTTGCATGCACATTGATATCGCGGAGGTCGCGCTATGACACAGGTCACGCTTTCAGTGATCATTGGACGGTTTCAGCCTTTTCACAAAGGGCACCGTAAGCTTTTCGAACATGCTTCACAAATCTCAGATCAAACGTTGACGCTGATCGGATCGGCTTTCCGGCCGAGATCAGAGAAGAACGCGTTCAAATGGACGGAACGGGCGGATTTCATCACCACGGCGATGAAAGCTGCGGACTGCACTGCGGATATAACCTGCCTGCCGCTGGTCGACACGCTGTATGACGACAGAACCTGGGCAGGCAATGTGCGCACGGCGATTGATCTTCACTTGCGAACCCAAGGGGTTGCGCGGGCGGATGCCCGGATTGTTCTGGTCGGGCATGATAAGGATGAAAGCAGCCGCTACTTGCGCTGGTTTCCGGAGCTCGAAGCTGTCTCAGTAGAGGCGGAACGCAACGGATCCACTGTTTTGAATGCCACCGACATGCGCGCCGGGCTGTTCCTGGATAAAGCTCCCGTTGCGAAATTGCGTGACACCTTCGGTGCGGTTGAAACCGATCAGGTTGTTTCATGGATGGAGCAAAACACAAGCGCTGTGGCTCAAATCCGCGCAGAGGCGGCGTATAATCAGGCCTATCGCGAGAACTACCGAAAGGCAGTTGCCGCGTTTGGACATGAAATCCCTGCGGACTGCGCCGATGCTGTGGTGGTCCAGAACGGGCATATTCTGCTGGTCGAACGGGCCAAGGCTCCGGGGCAAGGACTGTATGCCTTGCCTGGTGGGCACCTCCAGAAAGAAACTGCGCAAGAGGCGGCAATCCGCGAGCTGATCGAGGAAACCCGTCTGAACATTCCGCGCAAGCTGCTGGAAGGCCGGATCGCCGCGCGGCAGGTGTTCGACCACCCGGATCGCTCCGAACGCGGCTGGGTGCGCACCGAGGCGTTCAAGTTCGAGCTGATTGATGGCAAGGCGCAGGAAAAGGTCAAAGGCGCGGATGACGCCAAACGCGCCTTCTGGATGCCGGTCAACCAGCTGACCCCGGATGTGATGTTCGAAGATCACTTCGACATCATTCAGGCTTTGGTGCCCAATGTGCCCTTTGCCTATTCTTCGGTTCTGATGAGCCGGATGCACTGAATTCATCGGCCCCGCCGGAGCCATGATCCCCAGCCTGCCGGGAGGTCCGGCACGGCTTCACATATCCAATCCAAGGAGGACTGGAGCCATGATGATGCAAACATCAAATTTTGCAAACAGTGTTGCTGCGGGCAATTTCCTGCTCGACGCGGACAGCTACAAATACAGCCACCCCAAGCAATTTCCCGAAGGCACTGAACAGGTCTTTGCCTATATCGAGCCGCGCCGCCCCGATGGTGAGATTGATGAAGTCCTGTTTTTCGGTCTTCAGGCTGAACTGGTGAAGCTGGAAGGGCGCATCGTCACCCAAGCCATGCTGGACGAGGCCGCCCCCTTTATCGAAGCCCACGGCCTTTCGCTCTACGCCGAAATGTTCCAGCACATCATCGACGCGCACGGCGGGCGTTTGCCGGTGCAGATTGATGCGCTGGCAGAGGGCACGATTGCCCCGGTTTCGATCCCGCAGGTCAGGATCGTGAACACCGATCCCAAGTGCTGGGCCTTGCCCGGCTTCCTGGAGACCCGGCTGCTGCGCGCTGTCTGGTATCCCAGCACCGTCGCGACCATTTCCAACTACGTGGTGCGGCAGATCCGGGACCGGCAGATCCGCACTGACGGCAGCGACGAAGGCCTTGCCTTCAAACTCCACGACTTCGGTGCGCGCGGCGCCACCAGCGCCGAAAGTGCCGCAATCGGCGGAGCCGCGCACCTGGTGAATTCGATGGGCACCGACACCGTGGGCGGGCTTGTGCTTGCCCGTAATGTCTACGGTGCCGATATGGCCGGTTTCTCGATCCCCGCGACCGAGCACAGCACCGTGACCTCTTTCGGCGCGGATGGGGAGCTGGACTTCATGCGGCAGTTCCTTGCGGACAATCCCCAGGGGATCATCGCCTGTGTTTCGGACAGCTACGATCTGATGCGGGCGGTGCGGGAGTATTGGGGCACCGAGCTGCGCGACACGGTATTGGCACGTGACGGGGTGCTTGTCGTTCGCCCCGACAGCGGCGACCCGATGCAGATCGTGCCCGATGTGATCGAGGCGCTGATGGAGAGGTTCGGCTATTCCCTGACCCCGAACGGCTTCCGCATCCTGCCCGGCCAGGTGCGGGTGATCCAGGGCGACGGGGTAAACAAGACCTCTATTGTCCGGATCATGGACCGGATGATCGAGCGCGGCCTTTCCATCGGCAACATCGCCTTTGGCATGGGCGCAGGCCTGCTGCAGAAACTGGACCGGGATACCTTCTCCTATTCGATGAAAACCTCGGCCATCCGCGTGAACGGGGAATGGCGCGATGTCTTCAAGGATCCGGTCACTGCCGCAGGCAGCAAAACCTCGAAGAAGGGGCGCCTTGGCGTGATGGAAACAGATGCGGGCAGGTTCGTGACGCGGCCTTACGGCAATATCCCATCCGGCCATGATGCACTGAAAGTGGTGTTTCGGGATGGAGAGATCATCACCCGTCAGAGTTTTGACACCATTCGAAAACGCGTTGGCCTGGTCGCGTGATTGCTACCCTACCAAGGCCGCCTTGTTCTGCAGGGTGGCCTTGGCCTTCCCTCAATAACCCTCAAATCCGTTTGGATGCTGAACTCACGGTGAAAGTCTGCCCGTGATAAGCTGCATTACAGCGTTGGCGCTCATAGCGAACATCGGTTCAGGGCCGTCCTTGAAGACGGCCCATAGCCTTAGATTTCAATGGCCTCTGCAATCGCAAGAGCATCTTCTAACTCAACGCCGAGATATCTAACAGTGCTGTCCATCTTGGTGTGACCCAACAGGAGCTGAACGGCGCGCAGATTGCCCGTCTTCTTGTAGATCTGAGTCACCTTGGTGCGCCGCATGGAATGGGTGCCGTATGCGCTCGCCTCCAGACCAATCGACGTCACCCAGTCACGGACAATCCGTGCATACTGACGGGTTGAGATGTGAAGACGTTCGTGAAACCGACCGGGCCATAGGTATTCAGATCCGACCATCAGCGGGTCTTGCATCCACTTTTCCAGTGACGCCCGCGTGCCTTCAGAGATTTCGAAGCGTACAGGTTTCTGCGTTTTGCTTTGCAAAACCGATGCGCGTTCTTTGATTTGGCCTGATGCCATAACGTCGATGACCTTCATTTTGACAAGATCGCAACCGCGCAGCTTGCTGTCGATTGCCAGGTTGAAGAGCGCAAGATCTCGTTGGTTACCAGCGAGCTCGAGTCGAACCCTGATCGCCCAGACATGTTTGGGCTTCAATGGTCGCTTTTGCCCAACAATGCGCCCCTTATTCCAAGCGGGACGAAGTGCGCGAATGGCAGGTAAGTTGGCAATGGTCATGATGGTTCCTCCCATCCGCCACGACCCACCACAACGCCAACCGGACGTTGACAATCCAAGGTAACACTCTCAGGTTCAATCGCGGACAAAGGCAGGAACGAGCCCACAGCGGACCTTGATCGCTTCCAGGCTTTCGCATGTGCAGCGCGACGCAGTCGGCTGACGGCGCAATACGGTCATTGACTGGTTTGCAAAGGGAAGATGGCTGAGCGTGACGGAGCTGACATTTAACCGAAAGCCAACTATCGATGCTATCAATCGATCCTGAGCTGGCCTTCACTGGTGCAGAGTCCCGCGTAACCACACACGCGTCCATTCACATCCGGGGTTATTGCCGAACTCCAAGTTTTTCTAAAGCAGCATAAGCCTCGGTCACGAGATTGGCGATGATTGTTCCTGCAGGGTCAACTTGATTTACGAAGCATGCGGACTGTCCCATATCGATCATACCCCGTCTGTAGTCACCGGACCGGATTGCCTCCCACGTCGCGCTGCCTTCAACAAGCGGGCGGTAGGTTTCGAAATCGGCTACCCCTTGGCGTTCCAGTTCCAACACTTTTTGGGTCGCATCGTTCGAGAGAACCCGGTGGTGGTGATTGAAAATGGACTGAACAACTACAGTATTTGTCCCGTCGCTTGCCGCTACCCGCGCCTTGATTGCCTCATGCGGAATTGCCTCTTTTGCGGCCATCATGCGTGTCCCTATCAGCACGCCTTCGCATCCCATCGCAAACGCCGCAGTCACTTGGCTGCCATGGCCAATGCCGCCGCCCAGGATAACTGGTAACGGTATTTCCTGCGCGCCCTGAGCGCCTTGAACAAAACTTCCGACCATCTTGGGTCCAGGGTGGCCGCCGCATTCCGCGCCGACCAGAATGACCGCGTCAACTCCTAACTTTGCAGCCGATTTGCCGTGGCGAACAGTTGGAACCTTGTGCAGAATTTTGACACCTGCTTGCTTCAGTGGAGGAATAAGATCGTTGGGTCGTGCACCAGATGTTTCGACAAATGGAACTTCCATGTCACACACCACGTCCACCAAGCGCCTCAGGTCCTGGTCACTGTCTTGATGATTGGAAATGTAGAGGTTAACGCCAAACCGATCACTTTGCGCCAGATCACGGCATCGCTGAATTTCGTCCCGCAGTTTTTGCGGGTCCGGAAAAGTCAAAGCGGATAAAAAACCGGTGGCGCCTGCACGTACAACCGGGGCGACCAGGTTAGCCCGTCCCAGCCACATCATGCCGCCCATTAGAATGGGATAGCGAATTTTCAGCGTCCGTGTTACCCAGCTGTCAAATAGCAGATCGCTGCCGGCCAGTTGATGCTTGGCGAATTCTGTCATCTCACTTTAATCCCGTCTCTAAAGCTTAACCAGTTGCTTGCCGAAGTTTTCCCCCTTCAGCATCCGTACAAATGCACCGGGCACAGCCTCGATCCCTTCGGCGATATCTTCGCGTGTCTTGAGCAGGCCTTGCTGATGCCAAGACAGCAGATCAGCGGCGGCGTTTGTGTAGTCTTCCTCAAAATCATCCAGTAGAAATCCCTGGATCCGGGCACGCGTGATCAACGTCTGGCGCAAATGCCGCATCCCTATGTCCGGTTTGTCAAATTTATCGGCCAGCGCGATAGTTCCAACAATGACGACCCGCCCAAATGTATTGAGGTTGAGCATTGCTGCGTCATGAAGAGGCCCGGCAGTGTTGTCCAGAAACACATCAACACCGTTGGGACAAGCCGCAGCAACATCACCAACTAAATCGGTAGATGTCCGGTGATTGATACCTGCCCGATATCCTAACTCTTTGCACCAGGCGACCTTGGTATCAGTTCCAGCAATTGCGACGGGATCAAGCCCTCTGATACGCGCGATTTGGCCAGCAATCTGGCCCACAGCACCGGAAGCTGCAGATATCAATACTGTTTCACCTTCTTTTGGTGCCCCGGTTTTTAGAAGAGAGAAATAGGCCGTCAGACCGGGCATCCCAAGATAACTCAGCGCCGCTTGTGCAGGCGCAGATACAGTATCGACAATCTTGGCGGAACCGGCAGGGATCGTACTGAAGGGCTGCCATCCAAAATAGTCACTTATAACCACGTCACCGGGCTTAAAGTCAGGTGAGTTTGAGGCAATCACTTCGCCGATCCCACCTCCTTTCATCAAGCCGCCCAAAGGGATGCCCGCCGCATAATTCTTAGCCGGGCTAATTCTGCCCCGCATGTAAGGATCAACCGACAGCCACATGGTTTTGACCAAAAGCTCACCATCTACTGCATCAGGTATGGCGCGATCCTCTAGCGTCCAATTGTCAGGTGTGGGCATGGCGGTGGGGTGGCTTCTCAACACCCAGCTTGGATTTACGGTCATTGTTTGGCTTTCGATCTTGTTTCACTGTTTAAGCTTTTTTGTACATTGAGTAGGTTTTCGAGGTAATATATGAATTCTGAAGACACTATCTCATTCCACGAAAGAGTGATGCTATGGATATGTTTGCCGCTATGCGCGTTGTCACTGAGGTTGCGCGCTTGGGAAGCTTCGCGGCTGCTAGCACAGAGTTGCGGTTATCCGCGGCGTCCGTCAGTCGAGTTGTTGCCGATCTGGAAGCAGACTTGGGCGTACGTCTCATCAATCGCACAACACGCCAAATGAATCTGACAGATGCTGGGTTGGAATTCGTTCAACGAAGCTCTGGCTTGCTCGAAGAAGTGGCTAACATGCGGAACGCTGTTCACGAGCGCCACGCTGCTCCGCGCGGGCGGCTACGCGTATCCTGTGTTGCCGCGTTTGGGAACGAATGTCTGGCACCGGTGTTGCCTGAGTTCATGGACAGATTTCCCGAACTGGAGGTTTCGTTAGAAATCAGCAACCGCACAGTTGATTTGATTGAGGAGCATTTTGATGTCGCAATTCGGGTAGGGCCATTGCAAGATTCATCACTGGTTGCGAAGAAGATTTTCAGCCAAAAGGTGGTATTTGTCGCGACGCCTGAGTTTTTCCGTCAGTACGGGGTGCCCAAGTCACTCGAAGAGATAAGGAGCCTGCCTTCTGTTACACAAATTAGCGGAGAATGGGGGCGAAGTCAGCGCTTCACCTATGAAACCAGTAGCGTTGAATTCGAAGCACCTCAACGTTGCACTGTAAGTTCATCAGTCGCTGCAAAGAACGCTGCTCTATCGGGAAACTGCTATACAATGCTTGGTGACTTTATGGTGGCAAGTGATATCTCTGAAAATCGTTTGGTTCGTCTTCTTCCTGAGTACAAGCCAGTCGAACAACCAATTTATGCCGTATACCCACAACGGCATTACCTGCCTCAAAAAACCCGCGTATTTGTTGATTACCTGAGCCAAAAATTTAGTGTCTAATCCGGCAAAGCAGTCATTTGTACATTGCGCAGTATTCAGTGGATTGGGTTCACTCCTGCCGCCCGCTGAATGTGGCACCAATGTCAGTTACCTGCGGTAAGCAGACGCTCTTCGTGACCGATGCTGCCTTGGCAGCGAATGACTGTTCTGTCCCGAAGGTACAGTTTCCTTCACTTGAACCTGTACCTGTCTGCAGCTTTTCCCAGCCTCTCATGAATGGGTGCAGGATGTTCGTCTGAGAGACGTTTCAAGGTTTCTATGTGGCTGTCCAGAAAGCCTTGAAACTCAAGAGGCTGCACTTCTGATGCTGCCGCCCGTGACACCAAACCGGTTTCGCCGGTCCAGTGTCCCGTCCGCAGCGAACTTTGACTGGCGGAGAACGCTTCGCGAGAACCTCAAAACCTATGATCCAGACACGCAACGGATCATTGCGGAAAACATCCGTTTCAACAGTCGTGAAAAGCGGCGGCTGCCGTGGACCATCATCCTGTGTTTCGACCAGTCTGGCTCGATGACCGACAGCGTCATCCACTCTGCCGTCATGGCTGCGATCCTGTGCGGTTTGCCGGGCGTGACGGTGAAGATGGTGCTGTTTGATACCTCAATCATCGATGTTTCTGACCAGTTGGAGGATCCTCTGGAAACGCTTCTGTCGGTGCAGCTTGGCGGCGGCACGAATATCGGGCGCGCGGTGACGTATTGCGAGCAATACATCACAGACCCGGAACGCACCGTCTTTGCGCTGATCACGGATTTTGCCGAGGGTGCCGCGCCACGCATGCTTTTTACGGCCCTTGCACGGATGGCCGAAGCGCGCGTGCGGATGGTGGGGCTGACTGCGCTCGATGATCTGGGCACACCATGCTTTGATGCAGTTACTGCCCAACGGGCGGCAGACATCGGGATGCATGTGGGCGCGATGACGCCTGATCGTTTTGCCAACTGGCTCGCCGAGGTTATGCAATGAGCCTCGCCACGCTGATCGCCACCCATGACGAAGATGCGCTGGCAGCACTGGCCAATGCCGGCATCGTTAAGCGTGCGATACGCGATCTGGCGGCAGGCAAGGCAGTGATCGAAAGTTTTACCGGCGACTTGGCAGTCGTCACCATTGGCGAAAACACGGTACGGTTTACAGGCTCCGCTTTGCAGGCTTCCAATTGCACGTGCAGTGCAACGAGCGTGTGCCGACACATGGTGCTTGCCGTGCTTGCATTGCGCGCGACACCACAGGCAGATGCGGCACCCCAAACTTCTGCTGCAGCGGAAATGGGCGCGCTGACCGAGGCAGACCTGCGCAAGTTTGCGGGTGCGGACTGGGACAAGGCGGTGACTTTGGCGCGGATCAGCGGCGGAGCCGTGGTAGCGGAGGAGGGGCTGAACCTTTCGGTGACGCTGCCCGATATCGAACACGGCGTGATGTTCCTCGCAGGTCAGGGGTTGGCGAATGCCGCTTTCAAAGGCGCCAAGAGCGCGCGTAGGCGGGTTGTGGCGGCGGCGGCCGTCGTCGCGCGCGCGCAGGCTAAGGAGACACATCCATGGAAAGATCACAGGTGCTGGACGCGATGACCCAGCTGAAGCTCTACGGCATGAAGGCCGCCTACGATGAGACCATCGCCACGGCGGCGAAGCGTCAGCACGAACCGCAACAGATCATCCGCTGCCCGGCAGGCGCATGCGCAGCATGCTGCCGAGAGGGGGCGATCTGCTGAACGCCGAGATCAGTGAGAAGCAGGCGCGCTCGATCAAATACCAGATGACGATTGCCTAGCTGCCCCTGGCGAAAGAGGTCGATGAGTTCAGCTTCGAAGGCATGCCGGTCAACGAGGCGCTGGCCCGTGATCTGGCGGCCGGAGAGTTTCTGGCGCAGCAACGCAATGTCGTGCTGATCGGCGGCACAGGGACCGGTAAATACCACCTGGCCGTCAGCATCGCTCGGGAGCATCTGCCGCGGCAGACGGGGGCGCTTCTTCAACGTTGTGGACCTGGTGAACAAACTCGATGCGGAAGCCCGCGCCGACCGACAGGGGCGCACGGCAGATCTGCTGTGCCGCCTCGACTTCCTGATCCTCGACGAGCTTGGCTATCTTCCCTTCGCACAAACCGGTGGTCGGCTATTGTTCCATCTCATCAGCTGCCTTTACGAGCGCACATTGATCATCGTGACGACCAACCTAGACTTCGGCGAATGGCCCTCGGTCTTCGGCGACGCCAAGATGACCACCGCGCTGCTCGACCGCCTTACCCACCATTGCGACATAGTCGAAACTGGCAACGAGAGCTGGCGCTTCAAAACCCGAGAATAGTCGAGCCGACGCTGGCCCGATACGGCTTCGCTTTGTGGAGGCTACACCGCATCGGGTCAGCTAACCGCACGTCAAACAGGGGGTCAATTTTGGATGCCTATAGGGGGTCAAAGTTCCATGCCGATTGACAGTGTTAGGCTTAGGTGAGCCAATTGCTGCCGTTGCCCCCAGGCATCGCCGAGCTCTGACAAGACAGCTATGCGGGTCTCAACCGGTGAAACTTGGCGGTCGGGTGAACGGCAGGATTGGGCCGTAAAGCATACTGACCTATTGATACTGCGATACCGTTGTGCGTCCTAGGACTGCTTGCCTGGGGTCACCTTAGTTGGGCCAAAGGGCGGTTTGAGGGTGGAACTGCGACCAGGCAAACCAGAATGCCTGATGGCTTCCCAGGTCGGAACCGTACGCATCAACGGCCTTCACGCCGCCGGCGTCCAATTGCAGGCGTACGTTTTCATATGAGACCTCGCGGCCACGCGTCAGCTTTGCAATTGCCTTGCTGCGCTGGAAGGCGACAGGTTTGCCTGAGGCCGTCACAACACCAATGATGTCTTCATGAATCGGCAGGCGCGGGTCGACATCTCCGACCGGGAAGATTGGGCCATTGGCGTCCCGGCCGTTCCGGAAGTCAAAGTTGCGGCCAAGTGCCAACGCCTCGACAAGCACCGTCGTTTCGGGATGTGCCCGTTTCCAGGTTCCCCAGTCCGTCGTTACGACGGAGGCCTGTTTCAGCTGCAGGTTCCTCTTCGCCAGCGGGCCGGTTACGGCCTTGCCCAGAAATGTATCGAACACTGAGTACGTATTGACGTCATACATGACCTTGTTGGATCGGATCAGCAGGCCCGAGGTGCGCAGGACCGGACGCTCAATCCCCGCAGGCAGCTGATCCGTGAAATAGGCCTGGGCTGAACCGCACAACGTGCAATAGGGAATGCCAAGATCCCGGCCGCCGAGGGTGTCGTTCACCATTTCCCGGACTTCCATAATGCGCCGCGGATATGCGCGGTATTCACCGTTCACCTCAACTCCAAAGACGATGTCGCTGTCTTTCAGCCAAATGGCTTCTTCAGCACTGCTCACCTCCGGATTGTCGGCGGCGGGAATGCAATTACAGGGGCTGTCTGTATTGTCGTAAGCACGGTCATCGATCAGGACGCCGCCCCAGGAGACGTGCCGCCAGTCGATCTCGCCCTCTGCAAAGATCCTGTCCCAGCCGGGAATGACGCTGGTGAAGATGGCGCGTTTCACGGCCAGGTAGTCAGGGGGGGGCGGAATGTCCCATGCAATAAGGTGGTCGGTAATCGCGCCCCAGCTATTGCGTCTGGGCAGCTTCTTGTCCAGCAGGCTGGAGGCTGATTTGGTCAGCGCTGCGCTGATGCTGCGCTCAGAAACGAAACGGAGCACATCACTGATGATCCAGACCAGCCGGGGGTCGCCGGACGCGGTGATTTCCTCCAGCGCCAGGTTTTGATCCGGCCCCCAGGCTTTCTGCTTGAGGCTGTCAACAAAGGCCACCTGAACGGCGGAACGCAGGCTGCCGGATAGCGGACCTGCCGGAGTTGCGGGCGGAGCGCCAAAAGCGTCGATCACATAGTCCGGGAGGACGCGCGCTTCCTGCGCCCTTGGAACGGCAGGCCAGGAAAGAGAGAGCGCCACAAAGGACGCAAGCAAGAAACCGCGGGAGGGAAATCCGGTTGCGGTATGCATGGGATGGCCTTTCGTGTGATTGCTGTACCAACTTGCTTACCGGCTGCGGGAGTGACTGCCGGAACAGTGGTCAAATTACCCGGCGCAGACGCGATTAGTTTAGAACAGGCTAGGCCCGAACGCGCAGTGCGGCCAATCACACCTGCATCAAACTTCTGTGGACTGCTGCAGAGGGCTTTTAATGTGTATGTTCCTGGGGGCGCTGGAGAAGCTGCGTCCCGTGACTTTCAGCTCCATTGGGGAGATACAGCCCTTGTGGTTTGATCACCTTGGTCCACAGGGCAAAGTCATCGCTCGGACTTGCTTCAGGGATCACGGTGCGACCGGGTCGCCCACGCCCGAAAATCTGCCACCGCCTTACCCGTTGCGGCGAGGGTGAAGACACAAAGCAGGGTTTTTGACACAGTCTCCATTGTGCCCTCGATCATCATGGCATGGGCCACGCTCCCGATGACGGTAACTGACACGAGAGCGGTATGAGCACGGCGCCAGCTGCGCAGTCTCTGGCGGAAACGCCCGCGAAATGCGGCCAGAAGCGCAGCACCGAAGACCGCCCACATCGCGATCACGCCCCAAGCGGAAAACGGAGTTGGCGACGCGAAGAGCAGCGCATCGGCCACGTCTGGCGGGCTGGTGATCCATAGGCCTGCCACGTGGGTTGCAACTGCTGCGATCAAGGCTCCGCCGGTCCAGCGATGCACGTTCCGCCCGCGCCGCACAGACAAGCCAGGCAAGTACCCGCCTGCAAGCAAAGGCTGTACAAGCAGGAGTGCCATCGCGATCACGCCGGCAAATCCCGCCGCGATATAGACAGTGTGGCGCCATGCGAGTAGCGGGCTCATTGCCGCAGCAGAGATTGGCGCAACAACGACGGCCGCGAAGACGCTCCAGATTAAGGCCCTTCGGGCCGGACTCATATCCTTTGCACCCACTGCGCTTAGGCGGGCTGAAGGACGAAGTGCGCGCTTAGAGTGGTATCTTTGGCGCTCCGCATGACCGGACGCAGGAAGACGGTTTCAAAGTCACCGCTATCATAAGCGAGATGGCCATGCGGCTGTCCAAAGGCGGGGACGATCTGCGGCATCTCGAGGCGGAATTCCCCATTCGCATCCGTAAGTGTGGCCCCATGGCTCCGCTGCTCGCGCTCATGCCCTTCGGTCGTGTGTGCCCAGATCTGGATGCGCTGGCCGGCAAGCGGGGCGCCATCACCTGCGCGCCGGACCGTGCCCGTCATCCAAAACCCCCCGCCGCCAATCCTGTCGACGATTGGTGCGCCTGGCCGGTAATTGTTGGCGCCGCCGCGCATCGAAGGCGTCGGCGCGAGGCCCGCAGCGTTGGCAGGAACAGGGAAGCCCGAGGCTCCCATCGCCACAGCAGTGCTTCCTAGGGCGAGGAGAGATCGACGGGTAAATAAGGCGGCAGGCATGAAAAAGACTCCCGGCGAGCGTTCGGAAACTCGGCCGGTCGCTCAGGGCCGGTCTCGAGCCAGTCAAATTATAGCAGGTTTGCAGAATTTTCCGAGCTCCCGCGGCCGGAGGGCGCGTCAGTACTTGCTAGCGCAGCAAGCAACACTGTCCTGAAACTGCTGTTGCCCGGGGGGACATCAAAGATCTTATGGAAGAAATGGCGGTTTCGAGCCTCCATCTTCGGCTGCGTGTTTAGGGCTGCCGGGGCTCAAGGCCAGCAGCTCTGATAGCTGCACTGATAGCCTCAATGACCGCTTGCACCGATTTCGGAGCGAGGGCGCCGTAAGCGTGTACTGCGAAGATTGGTTCTGGTTCGTTTTCCCCTACCGGGCATAACCGCACGAGACAACCTGCTTGGAGGTCTTTCAAAACAGCAATGTCCGGCAGAAGTGCGATCCCCAGGCCTTCCCGTACAAATGACACCAATGCTTCAATTGTGTTGCTGCGGAGGCTTGGGGTGAAACGCGCCACGGAGGATTTGGTACTGTCGGCAACCGGAATGTTGTGCTCTACTGTTAAAGGTTCGCGCACGTGCGCCAAGTAGGGGAGTGATTGAACCCATTGGCAAAAGGCCGGGTCTGCGGCCGCAGGTGCTTCTGACATCAAAGCAGGCGAGACACAAAGAACATCGCATATTTGGCCTATCCGCCGTGCGCGCAAGCTGCTGTCCGGCAGGTGTCCGGCGGTTATCGCTACATCGATGCCTTCTGAAACGAGATCAAGGCGTTTGTCCTCGGCTATGACAAAAGGCTCAAGCCGGGGAAACCGTTGCTTCAACCGGAGTAAAGCAGGGGCGATAACCGGGCCGATGAATGCATGCGGTGCTGTAATTTTCAGGGGTCCGGCCGGCTCCGCGCCAAACACTTCCATTTCTGTTGCTGCTCTTTGGGACAGTGCAAGCAACCCTTTGCAATGCTGATAGTATTTTTCCCCGGCAGGTGTCAGCACAAACTGGCGTGTCGTCCGGTTCGCCAGCTTTACGCCAAGCCGTTCTTCGAGCCTTTTTAGGTTTTGGCTGACCGCAGACTTGGCAATTCCTAGATCCTCCGCAGCCCGTGAGATAGATCCGGTTTCAACGATAGTTACAAAGCTACGCGGGAGCGGAGACAGCATTTACAGTTCTCTCAATATGAACAATGATTTCACTTTATCTCTGTTTTTCAAACAGTGTAAGGCGGGCATTCTCTCCCATGAACTGCAAGTCAAGGAGAACTCTCATGAAGCCCGTCCGATCCATAGCCGCGGCCGCAATTGCAATTTCCGCTATGAGCGCCCAGGCACCGGCACAGGAGGCCGAAGCCCGCGCCGTGAAAGAATATGAGCTGAACCTGGCCGTAGCTTCCGCCAGCCGCGCCTGGCGGGAGGCTTTCAATGCCGGTGACGCCGCCGCTGCAGCGGCAATGTACGAAGAAGATGCCGTCATGGTTGCCAAACCTTTCGGCAGGTTTGAAGGCCGTGAGGCGATCCAGGGGTTCTGGAAAAACATAATCGAACAGGGGTTCGATGACGTGATCTATTTCAACACCACAACTACGGTTGTGGACAAAACCTTGACCGCGGCGCGTGTTTCAGCGGACTGGGAAATGAACAATGCCCGGGGCATCATCACCAACGAATTGTGGGTTTTGCAGCCTGATGGCACCGCGCGCCTTCGCGAAGACCACTTTGAAGTTGCAGAATAACATTCACTGCGGGCGTCCGGTGTACAAGCGGGCGCCCGCGACTGCCGGGCTGTTGCCCGGTAACACCATGAGGCACGGCCGGAAACGCGGCCGTAAGCCGCTGGCAACCAGGAGCATTGGCAAGTGCCGGATATCGACAATCAATTTTACCTCCGCAGGCGGCATCCCATTGCCCGGTACCACTTGCTGACAAACTTGGTTCAAAGCCATGTTGCACGCTACCGGTTCAGCTGTTCTCTGGATGTCGGCTATGGCAGCAGTGCGGGCCAGAAGCTCGATATCTTCCCGGCCCAAATCAGCAATGCCCCGGTATTCCTGTTTATCCATGGCGGCTACTTTCGCGCACTGGACAAAAGCCAGTACCGCTACATCGCAAACCGGATGGTCAGGCAAGGCTATACTGTTGTGCTCGTGAATTACGACCTTGCACCTACGGTGCGGGTTGCGGAGATTATCCGCCAGGTTTTGTTGTCGTTTCACTGGGTGCGTGAAAACATCCCGGAGTGGAATGGTGATCCGGAGCGGATAACTTTGTGCGGACATTCTGTGGGTGCCTTCCTAGCCGCGCGGATACTAGAAGAGGAGTGGGCCGGCGGCAGCGGCATCCGGAAGGCGGCGCTGCTGAGCGGGCTCTTTGACCTTGGTCCTATGAAGCGGTCCTTTTTGAACCGCGACCTGCATCTAAGCGACGCGGATGCCGCGAACCTTAGTCCCCGCGCAGAAGCAATAACCGAGCGCCCGGATATCCTTGTGGCGGTCGGAAGCCGTGAAACGGGTCAATTCATCTCTCAGTCAAAAGACTACAGCGGCCAGCTTGCACGTGCCGGTATCCGCGCCCAGCTGATGGTTTTGCCTAAGATCAACCATTACTCCATGTCCCGCCTGCTTGCCAACAGACGCAATCCGGTCATGGACTGGATATCAGACAGCTTTTAGTTTTGAATATGGCTGCAGGCTAAGCGCATCTTTATCGCGTGGCGTGCCTTCGCGCATGTCCAGCGTGGAAGGCTTTGAAGCTTCACTGCCTTGAGGTCAATTTTCTTCGATGGAGAACATTCTGGAGTAGTTTTCCGCCAGCACTCTTGCGTCCTGACGGTCAAACTTCACCGACTGCAATTGCGCCAGGTTCAATACGGATGCGCTGTCAAACAGTTTCATGACGTCTACTTTGAAACTCACCTCACTCGTACCGCTAAGGTCCTCTTCCATGGGCCGAGTGAACAGGAGGTCGCGACGGTTTTCGTTAAAGCCCACATGGTAAACCAAAGGCTGGATGCCCTCGCCCATTTTCAGGCTGCCCTCGAACACAACGAATTTGTAGCCGACTTCCCAGTTCCAGGCCATTTGGCTGTTTGGATCCAGGTCGCCGCGCGGTTCGATTGAGGAGTTCGCTGGTTCATCTATGCCGACCGAAAAGGCGAGGCTGGAATATGATTTCAACGGAACATTGCTCAGCTCAATCGAAAAATCTTTGTTTTGGCTGCCGAACCGGACCAAGTGGTAGCTGTCAGGCTCAACATAGGCCCCGTCTTCTCCGGAAAGCTGAATATTGCTGATATAAAAGCGGAAGTTCTGCACTCTGAATTGCCCCGGCCCGCTTGGGTTTTTATACAGGAACTGATCGAAGACCAGATCCTCTCCGTCGGCCTCTGCTGTAAAGACGAGCCGCAGCTGATTGGATGGCGGACCCGGTTTCCAAATGGCGTGCCAAGCGGTGAGCCCCAGCAGGGAAACCAGCAAGATGTTGATGAATTGCGGCTTCACCGCAGGCATCACGTCTCTCCTTCAAATGGATTGGAAAACCGGTCATCTGACAAAAACGCCTCGTCCGTCAGCGTATGGAGAAAGGCTATGATTGCGGCCTTCTCATCGTCCGTCAGGCGCAATCCCACAAAGGGGCCAGGCGGAGAAGTGGTGTTATCGGCTTCGAGAATGAGGGGGCTCAGCGTGTCGCTGACCACCACCCCGTCATTGTAGTGGTCCATCACGTCTTCAAGCGTCCGTAGGCGCCCGTCGTGCATATAAGGGGCTGTCACGGCGATATTGCGCAAGGTTGGCACTTTGAAGAAGCCCTTATGCGCCGGGTTGCCGGTGACTGCCATTAATCCGGCGGGCAAGTCTTCGTCCCTATCCAAACCGTTGTTGGAAAATCCATCCAGACCGTCCCGGAACCCGGAAGTGAGGAATTGGCTGTGGCAGTCGATGCAATTGCCGCCGCGAAGCGAAGCCTTGGTGTCCGGATGGGCCATGAAGAGCTTGCGGCCCAGTTCCTCTTGCTCGGACAGCTTCGCCTCGCCGCGAAGGAAGCGGTCATATTTTGAATCGGCGGAGATGAGCATTCGCATGAAAGTGGCCAGCGCACGCGCGATGTTCTCGGATGACACATCCCCATACGCCTGCCGGAACATCCGCCGGTATCGGCGGGAGCCATTAAGTTCGCTGACCAGCCCCTCCAGATCCTGCGCCATTTCCCTGGGGTTCTGAATCGGAAGCAGGGCCTGCTGCTCTAGGCCGAGAGCTCTGCCGTCCCAGAAAAATCGTTCCTGCCCCCACAGCAGGTTCACCAGGCTCATGCTGCTGAAGTCCAGATCTTCAGCATCCAGTCCGGCAGCTCTGGGGAGGCCGTCTGTGAAAGCAAGCCGCTGGATGTGGCAGGTTGCGCAAGACCGGTCGTTGCCGCCGGAAAGCAAAGGATCGTAAAACAACCGCCGCCCGAGGGCAAATGCCTCCTCGGTCAGCGGATTGTCCTGCGGTACCGAAAACCGCCCGAACACAAACGGGGCCGAGAACCCCGCAACCGGCGTCGGATCTGGCCGAAGCGCCCCTACTGCGAAGAATGCTCCGCCTCCCATGGCAACCGCCGCCGCGACTGCCGCAATCCAGCGCTGCTCTGCCATCGCCGCATCGCCTCAGTGGTGATGCACGAAACCGGATCCGAACAGCCCTTCAAGATTGTCCACGCCCTTGTTGTACTTCTCTCTGAAGTTCACTGTGCCCAGGCGTTCGCCGGTGGCCAAATCATGCACTGTGATCGTATGGGCATTCACAGCCGCTATGAAGTCCACGTCAGTCGGATCATTGTCTGCCGCATTGCCGAGGTTCAGCAAGTTGTTCTGGATCGCAATCAGATCGCGGCCGGATTTCGATTTGAAGAAAATCATGTGATGCGCACCGGCTTCCGCCTGAATGTCCGGACCGGTGGACACCAGTTCAGGGAGTTTGGAGAGGTCATAGCGCTTCACCACACCAGGCAGTGCATGGCTGATGAAAAGCTCCGTTTCTGTGCCATAGAACTCCAGCGGCACAGCCGTGTTGTTTGCCACACCGCTGTAAAGAACTTTGGGGCTGCCAAAGGTTTTAGAGGCTTCGTCATAGGGGACCTTCCAAGTTTCAAACCCGAACATCGTATTCACCAGCACCGCTGGCTCGATGTTTTCATTCATCGTAGGCCGGGCGAACAGAACTTCTACAGGCGACGACGGGAAGCCGAGCGGTTTTTCGTTCTCCACCACGATATTCTGGATGGGTTCCAAGGAGTTGAGGTCAATGACGGTCAGTGCGTTCCCCACGCCAGTGGCAAGGTCAGGATGAACCGTTGAAGTGATGACCATCCGGTCCTGATAGGCGGAGATGCCGTGCGGATACATTATGTACGGTTTGTCCGCGCCCACCTGGCTTGGCCGCGCTTCGATGACTTTGGCAACCGCGTTGGATTGCGGGTCAAATACCCCTAGTGTTCCGCCATCATTACCACCGAGGCCTCCCATAAAGGTCACGAACATGTACTCCTTGCCATTTGAGGAATGCCACATGATGTCTTCGCCTACCATCTGGCCCTGAGTATCGAGACAGTCAAAACCCGTTACTTGCGGTGCTCCGGTGGCGTCCCGCTCCAGTCCGATTTCCGCAAGGCTGCAAACCGGATCCAGGCCGGTCGCATAGAGTCGCCCGGCAGGGCTGTAGTACAGATGATGCAAAGGGTGAGTCATTTCCGGCTGCTCAACCTCGCTTAAGATTTCTCCAAAGTTTGACTGCTCCGGATCAAGCTCAACAATTGCTATGCTGTGTGCCGTTTCCAGCGTCGGCAGCCCGCGCAGAAGCACAACGCCATGGCTTTCCTCACGCACCTGGGCTTCGGTATCAGCCGGTGCAGTTGCAATCAGAGCGGCAGTAAGAAGTGCGGGCAAAACGCCCTTTAACTCGTTATGAAGCATCATGGCAGCTACGTCCCTTTCAGAGCAAATGAACCCGCTCGAACTGGCCTCAACGCAACTTGTGCCGAATACTATCACATTAGGGCACCGCTCCCAAACTATAGAACTCCTAGCCACTGACGATGCTCTTTCAGAGCATTTGCGCCGGTCGGAAGTTGCTGCGCACGACGACAGCGCAGGCGTCGTATGCAGGCTTCGTTCCGCTTGGAATCTCTGGCTAGGTGGTTACCCGGATACCCGGCTCAGAGCGGTCTCTCAACGCGCGCTTCAGAGGATGCTTGCGGCCGGCTTTGCCCATCTCGGCCGAATGGACCTGGCACAGGAAATGGCCGGAAGCACCAGGAGGCACATCTGAATTTCGCGCTGGAGCGCCGGGCCAGGGTGCGGCCCGACCGCCTGGAGGAAGACACGCAGCACTTTACCGAAGGGCTGAAGAAAGTCGGTTTCTGACGCGGCGCGGAACGCGGACACGTTTCAGTCGCCCGAGACCTTAGCACCGCTTACCTTGGCGCCGCTAACTTTGGCTCCGCTTACCTTTGCTCCGCTAACCTTGGCGCCACTCACTTTGGCACCGCTGACGGCTGGGCCAGCTGACCCGAAGTACACGTCCAGCAAAACCTGCTCCAGCATGCCGGTCATCAGGTCCATGCGTATTGTGTAGTCAGCCTTGTCGTATTCCCAGACCTTGACCTTGTCGGCCATCTGGAAATCCGCCGCAGCAACACCTGATTTAGAAGGGCTCAATGGCGAGCGGGCGAATTCGCCGCTGTCAGCAAAAGCGTCTTCCCCTTTACCGTGCACCAGCAGGATGACAGGCTCAGGCAGCTGATGATAGGCGCCTTCATAGGAAAACCCGTAGATGCGGGCGAGCCGTGGATCCGTTCCTTCTTGCAGCTGTTTTGCAAGAAACCCGTTGTCGCCGCAACGCTCTCCCCGGCCCCTGTCCTTGATCTTCAGGTCCTTCACCAAACGTCCGAATAGTAACACTTCTGAAAAACTGAGTAACGTCTCGGCCACCTTACTCACTCCCGTGGCTATGAAAACAACACCAGAAGATTTTCTCCCAATGCTTGAGCCGAAACACGTGCGCGCCCGATTGTTCGAGAAAGTCCCCCTGCAAATAAAATGCCACAAAAAGGTTGGAATTTAAAGGTTATTGAATCTCTACCATTCGGGCACCCGGGTGCGAACCGAAACCGCGTGGCTTGTATCATCGGCGGACTGAAGGCGGGGGCCGGCTTGAACCAGCCCGATGCCGCGCATTCTGAAATTGCCTGCAATGATCGTGCGGAAGGCGCCGCCGGTGATATCAGCATCCACAGCCAGCAGCGCCTGTTCGACGGCTGAATACGTGAGGTTCTTCGCTTCCAGCAGGCTCCAGGCATCGGCCAGGTAAGAGCCTAGGAAATCGCGGGCCTCCAGCAAGGACACGCGAAAACCTTCGGGATCAAGCGCATAGCGGGCATCAAAAAGCGCTTGCATGACGTCGCTGTAGTAAGGCGTTTCCTCCAGCCGGTCCGAGAGGTCCTCCATTTCCGGCGTGATCAGCCCTTGAACCAGCAGCCTTTCGTGGAAGATATCGACAAAGATGTCGAACATCGCGCCGGTCAGGGGTTCCGACAGCGCGTGCTCGCTGGTCCAGCCATGCGCGAATTCCGGCAGGGTCCGGGTATTGGCCGCCATCCGGATCTGGGCGTTTCCGGAAAGCTCTGCAAACCGGCTGAGTTGATTGAACGTGTACAAATTGCCCCGGGTGTTCTCCAGAAGTTCTTCGACAACAGATCCAAAATGCAGGGATGCAAGCAGCGCGACCATATCAGCCGCAGATTCATGGAAACCGTAATATTCACCGGGCACATCCTCCGAGGGCGGCATCCCCACCACGCTGTAGATGATGGCGTGGCCGATCTCATGGGCAACAACATCAAAATTCAGGCTGTATGCGCGGTATTCGCCTCCATGTTCGCTGGTGCCGCCGGTTTCCAGAAAGCCCCAGCCGATATGGGCATTATCCAGACTGGGCAAAAGCGACAGTTCCAGCCGCTCGAAATCCCGCGCAAAGTGCCAGGGTACCGGGTGGCCGAAGTACCCTTCCCAGACATCCATGGTGAAATGCGCCGCGCCAAACAGATGCGCTGCTTCAAATGCAGGATCGGATGGCAGGATATGGCTGAAATTACCGAACTGATCCGGTTCGGGCGGCGGCTGAATATAGCCATCCCAAGGCGGCAGATACATGCCAGTGCCTGCCGGGCGGTCTATGAGGGCGCCGTAGGGGATACGTTTACCCACCGGGTTGACGGTATACATGCGCGGCCCCGACGGCCCCGGGTCGATGCTGCCCCGCGGTGCGGAGATTTCAACCAGTTCGGGAACGGCATCCGGCTTGCGGAACGGTGCCTGCGGGAACAAAAGGAATCGGGTGCCCGGGGCCTCTTCGTCAAAATCATCAGGGTTGTACATGGGTCCCTCCAAAACCGCTGTGTCCCCTGTATCTCCTGCCTATTCCGTTTTTCCCGCCGCTGGCTGGTTTATGCAGCTTTGATGATACATGAATTCGCGGGTGATCAGCGCATAGAATTCTTCGGCGTCTGCAAGACCGATGGATTTCGCATGGGAATCGAGGTTTGAAGGCGTCTCGCGGCCCAACAGGGTTTCAAAGTACCAGATTAGTACCTGCAGTTTGTCCGCACCCGGCAAGCTGTCTGCTGCTGCGTCCATCTTTTGCAGTCTCTGTTCTTTTTCCTTCGCGCGTTCCTGCAAACCCGCATAAGCACCCGCATACCGGAGTTCGGCCAGAATATGCGGGTCCAGGTGGTTCCCAAGAGCGCTTACCGTTTCCTCTGCGCAGAGAGTGTCCCGGAGCAACTCTTCGTATCCTGTTCCGTCCAATCCGTTCTCTCGCAGCCAATGTTGCAAGACGCGGCTTTGAGACAGCCCCCTAGCAGCACGGTGGCGGGCCATTAGATCCAAAAGTGCTGCGTGTTCGATGCGCTTTGCCGTACCTTCCGTTCTCTGCAGCGCCAGTACGCGAAGAGCGGCCTTTGTGCGGAAGCCGGCATAGCGCTCCGGGTCAAGGCGCAATTCGTCAAGAAGGCCGCGTGAACCCTTTTGCACGCCTGTATTCTCTGCTTCGACGCGGCTTGCCAGTTTCTGCCAGGCAAGCGTGCGCTCGACCCGGTGCCCCGGCACTCCCCTGCCGCGCGCATCGCCGGTCAGAAATGCTGACATCTGCGCCAGCATCTCACACGCATCCTGGCGCTTTGCATCAATGCGCCCTGCCGGCAGCCAGTTCGAGAACACACTGTGCCAATGGGCGTCCCCGAACCCCTCCAGAATTCTGTCCCAGGTCCTATCCTTGTAAAAAAGCGCTTTTGCAGTGTTTATCAGCTGCGCAGCCTCATCAGCTGCCAGCAACCCCTCGCTGGCCGCATGCTCAACAGTTGCACGGATCGAAACCATAGGTTCGCTCAGCGGCTTGAAACCGAGCTCTTCCGGGCTGTGAAGAACCGCCACTTCGTCATCGTCGCTCAGCAGGCTGGATGCGTAGTCTTCAAAGATACGGCCAACACCGGTCATACCGAAAACGGACAGTTCAGCGGCCCGTAAAGCCCCCATGCTGGCACTGCCAAAAACCGCAATTCCCTGCTCCATCGCCCAGAGAATTTCCTTGTGCCGGACCGATGGAACGCCTTCGAAATACCCGTCGATCAGGCCAATGACAGACGGTTTTTCCCGGGCTGCCCTGTAGATATCCCCCTGACCGGCTGGAGGCAGAACCTTCGCATCAATCAGTGCCCTGACTTCGACCGCCGCAATGGTTGGGCCTGCAAAGACAATTGCAGTCATCCCGCCGCCTCCATCACTTGCTGCGCGCGCGGACCAGGGACAAAATCCGGGTCGTCGTGCGGCGCCTCCAGGCCCGGTATCAATGCACGCACCACAGCAATGCCCATGCCGCGGCGGGACAGGTCGACGATCAGAACCTGATTTATCCCAGCGGAATTCAGGCGCTCTAGCAGCCAATCCAGGTCCTCTTCAAAGGATGGCGAGCTGAAACTCGGGCAATCCTGGAAGCTCTCTGTCGGCTGAGTACAGCGGATCAAGCCGCGGATATATTGCCCCCGTGTTGCGACAGCCTCTGCTGTGAACTCGTTTGGATCCAGGTCGTCGCGTGCTCCCGAAATATAAGTAAGCCGGGTCTGCGCCGCCTCGGTCACGGCCCGCAGCAGCGCTATGGAACGGTCAGGATGGCAGCCGTCGCCAATACCGATATGGCCGGGCTGGCTGCCTCCCTCACCAATGACGCAATGAAAGCAGGCAACACCAACGTCGGTCGCTGTTTCCCAGATCCCGAATTCGATTCCGGCCCTTGCCAAGCGGTCAAGCGCCTGCCTGCAGCGGGGATCGTCGACCGTATCCGGGTCAATGCGCGGTTTCGAATCTGAGTAATGCCAAAGCGTGGTGGCGTCCCGCTCAATCAGCTCGCAAATTGCGTGGCAGGCAGCCTCCAATGCATCATTGCCCGAGGCAAGCCCGTTGGTGGAGCGCGGGAATGCCCCTTGCCCGCCGCGGGGCGGCGTGGTGTAGTCCGTATCGACCATCTCGTAAGGCAGCCACCGGGAAGTTTGGCCAGCAAGATCATGGCCTTCTATCCATAGCATGGGCCGGTACGGATCAAAACGGCTCCCGGCAACCCGGGGCAAGCGCTCAACATCCGCAACTTGCACCTCCTGTTCCAGATCCGTCAGGCTTGCCAGGCGAAGCGGCAAGGAAACCCGCTCGGCATGCCAGGTCTCGATTGCCTCCATAACCCCCGACGCCTGCGCGGCTTCTAGCGACAACCCCTTGCCCAAGGCGACCGCGACAGAACGGGAATTCGGCCGGGTGACCATCACGGCTGGCAGGCCGATGCGGTCAAGCCCGGTCAGATTGGCAATGCGGGTTATGCCCATGCTGGCGAGATGCGGCCTGACCTGCTCCAGCGTCTGCGCCGGGTCGCGCAGGCGATGTGTGTCGAGCAAATAGGTCTTTCGCGCCGCTTCAGGCATTTTGCAGGCCTCGCTTACTGCTTGACCTTTAACCGGCTGCGGCTCCCTCGCTGAGCGGCCGTCAAGCATACACTTAAGATGATTGATCAATTCACTCGGTCAAATTTTTCAAAGGATGAAACTTTGGGAAAGGCTGTCATGCCGCTGGCGTTTGCCGGACAGCAAGCCCACAGCGCATGGAATGCCCCATCTGAACTGGTCTACCGTTATGTATTGGAAACGGAAGACAGAAAATGACGAACAAGCGGCACTAGCCTGAGGAAATAGTTCAGAAGCTGCGGCAGGTTGATGTGCTGGTCGGGCAATGAATGGCGCGAGTTGATGCGGTCCGGGAGGTTCGCATCACGGAGCAGACCTACTACCGCTGGCGCAAGCAGTATGGTGGAACGGGAGCCGACCAACTGAAGGAACTCATGCGTCTCCGGAAAGAGGACGAGCGGCTGAGAAAGGCTGTGTCGGACCTGACGCTGGAAAAGCACATCCTGAAGGAAGCTGAACGGGCGGCGCCCCTGAGCCCCGCTCGTCGCCGAACCTGCACTGAGCTGATCCGTAGCGGGATGAAGGTATCGGAGCGCCGGCTCTGCCGCGTGCTCGGACAACATCGCTCGACACAGCGGCAGCGTCCAAGGGGCCGGGGAGAATGAGCCATTGATGCGCCTTTGGTTCGAGTACAAGGGCGAAAGAGCGGCTGGTTGCCGACATGACCGAATTGGCCAGGCAATACGGCCGATACGGCTATCGTTGGATTGCAGCATTACCGCGAGATGCAGCCTGTCAGGTCCGTGGCGGCCGGATCGAGCGGCTGTGGCGGCGGGAGGGGCTGAAGGTGCCGTCTAAACAATCGAAGAAAGGGCAGCTCTGGATGAACGATGGATCATGCATCGCGACCGGTATAACCCATCATGGTGCCAACATATTGAACTTGCAGAGATTATGTGGGAAGATTCGCAGGGCGACTCTACGGCCTTCAGAAATGCTGCGCGAGGCATGGACGGCGGCAATGCCAAAGCTGTTCTGTGGCACTCGGTCAGACCTGGGCGGACGCCCAAGTGAGTATCGCAGGATACTGCAAATTCCGTTTCCTGTGCAAAGCTGCCGATATCTGAGCGCTGCTATGCGTTAAATTTCTTGTAAAGAGGGCAGGTTAGATGCTGCGTTTGCCTGCTCTGGCCGCCAAAGTAAAAGACTTCAACGTAATAAAAGGGCAACGGGTGTTTCTTGCATATGTACTCTCACAACCGCTGAAAGCACGCGGTTTCCTTACGACTGACTCGATTAAGTAGAAGAAGGTTAGCATCACGTTCAGTGGGACTTTAGAATCCGGCGGGGCCAGAATTCACAACCGGCGGCATGCACTTCTCAAGAAACCGGTCAGCCAGCTCTGCGCGGGCGGCTTGGCGGGCGCGGGCGATCACAACCCTGTATTGGCCAATGCTTTCCTTGAGCGGCCGTGCAACAATCGGGTCGCCCTCGATTGTACGGTCTTGTTTCAGCGGGAAACCAGCCAGCGTGTACCCAAGCCCCTTACCGACATAGGCGTGAACCAGCTCGCGCGATTGCGATCGGAACGGCACATCGGGATGGACGCCAGCAGCATTGAGCAGTTGAAGGTAGCTGGGGCCGGGCCCCTCAGAAGACACTGCGATGTAGGGCAGTCCTCCCAGGTCAGAAAGGCTGATCCGGCTCTTGGATGCCAGTGGGTGAGCGGCTGACAACAGAACCAGTGGCGGCAGCTCCATCAGCACCTCAACGCTGTGGCGGCGAGGGTCGAAGCCCTGATCAAAGACGACCAGCGCATCCACTGCGCCGCTGTCCAGCGCTTCCGTCAGGGCGTGGTAGTCATCTTCCACCACCTCGATCCGGACGCCGGGGTGTTCTTCGCGGAAAGCAAGCACCGCAGGCAGAACAATCCGCTGCGCCAGCGCGTGATGGGTGCCGATGTGAATCCGGCCCGCACGGCCTGCTGCCAGATCGCCGGCGTGCCTGTCCAGTGACGCGGCTTGTGCCAGCAGCGTCTTCGCATGCTCGGAGAAGGCCTGACCGGCACGGGTCAGCCGCATGCCCTGCGCCGGGAACCGGTCGAACAGGGTCAACCCGGTTGCGGCTTCCAGCTTGTCCAGTGCCGAAGCGATGGCTGCGGCCGAAACATTCAGGCGGCGGGCAGCCTGGGCGATGCCGCCCTGCTGCGCCGTTTCTGTCAGGTAGAGCAGCTGGCGGAGGGTGAAGCGAACCATCAGATAAACCTGTTTTTGGGTTAAATTAAATCAGTTTTTCCACGCTTCAGGCAAGCCCTATTCTGCCTTTAGTACATGCTGGAGGATGACATGGAAATTTTGCCTCTGACAGGCGGGCTGGGTGCGGAGATTTTCGGTGCGGATATCCGCCGCAGCGAGGATTTCATCGCGATTGAGGCAGCCTTTGCCAAGTATTCTGTCGTAGTCTTGAGGGGACAGGCTGCTGGTCCGGAAGACCATCTGGCCTTTGCCCGCCGGTTCGGCCCGATTAACGTCAACCGGTTCTTCAAGCCGGTCGAGGGACACCCGGAAATTGCCATGGTGTTGAAGGAAAAGGACCAGGCGGAGGCGGTCGGCGAGGGCTGGCACACGGATCATTCCTATGACAAGGAGCCAGCAATGGGGTCCATTCTTCGCGCAATTGAAATGCCGCCCTTTGGCGGTGACACGCTGTTTGTCTCCATGGGCGCGGCTTATGAAGCGCTGTCGGCGCCGATGCGCCGGTTTCTGGACGAGCTGACAGCGGTGCATTCATCGCGCCATGTGTTCGGGGCTGCCGCCGCGGACAGCGAGGCAGCCAGAAGCGGCCGTCTGGGCAATGCCGGGGCCGCCACCCAGGAGGTTAGCCACCCGGTTGTTATCACCCACCCTCTCAGCAGGCGGCGCGGGCTGTTCATAAACCCGGTCTTCACCACCCGGATCGAAGGGCTGAGCCCAACTGAGTCTGACGCTGTTCTGACGATGCTCTACGCCCATTGCCAGCAGCCCGAGTTTCAATGCCGGGTGCGCTGGCAGGCTAGTGACATTGCCATGTGGGACAACCGCGCGACTTGGCACAAGGCGATCAACGACTACCATGGGTTCCGCCGGCTGATGCACCGGGTCACTGTTGAGGGGGTGCCGCTGTCCGGCGCTTCAGCTGCCTGAATACGCCTGAAAGTTCTGCCATGACCGAGAAAGCCGTTCCCTCCCGCCCCAACGTAATCCTGATCCTGGCCGATGACATGGGCTTTGCCGACTTGGGTTGCACCGGGTCCGAGATCCGGACCCCTAGCATCAACGCCTTGGCCCGGGGCGGGGTGCTGCTGTCAGCCATGTACAATTGCGCCCGCTGCTGTCCCACACGCGCCTCTTTGCTGACCGGGCTTTACCCCCACAATGCAGGCGTCGGCCATATGGGCGCCAATCTGGGCACACCCGCCTACCAGGGGTTTCTGCGCAACGACAGTGCGACAATTGCCGAGCATCTGCGGGCCAGCGGCTATGCCACGCTGATGTCTGGCAAATGGCATGTTGCCGGCGACTTTGAGCCCCGCAGCGTGGACAGCTGGCGCGTTGGCGATGTCGAGCATCCAACCCCGCGCCAGCGCGGCTTTGACCGGTTCTACGGCATCATGGACGGCGCAACGCATTTCTTTTCGCCGCACTACCTGCTGGAGGATGACAGCCGGGTCGAGACTATGCCCGATGACTTCTATTTCACTGATGCCATCACCAGCAAAGCTATCGGCATGATCGAGGGCGCGGTCGCCGATGAAAAACCGTTCTTTCTATATCTCGCCCATACCGCACCGCACTGGCCGCTGCATGCCCATCCCGAGGACATCGCCCGCTATGACGGAATCTATGCCAAGGGCTGGGACCAGATCCGGACCGCCCGCCACGAAACCATGGCCGGCCGGGGCGTGTTCCAGCGCAATTGGGATATTTCGCCACGCGACCGCTCGGTGCACAGCTGGGCGGAGGAAGCAAACAAGGATTGGGAAGCCAGCAAGATGGCAACCTATGCGGCGATGGTGGACCGGATGGACCAGTCCATTGGCACGCTGGTTGCCGCGCTGAAGCGGCTGGAGCAGTTTGACAATACACTGATCCTGTTTCTCAGCGACAACGGCGGCTGCGCTGAATTCATGGCCGAGGACGGCTGGGCGAAATTCTACCCCGACAGGACCCATGACGGGAAACAGATCACCATGGGCAATGTTGCCGGGCTGCACCCGGGTGATGCCCAGACCTTCCAAAGTTATGACAAGCCTTGGGCCAATGTCTCCAACGCGCCGTTCCGCCTATACAAGCACTATGTGCATGAAGGCGGTATCTCGACCCCTCTGGTGGCGCATTGGCCGGCAGGATTCAAGCCGAGCGGCACTGCCCATGCAGCCTGCCATGTGGTGGACATTCTCCCGACCATCCTGGAAGCGGCCGGGGCTGCTTACCAGACCGAAGTGGGCGGGCATGAAATCCAGCCGCTGCAGGGGGAGTCGCTTCTAGGCCTCTTTCAAGGCAAGGACTGGCAGCGCGAGCTGCCGATTTTTTGGGAGCATGAAGGCAATGCGGCTATCCGGCTGGACCAATTCAAGCTGGTGCGGATGCATGATTGCCCATGGGAACTGTATGACATCGAGGCAGACCGGACCGAGCTGACGAACCTCACAGGGTGCAGTCCGGCTCTGGAAAAAGACCTGATCCGCCAATATCAGGGCTGGGCTGAAAGCGCGGGTGTCCTGGATTGGAACGAAGCTCTGCCGAAACTGCTAGCGGCGTGGAAAATGGAAACCGCCGACGGATGACGTTCGTGCTAATTCGCCAGCAGCTGCTGTGCGAATGGCAGCTACAGATTGCGCAGAACGTCCTTACGAAGCAAACGGCTTTTGCGCGAGCAAGGAATGATCAATTCGCAAATGCCGCAACCTGAATTCATTCAAGCTGATTTTGAAATGCCTTGGCAGCTTTAACTTAGCTGATGACAAGACATGTCGCCCTGTGGCCTGATCCAGCAGCTGTCCAAATTTTCTGTTTGGCATCCCTAGTGCAAGTCGCGGAACCGCGAGCTGAGCCGCTGCAAGGGGGGAGACTTGAGAAGGGCAACTGTGTGCAGCCGATGTCTTCAGCTTTGTTGCTTTAAATGATTAAGCCCCGGCTGCGAACTCGCCGCTAGCAACTGTGTTTTCGAAATTATGAAATCCTAGGTGTCTGGCGCCCGCGGCGCCGGGTAGATTTCACCCAGGGAGCTTTCAACGGCTCTGCCGTTTCGGCGCCAGATCAGCTGAATTCTGCCATGCTGGCCTTGCGGCGTGCCATGGCATGAAAGTTTTCCATGCTGAACGCGACCCTCTCGCCAGTGGTCCAGTCAAACAGCGAACGTTCGATTTTTGTCAGGGGGCCTTCGTAGACGTGGATAGCATGGCTTTGCGCATTCCCGTCGGCCGTTATCGCATGAATGGCTTCCGGTCCAAGGCGCACCACACTGCCTGCCTTGACCAGGCTGTTGCCTCCATGGCGCAGCTTGCCGGGCTCGCGTTTGTAAAGCACTTCGACCTCGGTGCCCCGGTACACGGCGATATGCACACCCATGCAATGCTCATGCGGGGCAAAGACGACATCGGCAAAATAGCGGCAGGTCCAGATCGAACACGTCTCATCCTCGAAGACCATCACCTCGTCTTCCTCAAATGCCGCGATGGCCTCCGCCAGTTCCTCCTTGTCCGCCTGGCTTTCTTGCAGCAATGCGCGAATGGCGGAAACGCGGTCTTCAGATGCTGCGGCCTGACGGATCCGGAGGATCAGATCTTCCAGGATGTTCTGTGGCATAGTCTTTCCCCTTCTTTGCGGCACGGCCCAGGCATTGCCTAGATTGATGTGTTGCAGCGCTTCTGCTTGTCTGATTGCGACGCTGGAAACAGTGTTATCAGGTTTGCTGGAGAAGGTGTGCTGCCAGAGTGTGCCGGGATCCTTGTCAAGCTTGCCCGCCGGGCGGAAAGTAAAAGCTCGATGCAGCCAACCAGCCAGAAAATTGGCGTCAATGAATCGGACATACAAATTGGCGGCCCGCCGATTATCGAAAACGAGGCACCGGCCCCTTGGAAATTTCTAGCGGCCTTTGAAGTCGGTTTTCTAGGGCGGTATAAGGCTTGTCTCTTTCAACGCCCTTCGCAAACTACCTAGGGCTTTGCGGGTGAAGTATCTTATTGTGCTATAAAACTGGCACTTACTTCCACCATAGTTGTGTCTCTCTGAGTGGAGAGAGCCGAAAAAGACCGCGGTCAGCCGGTGAATGTCGTCCGGAATGTGAAGCTATAGCCGCCTGGCGCCAGGGCTTTGGGAGCACGCGGCATACGGGCACTTTTAACAGCGGCCACTGCTGCTTGATCTACCTTAGCGTTGCCTGAACTTTGGGAAACAGTAACCGCCATCAGATGCCCCTGGGTTGAAACCGTCAGGTGCAGCCGCACTGTCCCCTTCCCACCGCCGCGGGGCTGGCGTTTTTGCCGCTCGATGCGCGAGATAATTGCTGCGCCCCAGCGGTTCTTGAGACTGGCAGTGCGTTTTGAATCACCGGTGTTGGCCGCATCTGCGCCACCGTCGCCCTTGGCCTGCTGGCGGCTGTTGCCGGCAGCTTGCTCTTGCATACGTTCTGTTGAAGGCGCGGGGGATGGGGCGGGTGCAGCTGCAGCGGCCGGAAGTGGTGGAAGTGGCGGCGAAACTTGCCGTTGCGGTGCTGTGTCCACGGCGGTTGCAGCCGCAAGCAAAGGCTGACTGACGGCTGCCGGAGCGGGCGGGGTAAAAGGCGCAGCCGTAGCGGCAGCGAGCACAGGCTGCTGCGGTGGCTCGCCTAGGATCTTGGCAGGCGCTGGCGTGTGGATCTCCGGCGGGCGGGTCCAGTCTGTTACCTGCTGCGCCAGCGCCTCAGAGGCGGCCACCAGTGTCACTTGCCCGTTTCCGCTGTTCCCGGAGCCAGCGGCCCTTGTGCTGCCTTCCCGTATCGTCAAGAACGGAGCGGCATGCAGCACTGTGGCGGCAGCGAGGCAGATGGGGAACAGGGCGCGCCGGGTCATGAGCCTGTGCCTGTCAGGGTCACCGCCTTGACGCCTGCATCGCGCAGCCGGGTGATCAGCGCTGCAACCGCGCGGGCGGGCACTTTGGCATCGGCCCGCAGGGTGAGGCTCTCAAGCTTGGCCGCCTGCGCCATCACCGCGGCCATTGCGTCGCCGCCCTCGGCGCCTGAGAAATGCAGCCGGCCATCGCCGCCCATGAACAGCACCGCTTCCGGTGCCGCGGTCTCGCCGGTCTCTAGCTTGGGCGGGGTCACCGCAAAGGGCGCGCGCGGGGCGATCTGCGAGGAGAGCAGGAAAAAGATCAGCAGCAGGAATACCACATTGATCATCGGCAGGATCGGCTCGCCGGCCTGGCGTTTCTTGGAGGCGGAGAAATCCATGCCGCTCACTCCATCACCGCCAGGGAAGTGAAGCCGGCCGCGGTCAGCAGCCCGGCGGCGTCCATCAGTTGCTGCAAAGAGGCGCTAGCGTCCGGCTGCAGGATGATGGTGTCCGTTTTCTCACGGGTCAGCCCGTTCAACTGCCCGGCCAGAGCTTCGGCCTCCACCGGCACCCCATTCAGCCGCAGCCCTTCAGCGGTGACCAGAACCAGCCGCGGCGGCCCTTGATACACCGTGCCCGCACCGCCCATCGCCAATGGCACCGCCCGGTCGCGGCCGAATTGCGAGGCCAGCATGAAGAACACCAGCAGCAGGAACACCACGTCGATCATCGGCGCGAGGCTCAGGCGCTTTTTTGCGCGCGGTATCCCGAAACCCAGCGTCATTCCGCAGCGTGCCGCAGCGCAGGGCGGGCAGGGGCGCCGTTGAACACACGGGTGGCGGTATCTTCCATCCGGGCCTGCTCACGCTCGGCCAGCCCTTCGATCCAGGAGGCCAGCGCCGAAGCCGGGATCGCCACCGCCATGCCCGCTGCCGTGGTCAGAAGCGCCTCCCAGATACCGCCGGCCAGCACCGAAGGGTCCGCGCCGCTGCCGTTTTCCTGCAAGGCCTGGAAGGCGCCGATCATGCCCAGGACCGTCCCCAGAAGCCCGACCAGCGGCGCAATCGCGGCAATCAGCTCCAGTGGCCGCAGCCCCCGCCGCAGCTCTGCCAGCTCCGCCTTGGCGATGCGGGTGGTTTCCTTTTCTGCGGCCTCAGTGCTGAAGCCTGGCGCCAGAAGCGCCCGCATGGCCGCCCCGGCAACCCGGTCCAGCGGGGTTTGCCCCGGGGCGGCGGGCGGGGTGCCGCCCTCGCGCCACTCTGCAATCCATGCCTCGGTCTGCGTCCTGCGCCAAGCGCCTGCCTGGGCCAGTGCAACCGCCCGCCACAGGAACAACGCCAGCGTTAGCACCGACAAGGCCGCAATCACCCAGAGAGCCGGTCCGCCGCGGGTCATGAAATCAAAGAGTGGAGCAAGGGACATCTCAGCTTCCGTCAGTGGCCCGGATTTTCCGGGTCGGTTTCTCCAGCCCCGCGGTCAAAGCGTTCGGCATAGGCCTCGGTCAGCCGGTTCGGCCCGTGCAGCACCCGCCATTGCCGGATGCCGTTGCGCCAGCCGGCCCGGCCTTCGCGGGTCTCCGGCTCCGCGGCATCCTCTGCCGGGGTTTCCGCCTGCAGCAGCTCCCAGACCGCCTGCTTACCCTGGCTGTAGGCTTCGGCGCCCCAGGCGCCTAGCAGTTCCTGGAAGGCGTCAAAGGCTGTGCGGTTGAACACCTTGTCCTCACCTAGCCGGCCGATCACCGGGTTTTCCGGATGCACGCCGCAGCAGGGCACCCAGCCCTCGGGAATCGGAGTGTTGGCCGAATGGGTGCGCTCTGCCTTCAGAAGCTTCGGCAGCACATGGGTGTGCGGACCCTCGGGCGATTTGCCGCCGGTGTCGGGGCCGCCGATCATCTGGTAGACCTCGACCCGGCCCAGGCGGGTCAGCAGCACCCGTTGGGGATGGTGCTTCAGGATCGCGCCCATCGCCGGGTTGCCGTGCTCAAACAGCGAGCGGCCGGCGTTATCATTCAACACCTCCTCCAGCTCGGGATCGGCGGTGCGGATGCAGAAATCCGCCTGGTACTGGCCCAGCCCCATGTCGAACAGCAAAGCGCCGCGGTCTTCCTCGCGCAAAGCGTCTTCGTCGGGGCCAAGCGCGGTCAAGACATCGCGCCGGTTCATCGCGGCATCGGCGTGCGGCAGGCACAGTGAGACTGCCTGGGTCCAGCGGTGCGGCTTGGGGCTGAGGGTCTCATATGCCACCGGGCGTACACCTTCGAGGCTGTCGATGCGGACACCGCCGCGGCTGGTCACCTGCATCAGCCCGGCATGTTCCTGCGGCGCCGGGTCGCCATAGACATGGTGAAACTCGCCGATGGCGCCGAAAGAGCCCATGTTCCAGCCGCAGTCTTCCTGCATCAGCGCCGCTTTCAGCATCTGTTGAAGCTCAGGCATCTGCTGTCCTCCTGTTGGTTGTTTTCCATTCCAGGGCGCCCGTGTGGACGGCCTGGTAAACGGCTTTGCCGATGGCTTCGCCGGTGGCAGTGTGCAGCCCGGCATAAGGATTTGCGCCAGCCGGAGCCGCGACCGCGACGCAATCGGTTCCGGTGCCGGTCGCGGTTCCTGAGGGCAGGTCGATGCCCGCCTCCATCACCGCGGCGGTGCGGGTTTGGACGGCAATGCTCATTGCTTCGATCAGCCCGGCCTGGGTCAGCCCCTGTGACAGGCGCAGGGCAACATTGATGGTGCCCCAATTGCGGCTGGCATAATCCATTCGGCTGCCGACCCGTTCGGCATTGGACAGGCCCACGGTCGCCACGGCATGGGCATGCACGCCCTCAACCTCGGCGATGGCTTCGCAGTAGCGGCGCACATCGCGCGAGGTGAGGAAGGCCACCGCATCCCCGCCACCGCGCGCAGAAAGCTCGCATGCGAACCACTCTGTCACATCCAGATCGCGCGGCAGATCACTGTTGCGGACCTCGCGCCACAGGATTCGGCGGGCAGTGACGAGGCCGGGGCGGTTCACTGCCCAGCTCAGCACTTGCATATCTGCGCCGAGGTCAAACTCGATCCAGGGGCGGTCCAGGGTGACGGCAGGCATCATAGCACCTCCAAGGGTTGGAATATCGGCCCCTCTGCCGTGTTCTGATGCCAGATCGAGATGCCAAAGGCGCGGGCCATCAGTTCCGGTGTCAGCACATCGGCGGGCGCCCCGTCAGCCAGAATGCCGCCCTCGGCCAGCAGGATCAGCCGGGTGCAGTGGCGCGCCGCCAGCCCCAGGTCGTGCAGTGAAACCAGCGCTGAGCGGCCCTCGTCAGCCAGCGCTGCAAAGACCTCCATGGTCGAGATCTGATGCGCCGGGTCCAGCCCCGCGGCGGGTTCGTCGGCCATCAAAAGCGGCGTGTCCTGGGCCAGCGCGCGGGCAATCAGGGCGCGCGCCTGCTCACCGCCCGACAGGCGCGAGGCGGCGCGCTGGCGGAACGGGCCCAGCCCCATGCGGGCGATGGCCTGATCCACGAGCGCCTGATCTGCGGGCGGCAGCCGCAGCCCCTGCGGCAGATGCGGCAGACGGCCAAGCGCCACCAGCCGCTCCACCGGGATCGGCCAGGCAATCTCGCGCGATTGCGGCATCCAGGCTACGGCGCGGGCGCGGTCTACCGCGCTCATTTCAGCCAGCGAGCCGCGCCCGCCGGAGCTGATCAGCCCCAGCGCAGCACGCATCAGGCTGGTCTTTCCGGTGCCGTTGGGGCCCAGGAGGCCGACGAACTCACCCGCCTGGATCTCAAGCGATACATCCCGGATCACCGGGCGGCCCCGTAGGGTGACCGAGAGGTTTTCGACCGAGAGCACGCTCATGCCAGCCCTTTCCGTGTCTTGTAGATCAGATGCAGAAACAGCGGCGCCCCGACCAGGGCGGTGACCACCCCAAGCTTCAGGTCGCGCGCGGGCAGGATGATCCTCACCGCGATATCCGCCATTTGCAGCATGATCGCGCCCCCCAACCCCGACGCCCACAACAGCCGCGAGGGCTGGCCCGCCACAAAGGGGCGCAGGATATGCGGCACCACCAGCCCGATGAAGCCGATGGCTCCGGCCACTGCCGTGGCGCCGCCGACAATGCTGGCAGTGCCCAGCACCAGCAGCAGCCGCAGCGGTTTGAGGTTCATGCCCATGGTCTGGGCTGCATCCTCGCCCAGGGTCAGCGCATCCAGCCCCCGCGCCAATGTCAGCAGGATTGCGGCACCGGTCAGCGCAAAGGGCAGCACCAGCCAGACATGCACCATGGAGCGGTCGGCAAGCGAGCCCATCATCCAGAACACGATCTCATTGGCGGCAAAGGGGTTGGGCGACAAGTTCAGCACCAGCGAGGTGAGCGCGCCCGCCATCGCCGAAATCGCAATCCCCGCCAGGATCAGCGACAGCGAACCGCCTTGCGGCCCGGCCAGGGCCATCACCAGGAAAACTCCCGCCAAAGCGCCCGCCAGCGCCGCCAGCGGCAGGCCCAGTGTCAGGGTGGCGGCCAGCCCGGAGTTGATCGCCAGCACAGCGCCAAGGGCGGCCGAGGAGGACACCCCGATCAGCCCCGGCTCGGCCAGCGGGTTGCGCAAATACCCCTGCATCGCCGCGCCCGCCAGCCCCAGCCCGCCGCCGATGACAATGGCCAGAATGGCGCGCGGCAAGCGGATCTCCCGCATCACCAGCGTCAGCGGGCCGTAGCTGTCGTCAAACAGCGCCGCGAGGCTGTCGCCCACGGTGACATCTGCAGGCCCCACAGTAAGCGAGATCAGGAACAGCACTGCGACGGCAGCCGTCAGGATCAGCATCAGACGGGTCATTTCCCGTGCTCCTTTTGCAAGAACAAGCGGCGCTCCTCGGACAGATTTTGCACCGCGCGCAGCACATGCGGGGTGCCGCAGACCCAATCCGCGTCGCGTATCTGCCCGGCGCCGCTTTGGGCGGCCAGCTGCTGCACCACGGGATGGGCCAGATTGTCCTCGCTGCGCGAGGCGCGGGGATAGGGCGAGGTGCCCACCAGCAGGTCCGGCTTTGCCATCGCCAGCACCTCCAGCGGCATTTTGCCGGAGCGGGCGTAACCCATCTCTGCAGCGATGTTCCTGAGGCCCGCAGCCTCCAGGATCTGTCCTGCCAGAGATTGCGGCCCGGCGGTGTAATTGTTGGCCGCATAGAGGGCCGCCCGCGGGCGGGGGCCGTCAGCGGGCTGCAGCAAGGCCAGCTGTTTGTCGTAATCCGCCACCAGAGCGCGGGCCGCCTCCTGACGGCCCAGCACGTCGCCCATCTGGAGGATCCGCGCGCGCACATCCTCCAGCGAGTCTGCCGGCTGGAACACCGCAACCGGCACCCCCAGGCGCTGCAGCATGCCGGTTGTGGCAGGTGTCGAATAGGCCCCGGCGATCACCAGATCCGGCTTCAAAAGATAGATCTCCTCCGCCTTGCCGTGATTGACCGGATAGGCTAGGGCCTCTTCAGCCATGGCCGAGGCGCGGCTGTCCCGCGCGATATAGGAGACCGAGGCCAGCTGGCCGGGCGCTGCCAGCAGCATCGCCAGCTGGTCGGTGCACAGGTTCATCGACACCACGCGCGACGGTCCGGCCAAAGCGCCGGTGGCGGCCCACAAAAGGGCCAGGACTATGCCGGGCAGCCTGCGCATGGATCAGAACGAGGCCCTTACGCCGATATAGGCGGCGCGGCCGCGTTTGGCGTAGCCCCAGACGTCCGAGTATTCCTCGTCGAACAGGTTGGTGACGCGGCCGGTCAGCACCACGTTGTCTGTCAGGTCATACTGGGCTGATACATCGACCGTGGTGTAGTCCGGCAGCTCGGCGGTTGCAAATGAGCCGAAGAACTGGGTGTCCCAATTGCCTGCCACATGGCGGATATCTGTGGTCACAGAGCCGCGGCCGTTGAAGGTCTGCACGGTGGCGCTGAGCAGCAGTTCGTGTTCCGGGCGGCGGACCTCGACCGAACCATTAGGGTTGGTGGCATCCAGGTAGGTGTAGGACAGATTCAGGAGAAGATTGTCTGTAGCATCCAGGCTCGCAGATACTTCGAAACCTTCGCGGTCGCTGTCACCCGCCTGGTTGCGGTAGTTGAAGACGCTCCCGATTGCCGGATCCGGATCCGTGCCGGCAAAGAAACTCTCAATTTCCCCGGTCAGCGTTTCCTTGAAGTAAGTCACGTCGATGACACCGCGGTTTTGCAGGAAAGGCACTTCGATCCCGACATCAAAACTCCGGTTTTCTTCCGGCGTCAGGTTTGGATTACCCCTGAAAGTGGATGCCCCGAAGGCACTTGTGAAAGTATCGTTCGCAAATAGTTGGAAATAGTCGGGGTCGGCGATACCGGTGCCTGTCGAGCTGTGCAGACGCACGCCGCTGCCGGCAAAGGTGTAGGAGGCGCTGGCCGTCCAAGTGGTGGCATCGTCAAAGACGCTGTTGTCGTCATGTCGGACGCCAAGTTGAAGGTCCAGCCCGTTTGCAAAGCTGCCGCGGTACTCCAGTGCCAGTGATTTCGTTTCACGGATAAACGCTGGGTTCCTGCTGCTGCTGTCTTCTTCCCATTCTGCCAGAACATTCAGCAGGTGGTCCGCTTCATCTGCACGCTGCCCGTCAAGGCCAAAGCTCAGAAGGTATTTGGCGGCTTCCGTCTTGGTTTCTGTAGGGGCGAAGCCGCTGAAGGACTGATCGAAATCCGTGCGCTCAAAAGACAGCCGCTGCTTTATACGACCGCCCAGGGAATCAAATTCGGCGTAGACCTGGGCCTGCTGCTCCTCCCGGTCGCTGAAAGGCGCCGTGTCATCCACTACATACCCCTCCGGAACCGCAGCACTATCCGTCGTGCTGTCGTTGTCATAGTGTTCGTTAGAGGTGCGGAAATTGAAGCCAAGCTTCAGGCGGTCGGTGACAAGGTAGTCGCCCTTCAACTGGGCGGTGTTGCGGCGGATGCCGTCCTCTTCGCCGCCGTCGCCGGAAGCGTCATAGCCGTCGTCGTTGTCATGGGTGAGGCTGAAGGTGATGCCGCCGCGTTCGGTGCGGGTGGAAACCCGTGCAGATGCCCGGTAGCCGTCTGAGCCGGCTTCGGCGCTGCCGCCGTATTCAGTGCCGATACCGCCCGTCTTGGTGATAATGTTGATCACGCCGTTGGAGGCGTTGGAGCCGTAGAACACCGACTGCGGACCGCGCAGGACCTCAATCCGTTCGATATTGGCTGTGTCCAGGCCGGACAGGATATATTCGCGGTCGCCGCCGGTGGCTTCGACGCCGTCGATCAGGATCAGGGTGTGGTTAGCTTCACCGCCGCGAATGCGGACTTGGGTAAAGCTGTCGCCGGCGCCGTTGATCATGACACCGGGAAGCGACCGAAGCGCGTCCTGCACGGTGGTGATGCCGCGTTTTTCGATTTCCTCGCTGGTTACAACTGAAGCTGACCGGCCGTATTTCTGAGCTTCTACCGGGGTCAGGCCGCCGGAGACGATGATTTCGCCCAGATCGGTGACGTCGGTATCCTGGGCGGTTGCGATTGCGGGGGCGGCGGCGAGGGCCACGGCCATCGCAGTGATAGGGGGCAAGCTTGCCTTGCGCATAGTCAATTCCTCCCGGCCCGCGCGAACAGACGCAGGCCAAGCGGCTGCCCGGAGCGGGCAGCATGGTCAGATTTTGGTCTTTGGAAGGCATTGCCTCCGCAGACGGTGAAAACTGCCACCACTACGGAAGTCCGTTGTCCTCAGCGCGCCCCGCACCCGGACAGGGTGATCATCCTGGCAGGTCTCCTGACTCGCGGGTCGAGGCTTTGCCGCGCCTTCCCGCCCCTTGGGGCAGTGGCATACCGCAGCATTGCTCTCCGCTCACAGTTGCGGGGGCAGTCACGGATTTGGCGCCTGTTGGCTACACCTCACCGTGTTCCCTTTTACCCGGGTGGTCTCCCAGCCGGACCAGAATGGCCGGGACTTAGGCAAACTGAGCGTATTCTGTCAAGCGCCATTGTCTCGTTGGGTGCCTCTGCCGCGGTTCCCATGAACCGTCATTGCAAGAAGTTCATTGCGTTATCGTGCTGTAATTACACATTTATTCTGGACAAGGAGGGCTAACGCGATTGGGCCTAAGGGTCCTACTTGGAAACACAGCCGCATACTGATCTCGTAGTACATGGTGAAGCAGATGGCCGCTCGCCGGTCTTCAAATTTGCAGTGCCTTTAAAACGTTGCACCTGCTGCAGAACGGCTGCTTTGAACCCGGTGCGCTGTGGTTTTTGGAATACTGAAGGCAGCATGTATTGGTCTGGTTAGACTGATCCGGAACGCCCGCTGCGAGGAGCATAGGCGGGCGCTAAGAGCCCGTTACGGTTGTTGGCCCCGCTGCATACCGGCCGGGCATCCGCACAAGAAGCACAAGCAGCCCGAGGCGTCGATCACGTCGCCCGGATAGGCAGGCTCTCCAAGTTATGTCCATTGAGGATGTTCAGCGCACGGAATGCTTTGCTATCCTCCGTCCGGCAATGGACAAAGTCATAGCTCCAGATGCGATGCGGGTATTCTGGCCAAAGCCGGACGCCGGAGCCACCGTTCAGCCAGACAAGCAGGAATGCAGACTTTCGCTGCGATCGCGGGAACAACTTTTCCGGTCAGTGCATGCAGCCATTCACAGCCGAAAAAGCAGTATTTATTGCGCAGCTTCCCTGGCCGAGGTCAGCAATGCTTCGGTATCAGTCCTGACCAGCAAGCCTTGCCCTTGTGTCTTCTGTTGTCTCGCCCTCGGCCATGCGTTCGAATGCCTGCCTCCAGCCGGGGGCTAAGTCAGCCAAGTTTGCCAAGGCGTCAGCATCATCACGGGACACCCTGCGTGTCAGCCGGGCGCGGGTCACGACCTGAACACTCCAGTTCGGGTTGCGTCTTTCAATCAGTGTTATCCGGTCGCCCGCTGCAGCCGCGCCGGTTTCCAGCACCCGGTAATACCATCCAGTGCGGCCCGTTTTCTGGAACAGGTAGGGCATCTTTTCGCTGCTGGTGTGCAATCCCAGCTTCCAGCAGGGCTGGCGGCCCTGGCTGATTTGAACGGTTGCTGTGCCCAGCCTCAGGATGTCTCCGATGCAGAGATCTTCTTCGGTCAAACCGGTAGTTGTGATGTTTTCACCAAAGGCAGCAGGTACCGTGCCTGCGGCCATGTGACCCTCGCTCTGCCAGGCTGCATAGTGATCGAGTGCATAGTGGTGAATGGCCTTTTCTTCACCGCCGTGCACAGTCAGGTCCGCTTGCGCATCATCTGAAAAACCGGTCAGCGTAAGGGCCTGGGGGCCGGACACTTTGTTTTTTTGAATGGCGGAGGGTGGTTTCCCCGCCCATCGGTCCTGAACTTTGCCCAGGAAAATGCCGCCGATTTCTGCCGACAGGTCAGGAAGGGTCATTCAGGCCTCTTTGTGTTCGATGCAGATCTTGTCATTTTCGCCGGCCTCCAGACCGAGCCCCAGCAAGGTGCAAAAGCCGTTTTCAGAACTGGCGTCATGGTAGGCGCAGGTCTTGCATTTCCCGAACGAGTGGCCGCCGTTAGCCGCCAGAGCCAGTTTCAAGCTTAGAAGCAGCCCGTCCTTGAGTGCGGCCTGGGCATCGGCGGGCAGGTTGCCAATTGCGTCGGCAATCGGATTGGGTTCTGTCGCCGCGGCCTGGCCTGCCTCGGTCAGTTCATAGGAAATTGACCGCTGGTCGGACTTTTGCCGGCGTTCTGCGGCGTATCCCTTGCGCACCAGCGCCTTCAGCGTCTGGGACATCGTTCCGCGGGTTGTCCCCAGATACTCGGCGACATGCGACGGCGACCGGGAAAACTGGTTTGCCTCAGACAGATACTCCAGCGCTGCCCTTTGTGTCGGGTTCAGGCCGCCGGTCCAGCCGGAGGCGGAATCTATCCTGGCAAGGCGGTTGATGAGGATGCGGATGCCGTGGTCGTTTCTCATACGGCAACAAGTAGCGAGTCGAAATTAAAGTTGCAATGCGTTTTTCTATATAGTAGCGAGTCGCTATCAAATAGCTGGAGATGCGAAATGAAAAGTTCCTGGATAGCCCTTGCCGCCATTGCGTTCGGAGCCTCACCCGCTGTTGCGGGCGGCGATCATGCCCTTCATCAGGAGGGGGCTGTCATCTCTCCGGCTGATGCCGGCAAGGTGGCGGATTTCGACATTCTTGCGGCGCATGCACACCGCAACGGCAACACTGTGACCTTCCACATGACCACCAGCGGCACCGCCGGGGCATCGGTTCCAGCCGCAACCGGGGCAGTGGGCGGGTCCGATGTCTGGTCCTACGTCTGGCCCACATCTCTGGATCCCTCGGCAGTGGGCTTTGAGAGCGGCACTGGCATTCTGGCAATGGCCGCGACCAGCCATCCGGATTTTGACGACACCCCGCTTTTTGATGAAAACGGGGATGGCGACCCGGCCAACGACGGTATCGAATGGCACAGCCATTGGGTGGTTCTTACTCCGACTGAAGCCTGCGGTCCGGGGGCTCTCGCGGTGCGCGACATCCCCGAAGGAACGACGCCCAAGCTCCCCGCGACCTGGCCGGGTTTCCCGATCTTCTTGGACAGCCCCGGGTTCACTCCGCTGTTCGACGGGCCGGAGATCAAGGTGAATGCCGGCTTTGCCAGCGATGTCCAGCTGGAAGGTGCAGCCTATGACGGCGTCACATCCGCCCTGCGGGTGAACGCCAGCATTCACGCGCCGCTGCTGTGCGTCACGGATGTATTCGATGTTGCCTCAGGCGATCTGAGCCTGCCGGGCAAGCTTCAGTAACGGCATCAGCCGGCCGCTCCAAACAAGCAGCCGGCTGCAGAACAGGAGAGACCAATATGCAAGCGCCAGAACTGCAGGTCAGTGAATGGTTCAACACTGGCAAAAACCTCAAGCTTTCGGATTTCCACGGAAAGGTTGTCCTGATCAAGGCCTTCCAGATGCTGTGCCCCGGCTGTGTCGTCCACGGTATTCCATTGGCACAGGAGGTACAGCGGCACTTTTCCAGCGATCAGGTCGCGGTGATCGGGCTGCACACCGTCTTTGAACACCATGACGCCATGAGGCCGGTATCGCTGAAGGCCTTTCTGCACGAGTACCGCATTACGTTTCCTGTAGCGGTCGACAAACAAGGGGCAGGGCCGCTGCCGGAAACCATGACCGCCTACGGCATGCATGGAACGCCCAGCCTGGTTCTGCTGGATCCGTCGGGCCGGATTGCAGCACATCACTTTGGCCAGGTTTCAAAGCTGCAGATGGGTGCAGAGATTGGCAGCCTGCTTGCCGGCAAGGCTGCTGCGAGGGCGCCGGGACAGCAGCCCGGCTCGGCCAGCCGATGCGGTGATCATGGCTGCACCGTGTGAAAGAGCTGCGCCAGACTGCTTTTCATGGAGGACAATCTTTAGCGAAAGTGCCTGCCATTGCCGAGACACATGACCGGGGCGGGCTGGCGCTGATCTTTGTTGGACGGCGGCCCGCCGAAAGGCCTTTGCAAGTCCAAGTTGGTCGGTCCGGCGTCTTGGCGGAAGGAGAAGAACTCAAAACTATGAAGGAGGCTGCTTTGCTCGCAATTGGCTCGACCGGCCTGAACGCTAAAAATGCAGCGCCGTAGGTGGATCTAGTGGGCGCTTTCTACGCCCGGATTGGGGGCCGAGCGGCTCATAGCACTGTCGGCGCTGGTGCCGCCGTTCGGGATTTTCTGGTTGCTGCCGGCTCGATTTACGCAGGTTTTGCCACCCCGACCGAACCCGCCGTGCTAACCATGTGCGTGATGCCGGGACTTCTGCTGGCTTTCCGAGGCGCTCTGGACCGGGAGAAGCTGGCACATCTGCTGGCCCCGTGAAGACAGACAAGCCGCGCCGCGCCATGACAGCAAAGCCGCAGGCTGTGGCGGGTGCCCGCGGTATTCGGAAGGGAACTGGCGCCGCAGCTGGAGGAAGCCTCCCATGCTGCAGGCTTCTCTGCCGAGGAGATCAGTGCCTCACTGACGCAAACTCGGGTGCAGGTGCAGACCATCGGCTTCGCCCCCGGCCAGCCCCATCTGGGAAAGTTGCCGCCCGCCTGGGACATCCCGAGACTGAGCAGGTTGACCAGCCGCGTCCCGGCAGGAGCCTTGGCGGAGGCAATCCGGAAGCTGGTGCTGTTCCCTGTGTCCACGCCCATCGGCTGGCGTCATGCCGGCCAGATCTGTTTCCAGCTGTTCCCTTCGGACACGGATGACCCTTTTGTAAAGGGGCCTGGCGATGAGTTGCAGTTTGAACTCGTCGGAGTGGAAGTGCTCGCAATGATGCAATCCGATCCCGGCGGCGGCGCCCGTGCGGGCAGTGAGTTTGAAGCCTCTAAAGACATGCGCATCGCCCAGACCGGCGCGGTGATGCAGGCCAGCCTGAATGGCGCTCCGTTGGTCAGGAACGCCAGCCACCTGTTGCTCGCCGGCCGCTCGGAGAGGACGAAGGCTTGCATGGCATCGGCCAGCACCTAGATCCGGCGCCAAGGCTCGATGGCGGCACCATGCGGATGATGGCCGGGACGCAAACCGGCTTCTTCAGCCCGGCGAAATTGCGCTGTGCGTGGTCAGAATGCTCAAAGAAAGTACGATCGTCACCACTGATGGAACCAGGATTGCCACACGCATCGACACCATATGTTTGCACGGTGGTACGGCTGATGCAGATTTGGGCGCCAAAAGGATCCGTGAAGCGCTTAGGTCAGAAGGCATTGGCACCGCTCGATTTGATGGCGGGGCATAGGCACAGGCGACGCCCTCCCAGTCGGCGGCATGGGGGCAGCCGCCGTCCCGGAGCATGCTCAGAGCAAGCATATGGAACGGCCGGTTCACCGTGTTCGGTGGAAATCGGGCCTTTATGCCAGCCACAGCAGAATTGTGCGGCTGGTTCCGGAGCGAACTTTTGTCCGCCAATGGCCCGAGCGGCAATAGCGAAAGCAAACCGTTCTGCCCTTATGCTCCGCAGGAGGTAAGTTCTTCCCGCCGGTGCAACTTATCCGTTGCCGGGAAGCGGAAGAGAGACGCTATCACTGCGATCGGCGGCCAGGCTGCGCACGCCGCAGCGACAGCAGCCTAATCAAAAAGAGAGGCATCAATATTCAGGCCGAGGAAGTCTGCAAAACCGGACATTTTCTGCGTTAGGCCGTGTCAGCAGTCCCAATCTTACTCCAAAGTTCGTCTGCAACGACGCCCGGCGGCTGGTCTTTGCGCCGCATCTTGAAAATCATCGTCCGGCGCACTGGAAAGGTCTCCAGATTGAGGGAAACCAATGCCCCGCTGCGCCGCTCCTCCTCTGTCATATGGTCAGGCAGGCCACCCCAGCCGAGGCCGGCGAGGATCACCTTTTTCTTTGCTGACAGATCGGAAACGGTCCACTTGAAACCGCCGGGCAGCAGATCCCGGCTTTGTTCATATGCAGCGCCTCCGGTTCCAGCCGCAATCACTTGCACATGGCTTTGCATTTCCAGTGCCGATATTGCGCGGGAACCGTCAGACAGGTTCAAGCTGGGGCTGGCCACGGGCCGGATCGTTACCTCGGCGACCGGCTCGGCCTCCACATCCTCCAGCGGTACGCCCTCAAGCGACGCAAGCACGATGTCCGCCTGACCCTCCATCAGGCGGGCAATCGGCCCTCCCATCATTTCCATACGCAGCCGCAGGTGGGTTGCAGGGTGGCACCGTCCGGTGTCCGCAAGCACAGGGAGCAGCGGGTCCAAATCCATTGTTGCGCTGACAGCAATCGTCAGCTCCGGCTCTTCGCGGGCACGCAGCCGGGCCGCCGTGGTGCGGAGCCCCTGCATCTGCCGCAGCACCCGCAATGCCTCGCGGTAGAAGATTTCACCCTCAGGGGTGAGCGAGGGGCGGTAGGCCGCCCGGCTGAACAGTTCCAGCTCCAGTTCTTCTTCCAGCTGGCGGATTGTGTGGCTGATGGCGGACTGGGATTTATGCAGACGCTCCGCCGCACCGCGGAAGGTACCGGTTGAGACAATTGCCTCCAAGGCAAGGAGCTGGTCGTGTTTCATCCATTCGCTCTATGATTAGGTATTTCGATCATAAGTGTGAAAACTCAATATTATCAATAGATCGTAATCGGGCGTAGTCAGAGATCATCGCTTACCACAGGAGACTGTCATGAAACTCTACTACAAACCCGGAGCCTGCCCGCTGGCCAGCCACATCGCACTGCAGGAAACCGGCCTGCCGTTTGAAATCGAAGCCGTTGATACCGCAGCGGGCCGGACCGAAAGCGGTGCAGACTATCGCGCGATCAACCCAAAAGGCTATGTTCCGGCCCTGGGCCTGGACGATGGCAGCATCCTGACCGAAGGGGCTGCTGTTCTGCAGTACATTGCGGACAGCAATCCGAAGGCAGGACTGGCGCCTGCGGCCGGCACCATGGCCCGCGCCCGGATGCAGGAACAGCTCAACTGGATCGGAACCGAGCTGCATAAGGCCTTTGGCCCGCTGTTCCGCGAGGGCACCTCTGAGGCCGGGAAAGACGAAGCGCGCATAGCTGTTGCGGGTAAATTCGATTTCATTGAGACCCAGCTGGCGGATGGCCGCGAGTGGCTGGTTGAAGGCCGGTTCTCTGTTGCGGATGCCTATTTGTTCGTGGTGGCAAACTGGGCCAATTTCACCGGCATTGATCTGGCCCGCTGGCCCAATCTGGCCGCCTTCGTGGGCCGCAGTGCCGCCCGACCGTCTGCTCAGGCCGCAATGCGGGCAGAGGGGCTGATCCAATGACGCCTGCCGCCCATAAACAGGTCGGCGAACTGATGGAGGCCTATTTCGAGGGTCTCCACCAGGCTGACAGCGCCATGCTGCGCGAGGTCTTCCACCCGCAGCTGGCCTATGTCTGCGCCACTGAAGATGATGAGCTGTATCTGGATCTTGAAACCTACATGAGCCGCGTGGACCGGCGCGAGCCGCCGACCAAACGCGGTGACCCGCGGGAGGAGGAGATCCTGGAGATCGCCTTTGCCGGCGACAGGTTGGCCCGCGTCAGCGCCCGCATGACCATGATGGGGCGGGATTTCCACGATCTGCTCACCCTTGTCCGCTACGGCGCCGAATGGCGCATCGTCGCTAAAGTGTTCTCCTATGTTCCGCGAAAGGACTGACCGATGCCCTATGTGAACATCAAAGTGACCCGCGAGGGCGGCCCTGACGGCACCGGCCCAAGCGCAGACCAGAAGGCGCAGCTGATTTCTGGAGTGACCGGGCTGCTGCGTGACATTCTAGGCAAGAACCCGGCGACAACCTTTGTAGTGATCGACGAAATCCCGCTGGAGGATTGGGGTGTTGGCGGCCTGCCGGTGCAGGATTACCGGAGACGGGCGCAATGAAGACACGGCTGACAGAAGCGCTGGGGATCACCTGTCCGGTGATTCAGGCGCCAATGGCCTTTGCCGCAGGCGGCGCGCTGGCCAGCGCCGTCTCCAATGCCGGAGGGCTGGGCATGATCGGAGGCGCCTACGGAGATGCCGGGTGGATAGATCAGCAGTTCGGCATCGCCGGGGGCGCCCGTGTAGGCTGCGGGCTGATCACCTGGAAACTTGCGGAACAGCCGCAGCTTCTCGATCAGGTACTGGAGCGCAGTCCCGCGGCGCTGTTCCTGTCCTTTGGCAACCCAGCGCCGTTTGCGCCCGCGATCCGGGACGCCGGCGTGCCGCTGATCTGCCAAGTTCAGACCCTGCGCGATGCGCAGCAGGCGCTGGACTGCGGCGCAGATATTATCGTTGCGCAGGGGGCGGATGCCGGCGGCCATGGCGAGTCGCGCGGCACTTTTGCCCTGGTTCCTGAGGTCGCGGACGAGATCGCGCGCCAGAACAGCGAGGCGCTGCTGTGTGCCGCCGGCGGCATTACAGACGGCCGCGGCCTGGCAGCGGCCCTGATGCTCGGGGCGGATGGCGCGGTGATCGGCACGCGGTTCTGGGCCTCGCGCGAGGCGCTGGTGCATCCGCGCATTCTGGATCGCGCGTTGTCGGCAACGGGTGACAGCACAGTTCGCACACGGGTGGTCGATGTGGTCCGCGGCTTCGACTGGCCCGGCCGCTACAACGGCCGCGTTCTGCGCAATCCTTTCATTCAGAAATGGCACGGCTCCGAGGATACCTTGAAACTGGAGGCGGGTGCCGAAGCTGCCAGATGGGCGGCAGCTCAGGAGGCCGGGGATCCGGATGTGGCAACCGTCTTTGTTGGGGAAGGCATCGGCCTTATCAGCTCGGCTCCGCCTGCCGGCAGTATTCTCGAGAACCTCACCGCAGTTGCACAGCGTTGTCTAACGAGGGCAGCCTCTATCACGGTTTGTTAAAGAGCGCAGTGTTCATGCGGTTTGCGCTTGGGGCGGATGAACAGTCGCTATCTGAAACCGGCCGCATGAAAATGTACCGAACCAGAAGGGGCCGTTACGTCCGGTTCATAACAGATGTGCATGGACCGGGGCCCGGCGGGGCAGCGAAAGTTCGAGGAACGCTTTTGCCTGTCCCCGCGCAGACCTAATCCGAAATCAACGAGCAGGGCTTGAGAGCCAACGGAGCCAGAAACTGCTGGCTGCCAATCGTCCCGACTGTTTCTGCCGTTGAATTCCGGAAAGCCACCTAAAGGCTGGTCTGTGGTACAAATGCAGTGGTGTCCCAAGGCTTATCGTCCAATCTCCTCAAGAACAGCCTGCGTCTCCGGCATCTTGCTTAGGCTTGCAGCGATGCGGCTGCGCCAGGCGGGACCGCGGTCCAGAGCGTCTTCATAGGCCTCAGCCAGGTCTTCAGGGCGCTCATTGGCCAGCACGCTGATCAGGAAAGCGGCCTGGGTGCGGTCTTTTCTCGACTTCAGTGCATCCGGGCCGCCGCGGCGGCGGTCGGCGACTATAAGTTTGTGGATCGCATAGCGTTCGGGCCGGGGGATCTGGATCAGCACGCCGGACCGGTAGAGCAGCGGAGTCTGAAGGGGTTCGGCGATCAGATAGTTCAGGAAATGCAGGCTTTGGGCGCTGACGCCGAGAGCAGGCAGGTCGCGGATTTTTTCCTGCTCGCTGAAGGAAGGGGTGAGGAATTCGACTAACGTGCGCCGCGCAGTCTGCTGCCAGCGCCAGACTTTGCCTTTGCCGAGAGCCGGGACAGGGTCGAATTTCAGCTCGGAGAACACCTCGGCCAGGGGGCTGTCGACGCTGTCCTGCAGCACCAGCGACAGGCGTTCGAAGCTGGCGATGTCGATGTCGTCGGTTACCGCGGCCTGGTCAAAGCCGATCCGCACGCCCAACTCGCCCTCGTAGCAGCGGAAAGCCTGGGTGCCGACCAGGGTACCGCCGAGGCGGAATACACCGGTTTTGGCCATCGCCGAGATTATCTGTCCGGTGCCCGCATCGGTCATTAGGTAGCCTTCGGCTCGCAAGGTTCGCATCAGCCGCGCGCGGTCGCGGCCGGCCTGTTTTTCGCTCTGGGCGAGGGCCTTTTGGCGGGACAGGCGGCTGCGCAGCTCTTCGGTGTCTTCGCCGATGTAGCGGTCGGCGGTTGCCGTGCCGATCCGGTAGTGGTCGTACCAATAGGCCTTGCTGCCGATCACCTTGCGTTTAGGAGCCCCGCGCAGGCCGGAGACCGCGCTGTCCTTGAGAGAGCGCAGAAGATCTGTCCAGGCTGCTGTTCCGGTTGCAGTGTGATGCTGGGCCATCGACTTACCCCACGAAAAAAATTTTGTGGGGTAACATGGTGCAAATTTTACCCCACAAAACAATTATTGTGGGGTAAATTGACGGCGGTCAAGGCTGCGCTGCGGTTTCAATTGCCAGGGACAGGGCCTGCTGCACCCAGGCGGCAACATTAAGCAGGTGCAGATCATCGCCGCGGCGGGCGATCAGCTGGATGCCGAGAGGCAGGCCGTTTGCATCCGTGCCAAAGGGCAGGGCCACTGCAGGGAGCTGCAGCAGATTCCACATGCGCGAGAACAGCGGATCGCCGGTGGCCTCCAGCCCCGCAGGGGCCGGTCCGGGTGCGGAAGGCACCAGCAGCGCGTCAGCATCGCCAAGCAGCTGGTCCAGAATGGCATTGGCATGGTCCCGCGTGGCCAGAGCCGCGTGGTAGCCGGCATCGCTCACCTTCAGCCCGGCTTCTATAAGGGCCGCAAATTGCGGACTGATTTCATTGCGGAACGCCTCGAATTCATGAGTGCGGGCGCGGGCGGCCTCGTATCCCATGACGGTGATCTGCGCCTGGGTAAGGCTGGCAAAAACTGGCGGGTGAGCGGTCTCGCCGGTTTCCGCCCCGGTCGCGGCAAGTACTTGCAGCGCCCTGGTGCAGGTGTCGCGCATCTCGATCGACCCATCCTGCCAGTGCGGCCCGCGCATCAGCTGGATCCGCGGCAGGCTATCGGTGAAATCCGGCGGCGGCGGCAGGTCCATAGCCGTCAGCGCTGCGCGGGCCAGGATCAGGTCTTTCACATCGCGCGCCAGCACTCCCAGCGTATCGAGCGCAGGCGACAGCCCCATCACACCGCCCAGGTCAAAGCCGCCGGTGGTGGGACGGAAAGCTGCCACCCCGCAATAGGCTGCAGGCCGAACCAGCGACGCCGCAGTCTGCGACCCCAGCGCCAGCGGCGCCATGAAGTCCGCAACCGCCGCCGCCGAGCCCGAGGAGGAACCGCCCGGCGTATGGGCCGGGTTGTGAGGATTGGCGGTCTTGCCCGGTTTGAAATAGGCAAACTCGGTGGTCACCGTCTTGCCGATGGGAATGGCGCCGGCCGCGATCATGGCGTCCACGCAGGCCGCGTTCCGGTCCGGCTGGCGGCTGGCATAGGGGTCGAACCCCCAGCCGGTGGGCATATCTGCAGTGTCGATGATGTCCTTCACCGCAAAAGGCACGCCATGGAGCGGGCCGCTGACGGGGGAGCGGTCAGCAGCCTCGGCCCGCTCCATCGCGCGCGCCGCGTCGAGGTATTGAAACGCCCCGATCTGCGGCTCGCGCGCGGCGATGCGGTCCAGATGGTCCCGCATCACCGCGCTGGGGGTGGCCTCACCCGCCCGGATGCGGGCGGCGATCTCATATGCCGGCAGAAGGTTCAGCCCGCTCATGCGTCCAGCGCCTCCATCGCGTCGGCAAAAGGTGCGACCGGCATGTCGTAGATGCCGCCGCCCAGCCGCCCGGCGGTGCCTTCCCGGTCGAGAATGCCCAGCGAGATCACCGGACCGGCGCCCGCAGACACTGCGCCGCGAGCGGTGGAGCCCAGCCGGATCTCAAGGTCCCGGAAGTAGGGGTGCGCACCCACCGAGAGGCCCGAGGTCCGCACCTTGGCGTTGTCCGGCAGATAGGCGCCCTGGGCCTTCTTCTGCTCCGGGCTGAGTTCGATTGCCATAGCGCCAAGGCCAAAAGCCTCGACCACCGCGCTGTCGCCGATGGCGCCCAGGGCGCGGGTCCCGGGCAGGTCCACGTCGAAACTGCCGCGCGGCGGGCTGGCAGGGGTGGTGAACCACTGGCCGGGCAGGCCGGAGACCTGGATGCCAACCTCACGCCCGTTGCCGCCCGCGGCGGTGATGAAGCTGGAGCCTTCGATGCCCTCGGCCAGTTTCATCATGATCTTGGTGGCGGCCATCCACAAGTTCAGGAACAGCGAGGGCGAGCTGTGCAGGAACTCGAGCGCATCCTCATCCGTCAGCCTCTCGGCAGTGCGGTCGGTAATTTCAGCCGCCAGCGCTGCACCGGCCACCGGCGTGCGCCCGTGGCAGTCGTCGCCTCCGGCCAGGCCCAAGGCCGCCAGCGGCACCAGCGCCATGCCTTCGGCGAGACCTTTCTCCAACACATCCAGGAACCTTGTGTTGAGCCAGCGGATATGCGCCAGCACCGCCTCGGACCGCAGTCCCAGCCGCATCGCCGGGCGCGAGCCGCCATTGATCGGAGTAAAGATCCGCTGCGTCCCGCGCCAGGCGTCGTAGACGGTGTGTAGCGGCATCGAGGCGCTGACAACGGCGGCCAAAGGAGTGACCACGTCGTGATCCTGGGCCGGTTTCAGCAGGATTTCGCTCGCGCGGATCATCGCCTCCGCTTGGTCGAAATCGCGCGCCAAACCCTCGTAAACCGCTGCAACACAAGCGGAATTCAGGATCGGCAGGGTGATGTCATCAACGGCAGCAAAGGCAGGCCCGGCGTGCAGCAGCACGTTTTCGGGCAACTCCAGCGCCTCGGCTGCGGTATTGAACCGGTTCCACACCGGCTGGGTGACCATGGCCTTGTCAAAGGCCAGCTGGTCGGCGGGATGCAGATTGGCGGAAGTGCTCATGCGGCCTCCGGCGGGATCACCCAGGTTTCCGAGAAATAGAGGAAGGCGGTGGTGGTCTCATAGCCCGCCTGCACCCTGGTGCCCAATTGGCCGGGCAAGGAGCGGCCATTGACGATGATCTGTGCTGCATGGGCGGGCACCAGCAGGGTGAACATTGTGTGCTCTCCGGTGCCCACCTGATCCGGTGTCAGCTCCAACGCCCGGGGGGCTTCCAGTTGCTCCCAAACCAGCTCCACCGTGAGGCCCTCGCCTGCGATGGTTTCGGTATAGCGGTGCCCCATTGGATCGCCGCTGCTGCGCACCGCTTGCGCGCCCAGCTCGGGCAAGGTGGCAAAAGCCGGGGCATTGGCAAAGGCCGCCAGCTTGCCGATGAAATTCTCCTTCAGAAAGGCCGTCAGGGCCGGATTGTCCGACAGGATCACGTTGGGGGCTTCGGCAGGGCCTTCAATAGCGCTGGGGGTGCCGTAAAGCAGCAGCACCTGGCCCTGGCCCGCGGGCGACCAGGCGACCCGGAAGAACAGCGCCATGGCGCTGAAATCGCCGTTTTCATCTTTCAGCAGAATGCCAGGGTTCTCGCCGGTCCAGTCGACAATGCCGGGGGTGACGGGTTCATTCAGCGGCATAATGCGTCCTCCTGCGGTGTGACCCAGGTTTCGGAGAAGGCCAGAAAAGCGGTGCTCATGGTGCGGCCAAAGAACTGCCGGTCCGCCACCTGGCCGGGCAGGGCGGTGCCGTTGATCCGAACCTCCGCTGCCTTGGCCTCCAGAAAGACCGAGTACATCTCATGCGCCTTGGTGGCGGAATTCTCTTTGGTCACCTCAACCGGCAGCGGCGGCCCCATGTCCCGCCAGACCATCTCCACCGTCACGCCGGAGCCGCGCAGGGTTTCCGAGTAGCGCGCCTTCAGATCACCGGGCCGTTTCTCGACGCTGCTGCAATCCAGCCAGGTCATCGCCTGCAGCCCCGGCTTGCCGATGAAAGTGGGCATTTTGGCAACCCAGCCATCGACGATCCAGCGCATCAGGCGCTGGTTGTCGGTCATTATCAGGTTCGGCACCTGCGGCCAGCCCTGCGCCTGATCCGGCGCCCCCAGCACCAGCGCCGCATGGCCGCGGCCGTAAGGCGACAGCGCGACCCGGAAAAACAGCGCCAGCGTGTCATATTGCTCCTGTCCCGGATCCCGTTTCAGGTAGATCCCCGGATTTTCCCCCGACCAGTCCACCCGGCCCGGATTATGGGATACGCGCGTCATGTCCTCTCCCTGTCTTCTTCTTTGTGCAAATACTCCGGGGGAGTCCCGGGCCTGCCCGGGACGGGGGCAGAGCCCCCATCCCCGCTTTCCTCAGGCCCAGCCGGCCTCGTATTCTTTCAGCGCACCCTCGATGAAGGCCCGCCGCTCGGCGCACTGCAGGTGGTCGCCGGAGGTCAGGATTTCCGCCACCTTGAAGCTCACCTCTTTTTGCAGCGCGCCGTCGTCGCGGCCCTCCTGCAGCGGGATGCGCAGCACCGTGTCGCCGGCATAGGTCGGGATCACCCCGTCGAATCCATCGGTGGGCTGGGCCGGGCGCTCGCCCTTTTGCAGGGCGCGGATGGCGTTCCTGACCATGCGCCGCGCCTTGGCCACGCCGCGGTCGGTGAACGACAGGTTTTCGCGCGCATGCACGTTGATCGGCCCCTGGCTGACCCAGGCGTCATAGTCGCCGGGATCGCGCTGGCGCATCTCATAGGGCCGGTCCGGCCCCTGGCCGTAGAAATCGGTCTTACCAAAGCCCACTTCCTCCCGGTTGGTCATGCCGCGGGGGTCGTCGTTAAAGCGTTCCTCGCGGAAGTGGCGCCAGGCGATGACCATGGTGTTGGTGTCGTCGATCGGGGTGATCCAGCGGGTCAGCCCGCCGCGTCCGAAGTAGCGCGAGCGGTCGGGGATCGGGAAGTGGCCGCCGTTCTGGGTAAACGACGGCAGCATGTGGTCATGCACCCGCACCCAGATGAAATCGCCGTCGCGCCGCACGTTGGTGTAGAAATCGCCCGTCGCGCTGTCGTGGAATTCGATCATCGGCATATGGGCAAAGGCCTCGTGGAACTGCACCCGCGCGGCCTTGGTGTGCAAGTAGACCACGTGGAACGGGTCCCAGGCGTTTTCCATCACCTGCAGCCAGTTGCAGGGCGACTTGATCAGATAGGGCACCAGCTCGTCGCCCTCGTCGTCAAAGGTGTCCATCACCGGGAAGGGCGGGCGTTCGGCGGCCGGCCCCATGTAGAGGAAGGCGAGCCCCTTGTACTCCACCACCGGATAGGCGCCGAGGCAGGCCTTTTTCTTGACCTGGCTTGCGGGCGGTTCGCAGGGTGTCTCCAGCACGGTGCCGTCGAGCCCGTATTTCCAGCCGTGGTAGGAGCAGCGGATGCCGCCCTCCTCGACGATGCCGAATTCCAGGCTCATATTGCGGTGGCAGCAGTGCAGATGGGTGCAGCCGAGCCGGCCCTCTTTCTTTTCGCGGAACAGCACCAGGTCCTCGCCCAGGATGCGGATGCGGTAGGGGAGGTCGCTGATCTGGTCGGTCATCGCCACCGGCATCCAGAACCGGCGCAGGTATTCGCCGCAGGGGGTGCCGGGGCCGACCTCGGTCAGCTCGGGGTCATGCGCCTGGCTCCAGACCGATTGCTGGTCATGGCCGCGGAAGTTGCCTTCGGGGACTGCAAAGGGGTCTCTGTCAAAGGGCTTGTTCATCTTATCCTCCGTGTTCGTCTTGTTTTTTTGGCTCTCTCGCGCGTCTCGGTGTCAGGCCGGGAAGGGGTCCGGCACCGGCGCGGTGCCGGTCCAGATGGATTTGGCCTGCAGGAAGTCCTTGACCGCGTCCGGACCCAGCTCGCGCCCGTAGCCGGACAGCTTGATGCCGCCGATCGGAGAGCTTGGGTCGACGCTGCGGTAGTGGTTGACGTAGACGGTGCCCGCCTCGATGGCGGCGGCGGCCCGCGCGCCCCTGGCGGTGTCACTGGTCCAGACCCCGGCGGCGAGGCCGTAGTTGCTGTCGTTGGCGAGGCGGATGGCCTCTTCTTCGCTATCGAATTGGGCGATGGCGAGTACCGGGCCAAAGACCTCCTCGCGCCACAGTTGCATGTTCTGGGTGACACCGGAAAACACTGTGGGGCCAACGTAATAACCGGTTTTCCCGTTGGCCGTGGCGAGCCCGTCGAGCAGGCATTCGGCGCCGTCGTCCTTGGCCTGCACGATCATCGAACGCACCTTGCGCAGATGCGGTTCATTGGCCAGCGGTGCGATCTGGGTCGCCGGGTCCATCGGGTCGCCCAGGCGCAAGGCGCGGGCGCGTTCCAGCAGCCGGGCGGTGAAGGCTTCGGCAATGGGGGCCTGCAGCAGCAGGCGGGAGCCCGCAACGCAGGTCTGGCCGTTGGACAGGAAAATGCCGGAGAGCACGCCGTTGACGGCGTTTTCCAGATCAGCGTCGGCAAAGACCACCTGCGGGGACTTGCCGCCCAGCTCCAGCGTGGCCGGAACTACGCCGGCGGCAGCGGCCTCGGCCACCTTGCGGCCGCCCATATCGGAGCCAGTGAAAGTGACCTTGCGGGTCAGCGGGTGGCGCACCAGGGCTTCGCCGGCTTCATGGCCAAGGCCGGTCACCACGTTCAGCACGCCAGAGGGCAGGCCGGCCTGATGCGCCAGCCGGGCGAACTCAAGCGTCGAGGCCGAGGCCATTTCCGAGGGTTTCACCACCACGGTGTTGCCTGCCGCCAGCGCCGGGGCCAGTTTCCAGGCCAGAATCATCAGCGGCGAGTTCCAAGGGGTGATCGCCACCACAACGCCATAGGGCAGGTGGTGGCCAGTGCTTTCGACGCCGTGAATGCTGTTGGCCTGGGGTTCGGGGGCCAGCTTGCGGGCCTCGGAAGCGAAATGCCGGTACCAGCTGTGCAGCCCTGCGAATTGGCCGCGCACCTCGGTGATGCGCTTGCCGTTGTCGCGGATCTCGGGCTCGACGAGTTCTTCCCAGCGGGCTTCCAGCGCGCCTGCCAGGCGGTCGAGGATGTCCGCGCGCGCTGCGGCGCCCGCCTCAGCCCATGGGCCGGTGCGGAAAGCGCGGTCGGCGGATTTGATGGCTTGGTCTGCCTCGGCGGCGGAGCAGCGGGCAACCCGGCTCCAGGCCTGGCCGGTGGCCGGGTCGGTGCTGTCGAGCCACGGGCCGTCCCAAGGCAGGTCTTCGCCGTTGATGAAAGGGGTATAGCCGCGCATGGAGGCTCCTATGGGGTTGAGGGGGCGGGGAGGTTCTGGGCCACCAGCGCCAGCAGCTCGCCCCGGCGCACAATGCCGCGGTTGCCGTGGGCGAGGATAAAGCCATCGGCGGAGAAGGTGAGGGGCAGGGCTGGGCGCTCAGGCTCCAGCGGGAAATGCAAGGTGCCTGCGGGCTGGCCTGCCTCGGCTTCCTGCCCGGCTTGTGTTTGGCGGTCGAACAGACCGTCGGCGGGGGCGTAAAGGGAGTGCAGTGGCGCGGTGATGCGGACCTGGCGCATTTCCTCTGCCGGCTCCAGAGTGCCAGGAAAAATGCCCATATGGATCAGGCAGTTGCGCAGCCCGGCCTCAGCCAAAGCGGTGATTGCGGGGTCGGCACCGCCGCCGCCGCCAAGCTCTGCCGCGATCATCGGGATGCCGGCACGGGCGGCAGCAGCGTTCAGCGAGCGGGGGTCGTTGTGCGCGCCCAGCATCCAGTTGAGCGGCAGGCCGAAGGCGCGGGCGAGGGCGGCGTTGCCTTGGTCCAGCTCTATATCCGGGGTTTCCGAGGTCAGCACGCAAGGCGCAAAGACCGAGGCCTTGCCGCCGGAGTGCAGGTCGATGACCGCATCGCAGCGGGGCAGCAGCACCTGCTCGGTGAACTCTGCCAGCATTGCGGTTGGCCCGGCTGCGGGCTCGCCGGTGAAGGCGCGGTTCAGGTTGCCGCCGTCCAGTGGCGACACGCGCGAGGAGGCGGCTACGGCGGGCGCGTTCAGCGCCGGCATCAGGATCACCTGGCCGGTGAAAGCCGCCGTGCGCAAGAACGCCGCCAGCCGCATGATTGCAGCGGGGCCTTCGAACTCATCACCGTGGGAACCGCCCACAACCAGAACGGTCGGCCCCGCCCCGTTGCGGAAGCTGAGGAGGGGGACCGGATGGTAACCCAGCGGGTTCGAATTGTCCGACCACTTCAACATCACATCGCCCGCGTGGCAGCCCTCGGCGTCGAGGTCGAGGGTGGTTTTCAGGCTGTTATGCGCTGTGGCGGCCATTTGAATCCTTTGGGTGGCGGTTTCGAATTCGTGAGTCCTTCTAGCATAATTTTTCTGAAAGTGAATTGCCTAAAACGAAATCTTGTGTGATGTATTTGAAAACGTCAGACCGGAGGGACCCATGGCAGTCGCACGCGCCAAAGCGGGAATTGAGCACATCAAACCTCATATGATCGGCGGCCCGGCCGCGGCGGTGCCGCCTGCGGCTGTGCTGCTGAACTCGAACGAAAGCGTGTTCGGGCCAAGCCCGCTGGCGCGGGAGGCGGCGCGGGCGGCGGTAAGCGGGTTCGAGCGCTACCTGGAAAACCCCGACTCTGTTCTGGCGCCTGCCATTGCCGGGTGTTTCGGGCTGGATGCGGCGCGGATCACCACCGGGCAGGGCTCGGACGATCTGCTGGCGCGGCTGGCGCGGGCCTATCTGGGGCCTGGCACCGAACTGATCCGCAGCGCCAACGGCTATCTCAAGGTGCCGAACTATGCATATGCCAATGATGCCGCGGTGATTTCGGTGCCGGATGACAATTTCAAACCCTCGGTGGAGGGGATGGTCGCGGCGCTCACTGAGCGCACGCGGATTGTCTACTTGGCCAATCCGGAGAACCCGGCGGGCACCTATCTGAGCGGCGTGGAGGTGCGGCGGCTGCATGCCGCGATGCCGGAGAACGCGCTGTTGGTGATTGATGCGGCTTATGAGGAATACGCCGATGCCGCGGATTACGAGCCCGCGCACAAGCTGGTCGAGGAGGCGGGCAATGTTGTCATGTGCCGCACGTTCTCGAAGATCTTCGGGCTGGCCGGTGCGCGGGTCGGGTGGCTTTACGGGCCGGATGATGTGATTGACACGGTGCGGCGGATCTCGCTGACGTTTCCGGTGGCCAATCCGTCGGCGGCCGCTGCGGTGGCGGCGATGGAGGATCGGGCGCACACACGGTTTGTCTATGAGGCCAACCGCAAGGGGCGCAACTGGCTGACGGCGGAGCTGCAGGGGCTGGGCCTTTCGGTGATTCCGAGCCAGGCCAATTTCATTCTGGTGCATTTCCCGGACCCGGCGCGCTCTGCCGAGGCCTGCGACAAGACCTTGCGGCAGAAGGGGATTGCGCTGCGCCGCTTCGCCTCGCCCGCTTACAAGGATTGTGTCCGCATCACCATCGGCCATGCCCATGAAATCAAGGCCGCGCGCGATGCGATTGCGGCGTTTCTGGAGGGAGAGGGCTGATGGTGGCGGGAGCGGTGGCGGCGGCGGACATGCCCAAGGTGGCGCATCCTTCGGGCGCTAAGATCATTGCCGGGATCAAGGCGGCCGGCGCGCGCGAGATTGTGGCGCTGCCCGATATCGTGACCAGCGACGGGCTGCTGTGGCCGGTGTCGCGCGATCCTGATTTCCGGCTGACCCGGATCTGCAAGGAGGACGAAGGCGTCAGCATTTGCGGCGCGATGTCCTATAACGGCACCCGGGCGGTGCTGATGATGCAGCAGACCGGGCTGATGGACTCGCTGAATGTGATCCGCGCCATCGGGGTGGATTATGAGCTGCCAGTGGTGATGATGGTGGGGCTGCAGGGCAAGGAGCCGCATCTGCATCCGGACCAGTCCAGTGCCTATGGCGTGCGGATCATCCGGCCGGTGCTGGACGCGATGGAGCTCACGCATTCGCTGATTGAGGCGCCCGGCGACGAGGTCCATATCCCGCAGATGATCGAGGCCGCCTATGCCGCCTCGCGCCCGCATATCTTTCTGATTGGCCGTTCCCCGGAGGCAGCATGACCCTACGCCGTGACGATGCATTGAAAGCCCTGATCCCGCATGTGCGGGAGGAGGATATCGTGGTGGCAGTCTATCAAAGCTGCTTTGACTGGCTGGCGCTGTACCCGCGGGATCTGAACTATGTGGCGGTGGGGGCGATGGGGCAGGCGTCCTCGCACGGGTTGGGGCTGGCGCTGGCCAACCCGGACCGGCGGGTGATTGTGCTGGACGGCGATGGCAGCTTGCTGATGAACCTCGGCTCTTTGGTGACCATCGCCAGTGCAGGCGTCACCAACCTGTATCACTTCCTGTCGGCCAATCGGGTCTATGAGGTGAACGGTTCCCATCCGCTGCCCGGCGCGGATACGGTGGATTTTGCCGCCATGGCGCAGGCGGCGGGTTACGCCGGGTTCCGCAGCATTGCGGAGCTGGATGCGTTTGAGGCCGCTTTGCCCGGGATCCTGGCAGCACCCGGGCCGCAGTTCACCGCGCTGGAGATTGTCGCAGGGGAGCCATATCCCCGTGATTACGCCTATATTCACAGCGCCGAAGCGCGGGCCAGTTTCCGGCAGGCGCTTAACGGCTGATCCCGGCGCGGGCGATGTCCAGGAAGGTTTCGCCCACCGCCGACATCGGCTTGTTCTTGGACCAGAACAGCACCGCGCGGAAGCTGAGCGGTGCCGCGAAGGGCAGGGCGACGCAGTCGGAAATGGTGCGCAGATACTCGGCGCTGGAGCCGACCACCGAGACCCCCAGCCCGCGCGCCACCAGGCGGCAGATCACGTCGGTGGTGCGGGTTTCATACTGCATCCGCCGCTCGATCTGCTTGGCCTCGAAGAACTGGTCAACCTCGAAGCGGAACCGCGACGACGGCATGTAGGAGATGAAGTTCTCCCCGGCCAGGTCGCGGGCGTGCACGATGGTTTTCTGCGCCAGCGGGTGAAACGGCGGCACCACGCAATAGACGTCGTTGTCCTTGATCACCATGCTCTCAAACGAAGGGTTCGCGGGCTCGGTCGTGGTGATGCCGAAGTCATAATTCTGCGACACCATCCATTCCACCGCATCGTCGCTGGGGGCGATCTCCATCCGGGCCATTGCGTCGGGGTGGGCTGCGGCAAACTCGCCGATCAGATCGGGGGCCAGCTGTGACGAGACACCGGGGGTGACCACCAGGCTGAGGCGCGCATGGCCGAATTTGCCGATGGCGGCGGCGGATTCCTTGATGTGCTCCATGCCGCTGACCGCCTGGCGCACTTCCTCGACCAGCAGCCGGGCCTCCTCAGTCGGGACCAGCACCCGGCCCGACCGCTGGAACAACGGGAAGCCGACCTCGGTTTCGAAGTCGGAAATAAGGCGGCTGACGGCAGGCTGGGAGATTCCAAGCATGGCTGCCGCTTCGGTCACGGTGCCGGTGGAAACAACGGTCCGGAAAGCGTCAACCTGTTTGAACGTGATTTTCATGGGGTGCTATTTCACCAATGCCTGCGGATTACACAACGGTTATTTTGATTTATAGCATTTTTGCAAGCATAATGTCCAAAACTGTTGACAGGGCTATATATTGAAATTGATACTCCTGAGGTATGTTTAAGCGCGGACAGCAGGGAGACGACATGCAGGGACGTGTTTCGGCGCCGACACCGCGGGCTATGCGCCGGCGGGAGCACCAGGGGTTCGACCTGGCGGGGTTTTCCAGAACCCTGTGGCAGGTCGGTCAGGCAGTGCTGGTCTTTGCCATCATCGCCTTCCTGATCTGGCGCGGCGCCCAGGCCATGGAATACAATTGGCAGTGGTACCGTGTCGAGCCGTTCTTCTACCGTGTCATTGACGGCGAGGTGATCTGGGGGCCGCTGGTGCGCGGGCTGATCCAGACGCTGAAGCTGGCGTCGATTGCCGGGGTGATTGCCATTGTGATCGGCTTTGTCACTGCCTTTGCCAGGCTGTCGGACTCGATCTCGGGCCGGATCATCGCCACCACTTACCTGGAGGCGATCCGCAACACGCCGCTCTTGGTGCAGTTGTTCCTGTTCTATTTCGTGCTGGCGCCGATTTTCGGCATCGACCGGTTCTGGGCCGGGGTGCTTTGTCTTGCGTTCTTCGAGGGCTCCTTCGCCGCCGAGATCATCCGGGGCGGCATCATCGGGGTCGACAAGGGCCAGTACGAGGGCGCCGACGCCATCGGGCTCAGCATTGCCGACAAGTACCGCTTTATCATCATCCCGCAGTCGCTGCCGCTGATCCTGCCGCCGCTGACCGGGCTGATCATCTCGCTGATCAAGCATTCCGCCATTGTCAGCGTCATTGCGGTGTCCGAGCTCACCACCGCGGGCCTGAACCTGATCGCCGACACCTTCATGGCGTTTGAGGTCTGGTTCCTAGTCGCGGGCATCTACCTGGCGGTGACGGTGACGCTGTCGATCGGGGTCAGCCTGTTTGAGCGCACGTTGAACAAAGACAAACGATAAGCCCCGCCAAAAGGGGTGCCAACCAGCATTGGAGGAAAGACACATGAAGTTTCTGAAACCCCTCAAGGGCTTGGCCGTTGCCGCGGCGATTGCCGTGACCAGCTTTGCCGGATCGTCTGCGCCGGCGACCGCGGAATCCGACAGCGTGCTGATCGAGATCCAGAAGCGCGGCAAGCTGCGGGTCGGCATGGCAACCTTTGTGCCCTGGGCGATGCGCGACAAGGAAGGCAACCTGATCGGCTTTGAAATCGACGTGGCCAAGAAGGTGGCCGAGGACATGGGTGTCGAGGTCGAATTTGTGCCCACCGCCTGGAGCGGCATCATCCCGGCGCTGATCGCCAAAAAGTTCGATGTGATCATTGGCGGTATGTCGATCACGCCGCAGCGCAATCTGACCGTCAATTTCACCATTCCTTATGCCCACTCGGGCCAGCAGATGGCAGCCAACACCGACCTGGCCGGCAGCTTCACCTCGCTGGACGACTATAACGACAGCAGCGTCACCATCGCCTGCCGCCGCGGTGCGACGCCCTGCAACATCGCCCAGAAGCGTTTCCCCAAGGCATCGGTGCGCCGCTTTGACGACGACGCCCAGGCGTTCCAGGAAGTGGTGAACGGCAATGCGCACGCAATGATCTCTTCGGCGCCGAAACCGCGGTTCTGGTCCGAGGCGCATCCCGACAAAGTGTTCGTGGCCAATGAAGGCGAGAACCTGACCCGCGGCGACGAGGCCTTTGCCCTGCGCAAGGGCGACGCGGATGCGGTCAACTTCTTCTCCAACTGGATCCTGGTGAACACCTCGAACGGCTGGCTGCAAGAGACCCATGACTACTGGTTCAAGGACCAGTCGGCCTGGAAAGAAATGGTTGCGACGCAATAAGCTGCGCATCCCATTGGGAGGGCGCCGGCCGCACCGGCGCCCCCTTTGAACGACATCCTAGGACAGCCCCATGGATCGGAATTCCCCGCCGCCCGCCCCGCCCCGCAAGCGCCTGACGCCGCTGGACTATCTATTGTTCGGCTCGGTTGCCGCGCTGGTGGTCTATGCCGGCTACCGTGTGAACGACGTGCTGGTCTACAACTGGGACTGGAGCCGGGTTCTGGGCTTCCTGGTCCGGTTCGACGAAGACACCGGCCGCTGGATCGGCAACCTGCTGCTCACCGGCCTGTTCACCACCCTGCGCCTGGCGGTCTGGGCGACGCTGCTGGCCACCGTCATCGGCATCGTGATGGGCTACTGGCGGACCTGCGAGAACCTGACCCTGCGGATCATCAGCCGCTGTTATGTCGAGCTGATCCGCAACATTCCGCCGGTTGTCTTCATCTTCATTTTCTTCTTCTTCATCTCCAGCCAGATCTTCCCGGCGATGGGGCTGGACGACATCGATCCCGACGGGGCGCTGGTCGCCAATCCGGTGTTCCACTTCCTGTTTGGCGATCCGCGCTTGCTGTCGAACTTCCTGGCCGGTCTGCTGTGCCTGGCGATGTTCGAGGGCGCCTATGTGACCGAGATCGTGCGCGCGGGCATCCAGTCGGTTCAAAAGGGCCAGTGGGAAGCCGCCCGCGCCATAGGTCTTTCGCGCACCAATGTGCTGCGCGACGTGATCCTGCCGCAGGCGCTGCGCAAGATCCTGCCGCCCTTGGCGGGGCAGTTCATCACCCTGATCAAGGACAGCGCCATCGTGTCGCTGATCTCGATCCAGGAACTGACCTTCTTGGCCACCGAAGTTGCCGCCACCACCACCAAGGTGTTCGAAACCTGGATCCTGGTCGGCGCCATGTATTTCATCCTTTGCTACAGTTTTGCGGTGCTGTTTGCCTGGTTCGAACGCCGGGCCGCCCGCAGCCGCCGATAGGAGAGAGCGATGTTGGACACATCCGCCGCCCGCCCGCTGGTCGAAATCACCGGCATGTGCAAATGGTACGGGGAATTCAGCGCCCTGCATGACATCAACCTGTCGGTGATGGAGGGCGAAAAGGTGGTTGTCTGCGGCCCCTCCGGCTCGGGCAAGTCGACCATGATCCGCTGCATCAACCAGCTGGAGGCGCATCAGAAGGGCAAGATCCTGGTCGACGGCACCGAGGTGACGCCCGACATGAAGAACATCGAGCAGATCCGCCGCGAGGTGGGCATGGTGTTCCAGAGCTTCAACCTGTTCCCGCATATGACGATCCTGGACAACCTGATCCTGGGACCGATGCGCAATCGGGGAGTATCCAGGAAAGAGGCCACTGATCTGGCGATGCACTACCTGGAGCGGGTGCAGATCGCCGCGCAGGCAGCCAAATACCCGCCGCAGCTGTCGGGCGGCCAGCAGCAGCGGGTGGCGATTGCCCGCGCATTGTGCATGAAACCCAAGGTGATGCTGTTTGACGAGCCGACCTCGGCGCTGGATCCGGAGATGATTGCCGGGGTGCTGGACGTGATGATCGAGCTGGCCGAAGACGGCATGACCATGGTGGTGGTCACCCACGAGATGGGCTTTGCGCGCAAGGTCGCCGACCGGGTGGTGTTCATGGACGAGGGCGAGATCATCGAGGTCGCCCACCCCGAGGACTTCTTCAGCAACCCGCAAAGCGACCGGGCGCAATTGTTCCTGAGCCAGCTGCTGGGTCATTGAGGCAGCAGAGACGGGCGGGCGGTGTTGCCTGCCCGCAGGCGGGCCCCGGCTCCCTCCTGGCCGGGGCTTTCGCTTGAGCGTGCGCGGCGCGGTTGCAATCCTCCGGACAGGCCGCAATATGGGTGTTGGAAGCGGCTGCTGGCGGTGTTTGAATTCCATGTCTGCGGCTGCTCAAGGGCAATCGGGGTGGAGTTCAAGTACCCTAAGATTGCCGTGCCAATAATAGAGCGGGGGAGCCATTTGAGCGTCAAACTCTTTTTGATTGCAGCTGTTTTTGTTGGATTGGGGCTGGTTGAACAAGCGCGCTCCGAACAATCGACTCTAACCGTAAGTGAAACGGCCTGGAAGTGTTTCCCCGACGCCTATCGGAAAAAGCAGCGTGTGTTTCCCTATTCCGATGCAGGGAGAGAGGAAGGCGTAAAAATAGTCATTAAAGACGTTGAGGGAGCGCGGTTTTCGAGTGACTCCGTCAGGGAAGCCTGTTCAAATTCCTACAGCTCACTTTGGTCTCCGAAGGGCAATGGAATGCACAGCGTGGAACTTTCGCTTCTGTGGGGATTGGACCTTCTTGTTCCTTTATCGGTGGAGGCGTCCAGAGCTGAGATTGTTTCCGGACGTTATGGGCGGGCGTATTATGTGCTAGTAGATTCCGCCGCCTTAATGCTTGGCGCTGTGGAGAATTGCGCCGCGGGTTTGGTGCCCCTACCAGAAAGAACCTCTCTGTGCAAAATTGACAGGTTTGCGTCCTTCCGGAATGCCGTTGCTGGAGAGGTTGAACGTGTCAGGTCCCTGATTGACGAGGAGGCTCCCGCATTAAGTTCAGAATTCCTGGCGGATATGGACGGGATCTTTCATGAAACTGATGATCGTATCGTATTCCTGATCCAAGGCATAAAGCGGTAGGAAATGGATCGAACTTTGGGGGTCCCGGAACACGAGTAGGAGTTTCCGGCGTCCGGGTCCGGTTGCTGGCAACAGTTATTCCGGCTTGGTCGAGGTGGTGATGAACTCGATCGCCTCGGTGCGGATTTCCTTGAACCCATGCGGCAGCTTGGCGTCAAAGCTGAGGGTGTCGCCGGCCGACATCTCGAAAATCTCGCCGCCGCAGCCGTAGGCGGCGGTGCCCTCGATCATGTAGATGAAGACATAACCCTCGTGCTGATAGCTGGGCAGGGTGCCCGAGTCCTCGCGCCGGATGCGGATGCGGGAGGACTGGAAACTGCTGCTGGGGCCGCTGTGCTTGCCCAGAAGCAGGTAGTCATGGGCGTGATCCGGCGTCAGGCGCCGCGAGGGCAGGCCTTGGCCGGCCTTCACGTAATGCACATCCGCGGCGTTCTCGCTGTGCGAAAACAGCGCCATCAGCGACACCGACAGCGCATCGGCCAGCGCCTGCAGCGTGTTGAGCGAGGGCGAGACATGGCCGTTTTCGATCCGCGAAATCATCGCGGTGGAGAGCTGGGCCTGGGCCGCCAGCTGGGTCACCGTGAGCGCGCGTTCCTGCCGCAGCCGGTTCAGGGTGCGCCCCACCTCTGCGTCGATCTCAGATCCGCCTGCCATTTTGCTGCCTCTGCTGTCTGCCGGTTCACCCGTTTTAGGGCGCGCGGCGGCTGGGCTGCAAGGCGGGGAGATGGCGATTTTGGCAGACCGGTTCGGGCGGCGTAGGGAAAATCGATGAATCTCAGTGGGTTGCCGTCAATCAGCAATTTTACTGATGGTAAAAGTATTTCTTGACGGACAATTATCTAAGGTAAATAATGTTACCACTATGCAAAATTATAACATCTTCTCCCTCGCCCGGAACGCATTGACGGGCCACAAGAACTGGCAGCGGGCGTGGCGGAGCCCGCCGCTGAAACCAGCCTATGATGTTGTGGTGATCGGAGCGGGCGGCCATGGGCTGGCCACCGCCTATTACCTGGCCAAGGAATACGGCGTCACCAACGTGGCAGTGCTGGAGCGCGGCTGGCTGGGGGGCGGCAATATCGCCCGCAACACCATCACCATCCGCTCCAACTACATGCGCGATGAATCGATCCCGTTTTATGTGAAATCGGTCGCCATGTATGAAGCTCTGACCAAAGAGCTGAACTTCAACATGATGCACTCCAAGCGCACCATGGTGGATGTGGTGCAGACCTATCCCAAGATGCGCGAGCTGCGGCGGCGGCAGCTGACGATGGACATCTATGGCTCGACCTATGAGCAGATTTCCGAAGCCGAGCTGCGCCGCCGCATCCCGGCGCTGACCGGCGGCGGGCCGAATGCGCGGCTGCCGGTGATCGGCGGCATGGTGCATACGGATGCGGGCGTGAACCGGCATGATGCGGTGGCCTGGGGCTATGCCCGCGGCGCAGATGAGCTGGGGGTTGAGATTCACCAGCAGACGGCGGTGGAGTCGCTGTTGCGCGGCGCCGATGGCGCCATTGAAGGGGTTCAGACCAGCCGCGGCGTGGTGCGCGCCAAGAAGGTCGCGGTGGCGGTCTCGGGCCATACCACAACGCTGACCGAAACTGCGGGGCTGAAGCTGCCGCTTCGGACAATGAACCTCACCGCTTTTGTCTCGGAGCCGGTGAAGCCGCTGGTGGATGTGATCGTCAACTGCCCGGACAGCGGTTTTTACTTCAGCCAGTCCGACAAGGGCGAGATGGTGATTGGCGGCGCGCCCGACATGGGACAGAGCTTCCGCCGCGATATCAAGCAGCATGTGTTCGAGGACACGGTGACCGCGATGCTGTCGCTGTTCCCCTCCTTCAAGAAGCTCAAGCTGATGCGGCAGTGGGGCGGGCATCTGGACATTGCCCATGATGCCTCGCCGATCATGTCGAAGACGGATGTGGAGGGGCTGTTTGTCACCGCCGGATGGTGGGGCGGCTACAAGGCCATTCCTGCCGGCGGGCTGACGCTGGCGCATCTGATCACCACCGGGCAGCCGCATAAGCTGATGGCGCCCTTCACCCTCGACCGGTTCCGGCATCTGGATTTCGTGATGGAAGCCGGCACCACCACCGCCCGCTAAGGCAAAGGACAGGACCATGCTGAAAATTCCTTGCCCGTTCTGCGGTGGCCGCAACGAAAGCGAGTTCATCTTTGGCGGCCCGGTTGGCGCGAACCGTCCCGATCCCAATGCGGTCAGCGATGCCGAATGGGTCGAATATCTGACTATCGTGCCGAACCCGCTGGGGCCGGTGCAGGAGAAATGGTGGCACGCGCGCGGCTGCGGCGAATGGCTGACGATCTGGCGCGACACCCGCACCCATGACATCGTGGAGGGCCCTGATGGCGCATAACAGGCGACTGGCGTCCGGCGGGCGCATCAACCGCAACCGCAAGCTGCGCTTCCGCTTCAACGGCAAGGTGTATGAGGGGTTTGAAGGCGACACCCTGGCCTCGGCGCTGATTGCCAACGGGGTGCTGGTGACGGCGCGCAGCTTCAAGTACCACCGGCCGCGCGGCATTGTTGGCCACGGGCCGGAGGAGCCTGCGACGCTGGTGGAGCTGGAGGGGGTGGATGCCTCAGGCAACAACCCGGCGACCACGGTGCGATTGCACGAGGGGCTGAGCGCGCGGTCGGTCAACTGCTGGCCGTCGCCAGAATTCGATTTGGGCGGCATCAACCAGCTGTTCGCCCGTTTCATTCCGGCGGGGTTTTACTACAAAACGTTCAAGTGGCCGAACTGGCACCTGTTTGAACCCTCGATCCGCAAGGCTGCCGGTCTGGCCGCGGCCCCTGCTAAACCGCCTGCCTCGGGTCATTTCGAGGCGCGCCATGCCCATTCTGATGTGCTGATCGCAGGCGCAGGCCCGGCGGGGCTGATGGCGGCGCTGACTGCCGCCCGCACGGGCGCGCGGGTGTTTCTGGCCGATGAGGGCACGGAACCGGGCGGTAGCCTGCTCAACCGCAACCTCAGTATTGACGGCGCGCCTGCGCTGGAGTGGGTGGCCGCCGTTGCGGCCGAGCTGCAGGGGATGGACAACGTCACCCATCTGCAGAACGCCACCGTTTGGGCTTACCGCGAGCACAACCTGATGATCGTGAATGAGCGCGCGCCGGAAAACCTCTCGGTGATCGAGCGCAGCTGGCGGGTGCGGGCGGGGCAGGTGGTCTGTGCCACCGGCGCCATCGAGCGGGCGCTGGTCTTTGGCAACAACGACCGGCCCGGGGTGATGATGGCCTCGTCAGTGCAGGCCTATGTGAACCGCTATGCGGTGCTGCCGGGCGCGCGCGCGGTGGTGTTCACTAACAACAACAGCGCCTATGCCGCGGCGGCGGATCTGCAGGGCGCAGGCATGGAAGTCGCCGCCATTGTGGACAGCCGCGCCGCGGTGCCGCCCGAGGCTTTGGCGCAGGTGCCGGGAATTGATGTGCTGGAGGGCCATGTTGTGACCTCGGCAAAGGGGCACAAGCGGGTGCGCGGGGTCACCGTGGCGCCGAAGGCCGGCGGGGCGGCTAGAAGCATCGCTTGCGATCTGGTGGCCCAGTCCGGCGGCTGGAACCCGGCGGTGCATCTGTTCTCGCAGTCGCGCGGAACCCTGAGATATGACGAGGCGATTGCCAGTTTCCGGCCGGATAGCCCGGCGCAGCAGACTTTGAACGCCGGTGCCGCAGACGGAGACCTTACCTTGCAGCAGGCGCTGGACGGCGGCGCGGCGGCTGGGCAGGCGGCAGCGCAGCGGGCGGGCTTTGCCCCGGTGCCGGTCCGCGTCCAGGCAAGCGGCGATCTGGACTATGCCATTGAACCGCTGTGGCGGGTGGAGGCTCCGGGCGCCAGGGGCAAGGCGTTTCTGGATATCCAGAACGATGTCTCGGTTGATGACGTGCACCTGGCCTTGCGCGAGGGCTATGACAACATCGAGCATGTCAAACGCTATACCACCGGCGGCATGGGGATCGACCAGGGCAAGACCGGCAATATCAACATCATCGGCACCGTGGCCTTGCAGCAAGGCGTGCCGCTGCAGCAGGTGGGCACTACCACCTTCCGCTCGCCCTATACGCCGGTTTCTTTCGGCGCCATTGGCGGCATCCGCGAAGAGAGCGTGCTGTTCCCCTACCGGCATACGCCCATTACCGAGTGGAACCTCGCCCAGGGCGCCTTTATGTACGAGGCCGGGGCGCGCTGGCGGCGGCCGGGGTATTTCCCGCGCGCAGGCGAAAGCTTTCAGGAGACCGTCAACCGCGAATGCCGCGCCGTGCGCGAGAGGGTGGGCGTCTATGACGGCTCGCCGCTGGGCACCTTCGAGCTGAAGGGCCGCGACGCGGGGCGGTTCCTCGACTTCCTCTACACCAATGTGATGTCGAGCCTGCAGCCGGGCGAAGGCCGCTATGGGCTGATGCTGTCGGATGACGGGCTGATCCTGGATGATGGCGTCACCTTCCGGCTGGACCCGCACCGCTGGCTGATGTCGACCTCAACCGGCCATGCGGATGCGGTGAACCAGCATATGGAGAAGCTGTTGCAGACCGAGTTTCCCGATTGGCAGGTGATGATCACCACCGTCACCAGCCAGTGGAACAACGCCACCATCTGCGGCCCCAAGGCGCGCGAGGTGCTGCATGCGCTGGGAACGGATATTGACCTCACACCCGGGGCCTTCCCATTCATGTCGTTCCGCGAAGGCACGGTGGCTGGTCTGCCTGCCCGGGTGGTGCGGGTGAGCTTCACCGGAGAGCTGTCATTCGAGGTGAACGTTGTCCCCCGCCATATGCGGGAGCTGTGGGATAGGGTAATGGAAGCCGGTCGGCCCTTTGGCATCGAGCCGGTGGGCTCCGAAGCAAACCATGTGCTGCGGGTGGAGAAGGGCTTTCTGTCGCTGGGCCATGAGGTCGACGGCACCGTGGATGCCTATGATCTGGGCATGGGCTGGGTGATGTCGAAGAAAAAGGCGGACTGCCTGGGCAAACGCTCGGTCGCCTTGCGGCGCGCACGGGGCGGCACCCGGCGCGAGCTGGTCGGCATCCTGCCGCAGGACCCGAACCGCCAGATCCCCGAAGGCGCGCCGCTGACGCCGGGCGGGCGCAAAGAGGCGACCGAGGGCCTTACCACCGCCTGCGTCTGGAGCGTGGTCAACAACCGCTGGGTCGGGCTGGCGCTGCTGGACAACGGCCATGCGCGCCACGGCGAGACCGCTAATGTGCGGCTGAAGGACGGGGTGATCCCGGTGACTGTGACGGCTCCGGTGTTTCACGACCCGGACGGCAAACTGCTGAGGTCCTGAGATGAGCTATGATGTGCAGATAAAGCGCCACGGGCTGCATGCCCTGTTCGACCTGAAAGGCGCGGCAGCGGATGTTTGGGACTGGGCGGGCGGCACCTTGCCAGCGCAGCCGGAACGCCCCAACAGCCGCACCGTGAAAGGGGAGCTGGACCTGTTTTACATTGGCCGCAACCACTGGATATTGCGGGCGCCAATCGAGCAGGAGGAGGCGCTGGCCGCGGCGCTGAAGCCGGTGGATTGCCGACCGGACATCAGCATCGTGCTTGTGTCGGATACGCTGACCTTCTTCACGGTCATCGGCCCGCAGGCGGCGGATGTGATGGCGGTGGCCTCGCCGCTGGACCTGCATCCGCGGCAGTTCGCCGAGGATGCTGTAACCTATACGGAAATCTTCGGCCTCAAGGCGCTGGTCCAGTGCTGCGGCGGCGGGTTTGAGTTTGCCGTCGAGCAGAGCTTTGGCAATCTGGTGGTGGACTATCTGGCTCGCACCACGGCCTGAGACAGGGCCGAACCAGGGACTGAACCGGTGGAGACAGCACTGGAGGCACCGATGAGCCGCACCCATTTTTGCAAGTAGAAGAGCCGCTGCCACGTGCAGGGTCTCTTTCTCGCCGATGCAGGGCGCCCGCAATATCCGCGGTCTGGACGGCGCGCGTCGGTTCGCGACCCTTGATGACCTGCGCGCCTTTGCCGAGGCGGTGCTGTGCTCGCCCTTCGTGCTGGCGACAGTGCCACAGCTGAAAGCCGAGGCGATTGCCGGCTTCGCCTATGCCCAGCTGATCAAACCTGGCACCAAAACCATTTGCAGCCAGTTTTCCGTCCCGGTGCCGATGAAAATCGGCGCACTGGGGTTAGGCATGCCGGATGCCAGCCAGGCCTAAGCCCTGGCCGGGAAGCTGGCGCGCAAGCACAACGTCCCCCGGCGCCCTGCCGCCTCGCTAGCGTTGTCCAATGTTTTCGACACGCAATCGGGCAGCGAAACCGCCACCTCCTATTTGATAGAGTTCGATGCCAACGCGAACTTCCGACTGTTGCTGCCGGCGTTGGTTTCAATTGCCTGGATGAAGCGCTGGAGGCTGTGCACCGCATCGGGCCCGGCGGCCACTAACCGGGCGACGCTTTCATGCTGACGCCTTTTTAGGATGCGCTCATTTTGCCTGACATCCTGGACTGCAAAGTCTTCGAGCAATGGATGGTCCGCGTGCGCCCGCGACATGCCGGAAAGATCGCTGCGGGTTATCAGCACCCGGTGCTGGCTCCGGTCTGGTTGGAAGAGCAGAATGCCTTTGTTGTTCCCCGCGAATTCCTTGCCGCTGCCAGCGCATTTGGCGCTTCGGCCGCAACTACCTATGCAATGCCAGGCCTGCCCGCACCGGCGCAGGCCGCCGTCAATGCTTGCCAAGGCTGTACCGGCTGGGTGCAGATGGACGTGACTGGCCCTAAGGATCCGCGTTTCAATGGCTTTGCCCAGGTCGCCAATGTCTCGCGCGGCTGGCTGGAACACCTGGTGCAGTTCAATAACGATGCCACTTTTGAGGGCAAGCTTCTGGGAGGCTAATAAACCTCCGATGACGCCAAGACAGTTGTGCTGTTTGGGTTCAAGCGGGTGGCGTGGATTAACAGGGGGGAATGAATGGCTGAGGATTTGGCCCGCAATATCGGCGGCTAGTGCGGCAAGAAGGGTGAGAACCATACTATGGAGGGGCGTTTTGCCGCGATGATTGAGGCAACCGCCGGCAAGGCGCTCGATGGCGCTTTCCAGGTGGCCGAAAACCATACCGTGCAGGCAAGCCCGCCTGACCCGGATGTCACGCGGACCCCTGCCATGGCTGATTACCCGGTAGCAATCACCAATGCCTACCATGATCCCGGTTACGCGTCCGAATACCCGATCAGCATCGAGCCTTGTGCTCTTGAGACTATGGCGACCGACGACAAGGCGGTGCTGGCTTGCAGCCGTGGAAGCGGATGAAATCGACGTGCCATCTTCAGCACGTTTGATGAATGGGAGCGCTTCGACGTCGTGACCGCCACAACTATTTCGGTCCGTTCCAATTTAAAGGCGCTACCCGAAGACTATGCGCCTTCACCAGTACTCATCACAAAAATCGCGCCTAACATTTCTTCAAAGACGTAGCACCCGGATGTGGAATCCGCGCAGAAGTCAATTTCCGTACTCCGGCCGCCAAGCGACACGCCAGCGAATAGTCCGAGGCCAAACAGTACAGCGGAATTTGAAGCTATCGCCACCGTCCAAACTGTGAGCTTCAGCTGCGCCAGAGCGTGCTGCGCGCGCAATTCAGGTACCTTTAGCTGGTCAGTGAAACTCTGCGGCGCCTATTTGGGCGGGCGAGGTTGCGGCTTTGAGCGCCCCGGCAAGCCGCTTGACCGCGTCCGGGGTGTAGCGGCTGTAGTAGGCCTGGTTCTTGCGGCCGACGCCGTGTTCAGCGCTGAAGCTGCCGTTGAATTTCTCCAACGCGACCGCGATGACCCAGTCCCGCAGGCGGGCTTCATAGGCGGTCAGATCTGCAGGCGGGCCGCCGGGATGCGACAGGTTGAAATGCACCCCGCCATCGCCGTAGTGGCCGAAGTCGCAGATCTCCAGGTCCGGAAATTCTGCGGGCAGAGCAGTGCGCATATAGGCCAGGAAGTCCATCAGCGTGCCGCGCTCGAAGGCGAGGTCGAAAGCAAACAGATGGCCTGCGTGCTTCACCCCTTCGGACAGCGCGTGCCGCAGCGCCCAGATTTCCTCGGGGCGGCCTGTCAAAGCATCGGAAAGCGGTGCGCGCGGGCCCTCCCAGATGTCCGCCAGGCAGGTTTCCAGAAGTTCCTCGATGGCCAGTTCACCATCGCGCGGGGCCCAGGTGCGGGTGGCTTCGACCAGAATGGCGGTCTCCGGCACGGCGCCGTTTGCAAAGGGGTTGCGCAGGCCCGGCGCGTGGGCCAGCGCATGGCGGATGGCATTGCCTGACATGCCTTCGAATGCGGACAGCTGGCTGCCGAGGGCACGCTCCAGCGCATGCAGAACGTCAAAGACCGCATCATCCGACGCGGGCACCAGCAATGCAGCGGCGGTTTGCTGCGGCAAGAGTTCCAGGTTCAGAACCGCCTCGGTCACGATGCCGAAGCTGCCGACCGTGCCGATAAAGACCTGTTTCCAGTCCACCCCGGTGTTGTTCTTGCGCAGCCCCTGCGCCAGGTCGAGAACGGTGCCGTCACCGTCGGCCAGAACCACTGTCAGGCCTAAGGTATTGCTGCGCACGTCGCCGTAGCGCAGGAAGCGGCCGCCGCCGGTGTTGGTGGCAATCATGCCGCCGATCATTGGGTCGGCGCTGAGGTCGATGGGGAAGAAAAGCCCGTGTTCCTCCAGCCGGGCATTCAGCTCCGACAGGCGCATACCGGCGCCGACCCGTACCGAGCGGTTGCGCAGGTTCAGCTCAAACACCGGTTTCATCCGCTCCAAGCTGAACACCACCTGAGTGCCGCTGCCGTCGGGGGTTGAGCCGGAGACAACCCCGGTATTGCCGGATTGCGGAATGACGGCGAGGCCGCGGGCGCCGCAGGCTGCCAGAAAGTCCGAGGCTTCTTCGGTGGAGGCCGGCCGCAGCACCAGCGCCGCCTTGCCCTTGTCATGGCGGGCGCCGGTTTCATAGCTGCTGAGATCGCTGTCCGGCCCGAGCACGGATTTCTCCGACCGGGCCAGGGCGCGCAACGCGTCGATATCTTTTGCGGGGATCATGGAACTCAGGCCGCCGCCGCCGCTTGGAAGCTGGCAAGAACCGCCTGCTGCGAGGCCGCTTCGATTTCTGCGTAGTGGTCAAACTCGTTCAGCACAGTGGCGCCCAAGGCCTGTTCGAACAGGTCCTGATTGGGGTTCTGGCTGAATTCTTCACCGCGGTCATCGCCCAGGTTCGACTGGAAAATACCCGCAGCTGAGACCGGCAGGAAGTCTTCGTAGACCACGGGCACATAGGCTACGAGCCCCTCGGCAATCAGGGTGGCCAGATCCTGCGCCGCGGGCAGGCTGGCTGCGGATTTGCCTGCTTCGGTGATGTAATACTGGAAATAGGCCAGCCCTTGCGCACGCATCTCTTCCCAGCTGTCGGGGAAAGCGGCAAAGACCCCAGCCAGAACATCCATGTATTCGGCGCTGTTGCTGCCGTCGCCTGCCGGGGCGATCCGGCTGCGGACCTGGGCCAGCAGGCTGTCGTACAAGGCGCGCCCCTTGGGGGTCAGCGCCGCGCCGCGCTGTTCGATTTCGCCAAAGCGGGCGGTGTGGTGGCCTTCGCTCCAGTCGCCATCCTTGCCTTGGAACAGTACCGGCTCGCTCAGCGCCTTGAAGGAGGTCTGGCGCAGCAGGATCGGGCATTTCCGCGACGGCGGGCCTTCGACAACTGCCTTGGGGTCGATGCCGTGTTTGGGCATGGCGGTCTGCACGGCATCGATGTCCAGGGTGCGCGGTGTCAGGTGGTTGATGTGGGGGCCTTGGAAGGAGACCACGTCGGCAATCAGCCGGTGCGCCTGCAGCAGCCGGGTGAACAGCTCCTGATCCAGCCGCGCCTTGGAGTGCCAGCGGAAGGTCTCCAGCGCTTCTTTGACAAATTCAGCCGCATCAGCCTCGTTCAAGCCGCCGTCTGTTTCGGCCTGAGCAATCAGCTCCAGCGCGCGATCGGTATAGATTTCGCGGGTGGCCAGGATTTCCCGGGCATCGGCGCGCAAGGCGTCGTCCTTGATCAGGTCCAGCCGCAGAAGGGAGGTGAAAACCCGGAACGGGTTCACCGCCAGCGCTTCGCGCCCGACGGGGCGGAAGCTGGTGGAATGCACCGGGATTCCTGCCACCGACAGATCGTAGTAGCTGACCGGCTGCATGCCCATGACGGCAAACAGCCGCCGCATGTTGAACAGCTCTTCGGCGGTGCCCAGGCGGATGGCGCCGTGGCGTTCCTCGGTAATCCGGCTGGCGCCATCGGTGCTGTCCAATGCGGCTTTCAGGCCGGGGTCGGCGGCAAGCGCGGCGGTGTTGATCTCTTCTACCATATCCATCAGCACGCCATAGGCCGGCACTTCCTCGCGAAACATTGCGGACATGGCGAGCGAGAACTGGTGGCGGATTGTGTCGGGGTGCACGAAGGGCATTAGTATCTCCTGGAGGCACAAGATTCTGTTTGATGCAGAGCTACTTGCAGGAAGCCAAGGGGAAAATTGCGGTTTCCCGACTGGACCCAGTCAGTTTTGGCATGAGTGACGCAGACCCCGGGTCAAAACAGCGCTTTGCGGAGCATGTTGAGGGCAACCAGCAGCAGGAATGCGGCGAACACCCGGCGCAGCGGCTTGGGGTCCATCCGGTGCGCCAGTGATGCGCCGAAGGGGGTGGTCAGCAGTGTCGCGCAGATCACGATGGCAAAGGCCGGGAGGTTGACCGCACCGATTGTGAACGGCGGGCGGCTGGCCTCGTCAACCGGTAGCAGCAGAAAACCCGGGGCCGAGGGCAGAGCGATTGCCAGGCCGAAGCCGGCGGCGGTTGCGATGGCCCGGTGGATGGCGACGCTGCACAGGTTCATCAGCGGCACGCCGAGGCTGCCGCCGCCGATCCCCATCAGCACCGACAGGCTGCCCAGAACCGGCGAAAGCACGGCTCGGCCCAGGCCCGCGGGCATCTCAGCACGCAGGCGCCAGCTGGCTCTGCCAAGCCCCATGTAAAGCGCAACGATAACGCCTAGGCCGCCGAAGATGGCCTGCAGATAGGCTGAGCGCAGCTGCGAAGCGGCCAGCACGCCCAGAACCGCCCCGGCGGCAATTCCCGGCGCCCATTTGCGCAGCATCTCCCAGTCAACCGCGCCTTTCCTGCTGTGGCTTTGCAGCGATCTGGCCGAGGTGACGATGATGGTGGCAAGCGAGGTGCCGAGGCAGACTTGCATCAGCTGGCTGCCGCCATAGCCAAGGTGTTCGAACAGGAAGAAGAAGGCAGGCACCAGCACGATGCCGCCGCCAACGCCCAGCAGGCCGGCAATGACGCCTGCCAGAGCGCCGACGCCGGCCAGGAACAGGAAAAGCACGAAGAGTTCAGTCATTTCATAGTCTTTGCAGTTGGAGGCAGGCCTAACGCGGCCTGCAAGAAAAGACCGCCCCAGCGCATCCGGGGGGAGGCAGCGGGGGCGGTGT
>NZ_JWLC01000028.1 GCF_000813745.1 Leisingera sp. ANG-M1 | reverse complement strand
TGTGGCGCCCGCAAGGCTGATCAGAAAGGTCAGGATTGCCATGTCAGTGTCCGTAGTATGAAAGCAGCCAGCTCATAGCCGGCACAATGGCTGCCCGGCAAGCAGTGCAGGCGCTGCCCGGCCGGGCGCCCGGTTCAGTCATTTTCTTTGCTTCCTGCGGCCACTTCGGTTTTCACACCCCAGCCGGCCAGCGCTTCAGCCAGTTTCCTGCCAGGCGCCCGGTCGGTAAACAAGAGGCCGATACGGTCAGGCGCCGGTCCGCGGTGCGGCGCGGTTTCCTGAAACTTGGGATGCGCAATCGCCACCGCAACTTGCTCAGCACAATCTGCAACAACGCCCGCCAGCTGCGCTTCGGGCGCACTGTGGTAAAGCACTCCATGCTTGGCCGAAAACGCGTCAGCCGAGAGGATTGCAAAATCCAGCGCAAACCGGCGAATCTGCTGCTCGGCGACAAAGCCAAAGGTGCCCCGTTCATTGCTTTGCAGCTCACCGCCCAGGAAATGAACCCGGTTGCCATTGTGGTTGGCCAGGGTCTGGGCCGCCCCGATGGAATTTGTCACCACAATCAGCCCGGATTTCTGCCGCAGCTCTTCAGCGGCAAATGCGGTCGTGGACCCCACATCCAGGAAGAGGGCCATGCCATCCCGGACATAAGATGCAACCCGCGCAGCGATCCGCGCCTTTTCTTTTTGGTTCTCGGAAATCCGTCTGGCGAAACTGGTGGCGCTTTGCGGTCCGGCAAGAAAAGCCCCGCCATGCACCCGCTGAACCGCACCCGCTTTGTCCAGTGCCTTGATTGTGCGGCGCACAGTTTCTTCGGATACATCCAGCATCTTGGCCAGCTCAGAACTGCGGGCTGAGCCGCCCAGCCGGCGCAAAGCATCCACCAGCTCAAGCTCGCGGTGGGAGAGGGATAAAGAGTCTGACACGAGGAAATCCGTCCGCAGCTGCCTGTTTCACGCGATTAGGCATAGGAGACTGCCCTTTTTCAAGAGGTTCCCCACAAAATCCCACACATCAAACCAAAGTGGCGCTGAAAATCCCGGCTTTTCCGGTCAAACGGTCACATCACCCCCGGCAAGCGGACGCACTCCCGCCCCCTTGCGGTCTGCTTAGCAGACCGTCGAGGTTGGGCAAGGCACCGCGCGTACCGCGCGGTGCGGGCAGCGCCCCGCAGGGGCGCTGCCGGGCCCAAGGCCCGTGCCGGAACAGCCGGGATGCCCGCCCCGTCCAGCCGGGATGCGCTGGCGGGGCGCGGGAGGCGCTGCCTTGCGGCAAAGAAA
>NZ_JWLC01000027.1:877-211200 GCF_000813745.1 Leisingera sp. ANG-M1 | reverse complement strand
GCCCCCGCTCCAGCCCCAGCCCCCGCCGAAGAGCTTTTGGCCCGGCCTCTGGAGGACAGCTTGTCGATCCCGGTCTGCAGCCCCCAAGGCGATCCCGATTGCATCCAGGCTCAGGACTGCGGCCAGTTCCTCGCCCGTCAAGAGCGCTGGGATGAGCTCTCCCGCCGCATTCGCGAGGCGGATGAGGCCCGCAGCGCCGCCCGCTGCGGCATTCCGCTTGCCGATCTGATTGCCTATGGCGCCCGCGCCGATGTCGTGAACGCGACCGAACACGCGCTGGCCGAAGAGGAGAATGCCGGCAGCCGCAGCCTGATCCGCGGGCTGATGGCCTTTGAAGCCTTGCGCGCCGAACACCGGCACGACCCCTATCTGACGGCCCTGGTGGCACTGGCGCATATCGACATCGGCTGGGCCTGGCGCAGCCCGGGCAGCGGCCAGGACGCACCCCAGGCCAGCAAGCGCCGCTGCGCCGCCCATTTCGACCGCGCCGCCGCACTGCTGCAGCCGCTGGCGGACGAAAACCACGTCAGCCCGTTTCTCACAGGGGCGCAATGCGCGCTGCTCGCCGGACGCTCCGGCGAAACTCTGCGCGTGGCTGACGCCTTCGGCGCATTGATCGATCTCGCTCCTGGCAACCACCGCCCCATGCGCACGCTGGGCACCCATATGCTGCCGCGCTGGTCCGGATCTTACGCCGCGCTTGAGCTGGAGGCCCGCCGCACCGCCGCGCGGACTTCGGAAATCTGGGGCGCGGGCGGCTACACCTGGGTTTACTTCGACGCCATCACCATCGACGATCAGGCCTGCGCCCGGGTCGACACGCGGTTCTTCCTGGACGGGCTTCGCGACATCGTTGCCGCCAACCCGTCGCAGGAGATGATCAACCTGCTGGCTGCCTACTGCACCGTCACCCTGCGCAAAGGGCTGGGACAGAATCTGCAGGCCGATGTACCCCGGCTGAAGATCGCCGAAGCGGCGGACTGGCTGATCCGCGACCACCTGAAAGAGCTGCACCCGCTGGTTTGGGCCCATGCCGCCGAGGGTTTTGACAACAGCGCCCGCATCACTTCGCTCAGCCGTTTTGCCGCCCGCGGCCATTCCGGTGCGCTGCAAGCCATCGCCACTCAGTTCCGCGAGGAAATCGAAGGCGGCCAGAAAGTGTCCTTCACCGAGCAGGGCCTGGAGTTCACTCCGGCCTGAACTGCCAGACGCATGAAAAACGGGGCCTCAGGCCCCGTTTCCTCATTTTTTCTTGAAAGCGTCCATCAGCGCCGCACCCAGCGCACCGGTGCTTTGGCCGGACCCCTGGCCGCCAGGCTTGCCACCCTTGGGCCCGGCGGGAATCTTGCCTTTGCCGCCCCGGTTTCCGCCCTGCGGACCGCCCGGCTTGCTGCCGCGGCGCGGGCCCTGCCCCTTCGGCGCGCCCCGCGCATTGCGGTCCTCCTTGGCCGAGGCGCCGCCATCCTTGCGCATCGTCAGCCCTATACGCTTGCGTGGCACATCCACCTCGGTGACGGTCACCTTTACCACCTGGCCGGTCTTCACCACCTCATGCGGATCCTTCACAAACCGGTCGGCCAGCTGGCTCACATGCACCAGCCCGTCCTGATGCACGCCGATATCCACAAAGGCGCCAAAGGCCGCCACATTGGTCACTGTTCCTTCCAGCACCATGCCGGGCTTCAGATCGGTGATCTCCTCGACCCCGTCTTTGAAGGACGCGGTCACAAAAGACGGACGCGGGTCGCGGCCTGGCTTCTCCAGCTCCTGGAAAATGTCGCGCACGGTGGGCAGGCCAAAGCTATCGCTGACGAAATCCTCAGCTCTCAATCCCCCCAAGGCCCTCTCATCGCCCATAATCTGCCGGATATCCCGGCCGCAGGCTTGCACCACCTTGCGCGCCACGTCGTAAGCTTCGGGGTGAACCGAGGAAGCATCCAGCGGCTCCTTGCCGTCACGGATCCGCAGGAACCCTGCGCATTGCTCAAATGCCTTGGGGCCAAGGCGCGCAACTTTCAGCAACTCCCGCCGCGATTTGAAGGCGCCGTTCACGTCGCGGTGCGCCACAATCGCCTCTGCCAGCCCGGGGCCAAGGCCCGAGACATGGCTCAGCAGCGGCGCCGAGGCCATGTTCAGGTCGACGCCCACCGCGTTCACCACATCCTCGATCACCGCCTCCAGCGACTTCGACAGTTTATGCTGGTCCACATCATGCTGGTACTGGCCGACGCCAATGCTTTTGGGCTCGATCTTCACCAGTTCCGCCAGCGGATCCTGCAGCCGCCGCGCAATCGACACAGCGCCGCGCAAACTCACATCCAGATCCGGAAACTCCCGCGCCGCCAGCTCAGATGCGGAATAGACCGAAGCGCCCGCCTCGCTCACCACCACCTTGGTCGGCGCCTTCACCTTGGCCGGCAGATGCTTCAGCACCTCCGCCACCATCCGCTCGGTCTCGCGGCTGGCGGTGCCGTTGCCGATGGCAATCAGCTCAACGCCATGCTCGGCAATCAGCTTCACAATAGACACCTGCGCCCCGCGCAGATCGTTCTTCGGCTGGAACGGGTACAAGGTCTCGGTGGCCACCAGTTTCCCGGTTGCATCAACCACTGCCGCCTTAACGCCGGTGCGGATGCCCGGGTCCAGCCCGAGAGTCGGCCGCGCACCGGCTGGCGCTGCAAAGAGCAGGTCTTTCAGGTTGCGCGCAAAGACCTGAATGGCATCCTCTTGCGCGCGGCCGCGCAGATCGCCCATCAGCTCCAGCATCATCGACAGCGACAGTTTCACCCGCCAGGCCCAGCCCGCCACCTTGCGCAACCATATGTCGCCCGGGCCCTGGCCGCCCGCGCCCAGCACCGCCGCGACCATGGCTTCGGCCCGCGCCCCGCCCTCTTCCGGCTCGGGGCCAACGTCCAGCGTCAGCACGCCCTCGTTGGAGCCGCGCAGCATCGCCAGCGCCCGGTGCGAGGGTACATCCGCCCAGCGCTCTGAGTGTTCGAAATAATCCGAGAACTTGGCGCCTTCCTGCTCCTTGCCCTCAATCACCTTGGCGGTGACCACGGATTCGCGCTGCAGAAACTCCCGCAGCCGGCCCAGAAGTTCCGCATTTTCGGTCAAACGCTCTGTCAGAATATCCCGCGCGCCATTCAGCGCATCCTTCACCGTGGCCACGGCCTCGGTGACATAGCTTTCAGCCAGTTTCTCCGGATCGGCGCCGCGGTTGCCCACAATGGCCTCCGCCAGCGGCTCCAGCCCGTTTTCGCGCGCAATCATCGCCTTGGTGCGCCGCTTGGGCTTGTAGGGCAGATAGATATCCTCCAGCTGCGCCTTGGTCTCCGCCTTGGCAATCGAGGCCGCCAGCTCATCGGTCAGCTTGTCCTGAGACTTCACCGATTCCAGGATCGCTGCCCGCCGCTTTTCCAGCTCGCGCAGATACTCCAGCCGCTCCGCCAGAGTGCGCAGCTGGGTGTCATCAAGCCCGCCGGTCGCTTCCTTCCGGTAACGCGCAACAAAGGGCACCGTCGCCCCTTCATCCAGCAGCGCCACCGCGGCGCTCACCTGCTTAGCGGCAGCGCCGATCTCTCCGGCAATGGTCTGACTGATGCGGGCGGATGTGTCCAAGGCGGCCTCCTGAAGTTCTGCTCGGGCTGCCAGTCTTAGCCGCCTGCCCGCGCCGCGCCAAGAGTTCAATGCCAGTTTGGCGGCTGCCAGCCCGCTTATCAGGGACCGTCTGGCAGATCCGGCGTATGCGCTTCCCCCCAGGCCCTGATTGCGGTCATGACAGGGGCCAGCGCCTCGCCGCTACTGGTCAGGCGGTATTCCCACCGCGGCGGGTTCTGCGAATAGGCCTGCCGCTCCAACACGCCGTTTTCCTCCAGCCTGCGCAGCCGCCCGGAAAGCGTATTCGGCGAGATCTTCAGGATATCCTGCAAGTCCTGAAACCGCCGCGGCCCTTCCAGGAAAAACTCGCGCAGGATCAGAAGGACCCACTGGTCCCCCATCACATTCGTCGCCCTCAGAACCGGGCAATTTTCACGTGGCATTTGGCTCATGGAAAGAATTTAGGCGTTTGGCTTGCAAATGTGAAGTAACTACTTATCTGATAGCCACTATCAAACCAGAACCAACCTAGCAACGGTCCAGCCAGGAGTCAGGACAATGTTTGAAACCTTCGCCACATACTACGTTCAGGCCTTCGCAGTCATTCTGCCCGCCTTTGCCATCGGCCTTCTCTGCATCGGCGCTCTGAAATCAGGCCTCCCCTTGAGGCAAGCTGCAATGGGTGTCGCAGCGACCGCTGTTCTCCTTGGCCTGTGGTTTCCGCTGATTTCAGTCCTGGCCAAGGCAGGCATTCTCATGCCTCCCCTCGAATACACCGACCCGCCTTACGCGCTGATGCCTCTGCTTGGTGGTGCATTTCTCCTCTGGTCAATGGGGCGCCTGACAGCCACCGGGCGGGCGATCCTGGGAGGGTTAAGCCATTCTCATCTGATCAGCATCCAAAGTCTCCGGCTGATAGGCGGCGTGTTTGTAATAGGCTGGCTGACGGGTGACCTGCCTTGGCAATTCGCATTGCCCGCCGGTATTGGCGACATCCTGGCCGGCGTTGCTGCAATTCAGGCTATGCGCGCCCTGAACCGCGGCGATGCCAATGCTGAAAGCCTGGTCCGCCGCGCCAGTTACATCGGCCTGGTGGACTTTGCCGTTGCGGTCAGCCTCGGCATTGCGACCTCGGCAGGAGCCCTGCAACTGATGTCCTTTGACAATCCCAATATCATCAACGCCTACCCCCTGGCCCTGTTCCCGGAATACTTCGTACCGGTGTTTATTGCCTTCCAGCTGTTCTCCCTCGGTGCCCTGCGCCGCAAGAGCCGGCAGCTGGCTGCAGTCTAAAGCCTCCCGCGGCGGTTCTTCGGGGCCGCCGCCTTCAGTCGTCCGCCTTCCCGTCACGGCACAGCCGCCCGATTTCCACGGCTGGCCGCTGTTTCCCATCCTTGCGGCTCTTGCTCCCCCTGCCGCACTGGCCTAGAACGCTTGCCAACTAGGACATTCGGATACGGCGGAAAACCATGCTCGACCTGACATATGAACTCCCCAAGCCCAAGGTGATCGCGGGCGCCAAGCATGACTGGGAATTGGTCATCGGCATGGAGGTGCATGCCCAGGTCAGCTCCAATGCCAAGCTGTTCTCCGGCGCCTCCACCAAGTTCGGCGCCGAGCCGAACTCCAACGTGGCCATGGTCGACGCAGCGATGCCCGGCATGCTGCCGGTGATCAACGAATACTGCGTCGAGCAGGCGGTACGCACCGGCCTCGGCCTCAAGGCGGACATCAATCTGTGGTCGGCCTTTGACCGCAAGAACTATTTCTACCCGGACCTGCCGCAAGGCTACCAGATCTCTCAGCTCTATCACCCCATCGTAGGCGAAGGCGAAGTGCTGGTGGAACTGGGCGACGGCACCGCGCGCAACGTGCGTGTCGAGCGCATCCACATGGAGCAGGACGCGGGCAAATCGATCCACGACATGGACCCCAACATGTCCTTCGTGGACCTGAACCGCACCGGCGTCTGCCTGATGGAGATCGTCTCCCGCCCGGACATCCGCGGCCCCGAGGAAGCAGCAGCCTATATCGCCAAGCTGCGCCAGATCATGCAGTACCTGGGCACCTGCGACGGCAACATGCAGAACGGCAACCTGCGGGCTGACGTCAACGTCTCCGTTTGCCTGCCGGGCCAGTATGAGAAATACCAGGAAACCCAGGACTTCTCGCATCTCGGCACCCGCTGCGAGATCAAGAACATGAACTCCATGCGCTTCATCCAGCAAGCGATTGAGGTCGAAGCCCGCCGCCAGATCGCCATCATCGAGGCCGGCGGCGAGGTCGAGCAGGAGACCCGCTTGTACGATCCGGACAAGGGCGAAACCCGCTCCATGCGCTCCAAGGAAGAGGCGCATGACTACCGCTATTTCCCCGACCCCGACCTGCTGCCGCTGGAAATCGAGCAGGCCTGGGTGGACGACATCGCCGCCAATCTGCCGGAACTGCCGGACCAGAAAAAAGCACGCTTTATCGGCGACTTCGGCCTCAGCGATTATGACGCCTCGGTGCTGACCGCCGAAGTGGAAGCCGCGGCATACTTCGAGGAAACCGCCAAGGGCCGCAGCGGCAAGCTGGCTGCCAACTGGGTGATCAACGAGCTGTTCGGCCGCCTCAAGAAGGACGACAAGGGCATCACCGACAGCCCGGTCACTCCGGCACAGCTGGGCGGCATCATTGACCTGATCGCCTCCGACGCGATCTCCGGCAAGATCGCCAAGGACCTGTTCGAGATCGTCTATACCGAAGGCGGCGACCCGGCCCAGATCGTCGAAGAACGCGGCATGAAGCAGGTGACCGACACCGGCGCCATCGAGACCGCCCTGGACGAAATCATCGCCGCCAACCCGGCGCAGGTGGAGAAAGCCAAGGTGAACCCGAAACTGGCAGGCTGGTTTGTCGGCCAGGTGATGAAAGCCACCGGCGGCAAGGCCAACCCCAAAGCGGTGAACGAGCTGGTCGCCAAGAAACTGGGCGGCTGAACTTGCCCGTCTTGCACGCACAGGAGAAGGCACCCCATGGGTGCCTTTTTTTGTCTGGCCACAGCGCCTGCCAGCAAAGGCTTCTCCCGCCATTCTGACTTCGCAGCTCTTTCAAACCGGCTGCTGCATTTCTGATACGCCTTTTTCCATTGATACTCCGTTGACGCTGACCGGGAGCCATCATGCACGTCACCATTCACATCGGCCTGCCCAAATGCGCGTCTAGTTCCCTGCAGGGATACTTTGCTGACAACGACGCCCTGTTCCGTAACGCCGGACTGCTTTACCCGGTCAGCCACCGTCAGGAAGACGGCTACAGGCATCATGACCCGCTGCTGGCCTCCGGATTGGACGTGGCTGCTGCGGCTGATGACATTCTGCAGGAGGCCGAAGCGTCCGGCTGCCGCCGCGTTCTGCTCTCCGCCGAACAATTCTCCAGCGACCGCACCGGCAAGCTTGCCGCCGTGGCCGGGGCATTTGCGGACCGGCTCAGCCCTGATGCGGTCTCTTGCCTTTGCCTGATCCGGGACCCGGTTGCGATGCTGCGCTCAAGCTACCAGCAATTCGTGCGCGCCGGTCTTTGGCGGATCGACCGCCAGGCGTTCTACCAAACCACCGATGCGTCGATGGAGGCCTATATCCAGGAATTCCACAGGCTTTGGGGCTGCCACTGGTTTGCCTATGACCAGTTAATCACGCGTGCCATGGCTGGGGTTCCCGCCAGCGGGCTCCAGGTTTGGGACCTGGACCAAACCCCAAGCTTGACGGAGCGTTTGAACGCCCATTTCAATCTTCCGGACGGCACCGCCGCAGAGGTCCGGAACACTCGTCTGCCGCAAGTGAAGATACAGTTTCTGCGCCGCTTCCAACAGGATTTCGGCCACAAGATCTATGACCGCAACCGCCCCGCGCTTATCCGCAGGGTCAATCTCTCCGGCAGCGGCTACACGCCCGAGCAGGCACTCCTGGACGGCCTAGACCTGCCGGACGGCCAGCTGCAACAGCGCTTCCCGCAAATGCAAACACATAAGTTGAAGGCCCTGGCTATGAGCGGCCCCCGGTAACACTCTGCCCGGCCGCCGTCCGCCAAAGCTTGACCCGCAGCCCCTAACCGCTAAACCTGCGCCTTGAGACAGGAGACGTTCATGCAAGCTTTTGAGTACAAGGTTGTTCCCGCCCCCGCCAAGGGCACCAAGGCGAAAGGGGTGAAATCACCCGAGGCGCGCTTTGCCAATTCGATCGAGATCCTGCTGAACGAAATGGCAGCCGAAGGCTGGGAATTCCAGCGCGCCGAGCTGCTGCCGAGCGAAGAGCGCTCAGGCCTCACTGGCTCTACCACCAATTGGCGCAACGTGATGGTATTCCGCAGGGCCGTTGCCGCCGATCAGCCCGCCGAAGCGCCTGCAGAGGACGCCGCCGCCCCAGTACCGGAATTCCGCCATAGCGAACCGCCGCTGACCGCCGCTGCAGGCGATCCGCTGGCGCCGCCGGAAGCCACTCAGGTGCCAGGCCCCGGCGCTGCCAAAATGCAGGCCGACGATGGTGTCGAAGAACTGAGCCCGGTCTCCGGCATGACCGCCGCGCTGAAAAAGCGGGCCGAGCAAAAAGGCGACGGGGAGGACTGATCCTCCCCCTTTTCTGATTACGCCCCGATATCCAGCGCCAGCGCGTGGATGCGCGGCACTATACCGCCCAGGGCTTTGTGCACGGCCCGGTGCTGCGCCACCCGGGACATGCCCTGAAACGCCTCAGCCCGGATCATCACCGCAAAATGGCTCTCGCCCGAGCCATCATCACCGGCATGCCCCGCATGCTTGTAGCTTTCGTTCTCAACCTCCAGCGCGCTTGGCGCAAAGGCCTCTTGCAGCGCCGCTTCGATTTCGTCCTTCACACTCATTTTCCGCTCATCCCCTCACTTTTTTCTCTGCGCCCTCTTCAATCTGGCGCCCCTTAGACTAAACTGCTGCCTCCGAGTCGAACAGATGCGTCTAGAAGGTGCACCCCCATGAGCAAGTCCGATCCTTTTGGCTTTGATATGTCCGTCCGCTCCGCGAAAAAGAAGAACCCGCGCGGGCGCCGGGCGGCCACCGGAGCGTCCGAAACATCCCAGCGCGTCTGCGACAAGGAAGGCTGCAACGAGCCCGGCAAGTTCCGTGCGCCGAAAGCCCCGGATGTGCTGGATGATTTCTACTGGTTCTGCCAGGAGCATGTGCGCGAGTACAACAACCAGTGGAACTTCTTCGAAGGCACCACCGAGGCCGAGATGAACGCACAGCGCTCCAAGGACAAGGTCTGGGAGCGTGAGACCAAACCGATGGGCGACCCCGAAGCTCGCGCCTGGGCGCGGCTTGGCATCGAGGATCCGCATCAGGTTCTGGGCGCCAACGCCACCCAGAACCCCGGCCGCAGCGCCAAGGCAGGCCGCCGCCTGCCGCCCACCGAGCGCCGCGCGGTCGAAATCCTGGAGGCCAAGGACGACTGGTCCAAGGCCGACATCCGCAAGGCCTACAAGAAGCTGATCAAAGTGCTGCACCCGGACATGAACGGCGGCGACCGCAGCCAGGAGGAACAGCTGCAGGAAGTGATGTGGGCCTGGGACCAGATCAAGGACAGCAAGAGCTTCAAGTAATCCGGCAGATACAATTCGTGAGGGCGGCAGGCAGCCGCCCTTTTCTTTGCCTGGCTCCCGCCCCGGCTTGCAGAATTCCCGCATCCGGGCAGAGAGCCGCTCAGCGGTTCACCGGCGCTTGCAGCTCCGGGCGGTTTGCCGCTAATTCGCACCATGCCAGCCAAGATCTTTTCCATGCAGGCGCGGGAAGACGGCAGCGCCCGCCTCGCGCTCAAACTCAAACCTGCCGGACGCAGCGGTATCGAGCGCATTTCCTGCGATGTGCCGCCGGATGGCCTGGTGCAGCTAGTGCTCTTTTCCGAAGCGCTTTGCCTGCGCAGCGCTGCAGGTCTGCCAGCCGCCGCCGAAGTCGCGTTCGACGGGCTTGTACTGTCCTTCGATCCGGCCCGGCAGGACATTCTGGTCGAACGGCAGGCCGGCTATTCCCAGCAGACCGCCCGCCTTCCCGCCGGCAGCTTTCTGGCCGAAATGGCCGCCATGACCGAGATTTGCATTGCCCGGGCAGAGACCTCGAAACACGGGCAGGCGCTCAAGGAACTGCTGGCCGGCTGCCCTGCTCCCGAAGGGCTGGAGGCATTGGCGGGCAAGGATGATGCTGAACAGGCGCTGCACCATCTGCATGAAATCGCTTTGCTGCTCCTGGTGCAGGAGGCCGCCGCCCGCGGGTCTGCGCTGGCCCGCATGCTGCGCGGGAAGAAGTCCCGCGACCAGGCCGCGGGCGCGGTTCGCAGTCTGCTGCACGGGCTCGCCGCCGAACTGGTTGCAGAACCAGCCCCTCTCTCCGCCTCCCCGCTCCACAGCGCCTGAGCCTGAGCGCAACCGCCTCGCTGCGAACGGCAGGCGGGCTGCGCACCGCAAGGCCATCCCGCTATCCTTTGGGATAAGTGCCCGCGCCTTTGCACCGGGCAAGACCGCACTTCTATCCTTTTGCAGTCGGGCAAGGCACGCGGATCCCGTGTAAATTGAGTGCACTGAGAACGTTCGCTTCAACCGCCTTACCTGCCCTGCCCCCTGCTCAGGAGACCGCCAATGATCCGCCTCGTCCTTTCCGCTGCCCCGGCCGCTGGCCTCACTCACCAGGATATCGGCAAGTTCATCAGCGAAACCCGCCCGCAGTGCCGCAACAACGGAGTCACCGGCATGATGATCCGCAACGGCGGAACCATTCACTTCATCATCGAGGGCCCCGAAACCGCGATAAACGCCACCGCATCCCAAATCCTCTCCAGCCCGCTGTTTGAGGGGGCTGCGAAAGGCGGCACGATGCCGATCCGTTTCCGCGCCCTCGACAAGATCTGCCTGGCCTATGCCAAACCTGAAAACCTGTCGGAAGACATGTGCCGCGAGATCACCATGCTCACAGGGCTGGAGTTCGAACAGGACGCCCTGGCCGCCTGACTCCTGCCCGCCCAGCTTACCCCCTCCCGTGAAAAGACCGTCCCGGCCGCCCCAGCCATGGGCGGTCTTTTGCCGAAAATTAACGATTGCCCCCGGCCGCTTTGACGCCTGCTGCCCCTCGGGCTACGCAAAGATGTGCCGGCCGCAGCTTACCCCCCCGAAGCGAGACAAGAGCCGGTGAAAATGCGCCCCCTGCTGCCCGGCCGGGGGCGCTGTTTCGTTGCCGCCCCGCGCTGCCTCCGGCTGCATCTCAGGCCGCAGCCTGTCCAGTTCCGGCACAATCGCATCATCAGCTGGATTGAGGCGCGACTTTCCCTTGCGCGCGGGCGCCAGATCGGGCACCAATCCCGCGGATTGGACCCTGAACACAGGGAAGAGAGATAAGGATCGACTGGGATGACCGAGGGCTTTGTGGACATGAACGCGAAACCGACTGAAGCGGTTTCGGTGCGTGACGTATTCGGGATCGACACTGACATGACGGTCAAGGGCTTTGCCGAAGGCTCCGACCGGGTGCCGGCACTGGACCCGACCTACAAGTTCGACCCGGAAACCACGCTGGCCATCCTGGCGGGCTTCAGCCACAACCGCCGCGTTATGATCCAGGGCTACCACGGCACCGGTAAATCGACCCACATCGAGCAGGTCGCCGCCCGCCTGAACTGGCCCTCTGTCCGCGTGAACCTCGACAGCCACATCTCCCGGATCGACCTGATCGGCAAGGACGCGATCAAGCTGCGCGACGGCAAGCAGGTCACTGAATTCCACGAGGGCATTCTGCCTTGGGCGCTGCGCAACCCTGTCGCAATCGTGTTCGACGAATACGACGCAGGCCGCGCCGACGTGATGTTCGTGATTCAGCGTGTTCTTGAACATGACGGCAAGCTGACCCTGCTGGACCAGAACGAGATCATCACCCCGAACCCGTTCTTCCGCCTGTTCGCCACCGCCAACACCGTCGGCCTCGGCGACACCACCGGCCTCTACCACGGCACCCAGCAGATCAACCAGGCCCAGATGGACCGCTGGTCGCTGGTCTCGACCCTGAACTACCTGAGCCACGATGCCGAGGCCGCGATCATCCTGTCGAAGGCACCGCATTACAACACCGAAGCAGGCCGCAAGACCATCAGCCAGATGGTGACCGTTGCAGACCTGACCCGTACCGCCTTCATGAACGGCGATCTGTCCACTGTGATGTCGCCGCGGACTGTGATCAACTGGGCCCAGAACGCCGAGATCTTCCGCAATGTGGGCTATGCCTTCCGCCTGTCGTTCCTGAACAAATGCGACGAGCTGGAGCGCCAGACCGTGGCCGAGTTCTACCAGCGCTGCTTCGACGAAGAACTGCCGGAAAGCGCCGCCAGCGTCTCGCTGGGCTGATTTTGACGTGCCGCCCGGCCGAAAGGCCGGGCAGCGCCCGACCCGCCCCCCACGGGGCGGGCGCTTCGCTTCCTGCCCCGCCGGGACGGGCGCTGCCCTAACCGCAGCCCGCCCACTGGACTTTACCGGAGGCTAAGGCGATGCTGACAAGCGGATAAGGTGCGACCATGAAAAAGCCAAACGACAACCCAGCCGATCCGTTCAAGAAGGCGCTGGCCGAAGCCACCAAGGTGATGGCCAACGACCCGGAGCTGTCGGTCAGCTACACCGTCGATCCCTCAGGCCTGTCGGGCGACTCGATGCGGCTGCCGCAGGTCTCCCGCCGGATGACCCGCGAGGAAGTGCTGCTGGCCCGCGGCACCGCCGACGCACTGGCCTTGCGCCACAAGTTCCACGACGACGCCACCCACGCCAAATATGTGCCGCAGGGCGAAATGGCCCGCGACCTCTATGAGGCGATGGAAACCGCCCGCTGCGAGGCGATGGGCGCACGCCACATGCCCGGCACCGCGTCGAACATCGACGTCAAGATCCGCAACGAGTCGATCCGCCGCGGCTATGACCAGATGAAGTCCTCCTCCGAGGCGCCGCTGGCCGCAGCCGCAGGCTTCCTGGTGCGCCATCTGGCGACCGGCCGCGAGCTGCCCGAAGGGGCTTCCAACATCATGGAGCTGTGGCGCGGCTTCATCGAATCCCAGGCCGGCGGCACGCTGGAAAACCTGGACGAAACCATTGCTGATCAGGCGGCATTCGCCAAGCTGGCGCGGCAGATCATTTCCGACCTTGGCTACGGCGACCAGCTGGGCGACGACCCGGACGAGCTGGATGACGACGCCAACGACGAGGCCGAGGACAACGCCGAAGAGCAGGACGATCCGGACAGCACCGGCCAGGATGACTCGGAAGAGGAGCAGGCCGACGCATCCCCCGAGCAGAGCCAGGAGCAGCAGCAGGACGAAAGCCAGGCCCAGGTCTCGATGGACGAGATGGCCGAGGACGAGCTGTCGGAAGAGACCGAAATGCCCGACGGCGAGGCGCCGCTGGAGCCGCCTGCGCCGCCGCCCGCCTCCGAAGCGGATCCCGACTACAAGGTGTTTCTCGACACCCACGACGAGGAAATCGCTGCCGAAGACCTGGCCGAGCCCGCTGAACTGGAACGCTTGCGTGCGTATCTCGACCAGCAGCTGGAGCCGCTCAAAGGCGCAGTGTCACGCCTTGCCAACAAGCTGCAGCGCCGCCTGCAGGCGCAGCAGAACCGCTCCTGGGAGTTCGACCGCGAGGAAGGCATCCTGGATGCCGGCCGCCTGGCCCGGGTTGTCGCCAACCCGACCACACCTCTGTCGTTCAAGGTCGAGAAAGACACCGAGTTCCGCGACACTGTGGTGACGCTGCTGCTGGACAACTCCGGTTCCATGCGCGGCCGCCCGATCTCGATCGCCGCGATCTGCGCCGACGTACTGGCCCGCACGCTGGAACGCTGCAACGTGAAGGTCGAAATCCTCGGGTTCACCACCCGTGCCTGGAAAGGCGGCATGGCGCGCGAGGCCTGGCTGAACGAAGGCCGCCCGCAGCAGCCCGGCCGCCTCAACGACCTGCGCCACATCATCTACAAGGGCGCCGACGCCCCGATGCGCCGCACCCGCGCCAACCTGGGCCTGATGATGAAAGAGGGCCTGCTGAAGGAAAACATCGACGGCGAGGCGCTGGAATGGGCCCACCGCCGGATGGCCGGGCGCCCCGAGGCGCGCAAGATCCTGATGGTGATTTCGGACGGCGCTCCGGTGGACGATTCGACGCTCTCGGTGAACCCGGCAAATTACCTGGAGAAACACCTGCGCGACGTGATTGCCATGGTGGAGAAGAAAAAGCAGGTGGAGCTGCTGGCGATCGGCATCGGCCACGACGTGACCCGCTATTACGAACGGGCAGTGACCATTACCGATGTGGAGCAGCTGGCCGGCGCCATGACCGAACAGCTTGCCGCGCTGTTCGACAGCGACCCGCGCGCCCGCGCCCGCGTCATGGGCATGAAACGCGCCAGCTGACAGCAGCCGCCGGAGCAAGGTGCCAGGGCAGCTCTCCCGCGCCTTTGGCCTGCATCAAAGATGCCGCCAAAAGCCTTGGGCGTGGCCGCGCGCATTCGCGCGCGGCGGCACCGGAGGCTTTGCCTCCGGTGCCCGGCCCAACGGGGCGGGGAGCATCTTCGATGCTCCCAAGCCCGGGCGGGAGCCTCCCGTTTCCCTAATGCCGCAAGGTCCCTGTCATTCTCTGCCCGCCGGGCTTGCCAGCCGCGGGGCGATTTGGGACAAGAAGGAATGCGCGGAAGCTTTCCGCGCCTTTTCTTTGCCGCCAGGGGCCAGCGCCCCCAGCCGCCCCGCCCGTCAAGCAGGAGAGTTGCCCCATGTATCAGACCTTCGATGTGACCGCGCGCCCGGAGCAAGGCCCGCCGCGGCTGGCAGCATTGCGCAAGGAGCTGGCCGCAGAAAACCTCGACGGCTTTCTGGTGCCCCGCGCCGATGCCCATCAGGGCGAATACGTGGCGCCCCGCGACGAACGGCTGGGCTGGCTCACCGGCTTCACCGGCTCGGCCGGATTCTGCGCCGTGCTCCGGGACATCGCCGGCGTCTTTATCGACGGCCGCTACCGCACCCAGGTGAAACGGCAAGTTGCAGAGGAGTACACCCCTGTCCCCTGGCCCGAAGTGCAGCTGGCGGACTGGCTGAAAGAACAGCTGCCGCAGGGCGGAAATGTCGGCTTCGACCCCTGGCTGCATGCTGCAGGACAGATCACCTCCCTCACCCGCGAGCTGAAAGGCAGCAGCATCACCCTGGTGCAATGCGAAAACCTGGTGGACCGCATCTGGGCGGATCAGCCCGCGCCGCCGATGCAGCCTGTGGCAGCGCACCCGCTGGACTACGCGGGCGAAAGTGCTGCGGACAAATGCGCCCGCCTCGCCAAGGGCCTGCAGGATGCAGGCCAGGCGGCGGCTGTCATCACCCTGCCCGACAGCATCATGTGGCTCTTGAACATCCGCGGCGGCGATGTGGCCCGTAACCCGGTGGCGCATGGCTTTGCCATCCTGCACAGCGATGCCCGCGTGGACCTGTTCATGGCGGCGGAAAAACTTGCAGGCCTTAAGGGCCACTTCGGCCCCTCGGTCACGCTGCTCGCGCCCGAAGACTTCCTGCAGGCCGCCGCCGCGCTCAACGGCTCGGTCGCAGCTGACAGCGGCACCCTGCCGCAAATCGTGGCCGACGCATTGGGAGACCGTCTGGTGCCCGCAGGCGACCCCTGCGCCCTGCCCAAGGCCCGCAAAAACGCGGCTGAAATCGCAGGCAGCGCCGCAGCGCATCTGCGCGATGGTGCCGCCGTGATCGAGCTCCTGGCCTGGCTCGATGCACAGGCGCCCGGAACCCTTACCGAAATCGGCGTGGTCAAGAAGCTGGAAGAGTTCCGCCGTCAGGACCCTTCCTTACGCGACATTAGCTTTGAAACCATCGCAGGCACCGGCGAAAACGGCGCCGTCATGCACTACCGGGTCACTGACGAGACCGACACCCGGCTGGAGGACGGCCACCTCCTGGTGCTCGACAGCGGCGGCCAGTACCTGGACGGCACCACCGACATCACCCGCACCATTGCCATCGGCACGCCCGGTGAGGAGGAACGCAACGCATATACCCGCGTGCTACAGGGCATGATCGCCATGTCCCGCCTGCGCTGGCCCAAGGGGCTTGCGGGCCGCGATATCGAGGCCATCGGCCGGATGCCGCTGTGGCTGGCAGGACAGGACTTCAACCATGGGCTTGGCCACGGTGTTGGCGCCTATCTAAGTGTCCACGAGGGCCCGCAGCGCCTTGCCCGCACCAGCCACGTGCCGTTTGAACCCGGCATGATCCTGTCAAACGAGCCCGGCTACTACCGCGAAGGCGCCTTTGGCATCCGCATCGAGAACCTGATCGTTGCCCAGGAGGCCCCGGCGCTTGAGACCAGCGATCCGGAGCGCGAGATGCTTTGCTGGCGCACCCTGACCTTTGCCCCCATTGACCGGCGGCTGGTAAACGTGGCAATGCTTACCGCCTGCGAACGGGACTGGCTGAATGCCTACCACCAGGAGGTGGCCGAAAAGACCGCAGCACAGCTCAGCCCCGCCGCAAAGGCGTGGCTTGATGCCGCAACCGCCCCCTTGTGACACGCGATTGTTACATAGGCTGCTACATAGACTGAGCAAAGACGACACGAACGAAGAGAATGGGAAAACACGCATGACCACTATCCGCATCCGCAAGGCCGAAGGCACCTGGACCGTCCGCTCCGGCGGCGCCGTGTTGGGGGAAAGCTCCAACGCTCTGGAGCTGTCTGAGGGCGATCTGGATCCGGTCATCTATTTCCCGCGCGGCGATCTGGCGATGGCCTTCTTCGACAAGACCGAAAAGACCAGCCATTGCCCGCACAAGGGCGATGCCAGCTACTATTCGATCGCCAATAAATCCTCGGTCACCGAAAACGCCGCTTGGAGCTATGAAGATCCGATCGAGGCCGTGGCCGAAATCAAAGGCTACCTGGCCTTTGTTCTGAGCGATTCTGTCAAGGTGGAGCAGGTCTGAACCGGCTTCCCGCCCTGCCCCCCCGGCGGGGCCCGGCTGCATCACCCTGAAAACTCAAAAACCGGCGCGTTGAGTGCCGGTTTTTTTGTGTCCATTTTTGTGTCCGGCAGCGGGGACCGCACCGTCAGAGCTAAAGACTAAAACAAATATTCCGCCGCCCTGGGTCCGGGCGCTGGGAGTGCCTCGCGGCAATTGGGAACCAGTCAGGTCAGGACAGCACGGCTGAGGTTCAGCCTGGCTTCTTCCAGCGCATCGCCTGCGCCGAGAATATCCGTCTCCCGGGCGCATTGGATCGCGTAATTGATCACCGCCTCCAGCGCAGCCCGTTCATTTTCCCGCTCGTCCGCCTTCATGTTCGCACCAGCCTCTTGCGGGCCGATTTCGAGATTACGCATCTTTTTCCTGCCAAAAGTGAGAAAGACCTGCTTTTATTCACAGTCTTGCTGCAGGTGCTGCGGCGGGCAACGAATTTCTTAGTAATTTCTTAACCTGCACGTTCAAAGTGTATCCAATTCCCCACAGTTCTGGGGAGGCAGTGGAAAAAATTCCCCTTTAGGGTCACAGTTCCGTGTCAGGCGAACCGCACGGACGGGGGCAGCCCTGGCAACCCGCTATCTGTGCTCTTCGGCAGCGGCGGCGGCCAGCGCCCGGTTATAGGCCTTCAGGGCATCCACCTGGTACAACGCGCCGATAATCTCTTCACTGCCGCCCTCCTCCATCATCACCGGCAGGAACACCGCATCTGCCCGGTCAAACACCGGCATCGCCGCCTCCAGCGAGGCGGAGGCGCGGATGCACAGCCCCTGCTCCACCAGCCCGCGGCACTCTTCCAGAGGCGCACAGCGGCTGTCGCCCATCGGCCGCATCACTGCCCCTGCCCGGATCAGCGACAACAGATAGGCTTGCGGGCCAGCCGCGCAGTGGATGTTGCGCTTTTCCAGCTGGGTAAGGAAGAAGGAGCGGTCCACCAGACGCGAGGCCAGCGCCGTCGACATCGAGACCGACACCATCACCGCCAGGCCGATCTGCCAGTCGCCCGTCAGCTCGAACACAATCAGCGTGGTGGAAATCGGCGCCCCGAGAACAGCTGCTGCCACCGCCCCCATGCCGGCAAAGGCATAAAGCGTGTGGGTGCCGGAGACATCCGGCAGCACCGCAGTGGCAATCAGGCCGAAGGCTAGCCCGGTCAGCGCCCCGACCATCAGCGAAGGGGAGAACACGCCGCCGCCCATGCGCCCGCCCATGGTGATCGCCACAGCCGCGGTCTTGACAGCGGTAAAGATCACCGCCTGCCCCAGGAGCAGCCCGCCAGTGAGCGCCAGCACCGTGGTTTCATAGCCGACACCGATGATATGCGGATACCAGATGGCGATAACGCCCAGCATGGCGCCCGACACCGCCGGGCGCAGCCAGCGCGGCAGATGCAGCCGCTGCTGCACCGTATTGCCCACCTTATCGGCAAAGAAGATCGCCTTCATCAGCGCCACAGCAACCAACCCGCAGATCAGCCCCAGGATCAGGAAGGCCGGCAGCTCCACATAGAACTGCAGCGCCCCGGGCGTATTCAGGGTGAACTCGGTGACATCGCCGTATTCCAGCCGGTTGATCACAGTTCCGGCCACAGAGGCCACCACAATCGGCGCAAAAGCATTGACCGAAAAATGCCGCAGCACCACCTCCATCGCAAACAGCGCGCCTGCGATGGGCGCATTGAAGCTGGCCGAAACCCCTGCCGCCACCGCGCAGCCCAGCAGGTCGCGCCCGGTGATGCCGTCGGCGTTGATCCGGTTGCTGACCCAGGTGGAGATCACCCCGGCCAAATGCACCACCGGCCCTTCGCGTCCGGTGGAACCGCCCGTCGACAAGGTGATGAAGGAGGCCAGTGCTGAGGCCAGCCCCTCTTTGTGCTCGACCCGCCCGTTGTGCAGCGCAGCGCCTTCGATCACATCAGCAACCGAGCGCACCCGCCCGTCCGGCGTGAACCGGTCCAGGATCAGCCCCACCACCAGCCCGCCGCCGGCGGCAATACTGACCAGCGTGTACCAGGGCAGGTCTTGCGCAAAGGAATGCAGGTAGTGGATGTCCGGCGCGCCGTAGATCCAGGCTTGCAGCGCCGTGATCCCCTTGCGGAAGAACAAGGCGGCAAACCCCGCCGCGATGCCAATCCCCAGGGCAATCAGCCAGAACTGGAACTGGCTGGGGCCGCGGTGCCGAAGCACCCGCCAGATGTCTTTCAGGCCCGCCAGCCACTGGACAAGCATTGCGGAAAGGGACGAACGGATTTCTTCTACCATAGCCTGCCAGCGGGTCGTTTGTTTTCAATGGCCTAAAGTGCCACACAGCCGGTTAAGGAACCCTCACCCGGTGCGGCATTTCAACAGCTCAGCCGGCCAGCAATGCCCGGGCCGCGGCACGGGCCTCATCGGTGATCGTATCACCTGACACCATGCGGGCAAGCTCGTCCACCCGCTCGCCTTCGGCCAGCGGCACCACCTGCGACAGTGTCATGCCATCGACCACCTGCTTGCGCACCTGCCAGTGATGGCCGCCAAGCGCCGCCACCTGCGGCGAGTGGGTCACTACCAGCACCTGGCCGCCGCCCGCGAGGCTGCGCAGCCGCCGGCCCACGGCATCGGCAGTCGCGCCGCCGACACCGCGGTCGATCTCGTCGAATATCAACGTCTTGCTGACATTCTCGCCGCGCAGGCAGACTTTCAGCGCCAGCAAAAAGCGGCTCAGCTCGCCGCCCGATGCGATCTTGTTCAGGGCCCCTGCCGGCGCGCCCGGGTTGGTGGCCACGGTAAAGGCCACCGCATCCATGCCCTCCGGCCCCGGCTCGGCAGTGCTGATGCGGGTCTGGAACACGGCGCGCTCCATCTTCAGCGGCGCCAGTTCGGCCATCACGGCCTTGTCCAGCGCAGCCGCCGCCTGGCGGCGCACCGCGCCCAGCTGCTTGGCCGCCTGCGTGTAAGCCGCCTCCGCCGCCTTCAGCGCCGTTTCCTGATCTGCCAGGTTCTGATCGCCCGCATCCAGCGCCGCCAGCTTGGCGCGCAGGGTTTCGGCATAACCCGCCAGCTCATCGGCTTGCACATCATGCTTGCGGGCCAGCCCGCGGATGGCAAACAAGCGCTCTTCACAATCTTCCAGTTCGCCCGGGTTGAACTCCAAAGTTCCCAGCACCCGCTCAACCCCGTCCTGGGCCTCGCCCAGCTCGATCATCGCGCGCGAAAGCGCGGCCAGCGGCTCCTCCAGCCCGGTATCGTCTTCCTGGCCCGCAACCCCTTCCAGCCAGCGCTGCGCCTCGCCCATGGCGCCCTCGGCGCCGTCGCTCAGCAGCGCATGGGCGCGGGCGATGTCGCCGCGGATGCGTTCTGCCGACTGCATCTGGCGGCGGCGGGTGTCCAGGGCTTCATCCTCGCCCGGCTGCGGGTCCAGCTTGTCCAGCTCGGCGACGGCATGGCGCAGGAATTCCTCCTCTGCCCGCACCGCCTCCAATGCGGCCCGGGTGGCCTCCACCGTTTTGCGCGCCTTGGCGGCACCGGTCCAGGCACCGCGCACCTCGCCCAGCAGGCCCTGCACATCCGCGTACTGGTCCAGCAGCGCCATATGCCCCCGCGGGTTCAACAGCCCACGGTCATCATGCTGGCCGTGCAGCTCTACCAGGGTTTCCGACAGCGCCCGCAGCACCTCGCCCGAGCAGCGGCGGTCGTTCACCCAAGCGGTCTTGCGCCCCTCGGCTGTGTTCACCCGGCGCAGGATCAGCTCATCGCCGCCCGGCAGCCCGGCTTCCTCAAGGATCGCATGCGCAGGATGGCCCTCACCCAATTCGAATTCGGCCAGAACCTCGCCCTGTTTGGCACCCTGGCGCACCAGCTCGGCCCGGCCGCGCCAGCCCAGAACAAAGCCAAGGCTGTCCAGCAGAATGGATTTCCCGGCACCGGTCTCGCCGGTCAGCACATTCAGCCCGGGCTGAAAATTCAGCTCCAGGTGATCAATGATCAGGATGTCCCGGATATCAAGCGCGCGCAGCATGACCCTGCCCCCGTGCTGCGGCGGCCGTTACAGCCACCGCCCCTTGATCGTCTGGCGGTAGATCTGGCTCAGCCAGTTGTTGCCGCGGTCCTTGGGCTTCAGCCCGTTGGCGGTCAGCAGCTTGTAGCTGTTCTCGTACCAGTCGGTGGACTGGAAGTTATGCCCCAGGATCGCACCGGCGGTTTGCGCTTCAGCGGTCAGACCCAGCGACAGATAGGCTTCGACCAGACGGTGCAGCGCTTCGGGTGTGTGGCTGGTAGTCTGGAAATCCTCGACCACGACCCGGAAGCGGTTGATGGCTGAGGTGTAATGGCCGCGGCGCAGGTAATAGCGGCCGATCTCCATCTCCTTGCCCGCCAGATGGTCGAAGGCCAGGTCGAACTTCAGGATCGCCGAGTTGGCATATTCGCTGTCGGGGTAGACCTCGATCACAGTGCGCAGCGCCTGCAGCGCCTGGAACGTCAGCCCCTGGTCGCGGCCAACCTCGTCGATCTGGTCATAGTAGCTCAGCGCCAGCAGATACTGGGCATAGGCCGCGTCTTCATCCGCCGGGTAGAAATCAATGAACCGCTGCGCGGCTGCACGGCTTTGTTCGTAGTCCTTGAGGCCGTGATAGGCAAACGCCTGCATGATCACCGACTGTTTGGCCCATTCAGAATAAGGGTAAAGACGCTCGATTTCCGCAAAGTGATAGGCCGCATCCTTGGCCCGGTTGTTGGCCAGATCGAACTCGGCACGCTCATAGATCTGTTCCGGCGTGAAGGCTTCCAGCGACTCATTCCGCTTGACCGCAACACCGTCACCGCCGCCGCACCCCGCAAGGGCTGCTGCCAAAAGCACTGCGCCGAGGGTCCTGGCTCCTGCTCTGATGCCGTTCATAGTGCCTAACCTCACCGTCTTTGCCTTACGGGTGTGTGCCCCGGTTATGCCGTCTCTAGCATATTCAACTGGGGCACAAAACGCCTTTTGCCACTTGTGCGTTCACATGGCAGAGAAAGATCAGGCAGGTCAAGGGCAGCCATTCCCTGCCGCAGCGCCCTGCAAGAAAAGACCCGGGACACAATGGTCCCGGGCCAGTCTGTCCGCTCGTTCCTGGTTCTCTGCCTTATGCCACGCGGCGCTGCTCGGCCGGGATTTCCGACCAGATCAGCCCCTGTCCCGGCAGCCGTGCGGTCATCGCTGCATCGCAGGCGACGGCCCGGACCGCACCCGGCTCCGCAAACAAGGCACGCAGCAAGGTGTTGGTCAGCGCGTGCCCCGCGCGCTCGCCAACATAGCGCCCCAAGATCGGCCCCCCGGCCAGCGCCAGGTCCCCCAGCGCATCCAGCATCTTGTGGCGCACAGGCTCATCCGAATGGCGCAGTCCCGCGCCGCTTTCGACCCGCTCGCCATCAAACACGATGGCGTTTTCGCCCGGCACACCGCCAAGAGCGAGACCGTTGGCCTGCATAGTTTCTACATCCGCCTGGCGGCAGAAGGTGCGGCTGTCGCACAGCTCACGCGCAAAGCTGCCGTTGCGCATGTCCAGGACCTTGCTCTGACGGCCGATTGCGGCCTCGGCAAAGTCGATGTGGAATTCGATGGTCAGCCGGTCCGACGGCAGCAGGGTGGCGCGGGCGCCGTCCCGTTCCACCGTCACCGGCTTCAGCACTTCAAAGGCAGTGGCAGGCACGCCCAGACGCTGCACGCCGTACTGCATGATGCCGCGCACAAACGGAGCCGAGGAGCCATCAACGATCGGCACTTCCGGGCCGTCGATCTCGATCAGCGCGTTGTGCACGCCGCAGCCCGCCAGGGCCGCCATGATGTGCTCGATTGTTGAGACGCTCACGCCGGCCTCATTGACCAGCCGGGTGCACAGCGGGCTGCGCTCAACCAGGTCCCAGCGGGCGGGAAGCAGCGTGTTGCCCAAAGCAATATCGGTGCGTTTGAAGACGATGCCGTGCCCCGCCGGAGCCGGGATCAGAACCATGCGAGCAGGCTTGCCGGAATGCAGGCCGACCCCTTCGAATGCCACCGATGCCTTGAGCGTATTCTGCACGTTGCGCCTCGTTCCGCTGTTTCCGGCCTCGGGGGCCGTGTTGCGAACGAGAGTTAAGGTTTTGCAAAAAAAGGCACAACTCAATCTTTGTAACGGATTGAAACATGCCTGTAACAGATAGGCAAAACGCCGCTCAGATCCAAGCAACCCTATGCATTTAAACAAGAAAAAGCCGCCCTAAGGCGGCTTCCTCAATGCGCTTTGTGAACCTTTAATTGGCCTGGCGGCGCAGGAAAGCGGGGATTTCGATCCGTTCCTGGTCCGGATCCGCCTGCTGCTGCACCTGCTGCGGCTGTGCAGCGGGGGCCGGTGCCTGCATAGCGGGCTGCTGCCGCGCTGCCTGCGGCTGCTGCTTGACGGCCGAGGTTTCGGCGCTGCCGGTCATCCGATGGATCAGCGAATTGAGACCGAAACGGCGTTGGCCTTCAGGCTGCTGCTGCTGCGGTTGCGGTTGCGGCGCGGACGCTGCAGGGGCTGCAGCCGGGCGCTGCTGCTGCGGCTGTGGGGTCTGCACCCGCTGGGCAGCTGCCTGCAGACGCTCCAGAGCCTGCGGCGACGGAGTGCCCGGCGCAGGCGCCTTTGGCGCCACGAAAGAGGCTTCCGGCTGCGCTTCTACTGCATCCGCCTGCGGACGGAATTCCGGCACCTGCGGCTGATAGGCCGGCGGCGGCAGGCCGTCGTCGCCCATCGGCTCAACCTCTTCAAAGATATCCTCGGCCTGTTCCTGGGCCGCGGCCTGTTCAGCGTTCATCTCGGCAAACAGAGACGGCTCTTCCAGTGCGGGCGCTGCTTCCGCAGCCTCGGCTGCCGGAGCCGGTGCGGCCTCAGCAGCAGCGGGTGCGGCAACCGGGGTTTCCAGCTCCAGCGGTGCGGCGGCGCGGGTTTCCTCGACGGTCACGGTCTGGCGCAGCGGCGCCGACATCGGACGGCGCGGCACCGGCATTTCGGTGTTCACGTCGGTCGCATCGATGCCGGTGGCCACAACGGACACACGCATCTTGCCTTCCATGCCGGTGTCCAGGGTCGAGCCGACAATGATGTTGGCGTCCGGGTCCACTTCCTCGCGGATGCGGTTGGCGGCTTCGTCCAGTTCGAACAGGGTCAGGTCGTGCGAGCCGGTGATGTTGATCAGCACGCCCTTGGCGCCTTTCAGGCTGATCTCGTCCAGCAGCGGGTTGGCAATCGCCTTCTCGGCAGCCTGGACCGCGCGGTCCTCGCCCTCGCCCTCGCCGGTGCCCATCATCGCCTTGCCCATCTCGTCCATCACCGCACGCACGTCGGCAAAGTCGAGGTTGATCAGGCCCGGGCGCACCATCAGGTCAGTGACGCCTTTGACACCCTGGTACAGAACATCATCCGCCATCGAGAACGCCTCGGTGAAGGTGGTCTTCTCGTTGGCCAGGCGGAACAGGTTCTGGTTCGGAATGATGATCAGCGTGTCGACAACGCGCTGCAGGCTTTCAACGCCGGCTTCGGCCTGGCGCATCCGCTTCAGGCCTTCGAACTGGAACGGCTTGGTAACAACACCCACGGTCAGCACGCCCAGCTCACGCGCGGCCTGCGCGATGATCGGCGCCGCACCGGTGCCGGTGCCGCCGCCCATGCCCGCGGTGATGAAGCACATATGCGCGCCTGCCAGGTGATCGACGATCTGCTCGATGCTTTCCTCAGCCGCGGCCGAGCCCACCTGCGGGCGGGCGCCTGCACCCAGGCCCTCGGTGACTTTCACACCCAGCTGGATGCGGGCCTTGGCCGCGCTCTGCTGCAGCGCCTGCGCGTCGGTGTTGGCCACGACGAATTCAACGCCGTCGAGCTCTTTCTCGATCATGTTGTTGACAGCGTTGCCGCCGGCCCCGCCGACACCAAACACCGTGATCTTCGGCTTCAACTCTTCCTGCCCGGGCATCGATAGATTCAACGTCATGCTCTTACCGCCTGTGTTACCCGCCCTTCCCGCAAAGGGCTTATTCCTGTCCTATTCACATAATCCTACCGCGCAGAGGTTGTTGCGTCATCCAAAAAAGCGTCAAACGCCACAAAATAAGGCCTCATTCTGAGGTGAAACCCGCGGTATTTCGCCGTCCCTAGCAGATATTGGGGATCAAGCACAAGCCACACACAACAAAGCTCCGCCACCCGCGAAACCACTGGCGCGGAGAGATCTTCGAATTGCGTGACGGCCACTGCTCGGCCTTCTGACTCGCCGCATTTTTGCGGACGTTAAGAACAACCTAACGGGTCACAAGAGCGCTGTCACGCCCTCATTCGCCACCAGGGTTGAATTGAACTGCAGCTTACCAGTTGTCGCGGAACCACCGCACCGCCCGGCCCAGCGTGCCCGCCGGATGACGGCTGGCAGGCATGTCGAAATCCCACCATTCGTCCTGCGGATGGGCCGCGAACAGGCACAGCCCCACGGCGGACGCAAAGCCCGGCCCGGTTGCCGATTGCGGCAGGCCATGCACCCGCAAAGGCCGCCCCAGGCGCACCTGCTGGCCCAGAATGCGGCTCGCCAGCCCATCCAGCCCCATGATCTGGCTGGAGCCGCCGGTCAGCACGATCTGCTGGCTTGGGAGGTATTCGAACCCGGCCGCATCCAGCCGCGCCCGCACCTCTTCCAGGATCTCTTCCACCCGCGGCCGCATGATGCCGATCAGCTCGGCCCGGCTGACGGTGCGGCGGTCATGCTCCCAGTCACCGGTGTCGCCGCCGATATCGATCATGTCGCGGTCATCGGCGCCGGTGGCATGCACCCCGCCGCAAAAGGTCTTTATCCGCTCGGCATTGGCCAGGGGCACGCCCAGCCCCATCGAAATGTCGCTGGTGATGTGATCGCCGCCCAGACGCACCGCGTCGGCATAGATCATGTGTTTCTTCATGAAGACCGAGATCGAGGTCGAGCCGCCGCCCATGTCGATACAGGCCGCGCCCAGCTCCTGCTCATCTTCAACCAGCGAGGAAAAGCCCGAGGCATAAGCCGAGGACGCGATCCCCGCCAGCTCCAGATCGCAGCGCTGGATGCAGCGCACCAGGTTCTGCACCGCGATGGCATCCACCGTCAGCATATGCATGTCGACCGCCAGGGTCTGGCCCATCTGGCCGCGCGGATCACCCAGGCCCGACCGGTTGTCGAGCGCAAAGTTCACCGGCTGCGCGTGCAGCACCTCGCGGCCCGCGCCGTACTCCGGCACCTCGCAGGAGGCCAGCACCTGCGCCACCTCATTCTCGGAGACAACCTGCCCTTCCAGCTCCAGCTTGGAGTCGAGGCCATAAGAGCGCGGATTGGCGCCCGAGAAACAGGCGATCACGTGATCCACCCGCACCTCGGCCATCTTCTGCGCTGCCTGCACCGCGGTGCGGATGGCGCGCTCAGTCTCCTGCATCGCGTTGATCTCGCCGAACTGCACCCCGCGCGAACGCGTGGTCGCAGCGCCAATCACCCGGAAGCCCGACTGCCCGGCCAAAGCCCCGATCGAGCCGTCCTCGCTCAGCTTGCCGGTGCCGTCGAAACGCAGCACCAGGCAGGCGATCTTCGAGCTGCCCACGTCCAGAATGGCCACCACACCGCGCTGCATCGCCTGGCGCCGCATCTGCCGCATCGCCCGCTGCGATTGATAGAGATCTGTCATCTTACTGCCCGCCCCCGTTCAGCTGCCGGATCCGCCACCAGTTTTCCACTGAGTTTTCGGTCATGCGGATGGTCGGGCGCCCAGCCAGGCGCATATCCACCGCCGCCACATCGCGTTCCAGCAAATCCTGCACTTCACTCACCGCCAGCACCCGCTCCAGCGCCGGCACCGGGTTCTCCGCCGGCAGCATGATCCGCTGCTTGCGGTCCAGCACCACGTCCCAGCGCCGCTCGCCCACCCGCACCAAGCCGCGCAAACGTGCACCCAGCGGGCGCGCCGCCGCAAACAGGCGCAGTGCCTCGGCCGCCTCGCCGTCGGCGCCCTCGCCGGCAATCAGCGGCAGGTCCGGATGCAGGCTGCGGTGGCCCAGCTCGGCCACGTGAATGCCGCTTTCGTCCAGCAGCGCCAGCCCCTCGCGGCTGCGCCAGATCAGCGCCGGTTCGCGCTCTTCCACGTCCACCTGCAGGATGCCGCCCGGACGGATCCGCACGCTTGCGGATTTCACCGGATCCAGCCCGGTGATCACATCTCGTATCTGCTGCAGGTCCAGATCAAAGGAGCTGACCGGAAAATCCAGCGGCACCACTTCGCGGATATCCTGCGCCACGCTGGTGCCCGCCCCATCCACCGCCATCACATTGACCATGAACTCCGGCCGCTCTTCGATCGCGGCGCGGGCATCATTGACCAGCCCCCGCAGCGCGTCGCGCCGCCCTTCATCCGCCAGATAGGCGCTGCCCGCGGCAAAGATCAGGCAGAACGGTATGCCAAAGCGCAGGCCGAACCGGATGCCCGGCGTCAGCATCCAGCGCTGCAGCCGGTACTTCAGCCGTGACGGCGCCGGGTCTGCCCGCTCACCCGTCTCGCGGCGGAAGCGCCCTTTCAGCGATTGCATGACGCATCCTCCACCATCCAGGCGCAGAGCTGGCCAAAGGTCATGCCGCAATGGTCCGCCTGCTCCGGCACCAGCGAGGTCGGCGTCATGCCGGGCTGGGTATTGGTTTCCAGAATGATCAGCCCGTTTGCGCCGCGGGCCTCATCCCAGCGGAAATCGGTGCGGCTGACACCGCGGCAGCCCAGCACCTCATGCGCTTTCAGCGCATATTCCAGGCAGAGGTCGAAAATCTCCCGCGGCAGATCGGCCGGCAGCACATGGCGCGAGCCGCCCGGCTTGTATTTGGCGTCGTAATCGTACCAGCCGTCGGTCAGGATATCGGTCACCGTCAGCGCCTTGTCCCCGATCACAGTGGTGGTCAGCTCACGCCCCGGCGCAAAACTCTCCACCATCACTTCGGCAGGCATCTCCTCCGACAGCTGCGGCGGGCCGTTCGCCGCCTCATGCACAATATAGATGCCGACGCTGGAGCCTTCGTTATTGGGCTTCACCACATAGGGCGGCGCCATCACATGGCCCGCGCTCACGTCATCCCTGGCAAAGATACCGCTTTCGCAGACCGGCAGGGCTGCGGCCTTGAAAACCTCCTTGGAGCGCTGCTTGTCCATCGCCAGGGCTGAGGCCAGCACACCGGAATGGGTATAGGGGATCTGCAGCCATTCCAGCATGCCCTGCACGCAGCCGTCCTCGCCCCAGCGCCCGTGCAGCGCGTTGAACACCACATCCGGCTGGATTTCCTGCAGGCGCGCGCACAGGTCCTGGCCCGCGTCCACCTCAACAACCTCAAACCCCTCACCGCGCAATGCGGCCGCGCATTCGCGGCCGCTGGACAGCGATACCTCGCGTTCGGCCGATGGTCCGCCCATCAGCACCGCGACTTTCGGGAGTGCCCTGCTCGACTTACTCACCTCGAAGCGCCTCAATATGCGGGGCTTTCATGCCCCTGGTTTTTGGAGCCCCCAAAAGGCCCGCCTTATATCCTTGTGCCGGGCTGTTCCCGGCTGATTTTTGCGGGGCGCCTGCCCCCTTAAACCGGCAGATCATTGCCGCCTCTTCGGCACCCTAACGCCCTAAGTCTTACCGGCGCGTTAACGATGCCTTTACCACGTTTAACAATTGCCGCTGCCCGGTTCCTGGCTGGAACACATGCCCCCATCCAGCTGCGGCCCGGGAAGCCTTTGTCAGCGCTGAGGAATTCCAGTTATTCGGGAAGCGGATCACCAATCCGCATGATTTCCCACTCTAGCGTGATGCCGGAATTGGCGTAAACCTTTTTCCGCACCTCCTCGCCCAATCCCTCCAGATCTGCGGCAGTTGCGCCACCGGTGTTGATCAGGAAGTTGGAATGCTTCTCGCTCATCTGCGCAGCCCCGCGCCGGGCGCCGCGCATGCCGGCACTGTCGATCACCTTCCAGGCTTTCAGGTCATGCACGTCGTCTTCCCGCCCGGTCGAGGAGAACCCCGCCGGATTGCGGAAGGTGGAGCCGGCCGAGCGGTCGCGGGTCGGCTGGGTCTCATCGCGCTTCCGCAGCTGCGCCTCCATCCGGGCATGCAGCTCCGCCGGTTCGCCGCTGTGCCCCCGCAGCGTGGCTGAAACCAGCACCGCGCCTTCCGGCATGGCGGTCTGGCGGTATTGAAATGCCAGTTCCTCCGCGGTGATCTCGCGGATTTCACCCTCCCGGGTGACAATCGTGGCCGAGACAAACACATCCGCAGTATAGCTGCCGTAGCAGCCCGCATTCATCCGCACTGCACCGCCGATCGAGCCAGGAATGGTGCGCAGGAAAGTAAGGTCAATGCCTGCGTCCGCCGCCTTCTTGGCCACATGCGCATCCAGCGCCGCGGCGCCTGCAGTAACGGTATCGCCGTTGACCTCAATCCCATTGAAACCGCGGCCCAGCCGGATCACCACCGCGCGCAAGCCGCCGTCCCGCACGATGAGGTTGGAGCCGACCCCCATCGGGAATACCTGCACCGCCGGGTCCAGCTGCCGCAGGAAATCCGCCAGGTCTTCGACATCAGCCGGCTGAAACAGATGGTCCGCCGGACCGCCGACCCGCAGCCAGGTCAGCTCCGCAAGCGGCTTCTGCTCCGTGAGCCGCCCGCGAGCCGCCGGAAGAATAGTTTCAGTTTGCGCCGCCATCGTCTCTTTTGTCCCAAGTTCCAGCCAATGAACGCGCACAGTCCGTAAACAAGATGGCCGTTGAAATAAAGGGACAACACGACTTTGCGGAGATCATGCTGGTGGTTTTCGTGATAGAGGCTAAGCACCAGCCAGACCAAGAGCAGCAGCCAGAATGCCACCAGCCCGCGCGCCAGGCCGCGCCGCCGGAACCGCGCCAGATAATAAAAGCCGATCAGCCAAACCAGGCCAAAAACCAGCCATATCAATGTAATCGCTACCACAACCCGACTCCGGACCAGTACCAGGCAACCGGCCGCGGAGAGAAACAATTTGCCACCGGAAGCGCACATACGCGCCGGGCGGCAGGAGACCGCCAGGCACCCTACAGCTTTAGCACCCCAAGGAAAACACCCGGTAAACGAGCGGAAGAAACTGTTCTGGCGGCGCATCAGCGCCGCAAACCGCATTCACGGCCGTTTCATCCAGCGGTTCAAAGCATAGACCGCAAGCCCGGAAAAGAGCCCCGCCAGGGCCGCAGCCATTGCAGCAATGAGAAAAAACCGAGCGCAATTCCAAGGCCGTTTCCTGCCCCTTTGCCGCCGGTGCCGCCTTCGAAATCTGGCTGGACGAAGACAACGAAATCATAGACGAACGCCCCGATACCCAGCGCCGCAACCGCTCCAAGCACTTTGAAAAAGTGCCAGCGCCCGCCCGGCCAGGCCGAAGGCCAACCCAATACCGGCTGACAAGGTCGGCCAAAACACGGCGGCACTCCGGCTACTCGCGGCTGCCCCGCGGCAAAACACCGATCCAGCGCAGGAAATAAACCACCGGCCAGCGCAGCACCGACATCCCCGCCAGCAGCACTGCCAGCCCCCACCAGGGGCCGTTTTCATAAGTCACATAGCCCAAAAGCGGAATGCCCAGCGCAATCAGCACATAGGCGCGGCGCCAATGATTGTCGCGACTCGGAATCATCGCCAGCAAATTGGCCGCCAGCGCCCAGACGGCGGCAAGGGTCAGGGACAGCGTCACACCCGCCCCCTCAGCCCGCCGGCTTCCTCTTGCTTCAAATATCCCGGGGGGAGCCGCAAAAGGCGGCGGGGGGCAGCGCCCCCGCCACTTCCCGCGACACTCATTGCTGCAACCGGTCCGGCAGGCCGTTGGCCCAGGTACTGATAGTGCCGGCGCCGAGGCAAACTACCATGTCGCCAGGCCGCGCTTGTTCGCGCACAAGGCGCTCCAGGTCGTCTTCGCTCAGGATGGCGCGGGCATGGCGGTGGCCATGGCGGATCAGACCCGCCACCAGATCGTCGCGGCTGGCGCCTTCAATCGGCTCCTCGCCCGCGGCAAAGACCTCGGCAATGGCCACGACGTCCGCCTCATTGAAACAAGCGCAGAAATCATCGAACAGGCTCGACAGGCGGGTGTAGCGGTGCGGCTGATGCACCGCAATCACCCGGCCCTCGCAGGCTTGGCGCGCCGCTTTCAGCACCGCCGCGATCTCCACCGGGTGGTGGCCGTAATCGTCGATGATGGTGACACCGTCGACTTCGCCCACCTTGGTGAAACGCCGGTTCACACCGCCAAAGGCCGCCAGCGCCTCGCGGATCTCGGTGCTGTTCATGCCCAGATGCCGTGCAACCGCAACAGCGGAGAGCGCATTCGAGACGTTATGGTCGCCCGGCATCGGCAGGGTACAGCCCTCGATCACCCGGTCCTCGGCCTGCAGGTGCACGTCGAAATGGGCAACGCCCGCCTTATAGGTCAGGTTCACCGCCCGCACATCCGCCTGCGCGTTGAACCCATAGGTCACGACCCGGCGGTCCGAGATCCGCCCGATCAGCGCCTGCACTTCCGGGTGGTCGGTGCAGCAGACTGCAATGCCGTAAAACGGAATGTTGGAGACAAACTCCAGGAACCCGTCACGCAACGTGTCAAAATCACCCCAATGCTCCATATGCTCGGGGTCGATATTGGTCACCACAGCGATGGTCGCAGGCAGCCGGTTGAAGGAGCCGTCGCTCTCATCCGCCTCGACCACCATCCATTCGCCCTGCCCCATCCGTGCGTTGGAGCCGTAGGCGTGAATAATGCCGCCGTTAATGATTGTCGGGTCAAAACCGCCGGCCACCATCAGCTCGGCCATCATGGTGGTGGTGGTGGTCTTGCCATGGGTCCCGGCAATGGCAACGTTGGACTTGAGCCGCATCAGCTCCGCCAGCATATCGGCCCGGCGCACCACCGGCAGGCCGCGCAGGCGCGCCTCGTCCAGCTCCGGGTTGCCCGGTTTGATTGCCGAGGAGATCACCACAACCGCGGCTTCCTCCAGGTTCTCCGCCTTCTGGCCCACAAAAATCCGCGCGCCCAGCTCCTCCAGGCGATTGGTGATTTTCGAAGACTTCAGGTCCGACCCCTGCACCATGTAGCCAAGGTTCAGCAAAACCTCAGCGATGCCTGACATGCCGATGCCTCCGATCCCCACGAAATGGATCGGGCCGACGTCACCAGGCAGTTTGGTTGCAGGGTTCATAACGTTTATCCTTCCTCGGCCAGCTGCTCCACCAGTGCCGCCAGACGTTCAGCAGCATCGGGAACCCCGGCGCTCAAAGCGGCAGCCGACATCTGTGTCGCAGCCTGCGGGTTACTCAGAATCGCGCCCATATGCTCTGCCAGCGCCGGAACATCAAGGGCGCTTTCCGGGATCATCACGGCGGCATTGGCGTCAACCAGGCCGCGGGCGTTAGCGGTTTGATGGTCGCCGGCGGCAGCAGCAAAGGGGATCAGGATCGAGGGCCGCCCGATGACCGATATATCAGCCACCGACGACGCGCCCGAGCGCGAGATCACCAGCTGCGCCTCGGACATGCGCGAAGGCACATCATTGAAAAAGGTCTGCACATCGGCGTTGATACCGTGTTCCGCATAAAAGGCGCTGACCCGTTCCAGATCTTCGCTGCGCGCCTGATGCGACACCCGCAGGTGCTGGCGCATGGCCTCCGGCAGGGCTGCGACCGCACCCGGCACCACGTCCGACAGGATGCGCGCGCCCTGGCTGCCGCCCATCACCAAGAGCGACATCGGATAGTCGCCCGGCGGAATATAGCCGGCGCCCGCACGCTCCATCACCGCACTGCGCACCGGGTTGCCCACATGCTCATGCGGAACCCCGTCCGGCAGCGCGGTCGGCCAGGTGCCGCAGGCAACGCCCGCAACCCGCTTGGCAAAGATCTGATTGACCCGGCCCAGAACGCCGTTCTGCTCATGAATCATCCGCGGCAGTTTCAAGAGCGTCGCCGCCCCCAGCGCCGGGATCGACGGGTAGCCGCCAAAGCCGATCACCGCATCCGGCCGCTCGCGCCGCATCTGCATCATCATCGATAGAACGCCGCCGGCAATCTTCGGCCCCACCAGCGCCTTGGCCAGCAGGCCGCCGCGGGCAAAGGTGGCCGAGGACACTTCGGAAATCTCAACCGCCTCCGGAAAGGCGCCGGTGTAGCGCGCCCCGCGGGCGTCCGTTGACAGCTTCACCCGCCAGCCGCGGGCCAGCATCGTCTCCGCCAGCGACTGCGCCGGAAACATATGGCCGCCGGTCCCGCCGGCCGCCATCAAGAGCAGTTTCTGTGCCATCCCAGGGGGTCTCTTTCCAGATCTCTCAGCGGCCGCGGCCGTTCAGGTAGTCGGCAATCCCGCCCTGCGGACGGGTCCGGGTAAAGGCCAGCAGCATACCCACCGCAATGCCGGTGGCAATCAGCGAGGATCCGCCGTAGCTCACAAACGGCAGCGTCATGCCCTTGGCAGGCAAAAGCCGCACCGCGACGCCCATGTTGATCATCGCCTGCACACCGAACATGCACACAAGGCCGGTGCCCGCCAGACGGATAAACGTATCGCGCTCACGCATCAGCCGGAACAGCGAGCGCACCACGATCAAGGCATAAAGCGCGATCAGGACCACCACCAGCACCAGCCCGTATTCCTCGGCCGCCACAGCCACGATGAAATCGGTATGGGCATCGGGCAGCGACCATTTCACCTGGCCCTCGCCGACGCCGACCCCGAACAAGCCGCCCTCGCGGATCGCATTGGTGGCGTAGCCCAGCTGGGTGGTCGGATCGACATCCGGGTTCAGGAAGCCGTCGATGCGGCGGGCAAAATGCTCGGAGCTGTTATAGGCAAAGACCCCGCCCATCACGACCACCGCAGCCATGCAGACCAGCAGCAGCATCGGCGCTCCGGCGACAAAATACATCACCCCCCAGCCAAACAGGATCAGGCTGGCCTGGCCGAAATCCGGCTGCAAAACCAGCATCATGACCACCATCAGGCACAGCGCGAAAGACATCAGTGTGCCGGGCGGGCCGTTTATCTGCTGACTGGCGGCAATCATCCAGGCCGCCACCACGATGAAGCCCGGCTTCAGGAATTCAGACGGCTGCAGCGAGGCAAAGCCAAGCGAGTACCATCGCACCGCCCCTTTGCCGAAATCGGTCCCGAAGATGGGCAGAAACGCCAGCGCGACAAAGGCCACGGCAAAGCCCAGCACCGCCAGCCGCCGCACCAGCGTGGGCGACATCACGGATGTGATCAGCATCGCCGCCAGCGCCGTCAGGCCAAACACCGCCTGCCGCTGCACATAGTGGAAATTGCCGAACCCGTTCCTCTCCGCCAGCGGCACCGAGGCCGCCAGACCCAGGAGCAAACCGATCACGAACAGCATCAGGATGCAGGACATCGTCCACTTATCCAGCGTCCGCCACCATTTCGGGAGAATCGGTTCCCCTGCCTGCACAGGAACCGCGCCATAGACCATCTCAGTCATGGGAATACCGCCACTATATGCCTCGCTCGCGCCCCGTTTTCGGGGTCTCACCGAAACTGTAACGAATCGTGAGCCAGCGCGCCAGAAAAAGAACACAGTTCGGCGGAAAACCACCGCCGGGACCGCAGGCCGTCTTGACAGGCAGGAAGCTGCTGCCCGCAGCGCGCCGCCGGCAGTCACGCGCCAGCAGCGGCATGACCAGCGAACCGCCTTTGCCGCCAGAGTGCCCCGCCCCAGGTAACTGGATGATCGCGGATGGCACCGGATCTTGCGGCATGCATTCTAGTGGCTGTCAGGCGCAGGCTTCAGGCTTTGCCAATCTTCGCGCTGAACGGCGGCTAACCAGACGAAGCTGACCCCGGTTTCTACATCACCAAGGTTCGCTTTCGATCTCAGCTCTGATATGCAGTTAAATGACTGCACTTGACATGCAGCAAAGTTACTGCATAAAAACCATGACAGATGAACAGCTCGACTTAATCTTCAAAGCACTATCGGACAGCACGCGCCGCCGCATCATCGACCGCCTGAGCAAACAGCCCGCTCAGTCGCTTTTCGAAGTATGCGCTGCGTCGGTTGCCGAAAACGGCGTTGCCTTGTCACGGCAGACTGTCTCCCAGCATCTTGCTGTTCTGGAGAAGGCAGGCTTGATCGAGATTGAATGGAAGGGACGCACCAAGACGCATTCGTTATGCGTCAGCGAAGACCACGTCGCGGCTGCATCATGGCTAACGAACTACATGCAGAACGGAAGAAAGACATGAAAATCTACGTCACCAGTGTCTTTGTCGATGACCAGGACAAGGCCGAAAAATTCTACACTGAAGTTCTCGGCTTCAAGGTAAAACATAACATCCCGTTGGGCGATAACCGCTGGTTGACGGTTGTATCCGAGGAAGATCCTGACGGGACTGAGCTGCTGCTGGAACCGAGCGACCATCCGGCTGTGGGGCCATACAAATACGCAATCGTTGCCGATGGCATCGCTGCGCATTCCTTTCAGGTTCAAGACCTGGATGCAGAATGGAAGAAGCTGAGCGGCCGCGGCGTGAATTTCGTAACTGAGCCAATGGACGCGGGTGCAGTCCACATGGCTGTTTTTGATGACACTTGCGGAAATCTGATCCAGCTTATCCAGATGAAAGAGGCCTAAGTCTTCTTTGCCCCTGGCCGAATGGAGGGAAAGCAGCCGTTCGGCCAAGACGCGGGGCCGGTTGGTTTGGGCCCGGTTCATTCATTCACCGCTGCCCCCGCTCAAGCAGACATTTCCCTGTTCAGCTCCAGCTCTCCCTAAGGCTCTCCTTCTCTCGCGCCATTAACCGGCCTGCACGACCCGCCCCCTTGCGCCAGCGCCGCTTCCGTGGTCGATGCGCGCCATGCAGGTAAACACTCTGATTCTCGGCGCCGGCGCGGCCGGCATGATGTGCGCGCGCTATTCGGGCGGCAGCACATTGGTGATCGACCACGCCAAGGCGCCGGGCGAGAAGATCCGCATCTCCGGCGGCGGCCGCTGCAATTTCACCAACATGTATGCCGAGGCCAAGAACTACCTGTCGGCCAACCCGCATTTCTGCAAGTCGGCGCTGGCCCGCTACACCCAATGGGACTTCATCGAGCTGGTCAGCCGCCACGGCATCGCCTGGCACGAGAAAACCCTGGGCCAGCTGTTCTGCGACGGCTCCTCAAAACAGATCATCACCCTGCTGGTGGAGGAGTTGCGCCAGGCCGGCGCGGAGCTGTGGCTGCAGACCGCCGTCGAAACCGTGGAAACGACCCCGGCGGGCTACCGGGTCAAGCTCCTGCGCGAGGGCAAAGCGCACACCGTCACCTGCCGCAACCTGGTGCTGGCCACCGGCGGCAAGTCGATCCCCAAGATGGGCGCCACCGGCCTCGCCTATGACCTCGCCCGCCAGTTCGGGCTGCAGGTGACCGAGACCCGCGCGGGCCTCGTGCCCTTCACCTTCCCGGACGGCCGCTTCAAACCGCTCGCCGGCACCGCTTTGCCCGCGCGCCTCAGCAACGCACGCACCTCATTCGACGAGGCACTGCTGTTCACCCACCGCGGTCTTTCAGGGCCTTCGGTTCTGCAGCTTTCCTCCTACTGGCACGAGGGTGAAGAGATCACGGTGAACCTGATCCCGGAAACACCTCTATTCACTCTTCTTCGCGAGCAGCGCCAGGCCGAGGGCCGCCGCGACCTCACAACCGAGCTGTCGCGCCACCTGCCGTCCAAACTGGTAGACTTCCTGAAACCCCAGCTGGATCTCAAGGGCCGCCTTGCCGACCAGTCTGACGCCGCGCTGCAGGCCCTTTGCGAGGCCTTGCAAAACTGGCACCTGCTGCCCGCCGGCACCGAAGGCTACCGCACCGCCGAAGTCACCCTCGGCGGCATCGACACCGATGGCCTCTCCTCCAAAACCATGGAGGCCAAAGCCGCCCCCGGCCTTTACGCCATCGGCGAAGCCGTGGATGTCACCGGCTGGCTCGGCGGCTACAACTTCCAATGGGCCTGGTCCTCCGGCTTTGCAGCCGGCACCGCCATCGCCGCCACCATCTGACCCTCTGCCGGAGCTTTCCGCTTCGGAGCCGCCTTCGCTTGAGCAGAGACAGCCGGGGGTGACGGGCGCGGGCAAGAGAAATCGCGGAGGCTCCGCCAAAGGCGGATACCGCTATTTCCCTTGAGCGCGCGCGGCAGCTCTGGCAGGCACAGATCATGCGAAGGCCGGTCAGAGGCGGATTTTCCGATTAGGTGAGCCTGAAGCCCCTCCCCGGAACCGCCTCACCCCAGCCGTGCTTTGACTTCGGCGGCGAAATCATCGCCGCGCTGCTCAAAATTGTCATACTGGTCAAAGCTCGCCGCGGCCGGCGCCAGCAGCACGGTGTCGCCTTCCCGGGCGTCCTCAATGGCCCGCGCCACTGCTGCCGCCATGGTGGTGCAAACCTCCGCCTCCACATCCAGCTGCAGCGCAAAGCCCGCCGCCTCGCGGCCTATCACATAGGCCTTCACCACATTGCCGGTCTGCCCCTGCAGCGCCTCCAGACCGCCGTCCTTCTCCAGCCCGCCGCAGATCCAGCGGATATTCCTGAACGCCCCCAGCGCCTTTGCCGCGCTGTCCAGATTGGTGGCCTTGCTGTCATTCACATACCGCACGCCGCCTGCCTCGGCGATGGTCTGGCTTCGGTGCGGCAGGCCCGGGAAAGTGGCCATCGCCTCGCCGATCAGCCGCGGCGCCAGCCCCAGGGAGCGCGCCGCCGCATAAGCCGCACAGGCGTTCTGATGGTTATGGGCGCCGGGCAGGCCGGTCATGTCCCGCAGGTCAATCGAAGCCGCCTGCCGCCCTTTGCGGTACTCGCTCAGGAATCCTTTGCGGGCAAAGACCTGCCACCCCGGGCCGGTCAGCTTGCACGCGGCGGAAATCCGGATCACCCGGTCATCGCCCAGCCCTTCCGACAGCTGGCCCGCCAGAAACAGTCCCTCATCCTCGTCAATTCCGATCACAGCCCGATCCGGCCCGCCCTCGGCAAACAGCCGCCGTTTGGCCGCAAAATAGCCGCCCATACCGCCATGCCGGTCCAAGTGATCGGGCGAGAGATTGGTGAAAACCGCCACATCCGGTGTCAGCGCCCGGGCCAATTCAGTCTGATAGCTCGACAGCTCCAGCACCACCACGCCGCCATTGCCGGGCTGATCTATATCCAGCACCCCGCGGCCGATATTGCCCGCCAGCTGGCTCTCGCGCCCGGCTTCCTGCAGGATGTGATGCAGCAGCGCCACCGTGGTCGATTTGCCGTTGGAGCCGGTCACCGCCACCACCCGCGGCGGCTGGTCATGCATCTGCCATTCGGCATCGGCGAAGGAGCGGAAAAACAGCCCGATGTCATTATCCACCGGCACCCCGGCCTCGATTGCCGCGCGGATCACCGGGTTCGGCTTGGGATAGAGATGCGGTATCCCGGGCGAAGTCACCAACGCCGCCACGCCCTCAAATGCCCCCTGCTTATGCAGGTCGCGGCAGGTGAACCCTTCCGCCTCCGCCGCATCCCGCGCCGCCGGATTGTCGTCCCAGCAAAGGGCCTCCGCTCCGCCTTCACGAAGGCTGCGCGCCGTCGCCAGCCCCGAGCGCCCCAGCCCCAGCACCGCCACTTTGGCACCTTCATATCCTTTGACCGGGATCATCGCCTGCCCTCATCTTCAAAAACCAGTTCCGGCGGCACTTTGCACAGGAGCCGCCCCGCCTTCAAGCGCCCGCCCGCACGGGCCGCATGGCCCGTGCCGTGCCCAACAATTGGCAGGCAGGCGCAGCCTGCCGAAATTGGCGGGAGCGCACCCGTTGCCTGCCCAGCGCACGCTGCCCTCACCCGGGGTTCACATCTCCGCGTTAAATTCCCCCCGTTGCAACAATCAGATCAGGAGACCGGCCCCCTAAGACCACCTCTTCATTGGGTGCAGAGCGGGTCCGCAAAAGGCCGATAGACGGGCATGGCTGCTGACAACAGCCGTCCGGTGCTCCGCTCCCTTGGCGGCGCCGCCTTCCTTATCAAAGAAAAACCGCCCAGAGCCTCAGCCCCGAGCGGTTCAAAACAGCAACAACACCCTGAACCGCTCCGCCAAAGAAACGGCGCGGCGGCCACACTGCGTGGCTCAGCGCACTTTCAGCGTCGCCAGGCCGATCATCGCCAGGATCAGCGAGATGATCCAGAAGCGGATCACAATCTGCGGCTCGGCCCAGCCCTTCTTCTCGTAATGGTGATGGATCGGCGCCATCAGGAAGACCCGCTTGCCGGTACGCTTGAAATAAAGCACCTGGATGATCACCGACAGCGCCTCAACCACAAACAGGCCGCCGACGATAGCCAGCACCAGCTCGTGCTTGGTGGCCACCGCAATGGCGCCCAAGGCACCGCCCAGGGCCAGCGATCCAGTGTCGCCCATGAAAACGGCGGCCGGCGGCGCGTTGTACCACAGGAAGCCGAGGCCCGCGCCGAACAGCGCGGCGGTGAAGATCAGGATCTCACCGGTGCCCGGCACGTAATGCACGTCCAGATATTCGGTGAAGTCGACCCGGCCCACCGCATAGGCAATGACACCCAGGGTGCCCGCCGCAATCATCGAGGGCATGATGGCGAGCCCGTCCAGGCCATCGGTCAGGTTCACCGCATTGGCCGCGCCGACGATGACGCAGATCGAGAACGGCACATAGAAGATTCCGAGGTTGATCAGAGTATCCTTGAACACCGGCAGCGCCAGCTGGTTCTGCAAAGGCTCCGGGTGATAGGCGGCGGCCCAAAGCGATGCGGTCACGGCAATCAGCACCCCCAGCATCAGCCGCACCTTGCCCGGCACGCCTTTGGTGTTCTGCTTGGATACCTTGGCATAGTCATCGGCAAAACCAATAAGCCCGTAAGCCAAGGTGACAAACAGCACCAGCCAGACAAAGGGGTTGTCCCAGCGCGCCCACAACAGCGTCGCGGTCAGCAGGGCGCCCACAATCAGCAGCCCGCCCATGGTGGGCGTGCCTGCCTTGGAGAAATGCCCCTCCGGCCCGTCATCGCGGATCGGCTGGCCCTTGCCCTGGCGTTTGCGCAGCACGTTGATCAGCGGCTTGCCGAACAGGAAGCCGAAGATCAGCGCGGTCATAAAGGCGCCGCCTGCGCGGAAGGTGATATAGCGGAAGAGGTTGAAAACATCCCCCCCGTCCGACAAAGCGGTCAGCCAATAGAGCATTGTGCCCTTCCCCCGATCCTTATGGGTTATTCAAGATTTGGGGCCGGAGTGGCCCATTTCGCGGATGCCGTCAACAATCTTGGCCAGCGCCATGCTGAGCGACCCTTTGGCCAGCACCACGTCGCCGCCCCTGATTTCCCCTGCCAGACCCGGCACCGCCTCGGCGCTGGTTTCATACCAGCCGCCGCGTTTTTCCTCCGGCAGCGCGCTGTGCAGCGCCCGCATCAGCGGGCCGATGCAGTGGATCTTGCCGATGCCCTGCACCGCCTCCAGCTCCGCCAGCCCGGCGTGCAGCGCCTCTTCCTCAGGCCCCAGTTCCTTCATGTCGCCAATGTAGGCGATCCTGCGGCCTTCGCCCGGAGTCGCCGCCAGCACCGCCAGTGCCGCCCCCATCGAGGTCGGGTTGGCGTTGTAACTGTCGTCCAGCAGCGTGATCTCGCCGCCCGCCAGCCGGATGGTTTCGCGCAGGCCGCGGCCCTTCACCGGAGACCAAAGCGCCAGGCTCTCCACCGCCTTGACCAGATCTGCGCCAAGCGCCTCGACACAGGCCAGCGCGCCCAAAGCATTCATCGCAAAATGCGCGCCAAGCGATTGAATATGCAACTCAACCTCCCGGCCTGCCGCCGTGGCGCGGGCGACGGTTTCTTCACCCTCGATGCCGGCAGAGTGCAGCTTATAATCATCTGCGTTTTCACCGAACCAGCGGGCGTCAGCCCCCAGCTCCGCAGCCACGCCGCGCAGTACATGCGCCTCGGCAATATCCGCATTCAGAACCGCCACGCCGCCGGGCTCCAGCCCTTCCATGATTGCCGCCTTCTCAGCCGCGATGCCTTCGACGCTGTCAAACGCCTCCAGATGCACGGCGGCCACCGTGGTCACCATCGCCACATGCGGACGCGCCTGTTTGGCCAGCGGCGCGATCTCGCCAGGGTGGTTCATACCGATCTCGATCACCGCAAATTCGGTGTCGCGCGGCATCCGCGCCAGCGTCAGCGGCACCCCCCAATGGTTGTTGTAGCTGGCCACCGCCGCATGGGTGCGGCCTTGATCCGACAGCATCCGCGCCAGCATTTCCTTGGTCGAGGTTTTGCCAACCGATCCGGTGACCGCGACAACCTTGGCATCGGTGCGGGCCCGCGACGCCCGGCCCAGGGCCTCCAGTCCCGCTTGCACGTCGTCAACAATCAACAAGGGCGCATCGTCCGGGACGCCCTCAGGAATCCGGGAAACCAGTGCAGCGCCCGCGCCCTTCTCCAAGGCCTGCGCCACGAAGTCATGGCCGTCACGGGCGGCCTTCAGCGCCACAAACATGTCGCCGGGTTCAATGGTGCGGGTGTCGATCGACATCCCCGTCACAGCCCAATCGCCCTGCGCCCGCCCGCCGGTGGCGGCGGCGGCCTCGCTTGCGGTCCAAAGGGTCATGCCAGCCTCCCGTCCAGTGCAGCCACGGCAATGCTGGCCTGTTCCACATCGTCAAAAGGCAGCACCGTGTCGCCCACAGTCTGGCCGGTCTCATGCCCCTTGCCGCAGACGATCAGCGCATCACCGGCCTGCAGCATGTCAGCGCCGCGCAAGATTGCCTCCGCGCGGTCGCCGATTTCGATACAGTCCGGCGCGCCGCCCTTGACCGCGGCGCGGATAATGGCCGGGTCCTCGCTGCGGGGATTGTCGTCTGTCACGATCACGACATCCGCATTGTCATGCGCCGCCTGCCCCATTAAGGGCCGCTTGGTGGTGTCGCGGTCGCCGCCGGCACCCACGATAGCAATCAGCCGGCCCAGCACATGCGGGCGCAGGGCCTTGATGGCGCTGGCGACCGCATCGGGCGTGTGGGCGTAGTCAACAAAGACGGCTGAGCCGTTGTCGCGCTCCGCCGCCAGCTGCATCCGGCCGCGCACGGTGGTGAGATGCGGCAGGGTTTCAAAGACCCGCTCCGGGTCCTCGCCGCCGGCAATCACCAGCCCGCAGGCGAGCAAAACGTTTTCCGCTTGGAAACCGCCGATCAGGTTCAGCCGCACCTGATACGGCTTGTCATGCCAAGAAAACCGCAGATCCTGCCCGGTGCCGTCAAAGCGCAGGCCCAGCAGGCTCAGATCGCCAAGCCCCCGGCCGACGCTGATCACCTCCTGACCGCGGGCAGCAGCCACTGCGCGCATCTCGGCGCCGCGGGGATCGTTCATGTTGATGACCGCGACGCCCTCCTCCGGCAGCACCCGGCGGAACAGGCCTGCCTTGGCGGTGAAATAGGCTTCAAACGTCTCGTGGTAGTCCAAGTGGTCCTGGGTGAAATTGGTGAAACCCGCCGCGGCCAGCTGCACCCCGTCCAGACGCCGCTGGTCAAGACCATGCGAGGAGGCCTCCATCGCTGCATGGGTGACACCCGCGGCGGCGGCCTCAGCCAAGGCGCGGTGCAGGGTGATCGGCTCCGGCGTGGTATGCGCCAGCGGATAGGCCCAGGCGCCTTCGATGCCGGTGGTGCCCATGTTGACGGCCTGGTGGCCCAGCTCCATCCAGATCTGACGCACGAAAGTCGCGACCGAGGTTTTGCCATTGGTGCCGGTCACCGCGACCACGGTCTGCGGCTGGCCGCCGAACCAGAGCGCGGCGGCATAGGCCAGCGCCTGGCGCGGGTCCTCGACCACCACCAGCGCGGCGTGGCTTTCCTCCAGAACCTTGGCGGCAATCTCGGCCCCTGCGGCATCGGTCAGCACCGCCGTGGCGCCCTTTTCCAGCGCGCCGGGGATGAACTTGGCGCCATGCACTTGGCTGCCGGGAAGTGCTGCGAACAGATACCCTTCACGCACCTCGCGGCTGTCCACCGCAATGCCGCTGATCTCTGGATCGGCGCCGCCGCGAGCGGTCAGCCCCAATTGGCTCAGTCTCAATTGGTTCTGGGGCTGGTCTGGTCTGCTGCTCATGGCGGCCCTCTGCCTGGTTCAGTTTCCTGGTTCAGTTCGAGGTGAGGGTTATACCAGTCACCTCTGGGGGTTCAACTTGCGGACGCAGGCCCAGGAGCGGCGCGACGCGGCCGATCATTTCAGCGGCCACCGGGGTGGCGGTCCAGCCGGCAGTGCGGCGTTCTTCGCCATGGGCGATGATGGAGGGTTCGTCCAGCGTCACGATCAGTACGTATTTTGGGTCATGTGCCGGGAAAATAGAGGCAAAAGTGGCGATCACCTTGTCATCGTAGTAGCCGCCGCGGGGCTTGGGCTTGTCTGCGGTGCCGGTCTTGCCGCCCACCTGATAGCCTTCAACCTCGGCAAAGGACGCGGTGCCCTCGCTGACCACCTTGCGCAACATCTTGCGCGCGGCCTCGGCGGAGGCCGCGCTCATCACCCGTTCGCCCAGCTGCGGGCCGCGCTGTTTCAGAATCGTCGGCGCCACGTAGCGGCCGCCGTTGGCCACCGCCGCGTAGCCCGCTGCCAGATGCATCGGCGTGGTGGAAATGCCGTGGCCGTAGGAAATAGTCATCGCCGACAGCTCCGACCAGTTCGGCGGCAGCAGAGGCTTGCCGCCTGCGGCCTCGGAGATTTCAAACGGGGTTGGCTCCAGCATGCCCATCGCGTCGAGGAAGGACTTCTGCCGCTCCACCCCGATCTGCTGCGCCAGCCGGGCGGTGCCGATGTTGGAGGATTTGACGATGATCTTGGTCACCGACATCTCGTTGCCGTAGTGGCGGAAATCGCGGATCGCAAAGCGGCCCCAGCGCAGCGGGCCGCGGGTGTCGATCACGGTGTCGGCGTTGACCAGGCCCAAATCCATCGCCTGCGCGGCGGTGAAGATCTTGAAGGTCGAGCCGAGTTCATAGACCCCCTGCACCGCGCGGTTGAACAGCGGGCTGGCGGAAGGGTCAAAGCCGGAGGTCGGCGGGCGCGGGCGGTCGTTGGGGTCGAAGTCCGGGAAGGAGACCACCGAGATCACCTCGCCGGTGTGCGCATCCATCAGGATCGAAGTGGCGCCCTTGGCGTTCATCAGCTTCATGCCGCCGTAAAGCACTTGCTCAGCCGCGGCCTGCACGGTGAGGTCCAGCGACAGCTGCAAGGGCTTGCCCGCATTGCCGGGATCGCGCAGGTAATCGTCAAACTGGCGCTCGACACCGGCCACGCCAATCACTTCCGCCGCGTTCACGCCCTCCTTGCCGAAACCGGCGCCGCCCAGCACATGGGCCGCGAGGCTGCCATTCGGATAAAGCCGCATTTCACGCGGGCCGAACAACAGGCCGGGATCGCCGATGTCATGCACCGCCTGCAATTGCTCGGGGCTGATTTTCTTCTTCACCCACAGGAACTTGCGCTTTCCGGTGAAATCCTTGGTGAGCTGCTCCAGATCGAGATCCGGGAAGATTTCCACCAGCTTTTGCGCGGCGCCGACCGGATCAATCATCTGCGGCGGCTGGGCATAAAGGGAATGGGTCTCAAAGTTCGTTGCCAACAGGCGGCCGTTACGGTCGACGATGTCGGCGCGCTGCGCAGCGATGGCGCTGCCGGGGACGCTGGCGACAGGCTCGGCGGGCTCGGACACAGCCGTCATGCCCATGCGGGTGGCGATGGTGCCAAAGGCAAAGAGGAAGAACAGGCCCAGCACCAGAAGGCGCCCTTCGGAGCGCTGGCGCGCCTGCACCTGCATCTCCTGATGGCGCAGAGAGATGTTGTCCTTCTCGATCTGATCCGGGTTCCCGCCGGTGGCGCGGGCGTGCAGGATCCGGGCCAGCGGGCGCAGCGGGGTGCGGATCATGGATAGTCCTCCGCATTGAGGCCCGAGACTTCAACGCCGTTGGTGATCTCCAGCTCCGGCGGCGCCGGGTAAGAGACCTCATCCACGCGGCCGAACTGGTCGGGGCGCAGCGGCAACAGGCCGAGGCTTTCGAAGTTGATCTCTGCCAGTTCGCGCAGGCGCTGCGGGCGGTTGAGGTAAGCCCATTCGGCGCGCAGCACGCCCAGGCGGACCTGGGCAGCGCCGATTTCACGCTGCAGCTGGCGGGTTTCCTTCAGCACCTGCTGGGTGGCGTAGTTTTCGCGGTAGGCCCAGAAGGCCAGGCCAAAGACGGCAAGACAGGTTGCGATGTAAAGCAGCGTCTTCATTTGCGCGCCTCTTTCAGCTGCGGCATTCCAAGCTCCTTGGCCGAGATCGGCCCCGGTTCCGCATCCGTGCGGCGCCCGACCCGCAGGCGGGCGGAACGGGCGCGCGGGTTTTCGGCCAGCTCCTGATCGTCCGGGCCAACCGCCTTGCGGGTGACCAGTTCGAACTGCGACGGCGTCTCTGCCTGTTCCGGTGCATAGCGGTTGGCGCGGCCGGTTTTGCCTGCGCGGTGCTGGAAGAAGCGTTTGACCATGCGGTCTTCAACCGAGTGGAAGGTGACCACCGCCAGCAGCCCGCCGGGCTTCAGCGCACGCTCGGCGGCCAGCAGGCCCTCGAACAGCTCGTCATATTCGGCGTTCACTGCGATGCGCAGGCCCTGGAAGCTGCGGGTCGCGGGGTGCGACTGGCCGGGCTTGGGGCGCGGCAGGCAGCTCTCGATGATGCCCGCAAGGCGCAGGGTGGTGGTGATGGGTTCGATTGTGCGTTCCTTGACAATCGCCTTGGCAATGCGGCGGCTGGCGCGCTCTTCGCCGTAGTGGAACAGGATGTCGGCGATCTGCGCCTCGGTGAGTTCGGCGATCAGGTCGGCGGCGGACGGACCGGACTGCGACATGCGCATGTCCAAAGGGCCGTCTTTCATAAAGGAGAAGCCCCGTTCGGCCAGGTCCAGCTGCATGGAAGAGACGCCAAGGTCCAGCACCACCCCGTCGAGGTCCTGCGCATATTCATCCATGCGGGAGAACACACCGGGCTGCAGGATCAGGCGGTCGCCGTAGTCCCCTGTCCAAGGTTTTGCGAGTTCAAAAGCGAGCGGATCGCGGTCAACGCCGGTGACTTCATCAGCACCCGCCTCCAGCAGGCCGCGGGTATAGCCCCCTGCCCCGAAGGTGCCATCCAGCCAGCGGCCCGAAACGGGGGCCACGGCTGCAAGCAGCGGGCGGAGAAGAACCGGGATGTGGGGACCATTGGCAGCTTCTTGGTCCTGAGTCATTGTTTAAGCGCCCCCAGCGCCGTCTAGGAATTCCATCGGATCGAAGTCCTCGGGCAGGTCTTCCATCCATTCTTCGGCCTTGGCCAGCTCTTCTTCCTCATAGGTCTCGGGCTTCCAGATCTGGAAGGTGTCGCCCGCGGCGATGAAGAAGGCCTCGGCATCGAGGTCGATTTTCTGGCGCAGCTTGGCGGGCAGGACCAGGCGGCCGGTCTCGTCGACATTGGTCGGGAAGGACTGGCCGTGGAACATCCGCTGCAGCATCTTGCGCTGCATCGAGCCGCGCGGGAGCTGGTCGATCTTGGCGTCGACCTCCTCGATCGCCTCGATAGTATAGCATTCCAGGAAGTTGCGGCGCTTGTCGCCGTAGACGATCACCAGTTCCGGGTTCTGGCCCGGCTGCCAGTTGGGATCGGCGGCCTCGAGCACACGGCGAAAGGAAGCGGGAATCGAGACCCGCCCCTTTGTGTCCACCTTATGGTGGCTTTCGCCTCTGAACCTGCGGCCCAAGTTACCGTCCTTTTCGCGTGTCCCTCGCGTTAATCCGTCCCCCAGAATGAAAAGGGGCGGGTTGATCTGCTGCCACTGATCAACCCGCCGCCTTGGCCCGCTTTGCGGGATGTCCGACTGCGCGCGCCACCTGGGGGGATGTCTGCTCGCCCGCGCGCCGGATCTCTTTGTTCGATGAAAGCGAAGGCCTGTATGAAACCTGCTCTTTTAGTTGGCTTGGGGTCGTTTGGCGCCCCGTCCCTCGTCTCATTCGATGAATTAGGGATACTATGGGAATTGATGGCCCTGCAACTGTTTTCTGCGGGAACCCGCCGAATCCTTGACAGGGATTCCGCAGATTCGAGAGGGATTCGGGGCAAAATCAGGGCAAAAATCCGGACTTGTTGTGATCACTCTCAGCCCAGACACTAGATATAGAGGCGAGTTGCGTCTGCAATTTTTTTCCCATAGTTTCCCACGATTCCGCCGAAAGACTCACGCATCCGGCAAAAGTTCCCCTTACGTTCACACGACAGGGCAAGTTCCGCTCTCAGGAATGCCCGTTAAAACCGTTTCAACACCTGCCGATTCGCAACTTCAAGGGGTGAGGTGCGGGATTTGGGCCATAATTTCCCATGGTACCCATGAATTCCCAGCCGTCCCGTGAATTCCCAGGCCTCCCATGCCACCCCAAACATCCCATGGTGTCCCGCGCCGGGCGCGGATCCCATTTGATCCCAAAACCGGCCGCCTTTCCCATTGGCGCCCATCTGAAGGCCCCGGAACGGAAAAAGCCCGCCAAAGCGGCGGGCCTTTGCACATATTATACAGGGGCGCCCGGAGACTTCAGGCCATGCCGCCCTTGACCAGGCCTTCGGCGATGCGGGCATAGGCCTGGGCCATGGCGCCCTCGCCTGCCGCAATAGGCGTGCCGCCGTCGCCGGCCAGACGGGTTTCCAGGTCGATCGGCAAAGCGCCCAGGAGCGGCAGGCCCAGAGTCTCGGCCTCAGCCGCAACGCCGCCGTGGCCGAAGATGTGATGCTCGCCGCCGCAATCGGGACAGGTGAAGAAGGACATATTCTCAATCAGCCCCAGCACCGGGGTTTTCAGGGTCTTGAACATGTCCATCGCCTTGCGCGCATCCAAGAGCGCCACGTCCTGCGGGGTGGAGACGACAATGGCGCCGGAGAGTTCGGCCTTGGTGCAGAGCGTCAGCTGCACGTCGCCGGTGCCAGGTGGCAGGTCGACGATCAGCACATCCAGCTCGCCCCAGTTCACCTGCCCCAGCATCTGCTGCAGCGCACCCATCAGCATGGGACCGCGCCAGACCACCGCCTTGCCTTCCTCCAGCATGAAACCGATCGACATCAGGGTGACGCCATGGGCGTGCAGCGGCTTGATGATCTTGCCGTCGGGGCTGGCGGGGCGGCCCTTGGCGCCCATCATGCGGGGCTGGGAGGGGCCGTAGATGTCGGCGTCCAGCAGGCCCACCCTGCGGCCCTGTTTGGCCAGAGCCACTGCGAGGTTGGAAGAGACAGTGGATTTGCCCACCCCGCCCTTGCCGGAGGCAATGGCCAGGATGCGCTTGACGCCGGAGGGCTTCAACGGCTCCGCCTGCGGCTTGGGATGGCCGCCGACCTTGAGGCTGGGCGCGGGCTGCTGCGGTGCATGTGCGGTGAGCGCGGCGGAGACGGTCTCGACGCCGTCGAGCGACAGGACTGCCGCTTCAGCGGCCTTGCGCAGCGGCTCCATCAGCTTGGCGATCTCGGGGCTTGGCGCTTCGATCACAAAACTTACTTTGCCGCCCTCGATGCGCAGCGCCCGCAGCATGTCGCGCGACACCAGGGTGCCGCCGTCCGGCAGGGCCAGCCGCTCCAGTGCCGCGTGAATCTGTTCCTTTGTGGCCGCCATGACTGCTCTCCTGCGTGTTGTCCGGCACATATATATGCAGCGGTTTCCCGCCTTGGAACCCGCCTTGCAGGATTGCCGCAGGCGCCGGGGCGGAACAGGGATTTGCGCAGCGGTCAACAGCATGCCGCCCAGCCATGCGCGGCAAGCGGGTCTGTGCTGCGAAATTATACAAATGCTTAAGGAGGTGCGGAAAATATTGTCCTTTTCCAGCTACATACAAGATCCGCACCCATGCAAATGCTGCATAGCAGCAATGACGAAGCACGGGATTGCGCCCAGCAGCGGGATGCCTAAATTACCCCTCAAGCAAGCGCTGATGCAGCGCAGGACGAGACGGTTAGACGAAGGAACAGACCCATGGCAGCAGCACATCAGATCTCCGCGGTGAACGTGGCATCCCCGGTGGGCCTGCTGGATGCGCTGCTGGTCAAGTTTGTCCGCTACCGCCTGTACCGCCAGACCGTCAACGAGCTGTCGGCACTGTCGGGCCGCGAGCTGGCCGACCTGGGCCTGAACCGCTCGGAAATCAAGCGCGTCGCCTATCAGGCGGCCTACGAGAACAACTGATAGAGATCAGGCTCTTTCTCCTCCTCCCTTGAAGAGCCTGTCTTACGCGGCAGCATCCTCCTCCTCCCTGATGCTGCCGCACCCTATACCGGCCAAGAGCCGGGTTCGGATCACCGGGATCTCCTCCTCCCTGTTTCCCGGTGTTTGACAGAACGGCGGCGCCCCTCCTCCTCCCTGGGCGCCGCCGTTTTTGTTTCCGCCTTCAAGATTTGTCGCTCCGCTACAAGTTTGGCGGCGGTTTCCTGTTATCGGGCGGCGGCGCTTGCTGGTTCTATTGTCCGGACGGACAGCAGGCTTAGCAGGATAGTGCCATGAAGTTCATCCACCTCACCGATATTCACCTGACGCGCCCCGGTGCCATGCTCAACGGCGGCGACCCGGCGGCGAATCTGTCGCGGGTGCTGGCCGATGTTGCCGCGTGGCACCGCGATGCCGCCTTTTGCGTGATCTCCGGCGATCTGGCCGATGAGGGCGATCCGGAGGCCTATGGCTGGCTGCAGGAGCAGCTGCAGGCGTTTCCGCTGCCGGTGTTTCTGATGCTGGGCAACCACGACGTGCGGGAGAGGTTCCTGGAGGTGTTCCCGGAGCATCCGCGCGACGCAAACGGGTTTATCCAGTACAGCCATGCAGCCGGGGGCGCGAAATTTGTGTTCCTCGACACGCTGACCGGAGGTCCTGGCGTGCATGACGGTGAGTTGTGTGCGGACCGGCTGGCCTGGCTGGAGGCGGAGCTAGAACAGGCGGGCGATGCGCCGGTGTTCCTGTTTATGCACCACCCGCCGTTTGATATCGGCCTGCCTTATGTGGATGATATCAAGCTGCGCGGTCCCGAGGCGTTTTATGCGGCTCTGCAGAAGGGCCGGAACATCCGGCACATCTTTTACGGCCATATCCACCGGATCACCTATGTGAACTGGCGCGGCTATCCGTTCACCTCGCTGCCGAGCACCAACCACCAGATCCCGCTGGTGCCGGAACGGGTTGGCACGGATTACAGTGTCGAGCCGCTGGCCTACAGCGTGGTGCAGCTGAGCGAGGATCAGGTCACGGTGCATTTCGATGCCTATCTGGACCGCCCGGGCCAAACGGCAGGCGGCTGAGTGGCGCTGCTTTGGATCCTGCTGGTTCTGCTGTCAGCAGTCTCGCATCCGCTGCGGGATCTGACCCTGAAAGGCGTGGCGCATCCGGTGTCCTGCTACACCGGCGTGTGCCTCTCCTGGGTGGTGTTTGCGGGCGTGCATATGATGTTGGCCGGGCACAGCACCGCCCTGCCCGCCGGGGTCTGGCCGCTGGTGCTGGTCTCGGCGCTGGGGCTGACGGTTTACTACTACGGCACGCTGTCGGCGCTGCGGCGGGGGAACCTGTCGGCCTATTACCCGATCGTGCGGTCCTCGCCGCTGGCGATCGCTGCTTTCAGCTGGCTGGCGCTGAACCAGAGCTATTCCGGCGCGGCGCTGCTGGGGATGGGGCTGATTATCTGGGCCGGGCTGATGGTTCAAAAGGGCAACGGGCGGCTGCTGGATGATCCGCGCGCCTTTGCCATGGCGGTGATGGCGATGCTGGGCTCGGCTGCCTATTCGATATCGGATGCGGCCGCCATGCAAGGTGCCGCCAGCGCGCCGTTTCTGTTCTGGACCTATATCCTGGTGACGCTGGCAATGGGGGCTTTGCGCGCTTGGGAGGACCGGGGGCAATCGGCACCGCTGCTGGGCGTGGTGCGCGGCTGGGCAGAGAACCCCTGGCGCATCCTGTTTGCGGGGCTTTCGTCCTACCTTTCCTACCTGCTGATCCTGCGGGTGTTCCAGCTGGGCGCGGAAGCCGCGGCTGTCAGTGCGGTGCGGCAAGTGTCGATCCCGGTGTCTGTGATCCTGGCGGCCCTGGTGCTGAAGGAGCCGCGCGGCCTCAGCCGCCTGGGCTGGGCCCTGCTGATTGCCATCGGCATTGCGATGATTGCAATGCGGTAGGACCGCCGCCCGGCACTTGCCCCGGAAAGTTGCGCATACCTTAGAGGGAGGGGTGGCGCGGGCGCCGCGGGCAGCTTTGCTGCCCGCGGCGCCCGCGCCCGGATCGGATCGCATAGCGATCCGATCCGCCGGCCTTGCCGGCGCAAACCGGCTGATCAGAAGGGCACGTCGTCGGTGGCCGAAACAAAACGGGCAACCACTTTCTTGGCGCCGGCCTTTTCGAAATCCACTTCCAGCTTGTCGCCCTCGATGCCGATGATGGCGCCATAGCCGAATTTCTGGTGAAATACCCGCTCGCCCAGAGTGAAGCTGGAAGTGGCCGTGAGATCGATCACCGAGTGCTTGCTCTCCTTGGGCTGCGACATGCCGTATTGCCCGGCCCGCGCCTGCATCCGTTTCCAGCCCGGGGAGTTGTAGCCGTCAGCCTGGGCCACCCGCTCGTCGATAGTCGACCGGACCTGCCCTGCCCCCGGAGCAGCCGCGCCGTAGCCTCCGCCATAGAGGCCCGGCGGGGTCAGCACTTCCACATGTTCCTCGGGCAGCTCATCAATGAAACGCGAGGGCAGCTGCGACTGCCATTGGCCGAACACCCGGCGGTTGCCGGCAAAGGAAATGGTGCAGATCTGCTCGGCCCTGGTGATGCCCACATAGGCCAGCCTGCGCTCTTCCTCGAGCCCCTTCTGGCCGCTTTCGTCCATCGAGCGCTGCGACGGGAACAGCCCGTCCTCCCAGCCCGGCAGGAACACCGCGGGGAATTCCAGGCCCTTGGCGGCGTGCAGGGTCATGATCGAGACCTTCTCGTCCGCGTCCTGCTTGTCGTTGTCCATGACCAGGCTGACGTGCTCCAGGAAGCCCTGCAGGTTCTCGAAGCTCTCCAGCGCCTTCACCAGTTCCTTGAGGTTTTCCAGACGGCCGGGCGAATCCGGGTTTTTGTCGTTCTGCCACATGGTTGTGTAGCCAGACTCGTCCAGGATGATTTCGGCCAGCTCCATATGGGTGACGTCCGCATCCCCCGCCATATGCCCCCAACGGGCAATGCCCTCGACCAGCTGGCGCAGGGCGCCGCCGCCCTTGCCCTTGATCTGGCCGCCTTCAACCGCAAGCCGGGCGCCTTCGACCAGCGAGACGCCGTTTTCGCGGGCGATGCCCTGGATAGTCTGCTGCGCCTTGTCGCCAAGGCCGCGCTTGGGGGTGTTGACGATGCGTTCAAACGCCAGGTCGTCGTCGGGCGAGACCACAACCCGGAAATAGGCCATGGCATCGCGGATCTCCATCCGCTCATAGAAGCGCGGGCCACCGATCACCCGGTATGGCAGACCGATGGTCAGGAAGCGGTCCTCGAAAGCACGCATCTGGTGCGAGGCACGCACCAGGATCGCCATGCTGTTGAGGCCAATCGGCGACTGGCCGCGGGTGCCGCGCTGCATGGCCTCGATTTCTTCACCGATCCAGCGGGCCTCTTCCTCGCCGTCCCAATGGCCGATCAGGCGGACCTTTTCACCTTCGCCTGCATCGGTCCACAGCTCCTTGCCCAGACGGCCGGCATTGCCGCGGATCACGTTCGAGGCCGCGGCCAGGATATGACCGGTGGAGCGGTAGTTCTGTTCCAGCCGCACCACCATGGCGCCGGGAAAGTCCTTTTCGAACCGCAGGATGTTGCCGACCTCGGCGCCGCGCCAGCCGTAGATCGACTGGTCGTCGTCGCCGACGCAGCAGACATTCTTATGCGCACCAGCCAAGAGCCGCAGCCAGAGGTACTGGGCGACGTTGGTATCCTGGTATTCGTCCACCATGATGTAGCGGAACCAGCGCTGGTACTGCTCCAGCACGTCGGGGTGGTTCTGGAAGATCGTCACCATGTGCAGCAGGAGATCGCCGAAATCCACCGCATTCAGTTCGCGCAGGCGGGTCTGATACTGGGCGTAGAACTCGGTGCCGCGGTTGTTATAGGCACCGGCATCGCATGCGGGTACTTTCTCGGGCGTCAGTGCCCGGTTCTTCCAGTCGTCGATGATGTTTGCCAGCATCCGCGCGGGCCAGCGCTTGTCGTCGATGCCTGCGGCCTGGATCAGCTGCTTCAGCAGGCGGATCTGGTCGTCGGTATCCAGAATGGTGAAGTTGGACTTCAGCCCCGCCAGCTCGGCGTGGCGGCGCAGCAGTTTCACGCAGATCGAGTGGAAGGTGCCGAGCCAGGGCATGCCCTCAACCGCCTGGCCAAGCATGCCGCCGACGCGCTCTTTCATCTCGCGGGCGGCCTTGTTGGTGAAGGTGACCGACAGAATCTCGTTCGGGCGCGCCCGGCCGGTGCTGAGGAGATGCACGATGCGGGTGGTCAGCGCCTTGGTTTTGCCGGTGCCGGCGCCGGCCAGCATCAGCACCGGACCGTCGAGGCATTCCACCGCCTCGCGCTGCGCCGGGTTCAGCGAGTCCAGATAAGGCATCGGCCGCGCTGCCATGGCGCGGGACGACAGCGATGCGCCCTCAAAGGCGTCCATTTCGTCAAAACTGCTCATGGCCGTGATCCTAGCGTGATTCAGCCCCGGCGGAAAGAGGACGTTCACACTCTGTTCCCGGCAATTTCCGGCTCTGGAACAGACAGTGCCCCATCCGCCGGACCCGAGGTATTTTAGTCAAGTTTTTCGGGCCTTTGCTACAGGTTAACGGTCCCGAAATCCCTCTGTGGCACAATCAGGAGGCTGCATCTCTGCGGCGCAACTCAATTTTTCAGGCCCCCGGAATGACCCCAAGCCTCAAAACCACAATTGCGGACAAGTTCCGCAGCATGACATTACTCTTCGTCCTGATTGCCGCTGCAGCCGCATCCGGCTGGGCGGTTTTCACCGTGCCCGAGCCGGTTGTCGACCGAATGCTGGAGGCCGACATCCGCAAGCAGGCCATTCATTGGCAGCGCCGGGTTCTGCTGCATATGCAGCACGCCGAAGAATCATTTGAAGAAGGCACCATTCAGCCGCATGACGCCCATATGCTGGAACTGGTGCCGCAGGAGTCGGATGTGTTCCGGTTCAGTCTGCTCACCACCGAAGGCCAGGTGTTCTGGTCGACGCGGAGCGAGGAGATCGGCGAATATGACGCCAATGAGTTCTTCTCGACCCATGTGGCACGCGGCAAAATCTACTATATGCATTCAACGGTGCCGGCCTACGAGGTCGACGGGTTTCCGCTGCAGTCCAGCGGCTATGACAGCAGCCTGACACGGGAAATTGCTCAGGTTTATTACCCGCTGACGCACAATGGCCATTTCGATGGCGCCATTGATTTCTACACCGATATCACCGAGCTGCGGCAGACATTTATCTACCGGGTGCGGATGTCGCTGATTGTCATGTCCTCTGTTGCGCTGCTGGCGATGGCCATTGCGGTACTGGTGGTGTTCAAGACCAACCGGATCCGGATGAACCAGCTGCGCGCGCGGGCGGCCAAGGACCAGGAGATCATGGCCAGCCAGATGCAGCTGGCACGCGAAGTGAAGCTGCTGGGCGAGCTGAACGAGTGGCTGCAGTCCTGCCGCACCCTGGATGAGCTGTTCAAAATGGTGTCGGAATTTATGAGCCATCTGCTGCCGGATGCCGAAGGCAGTATATATGTGTTCTCCAATTCGCGCGATGTGCTGGACGGCTGTGCCACCTGGAACGGCGGCACGCTGAAGGACCACATCCAGCCGGATGAATGCTGGGGGCTGCGCCGCGGCCGCACCTATGAGTTCGGTTCCACCGAAGTAGAGTTCACCTGCAACCATGCCGAACCGCATGACGGGCGGCCCTATTTCTGCTTTCCAATCCTCGCCCATGGCGAGACCGTCGGGCTGATGCATCTGCGGGCGATGCCGGCACGGGCGGGCGATTTCACCTCCTGCAAGCCGCTGGCGCAGATGTGCGCCGAGCAGATCTCGATGGCAATTGCCAATGTGCGGATGCGCGATCAGCTGCATGAGCAGTCGGTGCGCGACCCGCTCACCGGGCTGTTCAACCGCCGCCACATGAACGAGAGCCTGCGCAAATTCCTCAACAACAGCGAGCTGAACTGCAACCGGCTGAGCCTGATTGCCATCGACGTCGACCACTTCAAGAAGTTCAACGACAACCACGGCCATGATGCCGGCGACATGGTGCTGCGCGCGGTCAGCACCGTGCTGGAAAACGCCTGCGACGGCGACGAGGTGGCCTGCCGCCCCGGCGGCGAGGAGTTCACCCTGATCCTGCCCAGCGTCACGCCCGAGGATGCAATGACCCGGGCCGAGCTGCTGCGCCAGTCGGTGGAAGAGGTCACCGTGCGTTACGGCGAGAAAGCCCTGCCGGGCATCACGATTTCAGCCGGGGTGGCGCATTTCCCGGCCCACGGGCTGCTGCCGCAGGACCTGCTGCGGGTCGCCGACGAGGCGCTGTACGAGGCCAAGGCCAAGGGCCGCAACCAGGTCTGCGTGCTCGGCACAGGCAGAGACCGCGCCGCAACCTCCGGAAGCGATGAAACGGAACAACCGCCCGAGGACCGCCGCGCGGCCGGCTGATGCCGGCACGCGCAGGCCGCGAACTCCGTCCGGGGGCTGGACATTTGCCGCAGCCCCCGCCCAAATGCGCGGATGGATTTGCACCAGCGCTACCCCGGCCTTGATGACCTGAAACGCCGCGCTAAAGCGCGGCTGCCGCGGTTTGTCTGGGATTATCTGGACAGCGGCACCGGCGCCGAGCAGGCGCGCGCACGCAACCGGACCGGCCTCGACCGGATCGGCCTGCTGCCCTCGGTCCTGCATGGCGAAATGGAACCGGACCTGACCGCCGGCCTGCTGGGGACACGCCATGCCCTGCCCTTTGGCATAGCACCGGTGGGCATGTCCGGGCTGATCTGGCCGGATGCCGAGCGGATTCTGGCTCGCAGCGCCGCGGCGGCGGGCATTCCTTTTTGCCTCTCCACGGTAGCCAGCCAGTCACCCGAGGATCTGGCGCCGCATATGGGGCAGAACGCCTGGTTCCAGCTCTACCCGCCCAAAGATGAGACCATGCGCACCGATCTGCTGGCACGGGCGCGCGATGCCGGGTTCAATACCCTGGTGCTGACAGTGGATGTGCCCGCCGCTTCGCGCCGCGAGCGTCAGACCCGCTCGGGTCTCACCCAGCCGCCGCGGCTCACCCCGCGGCTGCTGGCGCAGATCGCGTGCCGCCCGGCCTGGGCGTTTGGCATGGCGCGGCACGGCATGCCGCGAATGCGCACGCTGGACAAATACATCTCTGCGCCGCAGGCCAACCTGCCGCCCACCGCGCACATCGGCTATTTGCTGCGCACTTCGCCGGATTGGGGCTATGTGGACTGGCTGCGCCGCAACTGGACTGGGGCCTTTATCATCAAAGGCGTGCTGCGTCCGGAGGATGCAAAGCGGCTGCAGGACGCGGGGGCTGATGCGCTGTGGGTCTCCAATCACGGCGGCCGCCAGTTCGATGGCTGCCCGGCAGCGGTGGACCTGCTGCCGCACATACGCGCCGCAGTGGATATCCCACTGGTCTTTGACAGCGGGATCGAAGGCGGGCTGGACATTCTGCGGGCGCTGGCGCTGGGGGCGGATTTCGTGATGCTGGGCCGCGCCTTCCACTATGCGCTGGCGGCCCTTGGCGCGGCAGGCCCCGCGCATTTGTGCGACATGCTGGCCAAGGACATGCAGGCCAATATGAGCCAGCTGGGTATTGCGGATCTCGCTCAGCTGCGCGCGCTGACGCCTTGCCAGGTTTAGGACGCGCCAGCTTGAGACGTCAGCCGGGGCGGGTTGAACCGTGATCTGGCAACGCCTTCCAGCCGCCCGGCCTATCCCAGGCCGGGACAAAGCCGGGGGCCGGGACCGTCTTGGCAAAGCGCAATTGCAGCAGGCTCAGGCCCTCCGCTCCAGCCGCTCAAAGGCCGCCAGGAAGTCGCGCACCACCTGCCGCACCGCGATTTCATCGCCGCGGTCGGGGCTGTTGATTGGGATCAGGTCCTGCAGCGAGAACACATGCTTGCGCGCCGGTTCCGGAAGCGTCTGCGGATCGGAGAACGCCATCCGCCATTCAGGAAAGGCACGGGCGCCAGCCGGCTCGCTGACCAGCACCTTGATATTTCCGTGCCGTTTGTCGGCCCGGATCCGCTGGAAGATCGCGGCCAGCGCCTGGGCCGGCCCTTCGATCACCTGCAAAAACCATCCTTTGTAACCCACCAGCATGCCAGTGAGATCCGCGGCTTGGTTCGAGGCCTGGGCGCGTTCGACGATTCTGGCCAGCTCCGGATTGGACATGGTGCGGGTTGCCTGGCTCACATAAACAATACGATGCATTCAAGGTCTCCTTTGCAACTGGCCCGGGAGGGAGCTCCGGGCAGGCGGTAGTCTTTTCTGCAATTGCCTCATCATAGCAGTGCCGGAGCAGCCCCGCCTTGTGTCGAAAGAATAGCCGCTTGCGCATCCGGACAGGGGGCAGAACCCGCGGAAGGGAACGAAATTATATTTCGTTACCAATGGTTGAAATCGCGACCGAAACCCGTAACGAAAAACCGAAAACAGGCCGCATGAGAGCGCAATCATGCCGGTTCTACCCAGAACTACGGTTGTCTCTGCCGTTATTATCCGCCTAACACTGCACCAACTTGCACGGACCCCGAGGGTGAAATGACCGACTTCAAAAAGATCCTGATTGCCAACCGAGGTGAGATTGCGATCCGCGTGATGCGCGCTGCCAACGAAATGGGCAAACGCACCGTCGCCGTCTATGCCGAGGAAGACAAGCTCGGCCTGCACCGGTTCAAGGCGGATGAAGCCTACCGGATCGGCGAAGGCATGGGGCCGGTTGCGGCCTATCTGTCGATCGACGAAATCATCCGCGTCGCCAAGGAAAGCGGCGCCGATGCGATCCACCCGGGCTACGGCCTGTTGTCGGAGAACCCGGATTTTGTGGATGCCTGCGCGCGAAACGGCATCACCTTCATCGGCCCCAAAGCGGAAACCATGCGGGCGCTTGGCGACAAGGCATCGGCGCGGAAAGTGGCGATTGCTGCGGGCGTGCCGGTTATTCCGGCCACCGAAGTGCTGGGCGACGACATGGCGGCGATCCGCAAGGAAGCCGCCGAGATCGGCTATCCGCTGATGCTGAAAGCCTCCTGGGGCGGCGGCGGCCGCGGCATGCGGCCGATCCACGGCGACGATGAAGTCGAGGAGAAAGTGCTGGAAGGCCGGCGCGAAGCGGAAGCCGCCTTTGGCAACGGCGAGGGTTATCTGGAAAAGATGATCACCCGCGCCCGCCACGTCGAGGTGCAGATCCTGGGCGACAAGCACGGCGAGATCTACCACCTTTTTGAGCGCGACTGCTCGGTGCAGCGCCGCAACCAGAAAGTGGTTGAGCGCGCCCCTGCCCCCTATCTGTCGGAAGAACAGCGCGCGGAGCTGTGCGACCTGGGCCGCAAGATCTGCAAGCATGTGAACTATGAATGCGCCGGCACCGTTGAATTCCTGATGGATATGAACGACGGCAAGTTCTACTTCATCGAAGTGAACCCGCGGGTGCAGGTGGAGCATACCGTGACCGAAGAGGTCACCGGCATCGACATCGTGCAGGCGCAGATCCTGATCGCCGAAGGCAAGACCATTGCCGAAGCCACCGGCAAAGCAGGCCAGGATGAGATCCGTCTGAACGGCCACGCGCTGCAGACGCGTGTGACCACCGAAGATCCGCTGAACAACTTCATCCCGGATTACGGCCGCATCACCGCCTACCGCTCGGCCACCGGCATGGGCATCCGCCTGGACGGCGGCACTGCATATGCGGGCGGCGTGATCACCCGTTATTATGACTCGCTGCTGACCAAAGTGACCGCCTGGGCGCCGACGCCCGAGAAGGCGATTGCCCGCATGGACCGCGCGCTGCGCGAGTTCCGGGTGCGCGGTGTTTCCACCAACATCGCGTTCGTCGAGAACCTGCTGAAGCACCCGACCTTCCTGTCGAATGAATACACCACCAAATTCATCGACGAGACCCCGGACCTGTTCAGCTTCAAGAAGCGGCGCGACCGCGGCACCAAGGTGCTGACCTATATCGCCGACATCACCGTGAACGGCCACCCGGAGACCGAAGGCCGCGCGGCACCCGCTGCCGACCTGAAGGAGCCGCGCGCACCGCAGGCGGATGTGGGCAACCTGCCCTATGGCACCCGCAACCTCTTGGAGCAGAAGGGCGCCCAGGCCGTTGCCGACTGGATGAAGGCGCAGCGCCAGCTGCTGCTGACCGACACCACCATGCGTGACGGCCACCAGTCGCTGCTGGCGACCCGGATGCGCTCGATCGACATGATCAAAGTGGCGCCGGCCTATGCGCAGCATCTGAACCAGCTGTTCTCGGTGGAATGCTGGGGCGGTGCGACCTTTGACGTGGCCTACCGCTTCCTGCAGGAATGCCCCTGGCAGCGCCTGCGTGACCTGCGCGAGCGGATGCCGAACCTGATGACCCAGATGCTGCTGCGCGCCTCCAACGGCGTCGGCTACACCAACTATCCGGACAATGTGGTGCAGGAGTTCGTGCGCCAGGCGGCGGAGACCGGCGTTGACGTGTTCCGCGTCTTCGACTCGCTGAACTGGGTTGAGAACATGCGTGTTGCCATGGATGCGGTGGTCGAGAGCGGCAAGGTCTGCGAAGGCACCGTCTGCTATACCGGCGACATTCTGGATCCGGACCGCTCCAAGTACGACCTCAAGTATTATGTCGGCATGGCCAAGGAGATGGAGGCCGCAGGCGCCCATATCCTGGGTCTGAAAGACATGGCGGGCCTGCTGAAGCCGGCCTCTGCACGGGTGCTGATCAAGGCGCTGAAGGAAGAGGTCGGCCTGCCGGTCCACTTCCACACCCACGACACCTCGGGTATTGCCGGCGCCACCATCCTGGCAGCCGCAGATGCGGGCGTCGACGCAGTGGATGCAGCGATGGACGCCTTCTCGGGCGGCACCTCGCAGCCCTGCCTGGGCTCGATCGTCGAGGGCCTGCGCAACACCGACCGCGACACCGGTCTGGACATCGCCAAGGTGCGCGAGATCTCCGGCTATTGGGAGCAGGTGCGCGGCCAGTATGCGGCGTTCGAAAGCGGCCTCGCAGCCCCGGCCTCGGAAGTTTACCTGCACGAGATGCCGGGCGGCCAGTTCACCAACCTGAAGGCGCAGGCGCGCTCCTTGGGCCTGGAAGAGAAATGGGCCGATGTGGCGCAGACCTATGCCGACGTGAACCAGATGTTCGGCGATATCGTGAAGGTGACCCCGTCGTCCAAAGTTGTTGGCGACATGGCGCTGATGATGGTCTCGCAAGGTTTGACCCGCGATGAGGTGGAAAGCCCGGAAACCGACGTGGCCTTCCCCGACTCGGTGGTCGACATGATGCGCGGCAACCTGGGCCAGCCTCCGGGAGGCTTCCCGGAAGCCATCGTCTCGAAAGTGCTGAAAGGCGAAGCGCCGAACCTGGAGCGCCCCGGTGCGCATCTGGAGCCGGTTGACCTGGAAGCGGTCCGCGCCGAGCTGTCGAAAGAGCTGGAAGGCTTTGCCGTCGATGACGAGGATCTGAACGGCTACCTGATGTATCCCAAGGTGTTCCTGGATTACATGGGCCGCCACCGCCAGTACGGCCCGGTGCGCGCGCTGCCGACCAAGACCTTCTTCTACGGCATGGAACCGGGCGACGAGATCACTGCTGAGATCGACCCTGGCAAGACACTGGAAATCCGTCTGCAGGCGGTCGGTGAGACCGACGAGAAGGGCGAAGTGAAGGTCTTCTTCGAACTGAACGGCCAGCCGCGCGTGATCCGGGTGCCGAACCGCCTGGTCAAGGCCTCGACCCAAGCCAACCCCAAGGCGGAAGCCGGCAACCCCAACCACGTCGGCGCGCCGATGCCCGGTGTTGTGGCCAGCGTCGCGGTTCAGGCAGGCCAGCAGGTGCACGAAGGCGACATGCTGCTGACCATCGAAGCGATGAAGATGGAGACCGGCATCCACGCCGAGCGCGACGCGGTGGTCAAAGCCGTTCACGTCACCGCAGGTGCACAGATCGACGCAAAGGATCTGCTCGTCGAGCTGGAGTAAACAGCAACAGGCTGCATCTGCAGCGTGTTCAGACGCCCTGCCCCTGGCAGGGCGTCTTTTTTTATGCCTGCAAAACTTGACCTGCAGGCCGGCCGTGCCAGAGTTTTGGGAAGTTAATTTGGTTCGAGGTTTCTGATGGCTGTTCCCAAGCTTACCGCCCCTGTCGGGCAATCCCCGCGTGAAAGCGAAGGCAAACCAGTCAAGAACAAGGGCGAGGACGTCCTTTTGGTGCGCCGGATGCTGGAAGCCAACAAGATCGGGCCGCTGGGCACCTCCAAGAAGGTTGATGCGGGGCTGTTGAAAGCAATCGGGACCTACCAGAAAAAGATCGGGTTCAAGCGCCCTGATCAGGTGGTGGATCCGGGCGGGCGCACGGTCACGGCGCTGCTGCCGAAGTTCAAAGCCCAAGTGACCGCCGAGGAAAAGGCCGCGAAGGAACCCAAGCTGGAGGTCACCTTCCGCGGCAAGAAGATCCTGGTCACGCAGAAGGAATACGACAAGCTGAAAGCGGAGGTGATCAAGAACCTGACGCCCTACATGAAGTCGCTGATCAAGAACCAGAAAGCCTGTCTGGAAACCTATCAGAGCTATCTCGACACCGCGATGATCAAGGACGGGGTGCTGAACGCGGTGGCGCAGGCGATCATCATCAAGGCGGGATCGGTCAAGATGCCCGACAACAAGCTGGCGACCCGCTCGATCAGCGCGGCGGGCAAGCTGGAGCGGGCGATGTCGTCGAAGGATCTGAAACAGATCGACGAGGCGCTGCCTGCGGCGGAGAAGGCGATCAACGCGTTCAGCGACGACCTGCTGCGGTTCCTGAAAGAATTCACCGGCTCGGCCCAGACCACCGGCACCGTGCTGATGGTCAGCTCAGCCGTGTGTTTTGCGGTGGTCGGCGCGCTGGCGGCACCGGTGCTGGTTACTGGCGCGGGCATGAGCGCAGGCAGCGCGGCGGTGGTTTCCGGGGCCGGGGTCGGCGTGCTGCAAAGCGCTAGCCAGGAATTGGGCAAACACGCCAGCGGCCAGAAGGTGACCGTGTGGTCCTCGGTGCAGTCCATCGTGATCGACGGCACCATCGGCGGGCTGACCGCCGGCATCGGCAGCAAGATCCCACTGGGGTTCTGCGACGACATGGCCAAGGCGGTGGCGCCGCGGCTTGCGTCGAAGGTGCCCTTTATGGCCACCAAGCAGCTGGAGAAATTTATTTCCAATTACATCGCCGGTTCCGGCCAGGAGGTGATCAAATCGGCAATCGGCGAGGCGATCAAAGTGGTCGGGAAGATCGCCAAATCCGGCAAGGCACCAACCGAGAAGGACTTCAACGACGCGGTGCAGAGCGTGCTCTATTCGGCGCTATTGGGCGGGCTGGTCAAGAACCTGGGCGGGTTCCAGAAGAAATGGGCCTATAAGAACAAGGACATGCTGCAAGGCAAGATCCTGCCAGACCGCTTTGCCAAACTGGCCAAGGACAACAAGATCCCCAATACTCTCAAGGCGAAACTGTGGGCCGAGGTGTCCAACAAGGTCAGCGACGAGATGCTGAAAGCGGGTTACGGGGCGGTGATCAGTGCGGCTTCGGGCAAGGAGAGCGAGAGCCAGCTGACCGATATGGCCGCCAAGGCGGTGGAGAAGGACAAAAAGCTTCAGAAACTGGTCGATGCCGAGATGCTGAAGGCAATGAAGAAACTGAAGATCGAAGCGAAGTGACAATCTGGCAGTTGCGGAAGCAGTGCCGCCTTAGACCGGGTGCTCCAGAACCTGGGGCAATTCTGCGGTTTCAACCTGCACTGGCTTGATCTCTTCGAACCGGTCTGTCCAATCCGCCTGTTTCTGCGGCGCTGCCTGCAGGGTCATGCCCAACGCAATTGCCGCGCTCAGGCTGCCAATACGAATACCGTCTTTCAAAAGCATTTCACCAACTCTCCCGTTGCAAATCCGGCTGTTTGGAAATGAAACGCCCTTGCCCGCCCGTTCCGTCGCAGCTTTGAAGGATTTTTTTCATCCGGGATGTTTTTTCCGCTTGCAGCCTGGGCCCGGAGACCCTATTCCACCGCTCACCGGATGGCAGCGCGGGCGTAGCTCAGGGGTAGAGCATTACCTTGCCAAGGTAAGGGTCGTGAGTTCGAATCTCATCGCCCGCTCCATCGGAAGACGAACAGGCCGTCCCTCGGGGCGGCCTTTCGCTTTTCAGCAATTGCGCATAGTCTGGCCGGGGCGGAAATCCTTGTGCGGAATCACCTTACCGCTTAGGAACAGAGCAAGAACGCGAACGGACAGGCAGAGCAGAATGCTGACATCGGTAGAACTATGCGCAGGTGCGGGCGGCCAGGCCCTTGGGCTGGAAAAGGCAGGCTTTGATCACACTGCGCTGGTGGAGATCGACAAGCATTGCTGTGCCACCCTGCGCCACAACCGCCCCCAGTGGAACGTGCTGGAAGAGGACGTGCGCAAGTTCAAGGACGTTGCCGGTGACTACAAGGGCATCGACCTGCTGGCAGGCGGACTGCCCTGCCCGCCGTTTTCGGTGGCCGGCAAGCAGCTGGGCGAGAAGGACGAGCGCAACCTGTTCGACGATGCGATTGAGATCGTCGATGCCACCCGCCCCCGCGCGGTGATGATCGAGAACGTGCGCGGCTTTCTGGATGCGGTGTTCTCCGACTACCGGGAGAAGCTGAAGAAACAGCTGTCGAAACTGGGATATGAGACCGATTGGCGGCTGCTGAATGCCTCTGACTTCGGCGTGCCGCAGCTGCGGCCGCGAGTGGCGATTGTCGCCCTGCGCAAGGAATTTGCGGGCCAGTTCAATTGGCCCGAGCCGCTGCCGCACAACCCGCCCACCGTGGGCGCGACGCTGATTGACCTGATGAAGGAGCGCGGCTGGCGCGGGGCTGAGGACTGGGCGGCCAAAGCGGATGAGATTGCGCCGACGATTGTTGGCGGCTCCAAGAAACACGGCGGCCCTGATCTGGGCCCGACCCGGGCGCGGCGCGCCTGGGCGGCTTTGGGGGTCGAGGGGCGCACCATCGCCAACGAGGCGCCGGATCCGTTCCACAACGACATGCCGCGCCTCACGGTGCGGATGGTGGCGCGCATCCAGGGCTTCCCCGACGAATGGCATTTCACCGGGGCCAAGACCAATGCCTACCGCCAGGTCGGCAATGCCTTCCCGCCGCCGGTGGCGGAAGCGGTGGCACGCGAGCTGAAGGCGGCAATTGCCAAGCCGAACCTGCATGCTGTGCGGGCGTAAAACCTCTCTGCCATTTCAGAACCCAAGGCTGTGCCCGGCCCGGCGGAACACCATATGAAACAGAAACTTCCCGACAGCCTTGTTGTGCCGGGCCATCCGGATTTCGGCCTGCTGTTTGAGCTGATGGCCGAAATCACCACACGCGCCGGCGGCGCGCTGGCGCTGGAATATGATGTGCCGCAGATGCTGCGGCGCTGCATCGACGATGTGATCATGACGCCCAAGACCGGGCGGCGCGCCTATGAGGATCTGGAAAAGACGGAGAAGACCTATATCGGCACGCGGGTCGAGATCGAGCTGCGGGCGCTGCTGGGTGTGAAAAAGGGGCGGCTGGATACCGAGATTTTGGGCCATGATGTCGATATCAAGCACACCATGGGCACGAACTGGATGATCCCGACCGAGGCGCTGGACAGCGTCTGCCTGCTGGTGGCTGCCGATGAGGCGCGGGCACGCTGTTATCTGGGGCTGATCAAGGCCCGCCCGGACTATCTGACCCGGGGCCAGAACAAGGACGCCAAGCGCAGCATTTCGGCCGAGGGGTTCAAGCATATTTTCTGGCTGTTCAAGGATCACCCCTACCCGGCGAATTTCTGGCGCACTGCGGACGCAGAGGCGGTGGAGCAGATCTTTGCCGCCGCCACAGGCAATGAACGCATGGCGCAGCTGTTCCGGCTGATCCAGCGCCAGCCGATTCACCGCGACGCGGTGGAGGCGGTGGCGCAGCAGAAGGACTTCATGCGCCGCATCCGGGCAGACGGCGGCCATGGAACCCGGGACATTCTGGCACGCGAGCAGATCGTGCTGCTGGAAGGCCAGAAGGATGCCCAGCTGATCAAGGCGCTGGAGCTGCCGCCCTGCCCGGCCAGCGCCTTTATTTCCTGCCGGATTGAAAGCGGCTACCATGCCCGCATGGTGGAACAATCCAGGCATCACGTGGAATGGCCGACACCCTGACACCCGAGCGGCGCAGCGCCAATATGGCGAAGATCCGCGCCAAGCACACCAAGCCGGAAATGCTGGTGCGGCGGATGGTGCATGGGATGGGCTACCGCTACCGGCTGCACCGCAAGGACCTGCCCGGCAAACCGGATCTGGTGTTCGGGCCGCGGCGCAAGGTGATCTTTGTGCATGGCTGCTTCTGGCATTTGCATGACTGCCGCGCCGGCCGTATCCCCTCTTCGCGGCGGGACTATTGGGAACCCAAGCTGCTGCGCAACGTGGAGCGCGACGCTGAGCATCTGGCCGAGCTGGAAGGTGCAGGCTGGCAGGTGCTGACCGTCTGGGAGTGCGAGACCAAGGACCAGGAAGAGCTGGAGGTGCGGCTACGCACCTTCCTGAGTGAGCAAAAATAGGTTTATCCACAGATACTTGCCCGGTTTTTCATTTTTCCGCTTGCAGCCCCATGGGGAAAGCCCTACATACCGCCTCACCGAATGGCAGCGCGGGCGTAGCTCAGGGGTAGAGCATTACCTTGCCAAGGTAAGGGTCGTGAGTTCGAATCTCATCGCCCGCTCCATTCGAAACCGAAAAGGCCGCCCTCCGGGGCGGCTTTTTGGTTTTCGGACCGCCTCCGGACCCTCGGCATTTTCTTTACCTTCCTGTCATTTTCCGCTTGCAGTGCAGCCCCGGATTTCCTATTCACCGCCTCACCGAATGGCAGCGCGGGCGTAGCTCAGGGGTAGAGCATTACCTTGCCAAGGTAAGGGTCGTGAGTTCGAATCTCATCGCCCGCTCCATTTGGAACCGAAAAGGCCGCCCTCCGGGGCGGCCTTTCGCTTTCTCCAGCCTGCCTTTTTGCTCTGCCGATAGAATATGATCAAATTCCTTTTGACCTGCGATGCAAAGCCGGCCAATGCTACGGGCAAAAGCGCCCCTCGGGTCATTTGAGGGGCGGTTCGCGCAAGGAGTTTGGCCATGGCCCCAGTGATCTACCCCACCACCAATTTCACCGCGACCGAGCAACTGTGCCTGGACCGCGGCGAAGGCATCTATGTCTATGACACCGACGGCAACAAATACATCGAAGGGCTGGCAGGCCTGTGGTGCACTTCGCTGGGCTACAGCAACACCGAGGTGATGGATGCGATCACCGAGCAGCTGCACAAGCTGCCGTTCTCGCACACTTTCGGCGGCAAGACCCATGAGCCGATCATGGCGCTGGCCGACAAGCTGAAGGCGATGGTGCCGGTGGAGGATGCCTACATCTTCTTTGGCAACTCCGGCTCGGACGCCAACGACACCCACTACAAAATGCTGCGCTATTACTTCAACGCCATCGGCAAGCCGGAGAAGCGCAAGATCATCACCCGCGAGCGCGGCTATCACGGGGTGACGGTGGCGGCGGGCTCGCTGACCTCGCTGCCTGCAAACCTGGCGCATTTCGATGCACCGCTGGAGGCACTCTCGATTCTGCGCTCGGATTCGCCGCACTACTACACCGGCCGCCAAGGCAATGAGACTGAGGAACAGTTTGTCGACCGGATCATCACTAACCTGGAAGAGCAGATCCTGGCGGAAGACCCCGACACCATCGCGGCGATGATTGTCGAACCGATCACCGGCGCCTCAGGCGTGATCGTGCCGCCGGAGGGTTATTACGAGAAGCTGCAGGCGCTGCTGCGCAAGCATGGCATTCTGGTCTGGGCTGACGAGGTGATCTGCGGCTTTGGCCGGACCGGCGCGGACTTCGGCTGCACCACCATGGGCATCAAGCCGGACCTGATGACTTTTGCAAAGCAGCTGTCGTCGGCCTATTTCCCGATCTCGGCCTCGGTTATTCCGGGCTACATGTATGAGGCGATGATCGACCAGACCAATGAGGTCGGCGTGTTCGGCCATGGCTATACTTACTCCGGCCATCCGGCAGCCTGTGCCGCGGCGCTGAAGACGCTGGAGATCTATGAACGCGACAACCTGTTTGAGCACGCAGCAGAGGTGGGCGCCCATATGCAGGCGCAGCTGCGCGAGATTTTCACCGACCACCCGCTGGTCGGCGAAGTGCGCGGCAAAGGCCTGATCGCGGCGCTGGAGCTGGTGTCGAACAAGACCACCGGCGCGAGCTTTGACAAAGGCATCGCGGGCGCCACAGCGCAGAAGGCCTGCGAGGCAAACGGGCTGATCATCCGGGCGGTGGCCGGCAATGCAGTGGCGCTGTGCCCGCCGATCATCATCACCAAAGATGAGGTCGACGACATGCTTGCGCGGATGAAGAAGGCTATCGACGCCACCTATGCAGACCTGAGGGACAAGGGGCTGATTGCCGCCTGAGCCGAACAACTTCCCGTGAGACGCCCTGGCTTAGCCAGGGCGTCTTCCGTTTAAACGCTTGAGACTGAACAGTTAACTGTGGCGCCTGCCGCCCGCGCAGTTTTTCCTGAAATTCCAGCCGGAATCCGCTATACTCGCCGCAGTTTGTTTCAGACCGAGATTTTCACGATGACGCGCCGCTCCGGCATTGCCGGTTCTTCCGACAGAAACCCCGCCGCCAGGTTCCGCTCCTTGGACCTGTGAGGGCTTTGCAGCGAATCTCTGCCTGCTGAAACGCAGACCGGGCGCCTGTTCCGGTCATGAGTTCCGATGGGGACCGGGGACCCTCAAAGCCCCTCGCAGCACTCACCGCTGCGGGGGGCTTGGTTTTTCCGGCCTCAGAAGACCTTGAAGGTCATTGTTGTCAGCGACCGCTCAATCCCTTCGATCGGCAAGAGCTGCTCGTTGATGTATTTGCCGACATCTTCGCCGGTGGGGATGTAGAGCTTCATCAGCAGGTCGAAATTGCCGCTGGTGGAGTAAAGCTCGGAATGGATTTCGCGCAGGGCAATCTCTTCGGCCACCTTATAGGTGGTGCCGGGCTTGCAGCGGATCTGGACAAAGACGCAGGTGGACATGAGGATCCTTGTTACGGTTTGGTTGATTGCGCCCAAGCTCGCATGCGCTGCCGCGGGGCGCAAGTGACGGGACCGCAAGCGGGGAGGCTGCAACAGATTGGCCGCCTTGCACAATGCCGCACTTGAGCCCTGCCCCCTGCCCGCCCTATAAGCGCCCATGCAGAATTGGAATTCCTGCAGCTTGACGAAGGACAGCCCGCAGATGCGTACAGCCCAAGTGACCCGCAAGACCGCGGAAACCGATATCTCGGTGGAGATCAACCTCGACGGCACCGGGGTTTACGACAACCAGACCGGGGTCGGCTTTTTCGACCACATGCTGGACCAGCTGGCACGGCATTCGCTGATCGACATGACCATCCGCGCCAAGGGCGACTACCACATCGACGACCACCACACGGTAGAGGACACCGGCATCGCGCTGGGTCAGGCGCTGGTGCAGGCGCTGGGGGACAAGAAGGGCATCCGCCGTTACGGTGAGTGCCACCTGCCGATGGATGACGCGCAGGTGCGCTGTGCGCTTGACCTGTCGGCGCGCCCGTTCCTGATCTGGAATCTGGAGCTGCCCACCCAGAAGATCGGCGCCTTTGACACCGAGCTGGTGCGGGAGTTCTTTCAAGCCTTGAGCACCCACGGCGGCATCACCCTGCACATCGACCAGCTGCACGGGTTCAACAGCCACCATATCGCCGAGGCCGCGTTCAAGGCGGTGGCCCGCGCCCTGCGGCTGGCGGTGGAAACCGATCCGCGCAAGGCGGATGCAATCCCCTCGACCAAAGGGGCGCTGTGAGCATGCTGACCGCGATTATCGACTACGAATCCGGCAATCTGCACTCCGCCGAGAAAGCGTTTCAGCGCATGGCGCGGGAGATGGACGCGGGCGAGGTTGTCGTGACCTCGGATGCGGATGTTGTGGCGCGGGCGGACCGGCTGGTGCTGCCCGGCGACGGCGCCTTTCCCGCCTGCGCCGCCGAGCTGCGCGGCCACAAGGGCATTTATGATGCGATGGTCGAGGCGGTGGAGCAGAAGGGCCGCCCATTCCTCGGCATCTGTGTCGGCATGCAGCTGATGGCCACCACCGGCCATGAGTATGAGGAAACCCCGGGCCTGGGCTGGGTTGGCGGCGATGTGGTCAAGATTGAACCCGCGGATGCGTCTTTGAAGGTGCCGCATATGGGCTGGAACGATCTGGTGATTGAGGCGGAGCACCCGGTGTTCGACGGCATCAACACCGGCGATCATGTGTATTTCGTGCACTCCTACCATTTCCGCGCCGCTAGCCCGGCCGAGCGGCTGGCGCATGTGGATTACGCCGGCGATGTCACTGCAGTGATCGGCCGGGACACCATGCTCGGCATGCAGTTCCACCCGGAGAAAAGCCAGGCCACCGGCCTGCGGATGATCGGCAACTTCCTGACCTGGAAGCCTTGATGGTACGGCGCTGACGCGCCGTTGCCCCCCCCTCTCGGCGGCAAAGCCGCCTGCCGGTCAGCGGGACAGGGGTATTTAGGACCAGAAAGAAGCTGCAGGGCTTTTTAGGCCGCAACGGTGCGCAATGAAACCGGAGCAACGCCGTAGGCCTTGCGGAAGGCGCGGGTGAAGCCTTCGGGGGACCCGTAGGCATAACGGCGCGCCACCGCCTCGACCCGGTCGCCGCGCATCAGGTCCTGATGCGCTAGGATCAGCCGCCACCGGCGCAGGTAGCCGATCGGGGTTTCCCCGACTTCAGCACCAAAGAGCTCCGAAAATCGCGACAGCGACAGCCCGGCCTCCTGAGCCAGGTCCGCGTTGGTCCAGAGGCGGCCCGGGTGGTCGTGCATGGCTACGATGGCGCGGCTGAGGCGCGGGTCGGCGAGGCCCGCCAGCAGGCCTGGCTCAGTCGCGCCCTTCTGGATCTGGTTGCGCAGGAGGCGCACCATCAGCACCTCGCCCAGCCTGTTGATCACAGATTGCGCGCCGCAATGCTGGCCCTCCGCTTCCTCCTGCATCAGCCGCACCAGCCCCTGCGCCTCGGCATTGCCGGTAACCTCGTAATCCACAATTTCGGGCAGTGCCGCCAGGAACGGGTTGCTCTGCCCCGACCATTCCACCCGCGCCGCCCACATGAGGGCCTCAGCCGCCAGCCGGGGCAGCGGACCGCGGGTGAAATAAAGTATCCGGAAAGGCTCTCCTGCCGCGTCTGCAAGTGCAATCAGATTTGCCTCCCCTGGCCCGGCGGCCCGCACTGCCAGCTGAAAGCGGTCCATGAGTGTGGTCAAGCGGTCCATATTTCCGGTGTTCCTGTCAGGTTTTTCGGATTTATGAGACATTAAACCAGGCAATACAGTCAAGCAACCACCACTCATACCACTCTCATGGAGCGCGCCTATGCTGATCCCCCGCCAAAAGACACCGAACCTGACGCTGCCGACACTGGACCACGGGCAGTTCGATCTGTCCTCGGAGCAAACCGAACGCGGCACTGTCGTCTGCTTTTACCGCGGGTTGCACTGCCCGCTGTGCGCCACCTATCTGAAAGAGTTTGAGAAGAAGGTGGCCGCCTTTGCCGAGCGCGGTGTCAACTGCATCGCCATCAGCTCGGACGGCGAAGAGCGCACCCGCGCCATGGCCGAAAAAATCGAGGCCAAGGATCTGCGGTTCGGCTATGACCTGCCGCTGTCCGTGGCCAAGGAATGGGGGCTTTATATCTCCACCTCGCGCGGCAAAACCTCGATCGGCATCGAAGAGCCTGCGCTGTTCTCGGAGCCCGGCCTGTTTTTGGTGACGCCGGAGCAGACGCTGTATTACGGCGCCGTGCAGACCATGCCCTTTGTGCGCCCGCATTTCGCAGAGCTGGTCGCGGCCCTGGATTTTGCCATCCCCAACAACTACCCGGCGCGCGGTGAATACACCGGTGAGGTTTGACCGCACCGGCCGGTAAAAACCGGCCGATTGAGCAATAGACAAGAGGTCCGCTTCCATGCATACGGGGCGGACCTTTTTTGCGCCTCAGGGTCCCCTTTGCACATCCGTTTCGAGAAATACGACCACGCCGAAGGCAAGCACCGCTATTGCCTCTTGAGCCTGACGCCGACGCTGTTCGGCGACTGGTGCGTGGAACGTGCGACCGGGCCGCTGAACGCGCCGGGCGGAGCGCAGAAGCGCACCTATTTCGCCGCCCATGGCGAGGCGCTGGCGATTTTTGAGCGGTTCCGGGACCGGCAGCTGAAGCGCGGCTATGCGCCAATCCCGGTGCAGCTTGGGCTGTTCTAATCCTATTTGACCCGCGACCAGGTCTGGCCGCGGCAGATCAGTCCGCCGGCCACGCAGCCCTTTACCGTCAGCGCATTGCCGCTGAGGGACATTTTCGAGGCATAGGTCTTGCCTGAGTCCGGCGCCCAGATCTTGCCGCCGGAATAGCTGCCGCTGCCCTCGCTTGCCATGTCCCAGATCATCCGCTTGCCTTTGTGCTCATAATCCGCCTGCTCGGCGCCTTCCGCACTGAAAGCCGCCTGGATAGTTCCGCACATGGCCGCACCACAGGGGCTGACGGCCACATGCAGATAGCCGCCGGTATCGCCAGGTTCGGTTTTCCATAGCCCGGCCGCCGGGTCTGCGGCGGCTATGCCCGCCGAGGCCAGCGCCAGGGCTGTGCCTGTCAATAGATGTTTCATTCCGTTTCCTCCCTGTTTCAAAGGCAGCCTGTTCCTGATGCCGGGACCAAGGCAAGGTTGACTTCGGGTCGCGTTGCAATTCCGGCCCGCCTTGTGCAAAAGACCTTGCAAAACACTGCCAGCTTGATTTCACGAAGGACCGCCCGGATGATCCTCTACCCCGCGATTGACCTCAAAGACGGCCAGGCCGTGCGCCTACTGCATGGCGAGATGGACCAGACAACCGTGTTCAACGACAACCCGGCCGCCCAGGCGCTGGAGTTTGTCGCGGCGGGCTGCGAATGGCTGCACCTGGTGGATCTGAACGGCGCCTTTGCCGGCGAGCCAGTGAATGCGGCGCCGGTCGAGGAGATCCTGAAGCAGACCAAAGTGCCCGCGCAGCTGGGCGGCGGCATCCGCGACATGGCCACCATCGAACGCTGGATCGATAAAGGCCTGGCGCGGGTGATCCTGGGCACCGTGGCGGTGGAAAACCCGGACCTGGTGCGCGAGGCCGCGCGCGAATTCCCTGGCAAGGTTGCCGTCGGCATCGACGCCCGCAACGGCAAGGTGGCCACCAAGGGCTGGGCCGAGGAGACCGATGTAATGGTCACCGACCTCGCCAAAAGCTTCGAGGACGCAGGCGTAGCCGCCATCATCTACACCGACATTCTGCGCGACGGCGCCATGAAAGGCCCGAATGTGGAGGCTACCGCCGATCTGGCCAATGCAGTCAGCATCCCGGTGATCGCCTCCGGCGGCGTGTCCTCTTTGGACGATTTGCGGGCGCTGAAATCCTGCGGCGCTCCGCTCAATGGCGCCATCTCCGGCCGCGCGCTTTATGACGGCGCCATTGACCTGGCCGAAGCGCTGGCCACGCTCAAGGCCTGAGCTTCTTTCTGGTCAAAAATACCCCGGGGGTGAATGGGCCATAGGCCCAGAGGGGGCAGCGCCCCCTCCTCCCGCCACTAGAACAGCGCTTATTGCGCCGCCGCCGCGGTCAGCTTGCCCAGGGCGCCCTGCATCTTGGCAAGAAACCCGGCGTCCGCCGGCACATCCAGCCCTGACAGCATCGCTGCCGGGTCCTCGTAGGTGAGCCAGACCTGGCCCTCTGCGTCCTCATAAGCCAGCACCTTCAACGGCAAGTACAGCCCGGCGCGGATATCGGCCTGCATCGCCGGAGTGCCCAGCTTGGGATTGCCGAAGATCAAGAGCTGCGCGCCGTCCAGCTCCAGCCCCGCCTTTTGCGCCCCCGCCGCATGGTCGACCCGGGCAAAGACAGTGGCGCCCGCCCCTTCGACAGCTGCCCGCAGCGCATCCATGGTCTCGGCGACCGGTTTCTGGCTTGGCACTTTCATCAGTTCGGCGGCGGCGGGAAATGCGGACATGAGGGCAAAGGCTCCTGCAAGAATGAGGCTAGGTTTCATCACGAAAACTCCAAATCGTCAGACTATGGGATGAAATCAAGCCAGCCAGGCGCTGCGATCAAGTCACGTTTCCGGCATCGGCAGGACCCTGCGGGGCCGGGCCAGCTACAGCCCTGTCCCGGATTGCAGAACCCGGCATTCGCCAGCGCACCAGTTACTCCGGTTCCGGAATACCTGCATTGCCCTTCCGCCGGCTAGCATACATTGCCTGGCAGGATATATTCTGAATCAGCATTTTTAATGCCCTTACCCAATAGAAACCATGGATTTTCAACTCGTTTTCCACTTCGCTGCTGCCACATTGCCCTTATTGATCTGTTTCGTCTGCGCGGTGCGCGACACTGTGAATAAGGCCCCTAGCCAAGCGACACTTGCCCCTTTTGCAAACCGCTGGGCCGGCTATGGGGCGTCCTGGATCCTCGTCCTCCTGCTTATCTATTGCGGGGCTCAAGCAGCTCTCACACTCGGAGACTGCAGAGGCGGGTTCAAGGACTGCTGCAGCTGCGCTTTGATCCCCGACGCAGCGGGGCGCTATGCGTCTTTCCTGACTTTCTTCGGGTTCCTCTACATTCTTGCGGTTGTGTTTCCTGCCCTCGCGCTTTTTGCGGGGATAGAAATTGCCTACCGCTGGCGCAGGAGGAAGGCCGGCCTGGGCTGAGGCTTAGCCGCTACTTCGCTTCTGCAGGACGCACGATCCGCCAGGCATTCGGCAGCTTTCTGTCCCCGTGATAGGGCTGGATCGTTTCCGCATCGACCTGCTCCAGCCGCCAGCAGCCCCCGCCGCTGCCCCAGTCCTCGCACCACAGATCGCGCCACACCGACCACTGCGACGTGTAGGGCCGCTCCCCGAACGTGCCCATACTGCCGCCCGAGCTGCCGCCGCTGTCATAGGTCTGGGTCCAGCGGGTCCGGAAGTCCTCGTTGGAAATCCCGGTCAGAGTCGCACCGGGGATAGTGGCCAGAAGGTCCTCTGCATCCATCATTTCCCCCGCGACGCCTTCTTGCGCCGCTGACATGGACACCGCACACAAGGCGGCAGAAACCAGATTGAAGCAGGCGAAACGGGGCATGGTGCAATCTCCGGTCATTACAGGCACGATCCTGACAAGGCACTTTGGCAGCAAGAGTACCACGCCCGCAGCCCTGGACCAAAACGCGCGGAACAAGCCATAGCTGTTGCGCTTTCCAAGCGCTTTGCGTACCCACAGAACCAAGCAGCTTGAAAGGCAGCGCAGCATGCTGAAGACCCGTATCATCCCCTGTCTCGATGTCGCCGACGGCCGTGTGGTCAAGGGCGTGAACTTTGTCGGCCTGCGCGATGCGGGCGACCCGGTGGAATGCGCCAAAGCCTATGATGCGGCCGGTGCGGATGAGATCTGCTTTCTGGATATTCACGCGACCCATGAAAACCGCGGCACTATGTTCGACATGGTGCAGCGCACGGCTGAGCAGTGCTTTGTGCCGCTGACCGTGGGCGGCGGGGTGCGCAGCAAGGAAGACGTGCGCGCGCTGCTGCTGGCGGGGGCTGACAAGGTCTCGTTCAATTCCGCCGCGGTGGCCAACCCGGATGTGATTGCCGAGGCCGCCGATCAGTTCGGCAGCCAGTGCATCGTCTGCGCCATCGACGCCAAGACGGTGGAGCCGGGCCGCTGGGAGATTTTCACCCATGGCGGCCGCAAACCCACCGGCATCGACGCGGTGGAATTTGCACGGACCGTGGCGGCCAAGGGCGCGGGCGAGATTCTGCTGACTTCGATGGACCGCGACGGCACCAAGGCCGGGTTCAACCTGCCGCTGACCCGGGCGATTTCCGATGCGGTGGAGGTGCCGGTGATTGCCTCCGGCGGCGTCGGCAACCTGGATCACCTGGTGGAGGGCGTGACCAAGGGCGGCGCTTCGGCGGTGCTGGCGGCGTCGATCTTCCATTTCGGCGAATACACCGTGCAGGAGGCCAAGGAGCACATGGCGGCTGCAGGCATCCCGATGCGGCTGAACTGAAGGGGCATGGTATGAGCCTGCTGCACGATCTCGAAGCCACCATCCTGTCCCGCAAGGGCGCCGACCCGGAAAGCAGCTGGACTGCCAGGCTGCTGGCAAAAGGGCCGGAGAAATGTGCCGAGAAATTCGGCGAGGAAGCCATTGAGGCGATCATCGAGGCGGTGAAGTCCGACAAGGCCAAGCTCGCCTCGGAAGGCGCCGATGTGCTTTATCATTTCCTGGTGATGCTGGCCGCGCGCGATGTGGCACTGGATGATGTGCTGCAGGTTCTGGCAGAACGCCAGGGCCTCAGCGGTATTGCCGAAAAGTCCAGCCGCCCCAACAGCTGATACCCGCCGCTGGGGCCGGAGCCGGCAAACAGGCTCTCCCGCGCCGGACAGATGCACTTGCCTGCGGCAAGCACATCCTCTCCGCCTTGGGCCTGGCGCCGTACGTTCCGTGCAGCGCCTCCGCCGTTTGCAGCCAAGGCCAAGACAGAGCGCACCGGTGGCAGCTCCGGGTCAAGGGAGGCGCAGCCTCCGCGCGGCCCGCGCGGCTTGCCCTTGACGCGCCCGTGCCTAAGACTATCAAATAGGCCGCTGAGGGGCGCATCTGCCCTTCAGCGGCTTCTCAGCAGGCTCTTCCCTTTGCGCCGCGCAGCGGCGCCAGGCCCAACCGTGAAGGCCGTCCGCCAGGACGCGGCGGGAATGGGCGGGAGCACCCCGCCCTGCCGCAAGCTCAGAGCTTTGAGGAAATGATTCCGGTGGCAAAGCCGCCCATGCGCAGTTCACCGAACAAGCGCTGGTACTCGATCTTGGGGCAGCGGTTCTGGATCACGGTAATGCCGCGCGCTTCAGCCTTGGCGGCGGCTTCGGCGTTTTCCACCCCGATTTGCATCCATATGGTCCGCAGCCCCGGAAAAACCTCCAGCGCCTCATCCACAATCGGCGGCACCGCTTCGGAGCGGCGGAAGATGTCGACCATGTCCACCGGGGCATCGATCTCCGACAGGCTGGCGCGTACAGTTTCGCCGAACAGCATTTTGCCCGTATGGCCGGGATTCACCGGGATCACCCGGTAGCCCTTGAGGCCCAGATAGCGCGCCACATAGTAGCTGGGCCGCACCGGGTTCATCGAGACGCCTACTACCGCCACCGTCTTGGTGCGCTGCAGCACGGCTTTCAAATGGTCATCGCTATGGTCTGTCATGCGCGCACCCTAGCCCCGCCCCTAACCACGGCAAAGCCGGATTCGGCACCTGCATACATAAAAATGCGCCCGGACGAGCCGGGCGCGAGGTATGGAACGAGGGACAGTGAAAAAGATCTGCGGTGGTTCCACTCCGCAGTCTGTATTGAATATGGGTCACAGTCAGAAAAATAAAAGCCCCCCTCTCGATTTTGTGAGGTGACGCGCTATTTCCTGAGAATCACCGGCCAGTGACCCCGTGCCAGCACAATCATCTCGGCCTGGCTGGCGGTCCAGATCTTCTGCACCTTTGCATTGTTCAGCAGGAACAGCTCGCCATCCACAATGGCCCAGAGCTGCGGGTTGCCGTCCATCAGCATGCCCTGCGACATCGCATAGGCGCAGTAGCCGCCAAATGCCGGAGCATAAGCACGCGGGTTGGCCTCGAAGCGGGCCTGGTTGCGGGCTGAGGAAAAGCGCCACACCGCGCCTTTCCACATCACCGCGTGGCTGCGGCGGCCTTGTTCTGCGGTGCCGTCTTCAAAGAACGCCACCGCATCATAGCCGCCAATGGCCACGCCGCCGCGGGACGAGAACACAGCAGCATCTGCCCGTGCCATCCCGGGCAGGGTCAGAAACATCACCGCAGCAGCCGTCAGCAGCAGGCGCAGGACCACATTTTTCTCCATTCACATTCTTTACAGCAGTCCATCGACTCTGCCTCACGGCTGCAGCCTTGCAAAGACAGCCTACGCAGAAGTGATCAGCCTGTGACAGCCAATGTCCTAGCGGGCCACCGAGGCATAAAGCGCAATCGCTGCCGCGTTGGAGACATTGAGCGAGCCAAAGCCTCCCGCGGCGTCGATCTTCACTAGCTGGTCGACGGTCTCCTTGGTCTTCTGGCGCAGCCCCGGGCCTTCGGCACCAAGCACCAGTGCCACTGGCAGGTGCTTCTTACCCTCCAGCGCGGTCTCAATGGTCGCTTCTGCCTCGCCGTCCAGGCCAAGAACGATGAAGCCCATCTGCTGCAGCTCAGTAATGGTGTCGGCCAGGTTGCGCATCCGCAGATAGGGCTGGCGCTCCAGCGCGCCGCTGGCGGTCTTGGCCAGAGCCCCGGTCTCGGGTGCCGAGTGGTGGCGGGTGCCGATCACCGCGCTGGCGCCCAGCACCTCGGCTGAGCGCAGAATCGCACCGACGTTATGCGGATCGGTGACCCGGTCCAGCAGCAGCACCCGCGGCGCCTCGCGGCCAATGCAGTTTTCCGCCAGGCCGCCCCAGTTCAGCGGCTTCACTTCCAGCGCTGCGCCCTGGTGCACCGACTGGGGGTCGATTGGCGGATTGAACTTGCGGGGGTCAATGACCTCGGCCTCGATGCCGGAGGCGGCAATTGCATCTGCCAGTTTAGCCTGAGCGTTCATGGTCACCATAAGGCGCAGTTTTTCGCGCTTCGGGTTCTGCAGCGCATCGCGCACCGCATGCAGCCCGAACAGCCACACGGTTTCGGCTGCAGCGGCCTTTTTGGCCTGTTCTTTTTCGACGACCCATTTGGGTTTCTTGGTCATTTTGCTCTCCGGCAGAAAGAATTTGCGGACTGTCTGAAAAACTTGCGATTTTCCTGTTGACGCCCGTTTGGCCTGCTAGTAATCACGCCCCCACGTCAGGTGCAACACGCAACTGACAGTGGGCGACAGGCCGCAAGGTGTGGCAGGGGACTGTAACTCCCTCGCGGAGACGCACGCCTGGTTCGATTCCAGGGTCGCCCACCATCTTCTCTCTTTTTCACGATAGACGATGGTGGTTCAGCAGCAAGGCTGAACAGGCCGCGCGCTGCCCGGCACAGCAAAAAGCCCGCGTGAACTTCGCGGGCCTTTCACTTGAATTAAAATAACAATCCGCAGATCAGGCGGTCTCAGCCACGGCTTGTTCCGCCCATTCAACCAGCGCATCCAAATCGGGCCCTGCGGCCACGGCCATGCCGTCGGCGAATGCCTGGAACGGCTCCACGTTCATTTTGTTAACGCCGGAAATCACCGGGATGCCCTGCGCCAGCGCCTCGCCGATGACGGGCCGCATGCCGCGACCGTCGGCCTCGTGCTTGCCGAATTTATTGACGATCAGAAGCTGCGGAATCTCATCCGATTGCAGCGCTGCCGAGACCTGTCCAACAGCCTGCTCCAGCGCCTCGGGGTTCAGGCGGCAGCCGCGGGCGCCGGCGCCCAGGGACTGCGAGATTCGGATGGTTTCGCCTGCAGGCAGCACCCGCACATCCATATCGCAAAGCTCCTTGTCGTAGCATTCCACATTGGTCTGCACGATGCCCGCCAGGCGGATGCCCTTGGCCTGCAGTTTCTCGGCCAGCGCGCTCAGCAGACGGTCGGTGGCGCCGCGTTCTTCGGTCATCACATAGGCCAGGTGCATCGGTTTGTCTCTCCAGTTTCGTGTCGGTTCATAGGTGGTCATGCGGCGGCCGGGGTCAACCCCTACCACGGAAGCGGGTGATAGCCGATGATGGGCGCGTGCAGGACCAGCAGCGCCAGGAACACAGCCGCCGCCAAGGACGCCTCGCTGGCTGAGGGGCGCAGTCGGGCCAGGTTCAGCCGTGCGGTGCTGCGGCTGAGCCGGGTCCATTCCGCCCGCCCCAGCTGGCGCTGCTTGCGGGTGTCGATGATCTTCATGCCCATCACCGCAAATCCCGCAAACAAGCCGAACAGGATCACATGGGCCAGATCGCCATTGGCCAAGAGATGCGCCCCGGCCCAGAGCGCCATGGCGGCCAGCAGCGGGTGGCGGCTGACGGCCAGGATGCCGGGATCAGCGGGGTCAAAGGCGCGCAGGCCCAGGCCGCCGAAGCTGAGGGGGTTTTGCCGCATCATGCCCGCGACTGCCAGCAGGCAGGCCAAAGGCATCAGCAGCAGCGGCGCCCAGCGGAGGATCTCCCAATAGGGCAGTATGCCAATGAAAGGCGCCCGCTCCGCCGCAACGATCAGCCATGCCAGGATCAGCAGCGACAACAGGCTGTAGGCAATGATGTAGCCGCGCAGCCCCAGGCGGGCGACCAGCCAGGGCCGCACCGGCGGGCGCACAGGGATGGCGTGGCTGGCCAGGAACAATCCCAGTGCTGCGGTGAATTCAAGCCAGCCCATGGGCGTCTCTCCAGTCGTAGATCAGTCTTGGTTGCAGCTATATGCGGGCGGGCAGTTTAGAACGTTGCCCCAGATTAAAAAAGGGCGCCGCTGGGGCGCCCTTTTTGTGGTTTCGGAGGCGCCTAAAGCCCTAGCGCCTTGCGCCGCTCCTCGGCAAAGCCCTGCACCATGCGGTCGGCGATCAGGGCAAGGATCGCCATCGCCGCGCCCGCCGAAATGCCCAGCCCCACATCCGCCTGCCCCAGCGCCAGGTAGATCGACTGGCCCAGGCCGGTGGTGCCGATCAGCGCCGCGATCACCAGCATGGCAAAGGCATAGAGGATGGTCTGGTTGAGCCCCAAGAGGATCGATGGCGCCGCATAAGGCGCGCGGATGTCTTTGAGCATCTGCCACTTGGTGGCACCCGAGGCGGTGGCGGCCTCGATCATCTCGTCCGGGGTCGAGACCAGGCCGTGGCGGGTGTAGCGGATCATCGGCACAATCGCATAGGCGATGATCGCCAGGAAGGCCGAGAACTCGCCGATCTGAAACACCATCAGCACCGGGATCAGGAAGACAAACAGCGGGATGGTCTGCAGCATGTCGCAGATCGGGCGCACCACGCGCCAGATGCCGGGCGAGACTGCCGAGGCAAGGCCGACAGCGCCGCCCATCACTGCGCAGGCAAAGACTGCTGCACCTGAAAGGTAGAGCGACAGGAGTGCCCGCTCCCACAGGCCCGACAGCAGAATGGTGCTCAGCAGGACTACAGTGAGGATTGCCAGATTGCGGCCGCCTGCGACCCACGCCAAGGCCCCGGCACCAACCAGTACAAAAGGCCAAGGCAGCTGCGAAACGCCGGTTTCCAGAATACCAGCCGCGATCAGCAGCATCACACCCAGCGCCAGCCGGCCGCGGATCGCGCAGACGGCGCCGGCGGCAGCGCCTGCCGCAAACAGCCACAGGCTCATCGCCGGGGTCCAGGCAAAGCCCCAGGTGAAGGGCAGAACCGCCTGATCCAGCCCGATACGGACCGGCAGCAGCACGTAGAACAAGACGTTGTTCTTAAGCGCGGTCAGCACCTCGGCATTGGCACTGGTAAAGGCGGACAGGCCTGCGTCCACGCTGTCTGCCACCGGGTTGAATAGCGCATAGGTGCCGGGCTGCTGGACCTGGCTCCAGAAGGCTGCGCTGACGGCCGCGCCGAGCGCCAGGATACCCCAGGCGACGCGCGGGTCATGCTTGTCGCGCCGGTCCTGGGTCAGGGTGCCGCTCATCCGGTCGATCAGGATCGCAAAGATCACGATCACCGACCCCGCCAGCAGGCTTTGCCCGAATTGCGCTTTACGCATGGTCAGCAGGACTTCCCAGCCGATGTCGTCGAAGCCGCCGATCACCGCCGCGATGATCACCATCGACAGTGCGGCCATCAGGCATTGGTTGACGCCCACCATGATCTGCTGCCCGGCCGACGGGATCTCGCACTGGAACAGCTGCTGCAGGCGGGTGCCGCCGGCCATGATGGCAGCTTCCTTGATTTCGGGCTCCACCCGTTCAAGACCCAGCAGCACATTGCGTGCCATCGGCGGCGCGGCGTAGATCGCCGAGGCGATGAGGCCCACCACTGGGCCAAAGCCGAACAGCACCAGCAAGGGGGTGAGATAGGCGAAGGTCGGCACCGTCTGCATGATGTCCAGCACCGCCTGCACCGGCTGGCGGATACGGGGGTATTCATTGGCGAGGATGCCGATACCGCCGCCTATGATCAGCGCCAACGGCACCGAGACGGCCACCAGCGCCAGCGTGTTCATGCTTTCGGGCCAGTAGCCGGAGGCGAGCACGAAGCCCAGGCCTACAACCGCCATCAGCGCCATCCGCACGCCGCCCAAGGTCCAGGCCAGCGCCGTAGTGGCGCAGATGATAAGCGGCCAAGGGGTGCTGCTCAGCACAAAATTGGCGGCCTCCATCGGGTAGAACATCAGTGCCGAGAAGGCGCGGGCTGTTGGTTTGATCAGCGCCAGGAACCACTCGAGCCCTGCCCCCACCCAATCGGTTGCAGGCAGCACCCAGGCCGCTGGGAACTTGACCAGCCACGGCACGCTGCTTTCCAGCAAGAGACACAAGGCGCCGGCCGCCGCCGCAATCAGCGCCGCGACGGAGCCTTTTGAAAGTCCCGCCATCAGCCCTGCTCCACCTGCAAGGCCGCAGCGAGGTCTGCCGGGTTCACCACACCGACCAGTTTGCCCTCAGGCGTGCGGACGGGCACCGGTTCATAAAGCTCCATGCAGCGTGCAAGGGCCGCATCCAGGGTCATGTCCTGCCGCAGGCCGGGATCGTCGGCACCGTAGACATGGTGCTCCCCCTCCTGCATTACCGAGGCGACACGGGCGTGCTGGCCCTTGGCTACGTCCTTGGAGAACTCGCGCACATAGTCATCGACCGGGCGCAGCACGATGTCAGCCGGGGTGCCGATCTGCACCACCTTGCCGTCGCGCATGATCGCGATGCGGTCGGCGAGCTTCAGTGCCTCGTTGATGTCATGGGTGATGAAGACAATAGTGGTCTTGAGCTTGGCCTGGATCTCCAGGAACTCATCCTGCAGCTGCCGCCGGATTAGCGGGTCGAGCGCCGAGAACGGCTCATCCAGGAACCAAACCGAACAGTCCGCCACCAGCGAGCGGGCGATGCCGACGCGCTGGCGCTGACCGCCGGACAGCTCGCGCGGGTAGTTGGTTTCGCGGCCGCCGAGGCCGACGAGTTCGATGACCTCCTGCGCTTTGGCCAGCCGTTGCTTCTTTTTCACGCCCTGCACACGCAGCGGGTAGGCCACGTTATCAGCCACGGTCATATGCGGGAACAGGCCGAAGTGCTGGAACACCATGCCCAGTTTCTTGCGGCGCAGTTCGATCAGCCGTTTGGGGCTGGCTTCCACGATGTTCTCGCCGTCGATGCGGATCTCGCCGCCAGTGGCGTGCAGCAGATGCGAGATGCAGCGGATCAGGGTGGATTTTCCGGAACCCGAGAGGCCCATGATCACGAACAGCTCGCCCTCTTTCACGTCAAAGGAGGCGTTCTGAACGGCCGGAATCAAACCCTTGCCGCGCAGTTCTGCTGCTGCGTCTTCAGCGGTATCAGTGTTCGACAGCGCCTCTTTCAAAGCGCTGTCTGCATTATTGCCAAACACCTGCCAGACATTCCGGCAGGTGATGGCAGGCGTGTCAGAGCCCGTCACTGTGTGCAGCTCACTTGATGGCGGCGTCGACGACCGGGCGCCACTTGGCCTCGTTCTCGGCCATCCAAGCCGCGACCACTTCCTCGACCTTGCCGCCATCCACATCGACCGCACCCATCATCGGCTGCTGATCTTCCACGGCCAGGGTATAGTTGGAGAGGATCTCAAAGGCGGCGGGCCAGGTTTCCTCGGTGCCGGACCAAGCGGCCTTGAATATGCGCGAGGGCGAGAAGTCGCAGTCATTCACCGCGTTGGGGTTCGGGCCCCAGGCCGGGTCATTGAAGCAGGCGTCTTCACCAGCCGGCAGGTCTACAAACTGCACGTCATAGGCGGACATCGCCCAATGCGGCTGCCAGAAAGTGATCAGCAGCGGCGTCTTGCGCTCAGTCGCAGCACGCAGCTCGACGATCAACGCGGCCTCGGACCCTGCGGGCACGGCTTTAAAGGGCAGCTCCAGCCCGGTCATGCGGTCGGCACCCGGGGTGCCCCAATCGGCCGGGTAGTCAACCAGGCGGCCGTTCGGCAGAGTCTCGGCGGTGGCGAACTGCATGGCGCAATCCTTCAGCGCTTCCCAAGCCGGCAGGCCGGGGCAGATCTCGGCCACATGGGCCGGATAGGCGATGCCCTCGCGCGCGTTCAGCTCCAGGTCGCCCAGTTCGACAACCGTGCCCTCTTCGACCTTCTTGGCGTATTCGTCGGAGACGTTGGAGGACCAGATTTCCAGCGTTGCGTGGATGTCGCCATCGGCAATCGCCTGGAACTGGTTCATCATGCCGGCCGAGACATATTCCACATCATAGCCCGCGGCCTTGAGCATCTCGCCCGCGATATGGGTGGTCACATGCTGGCCGGTCCATTCGTTCACCGCCAGTTTGATTGGCTTGCTGGTGTCGCCCAGCTCGGCCGCTGAGGCGATGCCTGCGGCAACTGTCATCGTGGCGGCGCCCAGCGCCAGCGCATATCCCTTGAAGTTCATGTCAATACTCCCTGTCATTATCGTTTGCGCCGCACGGTGTGACGGGTTTGGCGCATCTTTTGGAACCCGGCGGTTCATGGCACCTGCCTGGCCTTGCGGCCGGTCTTGGTCTTATCCGCTGGTGCCGGTGGCCCAAGTGTGGCCGGGGACAATGCAAGTATTGGAACACTTTGCGGCGCTTTGTCGAGAAAATGCGGCGCAAACGGCAAAATATTTTGATTGACGGTTCAAGTTTTTGTGCAAACGGACAAGTTCCGGAATCACCCTGGCCCAGGCCGCCCGCCTGGCTGGCCCCAAGCTAACCCGGTTCCGGCACCGCGCTCAAGCCGCCATGCCATGGCGCAAACAGCGCCTCCGCCGCGGCGGAGGCGCTGCCGATTTCCTGCAAGGATCAGGAGCGGCCCTTGCCGGTGGCTTCCTCGACAACCGGCATCCATTTGGCGCGGTTCACCGCCAGCCAGCCGCGGGCGGCGCCCGGCACGGTCTCGCCGCGCACATCTACCAGGCCGATCAACGGCTGCTGGTCCCATATACTCAGCTCATAGTTCTTGAGGATCTCATAAGCGGCCGGCCAGCGCTCTTTGAAACCGGTCCAGCTCGCCTTGACCACGCCGCCGCGGTAGAAATCGCAGTCACCGGTGGCATTGGGGTTCGGCCCCCAGGACGGATCCGTGTAGCAGGCAGGCTCCGGTTTGGGCAGGCGCACGAATTGCAGCGCATAAGAAGACATCGCCCAATGCGGCGCCCAGAAGGTGGAGATCACCGGACGCTTTTCCTTGTAGGCCTTCTGGAACGCTTCGATCATCGCGGCTTCAGACTCGGCTGCCACCACGTCAAACGTCAAGTCCAGCGCCCGGATCCGGTCCGCCCCGGGCGAGCCCCAGGATTCCGGATAGGCCAGGTAGACGCCCCGCTTGCCTTTGCCGTCCTTGGAGAAAATGCCAGCACAGTTGCGCAGCGCCGTCCAATCGGGCAGGCCCGGGCACATCTGCGCCACATAAGGCGGGAACACCACGCCGTTGCGTGCGTCCAGCCCCAAGTCGCCAAGCTCTTCGACCCGTCCGTCATCACGGACAGAAAAGTAATCAGCCGGGTTGCTGGTGGTCCAGATTTCGACCATCGCATGAACATCGCCCGAGGCGATCTGTTCATACATGGCGCCCTGATCGGCTTCTACGTATTCGACCGTGTAGCCGGCCTCTTCCAGCATACCGCCGGCGATATAGGTCGACAGCTGCTGGCCCGTCCAATTGTTCAGCGAAAGCCGGATCGGCGTGCCGGTATCCCCCATATCCGCGGCTTCGGCCGCGCCCGAAACCGCCAGCGCCGTCAGCGCTGCCGCAATGGTTTTGAATGTCATGGCGTCACTCCCGTACTGCCAGTCTTTCCACATGCCGCGCGCAAAGACGCAGCCCCTGAACCGGCATATCAGGGGGATATTGACAAAGATTAACGCCGCAGCGGAACAGCACAGCAACCAGATAGGAAAAAACTTAAAACTCGCCGCAAGCGCGCATAGCGCACAGAAAGCGGCGCATTCCTGTCACCCAGTCTTGCGGGCAACCAGCAGCACCGGATCATAGGTCAGCGGCAGTTTTCCGCCCCGGCCAAAGCGGGCCTGGTAGGCCGCCTCGAATTCCTGCAAGCGGCGGCGGCTCCAGTTCTGCCGGGCCTGGCCGTTTACCCCGGTCTGGCGCAGGTGTTTCAGCAGGGCGACAGCGCTGCCGAATTCCAGCACCGCCGGAGCCTGCTCCACTGCAAGGATCTCCACGCCTTCGGGCAGTACTGCAGGCCAGTCCGCTGCATCCAGGTAACTGGGCGCCGCAGCACCGGAGCCCAGCGCTGCCAGTTCATGGAACTGGCGGCGGCCGAAACCCGAGAGCGCCAGCCAGCCTCCGGGTTTCAAATGGGCCGCCAGCTGCGCTGTCAGCGCCGGCAGATCCGGAATCCATTGCACAGTGGAGGCCGAGGCAATCAGATCCAGGTCCTGCGGCAGCACCAGGCTTTCGATCGGGCCGCACTCGAACCGGGCCTGCGGCGGGGCCGGCTGCAGCTCTTTCAGTCCCAGCGCCGCTTCCGGCACCAGGTCGTTAAGAACCAGGCTGCCAATGTCAAACCGCTGCAGCAGCTGCCGGGTCAGATGGCCGGTGCCGCAGCCAAACTCCAGCGCCGCTCCGAACCGCCCGGGCGCCCCCTCCTCTTGCAGCATTTGCGCCAGCCGCGCGGCAATTTCTGCCTGCACCGAGGCGTTGCGGTGATAGCTCTCCAGCCCGCGGCGGAAGCTTTGGCGGATACGGCCCTGATCCGGGTGCTGCGCTGCCATATCTCGCATCAGAACAGCGCCTCCCAGGTTTTGAACCGGTCAAACGGCGCATGAGCGGCATCGATTTGGCTGACATTCTGCCCGGCCCAGGCGCGGGCCAGATTAGCGGGCGGAAAGATCTTGTCCTGTGCGCTGATCCAAATCCTGTCAAACCGCATCTGAGGCGCATCCCCGCGCCGCTCCACTGCCAGCAGCTCGCCGCGGCGGGCCTCCACATCCAGCGGTTCCGCCTCCTGCGGTGAGCCGAACACCCGGGTGAGAAAGCCTTGGTACGCCTCCAGGCTCAGTGTTTCCACTGTTTTGCGGAAGATAGCAGGCGGAATGCCGGCACCGCGGTTCACCGGCTGCAGGCTGCCGTTCACTGCAACCTTGCGCGTGAAAGGGTCGTAACGGCCGGCCTGCCAATGGGCATAGGCGGCGACGCCAAAGGACCATGCCAGCAGACTGACTCTTTCATAGCCAGAAAGATCCGGCAGTTCTGCATCCAGCGAGCTGTAATCGCTGGCAAACAGAACGTCCTGCGGGCCGTCCAGATGCCAGAACACCTCCGGCCCCACAGCCCAGCCGCCGAAGACCACGATGGCCTCGGCTGCCTGGTTCTGTTTGAGCCAGCGGAATTCCATGCCTACAGCTCCTGCGCCAGCCGCAGCATGCCTGCGGTGATCTCGCTCAGCTGATCGGGCGAAGTGATGAAGGGCGGCATGGTGTAGATGTTGTGCCCGAAGGGACGCAGGAAGACGCCCATTTCATGGGCGCGGGCGTGGGCCTCGTCCGCCGACACCCGGTGTTTCATCTCAATCACGCCGATGGCGCCCAGCACCCGAACATCCGCCACATTCGGCAGGTCACGGGCCGGGGCTAGTTCGGCTTCCATCTGCTCGCCGATTGCGGCCACGGTGCCGCGCCAGTCCTGGCCGGTGAGCAGATCCAGAGAGGCCTTGGCCGCGGCGCAGGCCAGCGGATTGCCCATGTAGGTAGGACCATGCATGAACAGGCCGGGATTGCCGCCGCCGATGCCTTCGGCAACGCGGTCGTTGGTCATGGTGCAGGCGAAGGAGATATGGCCGCCGGTCAGCCCCTTGCCGAGGCAGATGATGTCCGGCTCGACAGTGCAGAAACCGGTGGCGAATAGTTCGCCGGTGCGGCCAAAGCCGGTGGCGATTTCGTCGAAGATCAGCAGGATGCCCAGCTCGTCGCACAGCGCGCGGGCCTGGTTCAGGTACTCCGGGTGGTAGAAATACATGCCGCCGGTGCCCTGCACGACGGGTTCCAGGATGAAGGCCGCGATCTTCTGCGCGTTGGCCTCCAGCACTTGGCGCAATTCGCCCAGCCCGTTGCGGGCCGGATCGTCGATCCATTCCTCATGGATGCGGATCGGCGGGCGGGAGACGAAATGCTGCACGCTCAGCGCGCCCTGGAACAGGTGGTGCATGCCAGTGTCCGGGTCGCAGACGCTCATCGCTTTCCAGGTGTCGCCGTGATAGCCGGAGCGGATGGTGGCGAACTCCTTGCGCCCGGGCTGGCCGATAGCGTGCTGGTACTGCACCGCCATCTTCATCGCCACCTCGACCGAGACGGAGCCGCTATCGCAATAAAAGATGCGGGTCAGGCTTTCGGGGGTGATCTCCAAGAGCTTGCGGCCCAGGTCGATGGCCGGGTCATGGGTCAGCCCGCCGAACATCACATGCGGCAGAGTGTCGAGCTGGTCGTGAATTGCCTTGGTGATTGCCGGGTTTTTATGCCCGTGCATCATACACCACCAGGACGACATGGCGTCGATCAGACGGGTGCCGTCGTCCAGCGTGATATGCACGCCTTTACTTTCCTTCACCACAAAGGTCGGGCCCGGTTTGGCGACATTGGTGTACGGGTGCCAGAGATGCTGCTGGTCGAATTCCAGCTGGGTCAGGTCTGCGGCGCTCATGCCAACGCCTCCTTGATCACATCCACGCGGATGCTGGCCTGGAAGGCCACGGCCAGCGCGTCAGAGGTCAGTTCACCCAGCACCGGCAACCGGCCCAGGTAGGCAACCTTTCCAAACTGGCAGATGGTTTCCTCCACCTCTGGCTCCGCGTCCCCGATGAAGGCGACGCCCACCACTGCACAGCCCGCATCCCGCAGCGCTTTCAGCGACAGCAGCGTGTGGTTGATGGTCCCCAGCTGGGTGCGGGCGCAGAGAATGACCGGTGCGCCCCAGCGGGCGAAGAGGTCGAGATACAGCATCTCACGGTTCAGAGGCACCATCAGCCCGCCTGCCCCTTCGGCTACTAGCGTGCCGTCGACTGCGGGCAAAGGCAGCGCAGCCGGGTCGATCTCGACGCCTTCGGCCTCCGCCGACAGATGCGGCGAGGCTGGGAGCTGCAGCAGGTAGCCTTCCGGCAACGCCGGGCGGCCGGAAAGGCGCGCCACGATCTGGCTGTCGGTCTCTTCCTCCAGCCCCGATTGCACCGGTTTCCAGTATGTGGCGCCCAGCGCCTGCACCAGGCCTGCGGAGAAGATGGTCTTGCCAATGCCGGTATCGGTGCCTGTGACAATCAGCGCGCTCATGGCAGTGCCTCCATTTCCCGGGCAAGGTCTTCGAACATCGCAGTAACGACCCCTGCCCCTGTGTTCAGCGTGATCGACAGCCGCAACCGTGAGGTGCCGCGGGGCACCGTTGGCGGGCGGATGCCGCGGATGTCATAGCCGCGGGCCTGCATCGCAGCGGCCAGCGCCATGGTGCGCTTGTCGTCGCCGATCACCACCGGCAGGATCTGGCTTTGGGAACCGGCCAGCCCGCACAGGCGCTTGGCCTCGCCTTGGGCATGGGAAATCCCCTCCCACGCCTTTTCACGGCGGGCCGGGTTCTCCTGCAGTTCTTGCAGGGCGGCACGGACCAATGCGGCATTCAGCGGCGATGGCGCGGTGGCGTAGATGAAGCTGCGGGCCTTGTTGATCAGCGTCTCGATCAGCACCTTCTGGCCGCAGATCAGAGCACCAGAGGCGCCCAGCGCCTTGCCGCAGGTATGGAGCGACAGCACGTTGGGGCGGTGCGCAATTTCATGCGCCAGCCCGCGCCCCTGATCGCCGAACACACCGGTTGAATGGGCTTCGTCGACCACCAGCACGGCGCCCGCTGCGTCAGCCAAAGCCATCAGAGCGTCCAGCGGCGCCAGATCGCCGTCCATGGAGTAAACCGCCTCAACCGCGATCCAGACCTGGCCTTCGCCGCCTGCCGCCCGCCACTCCTTCAGTACTCGCGCAACGTCTTCCACGTCGCTATGGGCAAAGCTGCGGGTCTCGGCCCGGCCCAGCCGCATTCCTTCGTGGACGCTGGCATGGACCAGCGCATCATACAGCACCAGATCACCCTGCTGCGGCAGGGCCGAAAAGATCGCCTGATTGGCGTTGAAACCGCCGCCCATGAACAGCGCCGCCTCGGTGCCGAAAAACTCCGCGGCCTCGGCTTCCAGCAGCTGGTGCTCGGCGTCATTGCCGCGCAACAGGCGCGCGCCGCCAGCGCCAACCGGCACGCCCCGCGCCACGGCGGCAATCGCCGCTGCCCGCAGCACGTCGTCGCCGGCCAGGCCGAGATAATCGTTGGAGGCGAAGTCATGCCCTTCCCGCGGCATCAGCTGCCGGTAGCGCCCGCGGGTGCGCAGCGCTTCCAGCGATTTCTCATGCCTGGGAAAGGCGCCTGCCATCAGCGGCTGCCGTCGCAGCCCGCGGCCATCGCGGTGATGCCCAGACGGTCGAACAGCTGCTGGTCCTTGTCCTCTTCCGGGTTGTCCGCGGTCAGCAGCGTGTCGCCCACAAAGATTGAGTTGGCACCGGCGAAGAAGCACATCGCCTGCATCTCGTCGGACATGTCGGTACGGCCTGCGGACAGGCGCACATGCGACTTCGGCATCAGGATGCGGGCCAGCGCCACCGAGCGGACAAATTCGATGGGGTCCAGCTTTTCGACATCGGCCAGGGGCGTGTCGGCAATCGGGATCAGCATGTTCACAGGCACCGAATCCGGGTGCACCTCCAGCGTCGCCAGCGCCAGCATCATGTCGATACGGTCGAGCTGCTGCTCGCCCATGCCGACGATGCCGCCGGAGCAGACCTTGATGCCCGCTTCACGCACCCGGTTCAGGGTGTCGATCCGGTCGGCAAAGGTGCGGGTGGTGATGATTTCCGAGTAGTAGCGCTCGGAGGTGTCGATATTGTGGTTGTAGTAGTCGAGACCCGCGTCGCGCAGGCGGAACACCTGCTCCTCGTCCAGCATGCCCAGCGTCATGCAGGTTTCCATGCCCAGATCCTTGACCCCCTGCACCATCGCCTCCAGCGCCGCCATGTCGCGGTCCTTGGGCGAGCGCCAGGCCGCGCCCATGCAATAGCGCGTCGCGCCGCCTTCCTTGGCTTTCTTGGCCTCGGCAATCACCCGCTGCACCTCAATCAGCTTGGAGGCCGAGAGCTGCGCGCCGTTGCGGGCCGACTGCGAGCAATAGGCGCAATCCTCGGCGCAGCCGCCGGTCTTGATGCTCAGGAGCTTGGATTTCTGCACCTGGTTGGGGTCGAAATACTGCCGGTGCACGGTGTGCGCCTGAAACAGCAAGTCCATGAAAGGCTTGTTGTAAATCGCTTCCGCTTCCTCGCGGGTCCAGTCGGTGCGGATGGGTGCAGCGTCCAGCATGCTGTCTCCTGTTCTCGTATACCTTTTGGCCATGCGCGGATGGCGCCTCCGGGTTTTATAGATAATTTTGCCAGCGCCGATCAAGCACCAAAGCTGCGCTGCAGCGATTTGCCCCAAATACGCGCAAATAAGGCCAATACGAGACTGATATTAAGGCCAAAAAATAATCTACAAAGATTCCGGTTGACGCAAACCCCGTGCCTCCCCTAGCCCTATAGGCACGCAGGGGAGTCCCGCCAAGGGGACTGAGAGGCGTTTAGGTGCGGGGCAACCCGGACCGGCGGCGCGACCCTTTGAACCTGACCCAGTTGATACTGGCGTAGGAAGCTAGGTGCGCATTGCCACGGGACCCGTACATCCCGCCAGCCGTGCGAAACTGAACAAGGGGCCCCGTACAGCCTCTGTTTCCCGAGCCAAACCTCATCTGGTGTCTTTTCTGAGTTTAGGCTTCGAGGAGCACCAAAATGAACGTCCCCAATCCCAAGATCACCACCGGTGGCCTGCCCGCGTCGCGCAAGATCTATGTCGAAGGCGAGCGGTTCTCCGATATCCGCGTGCCGATGCGCGAGATTTCGGTCCACCCCACCGCCGGCGAAGAGCCGCTGCCGGTCTATGACAGCTCAGGCCCTTACACCGACCCCAATGTGCTGACCGATATCCGCCAGGGTCTGCCCGCGTTGCGCCGCCAGTGGATCCTGGACCGCGGCGATGTCGAGGAATACGACGGCCGCGATGTGAAGCCCGAGGACAACGGCTTTGCTTCGGGCGAGCGGCTGGTGCCGGAATTCCCGGTGAAACCGCGCCCGCTGCGCGCCAAGGACGGCAAGGCCGTGACCCAGCTGGCCTATGCCCGTGCAGGTATCGTGACGCCGGAGATGGAATTCATCGCCATCCGTGAAAACCAGCTGCGCGAGGCGGTGGCGCCGGAGCGCGACGGCCACGACTGGGGCGCCAATATCCCCGACTACGTGACCCCGGAGTTTGTCCGTGACGAGGTTGCCGCGGGCCGCGCCATCATTCCGAACAACATCAACCACCCGGAAAGCGAACCGATGATTATCGGCCGCAACTTCCTGGTCAAAATCAACGCCAATATGGGCACCTCGGCTGTCACCTCCTCGATGGAAGAGGAAGTGGACAAGCTGGTCTGGTCGATCCGCTGGGGTGCGGACACGGTGATGGACCTGTCGACGGGGCGCAACATCCACAACACCCGTGAATGGATCGTGCGCAACTCGCCGGTGCCGATCGGGACCGTGCCGCTGTATCAGGCGCTTGAGAAGGTGAACGGCATCGCCGAAGACCTGACCTGGGAGGTGTTCCGCGACACGCTGATCGAGCAGGCGGAACAGGGCGTCGACTATTTCACCATCCATGCCGGCGTGCGCCTGCATATGGTGCCGATGACCGTGAAACGGGTGACGGGCATTGTCTCGCGCGGCGGCTCGATCATTGCGCAGTGGTGCCTACACCACCACAAGGAAAGCTTCCTCTACACGCATTTCGACGAGATCTGCGACATCTGCCGCAAGTATGACGTGGCCTTCTCCCTTGGCGACGGGCTGCGCCCCGGCTCGATTGCCGATGCCAATGACGAGGCGCAGTTTGCCGAGCTGGAGACCCTGGGCGAGCTGACCAAGATCGCCTGGGCCAAGGACTGCCAAGTGATGATCGAAGGGCCGGGCCATGTCGCCATGCACAAGATCAAGGAGAACATGGACAAGCAGCTGGAGTGCTGCCACGAGGCGCCGTTCTACACGCTTGGGCCGCTGACCACCGATATCGCGCCGGGCTATGACCACATCACCTCGGGCATCGGGGCGGCGATGATCGGCTGGTTCGGCTGCGCGATGCTGTGCTATGTGACGCCGAAGGAGCACCTGGGCCTGCCCGACCGCGATGACGTCAAGACCGGGGTGATCACCTACAAGATCGCGGCCCATGCGGCGGATCTGGCCAAGGGCCTGCCGGGCGCGCAGCGGCGCGACGATGCGATTTCCCGTGCCCGGTTCGAGTTCCGCTGGGAAGACCAGTTCAACCTGGCGCTCGACCCGGAAACCGCCCGTGACTATCACGACCAGACCCTGCCCAAGGAAGCCCACAAGGTGGCGCATTTCTGCTCCATGTGCGGGCCGAAGTTCTGCTCGATGCGGATCTCCCACGACATTCGCGCCGAGGCGCAGAAAGAGGGGATGGAGGCGATGGCGGCCAAGTTCCGCGAGGGCGGCGAGCTGTACATGCCCGCCGACAAAGCGGAGCCGGCCGAGTGATCACTATCGCAGGCGCAGGCCTTGCCGGTCTCGCCTGCGCCTATGAACTGGCGCAGCGCGGGGCGGCGGTCACCGTCTATGAGCGGGGCGAGACCCCCGGAGACAGCAGTGTCGCGCGCTTTGCCGGCGGCATGCTGGCGCCCTGGTGCGAGCGCGAGAGTGCGGAGGCGGAGGTGATCACCCTCGGCAGCCGCGCCTCGAACTGGTGGGCCAGGATCACCCCGGTCCACAGGCGCGGCACGCTGGTGGTGGCGCCCGCCCGCGACCGGGCGGAACTCCCCCGCTTTGCCCGCCGCACCTCAGGCCACCGGACGGTGTCTGCGCAGGACCTTGCGGAACTGGAACCGGCGCTGGCCGGGCGGTTTTCGCAGGGGCTGTTCTTTGAAGGCGAGGCGCATCTGGACCCGCGCCGCGCTTTGCGGGACCTAAGCGCCAAGGTGCAGGAGATGGGGGTGGAGATCCGCTATGGCACCCCTGCCCCGGCCCGTGTCACGCTGGATTGCACCGGCATGGCGGCACCGCTGCCAGGTTTGCGGCCAGTGCGCGGCGAGATGGCCATCCTGCACTGCCAGGATGTGCAGATCAGCCGCACCCTGCGGCTGCTGCACCCGAGGATGCCGCTCTATCTGGTGCCGCGCGGCGACGGGCATTTCATGATCGGCGGCACCATGGTCGAGAGCAGCTCGGACCGCCCCGTCACCCTGCGCTCGCTCAGCGAACTCTTGAGCGCGGCTTATGCGCTGCACCCCGGGCTGGCCGAGGCCAGCGTGGTGGAAACCGGCGCGGGCCTGCGCCCTGCCTTCGCCGACAACCTGCCGCGGCTGAGTGAGCAGGACGGCACGCTCTATCTTAACGGCCTTTACCGGCATGGCTTTCTGCTGGCGCCTGCAATGGCGCAGCAGGCCGCCGGGCTGCTGATACCGGAGACAACAGATGAAGATCATCGTGAACGCCAAACCGCATGAGGTGGCCGGTGCAACCCTGGAGGCGGCTCTGAACGAGCTGGGCTTTACCAGCCCGGCTGTCGCCACCGCTTTGAACGGCGCCTTTGTGGCCCGCGGCAAACGCAGCGATGTGCAGCTGGCTGAGGGCGACCGGCTGGAAGTTCTGGCCCCGATGCAGGGAGGCTGACATGCAATTCTATGGAATCGAAATCAACTCGCGGCTGCTATTGGGCACCGCGCAGTACCCCTCGCCTGCGGTGCTGACGGAAGCTGTGAAATCCAGCGGCACGGAGATCATCACCGTTTCCTTGCGCCGGGAAACCGCCGATGGCTCTGGCGCGGGGTTCTGGGAGAACCTGCGGGAGACCGGCTGCCGCATCCTGCCCAATACCGCCGGATGCCATTCGGTGCAGGAGGCTGTCACCACCGCGCATATGGCGCGCGAGCTGTTTGATACGCCCTGGATCAAGCTGGAAGTGATCGGCCATTCCGACACGCTGCAGCCGGATGTGTTTGGCCTGGTGGAGGCGGCACGGATCCTGTCCGCAGACGGCTTCCAGGTCTTTCCCTATACCACCGACGACCTGGTGGTGGGCGAGAAGCTCTTGGAGGCAGGCTGCGAGCTGCTGATGCCCTGGGGCGCGCCGATAGGATCGGGCCAGGGGCTTCGCAACCCGGATGCGCTCAGGGCAATGCGGGCGCATTTCCCCGACGTACCGCTGATTGTGGATGCCGGTATCGGGCGGCCTTCGGATGCGGCCCAGGCGATGGAGATGGGCATGGACGCGGTGCTGCTGAACACCGCGGTGGCCAAGGCAGGCGATCCTGCCGGAATGGCTCATGCCATGGCGATGGCGGTTGTTGCCGGGCGCGAAGGCTATGAGGCCGATCCGATGGAGCGGCGCGATATGGCAGTGCCTTCCACACCGGTTCTGGGAATGGCGGAGTTTGCATGATGGAACGTTTTTACCTGATCGTGGGCCATGTCGGCCGGCTGGAGCTGCTGGTGCCGCAGGGCGCCAAGCTGGTGCAATTGCGGATCAAGGATGAGCCGGAAGCGGAGGTGCGGCGTCAGATTGCCCGTGCGCGCGATTTCTGCGCGGTGCATGATGCGCAGCTGGTGGTGAATGACTACTGGCAAGCCGCCTTGGATCTGAACTGCAATTTTGTGCATCTGGGCCAGGAGGACATGGACACCGCCGATTTTGCCGCCTTGCGCCGCAAGGGGGTGCGGTTTGGTCTTTCGACTCATGACGAGAGCGAGCTGGAGCGGGCTTTGTCCTTTGGTCCTGCCTATGTGGCGCTGGGACCGGTCTATCCGACGCTGCTGAAGAAGATGAAATGGGGACCGCAGGGGCTGGAGCGAGTGACCCGCTGGAAGCAGATGGCCGGGGATACGCCTTTGGTAGCTATTGGCGGGCTGACGCCGGAGCGGCTGCCTGGAGTGTTTGCTGCAGGCGCTGACAGCGCTGCGGTGGTGACAGATATCCAGCTGGCTGATGACCCCGAGGCGCGCACCCGAGAGTGGGCCGCGGCCTGCAGGATCAGGGAAGAGGCATGAACCGTTACGCCCGCCAGATGGTCCTGCCGGAAGTCGGCGCGGAAGGTCAGGCACGGCTTGCCGAAGCGCATGTGCTTGTTGTCGGTGCCGGGGGCCTCGGCTGCCCGGTGCTGCAGTACCTGGGCGGAGCCGGCGTGGGCCGGATCACGCTCCTGGACGGCGACACGGTCGAGGAGAGCAACCTGCACCGGCAGGTGCTGTATTCCATGACAGACCTGGGACGGCCCAAGGCGGAGACGGCGCGGCGGCATCTGCTGGCGGGCAATCCGGCGCTTAAAATTGATGCGCAGGTCCGGCGGCTGGACGCGGCCAATGCAGCCGGGCTAGTGGCTGCCGCCGATCTGGTGGTGGATGCGGCGGACAGTTTTGCGGTGTCCTATGTTCTCTCAGATGAATGCCTGCGGCAGGGCAAGACGCTGATCTCGGCCTCGGCGCTGGGGCAGTCGGGCTATGCCGGCGGATTTTGCGGCGGCGGGCCTTCGCTCAGGGCGGTCTTCCCGGATCTGCCCGCACAGGCCGCGACCTGTGCAACGGCGGGTGTGATGGGGCCGGCTGTCGGCATGATCGGCGCGCTGCAGGCACAGCTGGCGCTGAAGGCGCTGCTGGATCACCAGCCGTCCCCGCGGGGGCAGCTGTTCATTTTCCGGCTGGAAGAGCTGCAAGTAAGCTCTTTCCGCTTTGACGGCGCAGAGGAACCGGACGCCGCCCTGCCCTTCATCGCCGCCGCGCATATCACGCCGCAGGACACCGTCATCGAGCTGCGCGATGCAGCCGAGGCCCCCGCCTTGCCGGCGCCTCAGGCCCGGCGGATTGCCCGGGCGGATCTCGCCGGAGCAGGCCTCCCCCGCGAGGGGCGGATTGTGCTGTGCTGCCGGACCGGGCTGCGGGCCTGGGGGGCGGCGTCAGACCTGCAGCACGCTGGCTACAGCAACCTGGCGCTGCTGGCCGCCGGGGACAGCGCATGACCGCCATCCTGGCCATCGGCGGCACCGACAGCAGCGGCGGCGCGGGTCTTAGCCGCGATGCTGCTATGGCTGCGGAACTGGGCGCCGCTGTGCGCCCGGTTGTGACCGCCGTTACAGTACAGACCAACAAAGCGGTGCTGGCAGTCCACCCCTGCACCACGGAAAGCATTGCAGCCCAGGCCCGCGCGGCATTGGCAACGCTGCCTGCGGCCGGTGCCGCCAAGACCGGCATGCTGGGCTCGGCTGCCGCGGCCAAAGCGGTTGAGGCTGCCCTGCCCACGAATCTCCCGATCGTGCTGGACCCGGTTCTAAAGGCCACGTCGGGCGGCCTGCTGATGGAAGCGGACGGTTTTGGCGCGCTGCTGCGGCGGGCAGCACTGGTCACCCCGAACCTGCAGGAGCTGGAAATTCTGTCCGGCACCGGCGGCAGCCCGGACACCCAGGCTGCCGCGCTTTTGGCGCAGGGCGTGCAGGCGGTGCTGGTCAAGGGCGGTCATGGTTCCGGAACCAAGAGCACTGACCTGCTGTTCACGTCCGAGGGAACTGTCACCCCCTTCGGCGCACCGCGGCTGGCGGCCTCGAAGCGCGGCACCGGATGCAGCTTGGCCACCGCCATTGCCTGCCATCTGGCGCAGGGGGCCGGGCTGGCGGAGGCCTGCCGCCGGGGCAAAGACGCCGTGCACAGCTGGCTGCGCCGCTGACAGCAGGTCGCGGACGGGCCGGTTATTCGACGGTTTCAGGACGGAGGCGGTGCGCGCCTCTTCGTAGGCTGGCGGCAGTTTCTTCATTCCATAGACCCGGAGACCTGCCGCATGACCGAGATCACCGCCCTGAGCGCCGTCGAGATGGCCGCCAAGCTGCGCCGCCGCGAACTGAGCGCCAGCGAGGTCCTGGAGGCGCATAAGACACAGACCGAGGCGCTGGAAGAAACCGTCAATGCATTTGTCACCCTGGATTGGGAGGCCGCTGCAGCGCGGGCAGCGGAACTGGACACAATGGCAGCCGAAGGCAGGTTTGCCGGGCCGCTGCACGGGCTGCCGCTTGCGGTGAAGGATTGCTTTGAAACCAAAGGGCTGCGAACCACCTGGGGGTCGAAAAGCTTTGCAAACCACGTGCCGGACTACGATGCGCTGCATGTGGCCCGGCTGCGGGCGGGCGGCGCAGTGATCACCGGCAAGAGCAACACGCCAGAGTTCACCTTTTCCGGGCAGACCTCGAACCTGGTGGCAGGCACCACCCGCAACCCGCTGAATCCGGAGAAAACCGTGGCCGGCAGCTCTGGCGGAGCGGCGGCGGCTTTGGCGGCAAACATGGTGGCGCTGGCGGATGGTTCAGACCTGGGCGGCAGCACCCGCACCCCTGCAGCCTGGTGCGGTATCGTGGGTTACCGGCCGACTTCAGGGCTGGTGCCCTACGGCCCCAACCCGGCGCCGTTCGACGGGCTGTCTGTGCCCGGGCCGATGGCCCGCTCCGTCAGCGATCTGGTGCTGATGCTGGAGGCGATGCAGGGCAATACCGCCAGCCAGCCGCTCGGCTTTTGGCAGGAGCTTCCGCAGCTGGCCAGCCTGGAGCAGGCGCCGCAGCGGGCCGCAGGCCGGATCGCCCTGTCGCTGGCGCCCTTTGGAGCAAACGTCGACCCGTCCATCCAGGCAGCAATTGCCCCGGTGGAGCAGCTCTGCCGGGATCTGGGCTGGCAGGTGGCCGAGGACGCCCCTGATCTGGCACCGCTGCTGGCGCATGGCGGCATCATCCGCGGCCAATGCGCCCTGCAGATCCGCGCTGCGCTGGACCCGGATATGGCCCTGGCCGGTGAAAGCTACCGCACCGCCTGTTCCCAGGCCGAAGGGAGCAGCCTGGCTGACCTGACAGCCTATCAGAAAACCCGCGCCCAGGTCTGGGCGGACGTGGCCGCGTTCTTCCGCCGCTACGATTTTGCGCTGTGGCCAACCGCCACCGGCCTGCCCTTCCCGGCGGATCTGCGAGATGGCGAGATCACCGAAGACTGGCGCACTGTAACACTCACGCCGCCACTAGAGCTGCCTTCGGTTTCCATTCCCTTTGGCACGTCCTCAGACGGGATGCCCGCCGGGCTGCACATCACCGGGCCCAAGGGCTCGGACGCGCGATTGCTGCAGTTTGCCCGCAGTATTGAGCGCATGGTGCAGTCCTGACGCCCGCCTGCCGGGGCAGCCGGTCCGGTATGGCCGCCGCATCACCGGACCACATGAACCGAACAGGAAGCCTGGCGTACAACCCGGGCGGCGGTTGATCCCAGCAGCAGATCCTGCATGCCGGGGCGATGGCCAGCCAGAACGATGCAGTCTTTTGCGTGCTCTTCAGCATAGTCCAGAATGCTGCGGGCGCTGTGGCCTTCCACCACCACCAGCTCGGCATCCGGCAGGTTTTCTGTCAAAGGGGCAAGCTTGCCGGAGACGGTGGCACGCGCCGCGTCGATGTGGTCGGCGGGCAGCTGGTCGCTTGCATATTGCGGCAGCTGCTCCAGCACGTGCAGCACAGTGATCCGCCCACCGCTGGCGCGGATAGCGTCTGCGATTTCCAGCGCCTGGGCGGCATTGCGGCCGGCCTCAAAAGAGACCGGGACCAGGATGTTGTTGTATTTCGGCATTGTGATTTTCTCCGGTGAAAAAGGCGGCAGGCGCTCCGCAAAGCGGAGGCGCCTGCCCAGGGAGAGGAGTGTCAGGACGCAAACATGTCTTTGTACTGGTCGCGCAGAATGTTCTTCTGAACCTTGCCCATGGTGTTGCGGGGCAACTCGTTCAGCAGGATCAGCTGGCGCGGATGTTTAAAGCGGGCGAGCGCCTGGCGTACGGCCTCCATCATGGCGTCCAGATCGGGGGACTGGCCGGGTTCAGCGATGACGATACCCAGCACGGTCTCGCCGAAGTCCGGATGCGGGACGCCGATCACCGCACTTTCCAGCACGCCGGTCTGGTCGTCCAGCACCAGCTCAATCTCCTTAGGATAGATGTTGTAGCCGCCCGAGATGATGAGGTCCTTGTTACGGCCGACGATATGGACATAGCCGTCTTCGTCGATCTTCCCGAGGTCGCCGGTGATGAAGAACCCGTCTTCGCGCAGCTCAGCGGCGGTTTTCTCCGGCATCTGCCAGTAGCCCTTGAACACATTGGGACCTCGCACTTCGATCTGGCCGACATCCCCTTGCGGCAGGGTCGCGCCGCTGACCGGGTCGGTTATTTTCAGCTCCACCCCCGGCAGCGGGAAACCGACAGTGCCGGCGCGGCGATCGCCCTCAAACGGGTTAGAGGTGTTCATATTGGTCTCGGTCATGCCGTAGCGTTCGAGGATCCGGTGACCGGTGCGCTCTTCAAACTGGACGTGGGTTTCCGCCAGCAGCGGCGCTGAGCCGGAGACAAACAGGCGCATGTGCTGCGAGATCTCGCGGGTGAAGCGATCATCGCCCAGCAGGCGGGTGTAAAAGGTGGGCACCCCCATCAGGCTGGTCGCCTGCGGCATGTGCTGCAGCACCGCGTCGAGGTCGAACTTGGGCATGAAGATCAGGCTGCCGCCCGCCGCCAGGGTCACGTTGGTGGCCACAAACAGCCCGTGAGTGTGGAAGATCGGCAGCGCGTGCAGCAGCACATCGTCCGCCGTAAAGCGCCACTCCTTGGCCAGGGTTTCAGCGTTTGAAAGCAGGTTGTTCTGGGTCAGCATCGCCCCCTTGGAACGGCCGGTGGTGCCGGAGGTATAGAGGAAGGCGGCGAGGTCATCGCCGTCCCGGTCAACTGTGGCAAAGGAGACCGGCATGGCAGCGGCCTGGTCCATCAGGGTGCCAGAGCCATCGGCGTTCAGCGTCTCGATTCCGGCGCCAAGCTGTTTGGCGATGGGGGCCAGGGTGGCCTCGCTTCGGGCATCGCAAATCACTACCGAGGCGCCGCTGTTTTCGATGAAATAAGTGAGCTCCTCTGCCGTATAGGCAGTGTTCAGCGGCAGGAAGATCAGCCCGGCCTGGGCGCAGGCCGCATAGAGGGCGAGCCCTTCGGGGGATTTCTCTACCTGAGCCGCAACCCGGTCGCCGGACTTCAGCCCGGTTTGGGCCAGTACATTGGCGATCTGGGCGGCCATGCCGAGGAAGTCCTGATGGGTAATCACCTCACCGTTCTGCAGATGCAGGAAGGGCGAGGCCTTACCGGCGTGGATGCCGAAAAGGCGGTCAAACAATGGATTTGCCATGGGGTTTTGCCTTTCTTAAGCCTGTGGGCTGGCGGATGCCGCAAGGGTTTGCACCTCAGCAGAGGCCACTACCTCCTGGGTGGCCGCGAAGTGCTCGTGGTTCTGGGCGGTTTTGGTGAGGTCGTAGAGATAGTTGACCATGGCGCCGCCGGACTGGGCGCGGCCCTTGTCCGAGGTGTCTGCATCGGCATGGACCGCATGCACAATGGCGCCATTGCCCAGGTGGAACCGGGCAACCGGGTCGTAGGGCAGCCCGCCCTTGCCCTTGGCCGTCAGCAGGTATCGGGCGGCGGTGGCGCGCATTTCTTCCGGGTTTTCGGTGTCCCAGCTGAGGCCTTCTTGTTTCAGCCATTTGGTCAGGCCGGGGATGGGGGAAAGGGTCACAAATGTATCGAGGCCCGAAAGCTCGGCAGCCAGGTCGCTCGCCACCTGTTTGATCAGCGAGTTGCCGAAGGAGATGCTGGCCAGCCCCGCCTGACAGTTGGAGATCGAGTAGAACACCGCGTTGGTGGCGTCTTCGGCGGGCATCGCCTCGCGGTCCTCGGCCAGCAGCGCCTGGACCGAGCCCGGGATGCCCTTGGTCAGGGCCACCTCGACAAAGATCAGCGGCTCATCCGGCATCGACGGGTGGAAGAAGGCAAAGCAGCGCCGGTCCGAGGGCTCCAGCCGGCGGCGCAGGTCATCCCAGCTGCCGATGGCATGCACCGCCTCATAGGCGATGATCTTTTCCAGGATATGGGCCGGGCTTTCCCAGCTGATCGGCCGCAGCACCAGGAAGCCGCGGTTGAACCAGCTGGCAAACAGGTGGCGGAAATCGAGGTCCAGCGCCTCCAGCTCCGGCTCGCCGCGGCCCAGCCGCAGCAGGTCCGCCCGCATCCGCACCAGCGCGCCGGTGGCATTGGGCACCTGGTTCAGGCGGCGTATCAACTCCTGCCGCCGCGGCTCGGACGCCGCCATGAAGGCGCGGTAAGAGGCCTTGGAGGGGTTCTGCTCGTAGATACCAAGCGTTGCGCGAACCGCTTCGGGGGCGATGTTCATTTCGGTGGCGAGATGGCGGAAGAAGGCGCGTTTGCCGTCGTCCTCCAGCGCAGCAAAGCGGGTCAGGATTTGCTCGGCCAGGGCCAGCCCCGAGGTTTCCCCGGTGGAGCCGACCAGCGCGCTGGCCAGCTCCTCCAGCGGGCGGCCGTCCGGCTCCGCGGCGGCTTCGCGGCGCTGGCGCCGCTCGAACACCGTGGACAGGAGATCAGCCAGGAGGGTCATAGTGCTGCTCCCATCACCAGATCCGGCAGCCAGGTGGCCAGTCCCGGGAACAGGCAGAGCAGGACAATCGCCACCACCATGCAGGCCACGAAGGGCAGCGAGCCGGTGAGGATGGTCTTCAGCGAGATGTCCGGGGCAATGCCGTTGATCACATAGAGGTTGAGGCCAACCGGCGGCGAAATCAGGCCGATTTCCATGTTGATGGTCAGCACCACGGCGAACCAGATCGGGTCAAAGCCGGCGGTGGTGATGATCGGCAGCAGGATCGGTGCCGCCATCAGGATCACCGCAACCGGCGGCAGGAAGAAACCGGCAATCAGTAGGAACACATTGACCGCCCCCATCAGCACCCAGCGGTTCACATCCAGCGTGCCGATCCATTCGGCAATCGCCTGGGTGATGAACAGCGAGGACAGCATGTAGGAGAACACACCGGCGGCAGCGATGATGAAGAGTATCATCACGCTTTCCTTGGTGCTGTCGCGCAGTACCACCCACAGATCGCGCGGATTCCACAGCTTGTAGATAATCATCGCGATCATCAGGCAGAGGAGCGCGCCGACTGCAGCGGTCTCGGACGGCGTGGCGATGCCGCCATACATGGCGTAGAGCACACCGAGGATGATCGCCAGGAACGGCAGCACGCGGGGCAGGATCTCGAACCGCTGTCCCCAGGTATAGCTGCCCGAGCCGAGGCGAGTGGCATCGCCCGAGCGCCAGGTCGAATAGAGCGACCAGGCCATGAACAGGCCGACCAACATCAAGCCCGGGATCACCCCGGCCAGGAACAGGCGGCCGATCGAGGTCTCGGTGGCGATGCCGTAGACGATCATGGTGACAGAGGGCGGGATCAGGATGCCAAGGGTGCCGCCTGCGGCAATGGAGCCGGCCGCGACGCCATCCGGATAACCGCGCTTGCGCATCTCAGGGATGCCCATCTTGCCGATGGCAGCGCAGGTTGCGGGCGATGAGCCGGACATGGCCGCAAACAAAGCACAGGCGCCAAGGTTGGAGACCACCAGCCCGCCGGGAATGCGGGTGAGCCAGCGCTCCAGCGCCTCATAAAGGTCGGCGCCGGCGCGGGTCGACGCAATCGACGCGCCCATGATGATGAACATCGGGATCGACAGCAGCGCGAAGTTGTCGAGCTTGCCGAACAGGATTTCCGGCATCAGCTCCAGCGAGCGGGGGCCGTCAAAGATGATCAGGAAACCGGCGGAGACAATCAGCAGGCCAATGGCCACGGAGACGCCGGAGAACAGTACGAGAATGGTGGCCAGCGCCACAATGCCGCCAAGCAGAAGCGGGTCCATCGGCTTTACTCCAGTCCAAAGGGTTTATCGATGCCGGTCAGCACGGCCACCAGGTCTGCAATCAGCTGCAGCAACAGGAGGCCGAAGCCGACGGGGATCGCGAGATAGGGGATCCACAGGCGCACGCCCCAGACGGTGTCAGACCGCCAGCCGCGCTCCCAGGCGAAATGCCAGTACTCAAAGCCGTACCAGAGCATGATTGCGACGATGACGATCGACAGCACCGCGGTCAGCACCGCCAGGGCAAAACGGCCGCGCGGCGCCAGCGACAGCGGGATCAGGTCGACATTCACATGGCCGCGCAGGCGCTGCACGTAAGGCAGACCCACCAGGGTGGCTGCGATGATCAAATAGATTACGGCCTCGGTCTGCCAAATGGTGGAGCCGTTCAGCACAAAGCGCACCACGATCATCTGGCAGGTGATGGCGACCGCGGCGACGATCATGCCCGCCGAGCACCAGCCCGCAAGGGTCGAAAGCGCCGCAACCAGGCGGAGAAAGGGATTGTTGCCGGCATGGGCAATGGCTGCATTGCTATGGCTGGCCATCATCGCCTCCCGTTGTTGAAGAAGTTGAGGGGGAGCGGAGCGGCACAAGGGCCGCTCCGGCGGCAGTCAAGCGAGGGGGTCACTCAACTGCCAGCGCCAGGTCGAGCAGTGTCTGCCCGTCCGGAACTTCATCGACAAACTTCTGATAAGAGGTCTCCATCGCCAGCTTGCGCCAGGCTTCGAAGTCTTTGGCTGACATCTCAGCAATCTCGACACCGGCATCGGCAAAGATCTTGGCCGAGGCGGCGTCCTGCTTCTTGGCTTCTTCCAGATAGAAGGCCTGCGCCTTTTCAGAGGCCGCCAGCAGGGCGTTCTGCTGGTCTTCGCTAAGGCCGTCGAAGGTGCGTTTGTTCATCAGCAGCGGCTGATACATGAACCATAGCGCCACATCGCCCGCCGGGGTGTAGCAGCTGACCTGTTCGTAAATCCGGTAGGAGACGAAGGACGAAGAAGAGGTATTGGCGGCCTGCAGCACGCCGGTCTGCATGGCGTTGTAGATCTCGGAAGACGCCATGGATGCAATTGATGCGTTTGCACCGGCGAGCATCTGTTCAAACGACTTGCCGGCTGCCCGGGTTTGCAGCCCTTTCACGTCTTCGGGCTTGGTGATGCACTTGTCCTTGCCGGCAAAACCGCCAGCCAGGTAGCCGTGCACCAGCACCATCACGTCGTCCTCGGCCATCTTGGCTTCCAGCGCCTCCATGAAGGGTGAGTCGCTGAGGCGTGCGGCGTGGTCGTGGTTCTTCACCAGCCCCGGCATCAGGGTGAGGTTATAGGCAGGCTGCTGGCCGCCGGCATAGGAGAGTGGCAGCACCGTCATATCCAGCTGGCCGCGGCTCAGCGGCTTATACTGCTCGCGCGGTTTGAACAGCGATTTCGAGCCGAAGATCTTGATGTTCAGGTCCACATCCGCAGCCGCCACCTCGTCGGCGACGATCTGGGCGACCTGATGGCGGATGTCCTTGTTCGACCATTGATGCGACAGGCGCAGCTCGGTTGCGTTTGCCAGGCTGCCCGCAGCAGCCAGCGCCAGTCCGGCCACAGCGGCCTTCAAAACAGATTTCATTTTTTCCTCCCTTAAAATTCTCCTGGCGGACCAGGGGATGGCAAAAGGGTAAACGCTCTTTGTTTTTCAAGTCAACGTTTTTGTATACAAGAATGCCAAGGTTGAATTTTCACTGCGCCGTGAGTAAACCTGAAAGCATGGAACAACGCCGTGCCGACAACATTGCCGAGCAGCTGGAAGAGCTGATTTTCAACGGGACTTTTTCCGACGGAGACCGGCTGGACGAGGTCCGGCTGGCCGAGCAGTTCGGCGTCTCGCGCACGCCGCTTCGCGAAGCCTTTCAACGGCTTGCGCTGTCCGGCCTGGTGGAGCTGATCCCCCGCCGCGGCGCCTTTGTGCGCCAGCCCGGCCCGGTGGAGCTGATGGAGATGTTTGAAGTGATGGCAGAGCTGGAGGCAGTCTGCGGCCGGCTGGCGGCCTTGCGGATCACCGACCAGGCGCTTGAGGAGCTGCGGGACGCCAATGCAAAGTGCCAAGCAGCGGTCGAAGCGCGCGATTCTGATGAGTACTATGCTGAAAACGAGCGGTTCCACAGAATCATCTACCAGCAGTCCGGCAACAACTTCCTGGCGCAGGAGGCGGCCAAGCTGCACAAACGGCTGAAGCCTTTCCGCCGCCAGCAGCTGCGTTTCCGCGGCCGGATGGCTCAATCAATGGCCGAGCATGAGCACATCATGCGGGCGCTGGAAATGGGCACGTCGGACCTTGCCGCTGACACGCTCCGGGATCATGTGGCTGTCCAGGGTGAAAAATTTCACCAGCTTATGGCAGCCCTGAAAAGCGCGGCGGAATAAGAGACCGCCAGTGCGGGTCTGAACCCACATCCAGATGCCGAAATACAGCGCTGGGGTTTCGGGATTTGCGAAAACTCTATGCACAGGGGCTCCCTGCCCTGCGCATCAGCTACCTGAGCGGCAGCAAGGGCGCCGCCACGCAAAGGTCCCGCTTGGGCTTTAGTTGCGCAGCCCCCCTTGCCTGCCCAACTGTTTCACTGGCTTGATCAGGCCGCCTGAGAAACCGGGGCGCATCCTAGGCATTCCATGGGGGCTGGCCCGCCTGTGCTCCAACCTGAACTGACGGCATACGTGAACGGAGACCCGGCGTCTGCGGGTCTCCGGAAGGCAAAGCGCTGCACTGCTGCTTTGCAGCCTGTTTCGGCCTCACCTATTAAAAGATGAAGTCGCCCCGGCCCAAATCATCGAGATCGACCCCCGTCAGTGTCATGGTGTTGCCCAGATCGTCAAAGATCACCACATCGCCGTCTTCTTCACGCACGTGGTTGTTCTTCAGGTCGCGAAAGCCCGAGATAGTGCTTACGCCGCTCAGATCGATGTCTTCACGGTTGCTGGAGGCATTGAAGTCCCTGACGGTGTCATTGCCTTTGCTGAACACAAATGTGTCGTTGCCGCCGCCACCGATCAGCCGGTCGTTGCCGGAACCGCCGTCAAGCACGTCTTTGCCGGCGCCGCCCTTCAGGCGGTCCCGGCCGGTGCCGCCGATCAGTTCGTCCGCACCGAAGCCCCCGACAAGAAGGTCATTGCCGGAGCCGCCGTCCAGAGTATCGTTGCCGGTGTTCTTCAGAGGCGCCCCTGTAGCAGGGAAATAGTTGACCGGGCCATCGCCGGTCAGAACGTCTCTGCCCTTGCCGCCTTTGAGCAGGTCGTTGCCGTCACCTCCGGTAAGCGTGTCGTTGCCGCCGCGGCCGATGAGGGTGTCATCCCCGCCGCGCCCCTGCAGGTTGTTGCGCCCGCCAGTGCCGCTGATGTGATCGTCGGCAAACCGCGATCCATAAGCATTTTCGATGTTGGACAGCTCATGCGAGAACCCGGCTTCACTCCAAGTGCCCGTGGCGGTGCCTGCACTGAGGTCCACCGTAACGGCATCCACGCCAAAGCGGTCATAGCGCACGGTATCGGTACCGCCGCCGCCATCCAGCGTATCCTCGCCCTGCCGCAGGATGAAGCGCTCATCACGATCGCTGCCGGTGATGCTGTCCGAATGGTCAGTTCCGCGGATTTCCGACACGGCTTCCACCGTGTTGATGACCTCACGGTTGCCAAAGCCGTCATTGGCAATGACACCGGTGTTTAGGTCTACCTCGATTGCATTTACACCGGTTTGGAATTCCAGCCTTATGTGTCCTTCGCTGGCAGTCAGGTTGTACTGATCCTGCCCCGCGCCGCCCAAGACGGAAATCCAGCCACGGTCGCCAGCGTTGATATTGAAAACATCGGAAAAGCCCGTTCCACTCAGCGCGATACCGCCGTCCTGCTCGCCGGCGATCAAGACGTTGTTGAGGCTTTGAATGGTGGTTGACCCGTGCCCCGCACCTTTGTCGACATAGCCGTAGTTGCTGGAACCATCGATTGTCGCAGTTACGCCCTGCGTCTCTACCGTGCCGTTATAGGCGGTCAGGGTCAAGGTCAGCCATGCGGCGCCGGATGTCATGTCAGACAGATCGACGGTGTCGTTGCCAAGGCCAGTATTCACATGATCCCAACCGCCGACGGCATTGTCGCCAGGGTTGATGTAGTCATCGCCGTCCCCGCCGGAGAGAAAGTCGTTGCCGTCTCCCCCGGACAGGCTGTCATCTCCCTCCCAGCCGAACAGGTTGTCATTTCCGCTCAAGCCGTTGATCGTGTCGTCAAAAGAACCGCCCATGAGGTCAGTATCATCGCCAGAGGTCCCGTTGATAACCAAACCAGCGGCCGCTTGCGGCAACACGGAAGTCAAATTCGTCACGTCAAATGTCCTTTAAGTTTTCATTGCCCGACAGGTCAGGCTTCAGATGCTGCAGTTAAAAACCGGTGTTTCCGAGGTTGCCGCTATCTAAGGCTTCACACGGCTCAGTTGCAATACACATTTCAGCAGACAGCCCATCGCGATAGCACAAGGACACAGAGCCAATAGGCGGCAGCAGCAAGGGCGGCGGCTGACAGAAAGACATTGGGCCCCGGACATAAGTGTGAGCTCTTGTGTCACCTGCAGAGACTCAAAGACAGCCCTATCGCAATGTTTTTGAACGACTTTCAAGGGAAGTTATGACGCCCCCGCACGGCACTACAACTTCATTAAAATTCAACAACTTACAAAACTGATGCGTAACACGTGAGTAGTTGAATGCACGAAAATTCAGTGCAGCTGGTTGTTCTGAGCCCTTTGCTGACACTGACCTCCAGGCAGCCACTCGCACCTGCAGCACGGCGCAAACGCGCGCTTAGCGGCTGTTAAGGTTGCGCCGCTACCTAAAAACTGCTGGGCGGGGCTAATTTCACAGATCACGGACTTTTTAACAGCCGGGCCGGGAGCACGTGCTGGCTCCGGCCCGGTCATAATACGCAATACCCGTCAGAACAGGAGGCTGCCGTTTAGGTCCTGCAGACCCAACCCCTGCAGCGTCAGCATGTCGCCGCCGCCGAAGTCGAACACCACATCGGACCCGTTCTGGCTGGCATTGCTGAGGGCTTCCGCCTCGGATGCAAATCCAAAACCGCCCAGGCCCAGCATGTCGCCGCCGTTGCCGAAGTCGGTGACCGTATCGGCACCGCCACCCTGGCTGAACTCGAAAGTGTCCGCGCCAAGGCCGCCGGTCAGCGTGTCATTGCCGTTGCCGCCGGACAGGACGTCGTTGCCGGTTCCGCCATCCAGAACATCCGCATGATTGCCGCCAATCAGAATATCGGACCCGCTGCCGCCCTCCAGAGTGTCCTGGCCGTCGCCGCCGGACAGGCTGTCGGCATTGTCATCACCGCGCAGAATGTCTGCGCCGGCCCCGGCCTTCAGCGTATCGTTGCCCTGGCCGCCGGCCAGCTCGTCAGTTCCGTTTCCGCCGGTCAGGCTGTCAGCACCGCCGCCGCCCGTCAGAACATCGTTGTCATCGCCCCCTGAAAGGGTATCGGCGCCATTGCCGCCATCCAGCGTGTCATCTCCGCTGCCGCCGGACAGGCTGTCGGTATCGTCGCCGCCAATCAGGGAATCCGCATCTGCACCGCCATCCAGCACATCAGCTCCAGCGCCGCCCTTGAGGATGTCGCCGCCATTGCCCCCGACCAGCGTGTCTCCGCCGTCAGCACCAACGAGTTCATCGGCGCCGTCTCCGCCGTCGAGCCGGTCCGAACCCTTTTCTCCGTAAAGAGTGTCCTGGCCGTCCGCCCCGATCAGGGTGTCTGAATCGTTGCCGCCATACAGCAGGTCGTTTCCGAGGCCGCCATCAACGGTGTCATCCCCGTTGCCGCCCCTCAGTTCATCATTGTTGTGATTCCCCTTCAGGTGGTCGTTGCCGTTGCCGCCTTTCAGCGTGTCGTTGCCGAAGCCCCCTTCGAGAGTGTCGTTTCCGTCTCCTCCCTCCAGCGAGTCCTTGCCGCCCAGGCCTTTCAGCACGTTGGCGCCGCCGTTGCCGGTGATCACGTTGTCCAGCGAATTGCCGGTGCCGCTGATCGCAGCGCTGCCTGCAAGGGTCAGATCCTCGATGAATTCACTGTGCTCCGAGAGATCAAAGGCAACCGAGCTTTCAACCCTGTCATGGCCGCCGCCGTCTGCCTCTGACACCGTGTCGCCGGCATTGTCGGCAAAGAAGACATCGTTGCCGGTGCCGCCGGTCATCGAGTCAGCACCGCTGCCGCCCACAAGAGTGTCGTCACCGGAACCGCCGTTCAGCGTGTCCGACCAGTTGCCGCCATCCAGGCTGTCGGCATCCGCCCCGCCGTTCAGCTCGTCAATGCCGTCGCCGCCCAGGAGCGTGTCGCGGCCAAAGCCACCGTTAAGTGTGTCATTGCCGGCCTCGCCCTGCAGGAAATCGCGGCCGCCGCCGCCCAGCAGGGTATCGTTGCCGGAGCCGCCATGGAGGCTGTCATCGCCATCGCCGCCGTCAAGCACGTCGGACCCGGTGCCGCCGAACAAGCTGTCGGCACCGGCAAATCCGTTCAGCTCGTCGTTATCATTGCCGCCCCGCAGCGTGTCGTTGCCAAAGCCGCCGTTCAGAGTATCGTTACCAGCCTCGCCGGAGATGCTATCATTGCCGTCAATCCCGGAAAGCAGATCCGCACCGCTGCCGCCCTGCAGGGTGTCCCCTCCGGTGCCGCCCCACAGCGTGTCATTGCCCGCACCGCCATTGAGGCTGTCATTGCCGTCATTGCCGGCCAGCACGTCATTGCCATTGCCGCCCAACAGCGTGTCAGACCCGCCGCCGCCGGTAATGTTGTTGTTTGCATCGTTGCCGAGAACCGAGTCATTGCCGGCGCCGGTGATGACGTTTTCCAGCACGGTGCCGCGGGCAATACCGATGTTGCCAGTCAGACCGCCAACATCCGAGAACTTGGTGTCCCGCAGGTCAATATTGGCATTCTGCGCAAAGTTGCTGACATTCAGCGTATCATTGCCGCCTTGGTCGTAGATCGTAAAGGCATTCGGGGCGTTGACAATGTTGGGGCTTGATAGACCGGACCAGCTGTCAAAAAGCTCGCCAAGTGCACCGTCTAGATTGGAGCCAACGCCCCAAACCGTGTTGCCCGAAGTGGCACTGTTGCTGGCAGGAGCGCCATACCGGTTCTGGATCGCGACGATATCTACCATCATCGGCGAAAGGACATAGGCAGCACTAGCGTTGACGTCGTCATTCTCGTCTTGACGCACATAGGACATAACCGAAAGCTGCCAGCTATCGTTGTCGAAAACCTGGATTATCGCACCGGGACCGTTGTATTCTCCTTGATGCCCTAGACCCAAAGCATGCCCAAGTTCGTGAATGTAGGTCTGCTGAGTATATGCATTGGACCAGGTTTCACCCTGCTGCCAGGATTTGCTGATGTCGATATCATACCCGGAACCAGCAGCGTTAGGGCTGGTCCCAGCGCTCGTCCCTTCGTCGTCAAAAGTGATTTGTGCCGAGCTTGTAGTTTCCTGGAACTTGATGTCAGCTACAGCTTCCCAAGCCTTCATCGCGTTGCGCGCAAGAACTTTGCGGTCGGCCGTAAGCCCAGTAATGTCCACAGTTATGACGTTAGTTTGGGAGGTATCAAATCCAAAAGGTTCAAACCCCAGATACTCCCAAGATCCATCTGTCAGGTAATTCGCCATATCATCCAAGGTGCCAACAGCCATAATGCTTCCCTTTCAGCTATGCCCTGGCACCGAGCAAACCAATAAACCAACAAAAGCAGGGCGTTAAAATAGACGTCACAGCCGTAGCGCCCAGTCTCCGGCTTGGGCAGTAAGGTATCCCCTACCTTGCATCGCAAAGATAGGGGATTCCCATGGGTTGTTTTTTGTTTGCGCGAAAGCCGGAGCCGCTCGATTTTCAGTGGAACCGCCAAAGTGAAGCTCTGCCGCCCATTGCCCCCGCCACAGCTGAGCGCTCAACAGATCCACGCGTAAAAATTCTCACCCCAGCCAGGGCAATCTCCGAACCTGGCCGCTTGCTCCGTGATCCGTGACGCCTTCGCCCCCTTCTTTAAGGCCACGAAGCTGGAAGGGCGGACGTACCTCAATCAGAACTACGATCTTGAGAGCCGGGGTTCTTCTTCGCCGTACGCCATTCGCGAGGATGTTGAGCGTTTTGCCGAAGCCTTCTTCGCGGGAAGTCTCAGCGGCCAGGCCACATCTTCGAAGACGACTATGGACTCAAGTGTGGCCTCTTGTGTCACTTGCAGAGGCTCAAAGACAACCCTATCGGAATGTTTTTGAACGATTTTAAAGGGAAGTTATGGTGCCCCCACACGGACTCGAACCGCGGACCTACTGATTACAAATCAGTTGCTCTACCAGCTGAGCTATAGGGGCACTCAAGACGGGCTCACTTTGAAACCATACCGGACAACACTGTCTCCCAAGGGGAATAGTGTGTCCAGAAGCGGCCACCGCGCGAACCGGTTGCGGGACAGGTACAAGAGTCCGGAATGAGCGTCAAGCAGGTACACACCACTCCGGTGAAACTATGCGCAGCACCCGCCATGCAAGGCCAGCCCGGCCCGGCCTCCGCACTGCTGCCGCCGGGTTTGACCTGATCTCCGCACCGCAGTACTTCTGGAAACCGGACGCTCCGCAATCACAGGTCAGGACATGCAGGTCATCATTCACTGCGGGGCGCATGCCACTGAGGAAGATCTGCTGCTGAAAGCCCTGCTGAAAAACGCCGGGCCGCTGTCCAGGCAAGGCACGGCGGTTCCTGGCCCAGGCAAATACCGGTCGCTGCTTAAGGACTGCATGGCAGCTATGAAAAACGGCCATGCAGCTGAAGAAGCGCCAGAGCTCCTATGGGATGCGATTCTGGATGACAGCAAGGCGAGCCGGGTGATTCTCTCAAACCCGCATTTCTTCGGCTCGCCGCGGCATGCGCTGAACGGGCTCCGTTTCTATCCGGAAGCCGAAGACCGCCTGCAAGCGCTGCAGGCGCTGTTTCCTTATGATCAGCTGGAGATCTGCATGGCGCTGCGCAATCCAGCCACATTTCTGCCGGCCCTGTTTGCCCGATCCGCCCGCAGCACCGTGCGCAAGGCGATGCAAGGCTGCGACCCGCTGCAGCTGCGCTGGTCCGGGTTGCTGGAACGGATGCGGCAGGCGGTGCCGGACATGGCTGTGACGGTCTGGTGCTACGAGGATCTGCCGCTGATCTGGGGGCAAATCCTGCGGGAGCTGGCCGGGCTGGAGGCAGGGGAGCCGCTGGAAGGGCGGCTGGATTTGCTGGCCACCCTGATGCAGCCGGCCGGGTTGGAGCGGCTGCGCGCCTACCTGCAAGAACACCCGGACATGACCGGGGTCCACCGGCGCCGGGTCTATGCGGCCTTTCTGGACAAATTCGCCAGGGAAGAGGCGCTGGAAGAGGAACTGGATTTCCCCGGCTGGACCGACGCCCTGGTCGACGAGATGAGCGGCCTTTACGAGGAAGACCTCTATGCTGTGCAGCGGCTGCCCGGCGTCTCGCTGATCACCCCCTAGCCTGCACCATGCCGGCGGCGGTCCGCGCTGCGGTCACGGCAGAGGCTGGCCATTGCGGCCGAATACATAGCCTTCGACGCTCAGATCATCATAGGTGACTTCCACAGCAATCTGCTGAATCGAACCAAGCGGATAGCTGCGGTAGGGCTGCCCATCCTCTGCCTTGATCATGTTCGGAAAACCTTCATCCAAGTGGCAGTCCGGCAGCGGCCAGATCTCCAGCGGGTGGCCGTTCACACCCAGCTTGACCTGTGCCAGTCCGCAGCGCCAGGACCACAGGTGGGTCACATAGAGCAGGTCCTGCCCGTTGAACTCGCGCACATGGATCCAATTGGCGCGGGTCGCGGCCAGGATCGGCTTCACTTCGGTGGCTGTGGTGAACCGCCCGGCCGCCTCCTGCGGCTCGGCAACCAATGCGGTCGCGGCAGGGGCTGGCGCGGCAACCGCAGCAGCGGCGGCACTCTCGGCCGCGCCGGCTGGCGTGCCGGGCTGCGCTGCGGCCGCAATCATGGCCAGGATCACGTCAAGCATTGTTCTTCTCCTCAAATGAGTCCTGCATATCACAAAGCACACCGAAATTGTTCCCGGAGCTGTTGCACGGCCCCCTGCAGGCTTGTAGCTAAACTATCAGGCAGTCCTATCCGCCCGGAAGAGACGGAAAACGGGGAAAACAATGGCAAATGCCCCCTTCAACGTGATGATCATCGGCCAGGCCGGCCGGCTGCAGTATGAGGCGCTTCTGTTTGCGGCTTCTTTGCGCCACTGCTCGCCTGGTTTTGCCGGGCGGCTGTTTGTGGCGGTGCCGCAGCCCGGGCCGCTTTGGGAAAAAGATCCCAGTATCCGCAACCAAGAAGTGCTGAAGGCGCTGGAGGAGCTGGGGGCAGAAATCCTGCCGTTTGAAAACCAGGCTTTCGGCACGAATTACCCCTATGGCAACAAGATCGAGGCCTTGCAGGCGCTGCCCGAGGGCGAGCCTTTTGTGTTTTTTGACACCGACACCCTGATCACCGGCGAGCTGGCGGACGTGCCCTTCGATTTTTCCCGCCCCTCGGCGTCGCTGCGGGTGGAAGGCACTTGGCCGAAACCCTCCCTTTACGGGCCTGGCTACGCAGGCATCTGGCAGTCGCTCTACAGCCGGTTCGGGCTGGATTTCCTGTCCAGCCTGGATCTGAGCCAGCCGGATGAATTCTGGAAGCGCTACCTCTATTTCAATGCAGGGTACTTCTACGGCGCCTGCCCGCGGGCCTTTGGCAAGCGGTTCCTGGTTTATGCCCGGTCCGTTCTGAATGATCCGCCGCCGGAACTGGTGTGCCAGTCGCTGGATCCCTGGCTGGACCAGATCGTGCTGCCCTTGGTGATTCATTCCTTCGGCGGCGGCCGCAGCACGTTGCCTGCCGGGTATTTGGACGGGGAGACCAGCTGCCACTACCGGCTGTTCCCGCTGCTCTATGCCCGGGAAAGCGACAGAGTGGTTGCGCTGCTGCACGAGATTGCAGCGCCCAACAAGATCAAAAAGGTGCTGAAGGGCTATGAACCCATCAAGCGCATGGTCTACCAGGGCCGCGGCGAAAAGGTGAGGGCATTGTTCGACCGGGACAATCTGCCCCGCCGCGAACAAATGATCCGCAACCGGATCAAGTCCGAGGGTTTCTGGATTCGCTGATCTCCCGCGTGAGGCTGCAGTCAGGCGAAGCGCTCCCGCCTGCTTCCAGGCCTCCTTCCGGAGGCCTGCCGCAGTTGGGCCCGGCGCCGCGCTCCGCGCGGCGCGCGCCATGCGCGGCATGGCGCCATGCCCAACGGGAGCGGACGCCATCAGGCGGCCTGCGACGGGCGGGAGCCGCCTGCTGCCGTATTCCTGCAATTGCCTTTACCGCGCTGCCGTGCTGTGGTGCGCGCGAGACAGACGATTTTTCAGGGAGACATTCTCATGACCGACGCCCCGTCCTACGGTTTTGACACCTTGCAGATCCATGCCGGCGCCAAGCCGGACCCGGCCACCGGTGCGCGGCAGACGCCGATCTACCAAAGCACCGCCTACGTTTTCCGCGACGCCGAACACGCCGCCGCCCTGTTCAACCTGCAGGAAGTCGGGTTCATCTACTCGCGCCTCACCAACCCCACCGTCGCGGTGCTGCAGGAACGCCTCGCCACGCTGGAAGGCGGCGTCGGCGCGGTCTGCTGCTCCTCCGGCCATGCGGCGCAGATCATGGCGCTGTTCCCGCTGATGGGGCCGGGCTGCAATGTGGTGGCCTCGACCCGGCTCTATGGCGGCACCGTCACCCAGTTCAGCCAGACCATCAAGCGCTTCGGCTGGTCGGCAAAATTCGTCGACACCGACGATCTGGAAGCCGTCCAGGTCGCCATCGACGAAAACACCCGTGCGGTGTTCTGCGAATCCGTGGCCAACCCCGGCGGCTATGTGACCGACATCCGGGCACTTGCCGATATCTCCGACGCAGCCGGCATCCCGCTCATCGTCGACAACACCTCCGCCACCCCCTACCTCTGCCGCCCGATCGACCAAGGCGCGACGCTGGTGGTGCACTCCACCACCAAATACCTGACCGGCAACGGCACCGTGACAGGCGGCTGCGTCATCGACAGCGGCAACTTCGACTGGTCGGCCAACGACAAGTTCCCCTCGCTGTCGGCACCGGAAGACGCCTACCACGGGCTCAAGTTCCACGAGACCTTCGGCCCGCTTGCCTTTACCTTCCACGGCATTGCCATCGGATTGCGCGATCTCGGAATGACCATGAACCCGCAGGCCGCGCATTACACGCTCCTGGGCACCGAGACCCTGTCCCTGCGCATGCAGCGCCACTGCGAAAACGCCGAGAAGATCGCCGCCTGGCTCGAGCAGGACGACCGCATCGACTATGTGACCTATGCCGGCCTGCCCTCCTCGCCCTACTACGAGCGCGCCCAGGCCCACTACCCCAAGGGCACCGGCGGGCTGTTCACCTTTGCGGTCAAGGGCGGCTATGAGGCTTGCATCAAGCTGGTCGACTCGCTGGAAATCTTCAGCCATGTGGCCAACCTCGGCGACACGCGCTCGCTGATCATCCACTCGGCCTCAACCACCCACCGCCAGCTGACCCCGGAACAGCAGGAAGCCGCCGGCGCCAGTCCGAATGTGGTGCGGGTCTCGATCGGTATCGAAGATGCCAACGACCTGATCCGCGACCTGGACCAGGCGCTGGCCAAAGCCTGCGGCTGAGCAGCCGCTGCATCGAGAAAAGAAAGGCCGGGCGCCCAGCCCGGCCTTTTGCACGGCCCGGACCCGGGATTATTCGCCGCCGGACACCGACATGTCGAATACGACAGATACAGTATGGCTGAAGGTCAGTTCGCCAGCTTCAATGGGCATCGCATCGCTGCGGGCCATCTCCATGGCCATCAGCGGACGGCCGCCGCTGCCGCCGTGCTCATTGATCGAGCGCACCGGCCCCAGCTCCATGCCCGCCGCCTCGGCCAGCTGCTGCGCCTTGCGGATAGCGTCTTTCACCGCTGCCCCGCGGAGCTGATCGGTAACCGCGGCAGGGTCCTCAACTCCAAAGCTCAAGCCTTGGAACTGGTTGGCGCCGGCGCGCAGCACCGTATCGAGCACCTCGCCCAGCCGCTCCAGATCCCGCACCCGCACCATCAGTGTATTGGACGCCTGAAACCCGGTGATCTCGCGCCGTCCGCCACTGTCATACGACCGGTCCTGCGACCACACCGGGTGCAGGGCAATCCGCCGGGTCTGCATGTCTTCTGCCGCAATGCCCGCCTTCTTCAGCCGTCCGATCACTGCACTCATCGCGTCCGAAACCGCCCCCATCGCAACTGCGGCGTCTTCCGCTTCCTCGGTCACGCCCAGGGTAATGCTAGCCAGTTCCGGCGCCACTTGCAGCCTGCTCTCGCCATTGACTGTGATCTGCCGCTGCGCCGCAGTTTCGCCGGCCGCCACGGCGCCGGCGCTGACCGACAGCATCAGCGCCGCTGCCAGGAGTTGTTTTACCTTCATTCTGGAATAGCTCCTTTTTGAATGCGCCTTAGATGGGTACGGCAATCCGCCGCTTGCAAGGTTTCGCGCTGTCTTTTCCTTTCACCCGGCAGGTTTCTGCTTTAAGGTCCGCAGCAAAACACCGGGCGCCCTGCGTGCCCCGGGCAGTATGAATTTGGATGGTTTGACCCAAAGCATGAAACCGGCGTTTGCTCTTTCGCTTTCTTCTGATGGCATTTCGCTGCTGTTCCGCGCCAAAGACGGCTGGCGCAGTGTGGCCAGCACTCCGTTTGACACCGAAGACCTGCCCGCCGCCCTGGCAGCCATGCGCGAAGATGCGCAGCGGCTGGCGCCGGAAGGGATCCACACGAAACTGATCCTGCCCAACGACCAGATCCGGTTCTTGACTGCGGAAACCGGGGATCTTCCGGACGAAGAACGGATTGCGGCAGCCCGCAGGGCTCTCGAAGGGGCCACCCCTTATGCGGTTGATGAGCTCGCTTTCGACATCTGCATCGATGGCCCGGACACCCATATCGCCGCGGTTGCCCTGGAGACGCTGGACGAGGCTGAGACCTTTGCTGTCGAACATGGCTTCGGCCCGGTGAGTTTTGTCGCGGTGCCGGAAGACAGCGGCTTCCTGGGCGAGCCTTTCTTTGGCACCACACGGGCAATCCGCGGCACCGAAGTCGAGCCCGACGGCAGCCCCGTTGCAGTTGTGGGTCCAGCCGAGTTTCCCGCGCCCGCTGAAACTGCCCCCATTACGGAGCCCGAGGCCGAGGCAGCGCCGCTGCCGGAAGAAGAGGTCCCCGGCACGCAGCAGGACGCTTCCCCAAACAGCACCGGCACGCAGGAAGCTGCGGCAGACAGCACCGGAGCAGAAACGGACGCCAGCGCGGAAGATCCTGAAATACCGGCTAAACTCCCGCCAGCTCCTCCGGTTTCAGCGCCCCCGGTTGAGGCCGCCGCGCCAGAAGCAGCTGGTTTTTCCAGCCGCCGCAGCAAGCCTGCTGCCGCTCCCGTGGCTGCGCCGCCGCGCGCTCCGGCCCCGGCACCACTGGCAGCAGTTCCCTCCGCCACGGCCAAACCTCTCGGCGCAGCACTCGCGGCTCCAAAGACGGAAACCGCAGACGCCCCCCCGCCGCGCACCGCAATTCCGCCAGCGCCCGCGGCACTTCGGGAGGAGGCACCGGCTGCCGCTCTGCAGCCGGAGACCGCTGCTGCAAGCGCCGCCATCAAGGGCAAGCCGCGGTACCTGGGCGTGATCCTCACGGCATTTTTGCTGCTCTTTATGGCAACAGTCGCGGTCTGGGCCTTGCTGGGCGAGACCGGTTTCCTAGCCTCGGCTCCGGAGGAAGATCAGAACCTAAGGGCGGCACCGCCCGTCGAGCCAGGCAGCGACGACCCGGTTGCGCCTGACGCCGGCACGAGTGCACCTGCAGCCGTGGAAGAACCGGGCAGCGCAGAACAGGAAGCCGCTGAAATTGCCCCGCAGGTAAGCGTGCTGGCGGATCAGCCCGATCCGCTCCTGCTGGAGGACAACGCGGCAACGACTGAGCCGGATAGCCCCCCCGCCGAAACCGAAGAGACGGCCTCTGCTGCTGCGCCTTCGGTTGCGGACGAGGCTGCCGCCGATGGTTTCGACCTGCCCGAAGAAGGTACGGACACAGCCTTCCTGGACCCAGAAAGCCTGCAGCCCGGCGGAGCGGAAACGGCTTTGCCTGCCCCTGCGCCCTCCCGTCTTGAGGAGCCGCAAGACCCGCTAGCCCAGGCTGCGCGTTATGCTGCAACCGGGGTCTGGACGATTGCGCCCGAACTGGACAGCTTCCCGTCCGCCACAGGCTTGGATGAGCTTTACACCGCCTCGATCGACCAGAATGGCACTGCGCCGGATGCAGTTGCCCTGCCCCGGCCGGACAGCTTTGCCCGGGACGGCGCACCCGAGGCAGTTGCCTCCCCAGCCGCCGCCGGAGCGGCCTTTGACTTGGACGAGCGCGGCTTGGTTAAGGCAACCCCCGAGGGCACGCTCAATCCCGATGGCATCACCATTTTCCTTGGCCGCCCCAAAGTGGTGCCGCCACGCGCGCCCGATCGCAGCGACCCGGCCGCCGAAGCGCTGGCGGAGGAAGTCGCCCGCAACCAGGTTCTGTCACGCAAGCGTCCCAAGTCCCGTCCCGCCGATCTGGCGGAACAGGCCGAGCGGGCCCGTTTGGGCGGCCTCAGCCGTGCGGAGCTGGCGTCATTGCGCCCCCGGCAGCGTCCGGCCAGCTTGAAACCGGCTGAGGCAGAGCAGCAGCCCGCCACCGCCCAGGCGGTTGCCGCCTCAGTGGTGCCGCGCAGCCGCCCGGCCAACTTTGCTAATCTGGTCGACCGTGCCCGGCGCAATCCGCAAAACCAGGTGCAGACCGCCGCGGCCGTGCCAGCCGCTGCGGCTGCAGCAGCACCCAGCATCCCAACGGCTGCCTCGGTGGCCCGCCGCGCCACCGTCAACGGGGCCATCAACCTGCGCAAACTTAACCTGATCGGCGTCTATGGCACCGCTGCCGACCGCCGTGCCCTGATCCGCCTGCCCTCCGGCCGTTACAAGAAAGTCCAAGTCGGCGACCGCATCGACGGCGGCCGGGTGATCGCAATCGGCGAAAGCCGGCTGCAATACCAGAAAAGCGGCCGCAACCGCACCTTGGAAATGCCCAACGGCTGACTGCTGAAGCCTGGGCTTCCTTTGCATCTCTCACTTCCGGTCTGCAAACGGCTGTTATCGTAGCCTCCATGCTGACTGCTTTCGTGGCAAGCCTTGCGATCTCGAGACGTTACCGTGAGGATTTCGCAGCCGCATTCCGGCAATAACTTTCTACTTTGACTTAGTGCTGCGCCATCCGGGTCTTGCGCTGCTTCAAACCCTGGCCTTTCTTTTGCCAGCCTGGCTTCTGGGCCTGATCTAGCAGCCTTGCCCGCAAAATAAGACCGGGCCTGCAAGGCAGACCCGGTTTAATTTTGCTTTCTATTTTTGCCGCCCGTTACCCGGCGGCTTTAATCTCGCCGCTTTCGATCTGCTCCCGCTCGATCGATTCAAACAGCGCCTTGAAGTTGCCCTCGCCAAAGCCGTCGTCACCCTTGCGCTGGATGAACTCAAAGAAGATCGGCCCGATCACGGTTTTCGAGAAAATTTGCAGCAGGATTTTTGTCTCGCCGCCGTCCACCACGCCTTCGCCGTCGATCAGGATGCCGTGCTTCATCATCCGCTCCTTGGGCTCGTCATGACCCAGAACCCGGTCATAAGACATGTCATAGTAGGCCTCATTCGGACCTGGCATGAACTTCAGCCCTTTTTCCGCGATTGCGTCGGTGCTGGCATAAATATCATCGCTGCCCACGGCGATGTGCTGAATGCCCTCGCCCTTGTATTTCTTCAGGTAGGAAACAATCTGCCCGGTCTCGCCCCGGTCCTCGTTGATCGGAATGCGGATGCGGCCGCAAGGCGAGGTTAGCGCCCGGCTCAGCAGGCCGGTGTACTTGCCCTGGATATCAAAGAATCGGATCTCCTTGAAGTTGAACAAGTCGCCGTAAAACTTGAACCATTTGTCCATGTTGCCCCTGAAGACATTGTGGGTCAGGTGATCAAGATAGTAAAATCCGTCGCCGCGCGGCTTGGATTGCTTCAGCCACTCGAATTCAGCGTTATAGGGCGATGTGTCGTAATACTGGTCGATGAAGTAGATCAGCGAGCCGCCGATGCCCTTGATCGCAGGCACATCCATGGTCTTGCCGGGACCTTCGTAAGCCTCGGCGCCTTTGGCCACCGCATGGTCAAACGCCTTTTGCGCATCCGCCACCCGCCAGCCCATTGCAGGGGCGCAGGGGCCATGCTCCTCGACGAATTTCGCAGCAAAGCTTTCCGGGTCGGCATTCAGGATGTAGGTGACATCGCCCTGCTGCCACAGCTCCACAAGCGGGCTGTCCTTGCGGTGGCCCACGAATTCATAGCCCATGCGGTTAAACAAGGCCCGCAGCTCCTCGGGTTCGGGGCTGGCAAATTCAACAAATTCAAAGCCATCGGTGCCGGCAGGGTTTTCCGGCGTGATTTCGGATTTCGGGGCGTTGTGCGGGAACGGGCCCATAGCGCGTCTCCTTGATGTCAGATACGGACAGGATGAATTCTTGCATCAAGAGTACCGCATTTCGGATGCAAGGTTTCCGCATAATCCCGCACCAACTTCTTGATGCATGCGATCATCTCGCGCATCATTCGCAAATATTGAGGGTTTCACGCATGCTTGATCCTACCGACACAAAATTGCTCGCAGCGCTCCAGAAGGACGCGCATCTGACCGCTCAGGAGCTGGGGGAGCTTTTGAACCTGTCACCCAGCCAGGCCGGGCGGCGGCGGCAGAGGCTGGAGGCAGAGGGTTACATCCAAGGCTATTCGGCGCGGCTGGATCCGGCCCGGCTGGGGCTGACAGTGCAGGGATTCGTGCAGGTTCATCTGGGCAGCCACGGCCCCGAGCAGTCCAAGGGATTCGCCCGCTTGGTCGCCAGCCGCCCGGAAATCACCTCGGCCTGGACAATGACCGGCGAGGCCGACTACCTGCTGCGGGTCTACTGCGCCGGGCTAGAAGAGCTGAATGCGCTCATTCACGGCGTTTTATTGCCGCATCCCGCCGTTTCCCGGGTCCAAAGCCAGATCGTGATGGCACAATTAAAACGGGACGCGCCTTTGCCGACTTAACCAAGCGGGAAGGAATTGGCTTTAAAGATACGGCAACGACTTCTGTAACCGAAAGTGGAACGTGCCCGTGTCTTTTGTTGACCGCCGTGTAGAAACGCGCCCTACCAGTGGCGAGGCGCCGTTTGGCCTCAACGAGGTATTCTTTTCCAGGACCGATGGCCGCGGCGTGATCCAAGCCGGCAACTATGTGTTCCGCCGGGTTGGCGCCTATACCTGGGAAGAACTGATCGGCGCGCCGCATAAGGTCATCCGCCACCAGGACATGCCCAAGGGCGTTTTCCAGCTGTTCTGGGACACCATCCAGCGCGGCGAATTCATGGGGGCATACGTCAAGAACAAGTCCAAGGACGGGCTGTACTACTGGGTGTTTGCCGTGGTGGTGCCCTGCAAGGACGGCTACCTCTCGGCCCGCATCAAACCCAGCAGCCCGCTGTTCGACGAAGTCCGCGCGCTTTATGCGCAGATGCTCAAGCTCGAAAAGGACGAGGGGCTCAGCCCCGAAGACAGTGCAGCCTACTTGCTCGACTGGCTGAAAGGCCGGGGATTTGAAGATTACCATCAGTTTGCAGCGGATGCGCTGAGCAAGGAACTGATCGCGCGCGACCAGGGTCTGGGCAACCAGTCGCACGCACGAATCCAGGAACTGACAGGCATGCTGCGCAATGCCGAAACCCTGGTTGAGGAAACCGAAGGGCTGATCACCGACTTTGACGCCATGCACACAATCCCGCACAACCTGCGGGTTCTGGCCTCGCGGATCGAACCTTCGGGCGGTCCGGTGACGGTGCTGTCGCAGAACTACGGCTCGATGTCGCGCGAGATGTCGGACTGGTTCGGCGCCCATGTGATGGGCAAGAACAGCAACTTCGCCAAGATCAAATCCTCGGTGAATAACAGCCTGTTTGTCGAAGGCATGGCCCGGGTTCTGATCGAATGCGACAACCAGCTGCAACAGGAACGCCGGGATCTGGGCAACGCCGACATGGAGTCGGAACGGAAAATTCTCGGCGATCTGGTGAAATCCCAGGTCAAACGGGCGCAGGACGGCATGAAGGAAGTCGATGAGGAAGCCGCCCGTATCACCGGCGCCTGCCAGGTCATGCACCGTCATTTTCTGGGCCTCAGCTCGACACGGGTCCTGCTCAAGATCGAGAGCGCGCGGCTGACCGACTCTGGTGAAACCCTTGCGGACATCATTGACCAGCTAGGCGGTTTCCAGGAACGGATCTCCCGGCGGCTGGACCGGATCGGCAAACTCAGCGAAGAAATCCGAATGCTGGAACAGTAGCACCCGACCGGTTGCTCAACACCTAAGCAGCGTCTGCCCGTGCAGGCGCTGAATTGCCTTTGCATCCAGCCGCGGCACGCAAAGCCATTGCCAAGCCCCCGGCGGGATTGCGATACTTCCCTATGGAAGAATTTTTTTATCAGGCAACCATTTATCTGGGTGCCGCCGTCATCGCCGTTCCCCTTGCTGCGCGTCTCGGGCTTGGCTCTGTTCTGGGCTACCTTGCGGCGGGCATCGCCATTGGCCCGGTACTGGGCCTGACCGGCGCCGAGACCGAGGATTTGCGCCATTTCGCCGAGTTCGGCGTGGTGATGATGCTGTTCCTGATCGGGCTGGAGCTGGAGCCGCGGGCGCTTTGGGCGATGCGGCACAAGCTCTTGGGACTGGGCGGCATGCAGGTCGCAGCTTCGACGCTTGCCCTGATGGGCGCTGCCATGGTGATGGGCCAGCCCTGGCACGTCAGCCTGGCAGTGGGCCTGGCGCTGTCGCTGTCGTCGACCGCAATTGTGCTGCAGACCCTGTCGGAAAAAGGCCTGATGCGCACCGGCGGCGGACGTTCGGCCTTCTCGGTGCTGCTGACCCAGGATATCGCAGTGATCCCCATCCTCGCCTTCCTGCCGCTCCTGGGCACCTATGCGGCCCCGCAATTCTCCTCTGACGGTTCAATCGCCCGCGAAGGCGCGGGCCACGGCGGCGGCCACCACTCGCTGTCGCTGGTCGACGGGCTGCCCGGCTGGGCGGTGGCCTTGGTCACCCTGGCCGCGATTGCTGCCATCATCCTGGCTGGCATCTATCTCACCAGGCCGGTGTTCCGCTTCATCCACGCCTCCAACCTGCGCGAGATGTACACTGCGTTGGCTCTGGCGATTGTGGTCGGCATCTCCTTCCTGATGACCCTGGTTGGCCTCTCTCCGGCGCTTGGCGCCTTTCTGGCTGGTGTGGTGCTCGCCAACTCGGAATTCCGCCACGAGATGGAAAGCGACCTCAACCCCTTCAAAGGGCTGCTCCTGGGCCTGTTTTTCATCACCGTTGGCGCCGGCATCGACTACCGCCAGTTCCTGGCTGACCCGGGCGATCTGATCGGCTTGGCAGCGCTGGTGATTTTTGCCAAGGGGGCGGTGCTGTTTATGGTCGGCCGCGCCTTTGGCCTCAAGCGCCGCGACCTGTGGCTGTTCACCCTCGGCCTGGCCCAGGCCGGCGAATTCGGCTTTGTACTGCTGGCGTTTTCAACCCAGCTCAACGTCATCCCTGTTGCCCTGCAGGAGAAGCTCCTGCTGGTGGTCGCCCTGTCGATGCTGATCACCCCGCTTCTGTTCATCGTCTACGACCTGATGTCCAAGCACATGGCTGAAGCGCGGCAGGAATTCGAGCCTGATGAAATCGACGAGGAAGGCCCGGTAATCATTGCGGGCATCGGCCGCTTCGGCCAAATCGTCAACCGGCTGGTGCAGGCCAGCGGCTTCAAAACAGTGGTGCTGGATCATGACATGGAAGCAGTGCAGCTGATGCGCCGCTTCGGGGTCAAGAGCTTCCTGGGCGATCCGACCCGCCCCGAGCTGCTGAAGGCCGCGGGCATTGCCAAGGCCAAGGTCTTTGTGGTGGCACTGGACGATCCGGAGGGTGTGGTCAAAATGGTCACCTATGTGCGCCGGGCCTATCCGGACCTGCATATCATCGCCCGCGCCAAGGACCGCAACCACGTCTATGAGCTTTACAAGGCCGGCGCCGATGACATCGTGCGCGAGATGTTCGACGCTTCAGTGCGGGCCGGCCGTTACGTGCTGGAGAACGCAGGTCTCAGCGAATACGAGGCGGCGCAGGCGGCGCAGACCTTCTACGCCCACGACCGCGCCAACTTGCGCGACCTGGCTGAGCATTGGATCCCCGGCGTGCCTGCCAGCCAGAACCCTGCCTATATCGAACGGGCGCGGGAGCTGGAGAAGGCCATCGAAAGCGCGATTTTTGAAATGGCCGAACGCAAGCGCAAAAAGTCTTCGGAAGCCGCTGAATGACAAAGCCCCGGCACCAGCCGGGGCTTTTCAGTTTCAAGTCCGGCGTCGCCACCCCCTAGCCGTCGGTGACCCCTGCTTCGGCGAAAGTGGCCATCCCGCTGTGGCAGGCAACAGCGCCTTTCAGCACCTGAATTGCCAATGCCGCGCCGGATGCCTCGCCCAGCCGCAGTCCAAGGGACAGCAAAGGAGCCTTGCCCAGTTTTTCCAGCAGCGCGGGATGCGCCCCTTCAGCGCTTTGATGGCCTGCCACGGTGTGGTCCAGTGCGCCATCCGCAGTTTTTTCAAGACACGCCGCCGCCGCGCAGCAGATGAAACCATCGAGGATCACCGGAATGTGCAGGATCCGCGCAGCGGCGATGGCGCCCGCCATGGCCGCGATTTCACGCCCGCCCAGGCAGGCCAGTGCGTCCAGGCCGTCTTTGATTGCCGCGTGGTGCAGTGCAATGCCCTCGGCCACCACCCGGGTCTTATTGGCCAGGCCTGCGTCATCAACGCCGGTGCCCCGGCCAGTCCAATCCGCCGCTTCGCCGCCAAACAGAGCACAGGCCAGGGCCGCCGCGGGGGTGGTGTTGCCGATCCCCATCTCGCCGACCACCAGCAGGTCGGCGCTGGGATCAACGGCATTCCAGCCTGCCTGCAGCGCCGCCAGCAGCTCCTCCCCGCTCATTGCGGGGGCTTGGGTGAAATCGGCGGTTGGCCGGTCCAGCTCCAGCGCGTGCACATCCATACGGGCACCGGCGAGCCGGGCCAGCTGGTTGATCGCAGCGCCGCCGTGTTCAAAATTGATCACCATCTGTGCCGTCACTTCCGCCGGAAAGGCCGAGACCCCCTGCGCCGTCACCCCGTGGTTGCCAGCAAAGACAATCACTTGCGGCGCTGTGATCTCCGGCCGGTCAGTGCCGCGCCAGCCCCCGTACCAGACGGCCAGATCCTCCAGCCGTCCCAGCGCGCCTGGCGGCTTGGTCAGCTGGGTGTTGCGCGCGGCGGCGCCATCCACTGCCGCCTGGTCCTGCGCAGGTGCGCCTGCCAGTGCGGCGCGGAAATCATCAAGAGAGGAAAGCTGTGGCAGCATTGTATTGCCTCGTTGCATCTGAGTGGGTGACGCGGATAAAGCGGTTCCAGACTGTTTAACCGCTGGCCGAAACGCCGCAAGCCCTCCAATAGGCCCGCAGATGCGAAAAAACGACATTCAGGCAAAAGACATGGCTCTGGCGCTGGTGCTGCTGACCCGGCTGCCGCTGCCGCATCTGCCAGCTGACGCTTTCCAGCGTCAAGCCAAGGCGGTTTGGGCGTTCCCGCTGGCCGGGCTGGCGGTCAGCCTGCCTGCAGCGCTGCTGGCGGCACTGGCCCTCGCTGCTGGACTGCCTGCCATGGTGGCCGCAGGGCTCGCCCTTGCAGTTCAGGTGATGCTGACCGGCGCGATGCATGAGGACGGGCTTGCCGATACTGCAGACGGGCTTTGGGGCGGCTTCACCCGCGAGCGGCGGCTGGAGATCATGAAGGACAGCCGCATTGGCGCCTATGGGGTGATCGCGCTAATCCTGGGATTTGGCCTGCGCTGGAGCGCCCTAGCCGCCTTGCTCCAGGTTGCGGGCCCTTGGGTGTTGCTGCCGCTGGCCATGCTGAGCCGCGCAGTGATGCCCGCGCTGATGGCCGCTCTGCCCAATGCGCGCGCGGCAGGGCTGTCGCAGACCGTCGGCCGCCCCCGCGCCCTGCCCTGCCTGCTGGCTGCCCTCCTTGCAATTGGTTTGTCACTGCCGGTGATCGGCGCTGCCGCACTTGCCACTGCGCTGGCCATAGGCGCCGCAGCGGCGGGCCTTGGCGTGCTGGCCAAAGCCAAAATCGGCGGCCAGACCGGTGATATCCTTGGCGCAGCGCAGCAAACGGCGGAGATTGCCGGGCTGCTCACCCTCCTCGCCATCTGCGGCTGAGCCGGGCCCGGGCACAGAAAAAGGCCGCCCCTTCACAGGAACGGCCTTCAAATTCAGCGATCCGGTCGGATCAGGCAGCGCGAGAAGTCAGCACTTCGTCCACCTGCTTGGCAGCGGCGATTTCGTCGTTGCCGGAAACGGCGGCCACTTCGCGGGTCAGACGCTCCAGCGCAGCTTCATAAAGCTGGCGCTCGGAATAGCTTTGCTCGCGCTGATCATCGGTGCGGTGCAGATCGCGCACCACTTCGGCGATCGAGATCAGGTCGCCGGAGTTTATCTTCTGCTCATACTCCTGGGCGCGACGCGACCACATGGCGCGCTTCACCTTGGCTTTGCCCTTGAGCGTCTTCATCGCCTGGGCAATCACGTCCGGCGAGCTCAGGGAGCGCATCCCCACTTCGGTGGCCTTATTGGTCGGCACCCGCAGGGTCATCTTGTCCTTTTCGAAGGTGATCACGAACAGCTCCAGCGCAAAGCCAGCCACTTCCTGCTCCTCGATCGAGATGATCTGGCCAACGCCATGCGCCGGGTAGACCACGTAATCATTGGGGCGGAATTCGAGCTTCTTCGACTTGGTCATACAGGTTCTTCCTCACTCATCAGCCGGGCGGATCCGGCGTTTTTGGCGAAAAAACGCCCGGTTCCGGTCAGTGTATCGTGACCAGCCCCCAGGACATTATCTCCGCAGAAATACCGCCCATGACACGCACTGCTCAAGGCGTGCGCCGGGGGCGGACTCCGATTGTTTATGTCTATTGTCCGTTAAGCATACCATAAAAAAGGGCCGCCCGAAAGGCGGCCTGCTGGCAAGGGTTCGTAAAAACCCCTGAGAATACGGCGGTTCTCCGCACAAATACGGCATTGCCGCGTGATCGAGAGAATCAGCCGCCTTCGCCGGGCGCTTCCGAGAAATACTTCTCCAGCTTGCCCTCTTCGCCGTCGCGCTCCTCGTAACCCGGCATCGGATCCTTCTTGGAGACGATGACAGGCCACAGCTCGGCGTACTTGCGGTTGAACTCAACCCACTTGTCCATGTCCGGCTCAGTGTCCGGACGGATTGCGTCCGCCGGGCATTCCGGTTCGCAGACACCGCAGTCGATGCATTCATCGGGGTGGATCACCAGGGTGTTCTCGCCCTCATAGAAGCAGTCCACCGGGCATACCTCGACACAGTCGGTGTATTTGCAGGCGATGCAGTTTTCCGTCACCACATAGGTCATTGTACCGAGTCCCGTCTTGCGTTTGGCGCCTAGCTAATCCAGTCGGGCGAACTCTTCAAGCCGTCAAAGGGTATCTTGGCTGCGCTTAAGATCAAGCGCCCTGCGGGCTTTTTTGTCCGGACGGCCTTTTCCCTCGAATTTCGGATTGGCAGGAACATTTTCCTGCTTTTTCGTCATATCGAAGTACAGCCCCTGCGCTTCCGGCGCCGGGCCGCGGCGCTCGCCGATGGCCTCGACCCGCACCACGCGGATCACTTTGCCTTGAGCGAAGGTCAGAACGTCGCCGGGGGTGACGTTCTGAGCCGGTTTCAGAGCCTTGGTGCCGTTGAGGCGCACATGGCCCGCACTGACCTGTTTGGCGGCCAGGCTGCGGGTTTTGAAAAACCGCGCATGCCACAGCCACTTGTCGATGCGGATCTTGGGCGCCGCCTCAGTCATGGCCGGGTCAGTCGCCCTGTTTCAGCCCCATCAGCGCAGCGGCAAAGGGGTTGTCCGGGTCGATCTGCTTTTCCTTCTTGGGCGGGCGCGAGGAATAGGTCTTGGCACCCTGGTCCTGGCGGGGACCGCCCTTGCGGCCCGGCTTGCCGCGGCCGCCCTCGCGGTCGCCGCCCTTGGCGCCGCGCGGCTTGCCCTTGCCTGCCGGTTTGCCATCGCCCTGCGGACGGCGGTTCTGCTGGCGCTGGCCGCCGCCCTGGCGTCCGCCGCGGTTGCCGCCCCAGGTGAAGGTGTAGAAGACTTCCACCTCCGGCTCCGCATCGGCGGGTGCTTCGGCTTTGGCCTCTGCAGCCGCTTCCGCAGGTGCTTCTTCAGCAGGTGCCTCCGCCGGTGCTTCTGCAGCAGCTTCCGCGGCAGGTGCTTCAGCCGCAGCCTCTTCCGCCGCAGGTGCTTCTGCAGCAGCCTCTTCTGCTGCAGGTGCTTCCTCAGCGGCAGCCTCGGCAGGCTTTGCTTCCGGCTCAGCCGCAACCGGCTTCACCTTCTCGCGCTCGCCCTTCTCGGCCTTGTAGCCCAGGCCCTGCATCAGATCGGCAAACTGCTCCAGCGTCATGCCTGTGATCGACAGCATGTCGGCCTTGGCTTCAAAGCCGCCGCGGCTGTCTTCGGCGCGCAGCATGTCAGCCAGACGCTCCAGCATGTCGATGCGGATCATCCGCTCGCCAGCCGCGCGGTAACCGGACATGGTGTCATAACCCTCGGGCGCGTCCTTGATCGACGGTACGGTGACCAGGCCCGGAGGCGGCGCCTCGGGGAAATCCTGCAGACCGTTGGCCAGCGACCACAGCACTAGGCGCAGACGGGTCGGCGCGGGCTTCAGCAAGAGCGGCATAAAGATGGTGAACTGGCCGAACCGGATGCCATGCTTGCGCAGCGCGCCGCGGGCATCCTGGTCCAGGTCCTTGACTTCCTGCATAACACCTGCGCGCGGCAGCACGCCCAGGTTTTCGACCATACGGAAGGCAAAACCGCGGGCCAGGCCCGACAGCTCTTCGTCCTTCTGCAAGTTCAAGAGCGGCTCGAACAGCGCGTTGATCTTGCGGGTGATGAAATGCAGCAGGCGGCGTTCGACCTTCTGGGCAACGTCCGGGCCTGCGGCGTCATCCACAAACACCTCGATCTGCGGGTTCAGCGCATCAGCGCCGGCAACCAGCTTGCCCACGGCATGCTCGCCCCACATTAGGCCGCCCTGCTCGGTAAAATCGATCTCGGTATCGGGCGCGTTGTAGAACCGGTCCGCACGCAGATGGAATTGCGGTGCCAAAGCCTGCAGCGAGGCCGCCTTGAGGGCCTTCGCCTCGGTGCCTTGCGCGCTCTTGTCCGGGCTGAACCGGAACCCCTCGAGACGGCCGACGAATTCTCCTTCGACCGTCACTTCACCCTTGTCATTCACTTCGGCCAAAAGGGCCTCCTTCTGTTTGAGCCGGCGCAGCAGCACAGACGTGCGCCGGTCCACAAATCTCTGAGTCAAACGCTCGTGCAGAGCATCCGACAGCCTGTCTTCTACAGCGCGCGTCTCCCCGCGCCAATGGCTTTCGTCACGAAGCCATCCATTCCTTTGCGCGACATATGTCCACGTGCGGATAAATGCCAATCTTTTCGACAATGTGTCGAGGTTGCCGTCGGTGCGGTCAATTCGCTTGATCTGGCGAGCCATCCAGTCGTCCGGCACCACGCCGCCACCGTGCAAATGCTCGAAAATCACCCCCAGAAGCGAGGCATGCTCAGCGTGGGAGATGCCGCGGAAATCGGGGATCCGGCAAACATCCCACAACAGCTTTACCGATTGCGCATTGGTGGTGCGCGAGATAATGCCAGATTCGCGTGACAGCATTTTCAGCGCGCCGAGGTCATCCGCCTCGCGTGCCTTGATCAGGTTCTCGTTCGAGGGGCTTGATTCGAGCGAATGAATCAGCGCCTCCACCGTGCCGAACTGCAGGTCGGCCGAGCGCCAGTTCAGCTTCTTCAGCGGCGTGAACTGATGGTTCATGATCGCCGAGGCGGTGCCCTCGTCCAGCGGTCTGGCATCGCCGGTGACTCCGAAGGTGCCGTGGCTCATCCCCCTGCCAGCACGGCCTGCGATCTGCGCCAGCTCATTGGGTGCCAGATCGCGCATCCGGCGACCGTCGAACTTGCGCGTCGAGGAAAACGCGACGTGGTCGATGTCCAGGTTCAGCCCCATGCCGATGGCGTCAGTGGCCACCAGGTAATCGACTTCGCCGTTCTGATAGAGTTCCACCTGCGCATTGCGGGTACGCGGGCTGAGCGCCCCCATCACTACCGCTGCACCGCCCTTTTGGCGGCGGATCAGCTCGGCAATTGCATAGACATTATCAACCGAAAATCCGACGATTGCGGTGCGTGGCGGCATCCTGCTTATCTTTTTCGAACCCGCATAGGCCAAATCGGACATCCGCTCGCGGCGCACGAATTCGACACCTGGTACCAAAGCGGAAATCGGCCCGCGCATGGTGTCGGCGCCTAGGAACAGGGTCTCGGAAGTGCCCCGGGCACGCAGCAGACGGTCGGTGAAGACATGGCCGCGTTCCGGATCGGCACAAAGCTGGATTTCATCGATGGCCAGGAAGTCGCAGCCCATGCCCTCCGGCATCGCCTCGACCGTGCAGATCCAGTATTGCGCCCGTGGCGGTACGATCCGCTCTTCGCCGGTGACAAGCGCCACCACCGAGGGACCGCGGGCGGCCACCACCTTATCGTAGACCTCGCGCGCCAGAAGGCGCAGGGGAAAGCCCATCACCCCGGTGCGGTAGCCCAGCATCCGTTCGATGGCGTAATGGGTTTTGCCGGTATTTGTCGGGCCCAGAACGGCCACGATCCGCGATGCGCTTGCCATAATTTCCGCCCCGCCCCGGTGGGGCCTTACAGTTCCTTGCCCTCAGCCAAGGGCTTCAATCGTTCGAGGGCGCTGCTTACTTCCTCATGGTGCGGATGTATAGCCTTGGCACGCTGGTAGGCCTGGTAGGCCCGTTCAGGGTTCCGGAACTGCTCCCACAGCACGCCCAGCGCATAGATGGCGTTGTAGTCATTCGGGTTCAAGGCCAAGGCCCGTTCCAGGTCGGCAACGGACGGGCCATAGAGCCCCATTGCGAAATAGGTGCGTGCACGCTCATACCAGCCACGGGCAAAATCCGGTGCGTGATCGGTCAGCGCGGTCAGATGCTCCGCTGCGGCCTGCAAGTCGCCACGCTCCATCGCGTCGGTCCCGCGGCGCAAGAGCAGATCCATCGAAGGCGAGCCGCTCTTGGCCCACAGCGCCTGCAGCTCGCGGTCAATCGCCGCAGCCTCGGACGCCTCCGACAGGGCCAGGTCCTGCAACAGGGTCTCAGCAGACAAAACTTGCGCAAAAACCTGCCCGGGCAGGGAAAACATGACTGTGGCCGCCGTTGCCGCCACGATAGCTTTGAGCTTTGGGTGATTTGCCATCATGATGCCCCCAGTGTAATCCCGCGCGCTGCATTTTCCAGTATTGGCTGCAGATAATTCACAGCTTTGTGCTATAAGCGCGCAAAACCGATTGAGGACCTGATATGAGCGATATTCTGGCACAAGCCGCCGAGGCGCTGGGGGCAAAACTGGACGCAGGCGCGTTTGATGCCTCGGCAAAATTCGAAATTGAAGGCCTGGGCGCCATTGTTCTGGACGCTGACGGCGTGCGGGTCAGCGACGAGGACGCCGATGTTACGCTGAAGGCGGACGCTGATACTTTCCAATCGATCCTTGAAGGCGATCTGAACCCGACTTCTGCCTTCATGTCCGGCAAACTGTCGGTGGATGGCGACATGGGCACCGCGATGAAGCTCGCGTCGGTCCTGGCCTGATGGACGGCGCCCTGGCCGAACTGCAGCCTGCGCCGCTGTTTGCGGATATTGCGCAAGGCCCGGCCGGCGGGGCGGCCCATTGGATACATGCATCAGACGGCCTGCGCCTGCGCGCGGGCCACTGGCGCCCGGAGGGGGAGGCCAAGGGCACGGTCCTGCTCTTCCCCGGGCGTACCGAATACATCGAAAAATACGGGCCTGCGGCAGATGAATTTGCCGCCCGCGGCTGTGCCACTCTTACCGTTGACTGGCGCGGCCAGGGTCTGGCGGACCGGATGCTGGACGAGCGCCGGCTGGGCCACGTGGAAGAGTTCACCGATTTCCAGAAGGACGTTGAAACAGTAACCCGGCTGGCCGGGCAGCTGGATCTGCCCAAACCCTGGTTCCTGGTCGGCCATTCCATGGGCGGCGCCATCGGCCTGCGTGCGGCAATGCAGGGGCTGGACGTCAAGGCCTGCTGCTTCACCGGTCCGATGTGGGGCATCCAAATCCCGGCCTTGCTGCGCCCCTTTGCCACTTTCCTTGGCAGTATCGCCCCCTACTTGCGGCTGGACGAACTGCTGCTGCCCACCACTTCGCTGGAGCAATACGTTCAAATCACCCCCTTTGAAGGCAACACGCTGACCACTGACCCGGACATGTACCGGATGATGCACGCACAGCTGGCTGCACAGCCGGATCTGGCGCTTGGCGGGCCGACCATTCAGTGGCTGCGCGTCAGCCTGCAGGAATGCGCCTGGCTGGCCGGCCAGCCCTCGCCTGCCCTGCCCTGCATCACCTTCCTTGGCTCTGATGAGCAGATCGTGAACACGGATGCCATCCACGACCGCATGGAGCGCTGGCCCGGTGGCGAGCTGGACATCATCAAGGGCGGCCAGCACGAGGTGATGATGGAAACCCCGGAAATCCGTGCCCATGTATTCTCCCGCATGTGTGCCCTGTTCGAACAGCACTGCGGCTAAGCCCCGTTGCCGCCAGCCGCGCGGTGGCTTTACCCGCCCCTTACCAATTTCCGTTAAACTCCCGCTGATCTTCTTTTGATCAGCCTCCCTCTGCTTGTGATCCCGCAAGGCGCCGCTTAGGTATTGGGTCAAAGCATTTCTCATGACAGGAGCCCCCATGTTCCAGCTTCCCTTCCCCGTCCGCGACGCAAACGCCTCTGCCGGTTCCGATGGTCTTGGCAATCTGCCGGAATGGGACCTCAGCGATCTTTATGCGTCTGAGGACGCCCCCGAACTGGCCCGCGATCTGGACTGGCTCGAGCAGGAATGCGCCGCATTTGCCGCCGACTATGAAGGCAAGCTGGCGGACCTGGACGCAGACGGCCTGCTGGAATGCGTGCAACGCAACGAGAAGATCAACAACATCGCGGGCCGGGTGATGTCCTTTGCCGGCCTGCGCTACTACCAGCTGACCACCGATGCGGACCGCGCCGCCTTCCTGTCCAACTGCCAGGAGAAGGTGACCATCGCCACCACCCCGCTGGTGTTCTTCACGCTGGAGCTGAACCGGATCGAAGACGACGCCATGCAGGCGCATCTGGCCGCCAATGCGGAACTGGCGCGCTATGACAGCGTGTTCCGCCGCATCCGCGCGATGAAGCCTTACCAGCTGTCCGATGAGCTGGAGAAATTCATGCATGACCTCGGCATCGTCGGCGACGCCTGGGAAAAGCTGTTTGACGAGACCATCGCAGGCCTCACCTTTACCGTCGGCGGTGAAGAGCTGAACATCGAAGGCACCCTGAACCTGCTGACCGAGCAAGACCGCAGCAAACGCGAGGCCGCAGCACGCGAGCTGGCGCGGGTGTTTGCCGAGAACATCAAGACCTTTGCCCGCGTCCACAACACGCAAGCAAAGGAAAAGGAAATCATCGACCGCTGGCGCGGCATGCCCAGCGCCCAGACGGGCCGCCACCTCTCGAACGACGTCGAGCCCGAGGTTGTCGAGGCGCTGCGCGAAGCCGTGGTTGCCGCCTACCCCAAGCTCTCCCACCGCTATTACGAGCTGAAGCGCAAATGGCTGGGGCTGGATGTAATGCAGGTCTGGGACCGCAACGCGCCGCTGCCGCTGGAAGACACCTCAGTGGTCAGCTGGGCAGACGCGGAAAAGACAGTGATGGATGCCTATAACGCCTTTGATCTCCGCATGGGCGAGATTGCGGCGCCGTTCTTCTCCGACGGCTGGATCGACGCAGGCGTGAAGCCCGGCAAGGCGCCCGGCGCCTTTGCCCATCCGACCGTCACCAACGTGCACCCCTATGTGATGCTCAACTACCTGGGCAAGCCGCGCGACGTAATGACCCTGGCACACGAACTGGGCCATGGCGTCCACCAGGTGCTGGCGGCCGAACAGGGCGAGATGCTCTCCTCCACCCCGCTGACCCTGGCAGAAACCGCGTCGGTCTTCGGCGAAATGCTGACCTTCCGCAAGATGCTCGACAACGCCGAGACCCAGGAGCAGCGCAAGGTGCTCTTGGCGGGCAAGGTTGAGGACATGATCAACACGGTGGTGCGCCAGATCGCCTTTTACGACTTCGAATGCAAACTGCACGCCGCCCGCTCCGAGGGCGAGCTGACTCCGGATGACATCAACGTCATCTGGATGTCGGTGCAGGCGGAAAGCCTGGGCGAAGCCTTTGACTACATGGAAGGCTACGAAACCTTCTGGGCCTATATCCCCCACTTCGTGCACTCGCCCTTCTATGTCTACGCCTATGCCTTCGGCGACGGGCTGGTGAACGCGCTCTACTCGGTCTACGCCGAGGGCGGCGAGGGCTTCGAGGACAAGTATTTCGAGATGCTGAAAGCAGGCGGCTCAAAGCACCACAAGGAGCTGCTGGCGCCCTTTGGCCTCGATGCCTCCGACCCCAAGTTCTGGGACAAGGGCCTCAGCATGATCTCCGGCTTCATTGACGAGCTGGAAGCCATGGAGGACTGATGCGCCTCAGCCTGCGCCCGGTTGCCCGCAGCGAGTTTGATCTGGTCTCCCATATCCAGGTGGAGCCGGATCAGGTCCGCTACTCTGGCACTGTGGCGCAGGCGTTTGACGAAGACGAGGACGGCGTGGATTTTCACGCCATTCTCGACGGTCCCCGCGCGGTGGGCTTTTTCAAGATCGACCGGCTGTACTACGAGACCTACCGCTTTGCCGAAGCGGACGAACTGGGCCTGCGCGCCTTCATGATCAGCCGCGAGCACCAGGGCCAAGGCCATGCAACAGCCGCCGTGAAAGCGCTTAAGACTTATCTGCCTGCCCGCTACCCGGGCCGCAATGCGGTTGTGCTGACGGTTAACATGCAGAACCTCGGCGCTCTGCGTTGCTACCGCAGGGGCGGGTTTGCAGACACCGGCGGCATCCATCCGCACGGCATCGCCGGACCGCAATACATTCTGCGGATGGAATTACCGCCACATCTCAAATTTGAAAATCACAGAGCTAACTGATTGAAAAGGGAGACAACCCCTTGCGCCTACTTCAGATGCACATTGCAATTTTCTTTGCAGCAATTTCCGCGGAACCGCTAATGGCTGGCGGCATTGAAGGATCATGGGACTGCAAAGTTGGCAGCGCAGTAAAGACAACCATCACCTACAAAAGCGACGGAACCTTCACCTCCCGCTTTGCAGGCGATGGGATCAGACAAGGCGTGCGAGTCAAGTCCACAGGACAAGCCTCTGGGACATGGGTGCTTGCCCAGGGCAGCCTAACCGAACACACCAGCCACGCCGAATTGGCAGAATTTGAGGTAGAGGGGACTGAAAGAATGGGCTCACACGAGGCTAAGGCGTTTCTGGCTGATCTCATTGGGCAAACCAACGTTTCCGATGTATTGAAACTGAATAAAAAGCGTCTCTTGCTTCGCGATGCCCGCAACCGTGTTCATTGCAAACGAATGCAGTAGTAAAACTTTTGTTCCTTGGGCGATTGGTTTGGGCGATTGGTAGATTTCACGCCGCTCTAACCGCGTAACAGCCACCCGCAAAGCGCGGGTGGCTGTATCATATCGCCCCAAGAGCTTACTGATGCGGGAAGTAATCCTCGCAGTCGCCGTCGCGGTAAACATCCGCGGTGCAGCAGTGCAAGCCGCCGCCGAAGGCATAGGCGTCGCGCAGCTCGACCTCGACCACTTCCATACCCAGCTTGTCCATCTGTTCGGCCTGATAGACCTCGGACTTCTCGACGCAGACAGTCTTGGGATCCAGCACCAGCACGTTCATCGACAGCCAGGTCGAGGAATAGCACAGCGGCGGCGGGGTGTTGTGGGCGGGCTGCGCCGCGTCGACGATGTCCCAGCCGTTCTTGTTGAACATTTCCCGCTGCTCCTCCGGCAGGCGGCGCTGCGGGTTGTTCAGGATCAGCCCCGGGCGCAGCGGGGTGAAGGTGGCGTCGATGTGGATCGGGTACGGGTCGCCGGGGAAGTTCACCGTGTGCACCCGGTGCTCCGGGAAGTGGCGGCGCAGCCACTCAATGCCCTTGAGATTGGTGGTGAACCCATGCTGCACCACCAGGTCCTTGCCAAAGCGCAGCACGTCGGCGGCATCGAACAAAGGCTCCTCCTCGGTGGTGACAAAGAATTTCTCCGCCGCCCACTCCAGACGCTTGGCCTCGCCGATCTTGTCGCTCAGGTAATCCGGGTGGTAATCCGCGTCCGTGAGGCGCGGCTTGGGTGCGGCCTCGTGGCGGAAGTTCGGATCTTCCTCCCAGTACTGCTTCAAGAGCGGCCGGTAGTTCAGGTACTCAAACCAGCGGCAGCGGTAGGACATGGTGGCTTCCAGCATCTCATGGCCGACGGTCAGCAGCACATCGCGCGGCGGCATGCAGCCGAACTGGCTGTCGGTGTGGAAGTCCGGGGTGGTGACGGGCTGCGAATGGTCGATCGACACCGGACGGTCCACCCGGATGCCGCGGCCGCGCAGCTGATCGGCAAAATTGTCCAAGAGCTCATTGGCGCGGTCGATGGTTTCCTGCGGGCGGCGGCCCCATTGGCCCCGCATGTCGCTGTCTTCCGGCACTTTGGCATCCAGTGCGGGCTCTTCCGGCGGGATGTGGCAGTCATCGGCGCGGCCCACAATCACATGGCGCAGCGTGTCCCATTCATTCCAGCTTTTGACTTCGGTTTTTCCCGGCGACCAGGCCATGGATGCCTCCTTGATTTCAGGGAGACAAGGCGGGGCCTTCAATCTCCCGATTGAAAGTCCCGGCGTACAGGAGCGTGAGTATTGGGCGAGAGCAAACCGCTCTCCGGCGACGCCATCGCCTCGTGAGCCCTGTTCGCGATATAGCACCGGCACGCGGCGCGGGGAAGCTGTTTCAGCGGCCCCGCCCTGCGGCACAGGGCGCCCCCCACCGGCGGCCTATTTCAGCTGGCTGTCCTTGGAGCCGCGCCGGTTGATGCCGCCGCGCATCTGGTGGGCGCCATCGCGTTCCTGCTGGCACTCGATGCAGAGCTTGACGCCGGGAAGGGCGATGCGGCGTTTTTCCGGAATCGGCTCCTCGCATTCGGCGCAATGGGTGAGGCTTTCGCCCACCGGGCGTTTCTGCGCCTTCATCCGCGCAAGCTCGTCATTGATCGAGGCTTCGATCTGCTCATTCACCGCGCCGTCCTGCGCCCAGCCGCCTGCCATGGCTCCTCCTCCTATACCAGAGAGATGAATCTAAGCGCGGGGACGGGCCCTGGCCAGCCCTGCGCCGCGGCAATTTCCGAGTAAATCTATCAACTATTTGATTTTATTGCATTTTCCATTGACCCGCACCGGCAGATCACCTAAACAGAATACAGAAATTGCAAGCAAGCCAGAATCACCAGGCCGCAAGCAGCCAGCGCTCCAGCCATCCTTCGGGACAGCCAGACAGCAAGCTCCGCCAGCAACCAGAGTGATTTTAGCCAGCCACGCCTAAGTGACCGTGCCAGCATTTCTGCCAGCCCCTATCCCGCGACGCACCCAGCCTATGTGCCAGGCCCGCGCCAGACAGGTGTCCCGCCAGCATCCGCCAGCCTTTCAAGTCAGCAAATCTGACCCATTGTTTCGCACGCGAAACAAATGGTCTGGGCCACTGCCGTAAAGCCAGCATCATTGCCCGCACCCCCGGCAGCTCTCACGCACAAAAAAAAGGCGGTGCAATGCACCGCCTTTGCTCTGCCAGACTGCGCGGGGATCAGGCGCCGGTCAGCATGCCTTTTTCCATCGCCAGCTCGCGCATCTTTTTCTGCAGCTTTTCGAACGCCCGCACCTCAATCTGGCGGATGCGTTCGCGGCTGACATTGTACTGCGTGCTCAGCTCTTCCAAGGTCACCGCCTGGTCCATCAGGCGGCGCTGGGTCAGGATGTCCTTCTCGCGGTCGTTCAGCACGTCCAGCGCGGCGGTCAGCAGCTCGCGTCGGGCCTCGAGCTCATCCCGGGCCTCGTAATCGCCAGCCTGGTCGGCATCTTCATCCTCCAGCCAGTCCTGCCACTGCATGGTGCCTTCGCCTTCGGAACCAACCGTGGCGTTCAGCGAAGCATCGCCGCCCGACATGCGGCGGTTCATCGAGATCACCTCGTCCTCGGTCACGCCAAGGTCAGTGGCGATCCGCGCGACGTTCTCGGGACGCAGATCGCCCTCCTCCAGCGCGCCGATGCGGGCCTTGGCCTTGCGCAGGTTGAAGAACAGTTTCTTTTGCGCCGAAGTGGTGCCAAGCTTCACCAGCGACCAGGACCGCAGGATGTACTCCTGGATCGAGGCGCGGATCCACCACATGGCGTAGGTTGCCAGGCGGAAGCCCTTTTCCGGATCAAAGCGTTTCACCGCCTGCATCAGGCCGACGTTGGCCTCGGAGATCACTTCGGCCTGCGGCAATCCATAGCCGCGGTAACCCATGGCGATTTTGGCCGCGAGACGCAGATGCGAGGTCACCATCTTGTGAGCAGAATTTGCGTCCTGCTCCTCAACCCAGCGCTTGGCCAGCATGTATTCCTCTTCCGGCTCCAAGAGCGGAAACTTGCGGATTTCCTGCAGGTACCGGTTCAGGCCGCCTTCGGGCGTCGGGGCAGGCAGGTTTGCATAATTCGCCATTTAAAGTGTCCCTCCCAAATGTATAAGGACTTAACATCAGCGCATATGGGTTAGCGCTAAATCCTTTTCAAGGACCGCTTAAAGAATTCTTCTATGTTATCCGGACGCAGACTGTCTGTGAATTGCATCACAAGGCAGAACACGCTTATTTGCTGGTAATTTACTGGCGCAAAGCCGCCAGCAAATCCGCCATATCCTGCGGCAGCGGCGCCTCGAACCGCAGGCTTTCGCCGCAGACCGGGTGCTCGAAACCCAGCACGGCCGCATGCAGCGCCTGACGCGGAAACGCGCGCACCGCCGCCTGCGCTTCTTCGCTCAGCGCCTTGGCGGGCAGCTTGCGGCGGCCGCCATAGGTGGGGTCGCCCACCAGGCTGTGGCCGGCGTGGGCCATATGAACCCGGATCTGATGGGTGCGGCCGGTTTCCAGCCAGCATTCGATCAGTGCCGCGCAGGCCGGGTTGCCGAAGCCCTCGCAGATACGGGCGCGGGTCACCGCGTGGCGGCCGCCCTGAAACAGCACCGCCTGCTTCTGCCGGTCGGTTTTGTGCCGCGCCAGCTGGGTGGTGAGCTTCAGGATATTGCCCGGTTCGAAACTGGCGCCCTTCACGCCGCGCAGGCGCGGATCGTTGCCATCCGGTACGCCATAGCAGACGGCCTGATAATAACGCTCAACTGTGTGTTTTTCGAACTGCGCCGCCAGCCCTTGGTGGGCAGCGTCCGATTTGGCCACCACGAGGAGGCCGCTGGTTTCCTTGTCGATCCGATGCACGATGCCGGGACGCTTGACGCCGCCCACACCTGACAGATTGCCGCCGAAATGGTGCAGCAGCGCATTCACCAAGGTGCCCGAGGGCGAGCCAGGCGCCGGATGCACCACCATGCCAGCAGGCTTGTTAATGACGATCAGATCATTGTCCTCAAACACGATCTCCAGCGGGATGTCCTCGGGGCCGATGTGGCTGTCTTCGGCCTCCTCCACATCGATTGCAATCTGCGCGCCCTCTTCCACCCGCGCCTTGGCGTCCTGCACCACGGCGCCGTCGACCGTCAGCGCGCCCTCCTCGATCAGCCGGGCCAGCCGGGTGCGCGACAGCGACGCCTCCTCTGGCACATCGCGCGAAACCGCTTTATCAAGCCGCTTAGGCGGGTTTTCCGCGATGACAAACTCAATCCGGCGGCTGCCCATGACTGATCCTTCCGAGACCGAAATCCAACAGGAACCGCCGCAGATCCGGTTCCTGCGGCGGCTTGTGACCACGCTGACCGTGGTGATGATTGGCGGGCTTGTAGTGATTATCTCACTGCTTGTCATCCGCTTGCAGGCCAGCGAAACACCGTTGCCCGCGGAAATCGCCCTGCCCGAGGGCGTGAAGGCCGAGGCGGTCACCCTCGGAAGCGACTGGATTGCGGTGGTCAGCCAGGACAACCGCATCCTGATCTTCGACCGCGGGACCGGAGACCTGCGGCAGGAAGTACAGATCAAGGACTGAATGCCAGGCTCAGGACCGCAGCAGCACCTTGTTGGAGTCGATCGCTGCCGCGATCTGGGCGTATTGGTTCTGCCGCGCCTGCGCCTGTTCGGAACTGCGCAGCAAAACCGTGGCAGCGTCCTCCAGAATTCGTGCAGCCTGCAAGTTCACCTCTGCCTGAGCCGCGGCGCTGACCGGAGTGAGCGGCCGGGTCGTCCGTTCTGCCGGATTCGCCGTGCTGGCGACCGTGACCCGGCGCCGGTCCGGATCGCGGTTCTGGCGGGCCAGCCGCTTCAGCCTGTCAGAGGTGTCCTTCAGCACCCCGCGCACCTCGTCATAATCGGTTCCTTGCGGAATGCCCGCCGCTGCGTTTTCCAGCCGCTCGGACAGGCAATCCACCTGCAAGGCCGAATCACCTGTGGAACGGCAGAATGCCTTGGCTGCCGCCAAAGTGCCCAGCAGCTCCGCCAGGAAGGCCGCTGAACCGAATTCACCAGCAGGCACCACCACCGTATAGACAATCGACCCAGGCGCCTGCGCCGAAGCTGGTACAGCCGCCATTCCCAGGCAAGAAATGCCTGCACTCAAGCCCTTAAACATCATTTTGAACATTTCATCACCCCCCGCGGCAAACCGCCGGCGCCCCGGATTCCCGCGGCAAGATTGCGCGGTATCTTGCCCGAACAGGCTTTTTGGAACACGCTCTGTTGCCCGGCGCTCAGCCGCTAACTAATCTTAACACGTTCCTAATCATAAGGTCGTTTATTCATGCATACCAGTGCCTTGCGGGCATTTGCCCTGACCATTCCATTTGCGGTTGCCGGGCAGGCGGTACTCGCACAGACAGCAAACCCGGCGTTGGACGAAGCCAAACGGCGGCTGGCCTGCGGGGCCGGCGTCCCGATTGCCGCAAGCTACTTGCCAGACGGCTCTCTGCAGGTGACCTGCCAGGCTCCCGGCGCCGAAGCTGTTGCCCAGGCCGGAACCGCAAGCCTGCCCGAAACCGGGCTATCCGCGGGTGCCACCGCGGCAGCGGTTACCGGCGCGCTGTTCCTTGTTGTTGTTGCCAATGACGACGACGGCTCGGGCACGACCACGACGACCACAACAACCGGCACATCGGACTAAAATCTGGCCGCTTGGCCCCTGCCGTTGCGGATAAGCCTGCCCGGCAGGACACCGGCCGACGCCGCAACAGCACTGCTCAATCGGTTCCGGCAGGTCATTTTTTTCGGAGAGAGGATGGTACCGCCTCCCCGGCTTGAACGGGGGACCTCTGGATCCACAATCCAGCGCTCTAACCAACTGAGCTAAGGCGGCACTGAGGGGGCATTTATAGCACGTCCCGGAGGCGCGCAAGAGGTTTTTTTACGTTTCCGTCACAGAATTCCAATGCCCCGTTTGTCCGGCCGCAAAACCCCGCCCGCGCCCGGGTCTGGGCCGGAAAGTTATCCACAAGCTTTTGCAATCACGCCCAAATTCCGCAAAAGCCTGCGTGCCCGGAAGTCACCCGGCATCGGTCACGAACGACAGCAGCCAGGTTTGCTCCACCAGATCCTGGCCGAAGCTGTGAACCGGGCGGCTTCCAGCCAGCTGCCAGCCAAAAGCCTGGTAAAGCGCGCAAGCAGTGCGGTGGCTTTCATGGGTCTTCAGCATCATGCCGCTGTAGCCTGCCGCGCGGGCAAACCCCATGCATTCGCGCAGCAGCCGCTTGCCCAGCCCCTGGCCGCGCGCCTTGGGTGTCAGCAGAAACAGCCGCAGCTGAGCGGTATCCGCATCCTTTTTCATGCAAAAGACCGACCCCAGCCGCGCGCCGCCGCTTTCTGCGATCCAGCCGCATTCGCGGGCTGGGTCATGACCGGCGCAAAAACTGTGCAGAATATCGGCAACCAGCGGGCCGAAGCTGCCGTCAAAACCAGCCTCGCGCGCATAGAGGTCCTGGTGGCGGGCCACCAGCCACTGCATGTCGCTCGGCGCGAATCGGCGCAGGATCACATCTGTCATACCCCAGTGTAGCGCAATCCCGGCTTGCCTTTCAGCCGGCGGCGGGCTAGCACCGGCTGCAATCCGCTGACCGGCTTGGGAGTGCAAAATGGGGATCAATACCGAACGCGATGTCGAGGCAAACCTGCAAATCGGCCCGACCGACCAGGGCATGGTGCGGATTTTCATCGAGGCCGGCGGCGTGGAGATCCCAATGGACTTCGACCCGGAAGAGGCCGAAGAGATCGCAGATGAGATCCGCGCTGCAGCCCAGGCCGCCCGCAGCATCAAGTGAGGCTGCACCGCTGAAAATGCGCGCCACTGTTTAGGCGAATTTTCAGAACTGCAATTTTACATATTATATCAATCTAAAGCCCCGGGGCTCACCCTTGCACTCGACCAGTTTGTGGAGTGAGTAAGATGGTGAGCCCGATCGGCAGTGCAGCAAATCCCTTTTTCTATTCGGCACAGCTGAGTGCCGTGACCAGCGGCGCCAGCGCCTCTCTGAATGGCATCAACCCGGCCCTCGGCCTGTCTGCGGATGAGCTTCAGAAAGAGGCTGATGCCCTGCATGGCGGGCACGGCCGCAGGGGCCGCGAGGGCTTGCCGCCTGCGGCACATGGCTGGGAAAAGCCGCAGGTGCAAAAAGCACTGGTCAAGCTTGGCGGTGCCCCGGCAGAAGCCGCGCCGGAGCCCGTCCAGGATGAACCGGAACCGGCGCCTGGGGGAATGACGCTGAAAGAACAGGCCGCGGCACTGGCAGAGGAGGGTCTGCAGCCTGCCGCTCTGCCCCCGGCCGAAATCACCCCGGCCAGCGCAGCCAGCCCCGAAGCCTCCTATTACGAAAAGCGCATTTACGAGATGGCCAAGGCGCTCACGGCGCTGGCGTCTCTGCCCTGGCCGCAGAATTCGGTAGCGTTGATCCTGATCACAGGCCTGCCGGGCGGAGCAGCGGAGGCTGAACCGCAGGCGGCACCGGCGCCTGACCTGTCCGGTGATGATACGATAGAGCAGCGCGCCGATGTGATCCGCGGGATTGCAACCGGGGACGGCGCCGATGCGGTGGCTTTGGAAGGGCGCATTGTGCGGGGCATCCACACCGACCTCGATACCGGCCGCCCGGCCGGGCGGGACCGCGCCGAAGGCGGGTGGCGTCAGGGGCAGGAGCCATATGCCAATGCAGATTCGCTCTCGATCCGCGCCCGCCATGCCCGCAATATCAGCACCGGCGGCGGCGATGACGCCATTGCCATTCAGGCCGGCTCCCTGAGCGGGCTGCGGGCCGGGAACGGCGACGACAGCATCGCGGTAGCAGCAACCCTGGTGTCGCGCATCAAGAGCGGCGCCGGCGATGACCGGATTTCGGTTGCCGCGCAGCGGGCCCTGCGCGGGCAGCATGAGGGCCCCGCTGCCCCGTATGATCCGGACGCATCCGCCGCACAGAAAATGCGCCAGGCGCTCAGCGGTTATGCCCAGGTGGATGGCGGTTCCGGCAATGACCTGATTGAGCTGCAGGTGGGCGAAACCCTGGCCGCACGCGGCGGCACCGGCGATGATCGCTTCACTCTGAGGGGCGGCACCGTGGCGCTGCAGTACAGCGATGGCGACGGCAACGACACGGTAGAGCTGTCGGGTGGCGCCAATGCCATGGTGCAGCTCAAGGACATGGGCGCCACGGCCTACAGCATGACCCGCGACGGCGACACTCTGACGCTGGCATTTGACACTGGCGGCAGCATAACCTTCACCAATGTCTCGCAAGGCGGGGCGATCGGTGTGGCCACGGATGTGGACGCCCCGATTGCACTGCTGCATCAGCCGCCAGCGGTGAATGCCACCGCCTGAACAGTTCACCTGCCGCAGCGCGCCGCCAGGTGCGCTGCCGGGCCCAAGGCTGCTAAGGGGCTCCGGCGCAGCCGGGGCACCTGCGGGCGCGGGAGCCCTCCCCTCCGGCGCTCAACTCAGCTGTTCTTCACCGCCCAGCAGCTGGCCATCCTTGCCTGGCCGCGGATCGCGCAGGGCTTGCAGGCGGCGGGCGGCGTCCATGGCGAACTTCTGCGTCAGCTTCTTGCGCCGCGCCGGGGCCAGCTTATCTTCCGGTGCCATCCGGATGACTTCGGCATCATAAGGGTCCGCAATAATCAGCCCCGTGCCATCGGGCAGCAGCTCAGCCGGGAACTCCATGTCCACGGCCCAGAAATACCGGTCGCACCACTCCAGATAACCCTCCCATTTATGGTCGGACTGGAAATCGGCGCGGCTCGACTTGCATTCGATCACCCATAGCTCACCCTTGGGCCCCAGCGCCATCACATCGACGCGCAAGCCCCGTGCAGGCACAAATTCTTCAAGAGGCGCAAAGCCAAGCGAGCGCAGGTAACGCGACACCCCGCGGGCAAGCTTCTGTCCGGGCTGCAGATTTTCCATCATGCTGCCGAATGTGAACAATTAGAGAACAAAAAGCAATCCCGCGGATTTATCCGGATTTCACGCGCCAGGTCTGCAGCCCCCTTGTAACAGCGCCCCCGGCAGACTAATTACGGGCTTGGCGGGTTCTGCCCTTCTCGTGACAGGCAGCATTCCGGTGGCCTTAAGCAATTCCGAGGGAGCTGGCTCTGTCCGGATCCTGGTCCGTTTACCTGGCGCCCACCTGTACATACAGGTCCTCGGGAATCAAAGCCGCACGGTTGACTGGTGGTCCCGCCGCTTCTCTCCCCTCCCCGCAAAGAAAAACCGCGCCTTCCGGATGGAACGCACGGCGGAATGTTCAGCGTTTCAGAAGCTCAGCGGCGGCGCAGCTGGCGCTGTTGCTGCGTGGGCGCTTCGGCGCGGACCCGTACCGGCTGGAACTGATGCTCCACCGGGGTGCCGCCGCGGGGACCGCCATTCTTATCGGCCATCGCCATCACCGCCCAGGCAAACTGCACGCCGGCAAAAACGATGCCATGCATGAACCACAAAAGGAACACCGCCAGCAGACCTGCATCCGAGGTGGAGACCAGCGACCAAAGGTTCATCACGTTGAACCACAGCAGCATTGCGACAAACGCGCCTGCGATCCCAAAGCCGATCACAACATTGCGGATGTACATCTTCACCAGTTCAGGCATCTCATGTCCTCCAGAATTTCAAAGGGAGGTTAGCAGCCTCTGCAGCGCCGTCCAGCGCTAGTTTGCCGCATCGGCGGAAATTGCCGCAGTCTTTGTGAAGCCTTTGCCGTACAAGCAAAAAGCGCGCCCGGGGGCGCGCCTTTCATCTCTCGAAATCTGTCCGGCAGCCTCAGAACGCTTCCGGCTTGGCCTCGCGCGCCATGTGGTCGAGCACGGCGTTGACAAACTTCGGTTCCTTTCCTTCCGGGAAGAAGGCGCGGGCGACGTCGACGAACTCGTTGATCACCACTTTCGGCGGGGTGTCGGACTGCAGCAGTTCGGCACCGGCGGCGCGGAACAGCGCCCGCAGGGTCGGGTCGATGCGGGCAATCGGCCATTTGGCGACCAGCGCCCGGTCGGTCATCTGGTCGATCGGCGCCTGGTAATTCACCGCATCACGGACCAGTTTGCGGAAGATCTTGTTATCGCCTTCCGCCAACTCGTCACCTTCATAGACAGCGCCGAACCGGTGGTCTTCGAACTCGACGATCACCTGGTCAAAGGTCTGGCTGCTCTGCTCCATCTGGAACAGCGCCTGCAGCGCATAAAGCCGCGCTGCCGATCTCATTTGATTCTTGCCATTGCCCTTGGGGCGGCTGTCCTGGGTGCTCATGCGCTGGTGGATCCGTTATCTGTACCGGCAACCTGGTACGCCCCTGCGGGCGCCTTGAAGCCGATGCCTTTGGTCTGGTCGCCCCACTTACGCGTGAGTGCGATCAGATGCAAGGCCGCAGCCGCAGCACCGCCGCCTTTGTTCTGATCGGCGGTATCGGCGCGCACCTCGGCCTGTTTGCGGTTTTCAACGGTCAGGATACCATTGCCGATGCACAGGCCCTGCAGCCCCATCAGCTGGATCGCGCGCGAGCTGTCGTTGCAGACGGTGTCATAATGGGTGGTCTCGCCGCGGATCACGCAGCCCAGCGCCACATAGCCATCGAAATTCGAGGTGCGGTCGGCAATCGCAATTGCGGTCGGCACTTCCAGCGCGCCCGGCACTTCGGCGATCTCAAAGGTGCCGCCTGCGGCTTCGATCTCGGCTGCGGCGCCCGCTACCAGATTGTCGGCGATGTCCTTGTAGTAAGGCGCCACCACGATCAGCAGCTTCACCGGCTTGTCGAATTCCGCGCGCGGCAGGGTGTAGTGGGTTTCATGTCCAGCCATATCAAGCGTCCTTCAAAATCGGGCGGGTGCCCACAATGGAAAGGCCATAAGCATCCAGGCCCAGGTAGGTGGTTTGCGGCGAGTCGGTCAGCAGTTCCAGCTCATGCAGGCCCAGCTTGGAGAGGATCTGCGCCCCAAGCCCGGTCTGCTTGATGGTGCGGGGACCTTCATCCTCGGGCGCATAAAGTGAATGGCGCGGCTCGCGGAACAGGCAGACAACACCCCTGCCCTCAGCTGCGATCAGCTCCATCGCCTTGGGCAGCTCGCCCGCCGGTTTCGGGCCAAGGCCCAAGAGGTCGGAGGCTTCGTGCAGCGCATGGGTGCGGCACAGAACCGGGCCGGAGGAGGAGATATCGCCTTTGATCAGCACAACGTGTTCCACACCATGGGTCTGGTCGGTGAAGATCCGCATCTCCCAGTCGCCGCCGAACTCAGAAGTGACTTGGCTGCAAGCGGTCTCAACCACCAGGTTGTCGTTGCGCGAGCGGTAGGCGATCAGGTCGGCAATGGTGCCGATCTTCAGATCGTGCGTCTTGGCGTAATCCACCAGATCAGGCAGACGCGCCATGGTGCCGTCTTCTTTCATGATCTCGCAGATCACCGACGACGGGTAGTGGCCGGCCAGGCGCGCGACGTCGCAGCCGGCCTCGGTGTGGCCCGCGCGGACCAGCACGCCGCCCCGGCGCGCGCGCAGCGGAAAGACATGGCCAGGCGTGGCGATGTCGGCTGCGGTTTTCTCAGGGTCGATGGCGGTGGCCACGGTCAGCGCCCGGTCAGCCGCAGAAATACCGGTAGAGACCCCCTCTCGCGCTTCGATTGAAACGGTAAAGGCGGTTTCATGGCGCGAGGAGTTGTGCAGCGCCATCATCGGCAGGCCCAGCTCCTCAATCCGCTCGGCCGGCAGGGTCAGGCAGATCAACCCGCGGCCATGGGTGGCCATGAAGTTGATCGCCGCCGCATCCGCAGCTTGCGCCGGGATCACCAGATCGCCCTCGTTCTCACGGTCCTCGTGGTCGACCAGGATGAACATCCGGCCCTGGCGGGCCTCTTCGATGATCTCTTCAATCGGGCTGATGGCGCCGCGCAGTTGCGCTTCAACCGGCCCCGGGGTTTCAAAGCTCATGTGGCAGCCTTTCGTTGCGCCAAGGCAGCACGCCTGGCGCTGCGGGTTCTTTCCTTGCCAGATAGCTCACAGATGCAGCAAATGCCAGTCCCGCAAACGGCAACAAGGGGTCTGGACGCGCCCTGTGCGCATGTGCACAAGTGAGATTGGATCCAATCCTGGGATCCGGAGGTCAAAGGGTTGGGAGGACCAAGATGCGCGCATCCCGCATACTTCAGGCAGTTGAGGCTCATGCCGAGGGCGAGCCGGGCCGGGTGATCACCGGCGGCATGCCGTTGCTCAAGGGCAATTCGGTGTTTGAGAAGATGCAGGACATGGCCGCGAACCATGACGAAATCCGCCTGCAGATGCTGCGCGAGCCGCGCGGCAACCCCGGCCTCTGCGGCAATGCCATCGTGCCGCCCTGCCATCCAGAGGCGGATGCAGGGTTTATCATCTTCGAGCAATCCGAATACCCGCCGATGTCCGGCTCCAACACCATCTGCGTGGTCACGGTGCTGCTGGAGACCGGCATGGTGCCGATGGTGGAGCCGGTGACCGAGCTGACACTGGAAGCACCCGCCGGGCTGATCCGGGTCCGCGCCGAATGCAAGGACGGCAAGGTGACACGGGTGGAGTTCAAAAACGTGCCTGCCTTTGCGGTGCATCTGGATGTACAGGTTGAGGTTGCCGGTCTCGGCGCCGTCACCGTGGATGTGGCCTGGGGCGGCATGTTCTTTGTGCTGGCTGAGGCGGAGAAGCTCGGCGTTTCGCTGGACGCGGACAACGGTGCCGAAATCGTGCGGGCGTCAGAAGCGATCCGCCACGCCGCGGTGGAGCAACTGCCGGTGGTGCATCCTGAAAACCCTGAGATCACCGGCCCGACGATCACCAACCTCTGGGGCGCTCCGCTGGCGGAGGGAACCCATGGGCGCGGGGCCATCACCATCTCGACCGGCCCGTTTGATCCCGAGCACCCGCAGGACGCCAGCGGCATCCTGGACCGTTCCCCCTGCGGCACCGGCACCTGCGCCAAGATGGCGGTGCTGCATGCCCGCGGGGCTCTGAGCGTGGGACAGGACTATGTGAATGCCGGGCCGCTGGGCACCACTTTCACGGGCCGTATCCTGGAGGAGACACAAGTGGGGCCATACAAGGCTATTGTCCCGACCCTGTCCGGTCAGGGCTGGATCTACGGGCTGAGCCACTACACGCTGGATCCCAGCGACCCGTTCCCGGCGGGCTATACTGTTGGCGACATGTGGTGACGCGCGCCGCGCCAGCGGCGCGCCCGGCCCAACGCTTGCGGCGGCATCTTCGATGCTGCCTCAAGGGGCGGGAGTAGTTCGTCAAGGGAGGAAGAAGGGCCCTGCCCCTCGGCCCTTGCGGGCCTCACCCCGGGGTATTTTCAACCAGAAAGAAGCGGAAGGGGCTCAGGTTCAGCCAGCCTCATGCAGGCGGGCCACGTAGCGGGCCAGAGTGTCGATTTCCAGGTTGATGCGGTCTCCCATTGCCACATCGCCCCAAGTGGTCACTTCTTTGGTATGCGGGATAAAGTTGATACCGAAGTCGCAGCCGTCCACTTCGTTCACTGTCAGCGACGTACCATTCAGCGCCACCGAGCCTTTGGGCGCGATGAAGCGGGCCAATGCCTCGGGCGCACGCAGGGTGACCCTGGTGCTGTCGCCCTCGTCTTCCATCTTCACCACCTCGGCAACGCCGTCCACATGACCGGAAACGATATGGCCGCCCAGTTCGTCGCCCACTTTCAGGGCACGTTCCAGATTGACGCGCTTACCCACGGCCCAGCTGTCCAGATTGGTCTTGGAGACGGTCTCAGCCGAGATCTGCACATCGTACCAGACATCGCCCAGGGCGATCACCGTCAGGCAAACGCCATCCGATGCGATCGAAGCGCCGATGTCGATTGTGGCGGTGTCATACCCGGTGCGGATGCGGGCACGCAGATCGCCCTGCTGCTCTAGTTCAGTGATGGTGCCAACGTCGGTGATGATGCCTGTGAACATGGCTGTGCTCCCTGCCGGTGCAATGTCTCTCCTGCGGCAGAGGTAGCCAAGCCGGGCGGCCTTCACAAGCCCCTTGCCTTGCCCTGGCTTGCCATCCTGCACATGCCGGCCATAGTTTTGCCTCAGTCAAATGTTAATCAATCCTTGAGACCGCCAACCATATTCTGCCGCCCGAGATGCCCAAACACCCCGTGACACACCGCAGCTTCCTGTTTCTGCAAGGCCCGCACGGGCCGTTTTTTGCAGCCCTTGGCCGGATGCTGCAGGCAGCAGGCTGCGACGTGGCGCGTGTCGGGTTCAATGCCGGCGACCAGGCCTTCTGGCGCCGCAAGGACAGCTACATAGCCTTCACCGGCACCCCTCAGGACTGGCCGGAGGTGCTGGCCGGGCTGCTGGAGAGCCGCGGCATCACCGACATCGTGCTTTATGGCGACACCCGCCCCATTCACGCAACTGCCGTCGAGGCTGCAAAGAACCGCGGCATCACCGTGCATGTGTTTGAGGAAGGCTATTTGCGCCCCTACTGGGTGACTTATGAACGCGGCGGCTCCAATGGCCACTCGCGGCTGATGCAGATGACAGTGCCCGAGATGCAGGAGGCGCTGGCGCTGTCGGACATGGAGGCGCCTCTGCCGCCGGCCCATTGGGGCGATATGCGCCAGCATGTGTTCTATGGCGCGCTTTACCATTGGTTCGTTATGTTCCGAAACCGGAAGTACCGAAATTTCCGCCCGCACCGGGCGCTGACGGTGACCAAGGAATTCCGCCTCTACCTCAAGCGGCTGATGCTGATGCCGGCCCAGGCGCTGGAGAGGCGGCTGGCGGAGCGGCGGATACGCCATGGCGGCTTCCCCTATCATCTGGCACTGCTGCAGCTTGAGCATGACAGTTCCTTCCAGATGCACTCGCCATTCGGCAGCATGCGCGACTTTCTGGAGGAGGTAATCTGCGGCTTTGCCGAAGGCGCCCCGCGCCATCATCATCTGGTGATCAAGGCGCATCCGCTGGAAGACGGCCGCGCCCAGGTGCGGCGCACCCTGCGCCGCCTGGCGCGCGAGCACGGTTTGGAAAACCGCGTGCATTACGTGCGTGGCGGCAAGCTGGCCCAGCTATTAAACGAGGCCCGTACCGCGGTCACAGTCAACTCTACCGCCGGCCAGCAGGTGCTGTGGCGCGGCATTCCGCTTCGGGTGTTCGGGCGCGCGGTCTATGGCAAGCCGGAATTTGTTTCAGAGCAGCCGCTGGCCGAATTCTTTGCCGCCGCCAGCCGCCCCGACAGCCGCGCCTACAAGGATTACCGCCGGTTCCTGCTGGAAACCTCGCAGGTGCCGGGCGGCTACTACTCCCGCGAAGGACGCCGCCAGCTGCTGCGGCAGGTGGCCGACATGATGCTGGCCCCCGAAGACCCTTATGACGCGCTGCGCCTGGGCACAGCGGCACCGCGGCAACAGTTGCGCCTGGTGACCTGACACAGAATTGCCCTAAGACTGGATTTTTTCCTGCCAGCCGGTTAGGTTGCCCCTAAAACTTGAGGCAAACAATAATTGGTCGAGGAGACCGAGCAGTGAAATCCGTTCCCCTTCGCTGGGCGCGTCCCGTGGCAATGCTGGCGGCATTGACCCTTGCGGCGTCCTGCGGGCTGCCCAAGGTCGGCCCCAACAAACGCCAGATTTTCGCCGGTTCCGTGCAGCGGGAAGGCGATGCCTTCATCGTCTCCGTCAACGACCGTGTTGCCCGCGCAACCGCCGTGGTTCCGGCATTGGGCTTTTCCTCCGGCTTCACCACTGCGGGGCGCCTGACCTCGGACACCATCCGCCCGGGCGACGTGCTGGGGCTGACGGTCTGGGAAAACGTCGATGACGGGCTGCTGGCGGCCGAAGCCACCAACTCCACCGTACTGGAAGAGGTGCAGGTCGACAGCGCCGGCTATATCTTTGTACCGTATGCAGGCCGCCTGCGCGCATCTGGCAACACGCCCGAGCAGCTGCGCGAGACCATCACCAAGAAGCTCGAAGACCAGACACCGGACCCGCAGGTGCAGGTGCGCCGCCTAGCCGGTGACGGGGCAACCGTCAGCCTGACCGGCGCTGTTGGCGCCCAGGGCGTCTACCCGATCGAGCGCCCCACCCGCACCCTGGCCGCTATGCTGGCCCAGGCAGGCGGTGTGACAATCCAGCCCGAGATCGCCCAGGTCACGGTGATCCGCGGCACCGAGAAGGGCAAGATCTGGTTCCAGGACCTGTTCGACGACCCCAAGCTGGACGTGGCGCTGCGCGGCGGCGACCGCATTCTGGTCGAGGAGGACACCCGCTCTTTCACCGCTCTGGGGGCAACCTCGGCCCAGGCCCGGGTGCCGTTTGAAAGCCAGGACCTGTCAGCACTGGAAGCCATTGCCCAGGTGGGCGGCCTGATCTCCACCGCGTCGGATCCGACCGGCGTGTTTGTGCTGCGCAACGAGCCTGCGGAAATCGCCAACCAGGTGCTGGGCCGCGATGACCTGATCGGCGCTCAGCGCATGGTCTATGTGCTGAATCTGACTCAGCCGAACGGCTTGTTTATCGCTCGCGATTTTGTGGTCCGCGACGATGACACGCTGTATGTCACCGAAGCGCCTTATGCCCAGTGGACCAAGACCATTTCGCTGCTCGTAACCCCGGTGGGTTCGCTGTCGAGCGTCTCCACCGCACTTGATGGCACTTAAGCGCGCATGCGCCTGAGCGAAGGCCAGACCAAAGCCGGGAGCACTGCATCCCGGCTTTTTGTTTACAACGGCGGTTTTTTGACCCAGCGACGGGTGCGGCGGATTCTGCAGCTGTCCGGTTATGATATCCGGCTGGGCCTGCCCGGCCGCGAGGATCTGACGGGGATCTGGGGCGCGTCGCCGACGGCGCACCGGGGGCTTGCAGTGGCAAAGCGGCGCGGCTGCGGTGTGTTGCGGGTCGAAGACGCGTTTCTGCGCTCAGTCCATCCGGGGCGCGCGGGCGAGCCGCCCATAGGGCTTCTGCTGGACCGCGCCGGGTTGCATTTCGACGCCTCCCAGCCTTCGGACCTGGAGCAGCTGCTGGCCGGCCACCCGCTGGATGACGCGGACCTTATGCGCCGGGCACGCGATGCCATCGCCCGGCTGAAAGAGGCCCATCTCAGCAAATACAATGCCTTCGACCCCGAAGAAGTGCTGCCGGATCCCGGTTATGTGCTTGTTGCCGACCAGGCGCTGGAAGATGCCTCGGTCACCGCTTCCAGCGCCGGCCGGGCGCGGTTCCTGGAAATGCTGGCCTTTGCCCAGGAGGAGCATCCCGGTGCGCGGGTACTGATCAAGACCCACCCGGAGACACTGCGCGGCTTCCGCGCAGGGTATTTTGATGCCGGCGATGCGCAGGGCCGGGTTGAACTGTTTACCGGCAGCGTGTCGCCCTGGGCGCTCCTTGAGGGGGCCGTCGGAGTCTATACTGTCTCTTCCCAGTTCGGATTTGAAGCGATCCTGGCAGGTCACAAGCCGCGGGTCTTCGGCCAGCCGTTTTATGCGGGTTGGGGGCTGAGCCTGGATGACGCACCGCCTGCCCGGCGGCAGCGGAAGCTGACCCGGGCGCAGCTGTTTGCAGCTGCGATGATCCTTTACCCCAAGTGGTACGACCCGTTCCGCGATCAGCTGTGCGGATTGGAAACTGTGCTGGATAATTTGGAGGCAAAAGTGCGGGCCTGGCGGGACGACCGCCACGGCTGGGCCGCATCCGGCATGCGGCTGTGGAAGCGCAAGCCGTTGCAAAAGTTCTTTGGATCTGAACGGCGGGTGCTGTTCACCGAGGACCCGGCCACTGCACAAGCCGCCACCCGCAACCGGATGGTCTGGGCCGGCAAGGCAACAGCGGCGCACGATGGCGCCGTGCGGGTGGAGGACGGGTTTCTGCGGTCGCGTGGCCTGGGGGCGGAACTGGTGCCGCCCCTGTCGCTGGTCTGCGACCGCCGCGGGATCTACTACGATCCGCGCCAGGAGTCGGATCTTGACCGCCTGATTGCTGCCCGGGCAGAGATGACCATGGCACAAGAGCTGCGCGCCGAGCGATTGATGCGCTTGCTGGTGCAAGGGGGGGTGTCGAAGTACAATCTTGGCGGAAGCACCCCCACCCTGCCACCTGGCCGCAGGATCCTGGTGCCGGGCCAGGTGGAAGACGACGCTTCAATCCTCTGCGGCGCCGGTCTGGTACGCAGCAACCTGGAGCTTCTGCGCTCTGTACGGCAAGCCAACCCGGATGCGGTAATCATCTACAAGCCGCACCCGGATGTGGAGGCGGGGCTTCGCACGGGGCAGGTTGCAGCCGAAGGGCTGGCAGACATAGTGGCTGCCCATACGGATCCAATGACCTTGCTGGAGGAGGTGCAGGAAGTCTGGACAATGACCTCGCTCCTGGGTTTCGAAGCCCTGCTGCGCGGGATCAAGGTCACCACGCTGGGCACTCCGTTTTATGCTGGCTGGGGGCTGACTACGGATCTGGCGCCTGTTCCGCCCTGGCGCGGAACTCAGGTGCCGCTGCTGAACCTCGTCCATGCGGCGCTGATCGAATATCCGCGCTACTTCGACCCCGTAACCGGACAGCCTTGCCCGGCGGAAGTGGCGGCTATGCGCCTGCGCGACGGACGTCTGCCGCATCCCGGTCTCCGCAACCGGCTGCTCTCCAAACTTCAGGGCCTGTTTGCCACCTACGCCCACCTCTGGCGCTGAGCCGGAGCCGCAGCGCTCCCGCGCCCGCAGGGCACCCTAGCGCCGCCAGCGCCCCCCTTGGCGGCCTTGGGCGTGGCCCGGCGCGCAAGCGCCGGGCCACGCCCAACGGGAGCGGAGCATATCTTATGCTCCAGCGACAGGCGGGAGCGCCCGGGCCTTGGTTCAGAACAGCCGCCGGTCAGCGCAGCGCGCGGGTCCAGCGGTGCAGGATGTCCTTGCCGATGGGGCGGGTTTCCACCAGGTCGAAGCGGGGCGCCTCCTCCAGCCGTCCGATGCCAAGCGCGCCGATTGACGGCAGCCCTTCAGCGCCAATCCCGATACCGGCGGTGAAACCGATCAGTTCGTCCACCAGGTCAAACGCCAGCAGCGAAGCCGCCAGCGCGCTGCCGCCTTCGCAGAACACCCGGGTCAGCCCCGCCTGCCCCAGCTGCTGCAGGATATCACCCGGATCCAGCTGCACCCCGTGAGAAGCACAGGGGATCAGCTTTGCACCCAGCCCCTCCCAGGCCTGGACCCGCTCATGATCAGCGCCATGGCCGTGGCAGAGCCAGACTGGAACATCCTTGGCAGTGCGCGCCAGCTGACCCATCAGCGGCAGATCCAGATGCCGCGAAATCACCACCCGCACCGGCTGCTGCGCCACGCCCAGATCCCGCACTGTCAGCGACGGATCATCGGCCCGCGCGGTCCCGCCGCCAACCATAACCGCGTCGTGGCGGGCCCGCATGGCATGCACGGCGCGGCGGGCCTCGGGTCCGGTAATCCACTTGCTTTGCCCCGAACCGGTGGCAATACGGCCGTCAAAACTGCCGGCCAGCTTCAGCGTCACCAGCGGGCGGCCCTGCTCGGTCTTCAGGAAAAACCCTGCGAGATCACGTGCCGCCTGAGCGCCCCACACACCCGTTGCCACTTCTATGCCCGCGTCGCGCAGCATCTGGAAGCCCTGGCCGGACACCCGCGGATCGCTGTCCTCAATCGCCGCCACAACCCGGGCCACACCAGCATCAATCAGCGCCTGGGCGCACGGCGGGGTCTTGCCATGGTGCGCGCAAGGCTCCAGCGTCACATAGGCCGTGGCGCCGCGTGCAGCGGTGCCAGCCTGCGCCAGCGCTTCGGTCTCGGCATGCGGACGGCCGCCTGGTTTGGTCCAGCCGCGGCCGACCACCCGGCCGCCCTGCACGATGACACAGCCCACCGCCGGATTCGGCCAGCAGTTGCCCTGCCCACGCCGCCCCAGGGACAGCGCCAGCGCCATAAACCGGTGATCGGCGTCCATCAGTCCTCCGGCGCCACATTGGGGCGCAGCTCGTGGACAAAGTCCTCGAAGTCATCCGCCGCCTGGAAGTTCTTGTAAACACTGGCGAAGCGCACATAGGCCACGGTGTCGATCCGGGCCAGCGCCTCCATCACGATCTCGCCGATCCGTTTGGAGGGAATATCGGTCTCGCCCATGCTCTCCAGCCGCCGCACAATGCCCGAGATCATCTGGTCGATGCGCTCCGGCTCGATCGGGCGTTTCTGCATCGAGATGCGGATCGAACGCTCCAGCTTGTCGCGGTCGAAATCCTCGCGCTTGCCATTCGATTTGATCACCACCAGGTCGCGCAGCTGCACCCGTTCATAGGTCGTGAAGCGGCCGCCGCAGGCCGGGCAGAACCGGCGCCGCCGGATCGAAACATGATCTTCGGCGGGACGTGAATCCTTGACCTGAGTGTCGATATTTCCGCAAAATGGGCAGCGCATCCGCCTGCTCCCTCAATCCTGTCAGCCTATTATTAGTACCCGGGCCTGCCCGGTTATCCACAACTATAGGCCACCCTCCAGAATTTGGGTAGAGGGGATTTTTTGCCGCTAGATAAAGAGGTTCACCCCAGATGCGCGGCCACCCGCCGCTGGTGCGGCGCATCACGGTGCTCAAACAGATAGATCCCCTGCCAGGTGCCCAGCAGCGGTGCTCCGCGGCTGACCGGGATCGAGAGGCTCACCGGCATCATCGCCGCTTTGATATGCGCAGGCATGTCATCCGGGCCTTCGTAGGTATGGCGCAGGTAATTCATCGAAGGATCGCTGGAAGGCGGCACCAGTCGGGCAAAAAAGGCCCGCAGGTCGGTTTGCACTACAGGGTCAGCATTTTCCTGGATCAGCAGCGAACAGGAGGTGTGGCGCACAAGCAGCGTCAGCAGCCCGTCTTGCAGGCCGCTATCCGCAACCCAGCCCTGCACCGCCCGGGTAAATTCATAGAGCCCCTGCCCGCGCGTCGGAATTGTGAATTCATGCTGCATGGGGCCTTTGTGGCCGATACCGGCCCGCCAGGCAAGGCAGGCCGGAGCAGTCAGCCGGTCAAGGCAGGAAACGGTCGCGCCCCGGCAACCGGTCGTAGCAATAGGTCTGGGCTGACGTCACCCTCAGATTATCGCCCGGCTCGCGCACATTCAGAGAAATGCGCGAAGAAGTATCGGCACCCGGCGGTGCGCCAAAGGCAAATTGCACCGCCTTTTTCCCGGGCCTGTTCACGGACGGCCCGACCCCGCGCCAGACGTAGATCCGCTGGTTCACAGGCGCGCGCAGCTGGCGGATAGCAAAATCGCCGATCCCGCACCAATAGTCCTGGGCACCGGTCCCCACTCTGGCGACCACTTCCCAGACCCCTTCCGAGACTGGGAGGACCTCATGCCTGTTGATCGCCCGCCAGGCAGACGCGGGCACGGGAAGCGCCACAGCCAGTGCCAGCATCCCGGACAGCAGTCTCTTCTTCCTCGGCATTTTCCCATCCTTTCCCTTGGTCGCGCAAAAGACGGTGCCCGCCGGGCTCAGATCCGGCCAAATGGCACAAAGCAGAATTCAAACGCCTTTTGCACGCTCATTCTATCACCGGCTTGCAGGCTGTTGACAGACCTAAGGCTTCCATCCGGCGCCAGATTTGCATCCAGGGTGAACTGAACAGCCGACCGGCGTCCGGTGGTTTCGCTGGTTCCCAGCCCGCGGGAGATATGCAATTCACTGCTCCAGGGCACCTGCAGAACGCGCTGCGCATAATCCGCAGCTCCGCACCAGAACAGATAGCCATTGCCGCCGCGGCCGACGACTTCGAAAACCGCATCCGACACCGGGTTGACCCGGACGCCGTGGTGGCTGCCATAGGCAGCGGCATTGTTGGGAACAGCCATCAGCAGCGAGGCAGCGGCAATTGCAGCGGCAGAAATGGATTTCATATCGGGTTCCTTTCGGTCAGCGGGCAACGGCCTATTCGGCCAGGCTCTCTCCAAGGGTAGGAAAGTTTGGAACACAAGCGAGTCACACTGCTGTGCAGCGGCTGCCACGCCCGGCTCTGAAGTCTGCAGTCTCGGCTGCCAAGGGGCATCACACCTATGAAAATTATTATCTTTCAACACCCTAAGAGAAACCTTAGTGGGAGTGAAAGCAGCGCTCATGTCCTAGGGTAAGCGCCCTCCAGGCGGCGGCTTTTAAAGTACCCGCGGCCCGGCGGCTCACGGTCCGGAACACATCAGCGTGGCCGAATGTGATCCCTACCCGGCCGGCCGCCCATAAGACCCGGCTACCCGGGTCAAAGTGCTGGGGCCTGCACGCAGTAGCTGTAGCCCTGCTGCACCGACATGCTCTCGCCCGGCTGAAAGCCCAGCGACAGCCAGCCGGTTTTTGGGGAAATTCCCGCGCGCTCCGGATGCAGCGTGAATTGAACCGAAGACCGGCGGCCGGTAGTCACGCTGACGTCCCGCCCGCGCACCACATAAAACCGGTCGGCCCAACCGGCTCCCAGTTCGCGGCGGGCATATTCCGCTGCGGCGCACCAATACGTCCAAGTGCCGCCCGAGCCGCGCGGCACCACCTCATAAACGACGTCATTGACCGGCAGCACACGCACCCCGCGGCTGGTGGTCAAGGCATCGGCGGAGGTGGACGGGAGGGCCGAGAGACAGGCAATGCCCAATGCGCAGAAGAGCTTTTTCATGAAGAAATTTCCCTGTGTTTGCCTCAACATAGGGATTGCCCGCCGGGGCTCCAAGTAGCTGCGGCCGCCTTTGCCGCCCGCTCTCGCAAAAGTGTGAGCGCAGCCCTTAGACGCGGGCCGGGAAAGGGATGATTTCGGCGCTTTGCGGCTGACGGCCGAGCACCTCCTCCAGAATGGCCAGCGCCGCAGCATTGGGCGCGGTGCCGGTCTGCGGATGGAATCTGGCCCGCGCCTGCTGGCGCAGCATGTCCTTGGTCTCCATGCCGTCCAGCTGTTTCAGCGCTTCGCCCTGCTCAGCCAAAGCCTCCACCATGAACTGATTGGCGGTCACCAAGTCGTTCAGCGACTGGAGCTTGCCTGTCAGCGCCAGCAGCGCCTCGTTCAGATCGGTATGTGCAGACATCTTCTTCCCCCCCGGAAAGCGTGAATGGCGATGTCTTCAATGTTAGGAACAACTGCCCTGCCCGGCAACGCCCGGGTTACCAAATGGTTAACGCCTGAGATCCAGCTCCGGCAGCACGATATGCCCCTGGTAGCGCACCAGCAAGCCGATGCGCGGCAGGCTGGCGGAGATATCAAAGCCAAGATGGCCTTCCGGTGTCTCGAACTCGACGGCAGCGCTTTGCGGGCACAGGGCGCGCGGCAGCGGCAGCCCGAACAGGCAAGCCCGCTCCACCGAAATCAGCAATGCGCCCTGCTGCACCGAGGCCGAGAGTTCCAATTCAATTGGCCCGAACCGCTCCACCGCCCGGCGTTTGCGCGGGTCATAGCACAGATGCGAGCGGGTCAGGTATTTGCCGAAACTGCGCTGCCAGACGTGACCCTTGCCCTGCGGCGTGACGTTCAGCCGGAAGCGGGTGCGTGCCATTGGCGGCGGAAAGCCCGCCAGACCTACCAGCAGCCGCGCCCAGCGGCCACCGCCCTCGACTGTGACGATACCCTGGCTGAGCACCGGCGGCTCCCCATGAAACCGCATCAGCACCGGCGGCACCTCCAGCTTTTGCGCCGCGATGATTTCGCCAAAGGCATCCCTCAAGCGCCATACCCTCCGTCGGCAAAACGGGCCCGGACTTCGGGGCTGGGGATCATGCAGGCTTCAAACCGGCCGAACAGGCGGTAGCGGTTGCGGGCGACACCGAAGTAAAGGGGGTCCTTCAGCCATCCCGGCAGAAACCTGCAGACCGACAGCATCCGCCAAGGCCAGGGCAGCGCCTGCATCGCGGCCGCAAAGGCATCCAGCCGCTGGTAGGTGCGGCCATCGACGATCACCAAATTTGTCTCGAAATCGTCGGTGGGCAGACCGAGTTCCCGGTAGAGCCGCTGCCCCAACGGCGACTGCGCGGTGGCGAAAGAGAACCGCCCTGCCCGGTCATGGCGCAGCATGAAGCGGAAAAACCGGGAGCACAGCACGCACTCGCCGTCGAAAACGATGAGATCACGCTCTAGAGCGGCGACCTGTTCAACAGGGGATTCAGTTTCCTCCATGATCTACCCGCCCTACTTCAAGCACTTCAGCGTTCGGGATAAATGTCAGTTTCAGGCCCGAACACCACGTCATTACCGGAAGCATACAAAAAGCACCGCCTGCGGTTACCATCAATTTCTTCACATTTGCTAAGCGCCGCATGTTCCGCTTCACGTGAAGTCAAGCGGCCGGACGCATAGGCCCACGCGCCATTCCGGCTCAGCGCCAGAGCCTTGTTACGTCTGGCAACCGTGTAACGGGACACCATATCCCTGCGCCGCAGCTCTGCAACGAAGGGGACGCTGTCCGGCGTCACGCTGTCTGCATAGATCATTGAGGGAGTGGGCTGCCAATCAGGCAGGTTCCGTCCTTTGGCGATAACCAGGCCGCATGGCTGGCCAGCGGCATGTTCGCATTTTTGCAGCACCGCCTGGGTGATGGTGGACGACAGTTTGTTGCCGCTGCAGCGCGAAGCCCAATGGCCGTCCGGCGACACCGCCACCATATAGGTTTGTTTGCAGCGGACCCGCTCATAATCCCGCTGAATACTGGCGCTGGCAGCGTCGGTCAGGAAAGGGATCTGGTAGAAATCCGGCGCATCAGCATGCGCGGAAACAGCGCTGGCCATCAGCATGGCGGCAAAGGTTTTGAACATCATGAAAAATTCCCAAGCTAATACGCCGGGGAGAATACGCCTCAATCAGGCAACAAAAAGGCGCCCCGCGGGGCGCCTTCAAATTTACTGATCCAGGAAGCTGCGCAGCTTGCGCGAGCGGCTGGGGTGCTTCAGCTTCCTGAGCGCCTTTGCCTCGATCTGGCGGATCCGTTCGCGGGTCACGCTGAACTGCTGGCCGACTTCCTCCAGCGTGTGGTCGGTGTTCATACCGATGCCGAACCGCATCCGCAGAACCCGCTCCTCACGCGGGGTGAGCGACGCCAGCACCCGGGTGGTGGTTTCTTTGAGGTTCTCCTGAATGGCGCTGTCCAAAGGCAGCACGGCATTCTTGTCCTCGATGAAATCGCCCAGCTGCGAATCTTCCTCGTCGCCGATCGGGGTCTCCAGCGAGATCGGCTCCTTGGCGATCTTCATCACCTTGCGGACCTTCTCCAGCGGCATCTGCAGCTTGTCCGCCAGTTCCTCCGGCGTTGGCTCGCGGCCGATCTCGTGCAGCATCTGGCGGCCGGTGCGGACCAGCTTGTTGATGGTCTCGATCATGTGGACCGGGATCCGGATGGTGCGGGCCTGGTCCGCAATCGAGCGGGTGATGGCCTGGCGGATCCACCAGGTCGCATAGGTCGAGAACTTGTAGCCGCGGCGGTATTCGAACTTGTCCACCGCCTTCATCAGGCCGATGTTGCCCTCCTGGATCAGGTCCAGGAACTGCAGGCCGCGGTTGGTGTATTTCTTGGCGATCGAGATCACCAGGCGCAGGTTGGCCTCGACCATTTCCTTCTTGGCCTGGCGGGCTTCTTTCTCACCCTTCTGAACCTGCTGCACGATGCGGCGGAATTCCGAGATATCCAGACCAACATACTGGCCGACCTGGGCCATGTCGGCGCGCAGTTCTTCAACCTTGCCGGTGGAGCGCTCGATGAACATCTGCCAGCCGCGGCCGGGCTTTTCGCCCATCTCGGCCAGCCAGTTCGGGTCCAGCTCGCGGCCGCGGTAGGCATCGATGAACTCGCGGCGGTTGATGCGGGCCTGGTCGGCCAGCTTCACCATCGAGCTGTCGATCTGCATGACGCGGCGGTTGATACCATAAAGCTGGTCGATCAGCGCTTCGATACGGTTGTTGTGCAGATGCAGGCCGTTCACCAGCTCGACAATTTCCGAACGCAGCGACTGGTAGCGCGCTTCGTCGTCGGCGCTGAAGGAACCATCCTCGTTCAGGGTTGCCGAAATCCGGCTGTCCTGCATTTCGCTGAGTTCGGCGAAGTCGGTGGAGATCCGCTCCAGCGTGACCAGCACCCGGTCCTTGAGTGCGGCTTCCATCGCGGCCAGCGACATGTTGGCCTGATCGTCGTCATCGTCGTCGTCATCGTCTTTGGAGATCGGGTTGCCGTCGGCATCCAGCTCCGGGCCTTCATCCTTGGCCGGCTTGGCTGCCGCCACGGCGGAAGTATCGACAACCGGCTCTTCCTCCTCGCCATCCTCGTCCATCTGGTTGCCAAAGGTGGCTTCCAGGTCGATGACGTCGCGCAGGAGAATGTCCTCGGACAGAAGTTCGTCGTGCCAGATGGTGATCGCCTGGAAGGTCAGCGGGCTTTCGCACAGCCCCAGGATCATCGTGTTGCGGCCCGCCTCGATGCGCTTCGCAATCGCGATCTCGCCTTCGCGGGACAGCAGTTCCACCGAGCCCATCTCGCGCAGGTACATGCGCACTGGATCGTCGGTGCGGTCCAGCTTTTCGGTCTGAGCGCCGGCCAGCGCAACCTCGCGCGGGCCTTCGGTGGTCACAAGGTCGGTGGTGCCCTTGTTCTCTTCTTCCTCGGCCTCTTCGTCCTCGATGATATTGATGCCCATCTCGCTGAGCATCGACATCACGTCTTCGATCTGTTCCGAGCTGACCTGATCCGGCGGCAGAACCTGATTGAGCTGATCGTAGGTGATGTAGCCTTTCTCGCGGGCTTCCGCGATCATCTTCTTGACCTGAGCCTGGCTCATATCAAGGGAGATTTCGGCGTCCTGATCGTCAGGTTTACGGTCGTCGGTGTCTTTGGCGGCCATTCATTGCTCCATATCAGGGGCTGCGGGGGTCGATTCGCTGAAGCGAATCATTAGCGCGATCATCTGATTCGTCACCCCGTTTACCCAATTTTCCTGTGCTCTTCCTTAGCAAAACGCAGAATCACCCTGCGTGTTACTTCTCGGAGAAGCCGATCCGGTCCAAAAGGGCACCAAAGGCGTCGCGCTCATCCCGGTTGAGCCGCGCGCCGTTCTTGCCCACATCATAGGTTGCCTTATCCTCATTCTCGCTGCGCACGGCCTTGTTTTTGGCCTCAGCCGCCTGCCGCAGCCGCCAGGTCAGCGCCTCGTCTGCAAGGCCGTCCAAATCCTCTTCGGCTTCCGCCAGTTCCGCGTCCAGCCCGCGCCGCGCTTCGAGTTTTGCGAGTTCCTCGGCCAGGGTCATGCTGGCCAGTTCGGTATCGCCGGGTTTGCGCAGGCAGGGGATGATTGCGACATGGCGAAGGGCAAAGAGGTTTTCAAGGGCATGGGGCCCCAAAGACCAGTCAATTTCCTCACGCAGCCTGTCCGGCGCGCTGATACCGTGGCGCAGCACCATATCGCGCAATGCGGCCAAATCCGGATCGGCGCAGTGCAGGCGCTCCAGGCTGGTCTCAAACTCCGGGATCACGTCCGGTGTGGTGATCGCGGTGGCCAGGATCACCGCTTCGCGCATGGAGGCGAAGGATTCGTCATCGGCGCCCGCCACCAGCGACGCCCGGGTGGTTGCGCGCGGCTGCGGGATCGGGCCAAAGCCCTTGCCCGGCTTCCAAGGCGCGCGCGTGCCGTCGCGGAAGCCGCCGCCCTTGCCGCCTCTCTGCTGGTAGCCGCCACTGTCGCGGGTGCCGCGAAACAGCTGCCAGCGCATTTCTTTGACGTCTTCGCCATAGTGCTTGCGGATTGAGGGGTCTCGGATCAGCTTGATCTTTTCGCGCAGGGCCTTGTCGAGCGCCGCCTTGCGCTCTGGGCTGTCAAAGACCTTGCCGTCGGTCTCCCGCTGCCACAGCAGCTTAACCATCGGCATCGCCTGATCCAGCACCGCCTGCACCGCTTCAGGGCCTTCACTGCGGATCATGTCGTCGGGGTCCTTGCCCTCTGGCATGATGGCAAAGCGCAGGGACTTGCCGGCTTCCAAAAGCGGCAGCGCCAGGTCGATCAGCCGCATCGCCGCGCGAATACCCGCTTTGTCGCCATCCAGCGCAATGATCGGCTCATCCGACATCCGCCACAGCATCTGCAGCTGATTTTCGGTGATCGCAGTGCCCAGCGGTGCGACCGAGGACTGGAAGCCCCCTTCGGCCAGCGCAATCACATCCATATAGCCTTCGGCCACGATCAGCGTGGAGCCGCGCCCGGACGCCGAACGCGCGGGGCCGTGGTTGTAGAGGCTGCGGCCTTTGTCAAACAGTTCGGTCTCGGGCGAGTTCAGGTATTTGGCGTTGTCATTGGGGTCCATCGCCCGGCCGCCAAAGGCAATCGCCCGGCCGCGCGCATCACGGATCGGGAACATGATCCGGTTGCGGAAAGTGTCATAGGGCTTGCCGCCCTTGTTCGAGGGCTTGGCCAGCCCCGCCCCGATGATCAGGTCCTCAGGCACGTTCTTGCCGCGCAGAGCATCCCATAAGGCTTGCCAGCCATCAGGGGCGAAGCCGATCTCCCAACGGTCCAGCGCCTGCGCCGTCATTCCCCGCCGCTGCAAATAGGACCGCGCATCCTGGGCTGCTCCGGTCTTCAATTGCAGACGGAAGAACTGCACCGCCTGCTCCATCACGTCAGCCAGCAGCGCCCGGCGGTCCTGTTTCTCCTGGGCGCGCGGGTCGCGTTTAGGCATCTCCATGCCCGCTTCGCCCGCCAGGATTTCAACGGCCTCCATGAAGCCGACGTTCTCGGTCTCCTGCACAAACTTCAGCGCGTCACCTTTGGCGTGGCAACCGAAGCAGTAATAGAATCCCTTGCGGTCCTCGACGTGAAACGACGCGGTCTTTTCATGGTGGAACGGACACGGGCTCCAGAAGTCGCCTTTGCCCGGCTGCGATTTGCGCTGGTCCCACATGACCTTGCGCCCGACAACATCAGAGATACTGATGCGGGTGCGCAATTCGTCGAGGAAACCGGGCGGCAGCGACATGTCAGTTCGACTGCAGCTGCTGCTGCATCGCCTGGATCTGATCCCAGTTCTGCAGGCACTGCTCCTCAAAAGCAGCGCCAAGGTCGACGCCCTTCAGGTCGCGCCGCTTCATCGCGTAGACATGGCCGGCGAGTTGCGGGATCGCGTTGGAAAAGGCTTCGGGCCACTCTGGCTCGCTGTCCAGAATGACTTGTTCCACCTCTTCCTGCTTCACCCGGTCCAGCCGCGCCTGCTGCACCGCGGCCATGACCTGCCCCTGATATTTGCAGCTTTCTTCTTTGGTTTCAGAAGCATAGGCCGGAGCCGCCAGCAAGGCGGCTACAAAGGCGATGCGGATCATAGATGCGCTCCGGGAATCAGTTGGTGATTCCCGAAGGTTACCCCCGCGCCGCCACAGCTTCCATGGCTGTTTTCAAATCATGCACAAGCGTTTTTGCCATCGAGCGAAACACCATGATCTGGAACGCCTGCGGGCCAGTGCGGGTCACGGATGCCATCATGTGCTTCAGCTCCGCCCGTACGGTATGGCCCCGCTTGAACGCCTGGTTGCGCAGATCCACCGGCACCAGGCGGGCCAGCACATCCTCGGCGCCCTTACCCTCCAGCTTCACCACAGCCCAGGCGTCGCTCTGGTCGGTCAGGGCGGCGTGTTTGGCCAGCTTGGCGTCCGGTGCAGGCCCCAACAGCAGCGCCATGTCCCGGCCAAACCAGACAGCCCGGCTGCCCGCCTTGCCGGTCGCCCGGTTCGGGGCCGGGAACGCCATGCCGTGGGCCGTTTCCAGCGCCTTGCTCAGCTTGTCCTGCTGGCCCTTGAAGGGCGCCACCGCCCACATCGCACCAGGGTGCTCCTCGGTCAGGCTCATGCCGCCGATGGTTGCCGGAACCAGCCCTTCACAGGGGCTTTTTGCAATCAGTTCAGCCACGGGCACGCCCTCCCTCAGGGTCAAAGAACACAGGCGAGACAACCTCGCACAGGGTATCGATACCGCGCATATGGTCGACCAGGCGCACGGTTTCGCCGATCCGGTCCGGACCCTCCTTTAGGAAAGCCAAGCCAATCGGATGCCCCAGCGTCGGCGAATAGCCGGCCGAGGTCACATAGCCCTGGTCATAGATCCGCTCGACCGGGTCGCCCAGGGTGAACAGATGCGCGCCGGCGGTGATCTCCTTGGCTGCACCAACAGGTTTCAGCCCCACCATACGCATCCGGTCCTCTGCCATCAGCCCCTCGCGGGTCGACATCGCCTTGCCCAGGAATGCCTTCTTCTTGGACATCATCCCCTGCAGGCCCAGGTCAAAGGCGGTCACGGTGCCGTTGATCTCGGCGTGGGTGATCAGGCCCTTCTCAATCCGCAGCACATTCAGCGCTTCCATGCCATAGGCACCGCCGCCCATCGCCTCTGCCCGCTTTAGCAGCTCGCGGAACAGGGCCTCGCCATAACGCGCAGGCACCGCCACCTCATAAGCATGCTCGCCCGAGAAGGAGATCCGGAACAGCCGCCCCTTGACGCCCAGCACGGTTGCTTCGCCGCAGCCCATGAAAGGCCAGGTTTCGCCGTTCACGTCCTCGTCCAAGAGGCCGTCCAGCAGCTCCTGCGACTTCGGTCCGGCTACGGCAAACTGCGCCCATTGCTCGGTCACCGAGGTAAAGCGCACGTCCCATTCCGGGTAGAGCGCCTGGGAGACAAACTCCATATGCGCCATCACCTGCCCCGCGGCAGCGGTGGTCGTGGTCATGACATAATGGTTTTCGCCCAGCCGCGCGGTGGTGCCGTCGTCCATGACAAAGCCGTCCTCGCGCAGCATCAGCCCATAGCGGACCTTGCCCACCTTCAGCGTGCTGAAGGTGTTGGTGTAGAGGAAGTCTAGGAACTTGCCCGCATCCGGCCCTTGGATGTCGATCTTGCCCAGGGTGGAGACATCGCAAATGCCCACCGCATTGCGCACCAGTGTCACCTCGCGGTCGCAGGACTGGCGCCAATTGGTCTCGCCCGGCTTCGGGTAGTAGGCCGCACGGTACCACAGTCCCACCTCCAGCTGATGCGCCCCGCGGTTGTCGCTCTCGCCATGCGAGGTCAGGAACCGCTGCGGCTTGAAGCCCTCATCCGTGGCCCCTGCCCCCATCGCGCCCAGCGACACCGGCACAAAGGGCGGGCGGAAGGTGGTGGTGCCGGTCTCAGGAATTGTCCGCCCGGTGGCATCCGCCAGTACCGCCAGCGCCGCCACATTGGAGTTCTTGCCCTGATCGGTTGCCATGCCTTGGGTGGTGTAGCGCTTCATATGCTCGACCGAGCGGAAGTTCTCCACCGCCGCCTGCTTCACATCCTTGACAGTGACGTCGTTCTGGAAGTCGAGCCAGGCGCGGCCCTTGCCCGGCACCGCCCACAGTGCAGCGATGCGGTAGGGATCATCCTCGGCATCCGGCAGATCGGCAGCAGCATATTTCAGGCCCAGCGCTTCCAGCACCTTGGCCGCCGCGTCAGCGCCTTCGCGCAGAGCACCCGCGGTCGAGAAGGTGCCATTGCAGGCGCCTGCCGTGACCATGCCAGGCACTGCGCCCTCAGTGGGCACAAAGGCCAGCGCTTCGCGGTTCCACATGGGGCGGCTGTTCAAATGGCAGGTCAGATGCACAGAGGGGTTCCAGCCGCCGGACATCGCCAGGCAGTCGGTCTGGATCTTCTCCTCGCCCTTGACCGAGCGCACGGTGATGCTCTCGATGCGCTGGCGGCCTGCGCTGCCGCAAACCTGCGCGCCCTTGATCACCTGATAGGGGCCATCGACCGGCGCATCATGGCGGCTGTCGATCACCGCCGCGATATGCACGCCCGCCTCATGCAGATCGCGCGCGGTGCGGTGGGCCTGATCGTTGTTGGCAAACAGCGTCACCCGCTCGCCCGGCGCCACGCCCCAGCGGTTCAAATAGGCACGCACAGCACCCGCCATCATGATGCCGGGACGGTCGTTGTTTCGGAAGGCTACCGGACGCTCAATCGCGCCGGCCGCAAGCACCGCGTGCTTGGCCGCAATCCGCCAGAAGCACTCACGCGGCAAGTGGCTGCCCTTCAGCGAATGCCGCCGCGGCAGATGGTGCGAGACCCGCTCCAGCGCGCCATAGGTGCCCTGGTCATAGGCGCCTGTGACAGCGGTGCGGGTCATCAGCCGCACATTGTCCATTGCTTCCAATTCGGCCAGCACCTCAGCGGCCCACGCATGGCCCGGCTTGCCGCCGATCTCCTCACGCTCCGCCAGCAGGCGGCCGCCCATGCGACTGTCTTCCTCGGCCAGGATCACATCCGCCCCGGCACGGCCCGCGGTCAGCGCTGCCATCAAACCCGCAGGCCCGGAGCCGATCACCAGCACATCACAGAAGGCAAAGGCCTTCTCATAGGTGTCGCGGTCTGCCTCGCCCGACAACGCGCCCAGACCCGCGGCATTGCGGATCATCGGCTCGTACACTTTCTCCCAGAAGGCCGCGGGCCACATGAAAGTCTTGTAGTAGAACCCGGCGCCAAAAAACGGCGCCGCCAGATCGTTGACCGCCATCACGTCGCGCTCAACCGACGGCCAGCAGTTCTGGCTGCGTGCCTCCAGCCCTTCGAACAGCTCCTGCTGGGTGGCGCGGATGTTCGGGTCCTGCTCGCCGCCAGTCCCAACGGTCACCAGCGCATTCGGCTCTTCGCTGCCTGCGGTCAGCACACCGCGCGGGCGGTGGTATTTAAACGACCGCCCCATCAGATGCACATCGTTGGCCAGCAGCGCCGAGGCCAGCGTGTCGCCCTCCAGCCCCATCATGTGGCGGCCATTGAAGCCGAACGTGATAGGCTTGGCGCCCTGGTTCAAACCTTTGCCGGGAAGTCTCATTTCTCACCTCCCAAGCCAGCCTCAGAGGCCAGCTGCACGTCCAGGATCTCATGGGTCGCGGTATTGCGGGTGACCTTCAGCCAGGAATTGCAGCCCATCTCGTGGTACCACAGCTCATCCAGAGGTCCCGCCGGATTCTCGCGCAGGTTCACATACTCATGCCAGGCATCCAGATCGGCACCCTCAGCCGGGCGCACCAGCGCAGCCCCTTTATAGTAGAATTCGCGGCGGTCCCTCTCGCCGCAGACCGGACAAGTGATCCTCATGACCAGCGCCCTTTCATCTTGCAGAAAATACTCCCGCCGGAGGCAAGCCCGGCGCATTCAAAACGCTTAGTGCAAGTTATGCTGCGCACCGGTCCCCTCCTCATCCATCAGGCCCACGCCGCTGCGGAAGCGGTCCAATTTCAGTTTCGTGGCCGCGCCATGCGGCCGGTCAGTGGCGATCAGATGCGCGTAGACATGGCCCGAGCCAGGCGTCGCCTTGAAGCCGCCGTAGCACCAGCCGCAGTTCAAGTAGAGTCCATCAATGGGCGAATGGTCGATGATGGGCGAGCCGTCCGGGGTCATGTCCATGATACCGCCCCAGCTGCGCAGCAGCCGCGCCTTGCTGAGCGCCGGAACCATCGCCACGAAGCTCTCCATCGTGTGCTCCACCATCGGCAGGTTCCCCCGCGCCGCGTAAGAGCTGTAGAAATCCAGGTAGCTGCCGAACACCATGCCGCCCTTGTCGGACTGGCTGATATACAGATGCCCCTCGGCAAAGGTGATCACATGATCGACGATGGGCTTCAGCCCTTCCGACACAAAGGCCTGCAGCACGTGGCTTTCAATCGGCAGGGTCAGCCCCGCCATCGCCGCCACTTGGCCCGAGCGGCCTGCGGCGGCCAGCGCCACTTTCTTGGCGCGGATCGGGCCGCGGGCGGTTTGCACGCCCACAACCCTGCCGTTCTCAACGTCGATACCGGTTACTTCACAGTTCTGGATCAGGTCCACGCCGCGCATGTCGGCGCCGCGGGCATAGCCCCAGGCCACAGCGTCATGGCGCGCAGTGCCTGCGCGACGCTGCATCAGCCCGCCCATGATCGGGAAACGGTTGCTGTCGAAATTCAGGAACGGCGCCAGTTCGCGCACCTGCTCGCGGCTCAGGATCTCCGCGTCATCGCCCTGGTTGACGATCGAATTGCCCCGGCGCACCGCCGCGTCGCGCTGGCCGTCATTGTGATACAGGTTGAGGATGCCGCGCTGGGACATCATCGCGTTGTAGTTCAGGTCCTGCTCCATCCCTTCCCACAGTTTCAGCGAGTGGGAATAGAACTCGGAATTGCCCGGGAGGTAGTAGTTGGCGCGCACGATGGTGGTGTTGCGCCCCACGTTGCCGCCGCCGAGATAGCCTTTCTCCAGCACCGCAACATTGGTGATGCCGTGCTCTTTGGCCAGGTAATAGGCGGTTGCCAGCCCGTGGCCGCCGCCGCCGATGATCACCACGTCATATTCGGATTTGGGCTCAGGGTCCCGCCAATGGGGTTTCCACCCCTTGTTTCCGGTGAGCCCCTCTTTGAGCACACGCCAGCCCGAAAACCGCATGTCGTCCCTCCCCGTCAAATCGCTTTCCACTGCCCGGAAAATCTGCGGCCCGGGCCTTGGCGGCATTGCTAACTGCTTTCGCCTGCCGCTCAAAGCCCCTAGGTCCAATTTGCGGCAGTTCAGCACGGTTTTGCCGCAGTTCGCACGAACTGGTCACTTGTGTCTAGTAATATTTGCGACAGGCCATGACGTATTGTGAACCAGGCGTAAAAAACAGGCGGAGAGTTTCCCCTCCGCCCGTCCAGTCAAAAGCCTTGCGTCTGGTCAGAGCCCTTTGGCGTGATAGCTCTTGGCAACCTTGTCGATCGACACCAGGTAGGCAGCGGTGCGCAGGTCGGTGACGTCGTCACGGCTGTGCCAGACTTCACGCATCGACTGGTAGGCCACCCGCATGGTGTCATCGAGACCCGAGCGCACCAGCTCCAGCTCGCCCGCGCCCTTCAGGTACTTGTCCTTGAAGTTCGGCGACATCGACCAGGTGTCGCCCATCACGTCATCCAGGCGCTGCAGCTCGTCGATCACCAGCTGGTGGCGCGCCTCTTCCTGGCGGCGCTGCATGCGGCCAAAACGGATGTGGGACAGGTTCTTCACCCACTCGAAGTAGGATACGGTCACACCGCCTGCATTGGCATACATGTCAGGGATGATCACGCAGCCCTTCTTGCGCAGGATGTCATCCGCGCCGGCGGTGACCGGGCCATTTGCGGCCTCGATGATCAGCGGCGCCTTGACGCGCTCGGCGTTGGAGAGGTTGATCACCCCTTCCAGTGCCGCCGGGATCAGGATGTCGCAGTCTTCTTCCAGCAGCTTGGAGCCGTCTTCGAGGTACTGGGCGTCCGGGTAGCCGGTCACGCCGCCGTTCTTGACGATCCAGTTGCGCACCGCTTCGACGTCAAGGCCGTCAGCGTTAAACAGACCGCCGTCCCGCTCGATGATACCGGTGATCCGCGAGCCGTCTTCCTCGGCCAGGAACTTGGCTGCGTGGTAGCCCACGTTGCCAAGGCCCTGGACGATAATCCGCTTGCCATCCAGGGTGCCCGACAGGCCCGCAGCTGCTTTGTCTTCCTCATAGCGGAAGAACTCGCGCAGAGCGTATTGCACGCCGCGGCCCGTCGCCTCGACCCGGCCCGAGATGCCGCCGGCATTCAGCGGCTTGCCAGTGACACAGGCCTTGGCGTTGATGTCAGTGGTGTTCATCCGCGCATACTGGTCGGCAATCCAGGCCATCTCGCGCTCGCCGGTGCCCATGTCGGGCGCAGGCACGTTCTGGGACGGGTTGATCAGGTCGCGCTTGGCCAGCTCATAGGCAAAGCGGCGGGTAATCAGCTCGAGCTCATGCTCTTCATATTCGCGCGGGTCGATGCACAAACCGCCCTTGGAACCGCCGAACGGTGCCTCGACCAAAGCGCATTTGTAGGTCATCAGCGCTGCCAGCGCCTCGACCTCGTCCTGGTTCACCCCGGTGGCATAGCGGATGCCGCCCTTCACAGGCTCCATATGCTCCGAATGCACCGAGCGGTAGCCGGTGAAGGTGTGCATGGCGCCGCGCAGGCGCACCCCGAAACGCACCGTGTAGGTCGCGTTGCAGACCCGGATCTTCTCCTCCAGCCCGGGCGGCAGGTCCATCAGCTTGACGGCCCGGTTAAACATCAGGTCCACGCTTTCGCGGAAGCTCGGCTCTGTGCGGCTGGTCATGTAAAATCTTCTCCGTGCTCAAACATCGACTCGCTGCCGATGATGCGTTCACTCTATGCAGAGAAGATTAAGGAGTGCGACCTTTTTGACCATTTTCAGCCGAAAAGATTCGCATTTTAGCCAAAGGTTCACGATTCGCCGCTTAGGAATAGGCCATTGTCTCCGACCACGCGACAACCAGGCAGCCTTCCGCCTGATTGAAAACCCAACCCATTACAATCGAAACCTTTTCGGCGCAATCCGGCCCCAATTCCGCCACCTTTACCAAGCATTAATAAATGTAAATTCCGCTTTCAAAGCCGAGCCTGCCCGTTCCGCAGCCGGCGGGGGGTAATTTACATGAGTACACGTCACAAGAATTCCACAGCCCTCAGCACGCCGCTGTTGCGGCGATGCCTGGCCAAGGCAAAAGCCTACCGATCGGAAGAAGACGGCGTGCTGGTCAAACCGATGATCGGCACCTTCCTGGCGATGCTGGCCATCGGCGGGATCGGGGTCGATCTGATGCGGATGGAGCGCGACCGCACCAACCTGCAGTACACCCTCGACCGGGCAGTGCTGGCAGCAGCCGACCTGGACCAGCAACTGGATGAAAAGGCCGTTGTGCTGGACTATCTGGCCAAGGCCGGATTGGAAGAATACTACTCTGATCCCGTTGTCACCCCAGGCTTTGCCTCCAAAGCTGTCGATGCCACGATCAACACCAGCTTCAACGCGCATATGCTGAATTTCGCGGGCGGCGGCGACATGCCTATGTACGCCCGCTCCCGCGCAGAAGAGAGCATCGACGGGGTGGAGATTTCACTGGTGCTCGACGTGTCCGGCTCAATGCGGAACAACAATCGCCTGACCAACCTCAAAATTGCGGCAAAAGAATTTGTCAAAACGATGGTGGACAACACCACCGATGGCAGAATGTCGATGTCGATCGTTCCCTATGCGACCCAGGTTTCGGTGCCACAGGAACTGCTGGACCAATACACTCTGAACCGGCTGCACGACTACTCTAACTGCGTGAACTTCGACGCCAGCGACTTCAACAGCACCAGCCTGTCGACAGACGACACGCTGACACAGACCATGCATTTTTCGCCGTGGTATTATTCTGACAAGCGGACCGGCTATTATTCGAGCTACTTCACCCCGGTCTGCGTCGACGCCAGCGATACCACGCGGCAGATCAAACCGTTTCAGAAGGACCTGACCACGCTCCAGGGCATCATCGACAACCTTTGGGCTGGCGGCAACACCTCTATCGACATTGGCATGAAATGGGGCACGGCGCTGCTTGATCCGTCTGCCCGCCCAGCGATTGCCGCTCTATCATCGGGCACTGGCTCCACGATCCCCAGCGTGTTCTCCGCCAGGCCGTCCGCCTACACCTCCACCGACACGGTGAAGGTCATCGTATTGATGACCGACGGCCAGAACACCAGCCAGTATTTCATCAACAATCAGTTCCGGGAAGGCGAGTCCGACGTCTGGTTCCATAACGGCCACAAGGTCTATTCGACCTATAATCCCGGCAACGGCAAATACCGCTGGAAAGGGTATTCCGGCTGGAAGGACAATCCCTACAGAGGCGGCGAGTCCAGCCGGCTGCAATACACCGATCTTTACGCAAAGACCTCGACCAAATACCTCGGCTACTACATTTACGGCGAATGGATGTCCAACGGCTATAACGCTTGGCACCATGGGTCCTACAGCTACCACGGCAACTCCGAAAAGAACGCCCGCACCCGTAACATCTGCCAGGCTGCCAAGGACCAGGGTATCATCGTCTACACCATCGGGTTCGAAGCCCCCAGCAACGGTGTCGCGGTGCTGCAGGACTGCGCCAGCTCCGACTCCCATTACTTCGACGTGGACGGCTTGGAAATCGCCGATGCCTTCGCCTCGATCGCAACTTCCATCCGCCAGTTGAGGCTGACCCAATGATCCGCAGCATGATACAGAACCTGCGCCGGTTCCGGGCGCACGAGGATGGCAACGCAACTGTTGAGTTCGCCATTGTTATCCCGGCCTTCCTGATGATTCTGATGTCGACGGTAGAGCTCGGCCTGATCAACCTGCGCCATTCGCAGCTTGAACGGGCCTTGGACCAGACCGTCCGCAACATCCGGCTGTCGACAGGTGCCGCGCATAGCCACAATGCGATCCGCGACGAAGTATGCCAGCGTTCGGGCTTCATCGACGACTGCAGCACCTCGCTGCGGCTGGAAATGGTTCAAGCAGATCCGTTCAACTGGAGCCCCATTTCAGAAACCGCAGACTGTGTGAACCGCATCGAAGACGTGCAGCCGGTGCGCAACTTCACCAGCGGCCAATCCAACGAGTTGATGCTGATCCGTGCCTGCATGAAGTTCAAGCCGGTCTTCCCGACCTGGGGCTTGGGAGGCAGCCTTTACAAAGACGGTGATGGCCGGATCAGTCTGATTGCAGCTTCCGCTTTTGTTCAGGAACCGAGGTAACCCATGCTGACAGCTTTGACACGGACCCTTTCCGCCAATGCGCTGCCGCGCCGGTTGCATAGTTTCCTGCGCAAAACCGATGGCAATGTTTCGATCGAGTTTGCATTCTATGCGCCGCTGCTGCTGGGTGTGTTTGTTTCGATCTACACCTTTTTCGACGCTTTCCGCAGGGACAGTGTCAATCTCAAGGCGGCCTATACAATCTCCGATCTGATCTCGCGGGAAACAACCGCAATCAACGACGATTACATCAGCAGCATGTATGAGATGGCAAAACTCCTGATCCGCGAAGATTCACAGCTCGGGTTGCGCGTGTCAGTGATCTACTGGGATCAGGGCGACAGTAAGTACTATGTCGATTGGTCCGAAGTCCGCGGCACTGCCACTTCGCCCTGGAACGACGGCACCGTCAACAACGTTGCCAGCAAACTGCCGACGATGCCGAACCAGGAGCGCGTCATTCTGGTGGAAACTTTCAACGAGATGGAGCCGGCTTTTAACATCGGGCTGCCGACCCTCAATCTGGACAATTTCGTTTTCGCCAGCCCGCGGTTTGCTCCGCTTGTCGCCTTTGAAGGAAGCGCGACCGGTTCTGGCACCCACAACGACAATCCCGAAGGATCTCAGACGTAACGCTCAAAAAAGCATCCTAGAGGCCGCGCTGCGCCAGCAGTGCGGCCAGGATTTCCGACATCGCCTTGCCCTGCGCTCCCGGTGTCACCCCGCCGATGCCGATACGGCGCCCGGCGCGCCACCACAGCCCCGGCATCCAGGCCCTTTCCCCTGGCACGCTGGTCCGGATCAGAAAACCGTTTGAGGGCTTGAAGGCAAAAAAGCCGCGGTCGATGGCCTCAATCTCCTCGACCCTGGCGATCCGCTGCCCGTCCGAGCATCGCAGCTCTTCCTCCGTCAGCTCGATCCGGTGCACCGTGGCCTGCCACATCCGCACCGCCAGCCACAGCGCCGCGGCGCCCACCACCAGCAGGAACGCCAGCCAGGCCGGTGACGGCGGCGCCGAAAACGCCACATAAACCAGGATACAGCCGACAGCCCCCAGCATCGCCGTGCCCATGACCCGGCGCGGCGCCGAGGCTTCGATTGTTGCCAGGACTTCGCTGCTCATCACCTGCTCCCTTTGCTTGTCCGCCCGGCATAAACCGCCTGAGCCAAAGAAAACAGCCCCCGCTTTGGCGGAGGCTGCTTGAAGCCGTGCAGTTTGGGGAAACTTACTCCGCGGCAGCGCGGCGCACGACCACCTCGTAGCCGGGCTCTTCCGGCTCATCATCGATCAGTTCCTGCGGGAAGCCCGGCGCGGTGATCGACAGGCCAGTGGCCTCTTCCAGGCGCTCGATCATCCGGTCGGACTGCGCCCGCTCGCCATAGCGGCGCTGACCGTCCTTCATCATCTCGATCATCAGCGGCGACAGCTCCAGCGGCACGTTGTTGCGGTCGGCCAGGGTCTGGAACAGCCCGATGTCCTTCATCACCAGATCCATGGTGAAATTCACATCGCGCGAGCCGGACAAGATCAGCTGGCTTTCGGTCTCATGCGCAAAGGAGGTACCCGAGGACATCGAGATCGCCTCGAACGTCATCCCCAGATCCATGCCGCAGGCTTTCATCACCGTCAGCGCCTCCATGACCGCCAGCAGGTTCATGTTGGCCAGATAGTTGGTCATCACCTTCAGGACCGAGGAGTTGCCGATCTCGCCCACATGCAGGATGCGGCGGCCCATGGTGGTCAGGATCGGCAGGATGCGTTCAAAGGTGGCGCGCTCGCAGCCTGCGTAGATCGAGATGTTGCCGGTGCCCGCCCTGTGGCAGCCGCCGGACACTGGGCAGTCGACCGGCTCGCCGCCGCGTTCGGCCACCAGCGCACCGAGGCGCTTCACCTCTTCCACGTCGGTGGTGGACATTTCCATCCAGACCTTGCCCGGCTGCACATGCGGGATCATTTCGGACACCACCGCGTCGGACGCCGCCGGGCTCGGCAGGCAGGTGATCACCGCATCGCAATCCTGCATCATCTGGGCCGGGCTGCCGCCGGCCTTGGCGCCGCGCTCCACAAAGGACTGCACCAAGTCTGCGTCCAGATCGTGCACAGTCACATCCAGGCCGTTGCGAACCAGGCTGCCCGCCAGTTTGCCGCCCACGTTGCCAAGGCCGATAAAGCCGACTTTCATATCCGTTGCCATGTCGAGTGTCTCCTCCCGGGGTATGTCACTGCGATATGGCTAGCTTGACCTCAGCCAAAACTAAAACGAATAATAATGCGGTCTGACCCCAAGAATTTTTGCAACACTCATGTCCGATCTGCCCAATCTTGTCTGGTTGCGCGCCTTTGAAGCCGCCGCCCGCCTGCAAAGCTTCACCGCCGCAGCCGAGGAACTGGGCCTGACCCAGGCCGCGGTCAGCCATCAGGTGCGCAGCCTGGAGAAGAGCTTTGGCATCGCCCTGTTCACCCGGCGCGCCCGGCATTTGGAGCTGACTCAGCTGGGCCATGCCTATTACCCGTCCGTTGCGCAGGCGCTGACCGACATCGCCTATTCCACCCGCGGGCTCTTGGGGCATGCGCAAACCCGCACCGTGACACTGAGGGCGCCCATTTCGACGGCCGTTTTGTGGATCGCCCCGCGGCTGGGCAAGTTTCACGCCGCCCACCCGCACATCCGCATTCGGCTGATCTCGGCTGTCTGGGCCGACAGCACCCAGGACGAAGACGTGGATATCGACCTCAGGCTCGGCCCCTCGGGCTGGTTCGACCGCCGCGCGCATCTGCTGTCTACTGAAAGTGTGATTCCAGTGGCACAGCCGCAGCTGGCCGAACGGCTGCAATCGCTGGATCAGCTGTTTGATCAGACATTGATTCACATCCACGGTTATCAGGACCATTGGCTGCGGCTGTCGGAGCAGGAAGGCGTGCCGTTGAAGGACCGCACTGCACCGCTCTATGTGGACACCTCGCTTGCGGCGATTGAGATAGCAGCCTCGGGTGCAGGCACCGCCATGCTGATGCGCCGCTACGCCGAGTTGCCGCTGCTGCAGGGACGGCTGGCACCCGTGCTGAAAACCGAGATCCCCATGGGTCAGGGCCATTACCTGATGCCCGCGGCTGGCGAAGCCCCTAACAGCGCTGAAGTGGCCATGGTACGGGACTGGATCGTCTCCTTGTTTTGTTAATTAACTCCGCGCGATCCCTTGCCCGCTCCCCCATTGCCCGATAGCGTCCGGCCATGCCTTGGCCACAGAACACCCCGCCTCAGCGTGACGGCGATGCAGCCGCAGGGATCGAAGTCACCGATGATTTCGAGCGGTTTTCGCAGCGCAACGACATCTTCACCCGCGCCTTCTGGGACGAGCGGGTCAAGTCCAAGCACACTGCCAAGTTCTTCTCCTCCTACCGGATGGAGGCAGCGCCCCGCCGCGGCGATGGGTTTACCCAGCGCGATTTTGCGCTGCGCAATGCCGCCTGGCTGATTTCCGACGTGGTCTCCAGCCGCCGCGCCAAGGACGGCATCCGCGAAGGCTTCCAAGCCGCGATCCGCCCCGACACGCCGGTGGCCAAGGACGCGCTGGAAATCGACGACCCCGCCAAGATGTCCGCCGAGGTGAAGCGCATTGCGGAATTTTTCGGCGCCGATCTCTGCGGCGTCACTGACATGGACGAGCGCTGGCTCTATACCGCCCGGGTCGATGCCCGCGACATGTCCGAGGCGCCGCATGATCTGCCGGACGGGCTGAACAGCGTTATTGTCCTGGGCCATGAGATGGACAAGGAACTGGTCGCCACCTACCCCTCTGCCCTGGCGGGTGCCGCAACAGGCCGCGAATACAGCCACGAAGCCTCGATCGTCATGCAGCTCGCCGCCTATATCCGCAACCTGGGCTATGAGGCGGTGCCGTCGATGAATGACACCGGCCTGGTGATCCCCTATGCGGTGAAGGCTGGCCTTGGCGAATACGCGCGCAATCAGATGGTGATCACGCCGGAGTTCGGCCCGCGCCTGCGGTTCTCCAAAATCTTCACCAATCTGCCGCTGGCCCATGATGTGCCGCAGCCCCTGGGCGTGAAGGACTTCTGCAGCATCTGCACCAAATGCGCCGATGCCTGTCCGGTGAAAGCGCTGCCTTACGGGGAGCCTTCAACTGACACCGCCAATGTCTCGGCGATCAAAGGCGTGAGGAAATGGACTTCTGACGCGGAAAAATGCTTTTCCTTCTGGGCCAAGATGGCCTCGGACTGTGCCATCTGCATGCGGGTCTGCCCGTTCAACCGCGACTATTCCAAGCGGCGCAACCGGCTGTGGCTGAGACTGGCGCTGAGCCCCCTGCGCAAGCTGGCGCTGCGGCTGGCCGGAAAACACGGGCAGCGCACCAAGCCCGCCGAGTGGTGGGACAAGGCTGCAAACACCCCGGCGGAGTGAGTATAACAGCGGGCTGCGTCAGCCCGCAGGAACCGCAAACACCTCCTCCGGCGCTTGCAGCCCTTTCAGGCTTTGCCTGCCCAGAGAACGCCCCTCCAGCCCGGCCCTGCTCCGGAACTCCGAAGACACCAGCAGCGGCTCACCTGTGGTACCGCACAGACCCGCGACCCGTGCCGCCAGATTCACGTCGCGGCCGATCACCGTGTAGTCGAGCCGCATGCCGGAGCCGACATTGCCGAAGGCAACCTCTCCGAAATGCAGCGCAATGCCGACTTCGAAAGCCGGCGCGCTTGAGCAGGCATCAACCTGCGCCAGCCCCTCGCGCGAGGCCGCCAGCGCCCGGGCGCAGGTCTGCACCCCGTCTTCCTCGGCGCGGAAAATCGCCAGGATGCCATCGCCGATGAACTTCAGGACTTCACCACCCGTGTCTTCGATGGGCGGCACAATGCAATCGTAATAGGCATTCAAGAGGCTGGTGGCCTCTTCCGCGCTCATGCCCGCGGTCAGTTCGGTAAACCGCCGCATATCGGCAAACAGGATGGCGGAGCGGATATGCATCACCTCGCCGCGGTGCACATCGCCCGAGATAATCCGCCGCTGCGGCTCTTCGCCGACGTAGATCCGCAGCGCTTCCTGCATGGCGCGGGCAGTTGTGAGGATCTCTTGGCAAGCGGAGAGCGCTGGAAAGACCGCGCGCAAGAAGGTGATGTCTTCCTCAGAAAACCCTTCGGGCGCCTGGGTGGCAAAGCTGAAGGTGCTGGCCATGCCGCTGCGCATGAAAACCGGCGCCATGATATAGTGGGTGTAGCCGTCCGCCTTCAGTTCCGGCACGATGCCGTAGCGCTCCTCCGGCGTGTCCGGCAGCCACAGGATCACCCACTCGCCGCTCCGGTGCACATCTGCTGCCGGGGAATGGGCATAGCCCTGGCCGCTTTCCTCGTTGTAAGGAAACAGGTAGCTGCGCGCGCCTTTGCCGCGCTCCCAGAAACGGGCGCTGGCCACCGCCTCGGCATGCAGCAGCGGCACGATGGAGGTGGCCCGGTCCAAGGGCACACCGCCGCCACGGATCAGCTCTGCCATCCGGGTGAGCACATCGTCCGCGTCGCTGGCCGCGCGGGCTTCGCCCAGCATGTAGGAGATCAGCTGCAAAGCGCCCTGCAGACGCTGCGGCGGCAATCGCTGCATGGGATCGGATACATATGTCATGCGTTCAGGCTAACCTGCCAGGACTTTGCCCGGCAACGGAGGAACTCCCGCCCGTCCTTGGCGCCTGCGGCGGCCTGCGTCCCGTTGGGCCGGGCAGCCCTGCGGGCTGCGGGGCGCTCTGTTCATCAGCGCACAGCGCGCGTGGCCTGAGGCCAGTTTTCCGGCACCGCCGCACACCCTATCTTACCCGCAAGCAATGGAAACCAGGAGACAGGCCAATGTCCCTCAGACCGATTATCGAAACCCGCCACGCCCAGCCCCACACCGAAGGTGCCGGGGTCAGGCTGCACCGCGCCTTTGGCTTTCAGGACCCGTCGGAGCTGGACCCGTTCCTGCTGTTCGACGACTTCCGCAACGACAATCCAGAGGACTTCCTGCGCGGCTTCCCCTGGCACCCGCACCGCGGGATCGAGACCATCACCTATGTGCTGGCAGGCTCGGTCGAGCACAGCGACTCGCTGGGCAATGCCGGCACCTTGGGTGCAGGCGACGTGCAATGGATGACCGCAGGATCAGGGATCCTGCATCAGGAGATGCCCGCGGGCAACGCGAAGGGCCAGATGCACGGGTTTCAGCTTTGGGGCAACCTGCCTGCCAGCCAGAAAATGACCGCGCCGCGCTACCAGGACATGCGCAGTGCAGATATCCCCGAAGTGATCGACGATGACGGCACCCGGGTGAAGGTGATTACCGGCGAGTTCTGGGGCAAGCGCGGGCCAGTAGACGGCATTGCAGCCGATCCGCAGTATCTGGATGTCTTTGTGCCTGCTGGCGTGAAAAAGACCCTGCCCATCGACACCTACCGCCGTGCTTTTGCCTATGTGTTTGAAGGCGAAGCGGCTTTTGCTGATGCCTCAGAGCCTCAGGGCGTGCTGCTGGAGAAGGAAATTGCTGGCGAGGAGGTCAACATCCGCGACCTGTCCGGCGACCGCACCCTGATCCGCTTTGGCACCGGTGATGAAATCACAGTGCAGGCAGGCCCCAAGGGCGTGCGCTTCCTGCTGATCTCCGGCGCGCCGATCAATGAACCGGTGGCATGGCACGGACCGATAGTGATGAACACCCAGGCCGAGCTGCACCAGGCCTTCCGTGACCTGCGCAACGGAACATTCATCAAGCCCGCGCACTGATACAGGTCACTCAGCTAAACGGGCCCCTTCTATGCTATACTCCCCCCGTCCAATGTTCTGATGGGGGGAGTGATGATTATCCGGGTGTTCCGTGCCACCGTTCGCGAGGACAAGATCCAGGACTTCAAAGCGTTTCTGACCGGCAGCGCGGTGCCGCACGTGCGGCGCCAGCCTGGGCTGATCTCGGTGACTGCCGGACTGCCGCGGCCAGATTCGCCGGCCACTTTCTGTGTTGTCATGGTCTGGGAAAGCGTCGAAGCCCTGCAGGCTTTTGCCGGCGAGGACTGGGAGCAGCCGCATGTGCTGCCCGAAGAAGACCCGATGGTGCTGAGCCGCCAGATCGATCATTACGACATGATCGGGCTGCTGAGCTGATCCCGGCGTTAGCTGCCGGCACGCCAGCTGTAGACGGTTTCCGCGCCCGCAAGTTCCGGCGTGAAACCGGCTTTCTCCAGCACCCGGGCTGAGGCCGCGTTCTCTTGCATCACACCACCGCTGAGGGTTACGCCGCTGCCGCGGAAATAGGCCTGCAGACCGGCTATGAGCTCGCTGGCGAGACCCTGACCCCAGGCTGATTCTGCAAACAGATAGCCCAGGTTCCGGGTGGCTCCGCCCTCCTCGGGAAAGGACAGGATGACCAGCCCGATGCCCTGACCGGCCGGATTGCGCAGCGCTATCACTTCGGCCTGCTGCGACACAGCTTGCAGAAAAGCCCGGCGCGCGCCTTCGTCTGCTGGTGACTGAAACCCCGCGGGCAGCCATTGCACCACATTCGGCGCAAAGAGATCTGCAAGCTCCGCGTCCGCCAGGCCCTGCCAAGGCGCCGCCCGCAAACGGCTGGTTTGAAGCTCCCGCAGGCTCATGCGCTGACGGCTTTTTGCACCATGCCCCAGTAAACGGTTTCCACCTCATCCAGCGACAGGCGCCCTTCGGACCGGTACCAGGTGTTGACCCCGTTCAGCATGGCAATCACCGCCAGCGTCGCGATTTTGGTGTCGGGGATGCGGAACACCTCCTGCTCCACCCCCTCCTTCAGGATCCCCTCTACGCCATTTTCATAATCCCGGCGCAGGGATTCGATGACGGTGAAATTCTCCTCCGTCAGATTCCGCAGCTCCATATAGGCGATGAAGACCGCATCAGGGCGCTCCAGGTGAAAGCGGATGTGAAAGCCGGTGAAGGCGCGCAGCCGCTCAAGCGCACTGTCTGCGCGCGGCACCGCATCCCAGGCCGCCTGCAGCTCCACCATATGGGTTTCCATCAGGTTGAACAGCAGGCTCTGCTTATCGGGCGTGTAGTTGTAGAGCGCCCCGGCCTGCACCCCCACCTCTTTGGCGATCTGGCGCATCGAAACTGCGGCATAGCCCTGCTGCGCAAACAGCCGCAAAGCGGCTTCGCGGATCTTGGGGCCGGTGATACCGGAATGGGAACCTTGGGTGCGTGCCATGTGCCGACCGTAACTGAACATACGTTCAGATAAAAGAGTGAGAATGCCCGGAGGCCAGACAGCCCTTTACCGGCAAGGTGCGGCCAAGCCAATCCCCGGCGCTGCCCGTGAAATCAATTGTGCCGCAGCCCCGGACCTCCTAAAACCGGCAGGACAAGGAACGGGAACTCTTCGATGCAGGTTTGGAAACGGATTGCACTTATTCTAGCATTGACGGCAGCTGCAGCTTGCACCCGGGTGCCCGAGCTTGAGGACAGGCTGACCCCGGACCTGCGCGGCGCGGATTATCCGAAGCTGCTGCCGCTGGATGACGCGTTGGAGCCGCTTGATCCGCCGAAACAGGCCGGCGAAGACCTGCAGGACGAGCTTGACGCCCGTGCAGCCCGGCTGAAACGCCGCGCTGAGGCCGTGAAAAACGCCGAATTCTGACCCGTTCCCGGCTTTCCTGCCTGCTTCACCTTGCCTTGCCCTGCAGCGGCGTTGCACGCCCGCGCCGAACCCGCTAAGGCGGGGCTTGAGCATTTTGGAACAAAGGACCTCCAGCTATGACAGAACCGCTTCGTCTTGGGATTGCAGGTTTGGGCACAGTTGGCATTGGCGTCGTGAAAATCATCCGCCGCCATGCTGCGCTGCTGGAGGCACGAACCGGGCGCCCTGTGGTGATTTCCGCGGTTTCCGCCCGCGACGCAAACAAGGACCGCGGTGTCTCGCTGAGCGACTATGCCTGGGAGACCGACCCGGTGGCGCTGGCTGTGCGCGACGATATCGACGTTTTCGTCGAGCTGATGGGCGGCCATGAAGGCGCTGCCAAAGCCGCAACCGAGGCCGCACTGGCCGCGGGCAAGGACGTGGTCACCGCCAACAAGGCGCTGCTGGCGATCCACGGCCAGGCGCTGGCCGAACAGGCCGAGGCCGCAGGCCGGGTGATCCGGTTTGAAGCCGCGGTGGCTGGCGGCATCCCGGTAATCAAGTCGCTGACCGAGGGCCTGGCCGGCAATGAGATCACCCGCGTCATGGGTGTGATGAACGGCACCTGCAACTACATCCTGACCCAGATGCAGGCCACCGAGCAGGGCTATAACGCACTGTTCGAGGAATGCGGCCGCCTGGGTTACCTGGAAGCCGACCCGAACCTCGACGTGGGCGGCATCGACGCGGGCCACAAGCTGGCTCTGCTGGCCTCCATCGCCTTTGGCACCAAGCCAGCGTTCGGCAATGTGGAGCTGGAAGGCATTCAGCGCATCCAGCTGGAAGACATCCATGCCGCTGCCGACATGGGTTACCGCATCAAACTTCTGGGCGTGGCGCAGCGCTCTGCCCGCGGGCTGGAGCAGCGCATGTCGCCTTGCCTGGTGCCTGCGGACTCGCCGCTGGGCCAGCTGGAAGGCGGCACCAACATGGTGGTGATCGAAGGCGACTCGATCGAGCAAGTGGTGCTTCGCGGCCCCGGTGCCGGTGAAGGCCCCACCGCCAGCGCGGTGATGGGCGATGTACTTGACCTTGCCCGCGGCCTGCGGATCTCCACCTTCGGCCAGCCTGCAGAAACACTGCAGGAGGCCCCCGCAGCCCAAACCGGCCTGCCCGCGCCCTTCTACCTGCGCATGGGGCTCTTGGACAAACCCGGCGCGCTGGCTAAAGTGGCCGCGGTTCTGGGCGAAGCCGGCGTCTCCATCGACCGGATGCGCCAGTACGGCCATTCCGCCCCGGTTGCCCCGGTTCTGATCGTCACCCACAAATGCACCCGCGCCACCTTGGACGCCGCGCTCGAAGGCCTGGCCGCCACCGATGTGGTCGACGGCGCCCCGGTTGCGCTCCGTATCGAAGAGCTCTGAACCGCGCGAACCGGCGGAAATGCGCAACATACTGCGCTGCGGCAGGGCTTTCCTGCCGCGGCGAGCGCTATCGGCCCTTGCGAGCAAGCCCCGCCCCGCGCTATTCGGCGTGAAACGCCCATTCACATCTTTCCCGTTGAGACAGGATTTCCGGTATGACTTCGAACACCTCTGACGCGCCCTTCCACGACCGTATGCTGTCGCTGGGCCTGGCCCGCGTTGCCGAGCAGGCGGCGCTGGCCTCTGCCTCGCTGATCGGCCGCGGCGACGAGAAAGCCGCCGACCAGGCTGCCGTCAACGCCATGCGCGAACAGCTGAACCTGCTGGACATCAACGGCGTCGTCGTGATCGGCGAAGGCGAGCGCGACGAGGCGCCGATGCTCTACATCGGCGAGGAAGTGGGCACCGGCAACGGCCCCGGCGTCGACATCGCGCTGGACCCGCTGGAAGGCACCACTCTGACCGCCAAGGACATGCCCAACGCCCTGACCGTGATCGCCATGGGCCCGCGCGGCTCGATGCTGCACGCGCCCGATACCTATATGGACAAGCTGGCGATCGGCCCGGGCTATGAAGACGGCGTCGTGTCGCTGGACATGTCCCCGCGTGAACGTGTCGAGGCCCTAGCCGCCGCCAAGGGCTGCGCCCCCTCGGACATCACCGTCTGCATCCTGGAGCGCCCGCGCCATGAGACGATGATCGCAGAAGTGCGCGAAACCGGCGCTTCGATCCGCCTGATCACCGACGGCGACGTGGCCGGCGTCATGCATTGCGCCGAATCCGAGACCACCGGCATCGACATGTACATGGGCCAGGGCGGCGCACCGGAAGGCGTGCTGGCAGCTGCGGCGCTGAAATGCATGGGCGGCCAGATCTTCTGCCGCCTGGTGTTCCGCAACGAAGACGAGAAAGCCCGCGCCGCCAAGGCCGGCATCACCGATCTGGACCGGATCTACACCCGGGACGAGATGGTCACCCAGGACGTAATCTTTGCCGCCACCGGCGTCACCGGCGGCTCGCTGCTGCCGCGCATCAAGCGCGAGCCGGGTTGGGTTGAGACCACCACCCTGCTGATGCGCTCGAAAACCGGCTCGGTGCGCCGCATGAGCTACCGCACGCCGCTGGCGCCGCATCAGGACTAAGCGCTGCGCCAAGCTGCGGCTTGCGCCGCTGCCTCCGGCGGGGATATTTAGAGCCAGAAGAAGGGCCGGGTCCGTATTGGGTCCGGCCTTTGCATGTGAGGGCAGAAGATGAACTTTTTGGGTGTTGAACAGTCCTTGACAGGTCGCCGCTGGGTGGGACCCGGGGTTGAGGTGGACCGGGCGTCCGAAATGATGGCGCAGCAGACCGGCCTGCCCCGCTCGGTCTGCCAGGTGCTGGCCCGGCGCGGGGTGCCGGCGATGGAGGCCAAAGGGTTTCTGGAGCCAAAGCTGAAGGAGCTGCTGCCCGATCCGCGCGAGATGAAGGATATGGAAGCGGCTGCCGCACGTTTCCTGGAGGCGGTGCGCCGCAACCAGCGGATCGCGGTCTTTGCCGACTACGATGTGGATGGCGGCAGCTCTGCTGCGCTTCTGCTTGTGTGGCTGAGGCAGATGGGGCTGGAGGCGACACTTTACATCCCCGACCGTATTGACGAAGGCTATGGCCCCAATGTGCCCGCCATGAAGGAGCTGGCCGCGGCCCACGACCTGATCATCTGCGTCGATTGCGGCACCCTCAGCCACGAGCCGATTGCCGCCGCCGCGGGTGCCGACGTGATTGTGCTGGACCACCACCTGGGCGGCGAAACGCTGCCGGACTGCGTGGCTGTGGTGAATCCCAACCGCCAGGACGAGAGCGGCGACCTGGGATATTTCTGTGCCGCAGGCGTGGTTTTCCTGATGCTGGTTGAGGCCGGCCGCCAGATGCGCGAGGCAGGCGCCAAAGGGCCAGATCTCATGTCCCTGCTGGATCTGGTGGCATTGGCCACTGTGGCGGATGTGGCACCATTGATCGGTGCCAACCGGGCACTGGTGCGCCAGGGGCTGAAGGTGATGGGCGCGCGCAAGCGGCCTGGGCTGGTTGCCCTGTCCGACGTCTCCCGCATGGATTCGGCGCCCTCGACCTATCACCTCGGCTTTCTGCTGGGGCCGAGAGTGAATGCCGGCGGGCGGATCGGCAAAGCGGACCTCGGCGCGCGCCTTCTGTCGACGGACAACCCGCATGAGGCCGCAGCGCTGGCCGAGCGGCTGGATGAGCTGAACACCGAGCGCCGCGATATTGAAAACGCCGTGCGTGCCGCTGCGCTGGAGCAGGCCGAGGAACGCGGACTGGACGCCCCCCTGGTCTGGGCCGCCGGCGAAGGCTGGCATCCCGGCGTTGTCGGCATCGTCGCCTCCCGCTTGAAGGAAGCCGCCAACCGCCCTGCCGTTGTGATCGGTTTTGACGGCGATGAAGGTAAAGGCTCCGGCCGGTCTGTCTCCGGCGTCGACCTTGGCGCCTCGATCCAGCGGCTGGCGGCCGAGGGACTGCTGGTCAAGGGCGGCGGCCACAAGATGGCGGCAGGCCTCACCGTAATGCGCGACAAACTGGAGCCGGCGATGGAACGGCTCACGGAACTATTGGCCAAACAAGGCGCCGACCAGGGCGGCCCGGCGGACCTGAAACTGGACGGCGCGCTGATGCCGGGGGCAGCCAGCGTCGATCTGATTGAACAGATCGAACAGGCGGGCCCCTTTGGCGCCGGCGCCCCTGCACCGCGCTATGCCCTGCCGGACCTGCAGGTGCGCTTTGCCAAGAAGGTCGGCGAAAGCCACCTGAAACTGTCGCTCAGCGATGGCATGGGCGGCGGCGTGGACGCCATCTGCTTTGGTGCATTCGACACCGCGCTGGGGCCGAAGCTGCTGGAACATGGCGGCGCCCGGTTCCACTTTGCGGGCCGTTTGGAAGTGAACACCTGGGGCGGCCGCCAAAGCCCGCAGCTGCGCTTGGAAGACGCCGCCGAAGCCTGATTTTTCAATAGCTTAATCCCTGTGGATAAGAAATTTCACAAAACCCTATTTTTTCTCTTGCGGGTTCCGGCGCTTACAACTAAATACCCGCTCACGCACTGAGTGGCCCGTTCGTCTATCGGTTAGGACGCCAGGTTTTCAACCTGGAAAGAGGGGTTCGATTCCCCTACGGGCTGCCACTTTCCCCAGCACATGCACCTATCCCTTGGCGTTTGTTACGGACGCATCTCGCACTTTTGCGCAGCATCGGGCGCCTTCACTTTAGATAGCATTCGTCCGGAGCTCTGCAGCTAGCTTTGCCAGCGCCCAGCGTTCGAATCTCTTCGCACAGAATGCCGCAGTCAGTTCTTCGCTTTGCGAAAGTACGGCTGTCGCTTGATAGAGCACCCCACCTTGCCCGGCAGACCACTTTGTTTCCGAACCTCCAGCCTTGCACTTGGTTTGGTCAAAGCAGCCAGGAGCTGCACTCAAGGCTTCAACACAATCCAATCACTGATCTGGGCTGCCGCTGCCCGTGCCGTTGAGACCGCCCAAAGGAAGATCGGTTTCCAGCCTGAGAAATACGCCCAGGCACCTTGCTGGCAGGGGCCGGTTTTCCTAGCCGATTGATCCTTAGAAAAAGATGCCTGGGAAATAAAGAGTCACATAAGCCATTGTTTTTATAGCAACTCAACTGAACTGCACTCTCCTAAGGAGCCGCCACTTGCCCAGCGTCGGCACCGCCGGCCAGTCATCGCACTCATGCGGATTTTTGCGTTTGTTTTCAGAAACCTGCCTCTCCGCATCGCAGCCTGGAAAAACTTCACATTTCTGCAAAAATTCCTCTTGCGCCCACCCGGTGCAATCAGTAAACACCGCTTCACAGACAGAGTGGCCCGTTCGTCTATCGGTTAGGACGCCAGGTTTTCAACCTGGAAAGAGGGGTTCGATTCCCCTACGGGCTGCCACTTTCCCCATTCGTTCGCATCAGTCATTTGAACGGCTCCAGCCGGAGGTTCAACCTTTGCACTCAAGGCCCTTCCTCGCCGTGGTTGGTTCTGAAAATGCGCGCTTAACGATCGCCAGCGTCACTTCCAAAGTATCCTTTCTATTGTAATTCCAAAATTTTGCGAAGCTTGCAGTGGCTTCAAACACATTCTCCGGCGAACATGAGAAACCGCCAGACAGGCAATAACCCAGACCACCCCGCATCGTGGCCGCTGGACACAGGTCGCCTGGGGGCCGGTGCACTCAACGCCAGAACCCGACCTGCCTTATGCCTAAGCAGAGTGAAAGACTGAACCACATGCCCTGCGGCCAGCCAACTGTGGATTGCGCTGGCGTTTCGCACGCCATGCCCGCGCCGCAGTCGCACCTGTCTATGCGAATCGGAGAACCATGCCTTCACCCGAATATAGGTGTTTGAGACAGCTGCAGCAGGAAAGTCCGGCCCGCCTTGCGGTCTGCCGAACAGGCATGGGCCTAGCAAACGCCCCGCGCCGGATCACACGCAGAAATGCCATGCCGGAGCAGCTAATGCCACCTGCCTCTTCCAGTCAGAGCAACGCCGCACGGGCGGCAAATCCCAAAAAAGAAAACTTGCTAGTCCTGTTTCAGTATTCAGCCGAAGGCAACGCTGAGCTTAGACAGCCGGACCGCGCACGGCCGTCTGAAGCGGCGTGGCTGCAGCTCCGTCTACGGCACCGCTGCCCGTCTCTTCCTTCTCCATTCCCTCACGGTAGAAGAAATGCTGCGCCCTCCCGGCACGCTTGGCGGCGTAAAGCGCCAAGTCGGCCTGATTCAGGAGCTGCTGCGCATCCGGCTCCTTTTGCCATGTCGACAATGTGGTGCCGGCGCTGGCGGAGATCCGGCAAGTTTGCCCGCCGAAGGGAATCGGCTCCTCCAGCTTTGCAATCAGCCGCTTGGCAATGGCAGCCAGGCGGGTGGTGTCCATGGCCCCTTCCAGGATCATCACAAACTCGTCGCCGCCGACCCGGGCCACAGTGTCGGACTGACGGGTGCATTCCACCATGATCCGCGCTGCCTGCTGCAGCACCGCGTCGCCGGCCGCATGGCCCAGCGTGTCATTCACCTGCTTGAAGAAATCCAAATCCAGATGCATCAGCGCAAACTCGCGGCCGCTGCTGATCAGCCGGCCCAGCACATGATCCATCGCCCGGCGGTTTTTCAAGCCGGTCAGCGTATCGGTAAAGGCCTGTTCTTCCGCAGCAATTTTTGCCCCCTGCAAGCGGGAATTCAACTGACGCGAGGCCTCCATCGCGGCCGATTTGGCCTCTACCAGGTAGAGCATTTCGATCGTCAGATCGGTCGGGGAGAAGTCTGCGCTGGTCAGATCATAGTCGCGCACCGCTTCCAGCACCGAAATGCCGAAGGAGAGATTGATGAAGGCCCCCTCCCCATCCGGCAGCGGCGTGCAGACGCCCTTGAGACCGGTCTGCGGCTCGTCCCGGAACTGCAGATGCAATTTGCTGCCGGACGTGCGCAGCAGGTCCTCCACCGATCGGACCGAGCGCGGCCGCGCCAGATCGAACACCCGGAAAAACCGGCGCCCCAGCCACTGCAGCTGCGGGCGCAGCTTCTGCAAGGTCGGCCCGGCCGAGACGATCCGCCCCTTGGCATCAACAATCACATACATCGGGCAGACAACGCCTGCCATTTGCGTCAGCTGCTGGAGTGTCATCATAAGGAATGCGCCCCCAAATCAAATTCACGCCCGGCGGCAAACTTGGTTTCAACCAGGGTAATCGCAATCACCTCGGCGCCGTCCTGGGTGCCGCTGTGATCCAGGAAGACAAGATCACCGTAGTCATCCGCCATCGCCCGCAAAACCCCCATCATCACATGCGCATAGCCGGGCAGGCCCGGCTGGCATACCAGCTCGAACTGATCCGGCGCCTGCTCCAGAAGCTCAAGCCCGGGCAGCTGCAGATCCGATACCGCAAGCCGGGCCCGGTCGGGCAGGTCATCCAATGAATGCAGGAATTCAACATAGTTCACACCGCCAAAACGCAACAAGCGGCGCAGCGCCTCCACTTGCGGGTTGGACACCAGAAAAGTGCCCATATCCTCAAGCATTTCCGGCAGAGGGCGTCCCAGAACTGTCTCCATCGCCGCCAGCATCGTGCCGGACTGCTCGTCGGTGTAAAAAAGCATCGCCTCGAACTCGGTAAACCCAAGCCCGGCCCTTTCCATGACCTCTTCCCAGCGGTCTGCCCCGTAGGTGCTGGTCACAAAAGCCTGGATCGCTTTGTTGATCAGACCGTGCATGCAATGGCCCCTCTTTGCCTCTGCCCCAGTTTTGACGCCTGGGGGTTAAGAAAGGCCCAACAAAGTAAACTTGCGTGATAAAACGCCTGGGTTTCTCCTGTTTTTTTCAGCGTTTGCACGAACCTTGCACCCTCAACAGCAACAGACCGGCTTTGTGCGCATAGCGATCATAGTCGGACAGCCGGTCCCAGACCAATCACTTGTGCTGAAAACATGCCAAATTTGAGGCGCCGGAAGCACAAGATTCAGGCCGCCCGTTCTCCGCCCCTACTGGACCCGCAGAGCCCAAGAGGCAAGCCTGCTGCCGGGGAAACAGGCAAACCGGCGGCATCTTACCTGCAAGGCGCCTGCCGTTCCCGCAACACGAAAAAAGCGGAGGGGAAACCTCCGCTTTTCCGGGTAGCCGCATGCCGGGCTTGACGCTTAGAAGTCCGTGGGCGCGCCGCCTTCGGCCTTGCGGCGGGCAACGAAGTCCGCCAATTCGTCGCGGATGCCGGCGTCCATCGGCGGCTCTTCGAAATCGCCGATGATCTCCTTGAACATCTTGTGCGCACGCTCGGCTGTCCAGGTTGCGCCGGCCGCCTCCCACGCCTCGTAGTTGCGCCAATCGCTCAGGAACGGCTGATAGAACGCCGTGGCATAGCGGTCCTGAGTGTGCTGAATGCCAAAGAAATGGCCGTCGTTGCCGACCTCCTTGATCGCATCCAGCGCGATTTCCTCGGGGCCGGTGGCCGAGATATGCGGCTGCATATAGCGCTCGATCTGCTGCAGGATTTCGCAGTCCATGATGAATTTCTCAGGGCTGGCGATCAGCCCGCCCTCCAGCCAGCCGGCCGCGTGGTAGACCATGTTGGTGCCCGATTGCACCGCCGCCCACAGCGAATTCGAGGTCTCCCAGATCGCCTGCCCATCCGGCACGTTGGCGGCGCAGACGCCCGACGAGCGCATCGGCAGCCCGTAGAACCGCGCCATCTGCCCGGTCATCTGAGTCGAACGCATATATTCCGGCGTGCCGAATGCCGGCGCGCCGGACTTCATATCGACGTTCGAGGTAAACGTGCCGATCACGCAGGGCGTGCCGGGGCGCACGTATTGGAACAGCGCAATCGCACAGAGGCTCTCGGCAATCGACTGCGCAACCGCGCCCGCCATGGTTACCGGCGCCATCGCACCGGCCAGCGTGAACGGCGACACCACAATTGCCTGGCCCCGCCGCGCCAGCCGCAGGCAGCCGTCGATCATCGGGAAATCGTGCTTCAGCGGCGAGGTGGAGTTGATGTTGGTGTACATATGCGGCTGGGCATCGAACTCCTCATGGCTGAGCCCGCCGGCAATCCGCACCATCTCCATCACATCCTCGACCCGTTCCTTGCCGAGCGAGTAGGCGTGCATCGCCTTATCAGTCAGGGTCAGCTTGTCATAGAGCACATCCAGGTGCCGGACCGAAGCGTGGATGTCCACCGGCTCCACCGGGTAGCCGCCGGCAAAATGGATGCAGTTGAAATACTGTGTCAGCTTCAACAGGTTGCGGCATTGCTCGCGGTTGCCAGCCACCTTCTTGTTCAGCTCCATGTCCCAGTAGTTCGGCGGCGACGACACATTGCCGAACAGGATGTTGTTGCCGCCCAGCGGAATCGCCCGGTCCTTGTTGCGCGGGGTGATCGAGAATTCGCGCGGCGCCTTGCCCACCATCTCCATCACAAAGTCCCGGTCCATTTTGACCAGTTCGCCTTCGACTTTGACGCCGGCCTCTTTGAAGATCCCCAGCGCTTCCGGGTTCAGGAAGACCACACCGATCTCTTCCAGGATGCGCATGGCGCCCTCGTGGATCGCTTGCACGCCCTCTTCGCTCAAGGGCTCGATCGGCCGGTCGATATTGACCGGGATCTGCCAGGGCATTTGCTCCAGCGCTGCGCTTCCGCGCCGGGCCGCCGCGCCTGCCCTGCCTCCGCCGCGCCGCTTGCGCGCACCTGTTTCCGACATGATGACCTCCCCTCGGCCAGTAAAAAAGATTCCCGCTGTGAGCACCCAGTTGGCCCAATCCTGAACCGCGCCAAATGTCCGTTCCCGACCCGTTTTGTCGCGTTTTCCACAAAAAGCGGCGGAAGACTCAAGCACTAGACACTTATGCCCAGTTAGCAACACAAAAAACCGGCGTGCAAGAGGGCACGCCGGCATTGCGTCAAATTCAGGCTGGGTACCTGCGGATCAGCTGTCGATCCAAGCCGGAATATGGCCGATGTCAGGCAGCACCACATCCGCATGCGGCGTCAGCTCTTCGCGCAGCGCCATACCGGTCAGCACCCCGATCCGCCGCATGCCCGCAGCCGCGCCAGCCTCCAGGTCATGCAGGCTGTCGCCCACCATCGCGGTGCGCTCCGGGGTGACGCCTGCCGCCTTGCAGAACGCCAGCAGCGGATCCGGATCCGGCTTGGCGCCATGGCCGCTGTCGCAGCCTGCAACAAAGGCAAACCGGTCCAGCACGCCCGCCCTCTGCAGCTGGCTCTTGGCTGACACTTCGGCGTCGTTGGTCATCACGCCCAGCACTTTGCCGCGGGCCAGCAAGCTGTCCAAAAAATCCGCCAGCGGCACCGCCGGGGCAAGTTCTGCATCCGAGGCGCTGACCGCCAGATAGTCGGTCAGCTCCGCCAGGCTCATATGCGTGACATAGGGCGCAAGCGCTGCTGCGACTTCGTCGTTGGAGCAGGCAATCACCAGGCTGTCCGGATTAAACGCTGCCCGCTCCAGGTCATAGCTGATCACCTCTGCCATCGCCTCCTTGGCAGACACGTCCCCCTGAGAGAGGGTTTCCAGAAGATCTGCAGCCCAGCCGTTCCAGGTGGCGGCAAAGTCAAACAGGGTTCCGTCCTTGTCGAACAGGAAAGCATCAACGGGCATGGCAGGTCCTTCTTCCGCTGGATTCGGGCGGGAAACTAGGCACGCAGGTCCGCAATCTCAAGTCCAGTTGACCTGATCACCGCCTGGAAGCGACATTCTGGCCTGCATCGGCATCTCGTAGGCCAGCCCTTCGGAATCGCAGAATTGCACCACCCAGTTGTCGTCCATTGTTAAGAAATCGAGCACCGAGCCCAGGAACTCCGGCTCCGAAGCCCGCGCCCGCAAATCCGCTTCGCTGGCACCGGTTGCTCCCAGAAACACCGGCAGCAACTCATCATTTCCGGCCAGCCAGGCCAAAGCCTTCAGCGCCAGCGTCTCTGCACCATCGGCGGAAATCCGCATGTTCCCCACTTTCCTGCCGCATTGCGGCCAATTTAGTAAAAATCCGCAAGAGTTTCTTAACCAGTCTCAGCAAAACTCTCCAGCATAGGAATTGCATGGGGCGAAAGGATACAGCGTGCAAGGCACTATCCTGGTCATCGACGGCGTCTCCACAAACCGCATCATGCTGAAGGTTCAGCTGGCGGCGGCCTATTACGATGTGGTCCAGGCCGGCGGCGTTTCAGAGGTGCTGCAGGCGGCACGCCAATGCTCGCCAGACCTTGTGCTCACCGCCATGTCCCTGCCAGACGGCTCCGCCGCCGATGTAAAGCGCGAACTGTCCCGGGACGAAGCGCTGGCCGACCTTCCAGTGATTGCGGTTTCCGATTGGGAAGGCGCCCAGGCCCGGCTGGCGGCGCTGGCGGCAGGTATCGACGATGTGCTGCAGCAGCCGGTGGACGATGTGATCCTGCAGGCCCGCATCCGCAGCCTGCTGCGCGCCCGCAGTGCCACCGAGGAGCTGAACCTGCAGCGCGACGCCTCGCATGGTTTCATCCTGCCGCATTGCGACCGCAGCTGCGCCGAAGAATTGCGCAGCGCCTCCGTTGCGCTGGTGGCCCAGGATCCCCGCACCGCCATGGCCTGGCGCGGGCTGCTTGCTGACCGGCTGCCCTATGACCTGCGCACCCATGGCATCAGCGACATCCAGGGACTGATGCAGGCACCGGTGGCCGATGCCATCATCATCGAACTGAACGAGGCCTCGGCCGGCCCCGGCCTGCGCCTGCTGGCCGACCTGCGCGCCCGCGCCGCGACCCGCCGGTCGGTGGTGATTGCCGTGCCCAACCCGGCCGATCCCCATATCGCCGCGGAAGCGCTCGACCGCGGCGCCCACGATGTGCTGCAAACCGGTTTCGATGTCGAGGAGCTGGCCCTGCGCCTCAACACCCAGCTGCAGCAGAAGGCCCGCAAGGACTTGATGCGCGACAGCGTCCGCAACGGCTTGCGGGCGGCCAACCTGGACCCGATGACCGGCCTCTATAACCGCCGCTATGCCAAGCCCTTCCTGGACCGGGTGGCGCATTCCGCATCCGAAACAGGCGAGAAATTTGCCGTCATGCTGGCCGACCTCGACCATTTCAAACGGATCAACGACGTTTACGGCCACCCGGCCGGCGATGCCGTGCTGATCGAAGCTGCCCGCCGCATGCAGGCGGTGCTGCGCCCGGCAGACCTGCTGGCGCGGGTCGGCGGAGAGGAGTTCATGGCGGTGCTGCCCGGCGCTACCGAGACCGAGGCGGCCATTGCGGCCTCTGCCCTGTGCGACGCGATCAGCAGCGCTCCGTTCCAGGTGCCCGGCGCCGCGGAACCGGTCAAGGTCACTATCAGCATCGGAGCTATCATGGGCGGCGGTGAAGACAGTACTGCCGCACTTGTCGAAAAGGCCGATCAGGCGCTCTACAACGCCAAAGACAGCGGCCGCAATCAGGTGACCCTGTCACCGGAGTGCACCCAGGCCGCCTGACAGCTGTTGCCCTGCCCCCGGCTGCAAAATAGAAGGCAGCCCCTGGGGCTGCCTTCAAACAAACGGTCCAGCCTGGCATCTCCTAGCCTGGCCGCGGCTTAGCCGGGATCTAGCGGCGGCCGTAGCCGCCACGCCGCGCCAGGCGCTCCTCCATACGGTCCGCAAAAGCTGCCCGTTCCTGCGGCGTCAGCGCCGCCAGCTTTTTCACCCAGGCCTGCTGCACCTTGGTTTGAAACGCATGGCGCGCGTCCGCCTGGGCTTGCAGGACAGCCAGCAGGCTCTCCGCATCAAACGCCTCGCTGCGCAATGCTGCAATCACCGCCTTGCCCTCTGCGTGCCGGCGCTTGAAATAGCTGCCATGCTTGCCGCCGGCTTCCTGCCGCAGCGCCTTGCGGGTGTCCTGGTCCAGCTCCTTGAAGATCAGCGCCCCCACCGTGGGCGGCCGTTTCCAATGCTTGTCCTTGTCGGAAAACCGCCAGGCCGCGCCCGCGGCCAAACCAATCACCGCCAGGTTCAGCGCCAGCGAGCCCGCCAGCAGCAGCTTCAGCCAAAGTTTCATTCCAGGCTTGCCCTCCGCACTCATTGCAGATCCTCGCTCAGCACCATTGCCATGTCGTAGCTATCAAACGGCACCGTTGTGCTGCTGTCCTCATAACCGGCCAAAGCCACCGGATCCGGCACAAAGGACGGCGGGGCAATGCCGATCCACAAACCTGCCGCACTGGCCGCCGCCAGCCCGCCGAGCGCAGGCCAGCCGCCCACCGCCTCAGCCAGCTGCCGCCACAGCGGCTGCCGGGCCCGCCGGCGCGGCGCTGCCGACCGGGACCCGGGCAGTTCCCGGGCTGCGTCTTCCAGGATGGCCGCGCTCAGACGATCCGGCACCGCGGGACGCTCAGCGCGCGCAGCGGCAAAGAGATCCTCGAGCTCTTGCAGTGCTTTATCCGTGTCAGCCATCGCTATACCCCAATTCTTCGCGCCGCCCGGCCAACCCTGCCGCCAGCGCCCGTTTGCCCCGGGCGGTCAGACTCTCCACCGCCTCAACGCTGATGTCCATGATCCCGGCGATCTCCGGGTTGGAAAGTTCTTCCAGATGCCGCAGCACCACAGCCTGCCGCTGCCGCTCAGGCAGCTGCATAAGAGCCGCCTGCAACGCATCGTGGCGCGCGCCCTCCTGCATCTCCTCGGCAGCCGAGCGCGCCGGGTCGGGCGGCTCCGGCACTGCATCCAGATCCACATGGCCGCCGCGGGCGCGGCGCTTGCGGTCGATGCACAGGTTCATTGCCACCCGGTACAGCCAGGTCGAGAGCTGCGCCTCCCCCGTCCGCCACTCCGGCGCCATTTTCCACAAGCGAAGCATCGCCTCCTGGGTCACGTCCTCGGCCTCGGCCCGGTTTCCCATCACCCGCATTGCCACGCCAAAGACCCGCGGGCTCAGCCGCGCGGTCAGCTCTGCTGCCGCACGGCCGTCTCCATTGGCATAAAGCACCAGAAGCGCATCGTCGGAAGCCTCCTCCGCCGCTGCCCTCATGGCCGCCGGTCCCCTCCCCGGAGTCCGGCGCCGCGATATTTCTCCGTTATGCAGCACGCTTCAGCGATCAGTTCTGCTCCGTTTCGTCCCCGTGCCCGTGGCCATGCCCATGGTGGTGCTTGCCGCGGTGGTGCATCCGGGCTTCCTCGAATTCCTCTTTCGAGATCCCGCCGCTGCCATCCGCATCCATCCGGTCGAACATCTTGCCTGCGCGGCGCGGCTTGGGCATCTCGTCCTTACTCAACGCGCCATCGCCGTCATTGTCAAAGCGTTCCAGCATCCGCGCTGCCCGTTCATTGGCCCGCTCCTGCGCATGCGCCTGCATTTCCTCCAGCGTCAGCTTGCCGTCGCCGTCGGCATCGGCCTTGGCAAAGCGCGCGTCTTTCAGCGATTGCAGCTCGGCCTTGGTCACTTCGCCATTGCCGTCCGCGTCAATTTCCTCAAAGGACATCTTCGGTCCGTGATGGCCATAGCCCTTGGCCAGGGCCGCTCCGCCCACGGCAACACCTGCAGCAGCCACGATCACGGCGATGAACTTGACGTGTTTCATGTCGTCTTCCTTTGTCCTGCGGCAGCCCCTTGCTGCCCGATGCAAAGGAAAAACGCGCGGGGACTGAAGATCCGTCGCAGAAATCCGCAAAAAGTTTCCGCCGCGCACGTTGCGGCAAACCGGCGCAGAATCCGGGCTTTCCCCTTTCACCGCTGCTGCGAAGCGCGCAAAGATACGGCAAGCACACAGGATTTCCCATGACCGAGTCCCCCGCCGTGGTGGCCCCCGATGCAGACACAGACCGCCCCACCAGGCCCGCCCTGGCCAAAGGCTGGCGCTGCACCTGCCCGCAATGCGGGGAGGGCAAGCTGCTGCATTCCTATCTGAAGGTGAACGAGAGCTGCAGCCACTGCGGCCTCGACTTTACACATGCGCGTGCAGATGACGGGCCGGCTTATCTCACGATCCTGATAGTCGGCCACATCATGGCGCCGCTGATGCATGTGGTCTATTTCTCCTGGCGGCCCGAGCCTCTGGTGATGTTCACAGTTTTCACGATTGGCTGCGTGCTCTCTTCCCTCTATCTTCTGCCGCGGATGAAAGGGATCGTCATCGCCTATCAGTGGGCGCGGCGGATGCACGGGTTCGGCAAGGACGCCCCGGCCCAGGCGAGCCCTCAGGCAGCAAGCAACGAGCAGGATTGAAAATGACAGAGACGCATCTGCACGGCGAGACCACCACCGACAAGACTGCGATCCGCAACGCGGCCACTGTCATCGCCATGCGCGGCCGCATGTCCGAAGACCCGCAGGTTCTGATGGGCCAGCGCGGCGCCAAGGCGGCTTTTATGCCCAACAAATTTGTTTTCCCCGGCGGTGCTGTGGATCCGGCTGACGCGCAGATTACCCTGGCCTCGCCGCTTTCGCCCCTGTGCCAGGAACGGCTTGCCGACAAGGCCCCCGCAGGCGTGCACCACGCCCTCAGCGTCGCTGCTGTGCGCGAACTGTGGGAAGAAACCGGCCTGATCCTAGGCGAACGCGGGGCGTGGGACGGCGAGATACCCGAAGACTGGCAGAGCTTTGCCACCACCGGCCATGTGCCCTCAGCCAAAGCAATGCAATTCGTATTCCGCGCCCTGACCCCTCCGGGCCGCCCGCGCCGGTTCGATGCCCGCTTCTTCCTGGTCGATGCCGATCAGGTCACTGGTGATCTGGACGATTTCTCGCAGGCCTCGGACGAGCTGTCGCATCTGCAATGGATTCCGCTCAGCGAGGTGCGCAGCTTCGATCTGCCCTTCATCACCGAGGTGGTTCTGGCCGAAGTCACCGCCCGCGTCCGGGACGCCGAGCCGCCGCAGAGCGTGCCCTATTTCCACAACAATGACGAGGCCAGCCTGTTCCTGCGTCTCAAGGGCTACCCGATGCCCGCCGACGGGTAACGTTTCCCGGCGCGGGAAACGTCCCGGAAAACACATGTTTTCTGAGCCGGAATTCGCGCCGAATTCCGGCCGCCCCGCCGCAGGTGCAGCGCCCTAAATGGCCAGCACCAGCGCCAGGATCGACACCACCAGCAGCCCCATGCCGGCAATCTCCCGGCCGGTGACCTTCTCCTTGAAGAACAGCACCGACGCCAGCAGCGACAGCAGCAGCTCCACCTGCCCCACCGCCTTCACATAGGCCGCATTCTGCAAGCTGAAGGCCCAGAACCAGCAGAATGAGCCGCCCAGGCTGGTCAACCCCACCCAGATGGCCACCCGGCGCGCAGCCCACACCCGGGCAATCTCGCCCCGGTCCCGCAAGCCTAGCCAAGCAAGCATAAACAGCGTCTGCAAGGAGACCACCGCCGCCAGCGTCACCGCGGCCCGGAAGGCAGGTTCCAGATCGCCCAGCTGCAGCGAGGCACCACGGTAGCTGACCGCGGAAAAGGCAAACAGCACCCCTGACCCCAGCCCCAGCTGCGAGGCGCGGTTGGTCAGATGCCGCCACCAGGGCCCGTCCGCATCCGGCGCCTTGGACAGGACCAGCACCGCCGTCAGCCCGATCAGGATTGCCATCCAGCCGCCCAGCGACACCGAATCGCCCAGCACCGCCAGCCCGACAATCGCGGTCTGGATCACTTCGGTTTTCTTGAAGGTGATCCCCACCGCAAAATTGCGCTGCTTGAACAGCGCAACCACGCACACAGTCGCCAGGATCTGCGCCGTGCCGCCAATGGCGGCAAACATCCAGAACACCGCCCCCAGCTGTGGCAGTTCCCGCCCGGACACCGCCAGGTAAGCCGCAAGCCCGGCCAGAATGAACGGCAGGGAATAGACAAACCGGGCGAAGGTGGCTCCGCCCGGCGAAAGGGTAACGCTGCTCAGGACCTTCTGCAGCATGAAGCGCACGGTCTGAAAAGAGGCAGCGGCAATCGATACGGGAATCCAGGCTAACATGCTCCCGCTTATGCGCCTTTATTCCCCCTGCTGCCAGAGCGGATGCGGCACCGGGTCCTTGGCCCGGAACAGGTAGTTGCGGAAAATCTGCAGGTAGTTGCGGTAGACATAGCCGTCGTTGGCCGCGACGAACTCCGGCTTGCGGGCGCGGTAGAGCCGCGGCAGCGCGTACCAGGGCACCCCCGGATGCATGTGATGCACGATGTGGTAGTTGTTATTGAGGAACAGCAGCGCCCAGAAGCCCTTGTCTTCGACCACCACGGTGCGGCCGCGGCAATCCTCATGCGCCCGGTGCTCCAGGAAAGTGCGCACCTTGATCAGCCCCAGCCCGATATAGGCCGCCAGAACCGCGGCCCACAACGGCGCCGGCGATTGCGCAACCACCCAGATCACCGCCGCGGCGCCAATGGCATGCAGAATCCAGTCACGGGTAATCGCGTGATTGCCTGCACGTGCCAGCCGCCAGTCGCCTTGCATAAAGCTGATCTGCCCGATCACCGGCCCGATTACGACACGCCCCAGCATGGTGTTGTTGGCCCGCAGCAGCCGGCGGCGCCAGCCAGGCAGCCGCGCCCAGACCGCCGGGTCCTGGAAATTGGCTTCCGGGTCGTCATAGGGATCGGTCAGCAGTTCGTCCCGGTGGTGATCCAGATGGGTGTCGCGGAAGCGGCCGTAGGGAATGAACAGCGTCAGCGGGAAGAACATCAGCGCTTCGTTGAGAAAGCGGCTGCGGAATGGATGCCCGTGCAGCGCCTCATGGGTCAGCGAGGAATGCAGCGCCGCCATCAGCCCCATTACGGCAATTGCCAGCAGCAGGCTGACGCCGGGCAGCAGCCACAATGCCGCCAGCCAAACCGCGTGGCAGCCCAGGATCAGCGCCAGCGTGCCCCATTCAATGCTGCGGGGCATATAGTCACGGCAGCTCTCAGACATGGCGCCGCCCCCAGCTGATCTGTGCCCAGACCCGCTCGTAAATCAGGTAGATCGTGAAGCCGATACCGGTATTGACCAGCGCCATTACACCGCCCGCCTTGACCGAGCCGGTGGCCGCCAGGCCCACCAGCGTCATGGAGACCAGCCCCATGATGTTCCAAATCACCGCCTTCACAATGGAGCGCTTGCGCGTTTCCATACTGCCTCCTGAAATTCTTGGATAAGTGCTTGAAACCAGAGTAGCTTGAGAAGCGGTTGTGCAGAATTCCGAATGCAGTTAACAAAATCCATCAATCGTGATATTTATCACAATATGATAGAAAATATCGACAAACGGGTGCGTGCCGAGCAATTCCGGCAAAGGCTGAACAAGGCGTTGCGCGACAGCGGCCTCAGCCAAAGCGCCCTGGCCCGCGCTATCGGGGTCGACCGATCCACCATCTCGCAGCTGTTGACGGATGAGGGCGCACGGCTGCCCAACGCCCATGTGGTCGGCGCCTGCGCCGGCGCGCTGGGGGTCTCCGCCGACTGGCTGCTCAGCCTCTCCGACCGCCCCGAAAGCGCCGCCGAACTGCTCGCCTCCAGTCTCACCCTGACCGAAGCGCCCCGGGCGCTGGTGGATGAGCGGATCTTCGAGTGGCATCAGGAGGCGCAGGGCTACAAGATCCGCCATGTGCCCGCGGCGCTGCCCGATATGCTGAAAACCCGCGCTCTGCTGGAGTGGGAATACTCGCCGCACCTCGGCCGCACCGCCGACCAGGCTATCGGCGCCTCCGAGGACCGGCTTACCTGGATGCGCCAGTCGCCGTCGGACTATGAAATCGCTATGCCGCTCTATGAGCTCGACAGCTTTGCCCATGCGGTCGGCTACTACGAAGGCCTGCCGCTGGAAGTCCGCCTCGAACAGCTGCAGCAGTTCGAACGCCTCTGCGAGCAGCTCTACCCGCGCCTGAGGATCTACCTGTTCGACGCCAAGCGGCTCTATTCCTCGCCGCTCACCGTTTTCGGCCCGCTCCTCTGCGTGTTCTACGCGGGCACCCATTACCTCGCCTTCCGCGACAAGGAACGGGTTGCCACTTTCACCAGCCACTTCGACAACCTGGTACGCGAGGCCGATATCACCGCGCGGCAGCTGCCCGGCCGCCTCCGCGCGCTGCGGGCAGCCATCAGCAGCTAACAGCAACTGAAGGAAAAGCCCGGCCAACGGCCGGGCAGCGCGCCGCAGGAGCGCCCAGGCTCAAGATGCGGCAGCATCTTGAGCCACTAGCAGCCAGCGCCTCGCCAGAGGGGCGCCTGAAGCCTCACACCTTCGGGTCCGGGTTCACCGTGTGCCCGTCCACCGCAATCACCTGGCCCGACACCAGCCGCGCTGCTTCCGAGCCTAGGAACACCGCCATATTTGCAATATCGCGCGCTTCGACAAAGCTGCCCATCGAGGTGCCCGAAGCATAGCCCGCATAGACCTCGTCCCGGGTCATGCCCTTGGCCGCGGCCTCGCGCTCCAGCACCCCTTCCATCCGCGGGCCTTCCACCGCACCGGGACAAATCGCGTTGGCGCGGATGCCAAAGGGGCCAAGCTCCATCGCCAGCGTCTTCATCAGCCCGATCACGGCCCATTTCGCCGCTGCATAAGGCGCCCGGTTCGGGTAACCGTACTGGCCGGCCGTCGAAGACGTAATGACAATCGAGCCCGCCTTGGCCGCCTTCATCAAAGGCGCCGCGTATTTCGCCGCCAGGAACGCGCCCTCCAGGTTGACGCTGACGCAGGCGCGCCAGTCAGCCAGCTCCACGTCCTCGACCAAAGCGGTCGGCCCGGCGATGCCCGCATTGGCACAGAGCACATCCAGCCCGCCCCAGGCCTCGGCGATCCCGGCAAACAGCGCCTTCATGCCCGCTTCATCAGTCGCATCCACCACGGTGCTGCGCCAGTCCGCCGGGATATCCGACAGGCTCCCCGCGTTCACATCGGTCACCCAAACCTGATGCCCCGCAGCGGCAAACTCTTCAGCCATCGCGCGGCCGATGCCGGAACCCCCGGCCGTAATCAGAACCCGTTTCATCGCGGTGCTCCCGTCGCACGCCCCAGCCCCTCAGGCGCAGGCAAGCTGGCATGGGCCTCGGCCAGTTTCACCAGATTGGCTTCGATATGCGGCGCAGGCGGCGAGGACTTGCGGGTCTTCAAATCCACATGCACCAGCAGCGTGTCGCCGGTCGACAAGAGCCGCTCGCCTGCATACATCGCGTGCCACAGGTGCATCTTCTTACCTTCGCCCTGGATCACCTGGGTCTTCACCTGGATCGCATCGCCGGCCAGCGCCTCATCCAGGTAGCGCACATGGGTCTCCAGGGTGAAATAGCTGCCGCCGTTCGCCACATACTCCGCGTCGCAGCCGATGATCTCCATCATCCGGTCGGTCGCTTCCGAGAAAGCCTCCAGATAGCGCGCCTCGTTCATATGGCCGTTGTAATCGGTCCAATCCAGCGGCACCACACGGTTCTGGGTCAAGACCGGCTGGCTCAGGTCCTTCAGCTGATCGATCGAGCGCGGCAAGCCCGCCTCGCCCATCCGGGCCTTGTCATGGGCGTTCTGAAGTTCGCCCGCCCCCCAGTTGTTGGCGCCCAGCGCCCGCATCATACCGACCAGATTGTCGTCGCGGATCCGCTCCATCTCGCGGATGTCCAGATGGCCGGACTGTGCGTCTGACTGGCCTGCGATCAGGTCGACCAGCTCGTCAGTGAACTCCGGCACATCCATCAGCTTGGTCCAGGGCCAGCTGAGGCACGGCCCGAACTGCGCCATGAAGTGGCGCATGCCGGCCTCGCCGCCGGCCACCCGGTAGGTGTCAAACAGCCCCATCTGCGCCCAGCGGATGCCAAAGCCGTATCGGATCGCGTTGTCGATCTCCTCGGTGGTGGCGATGCCGTCTTTCACCAGCCACAGCGCCTCGCGCCAAACCGCCTCCAGGAAACGGTCGGCCACATGGGCATCGATCTCTTTCTTCAGGTGCAGCGGGTACATGCCGATGCCGGAAATGATTTCCTTGGCGCGCTCGATCACGCCCGCCGAGTTGGCTTCGGTTGTGACCAGCTCGATCAGCGGCAGCAGGTAGACCGGGTTGAAGGGATGGGTCACCACGATCTGCCCGGGCGCCTCGCGCCCGTCCTGCAGCTGCGACGGCTTGAAGCCCGAGGTCGAGGAGCCAATCACCGCATCCGGCGCGCAATAGGCCTGCATCTCGCCATAGACTTTCTGCTTCAAGTCCAGCCGCTCCGGCACGCTCTCCTGAATCCACTCGGCACCTTCCACGGCCTCCTGAATGGTCTCATGGAAGGTGAGCAGCCCTTCCGCAGGCAGCGCCACATTGCCCAGCCCCGGCAGGGAGCGCCGCGCATTGCCCAGCACTTCGCTGATCTTGCGTTCCGCTTCCGGGTCCGGGTCGAATACCCGCACATTCCAGCCGTTCAGCAGGAACCGCGCGGCCCAGCCGCCGCCGATCACCCCGCCGCCGATGATTGCTGCTGTCTTCATGTGATTTCCTTATGAGAACCGCCCGGTTCTTCCTCTTGCCAAAAATATCCTGGGGGTTTGGGGGCTAGCCCCCAATCCGCCCTCGTTCCGCAGCGCGGCGGTGCGCAGGGGGTGTACAGGGGCTGCACGCATATCACCCCCCGTTTCGAACGCTTACTTCGCCGCCGGCGCGCGTTTGGTCAGCCCCAGCTTCTCGCGCACTTCGGCGGGGCCGATCACCCGCGCGCCCATGTTCGACACGATGGTGTTTGCGCGCTCCACCAACTGCCAGTTCTCGGCCAGCTGGCCCTTGCCGAGCCACAGATTGTCCTCCAGGCCGACTCGCACGTTGCCGCCCGCCAGCACCGCAGCCGAGGCATAGGCCATCTGATTGCGGCCCAGCGAGAACGCCGAGAAGGTCCAGTCATCCGGCACATTGTTGACCATCGCCATGAAGGTGTTGAGGTCATCGGGCGCGCCCCACGGAACCCCCATGCACAGCTGCACAAGCGCCGGGCTGTCGAGGATTCCCTCTTTCACCAGTTGCTTGGCAAACCACAGGTGGCCGGTGTCGAACGCCTCGATCTCGGGCTTCACGCCCAGATCGGTCATCATCTGCCCCATCGCCCGCAGCGCACCGGGGGTGTTGGTCATCACATAGTCGGCTTCGGCAAAGTTCATAGTGCCGCAGTCCAAGGTGCAGATCTCCGGCAGGCATTCAGCGATATGGGCAACGCGCTCGGTGGCGCCGATCATGTCGGTGCCATCAACAGGCGGCAGCGGGTTTTCAACGCCGCCAAAAACGATATCGCCGCCCATGCCTGCGGTCAGGTTCAGCACCACATCGACCTCGGCGTCGCGGATCCGGTCAGTGACCTCGCGGTAGTAATCCAGGCGGCGGCTCGGCACGCCGGTCTCCGGATCACGCACATGGCAGTGCACAATCGCGGCGCCGGCCTTGGCCGCGGCAATGGCACTATCGGCGATTTCCTTGGGCGAACGCGGCACGTGCGGGCTGCGGTCCTGGGTGCCGCCGGACCCGGTCACGGCACAGGTGATGAAGACTTCCCGGTTCATTTCCAGAGGCATTTTGCTTTTCCCTTCGATGTACAGGGTTTTGCCGCGGGTTATCCCCAGGCTCCTCCCCAGATTCTGATTTGCGCTGGGACCGACTCTGCCGCAGCCTTTTGCGGCACAGTTTACACCAGGCGAATCGAAGTTGATGAAATCCGCAAAAAACATCCTGCAGCCCGAGAACCGGCCGCTCAAAACAGCAGTGCTGGTTCTGGATGAATGCAACACGCTGTCCTTTGCGGCCGCGGTGGACCCGATGCGCGCCGCCAACCGGCTGGCGGGGCGGGCTGCTTTCGACTGGGACTATGTCAGCGCCACGAATGAACCGCCGATGCTGACCAGCGGCCTCACCGTGCCTTCGTTTCCCCTGGCACGGCTGGAGGGCTGCGAGCTTTTGATCATCGTGGCCGGTTTCCAATTGGCCCGCCACGCCACCCCCAGCCTGCTAGCAGGCCTGCGCCGGATCGCCGCCAGCGGTGCCACCATCGCAGGCATCGACGGCGGACCCTGGCTGATGGCCGAAGCAGGCCTTCTGGACGGTCACCCGGCCACCAACCACTGGGAGGACCTGGAAAACTTCGCCAGCCGCTTCCCCGAAGTCGACTGCCGCAACGATCGCTTCACGGTGTCCGAGGGCCGCCTGACCTCAGGCGGCGCCACCCCGGCGATTGAAATGATGCTGCACATCATCGGCGCCCGCCACGGCGCCGGGTTTGCCGCCCGTGTGGCCGGGCTGTTTCTCTACGATGGCGCCTCTGCCGAGCCGCGCCCGCAAAGCCGCCTGGGCGGCCACAAGCACAATGCACTGACCGCCAAGGCCAATGCGCTGATGGAGGCAGCTCTGGACGAGCCGATGCCGCTCAGCGCCATTGCCGAGACCCTGGGCACCAGCCCGCGCAGCCTGCAGCAGCAGTTCCGGCTGCGGCTGAACACCACGCCGCAGGATCACTACCTGCAGCTGCGCCTGGCCGAAGCCCGCCGCCTGGTCACCGACACCGACATGCCGTTGATGGAGGTGGCGATCGCCACCGGCTTCACCTCGCAATCGAGTTTCGCCCGCGCCTTCCGCACCGCCCATGGCACCTCGGCCCGCGATCTGCGCCAGGAACAGGCCCGCCCCACAGCGCACTGACTCCTTCCGCGGGTCAAGGGCCGCGCAGCGGCGGTGCGCAAGCGCCGTTCACCCTTGACGCGCAACCAAAGATACAATTGCAACGGCGCTTCAGGGCAGACCTGCCCCTGAAGCGCTTCTCAGCAAATCAAACAAAGACAGCTCTCCCGCCCGTCGCCGGCGCATTTGAAAATGCACCGCTCCCCTTGGGCCAGGCTCAGCGCCTAAGGCGCTGAGCCTGGCCCAAGGCCGCCAAAGGGTTCCGGCGCAGCCGGGGCACCTGCGGGCGCGGGAGCACCGCCGGATTGCGTCAATAGGGCATCGGATGCGCCCGGTGCGCTGCATTGATGTCGTCCAGAACCACCTGGCTCAGCTCCAGTTCCACCGATTTCAGCAGATGCTCCAGCTGCGGCAGACGGGTCGCGCCAAAGATCGCAGAGGCCATGAAAGGCCGCGTCCGGCACCAGGCCAGCGCCATATGCACCGGGTCCAGCCCGTGCCTTTCTGCAACCTCCAGATAGGCCGCAACGGCATCATAGACCCGCGGCGAGTGGCGGCCGCCCAGCTCCGGGCTGATCGCCTTGCGCGAGCCTTCCGGCACCGCCCCGCCCTGGTACTTACCCGTCAAAAGCCCGGTGCCCAGCGGCGAAAATGCCAGGAGCCCCACATCCTCATTGACGCTCAGCTCCGCCAAGTCGGTGTCATACATCCTGCAAACCAGCGAATATTCGTTCTGGATCGAGGCCGCCCGCGGCCCCCCGCTCTCCTCCGCCAGCCGCAGCCACTGCGCCGTGCCCCAAGCGCTTTCGTTCGACAACCCGAAGGCGCGGATGGTCCCGCGCTCCACTTCGCGCTGCAGCGCCTCCAGGCAATCTTCCATATTGGCCAGCGTCTCCTCCCGGTTCTGCCGCGAAGGATCATAGGTCCAGTTCTGCCGGAACATATAGCTGCCGCGGTTCGGCCAGTGGAACTGATAGAGGTCGATGTAATCCGTCTTGAGCCGCTTCAGCGACGCCTCGATGGTGGGCCCAATAGTTTCGGACGAGATCGGCGCCCCGTCCCGCACATGCCGCATCCCCTCGCCGGAATGCTTGGTAGCCAGGATATAGTCGCCCCGCCGCCCGGTCCGCGCATTCCAGTTGCCAATGATGCGCTCGCTGTTGCCGAGGGTCTCCGCGCTGACCGGATTGACCGGGTACATCTCGGCGGTATCGACAAAATTCACCCCTTCCGCCAGCGCCATATCGATCTGCGCATGAGCCTCCGCCTCCGGCGTCTGCGTGCCGAATGTCATCGTGCCCAGGCACAGCTCGGAAACCGTCATGCCGGTGCGTCCCAACGGGTTCATTTTCATCGCGTCCACCTTTCTCATGTTCGCCTTGCAGCGGACCCTAACCGGCCAGGCCGCAAGCGCAAGCGCCTGCGGTGCCCGGCGCGCCTCTGCCGGCTCAGCGCGTTAACCAAGTGCACCACAATCAAAAGGAGCAAGCCACCCTTTGCGGTATCATTAAAATTGCCGTCAAAATTGAGAAAATTTCAACAAACAAGGAGTGGCCCATGACGATGATCAGAAGTTCCAAAGACCTCATTGCCGAAGCCGGGAAGGCCGTGCCTGCCATGCTGCCGGGTGATGCGCTTACCTTGCACGGCTGCGGGGACACGCAATTTGTCGACCTGCGGGTCAACCGCGAAATGGAGCGGACCGGCGTCATCCCCGGCGCCTTTTCCTGCCCGCGCGGCCTGCTGGAGTTCTGGATCGACCCGGACAATCCTTATCACAAGCCGGTGTTTGCCGAGGACAGGCTGTTCATCTTCTACTGCGACAACGGCTGGCGCTCCGCACTTGCGGCCCGCACGGCAGCAGAGATGGGGCTGGAACGGGTTTTCTTTCTGCAAGGCGGCTTTGACGCCTGGATCTCGCAGGGCGGTTTTGCCAGCCCTTACAATTGGTAAGCACTGCCGCCTCCGGCCCCAGCCCTCTTGCGCCTGGCCGCCAAACCCGGCAGCCTGCCCTCCGTGCAACCGGGGAGCAAGACCAATGCCGCAGAACATCACCAAGGGCGTCAAGGCGCTGCTGGCCGAGGCCAGCAGCCTGGTGGAAACCATGGCCGTCGAGGAGGCCAAGCAGAAAGTGCTCGACGAGAACTATGTCTTCATCGACTTGCGTGACATCCGCGAGCTGCAGCGTTCCGGCATGATTCCCGGCGCCTTTTCCTGCCCGCGCGGCATGCTGGAATTCTGGATCGACCCGGACAGCCCTTATCACAAGCCGGTGTTCAATCAGGACAAGACCTATGTGTTCTATTGCGCCAGCGCCTGGCGCTCGGCGCTCAGCGCCCGGGCGGCGATGGAGATGGGGCTGAAGCCTGTAGTGCATCTGGAAGGCGGCTTCACCGAATGGGCCAAGCAAGGCGGCCCGGTTGTCCCGCGCGAGGGATGAGCGCGGCCGGACTGCCAGGCGGATGAAACCGCCAGCCCGCGCTGTCCGGCGTTATGGCAATGCGCCCTTCACGGCAGCCGTGATTCATGGCGGCCCCGGCGCGGCGGGTGAAATGGCCCCGGTGGCGCAAGAACTGGCAGCGCGCGGCTTTGGAGTGCTGGAGCCGTGGCAGGCTGAAGCGTCCGTTGCCGGCCAGATCCGTGAATTGAAACAGCAATTGGAAACGGCATGCGCCGGGCCTGCGATACTGATCGGCTTTTCCTGGGGCGCCTGGCTCGCCTGCCTTCTGGCGGCGCAGCACCCTGAGCTTGTCTCCCGGCTGGTGCTGATTGGGTGCCCGCCGTTTGCGGAGGAATATGCTGCCGGCATCGGCGCGGCCCGGCAGGCCCGGCTGCGGCCGTCAGAGCAGGAGGAGCTGAACGGCCTGTTTCGCGGCACCGGCATGGAAACGCCGGGGGGACTGGAACGGGCGCTGCAGCTGCTGGAGAAAGCCGAAGCCTATGCGCCCGCAGCGCAGGGCCGGAGCGCCCTAGTATTTGACCGGCACATCTTTGAGACAGTTTGGCCGGAAGCCGCCGGCTTGCGCCGCTCCGGCGCCCTGCTGCGCGAAGCCGCGCGGATCCGCTGCCCGGTTGCCGCCCTTCACGGCGATCACGATCCTCATCCGGCCGCTGGCGTTGAGCTTCCCCTGCGCAAAAGGCTTCCGGATTTCCGTTTCCATCTGCTGCAGCGCTGCGGCCACAAACCCTGGATCGAGGCGCATGCCGCCCCCGGGTTCTTCCAGGTTCTGGAGCAGGTGATCACCCCATCCTAACCGCTTAGACATCACCGTCCGGCCGGACCGCACCGGCCCGGCCCCGGCGGTATGCGGCCGCCACCGTCGGCGCCGGGCCGGGCGGGAGCTCCTCCTTGCGCCCAGTTGAGAACAAAATAGGAACATGTTATTTTATCCGCATGCCGACTCACCTGCTCGCCCGCCACCGCCACAAGCCCCGCTCCGC
>NZ_JWLC01000027.1:0-213 GCF_000813745.1 Leisingera sp. ANG-M1 | reverse complement strand
GGCTGGCCGCCGCCGCCCAGAAAACCGCACCGGGGCTGGTGCTATGGCTCGCTCCCCCCGGGGGCAATATCCGGGACGGCAGGCGGCTGAATCCGGACGGGCTGGCAGACTGCGCCAGCCCCGCCCGTTTCCTGTTCATCCATGCCGCTACCGCTGCGGATCTGCTCTGGGCAATGGAAGAGAGCCTGCGCAGCGGTGCGGCCCCGCTGGTGG
>NZ_JWLC01000026.1:37774-123152 GCF_000813745.1 Leisingera sp. ANG-M1 | reverse complement strand
CGCCTCGGGGCGCACCGACGTTCCCAAGATCGTCGACTGGTACATGGACGGCAAGATCGAGATCGACCCGATGATCACCCACAAGCTGACGCTGGACCAGATCAACGAGGGCTTTGATCTGATGCACGAAGGCAAATCGATCCGGGCCGTCGTGGAGTTTTGAGGGAGGAGCGCCGAATGGCCAGAGTTACCTACATCGAGCACGGCGGCACCGAACATGTTGTGGAGGTGGCTGACGGTTTGACTGTGATGGAAGGTGCGCGCGACAACAGCATTCCGGGGATTGAGGCGGACTGCGGCGGTGCCTGTGCCTGTTCGACCTGCCATGTCTATGTGGTGCCGGACTGGGTGGAGAAGCTGCCCGCGAAGGACGGCATGGAAGAGGACATGCTGGATTTTGCCTTTGAGCCGGATCCGGCGCGCTCGCGGCTGACCTGTCAGCTGAAGGTGACAGCAGCGCTCGATGGGCTGGTGGTGCAACTGCCGGAAAAGCAGATATGAAGCTTGCACTGGCGGCGCGGCGTCTTCTGCCGCGCCCGCTGCAATGTCCCGCCCGCCGCGCCTGGCGGGCGTTTGCGTTTGCAGGCAGGGAGTCAGGCGTGCGCGCTGATCTGTTCCTTGCGTTTGGCGGCATAAGCCTCGAGCTCTTCCTCCACACCTGGGTCGATGGGCGGTTTTTCATAGTCGCGCAAGAGCTGCTTCCAGATCTCATTGGCGCGCTGGGTGGCGGATTTGGCGCCGTCGTCGCGCCAGGTCTCATAGTTGCGCCAGTCGGACAGGATTGGGCTGTAGAAGGCATCCTCATACCGGGCGAGCGTGTGGGCGGTGCCGAAGAAATGGCCCGCGGGGCCGACTTCGGCGATGGCATCAAGGCCGAGCGCTTCGTCGCTGAGATCGATCGGATCCAGCAGCGCGGCCTGCATCTGCAGCAGTTCAGCGTCGAGGATCAGCTTTTCAAATGAGCAGGTCAGCCCGCCTTCGAGCCAGCCGCCGGCGTGCATCATCACGTTGATATGGCCCTGGATGCAGGCGCTGATCGACATGTCGCTTTCGTAGGTGGCCTGGGCGTCAACGCAAGGAGATGCGGTGGTGTTGGAGGAGCGGATCGGCAGGCCGTAGCGCCGGGCCATCTGGCCGGAGACCAGCACGGATTGCGCGTATTCAGGTGTGCCAAAGGCCGGGGAGCCGGTCTTCATGTCGACGTTGGAGGTGAAATGGCCGTAGAACACCGGCGCACCACGGCAGGCGGCCTGGCCGAGGATGATGCCGGCCAGCGCCTCGGCGTTCTGCTGCACAAGGGAGCCGCCGATGGTGGCGGGGCTCATGGCGCCGGCCAGGGTGAAGGGGGTGACGTGGATCGGCTGGCCAGCGCGGGCGAATTCGATCAGCCCCTCGGCCTGGCTGTCGTCCAGCAGCAGCGGCGAGTTGGTGTTGATGCCGCCGATGATGCCAGGCCGCGCGCGCAGGCCGTCGTCGTCGATCTGCAGCGCGATCTTGGCCATTTCGATGCAGTCGCGGGCGCGCTCAGTTGAGTTCAGCCAGCAGGGCTGCCAGCCTTTATCGCACAGCGTCGTCTGCGCCAGCATCATGTCGAGATGGCGGGTTTCCGGCGGCAGCTCCAGCGGCTCGCAGCCCGCCCCGCCCTCGTGGTGGAAGATGTTGAGGGAGGCGGAGAGTTTGACGAAGTTGCGCATGTCCTCCAGCGTCCCGGCGCGGCGGCCGCGGTCGAGGTCGGAGACAAAGGACGGGCCGCTGACGGTGGCGAAGGTGAGGGAGTTGCCGCCGACGGTGAGGGTCTTTGCAGGGTTGCGGGCGTGGATGGTGAACTCAGACGGGATGCCGGTCAGCATCTCCTCGGCCATGGCGGGGTCGAAGCGGACGCGGTTATCGCTGCTGTCCACATCGGCGCCGGCCTTGGCCAAAAGATCGCGTGCAACCGCGCTGTCGACCCTGAGGCCGATGTCGCGCAGCACCTTGAGGCTGGCGTGGTGGATGGTTTCGACCTGATCGGCAGAGATCAGTTCGGTCGGGGCAAGCGGGCTGCGGACCTCGCCAAAGGGGCGCTGGGTGAAGCCGGTGCTACGGGGCTGGCGGGAAGAACGGCGGCGGCGGGACATGGCGTCTCTCCTGATTGGGTTTGCGGAAGGGCGGCATTGCGCCCTGCCGTTCCGGCCCAGGTTTCTTCCCTGATGATCGGTGTCATATCCGTCTCCTTATGCGCGCATCCGGCTGCCTGCCGGGTCATAGAGCGGTTTGGGTTGCAGTTTGGCGCGGTGGAGTTTGCCAAAGATCTCAACCGCATAGTCACCCTCTTTGCGGTGGGTCTCTGGCGGTACATAGCCAAGGGCGATGTGCTGGCCGGTGACCGGCCCCCAGCCGCCGGAGGACACATAGCCCACCGGCGCGCCGTCAAGAAAGATGGCTTCGTCGCCCCAGATGGCGAGGTCTCCGGCCTCGACCGTCAGAGTGATGGGGATTTCGCGCGGGGGGGCGTAGTTCTGCGCCGCGTCCCGGCCGATGAAACCGCCTTTGTCGAGTTTGACGTGGTGCATCATCCCGCATTCATGGGCGAAGTAGTCGGAGGTGATCTCCAGCCCCCAGGCGGGCCAGCTTTTCTCGAGCCGCAGCATCATCAGGGCGCGCAACCCGCACAAGTCCGCGCCGCATTCGCGCAAGGCGTCGAAGATTTGCGGCTGGTGTTCGGGGGGCATGTAGAGTTCATAGCCGGCCTCGCCAGTGTAGGAGACGCGCAGGCCAATGACGTCCGGTACGCCTGCCAGGCTGATCTGTTTGGCGTCCATGAAGCGGAAGGCGGCGGTGTCCATTGGCTGGTCTGTCAGCGCCGCCATGATGGATTGCGCCTTGGGGCCGGCCAGGGCGAGGCCGGAGAGTTCATCCGAGAGGTTCCGGAGCGTGACGCCCTCGGCGGGCAGGTGTTTGCGGAAGTGGCGCAGGTAGGCGAGCTGCATGGTGTAGGTGCCGACAATCAGATAGCGGTCCCCAAGATTGGAAACGGTAAAGTCGCCGATCACCTTGCCCTTCTCCGACAGCATTGGCGTCAGACACAGGCGCCCCGGTTTTGGCAAGCGGTTGGCGAGGAGGCGGTCGAGCCATGCGGTGGCGCCGGGTCCGGAGACCTCGAACTTGGCCATGTCGGAGAATTCGAACAGCCCGGCGCCTTCACGCAGGCGCCTGCCCTCTTCGGCCACCGGCTGCCACCAGTTGGGCTGGCGGTAGGTGAGGCTGTCTTCAGCGGGTGTGCCTTCGGGTGCGAACCAGGTGGCGTGTTCGCGGCCAAAGCCGGTGCCGAAGACCGCGCCTGCGGCGGCGAGACGGTCATGGACCGGGGACTTCGTCTGCGGGCGGGCGGCTGGGAAGCTTTGGTAGGGGAAGATCTTTTCCGACCGGTTTTCGTAGAAATACCGGGTCATCTCCTCGGTGTATTTCTGGGTCGCAAACTCCCCGAAGCGGGCGACATCCCAATTGAAGATGTCGATCTCCGGCTCACCGCCGATGATCCATTCGGCGATCACCCGGCCAATGCCGCCGCCCTGGTTGAAGCCGGCCATCACCCCGTTGGCGCAGAAATAGTTGCGCAAGGCCGGGTGCGGGCCGATGAGGGGCGACAGGTCGGGGGAGAAGATCATCGGGCCGTTGATCACCCGTTTGACGCCGGCCTCGCCCAGGCAGGGCATGATCTCGACCGATTTCTCGAAGTTCCACTCCATGCATTCCAGGTTGTCGGGCAAGAGTTCGTGGCCGAAGTCCAAGGGCGTCCCGTCCTTGGCCCAATGGGTCATCTTGTCCTCATAGGCGCCCAAGAGCATCCCCATGCCTTCCTGGCGGGCGTAGGAGCCGGTTTCGTTGTCGTTGATCTGCGGCAGCTCGAAGCCCAAGCTTCCGATCAGTGGGATGTTTTCGGTCACCAGATAGTGGTGCTCAACCGGCATCAGCGGCAGTTCGATCCCGGCCATTCGCGCGACCTCACGGCCCCAGAGACCGGCGGCGTTGACGATGTACTCGGCGTGAATAGTGCCCTTGTCCGTCACCACGTCCCAGCTGCCGTCGGCGCGCTGATTGGTGGCGGTGACCGGCGTAAAGCGCTGGATGGTTGCGCCCATTGCGCGGGCGGCAGCGGCAAAGGCGTTGGTGGCGGAAGCGGGGTCGACGTGGCCGCCCTCCTCTTCCCAGAAGGCGCCGATCATGTGCGAGGTGTCCAGCACCGGCGCCTTTTCCTTGGCCTCTTCCAGCGAGATGAAATGGCCCTCGATCCCCAAGCGGCGGCAGGCGCTTTGCATCATGGCGTTGCTGTCGATCTCGTCCTGGGTACGGCAGATGTTGAGACCGCCGGTGAAGTGGAAACCGCAGGGCTGGCCGCGTTCCTGTTCCAGCTCGCGGTAGATCTGGAACGTGTAGCGGTGCATCTCCGCTGCTGCGTTGGGGCGGACGACGGTGAACAGCCCGCCGGCCGCGTGCCAGCTGGAACCGGAGGTGAGCTCCTGCCGCTCCAAGAGCATCACGTCGCGCCAGCCATTCTTGGCCAGATGATAGAGGATGGAGCAGCCGACCACGCCGCCGCCAATGACAACAACCCGTGCCGACGTTTTCATGACAGCACCCCGCGGGTGCCTGGGTGCTGCGTGGCTGGGTGAGGAAGATTAGGTGTTTTGTCCGAAGTGCCGGTGTGATGGCCAAAGAGGCAGCGTGCCATTGATGATCTCCTGAAGGTTGGTGCCTGGTTGCGGGGAATGGCCCCGGCAGGCTCCGGCCCAGGTTTCTTCCATCATCACTTTGAACGGCTTGTTCATCCTTGGCTTCCTTCAGTTTTCAGTGCGCAGCGCCACGCGCCTTATGCGTTGTCCAGTGCTGCTACCAGCTTGCGGCGTTCGACGACCGCTTCGTCCAGCCAGTCGGTGCGCATCTCAGGGACCGAGTTGAGCAGCAGCTGGGTGTATTCGTGGCACGGCGGCTGCAGCACCTGATCGACGGGCCCCTGCGCCACGATCCGGCCGTGCCGCATCACCGCGATGCGCTCGGAGATTTTCGAGACCGTGGCGATGTCGTGGGTGATGAACATGTAGCTGAGGCCCAGCTCGTCCTGCAGGTCTTCCAGCAGGTCGAGGATCTGCTGCGCCACGATGGTGTCGAGGGCCGAGGTGATCTCGTCGCAGATGATCAGCCGCGGCTGGGCGGCGAGCGCACGGGCCAGGTTGACCCGCTGGCGCTGGCCGCCGGAGAGTTCGGGCGGGAAGCGCCAGGCGAAATCGGTGGGCAGGCCAACACGTTCCAGCAGGCGGGCGGCCTCCTTGGTGGCTTCGCGCTGTGAGAGGCCGCGGTAGAACATCATCGGGCGGCTGAGGATCTTGTTCAGCCGCTGCCGCGGGTTCAGCGCCACGTCGGCCATCTGGAAGGCAAACTGGATCTGGCGCAGCTCATCGCGGGAGCGCTGGCTGACCGTATGCTGCAATTGCTGGCCGTCGAGGTAGACGCCGCCCTGCTTGGCGCCCATCAGGCCCGAAATCAGGCGGCCGAGGGTGGTTTTGCCGGAGCCGCTCTCGCCAATGACGCCGACGGTTTCGCCGGCATGGATCGTCAGGTCGATATCGCGCAGGGCGATGATCTCCTGCGCGGGGCCGTAGCCGGCGGTCACGTTCCGCACCTGCAGCAGGGGGGCGTCTTCGGCTGTTGCTGCAGGCGGTGCGTGGATTTCCTCGGGCATCAGATGGGCGGCGGCCATCAGCGCTTTGGTGTAGTCGTGCTGGGGGTCGGAGATGATCTGTTCGGTGGGGCCGTATTCCACCATCTGGCCGTCTTTCAGGACCAGGATGTGGTCGGCCACCTGCGCCACCAGCGACAGGTCGTGGGTCACATAGATCGCGGCGGTGTTGTTGTCGCGGATCAGCTTCTTGAAGGAATGCAGCACTTCGATCTGGGTGGTCACGTCGAGCGCGGTGGTGGGTTCGTCCAGGATCAAGAGCCGCGGGTCGCTGATCATCGCCATTGCCGCCATCAGCCGCTGCAGCTGGCCGCCGGAGACCTGATGCGGGTAGCGTTTGCCGATGTTTTCCGGGTCCGGCAGTTCGAGGTCGCTGTACAGGCGGGCGGCCTTGGCCAGTGCTTCCTCGCGGCTCATGGCGCCGGTGATCACCGGGATTTCGGTGACCTGCGCGTCAATGGTCATGGCGCCGTTAAATGAGGCGGCCGCCGATTGCGCGACATAGGTGATTTCCTTGCCGCGCAGCTCCTGCAGCCGGGGCAGGCTCTGTTCCAGCACGTTTGTGCCGCCCAGATGCACCGAGCCTGCAGTGATGTGGCAGCCGGGACGGGTGTAGCCCATGCAGCCGAGCGAAATCGTGGTCTTGCCGGAGCCGCTTTCGCCAATGAGGGCGATCACCTCGCCGGGCTGCACGTCAAAGGAAATGCCGTCGACGATCTTGAACTCGCGGCCCTTCTTGTCGCGGACCGAGACATCCAGGCCGCGGACTTTCAACAGCGGATCACCCGCAGGATCATTTTGGGAAGTGTCGCGCATATCAGATCTCATCGGGCAGCTTGGCGCTGGACCGCTGCAGCAGCCAGTCGACAAAGACGTTCATGGAAATAGCGATCAGCGCGATGCCGAAGGCCGGGTACAGGGTGGTGTATTCACCCCAGAGGATCGCTTGCATGTTCTCCTTGACCATGACGCCGAGGTCCGATTGCGGCGGCTGCACGCCGAGGCCGAGGAAGGAGAGCGCCGAGATGAACAGGATGGCGTAGGTGAAGCGGATGCCGAATTCTGCGGCCAGGGGTGTGAGGGCGTTTGGCAGCACCTCGTGCCAGATGATCCAGCCCTTGCCCTCGCCACGGACTACGGCGGCCTCGACATAGTCCATCACCATGATGTTGACCGCCAGCGCCCGGGCGACGCGGAACACGCGGGTCATATCGATGAAGGCGATGGTGAAAACCAGCACCACAAAGGAAGAGCCCAGCGAGTTGATCACGATCAGCGCTAGCATCAGTGCCGGGAAGCTGAGGAGCGCGTCGTTGACGCGGCTCATCCAGCTGTCAGCGCGGCCGCCGAAAGCTGCGGCGAGGAAGCCGAGGAAGACACCGGCAAAGAACGACAGGAAGGTTATGATCAAAGCCAGGAACAGGGTGATGCGCACGCCGTAGATCAGCCGCGACAGCACATCCCGCCCCAGATAGTCGCTGCCCAGCCACATCTGGCTGTTGGGCGGCAGGAAGCTGTCGTTGGTGAGGATCTCTCCCTCGCCGTAGGGCGCGATCCAGGGGGCAAAGGCGCCGATCATGAAGACGGCAATCAGGAACAGCAGGCAGAGGGTAACGCCGGGGGTGAGGTCGGAGAGCGCCTCGCGCAGCTCGCCTTGCCAGGTACGGGTTCCGGGGGTCATTTCTTGTACCTCACGCGCGGGTTGGCAATGATCGACAGGATGTCGGCGGTCATGTTCAGCAGGACATAGAAGGAGCAGAAGATCATCGCGCAGGTCTGCACAATCGGCACGTCGCGATTGGTCACCGCCTCGACCATGTAGCGGCCAAGGCCGGGGAAGTTGAACAAGGTCTCGATCACCACCACGCCGCTGATCAGATAAGCGAGGTTCAGCGCCACCACGTTGATGATCGGCCCCAGCGCGTTGGGCAGCGCATGGCGCAGCAGCAGGCGGCGGCGGGGCACGCCCTTGAGGATTGCCATCTCGATCGCCGGGCTGGTCAGCACGTTCAGCACGGCTGAGCGGGTCATCCGCACCATATGGGCGAGGATGGTGAAGGTGAGGCCCATCACCGGCAGGATCAGGATGCGGATCCAGTCCACAAGGTCATAGCTGGGCCGGATCGAGGCGATGGCCGGCAGCCAGCGCAGCTTGATCGCAAAGATGGTGACCAGCACCACCGCAACCAGGAAATCCGGGAAGGAAATCAGTGCCAGCGAGGTGGAGGTGATAGCCCGGTCGACCAGCCCGCCGGGTTTGACGGCGGCGGCAAGGCCGAGGGCGATGGCCAGCGGCACCGCAATGATGGCTGTGCACAGGGCAAGGATGATGGTGTTGCTGGCGCGGCGGGTGATTTCGGTGCCGATGTCGGCGCCATTGGCCAGCGAGGTGCCGAAGTCGCCAGTGATGAAATTCGTCAGCCACACCCAGTAGCGCACATGCAGCGGTTCATTGAGGCCGAGGCGCTCGCGTATCTGCTCCAGCAGTTCAGGTGTGGCCCCCTGCCCCAGGATTGCGTGCGCCACGTCGCCGGGCAGGATCTCGGTCCCCAGGAACACCAGCACGGACACAAAGATCAGCGTGCCGATGCCGAGGACCATTCTCTTCCAGAGAATCTCCGTCAAACTCATGTGATCCCTCCCCTGTGCTGGCTCTTCACTTGCCGGGAACAGGTAAACTGTGATCACAGATAGCGCAAAAATCAAGAGATATGTTTTGCGTGCATCAAATAAGCGGAAGCCCCGATCGGGCGGTTCAGCTGCGGGCGCGGTAGAGGTCGACGCCCCAGCGCGCGTCCTCTTCGACCAGTTTGCGGGCCAGTGCCGCATCGCGGTTGCGCAGGGCGCCTATGATTGCGGGGTGATCGCCCATCCAGCTGTCGATGGTCACCAGCTCGGTGATGCCATGGGCCAGCCAGGGGCCGGTGCGGGCATAAAGCGATTCGATCATCGACTGCAGCGCGCTGTTGCCGGTGAGGCTGTAGATGCGGCTGTGGAATTTGAAATTGACCAGAAGGAACTGAACCGCGTCCTGATTCTGCCAGGCGGTGTCCATGTCCTGCACCAGCTTCTCCAGGAACTTGATGTCCTTGGCACGCACGTTTTCCGCCGCGATTTCGGCAGCGGCGCCTTCCAGGATGGCGCGGATGAAAAACAGGTTTGCGGCTTCGGATGAATTGAGGTCCGGCACCCTATAAGCCTTCTTGGCAGCCCCGATCAGCGCGTCCTCGGAGGCAAGCTGGCGCAGCGCTTCGCGCACCGGCATGGCTGAGACACCGTATTCCTCGGCAAGGGTGCGGATCGACAGGGTTTCCGCCGGGCGGAGCTGGCCGACAATCAGCTTCATCTTGAGGTCGGCATAGACTTTGGCGCTGAGGTTTTCCGCAGGTGCGGTCTCCGGTTGTGCTGCTGTATCCATCTGCCCCTCAATATCCGCTTCCGTCTTTGGCTGCGGGCGCTGCCGCCAGCCAGCTGCTGCTCTCCCCAGCCTTATCACGGCTGGCATCTGTGATCAAAGATGCTTGATTTTTACATGATTCTGTGATCACAGTTTAACCCAATAAACAAAATCCGGACCGTAAAGGGCCGGAAAAAAGATCCAGGCAGTCCAGTGCCGGACCACCCAACAGCGGAGACTATGAATGTCTGACAGCAAGTTCAAAAACTACCAGTTCCAGCAATATGTGGCGGGGAAACTGTCACGGCGGCAGTTCATGGGAAGCCTGGCTGCGGCCGGTGTTTCAGCGGGCGTGATCACCGGCCTGACCGCGCAGCGGGCTCAAGCAGCAACGCCCAAGAAAGGCGGCCGGCTGGTTGTCGGGATCGAATCCGCCCAGGCGCAGGACAGCCTGGACCCGACCAAATATTACAGCACCTCGAACCTGCAGATGGGCTATTCGGTGCATGAGAACCTGGTGAACCGGGATGCCAATCTGCAGCCGATGCCCTGGCTGGCCACCTCGTGGGAGGCCAATGCGGATGCCTCTTCCTGGGTGTTCAATCTGCGCAAAGGCGTGACTTTCCACGATGGGTCGGACTTTGGCGCCGAAGATGTGATCTATTCGATGACCCGGCATTTCCGCGAGGGATCGGAATCAGCGGGCAAAGCCTACATGAGCCAGATTCAGGACATCGAGAAGCTGGGCGAGCATCAGGTGCGCTTCAACCTGAAAGCGCCAAACGCCGATTTCCCGATGATTCTGTCGGACACCCGCGTGCACGTCACCAAGCGCGATCTGGAGGATTTCATCGGAACCCCGCCCGGCACCGGCCCGTTCAAGGTGGTCGAGTTCACGCCCGGCAGCCGTTATGTCTTTGCCCGCAACGAAAACTACTGGGGCGATGACGGGCCTTATGTGGACGAGCTGGAATTTGTAGGCATCGCCGACAACACCGCCCGCATCAATGCGCTGATTGCCGGTGACATCAATGTGCTGCTGCAGCTGGATCAGAAGGCCACCTGGCTGATTGACAACAGCGGTATCGGCTATGTGGTCAATGCGCCCTCCGGTGCCTTCATCAACCTGGCGATGCTCATGGACCGCGAGCCGACCAATAACGCCGATTTCCGCATGGCGATGAAATACGCCGTCGATCGGGAAGGCATCCGGGACAACATCCTCAAAGGGCTGGGCAGCATCGGCAACGACCACCCGATTGCGCCGATTGACCCCTACTACAACGCGGATATTCCGCAGCGCGCCTATGATCCGGACAAGGCGCGCCACTACATCAAGAAGGCCGGGCTGGAGAATGTTCCGATTGATATCTACGGCTCGGATGTGGCGGGCACCGGGGCGCTGGCCTCGGCCCAGCATGTGCAGCAGAGCGCCAAGGCGGCAGGCATCAAACTCAATGTGATCAACCCGCCCTCGGACAGTTTCTGGTCCGCAGTCTGGATCCAGAAGCCGATGGTCACCTCGGGCTGGGACCCGCGGCCCGTGCCGGATCTGATCTTCTCCATCGCCTTTGCCGCAGAGTCGGGCTGGAACGAGACGCTGTGGAACAACGAGCGCTTTGAAAGGCTGCTGGTGGAGGCGCGCTCGGTCACCGATTTTGCTAGGCGCAAGGAGATGTATGGCGAGATGCAGCAGATGCTGCATGACGACGGCGGCCATGTGACGCTGGGCTTCCGCAACTTTGTCGATGCGGCGCGCAACGAGGTGCAGGGCATCACACCGCATGGTTCGGGCCCGCTGGGCTTTTACCAGATGCAGCGCACCGCCTGGATCGACGCCTGATCCGGCCCTAACGCTGATATGCCGGCCCGCATTCCCCATGCGGGCCGGTTTTTTGGTAACGGAACCCGAGAAATGCCCGAATATACCCTGTTCTGCGCCCCCGACACCTACGCGATGAGCGCCCATGCGGTGCTGGAGGAAGCGGGTGCGGATTATGGCGTGCGCTGGATCCGGATCTTTGACGAAAACCCGGATCCGGACTTCCTGGCCGCCAGCCCTCATTGCCGCACCCCGGCGCTGGCAGGCCCGGATGGCACAGTGTTTGAGACCGGCGCGGTGTGTCTTTATGTGGCCGAGCGCCACCCGGAGGCAGGCCTGGTGATCCCGCCCGGCGATCCGCGTCGCGGGGCTTTTCTGCAGTGGTTCCACTACCTGGCGACCACGCTGCAGCCGGATGTGATCATCCAGTACCACCCGGAGTTCTATCACCGCGAAGCGGACCAGCAGGCAGCGTTGAAAGCTGCCTCAATGGCGCGTTTGAAGGGGGTTTTTGAAACCCTCGACACGGCCTTGGCTGATGGCCCGTACTTCTTTGGCGCGGAGCCCACGGTGCCGGACTTCGTCCTGGGCATGCAGGCCCTGTGGGATGTGATTTTCCCGGATGGGGATATCACGGCCTACCCGAACATCGCCCGCCACCGGGAGACGATCTGCGCCCGGCCAGCCGTGCAGAACATGCTGGCGCAGCACCGGGCCGAGGCGGCCCGGCGCAAGGGCTGATCAGCGGTTGAACACCCTGGGGAACTTTTCGCTCACGTAAGGATCGCCCAGGGACAGGCTGTTGTCCTCCAGCCATTCCGCAACACCCTGGTTTGGGTAATACCGCGCCTGATCCAGGGCAAAGCGCACCGCATAGCCGCGCCGCCGCCGGGTTGAGGTGCGGTTGCCCATGGCCGAATGCACAATGAAACCATCAAAGGCCAGGAGGTCTCCGGGCGCCAGGTCCCAATGCACGATGCGGTGCTGATCGCGCTCGGCCTCGAAATCCGGCATGTCGGTGTATTGCGGATCGTCCTTTTTGACGTAGTCCACAAAGCTGCCAAGCTGATCGGTGGTGAAGGGGCGGTACTTTTTCCCCCAAGCGTGGCTGCCGGGAATGAACTCCAGCGCGCCGTTGTCGGCGTCCACCGGATCCAGCGCGATCCAGGTGGTGAGGATCGGCCCGGCCACCGGCCAATAGGGCTGATCCGTGTGCCAGCCGGTCTGGGTGCGGGTGCCGGGCTCCTTGACGAACATCTGGTCGAAGATCAGCGAGGCCCAGGAAGAGCCGCCAATGTCCGCGACCAGCCGGCCAATACCGGAATGCAGGCAGAAGTCCTGAAAGATGCCGGGCTGGCTGCGCATGTTGCGGTAGGCAAAATAGCGTTCGCCGCGTTTCAGCTCCTCTTCCACGGCGGCGCGCAGTTGTTCCAGCCAATAGGGGGTCAGCGCCCCCCGCACCACAACCACGCCTTCACTCTTGTACTTTTCCGCCAGTCCGGCGGTGTCTTTGGTCAGAATATCCATTGAATTGCTCCTGAACGGGCGCTTGGGCGCCCGGTTGCGATCACCTCCCGGTTTGCCGGGAGGCCAAGGGCGGTTTCAGGAGAGGCGCGGCGAACTGCGGCAGTCGATGACAAAGGCAGGCCAGGGCGACCGGGTGGTCATCCGGCAAAACAGGGCTATCAGAAAGGCGCCGGTCACGATGCTCCGGCGGGGTTGGGTGCGCCTGCCAGCCCGACTGTGCCGCCCAGCTGCGTGCCCAGCCCGTTGATCATCCGCGCCCAATAGGCAAAGGCGGCAGTAATCTGGATCAGGTAGGAAATCCCCTTGTCGCAGAACCCCGCCGCACGCAGCGGGTCCAGATCTTTGGCGCTCATCTGTTCGGGTGTCAGCGAGAGTTTCCGGGCATAACGCAGTGCAGCCAGCGTCCGGGCGTCTTCGCCCTCGGGCTCCCTGCCCGCCTCCAGTGCTTGCAGGATTTCATCGGCACGGGGCTCGTCGCCCAGATACATCCGGAAGTTCGCCCCGTGATTGACAGCGGCATAGCGGCAGCCGCAGAGGATTGCGGCATAGGTCGAGACCAGCTCGGCCAGCCAGGGCTCCAGCGGATTGTCCGGGTTGTGCAGCAGCGCCAGATAGTGGGCATCCGCGGGCTGGATGGCGGCGGGGGTCTGGGACATCGCCAGATAGAGGTTTTCGACCTTGCCGTCTCTGCCTTTGACTGCGTCGTAGGCATCGGCCAGGGTGCCTGCCGCGTCTTCCTGCGGGATGACCTCTACCCAGGCGATGTCCTGTTTCATGTGTTCAGATCCCGATGTCATGCAGCACGGAGGAATTCAGGAACCCGCGCTGGTCTTCGGGCAGCATGGCCTGAATCTCCGGCCTGTCCAGGAAAACCATGCGCCCCTTGTCCCACATCAGCTGATCGTCGAAGGAGATCGTCTGGCCCATCAGGTGGAAGGCCGCATCGCCCGGGTCGATCCCCGCGGCGTGCATATGGGTATAGCGGGGCGAGCCATAGGCGACGGTGCCCCATTTCTCCAGGTCCTCGTAAGGGTCGCCCTTGTAGAAGGTGCCGGGGTTGATGCCGGTGTGCCAGGAGTTGACCCGGTACGGGTCGCCGCCGGTCAGTTCCGCCGCGCGCTGCAGCTGTTTCTTCAGGCGCGAGACCAGCTCGGCCGGCCCGTCGAAGGCAACCATTCGCGAGTCCTCGACCTGGGCCAGGACGGGCTGGTCCAGCACCAATGTGCTGTCCGCATAGGCGCGGGTGGAGGAGGAGGTCACGAAGTGCTTGATCGCCAGGGTGCCGCGCATGTTGTGGCAATGCACCGGCGGGAAGATCATTACCGGAAAAAGCTCGAGCGCAAATTCGGCAATCGCACTGTCGCGGCCCGGTTTGATGTCGCTGATCAGGTCGGTGCCGCAATCGCCCGTCATGCGCCAGGATTTGGCGTTCAGGATCAACTCCAGCAGCGCGTCGTGCACCTGTTTCATGGCGCTGAAATCGGCGCTGGCGAAAGGCGCGGCCAGGTGCTCGCGGGTCAGGGTGTAGGTCATCACCGCCTTGCTACCTTCAAGATTGAAACGCACCTGATCGCCGAGGCGGGAGAAGAAGATGGTGCGGTCTGCGCGTTCCATCGCCGCGCGCACGGCGGCGGGGAATTCTCCGGCATGGGCCACCGGTTCAGCCATGACAATTTCGGGTTTCAGGCCAAGGCTTTCGGCGATTTGGGCAACGGCGGTGCAAAGCTCGGGCTCAAAATAGAGATCCTTGCCCGTCTCACCCACCAGCAGGATGCGGTCGCCGGGCTGCGCGCCGGCGCAGGCCAGCAACAGGTTGCGTGCGCCTGGCTCCAGGTCTGCAAGCGGGAAGTCAGCCATTTATTCTTGCCTCCGGGCCCATTGACATTCTTCAGGTATGACGATTCTGTGATCACAGATCAACAGAAATCTCACGCTTGCCAAACCGGAGTTGCTTCGCTATCTGTGATCACAGATTCAACTGGGACGTCCGGCATGGGTTATTCCGCTTTTTCCATCCTGGGTCATGCCTTGACCGCAAACAAGCACTGGCAGGCGGCCGTCGGCACGCCGGAGATGCGCACGTCTTATGATGTGGTGATCATCGGCGGCGGCGGGCATGGGCTGGCGACGGCCTATTACCTTGCCCAGGAGCACGGAATTACCAATGTTGCGGTGCTCGAGGCAGGCTGGATCGGCGGCGGCAATACCGCGCGCAACACCACGATTGTCCGGTCGGACTACCTGCTGAATTCGAGCTTCCGGCTTAAGGATTTTGCCTTGAGGCTGTGGGCGGATCTGAGCCGCGATCTGAACTTCAATCTGATGTACGAGCCGCGCGGCTATGTCGACCTGGCCCATTCCGACGGCGAGCTGGAGCATTTCACCCTGCGCGCCAATGCGATGCGGCTGGGCGGGGCGGAGGCATCGATCCTGACCGGCGATGCGCTGCAGGAACGGGTGCCGGAGCTGGATATGGCGTCTCCCAAGCGGTTCCCGATTGCGGGCGCCCTGGTGCAGGAGGCCGGCGGCGTGGTGCGCCATGACGCGGTGGCCTGGGGCTTTGCCCGCAAGGCCTCGCAAGCGGGTATCCATGTGTTCCAGAACTGCCCGGTGACGGGTATCGAGGTACGGGGCGGCAAGCTGCAGGCGATTGAGACGCCCAAGGGCCGGATTGCTTGCGGCAAAGCCTTGATCAGCGTTGCCGGTGCCAGCACCCAGGTTGCGGCCCTGGCCGGGCTGGAGCTGCCGCTGAACTCCGTCAACGTGCAAGCCTTTGTCACCGAACCGGTGAAACCGGCGTTGGACACGGTGGTGAACTACAACGCGGGCTACTCTTATGTAAGCCAGACCAGCAAGGGCGAGTTTGTGCTGGGCGGCGCGACCGACGGCTACAGCTCATTCGCCCGCCGCGGCAGTTTCGAGCGGATCGAGGATGTGCTGGCGCGGGCGCTGCAAATGTTTCCCTTCCTGTCGCGTCTGCGGCTGATGCGGCATTGGTCGGGGATCGCGGATATCCCGATGGACGGCAATGCGATCCTGGGGCCGACCCCGGTGGAGGGGCTGATGATCAATGCGGGCTGGGGCTATGCCGGGTTCAAGGCAACCCCTGCCGTCGGCCACCAGATGGCCGCGCTGCTGGCCACCGGACAGCTGCCGGAACTGCTGCAGCCTTTTGCCTATGAGCGGTTTGCGCTGGGTGCCGAGCAGGATGACGCCGGCGCCGGCCCCTACCCCTGGCTGCATTAGGAGCGATGCGATGCTGTTGATCCCCTGCCCCCATTGCGGCCTGCGCGAGGAGAGCGAGTTCACCTATGGCGGCCCCTGCCGCGATCTGCCCGCGCTGGACGGTCAATCGGATGCTGGCACCTGGAGCCAAGCCTTCCACATGGGAAAGAACCCGCGCGGTCCCTTGCGGGAGCTTTGGTATCACAGCAGCGGCTGCGAGGCCTGGATTGAGGTCACCCGCGACACGGCCTCCCATGAGATCATCCCGGGAGGCCAGACATGAGACGTTTGCCGGCCGGCGGTCTGATCGACCGCAGCCAGACGCTCCACTTCACTTTTGATGGCGAGATGATGACAGGCCATCCCGGCGACACGCTGGCCTCGGCGCTGCTGGCGGGCGGCCGCCATCTGGTGGCGCGCTCGCTGAAGTACCACCGCCCGCGCGGGATTATGTCGGCCGGGCTGGAGGAGCCCTCGGCCATGGTCACCGTCCGGGACGAAACCGGCAGCACGCCGAACCTGAAGGTGACAGAAGTGCCCCTGCGGGAAGGGCTGCAAGTTTCCAGCCAGAACGCCCTCCCCTCGCTGGAGAAGGACCGGGCCGCGGCGCTGGGGCTGATGGGCAAAACGATCAGCGCGGGCTTTTACTACAAGACTTTCATGTGGCCGCAGGGGGCTTGGCATCAGCGCTTTGCGCGGCTGATCCGGCAGGCAGCAGGGCATGGGAAAGTGGATCCGTCGCCGGACCCGGCGCTGTATGACAAGCGGCGCAAGAGCTGCGATGTGCTGGTGATCGGCAGCGGCCCGGCGGGGCTGTCAGCGGCGGTGACGGCGGCGCAGTCCGGCGCCACGGTGATCCTGATGGAGCAGGATCACGTATTGGGAGGCTCTCTGCTGTCTTCTGATGCAACGCTGCAAGGACTGTCCGCGCAGGACTGGGCAGAAGATGCCGAGGAGGCGCTGCGGGTTCTGTCCAATGTCACCGTGATGCCGCGCACCCTGGCGTTTGGCCAGTATGACCACGGGTTGGTGCAGGCAGTCGAAACCCTGCCCGAAGGCAGCAGCTGCCAGGCGGTGTTCTGGAAGATCCGGGCCAAGCGTATCCTGCTGGCGGCGGGTGCCATCGAACGGCCGCTGGTGTTTCCCGGCAACGACCGCCCCGGCATCATGCTGGCTGGCGCTGTACGCAGCTATATCCGCCGCTTTGCTGTAGCGCCTGGCAGAAGTGCAGTGGTTGCGGTGGCCGATCCGCAGGAACGGGCGGACACCGTAGCTGCCTTGCGGGAGGCAGGCATTTCCATTGCCGCAGACCTGCCTGCCGGTGCCCGGCTGCTTGCCACGCAAGGCAAGCGGCATTTGACCGGGCTTGCTTGGCGCGACGCGCAGGGACGCAAGCAGCGTACGCCTTGCGACCTTCTCGCCATGTCGGCGGGCTGGATGCCCACCGCGCATCTGTTTGCGCAGATGGGAGAGCGGCTGAGCTTCTCGGATCAGACGCAAAGCCTGCTGCCGCCGGAGACAGACGGCCCCTTGCGCCCCATCGGCGGCGCCCGCGCGGTTCTGGACAGCGCCGATTGCATTGCCGACGGCAAGGCTGCGGCGCACCAAGCGATGGCCGAGCTGGAGATGCACAAACACCTGAATCTTTCGCGCCCGTCTCCAGCGCCGGCCTCTGCTGAGGTCTTCGCTGCTGGTAAGGGCAAGGCTTTCGTGGACTTCCAGAATGACGTCACCCGCGACGACGTCGCCCTGGCGCAGCGCGAGGGCTACCGGGATGTGGAGCTGACCAAGCGCTACACCACCCTTGGGATGGGCTCCGACCAGGGCAAAACCAGCTGGACCAACGGGGTGCTGGAGATTGCTGCGCTGTCCGGCCGCGAGGCGGCGGAGATCGGCCACACCACCTACCGCCCGCCCTATTCGCCGGTTTCACTGGGCGCGCTGGTTGGGGCCGGGACCGGCATGCAGATGACGCCCATCCTGCGCACGCCGTTTCACAGCGGGTTCGAGAAGCTGGGCTGCGTGTTCCAGACCTCGGGCGATTGGCTCTATTCCCGCTACTTCCCGCAACCGGGTGAGACCATGGCGCAGGCCATTGAGCGCGAGGCCCGCGCGGTGCGCAGCTCACTCGGCTGTGTGGACATGTCGACCCTTGGCAAGATCGACGTGCAGGGGTCGGATGCGCTGGAGTTCCTCTCCCGCCTTTACTGCAACAACTTTGCCGCCATCAAACCGGGCCGCCTGCGTTATGCGCTGATGCTGCGCGAGGATGGCTATGTGTTTGACGACGGCACCATTGCCTGCTTGGGTGCGGAGCATTTTCTGGTCACCGCCACCACCGCCAATGCGGGATCGGTCTGGCGCCACATGCAAAAATGCGCGCAAGTGGAATGGCCGGAGCTGGATGTGAGCCTGACGGATGTCAGCGATCACTGGGCCTCGCTGGCGATTGCGGGCCCGAACGCGCGCAAGCTGTTGGAGGCGCTGGGGCCGGATTTCGAAGCCTCCCGGCAGGCGTTCCCCTTTGCCGCCGTGCGCGAAGGGCAATTGGACGGGCTGCCCGCACGGGTGTTCTCGGTCAGCTTCTCGGGCGAGCTGAGCTATGAGATCAATGTGCCTGCGGGCTTTGCGGAGGCCTTGCTTGCGCGTGTCATGGAACGCGGCGCGGAATGGAACATCACGCCTTACGGCCTGGAAACGCTGGACGTGCTGCGGATCGAGAAAGGGCATTTGTCGGTGGGCACCGAGATCGACGGCCGCCGCACACCGGGGGATTTGGGTATGGGCGGCATGGTCTCGAAGAAAAAGGACTTCCTGGGCCGTGCCCTGCTGCAGCGCCCGGGGCTGCAGGCCGAGGGCCGCGAGCAGCTGGTGGGGCTGGTGCCGGAAGATGGTTCCACGATCATCCCCTATGCCGCTCATCTGAGTGACAGCGAACTCGACGCCAAGGGTTGCGCCGCAACCATCGGCCATCTGACTGCGGCGATTGAAAGCCCGTCCTTGGGCCACCCGATTGCGCTTGGCTTCCTGCGGGATGGCCGCAACCGGATAGGGGATGTGCTTTGGGCGCATTCTCCGGTGGCAGGCGCATCGGTAAGGGTGCGAGTGACAGCCCCTTGTTTCTATGATCCGGAGGGGGAGCGGCTGCATGGCTGATGCACCGGAAATCACCCGCGCAAGCGATGCCGAAGGCTTTCTGCCCGGCCCGCTGGGACTGCGGCTGGACGAAGAATTCCTGCCCCTGACTGCGTTGAATGCAAAGCCAGAGGTTCTGGACAGTCTGCTGCCCTTTGGCCGGATGCATCAGGACGGCGCGACTTTCCTGCTGCGGCTCTGGCCTGGCACAATCTGGAGCAGCGGCCCGTTGTCCGCGGGCAGCTACCGCGCGGCTGACATCGGCCACGGCCTGACCCGCTTCCGCCTGCGCGGGGTCGAGGCGCTGCATTTCTTGGACCACTACACTTGCGCCACCCTGTTCGCGCCGCACATCCGCCAGGCCCGCTGCATCCGCACCCGGCTGGGCGGCCACGACGCCACCCTTTGGTGGCACAACACCCGCGATGTGCATGCGGTGGTCTACCGCTCTGCCGCGCAGTCCTTTGCGGACCACCTGCGCGCCTTGGCGCTCCGTCACGACCCTGCCGATCCATCCACCTACCCGCGCCCGGTCAATCCCGGCGCCCCAGACAGAAGAGGCTGAACATGTATCTCCGCAACACCTGGTATGTCGCTGCCTGGGACAGCGAAGTCACCCGCGAGCCGCGCCAGATCAAGGTGCTGGGCGAAAAGATCGTGATCTACCGCACTGAAGCCGGCGCCCCGGTTGCGCTGATCGACGCCTGCCCGCACCGCAAGCTGCCTTTGTCCAAGGGGCGCATCAAGGGCGACCACATCGAGTGCGGCTACCACGGGCTGACCTTTGACTGCTCCGGCAGCTGCGTCCGCGTGCCCGGCCAGGACAAGATCCCGGCGGCCACCAACATCCACTCCTACCCGGTCGAGAGCCGCTATGGGCTGGTCTGGATCTGGATGGGCGACCCGGCGCTGGCGGATACGGATAAGATCTTCACGGTCGAGCATTTCGAGGAGCCGGGCTGGGGCATCAACAAGGGCGACGCGATGCCGTTTCCTTGCAATTACCTGTATATCACCGACAATCTGCTCGACCCCAGCCATGTCGCCTGGGTGCACCAAAGCTCGTTCGGCAATGCTGCCTGCGAAGAGGAGCCGCTGACCGTCACCGGTACCGACAGCGGTGTGATCGTCTCGCGCTGGATGTATGACGTGGAAGTGGCGCCCTTCTACAAGAAACTGGTGCCGTTTGAGGGCAACTGCGACCGTGAGCAGCATTACGAGGTCCGTTACCCTTCGCTGGCCTATATCAAGGCGGTCTTCACCCCGGCAGGCACTGGCGGCGATGCCAGAAACCTGCCCGAGGGGCAGTATTTCCAGATGGACAGCTACAACTTCATGACACCGGTGGATGAGACCACCACCCGCTATTACTGGTTCCAGATCCGCAATGTGCATGCGGAGGACGCGGAGATTTCCCAGTACATGAGCGACTCGGTGGAGTTTGCTTTCAACGAGGACCGCGACATTCTGACCGAAGTGCAGAAGGGCATGGACGCGAAGACCACCCGCAACGTGGACCTGGCGATTGATGCCGGCCCGCTGTTGTTCCGCCGCCGCTTGCAAAAGATGATTGACGCGGAGAGCAAGGCTGCCGAGCCGGCTTGAAGGAAAACTTGTCTCCATGAATTCGGACACAACGGCAGGTTCGCGCCTGGCACCGAGGGGGGGCGTTTCGCGCCCGCCCTGGGGGGCGGGGACGGGCGCGAACCGGATCGCAGGCGATCCGGTGGCGAAAATGGCCATTGCGGCGCCCGAGAATTGTAAGCCTAGCAGGCAAAGATCTTGCCTGGATTAAGCATGCACTTAGGGTCTAGTGCAGCCTTGAGCTGTTTCATCGCGGCAATTGCGGCGTCGGGTCGGCTGAGCGGCAGATGGGCGCGTTTCTCAAGCCCGATGCCGTGTTCTGCCGAAACCGTGGTGCCTGCAAACTGCTGCAGCACGCCGTAGACCGCGCCGTCAATTGCCGCGTGGCTGATGGGGTCAGGAGCGGGCCCGGCCATGATGTGCAGGTTGCCGTCGCCCATATGCCCGAAGACATAGCAGCCAACACCCGGACAATCCCGGGCGATCCGCTCCTGCAGCTGTTCGACATAGCCCGGGATATCGTTAAGGCGCAGGCCAACATCGTAGGACAGGCAGGGGCCGCTCAGGCTTTCGATCACGTCTGCGTCCTCGCGCAGCTGCCAGATGGTGCGGCGCTGGGTTTCGGACTGGGCGACGGTGCCGTCCTGCAGCAGGCCGTCCTCGAAACATTGCGCCAGGAAGACCGTGAGGGCGTCGTCTTGCCCGGGTTCTCCCCATTGGCCGGTCTCGATCACCCCGTAGATGCCGCAATCGGGGGACACCAGGCGGTTGCCCAGATGCGTGGCGATTTGGGTGAAGAACTCCGGCCACATGGCCTCAAAGGACAACAGGCTGGCGCCAAAGGCTTTGCGGGTACTGGCCAGCACTTGGAACAGATCCTCGGTTCCGGCGCAGCCGATCAGCGCGGTTTGCACCGAGGACGGGCGGCTGTGCAGGCGCAGGGTGATCTTGGTGATGACGCCCAGCGTGCCTTCGGAGCCGATGAACAGTTGCTTCAGGTCGTAGCCTGCGTTGTTTTTGAGCAGAGTGTTGTTCAGATCGAGGATGGTACCGTCGGCCAGCACCGCTTCCAGCCCCAGGATGTTGTCGCGCGCCATGCCGTAACGGATCGCCTGGATACCGCCGGCATTGGTCGAAGCAAGCCCGCCAAGGGTGCAGCTGCCGCGGGATGGCAGGTCGACGCCTGGGGCAAAGCCGTGCGGTTCGGCGGCGTCAATTACTTGCTGCAGAGTGACGCCGGCCTCGGCAGTGACAACGCCCTGCACCGGGTCGAGGTCCAGAATGCGGTTCATCTTCTCCAGCGACAGCGCAACCTGCCCCGGCGCGGTTGCGGTGCCCTGAACCAGCCCGGTCAGCCCGCCGTGCGGAACAATGGCCAGCCCGTGTTCGGCGGCCAGCCGGCAGACCTCGCTGACTTCTTGCGCCGAGCAAGGCGTCAGCAGTACGTCGCCGTCATAGCTCGCGGCGCAATAACCGGTGCCACGCAGGGCAAGCCGCTCGCCGGTGATCACGTTCTTTGCGCCGATCGCCTGGGCGAACAGCTCGGAAATCTGGTTGATGTCCATCAGGGATGCTTTCGTTACGCCCGGTCTTAGCTGCCGGACTTGCCTTTGCGGTGCTCGTGCAGGGTCTTGGCGACAATGGCGATGGTGGTCAGAACCATCAGGATCACCGAGACCGCAGCGATAATCGGGTCGACGTTCAGGCGCAGCCCGTCCCAGATCCGCTTTGGCAGGGTAATCACGTCGATACCGCTGACAAACAGGGTGACGGCGATCTCCTCCCAGGACAGCACCAGGCTCAGGAACCAGGCCGAGAACAGGCCGAACTTGAGGTTTGGCAGCACCACCCAGAAGGTGGTCTGCATCCGCGAGGCGCCAAGGTTGCGGGAGGCAAGCTCCAGCGATTTGTCTAGCCGGGAGGTGGCAGTCAGCATCACGATCACCGCAAAAGGCGTCACCATGATCACATGGGTCAGGATCAGTCCCGCATAGGTGTCGATCAGGCCGATGCGCGCTTGCAGGAAGTAGATGATCACCGCCGAGACCACTGGCGGCACTGCCATCGGCAGCAGCGCCAGTCCGACCAGCGCGCCGCCATAGCGCGGCTGGCGGAACCACAGGCCCAGGGCGAATGCCGCTGCCAGAACCGTGGCGATTACGCTGCTGGCCAGCGCCACCAGAACGCTGTCGGAGATGCTGGCAAGCCAGGCCTCGTCCGTCAGCAGCGCCTGGTAGTGGCGCAAGGACCAGTCGCCTTTGGGCAGCGACAGGAAGCGCTTGGGGGTGAAGGAGACCGGGATTACCGCCACCAGCGGCATCAGCATGAAGACGCCGGTGAGCACGGCGGCAAGTTTCAGCAGCCAGCTTTGCAGATTCAGGGGCTTGCGCGTCATTTGACCAGCCTTTCCGGGCGGATGACCTTGAACAGGAGCCCGGCCATTGCGGCGACCACCGCCAGCACGCCGATGCTGAGGGCGGCGCCAAAGCCCCAGTTCGAGGTCTGGAATATCTGGATGTAGATATATTCAGCAATCATCACGATCTTGCCGCCGCCAAGGATTGCCGGCGTGATGAAGAAGCCAAGCGCAAAGACAAAGACGATGATCACCGAGGCAAGGATTCCAGGCACAGTGAGCGGCAGGAACACGTTCCAGAAAGTGAAACCCGGGCTGGCGCCCATTCCGCGGGAGGCCAGCAGCACACGGCTGTCGATCTGGCGCATGACCGAGGCGATCGGGAAAACCGCAAAGGGCACCAGGAAATGCACCATGCCCAGGATCACCGAGAATTCGGTCCGCACCAGGGTCAGCGGCTCGGCAATGGCGCCGATGGACAGCAGGCTCTCGTTCAGGATGCCCTTATTGCGCAGGATCACCACCCAGCCGAAGGCGCGGATCAGCACCGAGATCCAGAAGGGGATGAAAATGCAGAGCTCCATGAACAGCTTGCGTGCGGGCGAGCCGAACACCCAATGATATGCCAGCAGATAGGCCAGCAGCACCGAGGTGAGGGTGACCAGGATGCAAACCCGTGCGGTGCGCAGCATGATGTTGAGCGCATCCGCATCCGTCAGCATCCGCACATAGTTCTCCGCACCCGGCTCGGGCCGGGAGACGGACCAGCCGAAGACGCCCAGAAGCGGTGCCAGATAGACCGCCAGGAACAGGGCGGGCAGCAGCCACATGGCTATGGTGTGTATATTGAGCCGTGCGGCCATTTCGCTGCCCTTCCCCTTAGGCGTTAGCTGCTGACCAGGGCCAGATACTTGTCCAGCGCGGTGCCGTAGTGGTCGGCGTACCATTCCGCCTGCAGCACGATCTGGCGCTCCAGGTTCTCTTTGGAGCTCGCGTCAACCGGCTTCATCTCTTCCGAGACCAGCGCATGGGCGGCGGGGTTGGCCGGGCCGTTGCCCAGCTCATTCAGCAGAGTCACCTGATTGTCGGGGTTCTGGGCCAGGGCGATGAACTCCATCGCGGCCTGAGCGCCCGCCGGGTTGCCTTTGATCACGGTCCAGCCGGACGGCGACACCAAGCCCTGGTCAAAGGTCCAGTCGACCTCGCCCTCGGTGTCCTGTTTGGTCAGGTTGGCGCGGGTGTGCCACAGCAGGCCCATCGAGGCCTCGCCGTCGCGCAGCAGCTGCTGGCTTTCGGCGCCGGAGGACCAGAAGCTGACGATATGCGGCTTCAGCGCTTCGATCTTGGCCAGCGCGCGGTCCACATCCAGCGGGTAAAGCTCGGCAGGGGCAACGCCATCGGCCAAGAGCGCGGCCTCCAGCACGCCGGTCATCCATTTGTAAAGCGTGCGCTTGCCCGGGTACTTCTCCACGTTCCAGAAATCGGCCCAGGTGCTGGGCGCATCATCGCCGAAACGTGCTGCGTCATAGGCGATGACGTTGCTGTAGAAATAGGAGGGAACGTAGAATTCGCCGTCAAAGCCCGGCTCGATCTTGCTGCGGTCGACGATGGAATAGTCGATCTTCTCCATCATACCTTCGCGGCCCAGGCGGATCGCGGAATAGGGTTCCGCGTCGCAGACGTCCCAGCGGACCGAGTTGCTTTCGAACTGGGTTTTCATCGAGCCTTCGAGCGGGCCGGAGCCGTCGATTTTCAGCTTGTTGCCGGTGGCCGTCTCGTAGGCTTCGGCGAAGGCTGCGGAGTAGGCGTCGATCGCATCGCCGCCCCAGTTGACCACCACCAGCTCCTGGCCTGCGGCGCGGGCGCCCGGTGCGGCCACAGTGGCGGCGCCCAAGGCCACCAGCCCGGTCAGAAAGCCGCGGCGGTCCAGCTTGCCGGAGCGGAAGCGCTCGGCCAATAGCTCGCAGCAGTCTCGTTGAAAGTTGTTCATGGTTTCCTCCCTGATGATTTGCGGCCGGGTCTGGTTGCCGCCTTGGATGGCGCGGCCCGGTTCTGTTAGTCGGCAATCACGATGCTGTTTTCAGGCGACCAGCCGACCCACAGATCGCTGCCGACGCTGGGCAGCGCGCCATTGGCGTTGTGGGTTGAGGCGCTGATGCTATGGCCCTGCGGCGTCTGCAGGACCAGGTCGCTGTGCGAACCTTGATAGGTGGTCTGGATCACCCGGGCGGGCAGCACATTGGCCTGATCCGCGGGGCGCTCGGCGCTGAGGGTCATGTGTTCGGGGCGGACCGCGATGCTGGCGGTGCCGTTCACGCGGTTTCCCGGGTTGGCGGCCGAAAGCGTCGTGCCGTCCAGATTGCCGCGCAACAGCCCGCCGTCTATGCCGGGGCTGGCGACCGGGAAGATGTTGATCTGGCCCAGGAATTCCGCCACGAAGCGCGAATCCGGTGCGTTGTAGATGTGGTCAGGCGTCGCCAGCTGCATCAGCCGGCCCTTGTTGAAAATGGCGATCTTGTCGGACATCGCCAGCGCCTCGCCCTGGTCATGGGTGACAAAGACAAAGGTGGTGCCGGTTTCCTCATGCACCCGCTTCAGCTCGCTTTGCATTTGTTCGCGCAGATTGCGGTCGAGCGCCGAGAGCGGCTCATCCAGCAGCAGAACGTCCGGCTGGAACACCAGTGAGCGCGCCAGCGCCACCCGCTGCTGCTGGCCGCCCGAAAGCTGCGAAGGTTTCTTGTGGGCATGTTCGGCAAGGCCAACAGTCTCGATGATCCGCCCCACCTTCTGCTTGCGTTCGGCGCTGCCCATCTTGCGCACCCGCAGGGGGTAGTCGACGTTCTGCCAGACGGTCATATGCGGAAACAGCGCATAGCCCTGGAACACCATGCCGAAATTGCGCTCTTCCGCGGCCATCGCGCTGATGTCCCGGCCATCCTTCATCAGCTGGCCCGAGGTCTGTTCGGTGAAACCTGCAAGGATCATCAGGAACGTGGTCTTGCCGGAGCCGGAGGGGCCGAGGAAGGTCAGGAACTCGCCCTTGCTGATCTCCATGCTGACGTCGTGCAGAGCCTTGAAGTCGCCATAGGACTTGCAGATGCTGCTGGCCGCGATTTGTGACACTGACTGGCTCCCCGTCGTTCCTGGCTCTGGCAAGGCCCTGAGCATTGGCGGGAGGATTGCAGTCAGTTTTTTTCACGTCAAATGAAAGTAATTGCCGTGTTATCGTGAAAAATTCTCACGATAATGCGCCTGACTAGCTCTGTGTTTGCAGTGTGTATTCCTGGAACCAGCGCGACAGCCAGTCGATCGCCAATTGGCAGACACGGCGCTGCATCCGTTCCTTCTGGGCAACGATGTAATAGGCGTGCGGGCCGCGGATTTCGGTGTCGAACAGGCGCACCAGCTTGCCCTCGCTCAGCGCGTGGCGGCCCAGGATGTCGTCGCCAATCGCGATCCCGGCGCCGGCGATGGCGGCGTTCATGTTGTGGGTCACGTCCGAGAACACAATGCCTTTGCTCAGCTCGAAACTCTTCTTGCTGGCGGCGGACAGCCAGACCACCCAGTCGCTTTGATTGCGATGGTGCAGCAGCGGCAGTTTCACCAGATCCTCAGGGGTGCGGATGCGGCCGTGGCGCTCCAGAAAGCCGGGCGAGCAAACCGGGAAAGCGCGCGGGGTGAACAGGTGCTGGACATGTTTGCCGGGCCAGGCGCCGTCGCCGTAGATGATCGAGAAGTCGGTCTGATCGTTGAGGATATCGTTGCGGTCGGTTTCGTTGGTGATCTCCAGGTCGATGTTGGGAAAGAGATCCAGGAATTCGGTGATGTGATAGGCCAGCCAATAGCTGCCCAATCCGGACGCGCAGTTGATGCGCAAGGGGCCGAATGGTTCGCTGTCGCCCAGCGGCGCATTGGCGCGCTCGACGATCTCCAGCGCCTTGCGGATGTCCTGCACATAGCGGTTGCCGGCCGAGGTCAGTTCCACCTTGCGGCCCGCTCGGCTGATCAGCTTGACGCCCAGCATCTGCTCCAGGTTGCGCAGCTGGTGCGAGACGGCGCTGGGGGTGACGAACATCGCCTCCGATGCCTTGTGCAGGCTGCCCAACCGCGACACCGCCTCAAGCATCCTGAGCGCGGTCATCGACGGGTAAACCCGGCGGGCGTCGCTTGCGTCTCTTTCGGCCATGCTGCCCATGTTCGGGACCTCTCTATGCAGAGTTTTGGGCATATTACATGAGAAAAATTCGGAAACGCAGCGGAATTTCTTTCATTTGACGTGAGAAATTCTGCGTTCTTACTGTGCCGGAACAAGCCGGCCGCATTTCCGGTCCGGTATGGCGCGAGGCAGTGGCTGCGCGGCAAGGGAAAGGATAAAGCATGGTTTCGAGCGCCGGAATCCGGTCGACCAACACGCCCGAAGGGCTGCCCGCGGCGGATATGGTGCTGCGGAACGGGCGGATTTACACCGTCGATCCGGACCAGCCCTGGGCCGAGGCGGTGGCGATCAAACACGGGCGGTTTATGGCGGTGGGCAGCAACGCTGACATGGAGCCGCTGATTGCGGATTACACCCATGTGCATGATCTGAATGGTGCCTTTACCATGCCGGGGCTTTACGACATGCACACCCATCCGGATCTTGCACTAGGGCCGAAGTATTCGGACTATCTGGATGTGGGGCTTGAGACCCCAACCCCGGATCAGGTCCGCGAGGCGATCCTGCGCTATGCCGCGGACAATCCGGACCGCGAGTGGATTTTCGGCAAGCATTTTGTCCACTATGCCTTCCGCAAGGCGGGGCAGACGCCGGGGCGTGAATGGCTCGACAGTTTTATCCCGGACCGGCCGGTTGCGATCATGGACCGGATGTGGGGCAGCTGCATGGCCAACTCCAAGGCGCTGGAACTGGCGGGCGTCGGCAAGGACACCGTGGACCCCAACAACGGCTACATTGTGCGCGACCCGCTGACCGGCGAACCGGACGGCATTCTGGTGGATGGCGCCTATGCGCTGATCATGGCAGCAATGCCGCCGCCGCCGATGCACGCGCTGACCCGCGCCTACCGCGAGGGCGCGCGGTTCCAGTCTGCCCGCGGCGTTGTGGCAACGAAATACGTGCATGTCTGCGAACAGCGGCTGGATGCGCTGCGCGCCATCGACCTGGCGGGTGAGCTGCCGGTTCGGGTTGAAGCGGCGATCAGCTGGCAGGACGACATCTTCCCGGTGCGCCGCCGCTGGGAGCTGCTGGCGGGCGAACGGCACTATTACCGCTCAAAGCGCCTCAATGCGAATGCGGTCAAGTTCCACTTTGACGGCACCGCCGAGCCGCGCACCTCTTACCTGATCATCCCCTGGCCGAACGAGAAGACCTGGCAGGGTTCGCTGAATCTGACGCCTGAGCACATCTATGACATGGTGGCGGAAATGGACCGCAAGCACATCCGCGTGATTGCCCATTGCACCGGTGATGGCGCCTCGGACATTTTCCTGGATGCAGTGGCTGAGTGCCGCCGCCGCAACGGTCCCGGCGGCATGCGCCATCAATGCGCCCATTCCACCTTGCTGGACGAGGGCAACCTGGCCCGCTTTGCCGAACTGGACGTGATTGCCGAGTTTTCGCCGGTGGGCTGGTTCCCTTCGGAGTTCACCATCGGCGCGCGGTCGTCTTTCGGGGAACGGCTGCAGGAGGCCTATAACGTGCGCGGGGTGCTGGATGCGGGCGGGGTCACGGTGATGGGGACCGACTGGCCGGTCAGCAGCATTGATCCCTGGTTCGGGTTTGAGACCCTTGTCACCCGCGAAAACCCGCGCGGCGAGATGGAGGGCAAACTGGGCCAGCCAATCACGCCCGAGGAGGCAATCCGGATGCTGACCCTCAACGGCGCCTATGCGATGGGCTGCGAGGATGTGTCCGGTTCGATCACTGCAGGCAAGACCGCCGATTTGATTGTGCTGGACCGCAACCTGCTGGAGACCGAGGCCAAGGGCAACTGGCATAAATCGCAGGTGCATCTGACCATGGTGGATGGCGAGATTGTGCATGACCCCAAGGGCTGGATGCAGGGCACGGATTTTGAACGCCGCATCACCTCCCCTGTCCCTGATTTCACGCCAAAGGACATCTGATGGATACGCGCGTTCCGGTTACCATCGTCGCGGGCTTTCTCGGCGCTGGCAAAACCACCTTGATCAACACCCTGCTGCAGGGAGATCACGGACTGAATATCACCGTGCTGGTCAACGATTTCGGCGCGGTCAATATCGACGCCGACCTGATCCTGAAGCGCGAGCGTGAGGTGATGGAGCTCTCAAACGGCTGTGTCTGCTGCTCGATCCAAAGCGATCTGGTGGCGCAGCTGCAGGCGCTGTTCCGCTCGGACAACCCGCCTGAGTATCTGCTGATCGAGGCCAGCGGGGTTTCGCAGCCCGGCCGCATCGCTTCGGTCTTCGGCTATCCGCAGCTGCGGGACTATGCCCGTTTGGATGCGGTGGTAACTCTGCTGGATGTGGAGAACACCGATGCGCTGTCGGACAACTGCCAGCAACTGGTGCAGGCGCAGATTGAGGCTGCCGATATCGCGGTGCTGACCAAGACGGATCTGGTGCAGCCGCAGCGGGTTGCCGATTTCCGCGCGCAATGGCTGTTTCCGGATCTGCCCGCCTATAAGGCCTGCAACGGAAAAGTCCCGGTGCAGTATCTTTTGGACACCGGCCGGCATGACCCGGAAAACGTTGTCCTGCCGCAATCGCGGCCGGCCGCAGGGTTTCGCTCGCAGAGCTGGTCGGTGCAAGAGCCGTACAGTTATGCCAGCTTCAAGTCTGCGCTAGGTACTCTGCCCGCTTCGGTATTCCGGTCCAAAGGCGTGCTTTATTGTGCGGATTTTCCGGACACCCGGATTGTGTTTCAAAAGGTCGGCTCGCGGATTGAGTTCCACAAGGACGGCCTGTGGCGCGGTGCGCCGGAAACGCGCCTGGTTGCCATTGGTGAAGACGGGTTGGAAACAGCTGGCTTCCTGAAAAATCATATGGAGCAGTCCCTGGCCGCCCTGCCCTGCCCCTAAGGTTTTGCCGGGGTTTGCCGGGCCAGCGTGCCGGCGGCAAACTCCATGAAGGCACGGATCACCCGCACATCCTGCCGCTGGGTCAGCGAAACGATGCTTTCACTCATCGTCAGGTCTGTGTCCTCCAGCGGGATCGGGATCAGGCGGTTGTCGTGGCCGAACTCGGCTTCGGAAACAAAGCCGACGCCGGCGCCCGAGGCGACCAGCTCGCGCACGGCCTCGCGGCCCTCGGCGACGATGGCGGGCTTCAGGGTGATGCCGCGGCGCTGCGCTTCGGCATCCAAGTTCTGGCGGGTTTTTGAGCCCGCTTCCCGGAACACCAGCGGCAATTTGGTCAGTTCGTCAAAGGCTATGCTTGTCTTGTCGGGCGGCAGCAGCCCGCGGGCGGCAAAGGCGGTGATGCCGGTGGCACCCAGGTTCAGCACCTTCATGTCGCGGCCCGGGGTCAGGCTGCCGGCCACGCCGATCTCGGCGTTATAGGCGCGCAGCTCCTCCAGGATTTCCTCGGTGTTGCCGGTCCGCAGCGAGATGGTGATGTTCGGATACTTCTGCCGGAACGGCCCCAGGAAGGCGGTCATGTGCAGAGCCGAGTCCGCGATGATCCGCAATTCACCCTCCACCGCAGCGCCGGATTCTGAGAGGTAGTCGCCGATCTGATCCTCGATCTCAAAGTATCCTTTGGTCAGCCGCAGCAGCTCCTCGCCCTGGGGCGTCAGGGTGATCTGCTTCTTCTCGCGGCGGAACAGCAAGAGGTCGTGATCCTGCTCCAGCTTGCGCACCTGTTCCGAGACCGCGGGCTGGGTCAGATGCAGTGCTTTTGCAGCCCGGGAAAAGCCGCCCAGAAGCGCAACATGATGAAAGGCGCGGAGCTGGCTGTGGCGCATCTCTTTCCCTCAATTCCGATGTATAGGCGTAGCCTATAAGTGGATCGTTTTTTGCAATTTTACATATGGATTGGCGCAGGGCAATGATGCCCTCAAATTCCTCTTGGGAGATTGCAGATGAGTACTTCCACGGACTCGATTGAAGCGCCCAGATTGGGCGAGCCCTACTTGCTTACCCCCGGCCCTTTGACCACCTCTTATGCGGTGAAAGAGGCGATGCTGCGGGACTGGGGCAGCTGGGATGATGACTTCCGCGGTATGACCCGCGAGATTCGCAGCCGCCTGCTGGCGCTGCTCGGCGAAGGCGCTGATGATTTTGACTGCGTGCCAATGCAGGGCTCCGGCAGCTTTGCGGTGGAGGCGATGCTGGGAAGCTTCATCCCCCGTGATGGCAAGGTGCTGGTGCTGGCCAACGGCGCCTACGGGCTGCGCTCGGCGCAGACGCTGAAGTACCTGGGCCGCGATCATGTGGTGCTGGACAAGGGCGACTACCTGCCGCCGCGCGGCGATGAGGTGGCGCAAATCCTGGCCGATGACCCGGCAATTACCCATGTGGTGGCGATCCATTGCGAGACCTCCTCGGGCATTCTGAACCCGGTCGAGGAGATTTCCGAGGCGGTCTATGCAGCAGGCCGCAAGCTGCAGATAGACTCGATGTCGGCCTTTGGCGCCATCGAGCTGCAGCCCTCGCAGATCCGCTATGAGGCGATGGTCTCCTCGGCCAACAAATGCATCGAGGGGGTGCCGGGCTTTGGCTTTGTCATTGCCCGCAAGGGCGAGATTGAAGCGGCCAAGGGCAACAGCCATTCACTGTCTCTGGATGTGCACGCGCAATGGGCCAATATGGAAAAAACCGGCCAGTGGCGCTTTACCCCGCCGACCCATGTGGTGGCTTCCTTCCTCGAAGCGCTGAAGGCGCATGAAGCCGAGGGCGGCGTGGCCGGCCGCGGTGCCCGCTACGCCCGCAACCGCGATGTGATGGTGGCGGGGATGCGTGAGCTGGGGTTTGAGACGCTGCTGGAAAACCGCTGGCTGTCGCCCATCATCGTCACATTCTTTTGCCCTGCGGATGAGAAGTTTGAGTTCAGCCGCTTCTATGACCTGATGAAGGAGAAGGGCTTTATCATCTACCCGGGCAAGCTGACCGTTGTGGACAGTTTCCGCGTCGGCTGCATCGGGCAGATGGATGAACACGTGATGCGGCAGGTTGTGACCGCCGCCAAGGAAACGCTTGCCGAGATGGGCGTCGCCAGCGCGGCCCCGCCCGCCGCGGCGCTGGAAGAACGCGCCAAACTGGCCGCCTGAAGACAAAGGACCCCGAGATATGACCATTGGAACCCCCGTTACTGCCAACGAGCGGACCTACCCGGCGCCAAAGACCTGCGCGATTGCCATCTGCCTGGACGGCTGCGAGCCGGAATACCTGGAAGTTGCCATCGCCAAGGGGCTGATGCCGACCCTGAAGCGGATCCGCGAGACCGGCACCGACCGGCTGGCGCATTCGGTGATCCCCTCCTTCACCAACCCCAACAACCTGTCGATTGCCACCGGCCGCCCGCCGATTGTGCACGGCATCTGCGGCAATTACCTGATCGACCCGGACACGGGCGAAGAGGTGATGATGAACGACGTGCGCTTCCTGCGCGCGCCGACCATCTTTTCGCAGTTCTACGAGGCCGGCTACCGCGTCGCCATGGTTACCGCCAAGGACAAGCTGCGGGCGCTTCTGGGGGCGGGGCTGAAGTTCGACGAGGACCGCGCAGTGGCGTTTTCCTCGGAGCGGTCTGGCGAGACCACCAAGGCGGAGCACGGCATCGACAACGCCAGCCAATGGCTGGGCATGGAGGTGCCGGAGGTCTATTCGGCCGAGCTGTCCGAGTTTGTCTTTGCTGCCGGCGTGAAGCTCTTGGCCGAGTTCAAGCCGGACGTGATGTATCTGTCGACCACTGACTACATCCAGCACAAGTTCGCGCCGGAGCAGCAGGGCGCACTGGATTTCTACGCGATGTTTGACAAGTACCTGGCGCAGCTCGATGAAATGGGTGCGGCGATTGTTGTCACTGCCGACCACGGCATGAAGCCCAAGCATAACGCCGACGGCTCCCCCAGCGTGATCTACGCGCAGGACCTGCTGGATGAGTGGCTGGGCAAGGACGCGGCGCGGGTGATCCTGCCGATCACCGACCCCTATGTGGTGCACCATGGCGCGCTTGGCTCTTTTGCCACCGCCTATTTGCCCGAAGGCGCCGACAAGGCAGAAGTGATGGCCAAACTGGACGCCCGCGAGGAACTGATCCTGGTGGTGGACAAAGAAGAGGCCATCAAGCGCTTTGAACTGCCGGGCGACCGCATCGGCGACATCGTGATGATCTCGGGCGAGAACATGACCATCGGCACCTCGGCCCACCGCCACGACCTGGCGGCGCTGAAAGAGCCGCTGCGCAGCCATGGCGGGCTGACTGAACAGGAAGTGCCCTTTATCGTGAACCGTGTCATCGACCTGCCGGACCAGCCCGAGGATCTGCGCAACTTTGACGCCTTCTTCTATGCCACCACTGCGGCGGCCCTCTGATCTATGGGTGAGACTATGACCAACATCGAAATCCGCAACGAAGGCATGCGCATCGGCGGCGAGACCGTTTTCACTGACGAGACCGTGCCGGTCCACTACCCCTATACCAACGAGGTTGTCGGCTATGTGCCCGCAGGCAAGGCCGAGCACGCCCGCATGGCCTTTGAGGTGGCGGCGAACTACAAACCCAAGCTGACCCGCTATGAGCGCAGCCAGATCCTGCAGCGCACCGCCGAGCTGATCGGCGAGCGCCGCGAATACCTGGCGAAATGGCTGACGCTGGAGCTGGGCATCTGCCACCAGCACTCGATCTATGAGACCAAGCGGGCGCAGGACGTTTACCAGTTCGCGGCGGCTGAGGCGCTGAAGGATGATGGCGAGATCTTCTCCTGCGACCTCACCCACAACGGCAAGCCGCGCAAGATCTTCACCAAGCGCGAGCCGGTCAAGGCGATCTCAGCGATCACCCCGTTCAACCACCCGCTCAACATGGTGAGCCACAAGATTGCGCCGTCGATTGCCACCAACAATTGCATGGTCTGCAAGCCGACGGAACTGACGCCGCTGACCTGTATTGCACTGGCCGATATCCTCTATGAGGCCGGCCTGCCCAAGGAGATGTTCCAGGTGGTCACCGGCTGGCCGCAGGACATTGGTGACGAGATGATCACCAATGAAAACATCGATATCATCACCTTCACCGGCGGTGTGCCGGTGGGCAAGATGATCGCTGAGAAAGGCGTCTATAAACGCCAGGCGCTGGAGCTGGGCGGCAACGACCCGCTGATCGTGCTGAACGACCTGTCCGACGCCGACCTGGACAAGGCCGCAACCATCGCCGTGGCAGGCGCCACCGGCAACTCGGGCCAGCGCTGCACCGCGATCAAGCGCATTTTGGTGCAGGAAAGCGTGGCAGACAAATTCGTGCCGCTGGTGCTGGAGAAGGCCAAGAAGATCAAATTCGGCGACCCGCAGGACCCGGCCACCGAACTGGGCTGCGTCATTCACGACAAGGCGGCGGAGCTGTTCGAAAACCGCGTGCTGCAGGCCGAAAAGGAAGGCGCCGAGATCCTCTATCACCCGGGCCGCGACGGCGCCCTGCTGCCGCCCATCGTGGTCGACAAAGTGCCCCACAACAGCGAGCTGGTGATGGAGGAAACCTTTGGCCCCATCGTGCCGATCGTGCGGGTGCCGGACAATGATGCGGAGGTCATGAAGATCTCCAACTCCACCGAGTTTGGTCTCTCCTCCGGCGTTTGCACCAACGACCTGAACCGGGCGATTGCCTATATCAACGGTTTGGACGTCGGCACCTGCAACATTTGGGAGCAGCCGGGCTACCGGATCGAAATGTCGCCCTTCGGCGGGATCAAGGATTCTGGCAACGGGGTGAAGGAAGGCGTCATCGAGGCGATGAAGTTCTTCACCAACGTCAAGACCTACTCCCTGCCCTGGCCGGAATAATCCCGGCCCTGCCGGGGCTGCCCCACGCAGCCCCGGCTTTGATTTTCAACCAGAATTTTCCCTCGGGAGTGTCCCATGCTTGTCCATACCGAAGGTGAATCCAACACCTCGGACGCCCGCAAGGCCTGGCTGCAGAAATCCATCGGCTCCAACTCCGCGCCGCTCTTGCAGCGGGACGCCAGCGTTTTCCTGCACCAAAGCCTCTCCAGCCCCTGTGTCAGCACCATCGCCAAGGCCGAGGGCATCTGGATCGAGGACATGGACGGGCGCCGTTACATGGATTTCCACGGCAACTCGGTGCATCACTTGGGCTATGGCCACCCGCGGCTGGTGGCGGCGATCAAGCAGCAGCTGGACGATCTGCCTTTTGCCCCTCGCCGTTTTACCAACGACCCGGCGGTGGAACTGGCCGAGAAGCTGGCAGAGATCACCCCCGGCGATCTGGGCAAGACCCTGTTTACCACCGGCGGTTCCGACGCCAACGAGGTGGCTCTGAAAATCGCCCGCGCCGCCACTGGACGGTTCAAGACGCTGAGTTTCTGGGACTCCTTCCACGGGGCTGGCTTTGGCGCCGCCTCGGTCGGCGGCGAGGCCACTTTCCGCAGCCATATCGCCGGGCCGCTCTTGCCCGGCACCGAGCATGTGGCGCCCTACAGCCCGTCGGACTGCCCATACGGCCATCAAACCCTGGAAGCGAGCGCCGAGGCCTGTGCGAAGATGATCGATTATGTGCTGGGCCGCGACGGCGACTACTGCGCTTTCATCGCTGAGCCGATGCGCGCCGTGCCTATCGTGCCGCCGCCGGGATTCTGGAAAGCCGTGCGCGCGACCTGCGACAAGCACGGTGTGCTGCTGATCCTGGATGAGATCCCCACCGGGCTGGGCAAGACCGGGCGGATGTTCTCCTTCCAGCATGACGGTGTGGTGCCGGATATCGTGACGCTGGGCAAATCGCTTGGCGGAGGCATCCTGCCCATAGCCGCCTGCGTCGCCCGCCGCGACCTGGACGTCTGCGGCGACTTTGCCATCGGCCACTACACCCATGAAAAGAACCCGGTCACCGCCCGCGCGGCCCTCACCACCCTGCAGATCATCGAGGACGAAGGCCTGGTTGAGCGCTCTGCAGACCTAGGGGCCTATGCGCTGGAGTACTTGCAGGAGCAGATCGGCCATCTGCCGATCACCGCAGATATCCGCGGCCGCGGGCTGATGTTCGGGGTGGAGATCGCAGGCAACGCAGACATCGCCCGGGCCCGAGCTGAGAAGATCTATTACGCTTGCCTTGAAGGCGGCCTCAGCTTCAAGATCAGCCAGGGCAACGTGCTCACCCTGTCGCCGCCGCTGACCATTGCGCGCGAAGACCTGACCCGGGCGCTGGACATTGTCATTGCGGCTGTCAAGGCGGCCCAGTAACGGGCCATTCCTCCGCGCAGCGGAACAACAACGAAGACACGATCAGAACGGAAGACCAAAAACTACAAAATTAATAAAGGGGAGAACCAATCCATGCCGGAGATAGTAACCAGCCAGTCGCGCGTCCGCTTTGATGAGGCGAGATGCCAGAACTCTGGCCGATGCGGCCTGCGGCTCTCCCGAATGATCCAGGCCCTGTCCGGCGAGACAGGCACCGCCGATGATGCGGATGAGGACATGCTGAAAACGGCCGCGACCGCCTGCCCTTCGGGTGCGCTCAGCTACAGCAAACGGCGCCGGGTCCGGGCCAAGGAACAGGTCCGCGAGCGCCGCTTCTACCTGCCTTGATTTTCTGCCAATTCGTCAAGAGGTCCGGCCAAGGCTTGGCAGAGACACTCCCTGCCCGCCGGAGGGGAAACAGCCTTGGCCGTCCCAGCCCCTGCCCGTTACCGGACAGGGATTGAGAATGGGACAGGATCAGGCGTCCTGACCGGATCGGTCGCCCAGGGTCACATCCAGGGTGACTTCTTTACCCTTCCGCAGAACCTCGATCTGCGCCGCCTCGCCCGGGGCGTTCACCGCCACGGCGGCGGTCAGATCGCGCAGCTCGCTGATCTCGGTTTCGCCAAAGCGCAGCACAACGTCGCCGGCTTTCAGGCCCGCCTCAGCCGCCGGGCTTTCCGCCACCACGCTTTCAATCACCACGCCCTTGCCAGCCTCCCGGCCCAGCACATTGGCGGCGTCCTCAGACAATGGCTTGATTTGCACACCCAGCCAGCCGCGGGCAATCTCGCCGTCATCTTCCAGGTCGGCGACGATCTTCTGCACCATGTCCGAAGGCACCGCAAAGCCGATCCCAACCGAGCCGCCGCCCGGCGAATAGATCATGGTGTTGACGCCCACCACTTCTCCTGAAGCATTGAACAGCGGGCCGCCGGAGTTGCCCTTGTTGATCGCCGCATCGGTCTGGATGAAGTTGTCAAACGGCCCTGCGTTGATGTTGCGCGAGGTGGCCGAGACGATGCCCGAGGTCACAGTTCCCGCAAGGCCAAAGGGGCTGCCCATGGCCAGAACCTCATCACCGACGCGCAATGCGTCCGAGGAACCGAACTCGACAACCGTCAGCGGCGCATCCGCCTCGACTTTCAGCAGGGCAATATCGGTCAGCGGGTCGGCGCCGATCACGGTGGCCTCGTGCTTGCTGCCGTCGGCCAGGGTGACTGACACGGATTGCGCGTTGTCGATCACATGGTGGTTGGTGACGATCAGCCCCTCGTCTGAGATCACAAAGCCGGAGCCTGCGCCCTTGACCGGGCGGTCATGATCGAACTGCGGAATGCGGCCGCCAAAACGGCGCATGAATTCCTCCATGAACTTGTCGTTCGGCATGGCTTGGCGGTCGGCCGCAGGCTGCGCCTTGCCGGTGACCTCGACAAAGACCACCGCAGGCGAGATGGTCTCGACCAGATCAGCGTAGCCGCCGGCGGGCACCGCCATCGCGGGCGCGGGGGCCAGGGCAAACAGGGCCGCAGCCGAAGCAGCAGCGGTGAGGGCAAAAGCAAACCGTTTGGGAGCGTTGGTTTCGGGCATCTTCTTTTCCTTGCGTTCGAAGTGATGCAAGGCAAATGGAAGGCCCGGATTTCAATGTCCTGACGCATTCTATACAGATCTGTAATGTGTGCCTGAACCTGTTCCGGTGTAATTCAGGCAGGCAGCAAAGCGGGGGAAGCCTTGAAGATCCTGGTGATAGAAGACGATGCCACCACCGGTCCTTATGTGGCTGCGGGATTGCGCGAGGAAGGCCATACAGCCGATCTCATCACCGACGGCCGCGAGGGGCTGCTGCAGGCGACCGCTGCGGATTACGATGTGCTGATCATCGACCGGATGGTGCCCAGCCTTGATGGGCTGAGCCTGATCAAGACCCTGCGCGGCGCCGGTGTACGGACCCCCGCCATCATGCTGACCGCGCTCAGCGGGGTGAATGACCGGATCGACGGGCTGGAGGCCGGGGCGGACGACTATCTGGTCAAACCCTTCGCCTTTGGCGAGCTGGCCGCGCGTGTTGCCGCCCTCGCCCGCCGTCCGGGGCTGCAAACGCAGGAAACCGTGCTGAAAGCAGGAGATCTGGAGATGGATCTGGTCCGCCGCAAGGTGACCCGCGGCGGCCAGGAGATCGACTTGCTGCCGCGCGAGTTCCGCCTGCTGGAGCACCTTTTGCGGCGCAAGGGCCGGGTGCAGACCCGGACCATGCTGCTGGAGGCGGTCTGGGACATCAGCTTTGACCCGCAGACCAATGTGGTGGAGACCCATATCTCCCGCCTGCGGGCCAAGGTCGACCGGCCTTTTGCGAGTGAATTGATCGAAACCGTGCGCGGCGCGGGGTACCGGATTGCCGAATGACCTGAAGTCCCGTGCACGGGCGTTGCTGCGCTCCTCGCCGATGCGGCAGTCGCTGTGGCTGTCGCTGCTGTTTGTGGCTGCCAGCTCGCTAAGCCTGGGCATTACCTATTACGTGGCGCAGGGGGCGCAGCGCCAGGCAATCGAGGAAAGCCTGACCCAGGACATGGCGGGCTTCCGCGCGACGCCTTCTGCTGCGGCACTGGCGGCCATCGTCAATGCCGAAACCGCTGAGACCGACCCGCAGCGCCGCTTGCTCAGCTACCGCCGGTTCGGCGGGCGGGTGGTGGCCGGCAATGCCGCGATTATGCAGCAGCAGGAGGGGTTCCGGATCATTGCCCTGGGCCCTGAACCGGTCGAGATCCAAGGCCGCTTTATTTCCCTCAGCGAGTACATCCACGGTGGGCTGCTGACCGTCGCCCAGACTGCAGAGCCGCTGGATACTCTCCGCCAGACTTTCCTGCGGGTCTTTCTTTTCAGCCTGCTGCCCGCAATAGGCATCGCTGTGCTGGGCGGGGTGTTGCTGGCGCGCCGTTCGGCGCGGGCGCTGCGGGGGATCGAGCACACTTTGTCGGCGCTGACCTCCGGCGATCTCAGCGCCCGGGTGCCGGAGACCGTTCAGAGCAAAGGCGACATTGGCCGTATCGGCCACAGCGTGAACCGCATGGCCGAGGCGCAGCAGCAATCGACCGAGGCGCTGCGGCAGGTTTCGGCGGATATAGCGCATGACCTGAAAACCCCGATCCAGCGAGTGGCGGTGCAGCTGGCCCGGCTGCAGGAGGTGTCGGATCTGCCGGCCGCGGCACAGGATCTGGCCGATCAGGCGCTGGAGGAAACCCGCCGCATCACCAGCACGTTTCAGGCCTTGCTGCAGATTGCCCAGCTGGAAGGCGGCACGCCGAAGTCTCGGTTTGAGCCAGTGGACCTGTGCGAAGTTGCTGCCACCTTTGCCGAGATTTATGAACCGGCGGCGGAGGAGCAGAACCGGTCCTTTGCGCTCAGCCTGCCGGATACGCCGGTTCTGGTCGCCGGCGACCGGGCGCTGATCGGCCAGATGCTGGCTAACCTGATCGAAAACGCGCTGCGCCACACGCCGGAGGGTACCGGTATCAGCCTGTCGCTGCAGCAAGGCGAAGCTGCAACCCTGTCAGTGCGCGACCACGGGCCCGGCATCCCGGAAGCGGAACACAAAAACGTGCTGCGCCGTCTCTACCGGCTGGAGCAGAGCCGCACCACCCCGGGCAGCGGCCTTGGCCTGAGCCTGGTTGCCGCCATTGCCGACCTGCACGGCGCCGAATTGAAACTCAGCAGCGCCGAACCCGGGCTGCAAGCGGATGTGATCTTCCCCGTGTCTTGAACCGAAAGGAATTCTTATGAGCACCGCCCTTCTGATCAAGGCTTTCGGGGCCTTCTTTGCGATCATGAACCCGTTTGTGAACCTGCCGATCTTTCTGGCCATCACTGACGGGTTTTCTGTCGCGCAGCAGCGGATGCTGGCGGTCAAGGTGGTTTGCTACTCGGCGATCATGTGCGGGGTGATCCTGCTGGCAGGCCAAGCGATCATCAGTTTCTTCGGCATCACCATCGACCAGTTCCGCATTGCCGGCGGCGCGGTGCTTGCGCATATCGCCTGGTCGATGCTGAATGGCGAGGGCTTTGCGTCGCACCACGGCTCCGGCGCCGAACAGACAGACATGCAGGCGCTGTCCGGGCTGGCCTTCTACCCGGTGACTTTCCCGATGATCGTCGGCCCCGGCACCATTGCCACCATCATCATCTATACCGGCCACGCCGGCGGTGCCGCCGGGCTGTCCGCCGTCGCTCTGGTCCTTGGCGCGGTGCTGGCGCTGCTGTTTGCGGTCCTTTTCTTTGCCTCCTTCTTTGGCAAGCTGCTGACCGCCACCATGCGGGTGATCATGGTGCGGCTGATGGGGATGATCCTGCTGGCCATCGCGGTCGAGATGCTGACCGCCGGGATCAAGGCCGTGCTGCCCGGCCTGGCCTGACCCTCAACTGTTGAACTTGGGCGGCCGCTTCTCCAGGAAAGCGGCCATGCCTTCCTGCTGTGCTGGCAAGCCATAGAGCGCATGATACATCTGCCGCTCAAAGCGTAAGCCGCTTTCCAGCGTGCTTTGGTCGGCCATGTTCACACAAGCTCGCGCCATTTGCGCAATGTTGCGCGGGAAGCTTGCGATGGTGTCGGCCACTTCTTGCGCCGTGCCCATCAGTTCAGATGCGGGTACCACCCGGCTCACCAGCCCCATCTGCAAGGCGGTTCCTGCGTCGATCATTTTCCCTGTGAGGATCATGTCCATCGCCCGGGCCCGCCCCACCAGCCGGGTCAGCCGCTGGCTGCCGCCGATGCCGGGGATGCAGCCGATCTTGATTTCCGGCTGGCCAAAGCGGGCGGTGTCCGCCGCCAGGATCACGTCGCACATCATCGCCACCTCGCAGCCGCCGCCCAGGGCATAGCCGCCGACGGCCGCCACCTTGGGCAGGCGCAAGGCAGCAAAGCGGTCCCAGCCGGCGAAGAAATCGCTCTCTTGCATCGAAGTGTAGTTTTGCACGGCCAGCTCGGCGATATCGGCACCGGCCGCAAAGGCGCGCTCACTGCCAGTTAGGATCAAGCAGCCGATGCCAGGGTCCTTGTCAAAGGCGGTGGCGGCGGCCAGCACCTCCTCCATCACTTGGGTGTTGAGCGCATTCAACTGCTCCGGCCGGTCAAAGCGGATGGTGGCGACGCGGCCCTCTGTATTTGTCTTGATGGTTTCGAACATGTGGATTTTCCTCGGAAAAACGGGTCTGCCCGGCGCGGCGGCCGGGCAAATGATCAGCTGTCCCAGATCGCGCCATAGGCGGGGATGCCAAGGCTTTCCATGTCATGCACCACCTGGCGGGTGAGCTTCTGGTTGGAGATCACGATCACCGCCTCGGCGCCGCTGTCGCGCACCGCTTGCAAGGCCAAGGCCGACAGGTTCGGTTTGCCGCGCGCGTCGGTGTCCCAGATCAGCGGGCTTTCGGTATGGGCCTCGATCTCATCCACCAGCGCATCGCCATATGTCGCGCGCGGGCTGCGGGTGGACCAGATCAGCCGGTTCGGGACATCTCCGGCCAAGAGATGCGGCAGGATCGGGCCGATGCCGGAGCCGGTGCCGACATAGACCACCTTCCTGAACAGCACTTCGATCCGCGCCACGCCCGAGGTGGTGATCCCCTTGACCCAGACTTTGTCCGGCGGGTTGTCGATGAACCGCCCGGTCCAGTCCCCGGCCCGGCTGATTGCCAGCCTGTAGCCCGTCTGATCCGGCGCCGGGATATTGGCAAAGGAGTGGTATTCGCCAAAAGGCGTATGGCTGATCGCGTTGGAGCTGCCGGGAAACGGCGTGTCGCCATAATCGAACCGCGCCAGCACCGCGTGGTTCGAGGGCTTCACGATCTCCACATCCACCCGCTTCAGCGTCAGCCAGGGCGAGGCAATCGACAGCGTGATCAGGCACAGCATCCAGAAGGCCGGCGTCTGCAGCAGCTCGCCGCCTGTATCACGGGTCAGCGACACGGTTTGCGCCCAGAACAGAGCCAGCACGGTCCAGCCGGCAAAGCGGTGGATCTTCTCAAACGTGTTGTGAAAGCGGGCGCGGATGGGGCCGAGGGCTGAGATCACCATCAGCACCATCAGGGCAATCATCGCTGTACTCAGGCCCAGCGTCAGGTCCGAGGGCAGCGCCGCGCCCTGCATCCGGTTCGCGGCCATGGCAAACAGCAGGAAGCCGAACCAGACGGTGCCTGCCACCGTGCCGCCGGAGTGCAAGCCCCCGAAGTGGAAGACCTTGCCCGCGCCCCAGCGGATCCACAGCGGCCAGCTGACCGGCACCCGTGTCGCCAGCCAGAACAGCGCGTTCACCACCCGTTGCTGGCGGATCAGGATACCCAGCGACAGGTTGATCAGCGCCATATCGGCGATAGGGCTAAGCACATAGGCACCGCCGGAGATCCAGCGCCCGTCGCGCAGCTCGATCACAAACACGGCCAGATTGACTGCGGCCACGAGAAAGGCCAGGCGGCGGTACTCCATCAGCGCCGGATGCCGGGTGACCCGCCGCCAGTTGAAGGCGCGGGAGTCCAGATTGGTGGTTTGCGTGGTCATCAGTTCAGCTCCACACCTGCGTCAGCGATATGCGCCTGCGCCATCTGTAAAAGCAGCCGTTTGTCGAGCTTGCCGCGCGGCGTGCGGGGCAGACCTTCCATCGGCAGCACCACGGTAGGCTTGCAGTAATAGGGCAGCCGCGCGCGCACCTCATGTACCGCCTTCTTGGGGCAGGCACCGCCGGGGGAGATGAAGCTCACTAGATTGCGGGCGTCGTATTTCAAGGTCACCGCCTGCTCACAGCACTCCGAGCATTCCAGGGCCGAGGAGACCCCGTCCAGCTCCACCCGGAAGCCGCGGATCTTGACCAGATCGTCGACCCGGCCAAAGTGCTCCAGCGCGCCATCTTCGGTCCAGCGGCCCAGGTCGCGGGTGCGGAACATCATGTGGCCGGGGCGGAACGGGTCGGGGCGGTAGCGTTCATCCGTAAGGTCAGGATTGGCCAGGTATCCGGCGGTGACGCAATCGCCGCCGGCCCACATCTCGCCCTTGTGGCCGATCGGCAGCGGCTCCAGGTTTTCGCCCAGGATGTAGACCGTGTTGTTCGGCGTCGGCCGCCCGATCGACACCACCGGCTTGTCCGGAAGATGCGGCTCGGCGGGGTTGATGATGGTGGTCTCGGTCGGCCCGCAGGAATTGTAAAAAGTGCAGAAGCCGGACCAGGTATCGGCCAGAGGCCGCGGGCAGGGCTCACCCGCCACCGCCGCAACCTTGACTTGCAGGCAGCGGCCGGCATCCAGCGCGTTCAGGATCGAGGGGGTAGCGATCAGCACATCCACCTTCTCCGCCGTCTCCTGGATAGATTTCCCGCGAATGACCAGCGTGGCGCCGTTCGACAGGGCTCCCAGCGTCTCCCAGGCGGCCATGTCAAAGGCAATCGACAGGATCTGCCCCACCTTCAGCCCCGGACGCATGCCCAGATCCCCGGGCGCGGTCAGCAGGATGTTGGCGAGGTTTGCATGGGTCACCTGCACCCCGTTCGGCACGCCGGTGGTGCCGGAGGTGAACAGGATCATCGCCAGGTCACCGGCGCGCGCGGCGTGCAGCTCAGGGTCCGGCGCCGGCGCATCCAGTGCCGGGTCGTAGGCTACGGTGTCGATGGTGATCAGGGTTTGATCCGCCGCCACCGGCACCTGCCCTGACAGCTCGCTGAGGCTCAGGATCACTTTTGCGCCAGTCACGCCAGCGATATGACGCAGAGTCTCAGGCGGCGCGACACCCACATGCTGCGGCACATAGGCTGCGCCAAGCTTCAGGATTGCGGCAATGCCCACCAGCATCTCCAGCGAGCGGTGCAGATAGAGGCACACGGCATCGCCGCGTTTCACCCCATGCGCCTGCAGCACCCCTGCAAGGCGGTCCGAGGCGGCATCCAGCGCGCCATAGGTCATGCTGCGGTCCCCTGCCTCGGCTGCAACGGTCTGCGGCCGGGTTGCCATTTGATTCAGGAGGGCCGCTGAAATTGTGGCAAACCGCGGCTGCTCCACGGGGCCAAACCCAAAGGCCAGGAAGCGCGCCCGGTCGGCGGCGCTGAGACCGGCCAGCGGGTCCTCTTCACCGCTCTGAACGGCAGGCGGTGTGAGCGGGTGGAAACCGGAAAGGAAATTGGCGGCTATGTCCTGCATAACATTCTCCTGAGGTTAAAATTCACCTCAATTTGATAATGGGAAATTTTCCCATTAGAATTCACAACAGATCAAAAACCGCTCACGAAGCCGTTGGATGTGTAAACAAAGTGTTAATGGTAGAGGGATCTGACCCTTTGGATTCTTGCGTATGACGACCGGAACCGACGACCCGTTTGAAGCCGCCCTGGCGGCGCTGCTTGCCCCCTTGGCGCAAGCCATGGTGGCACGCGGGCTGACGCTGGGCACAGCCAATGAGGCGCTGAAGAAAGCGCTGCTGGAGGCGGCGCTGGCGACCTCGGAGGGTAAGGTCAGCGACAGCAAAGCCAGCTTGCTCACCGGCATTCATCGCAAAGATATCAAACGGTTACGTGCGGAGGAGAGCGAAGGTCCGCCCCGCCGCAGCGTCAATGCCGCGGCTTTGGTGCTCAGCTACTGGGCCACCGCGCCTGAGTACCAGCACAAGAACGGAAGCCCCCGCGACCTGCCCCGCAGCGGCAGCAAAAACAGCCCTGGGTTTGATGAACTGGTGAGGCAGACCCGTGCCGATATGGCGCCCGGAACCGTGCTGCAAGCCTTGCTTGGCCAGGGCGCGGTCGAACTGCAGGAAGACGGCAGGCTTCGGCTGCTCACCCACACGCTTTTGCCAGCAGCGGGCAGTGCCGAGCAGGTTGCAGCCTACCAGGCGACCCTGTCAGCGCATCTGGCGGCGGCGACTCAGAATCTTTTGGCCGGGAACGGCGACTCCCGGAATTTCGACCGCGCGGTGCGCTATTCCCACCTGTCGCCTGCCTCGGTTGAAAAGCTGCACCGGCTCTCGGCGCAGAAGGCTCAGGCGCTGCTGGAAGAGATCAACGCCGAGGCCCGCGCCCTGCAGGAGAAAGAGGCAGAGAGCAGCTTTGACGGCCGGTTTGTCCTTGGCGCTTACATCCTGCCCTCCCCCGGCGGAACCTCAGAAGAGGAAGAAGAGACATGAGCGTGCTCCAGCGGCTTTTGCTTTGGGTTCTTGCCGCCGCGGCGGCGGCCTCGCTTGCCGTGGCGCAAGAGAGCGAAGAACGGGAGGGTGGCATCATCGGCACCGGTATTGCCGGCACGGTGACCAGTCTTGGCAGCATCTATGTGAATGGCCAGCACATCCGGCTGGACAGCGGTATGCCAGTGGAGGATGCGCTGCCCGCAATGACGGCAGCAGATCTGCGCCCGGGCCACACCGTGGCGGTTACCGCCAGGCTTGAAGGCGGCAGCTGGCGCGCATTGCATATCCGTCAGGTCCTGCCGCTTGCAGGCCCGGTGGAGGCCGTTGAAAATGGCCGGCTGACCATCCTGGGCAGCACAGTAGAGGCCGGCGCCCTGGCCGAGGACGTTCAGCCGGGGGACTGGCTGGCGGTCAGCGGCCTGTGGCAGGGAAACCGGGTGCTGGCCTCGCGCTTGGATGCAATCCCGGCAGGCAGCCTGGCAAGGATCAGCGGCACTTACCTGGGTGCTGATAACCGTGAGCGCCATCTGGTCGGCGGCTCGGTGCTGGGCGGCTTGCAGCCCCAGCACTTGCAGCCGGGCGGGATACTGCGGGTCTTTGGGTCTCCGATCCCTGGCGGCATTGCTGCCAGCCGGATCGAAACCGGTCTCTTTGGCACCGCGACCGGCCTGGTGCAGGTTGAGGGCTACTACTCCGCGCCGCAGCCCGACGGGCTCTATACCGTGCTGGGCAGCGGGCTGGTGGCCTATACCAGCAACCCGGCCATGATCAGTACCGCCGAGCGGGTGGTTCATTGCGGCTCCGGCGGACAGCTGGGGCAGTTGCCCGCGCAACAGCCTGAGCTGGAGGCTCTGGTCCGCAAACTGGGCTGCAAAGAGGGGCAGTAAAGCGGTTCAGCCGGTGAGATCGCGCAGCACGGCTGCAAGACGTTTAGTCAGCCGCGGAATGATCCGCTCATCCACGCCGGAGAAGCCCAGCACCAATGCTGCGCGGTTCAATGGTTCAATGCAGTAAACCGAGATCGGCAGAGAGTCGATGCCCGCCTCCAGCAGCGCGTCATGTGCGGCCTGATCGTCGATGCCTGCCTTCAGCCAGGCCACCATATGCATGCCGGCATCCGTGCGCTCGGGCTCCAGGAATTCACCGCAATCGCGTGCCAGGCTCTCAAACAGGACATCGCGCCGGGCCCGGTACAGCCGGCGCATCTTGCGGATATGCTCGGTGAACCGCCCGTCTGCCATGAACCGCGCCATTGCCTCCTCCACCACGGCGGAAGAGTTCTGTCCCAGGAGATTGCGGGCAGTGGCAAAGGTTTCGGTGAACTCCGGCGGCACCACCACATAGCCGAGCCGCATCGCCGCAAACATCGACTTGGAGAACGTGCCCACATAGAACACCCGCCGCGCGCTGTCCAAGGCGCTGAGCGCAGGCAGCGGCCGGCCGCGGTAGCGGAACTCGCTGTCGTAGTCGTCCTCGATGATCCAGGCGTTGTTCTCCTGCGCGTAATTGAGCAGCGCCAGCCGCCGTCCCAGGCTCATGGTAGTGCCCAAAGGCTGCTGGTGCGAGGGCGTGGTAAAGATCAGCGCAGGCTTCGGGTGCCGTCCCATCGCGTGATCCAAATCCAGCCCCTCGCCATCCACCGGCACCGGCGCCACATTGGCGCCCATGATCTGCATCACGTCCCGGCCGGCGATATGGCCGGGGTTCTCGTACCAGACCGTATCGCCTTGGTTCAGCAGCACAAAGGCGATCAGCACAAAGGCCTGCTGCGCGCCCGAGGTGATGATCACCCGTTCCGCATCCACTTTCATGCCGCGCGCATCCGCCAGATGCCGGGCGATTGCCTCGCGCAGGCTCGCATTTCCATTCACCTGCCCGTAGCTGAGGCTGCGGCGCGCATCTCGCGCCATCGCCTCGGCCAGGTATTTGTTCCACAGCTTCACCGGAAACTGATCCAGCGCCGGCACGCCGGGACGGAACGGCGCGGTCTCGCCATAGCGCGCCACCGATTTCGACGCGGCAATGGTCCGCGCCCGGGTGGAAATCTCGATCCCCGACGGCTTGTCCTTGCGCCGCGGGGTGCGGACCTGGGGGAAGGCCTCGGTGTCCAGCCCGTCCGCCACAAAGGTGCCGGCGCCGGTCTTGGCCTGCGCATAGCCCTCGGCGATGATCTGTTCATAGACGTTTTTCACCGTGATCCGCGAAATCCCCAGCTCCTGCGCCAGCTCGCGGGTAGAGGGCAGCTTTTGTCCCGGCGCCAGCGAACCGTCTAGGATCAGCCGCCGCAAGGAGGCATCCAGCTGCCTGTAGATCGGCACTGACGAGTCGCGTTCGATTGTGAAACCTTGCAGCAGCGCGCCGCCCGGGGATTTTGGCATGGCTCTTAGTGGGTCTATAAATGGATCAATAGCGGGTATAGTTGATGTACCCACTCTTGGATAGCCTCAATCCCAATCGGCGCGCCCCGCGCGTCACGGGTTCACGAAGGTTTGAGGCCGATCCATGACCAGAATTGAAGATTACGCATTCCCCAAAGGGCTCGACCTTTTGCGGGCTTGGCAGGCGGGCGACGCTGAAGCCAAAGCAGAAATGACACGGGTATTCGACGCCGCCATCGCCGGCGACTTCGACGCCAATTTCGGGCAAAAGGCCGACCCGGGCCGCGTCAATAGCGTGGCCTCGGTCCACATGCTGGCGCTGGCGGTGCTGAACGACCTCTATGGCATCGAGACCCGCGAGTATTATCACGAGGACCCCTACCGCTATGTCCGCGCCAACCTCGCGGTCAGCCGTCTCTTGGGGGTGAACAAGTTCTACATCACCTGGGCGCTTTATGCCTGGTCCTGCGAGCCGCTGGGCCAGACCATGATGTACCCGGACAAGTACCCGCCGGGCGCCGACCCGGATGACATGCTGATCAACAAGGACAACTGGCGCGACCTCAAGACCCCGGATTTCACCACCGGCGTGCCTCTGGCGATCACCAACATCCTGCGGGTGCATGAAGAGCTGACTGGCCTGCCGCCGCTCTTGCAGATCACCGCGCCCTACAGCCTCGCCGCCGACATCTACGGGCAGGAGCCGCTCTTGGGCGACGTGGTGAACGACCCGGACGAGGTGAACGCGCTGCTTGACCACTTGGGCGACGTGGTGCTGGGCCCCTGGATGGACCACCATATCGCCACCTTCCCGAACGGCTGGATCGAACTCTCCGACGCCTCCGGCTCGCCCTTCTTCATCGGGCCTGACAACTGCAAGAACATGTCGATCCGCTCAATCCGCCATATGCTGCGGGACAAGCCCTATGCCGACCGGGTGTTTGACAACAACTACCGCGGCGACCATGTGGCGCTGGCCAAGAAGAAAGACCGGCGCTCCCGCCGCCGAGGCGGCACAGAGGCCAGCGGCGCAGCCGCACCGGAGCTGGCGCCCTCTGAAAACCCGGCACTGCTGGAGTTGACCGACGCCAAGGTCAGCGCCAACCCGGTCTTCATCATGAGGCTGGCCGCAGATAACGTGGATATTTCGTTCTATGAAGACCAGGCGATCAAGCGCAACATGCCGCTGACCTCGGGCATCGGCTCGCCGCAGATCGACCGCAACAGCATCGAGGATCTGGACGCCACCAAGGCCGAAACCCGCGAGATGGCGCGCGCGCATGTGGCGGCGATCCGCAATGTCTGCGCCAATGTGGATCTGCCCGGGGACAACCACGTCAGCCAGGCTTGGCCCAGCCATATCTATTTCGAGGACGTCAACCTGCACACGCAGTTCGATCTGGTCGAGATCATTCTGGAAGAAGTCTACAATTCGGACCCGATCCAGTTCAAAGCTTGAGAGGCTCACTCCCGCGCCAGGTATGATCCCCTGCCTGGCGGCATGGACCGGCCCTAGGGCCGGTCTTTTTTGTTCAGGCAGAGGTTAAGCCTTCATCGGCTGACCCGCCGCGTAAGTCTGCGCGATGGAGCGGTCGTCACCCAGGGTTTGCAGGACGAACAGTTCCTCCGACAACGTCTCGGCCCGCTGCATCCGCAGGTCCATCGCGTGGGTGGCGCGGGAATCCAGCACCACGATGTCGGCTTCAGTCCCGGCCTCCAGCGTACCGATCTTGTCCTCCAGCCCCAGCGCCACCGCATTGCCGCGGGTGATCCAGTGGAAGGCGCGTAATGGGTGCAGCTTCTGGTTCTGCAGCTGCAGGACCTTATAGCCCTCGTTCAGGGTCTGCAGCATCGAATAGCTGGTGCCGGCGCCGATGTCGGTGGCAATCGCGTTGGTGATACCGCGGCTGCGCAGGCCAGCATCGTCAAACAGCCCGCTGCCCAGGAATAGGTTTGAGGTCGGGCAGAACACTGGCTTGGCCTGGGTCTCGGCCAGCGCATCGATCTCGCGCGGCTGCAGGTGGATCGAGTGGCCCAGCAGCATCTTTTCCGTCAGCAGCCCGTAGGATTGGTAGACATCCAGATAGTCCCGCGCCTGCGGGTAGAGCTCAGCGGTAAAGGCGATCTCGTCGTGGTTTTCCGACAGATGGGTCTGGACGTAGCAGTCCGGATGCTCCTTCACCAAGGCGCCGGCCATCTCCATCTGGTCGGGGGTGGAGGTAATGGCGAAGCGCGGGGTGATTGCATACATGCCGCGGCCTTGGCAGTGATACTTGGCAATCAGCTCCTTGGTGTCGTCATAGCCGCTGACCGGCGTATCCAGCAGGCCCTCGGGCGCGTTGCGGTCCATCAGCACCTTGCCGCCGATCATCCGCATGTTGCGGCGCGCGGCCTCGTTGAAATAGGCCTCGGCGGAGGTTTTGTGGACCGAGCAATAGGCGACGGCCGTGGTGGTGCCATGGCTGGTCAGCAGGTCGAAGAAATGCCCGGCCATCTCGGCGCTGTGGCCCGCGTCGGCAAAACGCACCTCCTCGGGGAAAGTGTAATTGTTCAGCCACTCCAAAAGCTGCGAGCCCCAGGAGGCGATCACCTGCACCTGCGGGAAATGCAGGTGGGTGTCGATGAAACCGGCCATCAGGATATGCGGGCGGTGGTCGATCACCTTGGCGCCGTTTGCTTGGGCGGAAACGTCGCCGTAGCTGCCCTTGGCCAGGATCATGCCGTCCGCCACCAGCAGCGCGCCGTCTTCGATGAACTCATAGGCGCTGGTGTCGTCAGCGCCTTGCGGCTCGGCGGTGAAGGAAAGCACCCGCCCGCGCAGCAGCGTCTGTTTCGATGTCATGTCTTTAATGTCCTTGTTGACTGGCAGGGGGCGGTGGCCCGCCCCCTGCCCTGTTCCGTGAGTGAGTTTGAGGTTATTCGCCTGCCGGCAGATGCGGCACATGGGGCTTGGCGCCGTCCTCTTCCGCTTCCTCACCCTCATCCGCCTTGTGGAAGATCGGGTAGATGAATAGGAAGGCTGCAGCGATCAGGTAACCCAGGGCAATGCCGCTGAACTCCGGCCAATGCAGGCTGGCCGAGTGGATCACGCCCACCAGCGCCATGCCCGCCGCCGCCAGGGCAAAGCCGCCCGCGTTGCGGAAGTCGCCGTCGATCACGCTGGCCACGATGGCGCCCCAGATCAGGCCGGTCAGGATCGCACCCTGGCTGAGCGCCAGATGGCCTTCATAGTGCGCCCCCTGCTGCAGCAGCGCCGCAGTCAGCTCCGGATCGCCCAGCTGGGCCATGCCGGTGGCGCCCAATGCGCCCAAGGCGCCGGCCAGCGCGCCCCATTTCACCACCAGGAAGGCAGAGACATGCGGCATCATTGCGATGGTCACCGCGGCGATGTGATCGGTTTTCACCGAATGCGCGGTATTGGTCACCAGGCTCAGCGCCACAAACACCAGCACCGGCGCGGCAGCAGCCACGGGGATCAGGTTGTTGAGGAACGCCAGGAGACCAAAGAAGGCGGCAAAGGGGATCACAATGCCAACGCCGATGATATAGCCCGAACGTGCGCCCATCCGCTTATAGGCCGGGTGGCCGATGTAGGCGGTGGTCGGGAACGGCGAGCCGAAGACCGCACCGATCATGGTTCCAACACCGTCGGTCACCTGGCAGACGCCGACCGGGTAATGGTCGCCCGCCGCTTCGGCGCTTTCGACGTTGTTCATGGTTTCGATGAAGTTGTAGATCTGCACCGGCACCAGAACCAGGAACAGCTCCGGGTTGGCGAACAGATGCTGGATGCCCGCAATCAGGTCGCCGAAATACGGGATCGGCAGGTAGACACCCACGCCTTCGAACGAGACCGAGGCCTTGCCCATGCCAAGCGCCACAACAGTACCGACGATCAGCGCGAGCAGACCTGCCGGGATGTTGAACGGCAGCCGGTGGCGGCCGACCAGGCCCCAAAGGATGATGATCATCGAAGCAAAGCCGATGAACGGATCCTCAAAGATCGTCGCAAGCGGCACGGTGCCAATGAACACCAGCGCAATGCCGCAGAGGGTGCCGAGCATGCCCGCACGCGGGGTCACGCGCTTCAGCCACGGCCCGACGATGGCGCCCAGGGCAGCAACGATGCCGCCCATGAAGCCCGCGCCGATACCCACCTGCCAGGCCAGCATCGCGTCATTGGTGGACCAGTAGATCGGCCCGATCACGCCGAACAGATAGACGAACATGACGGGCGTCGAGATGCCATAGGGCAGCGCGGTCACGTCGCGCTCCTCTTTCTCGGCGATGTGCTTTGCCATCCAGGTGTAGACTGCGATACCGGCCAGGATCGCCACTGCGGCGCCGGGCACGATGCGGCCGAACACGATGTCGGCAGGCATGTTGAAGACAAACTGACAGATGCCCGAAAGCACGATCAGGTTGATCAGGTTGTCGGTGAACAGCGCCCAGAATGCACTGAAGTCATTCCGCGCGAACAGTTTGTACGTATAGCTCCGCCCTGTGGTCATGGCGGCCTCCTCCTGTCAAGAGGACGCAGTCCTTAACGGCTGAATGCTCCAGCCGTGTCTCCCTCTGCGTCCGGTTGCTTGCCCCTTTGGGGCAGGTCAGTGCTCCGTGATGGAGCGGACGCGGCAGTTTCAGAGGTCAAATCAGCGATCACTTCCGCCGCCACGAAGGCGGCGATGACGCTGGGCCGCTTGTCGCGGCTACCGCTTGCCCCGATGGGGCAGATGAGACGGTCGCTTGCAAGACCGTCGCAATGGTCCCGGCACCAGCGGCGGAACTTCTCCCGCTTGGTGGCCGATCCGATCAGCCCGACATAGCCCGCATCGCCGCGCTGCAGGGCAGCGGAGGCAAGCAGGAAGTCGAGCGCATGATCATGGGTGAGAACAACAAAGGCGCTGCCCGCAGGTGCGGTGGCGATGTCGATCTCAGGAATGGCGCTTTGGCGGATTTCCACATCCGCTTGGCACAAGGCCAGCTCTTCGGCGCGCTGGTCGATCAGGATGCAGCGCACCGGCATATGCTGGAACAGATCCGCCAGCGCCCGGCCCACATGGCCCGCGCCCATCACATAGACATGCGGCAGCGCCTGTTCCTCGGCCTGCTGGCGGGCAAGGGCGTCTTCGCGGTCAGCCTGGCGCATCTGCGCCAGCGACATTTCCACCCTTCCGCCGCAGCACTGGCCGATCTCCGGCCCCAGCGGCACGTCCAGCGTGTCGCTGATCACATGCTGCTTCAGCATCCGCCGCGCATGGTCGATGGCAATATATTCCAGCTGGCCGCCGCCGATGGTCCCCCACAGGCCTTCCGCCGCCACAAACATGCAGGTGCCGGCCTCGCGCGGGGAGGAACCGCGAACGCGGGTCAACGCGACCTGCACCACGTTGACGTGGCTGGCTAGAAAATCCTGAAGGGAAGGGCGGCGGGCCATGGCTCAGCCCCGATCTTTGAGGGTTTCGATCGCCATCAGCACGCGCTCCGGCGTGGCGGGCGCATCCAGGCGCGGGCAGTGTTTGTAGTCCGCAGTGCTGGCGACAGCCATCGACAGCGCCTCGAACACCGAGATGCCCAGCATGAAGGGCGGCTCGCCCACGGCCTTGGACCGTTTGATGGTGCGCTTCTTGTTCACCGACCATTCGGCCAGCTGCGTGTTGAAGATGCGCGGCCGGTCAGAGGCCAGCGGGATCTTGTAGGTTGAGGGCGCGTGGGTGAGCAACCGGCCCTCGCCGTCCCACCACAGTTCTTCCGTGGTGAGCCAGCCCATGCCCTGGATGAACGCGCCCTCTACCTGGCCCTTGTCCAGGATTGGGTTCAGCGAGCGGCCCACGTCGTGCAGGATGTCGGTGCGCTCGACCCGGTATTCGCCGGTCAGCGTGTCGACAGACACCTCGGAGCAGGACGCGCCATAGGCGTAGTAGAAAAACGGCTGCCCCTTGCCCGCCGCGCGGTCCCAGTGGATCTCCGGCGTCTTATAAAAACCCGCCGCCGACAGGTGAACGCGGGCCATATAGGCCTCTTTCACCAGCGTGTCGAAAGAAATCACCTCACCGCCGATGCGCACACGGTTGGGCAGGAATTCGACTTCGGCCTCTGAGACCTCGTATTTCTCCGCCGCGAATTTGGTCAGCCGGGCAATGATCTGCTCCGCCGCATCCAGTGCCGCCATGCCGTTGAGGTCCGACCCGGACGAGGCCGCAGTGGCCGAAGTGTTCGGCACTTTCTCGGTCGTCGTCTTGGTGATCTTGATGCGCTCGAAATCCACCTGGAAGGCATCGGCCACCACTTGCGCCACCTTGGTGTTGAGGCCCTGCCCCATCTCGGTGCCGCCGTGATTCAAGTGGATCGAGCCGTCATTGTAAACATGGATCAGCGAACCCGCCTGATTGTACCAGGTCGCGGTGAAGGAGATGCCGAATTTCACCGGGGTGAGCGCAATGCCCTTCTTGATGATCTTCGAGTCCTTGTTGAAGGCGATGATCTCTTCGCGGCGCTTGCGGTACTCAGCGTTTTCCTCCAGCTCCGTGATCAGCCGGTCGAGGATATTGTCCTCCACCTTCTGATGGTAAGGCGTCAGGTCGCGGCCTTCTTCGCCATAGAAATTGGCCTTACGAACATCCAAGGGATCCTTGCCGAGCGCATAGGCGATCTCTTCGATCATCCGTTCCGCCGCAACCACCCCCTGCGGGCCGCCAAAGCCGCGGAAGGCGGTGTTGGAGACGGTGTTGGTCTTCATCGGACGGCTTTTCAGCAGCACATTCGGGTAGAAATAGGCGTTATCCGCATGGAACAGCGCCCGGTCGGTGACCGGACCGGACAGGTCCGAGGAATAGCCGCAGCGCGCGGCAAAGCCGCCCTCGACCGCCTGGATACGCCCCTCATCGTCAAAGGCCACGTCATAGTCGATCACAAAGTCATGGCGCTTGCCGGTGGCGGTCATGTCCTGATCGCGGTCCGGGCGGATCTTTACAGGCCGGTTGTGCTTCTTCGCGGCAATGGCAGCCACCGCGCAGAACAGGTTCATCTGGCTTTCCTTGCCGCCAAAGCCGCCGCCCATCCGGCGCACGTTGACGGTCACCGCATTGTTCGCAACGCCCAGAACATGCGCCACCATATGCTGCGCCTCGCTGGGGTGCTGGGTGGAGCAATGCACGGTCACATCCTCGTCTTCGCCGGGAATGGCAAAGGCGATGTGGCCCTCCAGATACATGTGGTCCTGGCCGCCAACGGTCATCTGCGCCTGGATGCGGTGGGGCGCATCTTTGCGGCCCGCCTCCACATCGCCGCGCTCCAGCTTCAGCGGATCGGTGACCATGGGATACCCGGCCAGCTGCGCCTGAACCGGATCCAGCGCGTGCGGCAGCAACTCGTAATCTACCTTTGCTAGTTCGGCGGCACGGCGGGCCGCGTCGCGGGTTTCGGCAATCACCGCAAACATCGGCTGGCCGTGGAACTCCACCTTCTCCGTCGGGAAGACCGGCTCATCATGCTTGCCGGTGGGGCTGATATCATTGACGCCAGGAACGTCCGCAGCGGTCAGCACATCCACCACGCCGGGGGCGTTGCGGACAGCGGTGAGGTCGATGCCTTTGATATTGGCATGCGCCACGGTGGAGGCACCGAGGTAGGCGTGCAGCGTGCCATAGGGTTCGGCGATATCGTCGGTGTATTCGGCGCGGCCGGTCACATGCTTGATCGCACTGTCGTGCTGGCGGTCATGATGCACGGCGCCGCTGATGGTCTGATGGTCTTTCATCTCAAATCCTCCTCAGGCGACGGCCAACCGGACGGCACCGGCGGTTCCCGCATCGTTTTCCAGATAGAAGCGGCGCAGCAGGTTGCTGGCCGACAGCGCGCGGTACTCGGCAGAGGCGCGCCAGTCGCTGAGCGGAGTGAAGTCCTGCTTCACCGCTTCCGCTGCTGCGTCAAACGCAGCCTCGCCCCAGGGCTGGCCCACCAGAGCCGCCTCGGCGCCCGCGGCGCGTTTGGGCGTTGCCGCCATGCCGCCGAATGCGATCCGCGCAGAGGTGATCACGCCGTCCTTCACGGTCACGCTGACCCCAGCAGCAACCGAGGAGATATCCTCATCCCGGCGCTTGGAGATCTTGTAGGCGGCATCAATCTGGCCCGCTGCAGCCCGCGGAATGCGGATCGAGGCAACAAAGTCCCCCGGTTCCCGGTCCTGCTTGCCGTAGTCGATAAAGAAATCCTCGAGCGGCAGGGTGCGCGAACCGCCCTTTTTCTGCAGCGTCACTTCAGCGCTCAGAGAAATCAGCACCGGCGGGGTGTCCCCGATGGGGGAGCCGTTGGCGATATTGCCGCCGATGGTGCCCATGTTGCGCACTTGCCAGCCGGCGATGCGGTCCCAGTAGTCGCTAAGGTGCGGGAAGGCATCGCGGATGGCTTCTTCGCTTTCGGTATAGGTGACGCCGGCACCAATGATAAGCGCCTCATCCGTCAGCTCAACCGCCTTCAGCTCCTCCAGATGGGCAACAAACACCACCGGAGAGATCGGCTTCATGAACTTGGTCACCCACAGGCCCACATCGGTGGAGCCCGCAACAATGGTTGCCTTGGGGTTCACCGCCAGCACCTCTGCCAGATCCGCCGCATCCAGCGGCAGGATGGCGCGGTCGTCTTCTGGACCGGTCACCACCCGGGCCTGCGGCTGGATTGCCTGCAGCTTGGCGGTCAGGCTCTCACGCTCGGTGGTCAGGTAATCATTGGCCGGGGTGCCGTATTGGTTAACCGCCAGCGCGGCTTTCACGATCGGCTCATAGCCGGTGCAGCGGCAGAGGTTGCCCTGCACGGCGATTTCCACCTCGGCCTCACTCGGCTGCGGGTTTTCCATCCACAGCGCGTAAAGCGACATCACAAAGCCGGGGGTGCAGAAGCCGCACTGGCTGCCGTGGTATTCGACCATCGCCTGCTGTACCGGGTGCAGCCGTCCGTTCGGGCCGGACAGATGCTCCACCGTCACCACATGGCAGCCGTTCAGAGACGCCAGGAAGCGGATACAGGCGTTCACCGCCTCATAGCGCAGGGCGCCATTATGCAGCCGGCCCACCAGCACAGTGCAGGCGCCGCAGTCGCCCTCGGCGCAACCTTCCTTGGTGCCGGTCAGGCGCTGCTCCAGCCGCAGGAAATCCAACAGGGTCGTAGTCGCCTTCACGTCCTTGACCGATAGCTCCCGCCCGTTCAGCAGAAAGCGAATGTCGTTTTGATGTTCCATCTGGCCTCCAAGTAGTCGCTGGACAGCTTCTAGTTCTGTTGCTTCATTTTTACCTTGTCTGACTGCCACGGTTAACGGCTGCAATCGAGAAAGGCTTTCAACACCCTGTTGAAAATGGTTAGGCTAATAGGTGCCGGAACCGGCCGCAATTGCGCCGTATGATCCATGGCCCAAGCGCCGATTGCGCCCCGCAAAGGACTGTTAAACATGTCTTATCTGGAATCCCTGCGCGTTTTTACCCGAGTCGTTGAACTGGGCAGCATCACCTCTGGCGGGCGCGATTTACGGCTGACGCCGGCGGTGGCCAGCAAGCGGATCAAGGAGCTTGAAAAGCATCTAGGCGTGCGTTTGTTCAACCGCACCACGAGATCACTGACCCCGACCGAGGTAGGACAGCTGTTTTATGCCGAGGCTAAGAAGGTGCTCGAATCGATTGAGGACGCCGAGGCGGTGGTCTCTCAGTTCTCCGAGGCGCCGCGCGGGGTGATCCGGGTGACTGCGCCGCTGGGCGTCGGCCGCCGCATCATTGCGCCACTGGTGCCCGCCTTTGTCGAGGACTATCCGGCCACCGAAATCCGCATGCGGATGTCGGACCGCAAGGTGGATATCCTGGCGGACGGGCTGGATGTGGCGTTCTTTATCGGAACCCCGCATGACTCCACCCTGAAGATGCGCAAGATCGCCGATTGCACCCGGGTTCTGTGCGCAGCGCCGGAGTATCTGGAACGCCACGGCACCCCGCAGGTTCCGGAGGATCTGTTGAGCGGCCACAACTGCCTGCTGCTGCGCTACCCGCGCTCGCCCGAATACTACTGGACACTGGAAACGCCCGAGGGCCCGCGCAAGCTGGAGGTTTCGGGCAAATACGATGCGGACGACAGCGACGTGCTGACCAATTGGGCGCTGGACGGGCGCGGCATCGTCAACAAGCCGTGGTTTGATGTGGCGGCCCATCTGCGCTCCGGCGCGCTGGTTAAGGTGCTGCCGGACACCCCGCCGGAGCCGACCATTTTCGGCTGCCTCTACCCGCACCGGAAACTGCAGGATCCGAAGGTCCGCCTGTTTGTGGACTACGCGGTGAAACACGGGCTTGCCGCCTTCCGGCGCAGCGAGGCCGGGGAGTAGCATCCCTTCCTTCTAGCGGCTGTCCGGTGCACAGGCGGTGTACAGGGGGTGCACGCATGGTGCCAAAGAAAAACGGCCCTGCCGCGCAGGCAGGGCCGTTTCTGATTTACTGCAGAGCCGGATCAGTTTGAAGCCAGCGCAAACGGCAGATCCTTGGAAGCGCTGCCGTACCAGCGGCGGATCAGCGCTCGCTCATCCTCCTCCATATAGGTGACGTTGGCAGGCGGCATCGCATGGGTGGCACCGGACTGGAGGTAGATGTCACGCGCGTATTTCGCCACATCCGCCGGGGTCTCCAGCAGCACGTTCTTGGGCGCGCGGCGGATGCCTTCATAGTAGGGCTCCCGCGCGTGGCACATGGCGCAGCGGCCCGGTACCACATTCATCACGTCCTCAAAATGCTGGTTGCTGGCAAACACTTGCTCGGTCTTGTTCAGCTCGCGCGCTTCGGAGTCCTCGTAAGTATCCTGCTGCAGCGGCGCCTGGCTCAGGATCATCACGCCGATGAACAGGATGGCGGTCACCGGCCAGGTCCAGGTCGGGTTGCTGGTGCCTGCGTGGTTGCTGTTGAAGTAGTGGCGGATGGTCACGCCCATCAGGAACACCAGCGCTGCGATCAGCCAGTTGTACTCGGTGGCAAAGGCCAGCGGGTAGTGGTTGGACAGCATCAGGAACACCACCGGCAGCGTCAGGTAGTTGTTGTGGGTCGAGCGCAGCTTGGCGATCTTGCCGTATTTGGCATCCGGAGTGCGGCCTTCCTGCAGGTCCTTCACCACGATGCGCTGGTTCGGCATGATGATGAAAAAGACGTTTGCGGTCATGATGGTCGCCGTAAAGGCACCCAGGTGCAGCATCACTGCCCGGCCGGTGAAGATCTGATTGTAGCCCCAGCCCATGGCCACCAGAAGCACGAACAGCAGCACCATCAGGAAGGTCGGTTTTTCTCCCAGCGGCGACTTGCACAGGAAGTCATAGACGATCCAGCCGATGGTCAGCGATGCGCCGGAAATCAGGATGCCCTGCCACAGGGCCAGGTCGGCCTTGCTGGCGTCAATCAGATACAGCTCGCCGCCCGCCCAGTAGACGATCATCAAAAGCGCCGCACCCGACAGCCAGGTGGCGTAGCTCTCCCATTTGAACCAAATCAGATGGTCCGGCATGTTTTCCGGCGCCACCAGGTATTTCTGGATGTGGTAGAAACCGCCGCCATGGACCTGCCATTCCTCGCCATGCGCGCCGACCGGCAGATGCGGAACCTTCCGCAGGCCAAGGTCCAGCGCCACGAAGTAGAAGGACGATCCGATCCAGGCAATGGCGGTGATGACGTGAAGCCAGCGGACTGCAAAGCCCAGCCAGTCCCACATGATCACAAGCTCTTCCATTGTTCTCTCCTCATAAGCTTTGGCAAGGACACTAGAGCATGCCGCTATTTTCATGTATTAGGTAAAAAACCCAAGCTGTTTCAAAATAACACAAAGAATACGTGAATGGCCTATCTCGACAATATCCGCACTTTCGTCCGCGTCTATGAACTTGGCAACATGTCCGCCGCTGCGCGCGACATGCGGATATCGGCGGCGGTGGCGTCGTCGCGGATTTCTCAGCTGGAAGAACACCTTAACGTGCGCCTCTTCCAACGCACCACGCGGCTGCTCAATCCCACGGAACAAGGCAACCTGTTCTATCACGGCGCGGTCAAGATCCTGGAAGCTGTGGATGAGGCAGAGGCCGATATCAGCAGCGTGACGCAAACGCCGCGCGGCACGCTCTATGTGGCGGCGCCGCTGGGGCTGGGACAGCGGCTGATCGCGCCCGCAGTGCCAAAGTTCAACGAAGCCTACCCGCTGATTTCAATCCGGCTGCGGCTGTCGGACCGCAAGCTGGACCTGGCGGCCGAGGGGCTGGATGCGTCCTTCTTCCTGGGCGTGCCGGAAGATTCCAACCTGCGCATCCGCAAGATTGCCGATTGCCCGCGGGTGCTCTGCGCGTCGCCAGAGTACATCAAACAGCGCGGCCAGCCCGCCAGCAGCGAGGAGCTGAAGACCGAGGCGCATGATTGCCTCAACCTGCGCTATCCTGGCGCACCGGAATTTCAATGGCCGCTGCGCAGCCGCGACGGGGTCAAGCGGGTGACGGTCACCGGGCCGTTTGAATCGGATCACGGCGACGTGCTGACCAATTGGGCCTTGGACGGGCATGGGATCATTCTGAAGCCGGTGTTTGAGATTTCCGAGCATCTGACCTCAGGCCGGCTGGCGCCGGTGCTGGCAGAGGAGCCGCCGATTCCGATCCAGATGGCCTGCCTCTATGTCCACCGCCGCCACCAGGACCCCAAGGTGCGCCTGTTCATGGACTTTATGGTGGATCACATCCAGGGCGCCCTCCCCTCAGAATGAAAAAGCCCGCCCCAGTTGCCTGGGACGGGAACCGCCGGCAGATGCCAAGCGGGAGGAGGAGGTATTTCGGGGATCAGCTGCCGCGGTAGGTGGAATAGCCGTAGGGCGACAGCAGCAGCGGCACGTGATAGTGGCTGTCCGCTTCGCTTATGCCGAAACGCAGCGGCACCTCGTCCAGGAACAGAGGATCGGCGCCGGCCTGGCCGGTGGCACGCAGGTAGCCGCCGGCGTGGAACACCAGTTCATAGGTACCGGTGGCAAACTCGCCTGCAGGCAGGATCTGCTCATCCGTGCGCCCGTCGTCATTGGTGGTCAGGCTGCGCAGGTGGATGCGCTCGCCGCCGTCGATCCGGTAAAGGTCGATCTTCAGCCCTTCCGCCGGGCAGCCGCGGGCGGTGTCCAGCACATGGGTGGTCAGAAATCCGGCCATCTCAGCCTCCTATCAGTCCGTTTCCTTAGGTATGCTTGGTTCAGCCCGCCCCATACAGCGGCAAGAGTCAAAAAGTTCTTTCAAAAATTTACTGAAAGCCTACCCGGATTATTCTGTTCTATAAGGAACAAAAGACAGGAGACCTGACGTGACGCGCTATCCTCGTGACTTGCGCGGATACGGTGCTGCCGCACCTGACCCGCAGTGGCCCAATGGGGCCAAAGCCGCCGTGCAATTTGTTCTGAACTATGAAGAGGGCGGCGAGAACTGCATCCTGCACGGGGATGCGGCCTCCGAGGCGTTTCTGTCCGACATCCCCGGTGCCGCGCAATGGCCTGGCCAGCGCCACTGGAACATGGAGTCCGTTTATGAATACGGCGCCCGCGCCGGCTTCTGGCGGTTGCACCGGCTGTTCACCGGTGCCGGCATCCCGCTGACCATCTATGGCGTTGCCACCGCATTGGCCCGCTCCCCTGAGCAGGTGCAGGCGATGAAGGACGCCGACTGGGAAATCGCCAGCCACGGCTTGAAATGGGTCGAACACAAGGACATGGCTGAGGACGAAGAGCGCGCCGCGATTGCCGAAGCCGTGCGCCTGCATACCGAGGTGACAGGCGACCGCCCGCGCGGCTGGTACACCGGCCGCTGCAGCGCCAACACCGTGCGGCTGGTGGCTGAGGAAGGCGGGTTCGACTATATCTCAGACACTTACGACGACGACTTGCCCTATTGGCTGGAAACCGGCGGCCGTGATCAGCTGATCATCCCCTATACGCTAGAAGCCAATGACATGCGGTTCGCCAATTCGCCGGGCTGGATCACTGGCGAGCATTTCTTCCAGTACCTGAAGGATGCCTTTGATGTGATCTATGCCGAAGGCGAGGCGGGTGCCCCGAAGATGATGACCATCGGGCTGCACTGCCGACTAGTTGGCCGTCCGGGCAAGATTGCGGGCCTCAAGCGCTTCATTGACTACATCCAAAGCTTCGAGGACGTCTGGTGCCCGCGCCGCATCGACATCGCCGAACATTGGGCAGCCAATCATGCCCCCGAACAGCGCGTCCGCCCCAGCCGGATGGCGCGCGAAGAGTTCGTGTCCAGCTACGGTTCGATCTTCGAGCATTCGCCCTGGATCGCTGACCGTGCCTTTGACCTGGAGCTGGGTCCGGCGCATGACTGCGCTGCCGGTGTCCACAATGCGCTGTGCCGGATCTTCCGCACCGCTTCCGAGGAAGAGCGTCTTGGCGTGCTGACCGCGCACCCGGATCTGGCGGGCAAACTGGCCGCCGCTGGCCGTTTGACAGCCGAGAGCACTTCGGAACAGTCCAGTGCCGGCCTTGATATGCTGACCGATGAAGAACGGGAAACCTTCACCCGGCTCAACACCGAGTATGTCGAAAAACACGGCTTTCCCTTCATCATCGCGGTACGCGACCACAACAAGGCTTCGATCATGGAGGCCTTCCACCGCCGTATCCACAACGACCGGGCCACCGAGTTCGACGAGGCCTGCCGCCAGGTTGAGCGCATCGCCCAGTTCCGTCTGCAGGACCTGCTGCCATGAGCAACTGGCTGACAGCAATGCCGCTGACGGCCGAGGCTTTTGCGCCTTATGGCGACGTGATCGAGGTCAACGGCGCGCCGGACAAGCTGATCAATCAGGGCATGTGCGGCCGCCACCACGACCGCGCGGCTCTGGACTTCGGCCCGGACGGCCGGGCTGGCATCAGCCTGTTTGATGCCAAGGCCCGCCACTTGCCGCACAAGGTCGACATGGTGGAACGCCACCCCGAAGGCAGCCAGGCTTTCGTGCCGGTCAGCGGTGTGCCGATGCTGGTTGTTGTCGCCGATGATGACGATGGCACCCCGGTCAGCCTGAAGGCCTTCATCAGCCAGCCGGGCCAGTCCATCAACCTGCACCGCGGTACCTGGCACGGCGTGCTCGCGCCATTGGGCGCCCCCGGCCAATACATCGTGGTGGACCGCATCGGCACCACGCCGAACCTTGAAGAACATTGGTTCAAGGAGCCTTTCACAGTGGTCTCTGACTGACCGCAACACCCCGAAGCCGCTCAACAAAACAATAAGAAGCGGCGAGATCCCCATGACCGACAGGAGAAACGACCTCATGGCTGACACTTCCATTGGGTCGCCGGCACAGCTGCGCGATCCGAACTACACCCCGCCATTGATGACGGCGGTGCCGCTGGGCATCCAGCATGTGCTGGCGATGTTTGTCTCGAACATCACGCCCGCCATCATCATCTCCGGCGCCGCCGGCTTTGGCTTCGGCTCTGACGCCGGCGCGCAGGGCTTTCCGGACATGAGCTACCTCATTCAGATGTCGATGCTCTTTGCCGGCATCGCAACACTGTTCCAGTCGATCGGCATGGGCCCCGTGGGCGCCCGGCTTCCCATCGTGCAGGGCACCAGCTTTGCCTTCATCCCGATCATGATCCCGTTGGTCGCAGGCAAGGGCGTCGAGGCGCTGCCCGCGATCTTTGGCGGCGTGCTGGTCGGCGGTTTGTTCCACGCAGCCCTTGGCACCGTGATCGGCCGCATCCGCTTTGCCCTGCCGCCGCTGGTCACCGGCCTGGTGGTGCTGATGATCGGCCTCTACCTGGTGCGGGTCGGCATCGAATATGCGGCAGGCGGCGTGCCCGCCAAGGCCTTTGGCAAGGAAGAATACGGCAGCCTGCTGAACTGGTCGGTGGCGCTGGTGGTGGTGTTCTCGACCCTCGGTCTCAAGTTCTTCACCCGCGGCATGATGTCTGTCTCGGCGGTGCTGATCGGCATCCTGGTCGGCTATGTCTACGCGATGTTCTTTGGCCTCGTCACCTTTGAAAGCATCGGCCAAAGCTGGGACCGCGCGGCAGCCTTTGGCCTGCCGAACCCCTTCAAATACGGTATCGAGATCACCACAGCTGCGGTTATCGGCTTCTGTCTGATGTCCTTTGTCAGCGCGGTTGAAACCGTCGGCGATGTCAGCGGCATCACCAAGGGCGGCGCTGGCCGCGAGGCAACCGACAAGGAAATCCAGGGCGCGACTTATGCCGATGGCGTCGGCACCGCGATTGCCGGCCTGTTCGGCGGGCTGCCCAACACGTCCTTCAGCCAGAACGTCGGCCTGATTGCCATGACCGGTGTGATGAGCCGCCATGTGGTGACCATCGGCGCGATCTTCCTGATTATCTGCGGCCTGATCCCCAAGGTCGGCGCGGTGATCCGTACCATCCCGATCGAGGTTCTGGGCGGCGGCGTGATCGTGATGTTCGGCATGGTGGTCTCCGCCGGTGTCTCGATGCTGTCGGATGTGGTCTGGAACCGCCGCAACATGGTGATCTTCGCCATTGCGCTGTCGATTGGCTTTGGCCTGCAGCTGGAGGTGATGAACCTCAAGCCCGGCTCCCCGAACGCACTGCAGTATCTGCCCGATACCCTGCGCATCCTGGCCGCTTCGGGCATCCTGCCAGCCGCGCTGATCGCCATCGTGCTGAACCTGATCCTGCCGGAAGAACTGGCGGATGAGGCGACCGATGAGGTCTCCGGAGGACACGCCGGCCACGGCCGCGGCTCGCTTCCGCAGGAGGACCGCGCCTGACGCCAAGGGCATCAACGAACTGAAAACCGGCCGGCCCTCAACGGGCCGGCCTTTTTCGTATCCGCCTCAGCCCGCCAGCCCGTGCAGGACGGCGAGACCCGGTAGCCAGCCGGTGAAGATCCCGCACAAAAGAGTGGCAACGGCGGTCACCCGGGTGCTGCCGCGGTTGAGGGCAAGGTTCAGGAAATAGAGAAACCACAGCCCGGCCCAGGCTGCCCAGCAGGCCGCCAGCCAGACATCGAACAGCCCGTCTGCCTGCGCCAGCACCCGTAGCACCATAGGCGCCGCAGTTAAGGCAACAAAGCCGCTGAACCAGCCGAGTCCTGCACCGTTGGCGGGAACCAGCCGGTTATAACCGACCCACAGATAGGTGGTGCCGAACAGCAGCGTCATGCCGGCGTCCAGCAGATCGGACGGCTGCTGCGCGGCAAGGGCGATCAGCAGGACGATGGCAAAGAAGACGGCCGCCGCGGCGAAGTTGATCAAACAGATTTCCCGGTCCTCGATCCGGCCAAACAGCCAGATGCCATTCAGGCACAGCACCACGCCAACCACCAGCAGGCTCAAGCCCAGAAACATGTTCGGTATCCTCCAAAAGCAAAACGGGAGAGAGGTGTACCTCTCTCCCGCTGCTCCGCTAGGCGGATAATTGCAGAATATGTTTCTGGCTGAAGCTTAGAAGTCGACCTCGATGGCGATGCCTTGCTCCACCGCCAGATCAACGACCGAGGCCGCCACCGCCAGATCCTGCAGGCCGACACCGGTGCCGTCGAACAGCGTGATTTGATCGCCCGAGGTGCGCCCGGGGTTGGTGCCGTTGATCACCGCGCCGATCTGGGCCACGTCGGCTTCCTGGATCAGCCCCTGCGCCACCGCGTGCTGCGTCTCGCCGATGGAGATCGACTGCGCCACCTCATCAGTGAACACGTCTGCCGCCACCAGCAGCTGCGGGTCCACCTCCTGCTTGCCCTTGGTATCGGTGCCCATGCAGGCGATGTGGGTGCCCGGGCTGACCTGAGCTGTGTTCAGGATCGCGTCGAAGGACGAGGTGATCGAGATGATCACATCCGCCTCGCGCATGCCGTCCAGCTCCACTGCTTCAAAGGGCAGGCCCGCTTCATCCGCAACTTCTTGCAGGTTCGGCAGCATATCCGGGTGCAGGTTCCAGCCGATGACTTTTTCAAACTGACGCTGCTCCAATGCCGCGCGCAGCTGGAACTTGGCCTGATGGCCCGCGCCGATCATGCCGATCACCTTGGCATCCTTGCGGGCCAGATGCTTGATCGAGACCGAGGACGCCGCGGCAGTGCGCAGCGCAGTCAGCAGGTTGCCGCCCACCATCGCCTTGGCCTTGCCGGTGTCCGGGTCGAACAGGAAAACGGTGGACTGGTGATTGATCAGTCCGCGCTTTTCCAGGTTGTTCGGCCAGTAGCCGCCGGCTTTCAGGCCTAGGGTGAGGCCGGCACGGTCAAAACCGCCTTTGAAGCCATAAAGCGCATCCTCATGGCCAATCGCTTCACGCACTACAGGGAAGTTATAGGCATCGCCCGATGCCATGGCGGCAAAGACCTTCTCGACCGCATCAAACGCGGCCTCGCGGGTCATCAGGCCCGCGATTTCCTTCTCCGGAACGATATACATGTTTGTTTCTCCTCAATAAAAAACAGGCGAAGGGCGGCACGCGCACCTCCGCCTGTTCGGGGATGGATCAGTTAGTATGCTTTGCCGCGGGCCGAGACAGGCCAGACGGTTTCAACTTTGCCGCCGCGCACACCGACGTACCAGTCATGCACGTTGGCGGTCGGGTCGCAGTGGCCAGGCACCAGCCGCAGCTTCTCACCCACTTTAAGTGCTCCCTCGGGGTCGGCGACCACGCCGTGCTCATCCGAGCATTTGACATACTCCACATCGTCGCGGCCGAAGATGAAGGGCAAGCCGCTGTCCACCGACTGGGCCTTGAGGCCCGCGTCAACGATGGCCTTGTCACTTTTGGCGTGGCTCATCACCTGGGTCAGCAGGAAGAAGGCATTCTCCCACTCGCCCTGGTCAATGCGGTTGCCGTCCTTGTCAAGAATACGCCCGTAATCGGCGTCCATGAAGGCGTAGGACCCGCACTGCAGTTCGTTGAAAACGCCAGAGTTGCTCTCGAAGTAGTAGGAGCCGGTTCCGCCGCCCGAAACCAGTTCCGGTTCCAGTCCAACCGCCTTCAGCCCCTGCACCGCGTTCTCGACCATTTCGATGGCGATATCGAGCTTCTCCTTGCGCGCCTCATAGGTATCGAGGTGCTGCATCGCCCCCTGATACGCCTGGATGCCCGAGAACTTCAGCCCCTCGGCTGCATCGACGCTTTTGGCGATCGCGACAACGTCCTGAGTGGTGGTCACACCGCAACGGCCGGCGCCGCAGTCGATCTCGACAAAGACCTCGATTTCGGTGCCATGCTTCTGCGCCGCCGCCGACAGGTCGGCCACATTGTCGATGTCATCGACGCAGACGATGGTGCGGGCGCCGAGTTTGGGCAGGCGGGCCAGACGGTCGATCTTCTGCGGGTCGCGGACCTGGTTGGAAACCAGCACGTCCTTGATGCCGCCGCGGGCAAAGACCTCGGCCTCGGACACCTTCTGGCAGCAGACGCCAACCGCGCCGCCCAGGGTTTCCTGCAGCTTGGCCACATCCACCGACTTGTGCATCTTGCCATGCACCCGGTGGCGCATGCCATGCGCCTTGGCATAGTCGCCCATCTTCTTGATGTTGCGCTCCAGCGCGTCCAGGTCCAGCACCAGCGCCGGGGTCTGGATATCGCCCTCGGCCATGCCCGGAACCGCCGGGATGTCATAGCCAACTTCAAGCTCTTCGAAATTTGTCTGCACGTTCATGAGTTTAACTCCCAAAATCAGCTGTTCATCCAGGGCAGCTTGTCGAGGTCGACATTGCCGCCGGTGACGATCAGGCCCACGCGTTTGCCCGCGAAGGCGTCTTTGTTTTTCAGAATGGTGGCGAGCGGCACCGCCGAAGACGGTTCCATTACAATGCGCAGATGCTTCCAGATCAGCTTCATCGCCTCGATGATCTCCGCATCGGACGCAGTGTAGATCCCGCTGACGTGGTTGCTGACGAAGTGCCAGGTCAGCTCCTTCAGCGGCACCAGCAGCCCGTCGGCGATGGTCTTGGGCGCATCATCGGCGATGATGTAACCCGCCTTGAAGCTGCGGTAGGCGTCATCGGCCTGCTCCGGCTCTGCCGCAATCACCTGGGTTTCCGGTGCCAGCGTCGACAGCGTCAGGCAGGTACCCGAAATCATGCCGCCGCCGCCGATAGGGGCCACAACCATGTCCAGGCCATCGGTCTGCTCCACGAACTCCTTGGCGCAAGTGCCCTGCCCCGCGATGACCCGGTGGTCATTGTAGGGGTGCACGAAATCGCCGCCGGTCTCGGCCTGCACCTTGGCAAAGGTCTCCTCACGCGAACTGGTCGAGGGCTCGCACTCGGTGATCTTACCGCCATAACGGCGCACGGTGTCTTTCTTGGCCTGCGGAGCCGTCCGCGGCATCACCACGTTGCAGGGAATGCCGCGCAGCATCGCCGCATAAGACAGGCAGGAGGCATGGTTGCCAGAGGAATGCGTCGCCACTCCCTTGGCGGCCTGCGCATCATCCAGCCCGAACACCGCGTTGGTGGCGCCGCGCACCTTGAAGGCGCCCGGCTCCTGGAAGTTCTCGCATTTGAAGAACAATTCGGCGCCGGTCAGCTCATTCAGATAAGCCGAGCTGCGCACCGGCGTACGGCGGATATGCGGCTGGATGCGCTCATGCGCAGCCAGCATGTCCTCATAGGTCGGGATATACATCGCGTTATCCTTCATCAGGCGGCAGCCTTGGTGCTGGCTGCGGTATTGCCGCGGTAGTAGTCCTGCGCAGCCGCCACGCCGGAGCCCAGCGGGATGTTCAGCCCAAGGTCGGCCATTACCATTTCGGCGGTCGCGATGCCGGACAGCGCCATCACATCGGTGAGGCTGCCCAGGTGGCCGATGCGGAACACCTTGCCTGCGACCTCGCCCAGACCGGTGCCAAAGGCGACACCGTATTTCTCGGCCGCCAGGCTCACGAATTTGTTGGCATCAAAGCCGTCCGGCGTGCGGATCGCGCTGACGCTGTCCGAGTAGACTTCCGGCGAGACGGCACAGAGTTCCAGGCCCCAAGCCCGGACCGCGGAACGTACGCCTTCGGCAATCCGGTGGTGGCGGGCAAAAACGTTTTCCAGCCCTTCCTCCAACAGCATACCACAAGCCATGTTCAACCCGTTCAGCAGGCCGACAGAGGGGGTGTAGGGATAAGCGCTGTTGGAATAGCCAAGCGCCATGTCCTTGATATCAAAGAAGGTGCGCGGCAGGGACGCGGTTTTCACCGCCTGCATCGCCTTGGGCGAGAAGCCGACGATGGCCAGTCCCGGCGGCAGCATGAAGCCCTTCTGCGAGCCGGTGACGGCAATATCGACGCCCCACTCATCCATGCGGAAATCCATCGAAGCGATGGAGGACACGCCATCAACAAACAGCAGCGCCGGGTGGCCGGCCGCATCCAGCACACGGCGGACAGCGGCAATATCGGACTTCACGCCGGTGGCAGTCTCGTTGTGGGTCGCCAGAACCACCTTGATCTCATGCGCGGTGTCGGCGGTCAGGATTTCCTCGTAGCGGTCCGCAGGCAGGCCTTCGCCCCAAGGGGTCTCAACAACCTGAACCTCCAACCCGTGGCGCTGGCACATGTCGATCCAGCGGTGGCTGAACATGCCGTTGCGCGCGGCCAGAACCTTGTCGCCGGCGCTCAGCGTGTTGGTGATCGCGGTTTCCCAGCCGCCGGTTCCGGTCGACGGGAAGACAAAAATCTCGGCGTTCTCGCTTTTCAGAACCTTCTTCACCCCGGCCAGCGCCGGGTGCAGGATTTGACCGAACAGCGGCGAGCGGTGATCCAGCGTCGGCATGTCCACGGCCTTGCGCAGCGCTTCGGGCATATTGGTCGGACCGGGGATGAAAACCGGATTTTGAAAGCTCATTTCGTGCCCTCCTGTGGCGATTTCCTTCACAGTAAAGGGAAGCTGCCCGCAGGTGAATTTTTTTGAAAAAAGGTTTCAAAAACTGGAATTGAGAGGAAAATTCTCATAATTTCAACAGCTTTAGTTTTTTCACTGTACAGAAGTGATTTTCATAATTATCCATAAGCTGCTGCTTGAATTGCCAGGGAAGGCCTGAAAATGCCCCAGCCGCCGCGCCGCAAAGGCCGCCCCAAAAGCTTTGATTCCGCCAGCCAGCCAGCCACCATTCAATCACTTGACCGGGCGCTGGATGTGCTGGACGCACTGGCCGGCGCCAACGGTATGACCCTGACGGAACTGTCGGCTTCGCTCGATCAGTCGGCAGCCACTATGTACCGGGTGCTGTCCACCCTGGAGGCACGCCAGATCGTCGAGATAGAGCCGCAAAGCCAGACCTGGCACATCGGCGCCATGGCGTTCCGCCTTGGCTCTGCCTTCCTGCGCCGCTCCAGCGTGATTGAGCGGGCAAGACCGGTGATGCGCGAGCTGATGGAGGCCACCGGCGAGACCTCCAATCTCGGCATCGAACGCGGCGGCGATGTGATGTTTGTAAGCCAGGTGGAGACGCATGAATCGATCCGCGCCTTCTTCCCGCCCGGAACCACCTCGCCGATGCATGCATCAGGAATCGGCAAGGCGCTGCTCAGCTGTTTCGAGGAGGACCAGCTCACCCGCTTCCTGCGCGGCCGCACGCTGGAGCAGTTCACCGCTAAAACCCTGACTTCACCCGACGCGCTGCGCGCCGATCTGGCGCAGATCCGCAGCCGCGGCTGGTCCTTTGATGATGAGGAAAAAGCGCCGGGCATGCGCTGCGTCGCGGCGCCGGTCTTTGGCATGCAGGGCGAGGTGCTGGCCGGGATTTCCATCTCCGGCCCCACAGCCCGGATGCCCGATGGCGGCATCAGCGGCATCGGCGCCCTGGTCAAGGACGCCGCGCAGAAGCTTTCGTATGGCCTGGGCGCTCCGGCGGCAGATGAGACCCCGCCCGGCTGACAAGCCGGACAGCGCCCGGGCACATATCAGGGCTGGGCGCTGCGCCTGCCTTCAGCGCAGCGGCGCCAGCGGCATGTGGCGGTTCACATCTTTGTACAGCAGATAGCGGAACTTGCCCGGCCCGCCTGCATAGCAAGCTTGCGGGCAGAAGGCGCGCAGCCACATGTAGTCGCCGGCCTCAACTTCAACCCAATCCTGGTTCAGCCGGTAAACGGCCTTGCCCTCCAGCACATAAAGCCCGTGTTCCATCACATGGGTCTCGGCAAAGGGGATCACCGCGCCCGGCTCAAAGGTGACAATCGTCACATGCATGTCGTGGCGCAGATCGTTCGGATCCACGAACCGCGTGGTTGCCCATTTGCCCTCGGTTCCCGGCATCGGCGTCGGGTCGACATGTTTGTCGCTGGTGACAAAGGCTTCCGGCGCCTCCAGCCCCGCAACCGCCTGATACGCCTTGCGGATCCAATGGAAACGCACAGGCGCATCGCCGTTGTTGCGCAGGCTCCAGACGGCTTGGGGCGGCAGGAAGGCATAGCCACCCTCCTCCATTTCATGCTCGGTTCCGTCGATGGTCAGCGTCATGGCGCCCTGCACCACAAACAGCACGGCCTCTACACCTGGCTCGGTTTCCGGACGGTCGCTGCCGCCACCCGGCTGCACCTCAGCGATATACTGGGAAAAGGTTTCAGCAAAACCAGACAGGGGCCGCGACAGCACCCAGAAACGCGCGCCGTCCCAGAACGGCAAAAGACTGGCCACGATATCGCTCATCGTGCCCTTGGGGATCACCGCATAGGCCTCGGTGAACATTGCGCGGTCAGTCAGCAGCTGCGTCTGCGGCGGCAGCCCGCCTTCAGGTGCGTAGTAGGATCGTTGGGTCATCGGCTGCCTTTCCTGCTGAAGTGCTGCCTCCATTGATAACGGCCGCTTCCGTGCAACCGAACTTTTTTCCGTACCAAGAATACATGAAGGATTGTTTTGCTATTTTTGAAGGTCCCGCGCCCCCGGTCCCGCCCCGCCAATATCCTCCGGCGCGATGGAGACGGTTTTCACCACCGCATAACACTCCGCCCCCGGCTCCAGCGCCAAGGCTTGGGCCGAGCGCCGGGTCACCCGCGCCAGCACCCGCCCAGCCGGCGTCTGCAGCGCCACCATGGCGCCGGGGCCGCCGCCGGTGCGGATATGCTCAACGCATCCCGGCAGAATATTAAGCGCCGACAGCCCCTCGGGCCGCAATCGCGACAGGATCACCTCATGCGCGGCGATACGCACCCGCACCGGGCTGCCCGGCGCCTGCGCGATCTGCGGCAGAAACAAGGGCACCCCGCCCGCGTTCAGCTCGGTCAGCCCGTCGTCATGGTGACGCGCCACCCGGGCTTCCAGCAGCGCACCAGCAGCACGCACCCCTGTAGGCATAACGGCGGAATCGCCCAGCACCTCAGCCGCCGTGCCCTGGCGTTGCACCTTGCCGTCCTGCAAAACGACAACCGTCGTCGCCAGCCGGGCAACTTCAGCGGCGGAATGGCTGACATAAAGAACGGGAATGCCGGTTTCGTCCCGCAGCCGCTCGAAATAGGGCAGAATCTCCGCCTTGCGCGCCTCGTCCAGTGCCGACAACGGCTCATCGGCCAGGATCATCCGCGGCGCCGACAGCAGTGCCCGGCCAATGGCCACCCGCTGCTTTTCACCGCCCGAGAGCGCCCCGGGGCGCCGCTGCAGCAGCGGTCCGATGCCCAGCATCTCCACCACCCGGCCCAGGCTCTCCAGCTTTGCTCCCCGCGGTGCAAACCATTGTCCGAACAACAGGTTCTGCCGAACAGTCAGATGCGGGAACAACCGTCCCTCCTGAAAGACATACCCCATCCGGCGTTTGTGCGGCGGTAGCCAGTGCCGCTGCCCGGTATCAAAAAGCAGTTCGCCATTCAGCGCCACCCGCCCCCGCTCCGGCCTCAGCAAACCGGCAACCGCCTGGATCACAGTGGTCTTGCCGGTGCCCGAGCGGCCGAACAGAACCGTAACGCCCGGCGGCGCCTCAAACTGCACGTCCAGCGCGAATTCAGGCAAAGCGTGCTGCAGAGACACCGTCAGCATCAGCGCCCTCCCAGCCGGGCCGCAGCACGGCGCGCCAGCAGTTCAGACAGCAGCAGAGCGGTTAACGCAACGGCAATGGAGACCAGCGTCAACCGCAAGGCAGCAGCTTCTCCGCCCGGCACCTGCAAAAAAGTGTAGATTGCTGACGGCAGCGTCTGTGTCTGCCCCGGAATGCTGGACACAAAGGTGATCGTGGCGCCGAATTCCCCCATTGCCTTGGCGAACCCCAGAACCGTGCCTGCAATCAACCCTGGCAAAATCATTGGCAGCGTGACGGTTGCGAACACCCAGGGCTTTGATGCCCCCAAGGTCGCAGCGGCCTGCTCCAGCTTGGGGTCCACCGCCTCAAAAGACAGCCGGATCGCCCGCACCATCAGCGGAAAGGCCATGATCGCGGCTGCCAGTGCCGCGCCGGTCCAGCGAAAGGCAAATACGATCCCGATCTGCTGCAGCGCCCCGCCCACTGGCCCCTTGGTGCCGAACATCATCAGCAGAAGGTATCCGGTTACCACAGGCGGCAGGATCAGCGGTAGATGAACCGCGCTATTCAGCAGCTGCTTGCCCGGAAACTCCCGGCGTGCCAGCAGATAGGCCACCCAGACTGCGAGCGGCAATGCGGCCATCGTCGCCCAAAGAGACACCCGAAGCGACAACGCGACCGCTTGCCATTCCTCGGGACTCAGCCACCCTGCCATTCCGCTCAATCTGCCTCCGCCCCAAAGCCGTGGCCTTCGAAAACACTCCGGGCGGCCGCGCTGCGTAAATAGGCCAGGAACGCCCGGGTCTCTTCCCCGGCGGTCCCTGCCACCGCCGCCGCAGGGTAGATGATCGGAGGATGGCTTGCCTCCGGAAACACCGCAATCACCGATACATCGCCGGCCGCCGCCGCATCAGTTGCATAAACCACCCCAAGCGGAGCCTCGCCAGACACCACCAGCGCCAGCGCCGCCCTGACATTTGCCGCCTGCGCTACTTTCGGCACAACTTCGGGCCAATGCCCCAATGCCGTTAGCGCCGCCTTGCCATAGATCCCGGCAGGAACCGCATCCACCAGCGCCATCGCCAGGCGGCCTTCGCCCAGCAGCCCCGCCAAATCAGCTGTTTCCAGCACCACAGAAGCCGCGTCGCGGCCATGGGCAACGAGAACCAGGCGGTTGGTCAGAAAATCGAACCGTGTGTCCGAATCGACCAGCCCCTCTTGCTGCAGCACATCCATCCAGCCGGGATTGGCAGAGATGAAGACATCTGCTGGCGCCCCCAGCTGAATCTGGCGCGCCAGGGCCGCAGACCCTGCATAAGAGACAACAACCTGATTGCCGGTTTCCTGCTGGAACGCCGCAGCGGCTTCATCCAGCGCGGTTTTGGTGCTGGCAGCCGCAAATACCGTAATCCGGGCCTGCCCTGCAGCGGGCCCCGGAAACAAGACCGCGGCCAAAACGGCCGCCGCGATCCATGAAACATATGTCGATGCCCGGTTGAAGATCATAGCCCCTAAGGGACTACCCCTGCCAGCCGGCGCGGGCAAACAGTATTTGCCGCCCGCCCGGCCAGGCGCTCCGCGCAGTTTCCGTGCGCGGGTGCGCAGCCGGGCCGCAGATCTCAGAACAGCGTGACTGCGCCTGCGCCTTCGGGCGCCGGAGCCGGTGCTGGAGCCGGGCGCGTTGCCGCGCGCTGCTCCAGTTCGCCGAGCTTGCGGTCATCCTTCACATGGGTCTGCTGGGCAGCGCCGGAACAGGGGTGAAACCGCACCCGCCGCGCCGAGGTGCCGCCGACGCTGGAGGACACGCAAGGGATCCCCTCATCGCGCAGGAACCGCTGCACAAAATCCGCATTGGCCGCGCCGATATCCGACAGGTTTGCCGACATTTTGGCGCCCCCGAACACTTTGGCTTTCAGATTGGAGCGGATGGCGCCTTTCTTCATGATCCCATTGATCAGCAGTTCCATGGCGTGAATGCCGTAGCGGGCGTTGGCCGCGCCCCCCTGGCGGGCGTTGGCCAGCAGGAAATGATTCATCCCGCCGACACCATTTTCGGGATCATAAATGCAAGCCGCAATGCACGAGCCCAGCACCGTGGAGAACACGATCTTCGGATCCGTAGTCACCCGGTATTCCCCTTGCAGAACCGTTACGGATTTCGAGTTTGCGAAAACTGTGGTCAAGGCTGTGGTCCCTTCCTGCAATGAGTTCAGGCCTTGCTGGCCTGTAGTAGCGTGCCCGCCATCCGGGCCAGCGGCACCTGCTGCTGCGAGGCGCCAATGTCCCAAGCCACCCTGGGCATCCCGTAGACCACCGAGGATTTCTCATCCTGGGAAAAGGTCTTGGCTCCGGCCTTGCGCAGTTCCAGAAGCCCCCGGGCGCCGTCCTGGCCCATGCCGGTCAGGATGGTGGCAACAACGTCCTTTCCATATGGCACAGCAGAAGTGAACAGAGCGTCAACAGACGGCGTATGGCCGGAAATATCCGGGCCCTCCTTCATCCGCAGGCGCAGCGGCTTGCGGCTGCTCAGCCCCATGTGGCGGCGCTGGCCTGCCGCAATGTAAACGTGGCCCGGCTCCAGGGAGATTCCGTCTTCCGCCGCGCGCACCCGCGCCGGGCAGATCCGGTCCAGCAGCGACACCAGGCCGGAGCCGAAGTTCTTGCCGGTATGCTGCACGATCAAGGTCGGAGGGCAATCAAATGGAAAGCCCACCAGAATGCTGCGCAGGGCCTCCACACCGCCGGTTGACGAGCCGATCAGTATCAGCTTGCGGTTTCCGCCTGCCGCCGCTGCGGGGCGGCCGTTAGCAGCGCGGGGTGCACTCCGGGCACTGCGCCGCGGCGCCTTGACCATCATGTCGAAATATTGGGCGAACTGGCTGGGATGGTCGGCTTTGGTCAGCTCGAAAATGCCCGCACCGACATCCAGCAGCGGCGATGATTTCCGCGCCGGGGTCGCCCCCTGCCGGTCCATGACAGAGACCCAGCGGGTGTCCATTGCCGAAAACAGCGCCATCATCATTTCGAATTCAGGCAGTTTGGTGAAGCCGTCCTCGACAAAGGCAAACACCGGCTGCGCGGCCTCGGCCTGATTGTAGGCCATCATCAGATTGTTGGCCAAAAACACTTTCATGCCCGGATAGGCCGACTCCATATAGCTTTGCAGAGTGCGGGCAAAGCTGCGATCCGTGGTGATTATCAATAAGTTTCGCGAAGACAATGGTTTCCCCAGTCAATTTGCAGTGCCCCGAGTATTGCAGGCACAGGTTGCCATAGTCTGAAGGCGCCGCTGCCGATTGCGGCGGCGCCTCCGGTGAGTGTTTAAAAGTCCTGCCAGAGGTCGCGGGCTGCGTTGCCACCGCCGCTGACAGCCGGGGCCAGGGCCGGGCTGGCCTCGATCGCCCAATCTTCCTCGCCATGCGCCGAGGGCGCAGGCTTGGCCGCGGGCTTGGGCGCCGCGGCTGCCGGACGTGCCGCCGGGCTGCCGCCGGCCACCCGGAAATGCGCCACCAGCTCTGACAGCTTGCCCGCATCCGAGTTCAGCATGTGCCCCGCCGCGGTGGCCTGTTCCACCATCGCCGCGTTCTGCTGCGTGACCTGGTCCAGCTGCGTCACCCCGGTGTTGATCTCGTTCAGCCCGGTCGACTGCTCAGCCGCACCCTCGGCGATGCCGGAGACCAGCTGCGAGATATGGGTGACCTGCTCGACGATGCTCTGCAGCGCTTCGCCGGCCTTGCCGACCAGATCAACGCCGCGCTCCACTTGTTTCGAGCTGTCGCCGATCAGCGTCTTGATCTCCATCGCCGCATCAGAGGAGCGCTGCGCCAGGGCGCGCACTTCGCTGGCGACCACTGCAAAGCCCTTGCCGGCCTCGCCCGCCCGCGCCGCCTCGACGCCGGCATTGAGCGCCAAGAGGTTGGTCTGGAAGGCGATGTCGTCGATCACGCTGATGATCTGGCTGATGTGGTTCGAGCTCTGCTCGATCTCGGTCATCGCCGAGACCGCGCTTTGCACCACCTCGCGGTTGTTTTCCGCCTGGGTGCGCGCCTCGGCCATGGTGCTTTCGACGCTGCGGGCGCCCTCAGCCGCGGATTTCACCGAGGCCGTCAGCTCATCCAGCGCCGCTGCCGTCTCTTCCAGCGTGGCCGCCTGGCTTTCGGTGCGGTTCGACAGATCGTCGGAAGCCTGGCTGATCTCGGCCGCGCCGTTCCGGATACTTCCCGACGCCTCGATCACTTGCTGCACAGTCGAGCTGAGATTGCTGACAGTGCTGTTGAAGTTCTCCCGCAGCTGCTCGTATTCCTGCGGGAACGGCCCCTTGATCGGCTGTGAGAAATCGCCATTAGCGAGCTGCATCAAGCCGGCACTCAGGTTTTCGACCACCTGCTGCTGCTGCTGCTGCATTTCAGCGCGTTCCTCCTCCGAGGCGCGGGCCTGCTTCAGATCTTCCTGCATTGACACCAGGGTCTTGCCGATCTTGCCGATTTCATCCGTGCGGGCGGCTGCCTCGATTTCAGTTTCCAGATTGCCCTCCGCAACGGCCTCCATGTTCTCGCAGATCCGGTCGATCGGCCGGGTGATGGAGCGGGCAAACAGCCAACCGAAGAAAGAAATGCCGCCGGCACAGATCAGTGAGACCGCAAGCAGCATGTTGCGCTTCTTGACCGCCGGGGCCATCAGCTCGGCCAGATCCTGCTCGGCAATGATCACCCAGTCCGCAAAGGCAAGCGGCAGCGGCTCGGAATAAGCAAGCACCGGATGCCCATCCAGACCAGGCACGCCGGTTTGAACATGCGAATTTCCATCAAAGGCTTCCGTCACCTGCCGGGTAGAGGGCAGCTGCGACAGAACTTCGAAGCCGCCTTCGAACCGGGACCCGGTCCGGGCTTTCATATCCGCGCCCGCCAGGTAGATCTGGGTAGACTTGCCCATGCCCTGCTCGTTGTTGACGATGGTGCCGAGCAGATCGACCGGAATCTGCACTGCCAGCACGCCGACGGTCAGATTGGCGTCGTTCACAACCGGGGCTGCAGCAAAGGCTGCCGCGGCACCCGCGCTCGGCGCGTAGGGCTCCATATCGGCAAAGAAAACTTCGCCGCGGCGGCCTTCCAGGGCGGCCCGGTACACTTTGGCCAGGCCGGAATCCTTGAACGGGCCGGACATCATATTGGTGCCAAAATCGCTTTCCTTGAACACCGAATAGACAATGTCGCCGGCCAGGTTGATCAGGAAAGCATCATAATAGCCCTTGCTCTCAATCAGAGTCTTATAGGCCGGATGAAAGCTTTCGTGATGCATATGATACGGCGAATCCCCCTCGCCTCTCGCCAGCAGATGCTTCTGCCCGAGCGGGTGCGGGTTGTTATCGATATAAGCCTGCCGCAGCACTTGACCCGGATTGCCGTCCAGATCGTTCCAGGTCATCGTCAGCCATTCGATCGCCGTCGCAGATGACGGCACCGCCGCCAGGGTCTGCACGTCCGCGTGAATACCGTCCAGCAGTGTCTGCACCGAAAGTTTCCGGTCCGCCACCATGGAACGCAGCTGGTCTTGGGCATTGTCTGCTGCGCTGCGCTGAAAGCTGATCGTGCTGATAGTGACGAGAATCGCCGTCACCAGCACAACAAACCCAACAACGAACAACGGCAGCTTATAAGCCAGTTTGAGCGATTTAAGCGCTTTCATTCCGTCCTCCTAAGAGTATTGCGGCCTAGGCTGCCGCAAGTAGATGTGCCGCTCAGAATGCGGCGCAGTTCTTAATTTGCCGCTTACAGGCGGCCCCGTTTGCCTTGTTTTGCTGCAAAAAACCGGTGGTTTCCGGTGCGCTCCCGCGTCAGTTCGTAAAGCCACTGTAAAGATGCACGCGCAGGCTGTGCCCGGTTTGCGGCATACGCCAGCAAAGCCGCATATCCGGCCCCGGCAGTGATTCTCCCACCCGCAGCGGACCGGTAAAAATTGACGCGAATTGCCCGGCGTATTTACGGCAGCTCTCCTTATGAATCCCCGTCTCAGCCAGCCCGGCAGCAATCAAATATTAAGGCCCGGCGCCTAAGACTTGCCTCATCGAACTCGAACTGATCGCCGACAACGGGGGTGCGAATCGCCGAAAATGACAACGGAAACGCAAAAGCATAACTTGGATCTGCCAAACGCCTTCGCGGAACTGGATCCGCTGATCGCCTTCCTGCAGGGCGCGCGTTCTCAAGCAGTTGAAATCGACTGCGGCGGCGTTGCCCTGATGCCTTCGCGCTGCCTGCAGCTTCTGCTTGGCGCAGAGCAGCAGTGGCGGTCCGAGGGGGTAGGCTTCTCAGTCACCAATATCACCGAATCCTGCCGCAAGTCCCTGACGCTTCTGGGGCTGGAGCCCAACCGTTTTGAAGACGAGGAAACAGCATGAAAACCAAAGTTCTGGCAATCGACGATTCCCGCACGATCAGGAATCTTCTGGCCGCAACCCTGGAAGAGGCCGGATTTGAATACCACTGCGCCGTGGACGGCCGCGAAGGGGTGGACATGTACCCGGACGTGGACCCGGACGTGGTGATCACCGATATCAACATGCCCAACCTCGACGGTTTCGGCGTGATCGAAGAGCTGCGCGGCACCGGCATCAACTCCAAGGTGCCGATCCTGGTGCTGACCACCGAAAGCGCGCCGGAGCTGAAGGCCCGCGCCCGCGGCGCCGGCGCTACCGGCTGGATCACCAAACCGTTTGACGACGCTTCGCTGATCTTTGCGCTGAAGCGGGTGACAGGAGCCGCGGCCTAAGATGTCGGGTTCGATACAGGATACCTTCTTTGAGGAGTGCGAAGAGCTCCTCGAAGCAACGGATGAGGGGCTGACCGCTATCGAAGGAGGCGATCACGACCCCGAGGTTGTCAATGCGATCTTCCGCGCCGTGCACTCGATCAAAGGCGGCGCCGGGGCTTTTGGCCTCGATGACCTGGTGGCATTTGCGCACCGGTTCGAAACCGTGTTTGACGAAGTGCGCTCCAACCGGCTGGATCTGGACCCGAAGCTGATCCAGCTGCTGCTGCGCTCCAGCGACCACCTGTCCGCTCTGGTCGAGGTGGCCCGCGACGGCGGCGAGGTGGACGAAGCGCATCACGACACGCTGCTGGCGGCGCTTGATGAGTACATCCCCGAAGAGGAGGAAGACCTCACCTTCGAGCCGATGGGACTCGGCGGGCCTGCCGCGGCGCCGGAAGTCATTGTTCCGCAAGAAGAAACCTACCGGATCCGTTTCCATCCTCTCAAGGAGATGTACGGCACCGGCAATGAGCCTTTCTTCCTGTTCCAGGCGCTCAAGGACATGGGCGAGCTGACGGTGACCCTCGACGAGAACGAGCTTCCGGGCTTTGACTCGATGGATGTGTCCGACAGCTATCTGGCCTGGGATCTGGTGCTGGTCACCAAGGAACCCCGCTCAATCGTCGAGGCCGTCTTCGAATTTGTAGAAGGCCTGTGCGAGCTGTCGATCGACGGCGACGGCGATGCTGAAGCCGAGGCAAACGCCCTGGCCGCGCTGGATGCCATGTTCAGTGCACCGCCGGTTGAGGCAGCGCTGCCGGACCCGGCTCCGGACACCGCAGCGGATTCTGCTTCAGCCCCTTTTGAGCCGCCGGCCCCCGCGCCCGAACCCGAAGCCAAGCCGGCAGCCGCCGAAGACAAGGCATCGGCCCCGAAAGCCGAGAGCGGCAAGCAGGAGCAGCGCAGCGGTCCCAAGCCCACGCTCCGTGTCGAGCTCGAGCGGGTGGACCGGCTAATCAATGCTGTCGGGGAGCTCATCATCAACCATTCGATGCTGGCTCAGCAGATTGCCAATCTCAACGTCTCCGATACCCGGGACGTCGAGACCGAGCTGGAAGGCTTCAAAAACCTGGCCCGCGATATTCAGGAAGGCGTCATGGCCATCCGCGCGCAGCCAGTGAAGCCGCTGTTCCAGCGCATGGCGCGGATCGTGCGTGAGGCGTCCGCTGCGACCGAGAAGACCTGCAAGCTGGTGAACGAGGGTGAAAATACCGAGGTGGACAAGACCGTGATCGAACGGCTGTCCGATCCGCTGACGCATATCCTGCGTAATGCGGTGGACCACGGCATCGAAAAACCCGAGGACCGGGAAGCAGCTGGAAAATCCAGGATCGGTGAAATCCGGCTTTCTGCTTCGCACCGTTCGGGCAGCGTCTGCATCGAAATCAAGGACGACGGCGCCGGTGTGAACCGCCCGCGGGTCAAGCAGATCGCAATCGAAAAAGGCCTGATCCCGGAAAACGCCGAACTCACCGACGCAGAGATCGACAATCTCCTGTTTGCACCGGGTTTCTCCACCGCCAAGGAGGTTTCAAACCTTTCCGGCCGCGGTGTGGGGATGGATGTTGTGAAGAACGCGGTGACCGGCCTCGGCGGCCGCATCAACATCTCGTCCACTCCGGGCAAGGGATCGACCTTTACCATCATCCTGCCGCTGACACTCGCGGTCATGGACGGAATGGTTGTGTCCGTTGCGGATCAGACCATGGTTGTGCCGATCACGTCGATTGTCGAAACCATGCGCGGCAGCGACGACATGATCAACAGCCTGGGCGCCGATGGCACCTTGCTTTCGATCAGGGGCAACTTTGTACCGATCTGCGACGTGGCAGGCGGTCTCGGCCTCTACCGGGAAAGCGATCAGCAGGCCGGCGTCTATCTGCTGGTGGAAACCGAGACCGGCCAGCGCTGCGCCTTGGCTGTGGATGACATCCACGACCAGCGACAGGTGGTGATCAAAAGCCTGGATGGCGTCTGCGGGGAAATCCCCGGCGTCGCCGCCGCAACGATCCTGGGCGATGGCAAGATCGCCATGATCCTGGACCCTGAAAGCATCATTGCGGCCTCGCCCACAGCGGCCGCCTTTGACACCGAGCGGAGAATGAGCAATGCAAGCTGAAGTGAAGCAAACCGATCAGGAAGTGAAGCACGCTGAACACAGCGAGTTTGTCAGCTTCACCGTCGCCGGCCAGGCGTTCTGCCTGAAGATCACCCAGATCCGGGAAATCCGGCGCTGGTCGCCGGTCACCATCCTGCCGCATGCCCCTGCCGATGTGCTGGGTGTCATGAACCTGCGCGGCGCGGTGATCCCGATCTATGATCTCTCCGCCCGTTTCGGCCTTCAGCAGACCGAAGCCAGCGAGCGCAATGTGGTCATCGTCGTGTCGGTGCATGGCAAGCCGGTGGGCCTGCTGGCGGAATCGGTGTCCGAGATTATCTCGATCAACCCGGACGAAATCCAGGAAACCCCGCCGGTCGATAGCCGCAACACGATGGAGTACATTCAGGGCATCATCTCCCATGATGACACCATGGTGCGCATCATCAATTTGGATGCGGTCATCTCGGCACCGGAGCAGGTGATGCTGTGAGCGCAGAAGGGTCTATCACTCCAAACGCCGAAAGCTTTGCCCTCTCGGATCAGGAATTCGAGGCCATTGCAAAATTCGCGCATAAGCACTTCGGCCTGGCGCTGGCGGCAAGCAAGAAGCCGCTGGTGTCCTCCCGCCTGGCGCGCAAGCTGCGGCAGCGGAACTTCACCAGCTTCAAGGAATACCTTGCCTGCCTGGACGGCCCCAATGCCGAACAGGAGCGCAGCGGCCTCTTGTCGCTGCTGACCACAAACGTGACCCATTTCTTCCGGGAACCGCATCACTTTGAGACGCTGCGCAATGACGTTTTGCCGCCGCTGATCGAACAGGCGCGGCGCGGCGGCCGGGTGCGGCTGTGGTCGGCAGGCTGTTCCAATGGCCAGGAGCCTTACTCGATCGCCATGACCGTACTGGACATGTGCCCGGAGGCGGCAAAACTGGATTTCAAGATCCTGGGCACGGACATCGACCCTGTTGTCGTGCGCCACGCCCAGGCGGCGAAATACCCTGAGGACGAACTGGCTCAGATCGACGCCAAATACCGCAAGCTGGTGCCTGCCCGCGATGCCGAAGGGCGCCTGCCTGGCAGCCTGCGCAACCTGATCACCTTCGGGGTGCTGAACCTGATCGAGCCGTTTCCGTTCAAGGGAAGGTTCGATGCGATTTTCTGCCGGAATGTGGCGATCTACTTCGACAATCCCACCCAGCAGAAAGTCTGGAGCGCCTTCCAGAATGCCCTGAACCCGGGCGGCTATCTCTTCATCGGGCACTCTGAGCGCATGTCAGGCCCGGCATCGCAGCACCTGAAGACGGCCGGGATCACAACTTATGTCAACTCACCCGCTGGCAGGTAACCCTGACCACGGCTGCAAGCAGAGCAGAAGGAAAGAAAAATGAGCTTGAAAGACTCTCTCCGCGTTATGGTTGTTGACGACATGTCGACAAGCCGCGGAATCATCACCCAGAGCCTGGATGAGATCGGCATCAAGAACTACATGGTCGAAAACTCCGGCCAGGGCGCATACCAGAAACTGGTCCAAACACCGGTCCACATGGTGCTGTCGGATTACAACATGCCAGGCATGGACGGGCTGGGCCTGCTGCAGGCGCTGCGCGGCAATCAGTCAACCCAGAGGGTCGGCTTCATTCTGGTGACCGGCAAGCCGACTCCTGAAATGATCCAGGTCGGCAAACAGCTTGGCCTCAACAACATCGTCCGCAAGCCCTTTACGGTGGCTACGATGAAACAGGCCATCGAACAGGTCGTCGGGCGGCTGTAATCATGGAGCGACCCGGCAAGGCCTTAAGTGAACTGTGCGCCGCTTCGGCGTGGGAAATGGAGCAGCTGCGCAGCCAGATGCAAGCCTTGGAAGACGTTGTTCTTGATGTGCTGGAACGGGGCACTCCCCCGACCAGCCAGGAGCTGCGCTCCCTGCAGGACTTTGATCTGGTGATCCAGACCCTGGCCGGGCTTTCTGGTTTCTACAAGCGCGTGCAAGCGCAAGTGGATGAATCCGGGCCTGCCGATCTGCCGGCTGCGGCGGCAGGGGTGACACTGCAAAAGCTGCGCGAGCGGCTGCACTCTGCGGGCAGTCTCGCCGGCACCTGATACCTGCTGGCCCTGCCCTCTTCCGGGCGGGGCCGTTTACGGCGGCGAATTTTCTTTTTCTTTGCTGCCGCTGCGGACTACATTGGGCCATAGCAGAAACTGCCAGCCCGGGTATCCGCATGTCTTTCCTTTTCAAAGCATTGAGTTTCACCGCCTGCCTGCTGTTTGCAGCCGCGGCCCAGGCCGCGAGCGACCGGATCGCTCTGGTGATCGGGGTGGCAGAGTATCAGCACCTGCCGCCGCTGGAAAACACCCGCAACGATGCGGTCGGAATGGCCGACACGCTGGAGGGGATCGGTTTTGACGTCAGCCTGGCGCTGGATCCGGGCACTGCCGAAATGGAGCAGCTGCTGGATGACTTCGCTTTCCGCTCCGAAGTCGCCGATCTGGCGCTGGTTTATTTTGCCGGCCACGGCATAGAAGTTCAGGGGGAAAACTTCCTGATCCCCGCCGACGCCAAGGTCGCCAGCAACCGGGATGTGCAGCGCCAGTCGCTGTCGCTGAAACAGCTGCTGGGCGCGGTCGACAGGGCGCGCAAAATGCGCATCGTGATCCTGGACAGCTGCCGCGACAACCCGCTGGGCGATTCCATTGCCCTTGACCAGGGCAGCAGTGAAACGACGCAAAGCAGTGCAACGACCCGCGGCGGCGGCGGCATGGCGCCGGCCGATCCGGACCGCGGCACCCTGGTGGCCTTTGCTGCAAAGGACGGCCAGGTGGCGCTGGACGGCAGCGGCAGCAACTCCCCCTATGCCACTGCGCTGATGGAGAAAATGGTGCAGCCCGGGCTGGAAATCAGCCTGCTGTTCCGGCAGGTCCGCGACCGGGTGATGGAAAACACCGCCAACTTGCAGGAACCGCATACCTATGGCTCCCTGACCGGCGTTCCCTTCTATCTGGCCGGCCCCGGTGAAAATGATGCTCCGGTTGCGGTGGCAGATGCCTCGGCGGCCTGGGCCGCGCTGAAGCCGGATCAGGAAGAGCAGCTGCTGGCATTGGCTGAGCTCGGCGACACCCGCTCGATGCTGGGGCTGGCTTATATCCGGCTCAATCCGAACGAGGGCCGGTTTGATCCTGCGGCGGCGGTGAGTTTCCTGCAGCGGGCTTCGGATGCCGGTTCGCCTGAAGCACAGTTTGAACTGGCCAAGCTGTACGAACGCGGCACCGGCGTGGAGGCCGATCCCGCGAAGGCGCTGCAACTGTACCGCGCAGCTGCCGAACAGGATTTTGCCGATGCGATCAATGATCTTGGCTTTCTGCATTACCAGGGCGGATTGGGTTTGTCTGCCAACCCCAAAAAAGCCCTGACGTTCTTTGAACGCGCCGCGGACCTGCGCCATCCGCAGGCACAGTTCAATTTCGCAGCGCTGATCGACGACGGGCTGATTCCATCAAAAGGTCCTGAGGATTCTGCACATTACCTGTATGCCGCCCTACGCACCGGCAGCTCCGACGTGCTGAACCTGCTCAGCGAACGCCCCAATATGTTCACCTCTGAGACTCGCCGCGCCCTGCAGCGGAAACTCAAGGAAAACAACTTCTATGCGGGTGCGATTGACGGAGACTTCGGCCCCGGTACTCAAAGGGGTATCCGGAAGGCGTATGGACTGGAAGGGTAACCGCTCTACTTCAAGCCGATGTTGTTACATCGTGTCTTGTTTCTCGTACTCCTCACTTGTTTTTTGAACAGCCCCGTGGATAGCCACGCGCGCGGCTGCGGCTGCGGCGGTGATGGTGGCAGCGATGG
>NZ_JWLC01000026.1:0-37182 GCF_000813745.1 Leisingera sp. ANG-M1 | reverse complement strand
CGGCGGCGGTGACGGCGGCGTTGGTTCAAGCGGTGGAGGCGGCGAAGCCGGCCGCGGCGGAGAAGGGCAAGGCAACGCCTTTGGCGGATCAGGCGGCCGCCGCACTCTGTCGAACCGCGTCAGGACTGCTGACGAGGTCGCAGACCGCATCTCAGGTTTCCGGGATCTTTGCGGCCTTGTCGGCCCCTATCTCATCGATTGCCTGGCCGAGCGTTTCGAGACCTTGGCTAAGGAAATGGCCAGGCTGCCCGGTCATGCGCCAGTGCGCCAGATCCTGCTGGACACGGCAAAGGATCTCCGGCAGATCGCCCGGGAAAACCGTGACCCTGCCAGGCCGCGCGGCAAGGCCCGGACCCTTAACGGCACTCAGAAATCCCGCAGGCCGGTTGTTGCCGTCGCCCCGGAACGCAAGGCCACGGCAACGGCCCAGGCGCTTGCGGTGCTGGAAAACGCTCAAACCAAACTGTTGCGGTCAGCCGAAAACTCGCCCGCACGCTCTATCGTGCAATTTCAGCGCATTGCCGCAGCAATCGATTCCAGCAAGGTTCTGCTGAGATCGGCATAACCCTGCCGCCCAGGCCTTAAAGCAGCCCGTCGGCCAGCCATTGATCCAGCTGGCGGCGGCTGATTTCGAAATGCATGCTGTCCTCGCGCCTGAACCCGGCGCCCCAGACCCAGCCCTGATCATAGAAGAAATCCGCCATGATGGTGAGCCCCAGCTGGGTCTTGCCATCGGTGAAATTGTCCAGCTTGCCATCAATGTTCAAATCAACCGCCAGCCCGTAGCTGTGGGTGGAGAGCGAATTGGTGGTGCCGCGGATCCGGCGCACACAAAGCGCCCCGGCCGTGTTGATCCGGGCATAGAGGTCAGGATCGGCCTGGCGGATGTTCTCAAACACCACTTTCAGGCTCTCGATTGCCGGGCGCAGCATGCTGACCCGGATCGGCCCGACCTGTTCGGTCACCAGCTTCTCCTTGAGGTTCTCATTGGTCATCGGCTGGCAGGTATCATTCAGATCCTCGCGCGGCCGGCCCAGTTTCTCGGTCAGATACTTGCCGCCGGTCACCCGCAGCCCGCGGTTCACATTCAGCCGGTCGGCAATCAGCACAACTTGGGCATAGTCCAGATTAGCGCCGCCGGTCTGGTTCCAGATTGCGGCCTCGCCGGCCGCGTCATCAGTGAAAGGGCCGCCCGCGCCTGCCCCTCCGGCGGGCAGGCTGGCTACTTCATTCTGCAAATCCGTCATCCGGGCCTGCAGGTCCTCAACCTGCTGGCGCAGGATCTCAATTTCGATCCGCGCGGTCGAATCCACCCCGCCGGCGCCCTGGTAATCTTCCTCGCTCAGCAGCCAGCTGAGCCCGAACCAGACAGCCGGGGCCAGCACCAGGCCAATGGCGACAATGACAGCTGGTAGAACCCGCATGAAACCTCCCCTGCGCAGTGCGTCCATTTCAATGCTTACCCGCGCAGCAGTAAACCCCCTGATTACAACTTGCCGGAAACTCCTTGTTTTTTTCCGACGCTTGACTGCGGCCGCCATTGGCAGGCTGCGGGGGCTGGTATAGACTGGCAGTCATGTTGCAACGGTAGGGGAGGGCGCCGAGCATGATCCGCCTGAAAGGAATTTTCACAAGTGTTCTGGGTGCAGGCCTGATTTTCGCTCCGCTGGCGCACGCGCAGTCAAATAGCGGCGAACTGTCGGTCGAAGAAATCACCGAAGCCTTCAAAAAACAAAAGACACGCGGCCTGGTGATTGTGCCAAGCAGCGCAACCGCAGCCGAGGATCCGGCCGAGGAAACCGCAACCGTGGCGGCCGCCGCGGCCGAATACACGCCGGTTGCCCAGCAGGCGCAGATCAACATCCAGATCTCCTTTGATTTCGACAGCGCTGCATTGCGTGCCGATCAGGAGCCCAAGCTGGCCAATATGTGCGCCTCGATGAAAGCGCTGGACGGCACCGTGTTCCAGATTATCGGCCATACCGACAGCTCCGGCTCGGCGGCCTATAACGAGCGCCTGTCGCTGTTGCGCGCACAGGAAGTGCGCCGCCACCTGATCAGCTCCTGCGGCGTGCGCGAGGATATGCTCAAGGCGATCGGCATGGGCGAAACCGCGCCGTACAATCAGAACAACACCCGCGCCGATGAAAACCGCCGCGTCGAATTCCAGGCTCTGGGCTAAGCCCGGCCCGGAACCGCGCCGGATGACAGTCTGCAAGACGAAGGCCCGCACAGTGACAGGCCAGGGAGAACTACATGCTTGAATCGCGCCCTGGCGACCTGTTTCAGCCGGGTGACCTGCTCAACAACACCTACAGGATCGAATGCCTGCTGGGCCGTGGCGGCACCTCCGATGTGTACAAGGCCCGCTCGGAGATTTCCGGCAACCTGGTGGCTCTGAAGGTGTTGAAACAGGAACTCGCCGCCAACGAGGATTTCACCGTCCTGATGGCACGCGAGGAGAATATCCGCGAGATCCGCCATGCCGCGGTGGTGCGCTATTCCGAGAACCACCGCACGCCGGACGGCCATATCTACTTGCTGATGGACTATGTCGACGGCCCCGGCCTCGACAAGCGCTTGAAACAAGGGCCGATGGCGGCCGAGGACCTGCTGGTGATCTGCCGCCGGGTGGCCCAAGGCCTGCAGGCAGCCCATGCCCGCAACATTGTGCACCGCGACCTCAGCCCCGACAACATCATTCTGCGCGGCGGCGATCCGGCCGAGGCGGTGATCATCGATTTCGGCATCGCCAAGGACACCAACCCAGGCGCGCAAACCATTGTCGGCAATGAATTTGCCGGCAAATACTCCTATGCCGCGCCCGAACAGATGAGCGGCGACACCGATGCCCGCTCCGACATCTATTCGCTGGGCGCGCTGCTCTTGGCTAATTTCCGCGGCGCGGCGCCCAAGCTCGGTGCCAACCCGATGGAAGTGGTTGAAAACAAGCAGAAACCCCTGGATACCGATGGCTTGCCAGAACCGCTGAAGACTCTGATTGAGCGGATGTGCGCACCGGATCCAAACGACCGTTTCCAAAGCGCCAGCGAAGTGCTGGCGTTTCTGGACGCACCCGATGACGGTCTGAGCGGCGGCAGCCTGGCCGATGTGCTGGACGCCCCGGCTGAAGATGCCACCATCATCGTACCGCAGACCAGCAAGCCGCCGGCACCGCCGCCTCCCTCTCCGAAACCGGCTCCCAAGCCGACCGCAGAGACGAAAGGCGGCCACGGCGGCCTGTGGGCCGCGCTGGCAGTTCTTCTGCTCCTTGGCGGCGGCGGCGCAGGCGCCTATTTCACCGGCATGCTCGACAGCTTCATCGGGCCCAGCTACCCGGAAGCGCGCCCGTTCTCTCTGATCGCCGAAAAACCTGCCGGCGGGCCGGTGCAAATTGTCGGCAATGTTCCGTCCGAAACCACAAGAGATGCGCTGCTGGCCTTGTCTCAGGACGCGGACCTGACCCTGGCCAGCGGTGCGATTGCCGAAACCTGGGGCACCGATGTTCTGGAAACCGTGCAACCGCTTGAGGGCCTGCGCGAATGGCGCCTGGTGATCAGCAACAACAAAGCCCGCCTGACCGGTACAACCGACGACACCAATGTCGCCGAAATGCTGAACGAGATGTTCCGCAATGGCCTGCCCGGCGCACTGGAAGGCAAGGCCGAGATCCGTTTCGAGCTTCCGATGCTGCCGGTGGCCGAGGTCAAGTCAATCATGGAGACCTTCGCCGATTGCGGGCCGCTGGTGCGCGACGGCAATGGCCACTACGACGGCTATGCACCCAGCGACCCGATCCTGATCAGCGGCCGGGTGGCCAGCACATCGACCCGGCTGCAGCTGTTCGACGCGCTGCGGGCGCTGGCGCATGAACGCCAGGTGGTGCTGGACGTGGAGGTTTTGAACGACTCGCTCTGCGTGGTGGAGCAGCACCTGCCCAAAGCGCCGTCCGGAGGTGCTGAAGTTGAATTCGCCGTCGGCGGCACCACCGTGGAACCGAACCCCTCGGGCCGTTTCTTTGTCGGTGAAAACCCGGTCATAGACGTGGTGCTGCCCAATGACGTGACAGACGGATACCTGACGGTGTCAATCCTGGACGTGTCCGGCAATGTTTTCCATCTGCTGCCCAATATCTCGCGTTCGGACAATGCAGTTGCCACCTTGCGCAGCGGCGCATCCGGCACGGTACCGGTACGGGTAGCTTACAGCCTGGAGGAATCCGCCGACAATGGCGGCATCGCTTTCAAGGTGGACGACAGCACTTTGGGCAAGAGCAAGGTTGTGGTGCTGCACTCCTCCGAACCGCTGTTTGACGGCATGCGCCCGACTTCGGAAAGCGCAGTTGGTTTTGCCGAGGCGCTGCAGGCCAGCTACGAGGCCGATTCCAGCCGCATCCGCTCTCTGGACAGCCGCATCCTGGTCACCGCCAAGCCCTGACCGTTAAATCGGAACTTTGCAAAAACCCGGCTCGGAAAGCATGTGTTTTCCGGGTCGTTTTTTGCGCCGGAAAACGGCGCCCTACATCACGTCAACCACGACAACCGTGATGTTGTCTGCCCCGCCGCCGGTCAACGCGATCTGAATCAGCCGGTCACCAACGGTCTCCAGCGGGGTGCTGCCCAGCACGTCCTCGAGAATCTGGAAGGTGGCGTATTTGGTCAGCCCGTCCGAGCAGATCAGAAACCGGTCGCCCGGTTCGGTGCCGCCGCGGACCTTGTCAATCTCCAGCTCCTCTCCCACCCCCACTGCACGGGTGATGGCGTTGGATTGAGGATGCTGGTCGGCCTCGTCCCAGGTCATCTTGCCAGCCAGGACATACTCCGCCACCGCCGAGTGATCCTCGGTCACCATTTCGATATGGCCGTCCCGCAACCGGTAAATCCGGCTGTCTCCGGCCCAAAGACCGACAAAATGCTGGTTCGCCATGATCAGCGCCGCCACGGTCGAGCCGATGGTGCCGCCGCCGCGGGCCTCTGCCTCCGCGCGGATTGCCTTATGCGCGTTCTGGATCGCGTCGCGCAGCGCATGCATCCGCGCAGCCGGGTCCAGCCCCAGCGGGATCATTGCCACCGCATCGGCAATCAGCCGGCTGGCGAAATCGCCCGCCGCATGGCCGCCCATGCCATCGGCCACCAGCCAGATGTCATGCTCCGGCAGCGCAAGCACCGCATCCTCGTTGACCTTGCGCTTCAGCCCCACATGGGTCTGCGCGGTATAGCGGTATTTGCGCAGCGGGTTCATCATAGCGGCCGTGCCTCGCTCCAGACCGGCGCGCCCAGATCAAACAATCCCAAAGCGCCACCGCCCTGCGGCAAGCCAGGGCAAGCCATCATCCGCGGCACCCCGTCCAGCACCGCCGTCCACAGGCTGCAGCCGGACAGCCGCGCCTCCAGCAGCTCGCCCGCCAGCGCAGGCGGCAAGGCCTCGGCCCCCTGTGCGCCGGTCAGAACCAAAGCCGAACCGGCCGCCCGCAAGGGTGCCACCGCCCGCATATCCGGCACCGGAATACCCGCAAGCGCTTCTGCCAGTCCGTCCTTGGTCATCGTGTCCTCCAGTGCATCCAGCGCCACATCCTCCAGCCGTTCAAACAGCGCGCCCTCGCTCAGGTGATCCAAAGCTGCAGGCCCGGGCGTCGGCAGGGCCGCCATCAGCGTCAGCGGAAACCGCCGCCCCACCCGGTCGACCGAGGGCATCATCACCCCCATCACCTTGCCCGCACCGGCCAGGCCCGCAGGCAGAGTGAACCGCCAGATCGGCGCCGACATGTAATGTGCGTCAAAGCCCGGACCAAAGGCCCCCTGCCCCTCCAGCATAACTTGCTGCAGCCACGCATCCCAAACCCGCACAAACCCGCCCGGAGGGCTCAGCCGGAAGAAATCCCCAACTGAGGGCATCTTACCGAATGCGCCGAAGCCAGCCATCACATCGACTTCGGGCAGCTGAATTTCGCCATCGCTGGCAGGGCAAACGGATTGATGACCGACCCGGACTGCAGTTCGAACAGCGCCAGCCGCCCGCCAACGCGGAAATTCACCCGGCGCCGGTCCGAGACATTGGTGCGGCGCACTTCAGCCGCATCCAGCAGCCGGAACCAGGCCCAGGGCCCGTCCCGCGACATCACGTTCTCGGCGTCCCGCTTCTTGGGCAAAAGGGTGATCCGCGCCAGCCCGACCGAGCCCGGCCAGGTCACCGCCACCGGAGATGGCGCGCCAGAGCGGTGGTTATAGGCCACCTTGGTGCCGTCAATCTCCAGCAGCACCTCCTTGGCCTTGGGGTCCAGCGCGTTGACGGTGATCTGGAAATTCACCGCGGGCTGGGCGCCGCTGGCAAAAAACGCCTCCTTGATTTCCGCTGCATATTGCATCTGCTGCAGCACCGCCTGGCTGATGCCCAGTTCCACGTCGTTGACGCGCTTCCAGGTCCAGGGGCGGCTGCGGGTGTCGACATACTTCAGCAGCTGATCATTGAAGAACCCGTCGATCATGCCGCCCGGCGCAAACAGCTTGGAAAAATCCGCCATTGCCACATCGGCCCGGGCCGCACGGTTGAACGGGTAGCGGTTGCTGAGCGCCTGCTCGCAGAACGGCAGAACGGTGGACTGCCAGCGCGCGTTGATCGAGGCCCGGGTGCCTTCCGAGGTAATCCCCGAAGAGCCCGCCGAGATTTGCGTCGCCCAGCGGGGCAGCGGCCCGCCCATACGGCTGGCGGTCTGCTGGAACTGCAGCAGCGCCTGGCCGCTTTGCCCGCCCGAAGCCACGCCCGAGAAGGACATCTTGTTCAGCTCCTGATAGACCAGCTGCAGCTGCCCCATCAGGTCATCCAGCTGCGAAGGCTGGCCTTCGGGCCGGTTCACCAGGTTGTACAGCCATTCAAACCGCTCCTGCACATAGGCCCCCGGCGGCTTGGCCGCCTGGCCCGGCGCATTGGTGGCCGAGCCGACCAGCGCTTCCAGCAGGATCTGCCCCTGGATCGACAGGTTGGAGCGCGCCTCAATCGCGGCGACGTTCTGGGCACCGGCAGCAAGCGTACCCGCATCCAGCACCGATTTATCCTCGTTCAGCCGGGTCTCGTTGCTGACCTCGGTGAGGATGTTGACGATGGGCGAGGTCGGCCCTGACAGCACATTGGTGACCTCCACCGCATGGGACAGCGACTCTAGCGGGATGATGTCGATATCGCCCAGCATCTGGTCATAACGGCTGATGAAATCGTTGTAATAGAGGTCCAGAACGTCACGGCTGAGTTTCAGCAGCGCAGCTTCGTTCTGCGTCGCCTCGCTTTGCTCGCCCAGCACCCAGGCCTCGCGGTGGACCCGCTCGGCGACGCTGACCGCTTCGGGCAGGAACACATTGTGGAAGCCGTCAAAGGTGAAGATGCCTTCGATGCCATCGTTCAGCGGCTTGCCCGAGCTTCTCACCAGCACCCGTTTCACAGACGGCCCGCCCACATCCGTAATTCGCCACTTCGGCAGGCTGGTGGCATTTTGCGAATTCAGGATGCCGTTATAGACCCGCTGCGCCAGCGGCATTTCCGACAAGAGGTTCTGTGCCTGGGCAATCAGCGGGCCGTTGAGCGCAATCTCTTCCATCGGCTGCGACAGCAGTGCGGTCAGATGATCCATCAGGTCGGCGCGCAGCTGGTTGCGAGCGATGCCAGGATAGGCGATCCGCTCCCAGTCCAGCCGCATCCATTCCTTGACCAGATCTTGATTCATCGGCCCCTGCAGGCCCAGCATCAGGTAGATCTTCAGCGACTCATACAGCGCATCGGGGTTGTTGATATTGCCCTCGATCTGCTGCTCCAGCCGCACCAGCAGCCGCGGCAGCAGGCGCTGGTTCAGCGCCGCTCGGTAGGTCTGGGCGGCCTGGGTGCCGATCACCTCGCCCTGATACAGACCATAAGTCATAGCCCGGTCCGGATCGGGGTCGGACAGCACCGGGTTGCCTGGCATGTCGCGCAGATTGTTCAGCGCAGCCGCCACTGGCACCAGGTCGGTATCGCCAATCGGGCTCGGCGGCAGTTGCGCCGCAGCAACCTGATAGCTGGAGACCTGACCCTCCGCCGTCGCAATCAGATCGGTGTTCTTGAGATAAGACCGCACCCAAAGCGCCCCCATCCCAATCGCCACCAGAATGGTTGCAGTAATGGCAATCCGCCGGGTCCAGCGGTAGCGGCGCTCCACCTTGTCGTCGGCCGAAACCAGCCCGGCCTCGGGGAACATCACCCCTTCGAACAGCCGGGTCAGGAAGAACGACCGGCCGGTGCCCTGGCCGGTGCCAATCGCCTGCCGCCCGATGCCGAAGGTCTGCGCCATGCCCAGCATCAGCCGGTCGATCGGCGTGCCTTCCTGGGTTCCGGAGGTAAAATAGATCCCCCGCAGCATCTGCCGCTGCTCATAACGGTTGTCCTGGAACACCTCCATCAGGAAGTCCCGCGCTACCCCGCGCATCGAAGCCACCTGCGCCGGGAAACCGGCAATCAGCGCCCGGCGCTGATGATCGGTCTCTGTCTGCATCTTCTCCAAGAGCTGGGCGTTGATCTGGCCCAGAAGCAGCCCGAATTCCTCATCAAACCCGGCGATTGGCGGCTGTTCCTTCTTGCCCTTGGGCAAAGGCAGCGTGAAGCCCCAGACCTGTTCGCGGTCTTCCTTGCCAAGACTGTCATGGAACTCCTGGAAGCCAGCAATCAGGTCTGCCTTGGTGAACAGCACATAGACCGGAAAACGCACCCCCAGCTTCTCACGCAGCTCGGCCAGACGGCGGCGCACCGCGGCGGCGTGGCTTTTCTGGGTGATTTCATCCTGCAAAGACAGATCCGAAAGCGAAATCGCGATCAGCGCACCATTGATCGGCTGCCGCTTGCGGTATTTCTTGAGCAGGCCCAGGAACCCCAGCCAGGCCGCATTATCCGCCTCGGCGTCGCTTTCCTGGGTAGTATAGCGCCCCGCCGTATCGATCAGCACCGCGTCATTGGTGAACCACCAATCACAATTGCGGGTGCCGCCAACGCCGCCAATCGCGGCCTTGCCCAGCTTCTCGGCCAGCGGGAACTGCAGGCCGGAGTTCACAATCGCTGTGGTTTTCCCTGCACCCGGCGGGCCGATCATGATGTACCAGGGCAGATCGTTCAGATGCCGCCGCCCGCCCTTGGACTTGCGCAGCTCCTTCATTGCATCCTTGAATTTGCCGCGCAGCTCGCCGATTTCCTCGGACAGCACATCATCTTCCGAGGTGTCGACGGCCTCAGCCATCTCCTCGGTCATCTCCTTGTCCTTGCGGCGGCGGCGCCAGAAGATCAGGCCGATGATCAGGAAATACAGAAAGAAGATCACCCCGATGGTGATCACCCGCGACATCACAGAGTCAAACGGACGCCAGTCCTCGCTGCCGATGAACGGTGCAAAGAACCACACACAGGCCGACAGTGCCGCTGCCAGGATCAGCAGAACGGTATAGATCGACCGGAACAAGGGGAAGATATAACGGCGGATCATCCTTCAACCTCCTGAACCAGAAGGATTTCAATCCTGCGGTTCTTGGCCCGGCCTGCGCGGGTGCTGTTATCTGCAATCGGTTCCTTGTCAGCGCGGCCTTCGGCCGACAGCCGGTCCGGATCCGTCATCACCTTGGCCATGCCGGCCATCACCGATTTCGCACGCGCCAGCGACAGCGCCATATTCGACGGGAAGCGCGACGAGCGGATCGGGATATTGTCCGAATGCCCTGCCACGATAATCTTGCCCTTTTCATCATTCAGCGCCTCGGCCACCCGGTTCACCGGCGAGCGGAACGCCTTGCTCAGCTGATCGGAACCCGAGCCGAACATGCCCGAGCCGGTCAGCCGGATGATCAGCGTATTGCCCTTCTGGAAGACCTGCACGATGCCTTCCTTGATTTCCGGCTCCAGGAAACCCGAAACCTTGGCAACCTGTTCCTCGGTCGTCGGTGCAGGCGGCGGCGGCGGCGGCGGCGGTGCGCGCCGTTCCAGCTCCACCTTGGGGCCGGAGTCAACAATCGTCAGCTGCCCCACCACATTCTCGGTCTGGTTCGACAGCAGCCAGCTGAGGCCGAGGAACTGCAGCGCAAGAATGACGCAAGTCGCGGCCATGGTGATCCACACCAGCCGCCAGACCGACAGCGCCTTGAACGGCTTCACCAGGCCTTCCCAATGCGGCGACAGATCACGCTCCACCGGCCCGCGCTGGTTGCGGATGATCCGGGCCAGCGCACCGCGGATCTGCAGGTGCTTCTCGGAACCGCCTTGCTCGACCCTCAAACGGCCCTCGAACCCCAAGGATAGGCACATATAGAGGAACTCGAGCATGTCGATATTGTTGCCAGGCTCCTTCTCAAGCCGTGCCAGCAGGTCATAGAAACGGTCGCCGCCGACCACCTCGCGGTGGAAGGTCGCCACCATCGACTGCAGCCCCCACGACGACTGCCCGCCCCAGGGCGTGTTCAGCACGACATCGTCCAGCGTCGCGCACAGCGCATAGCGCGCGATTTTCACCGTTTGCGCGGCAATCCCCGCCTGCAGCGCACGGTTCTCAAACGCGCGCACCTCGGCCACCACGCTTTTGCGCAAGGCGTCCGGATCCATATGCTGCGCCCGGTTGCGGATGCGCGAGATCAGCGCAAACAGGGTCGAAGCGCAAGCCGTCAGCTGATTCATCCCCGTCAGCGCCATCTTCGGCGCCTTCGGCCCGCCCGCCGCGGCCTGCGGCTTCGGCGCTGCCGCCTGCGGCACGCCATAGGCATCCAGCCCCGGCTCCTGCGGCGCAACGGGTTCCTCGGCCACCGGCTGGGCGGTTGGCTGCTGCGGCTGTTCCACCTGCGGAGTGGCCGTGCGCCGCCCGCCCGGGTTCGGCTTGATCACCGTCTTGTCGGTATCCCCAGGTTCGGCAAAGGGATCGTCATAATCAGCCATTTCAACGCCTTCCCTTACGCATTACGGATCGCCCACAGCTCCATCTTGAGCCCCGGGTACTGCCCCGACACATGCACTGCGATGCCGCCCGAGGTGGTCATCTTGCGCCAATAGGGGCTGTCCGCGTCCATCTCGAAGTATACCACGCCGGAATGATAGGGGATCTGCCGCGGCGCCACCGGAAGCGGACGCAGGGTGATCCCGGGCAGCGCCGAGTTCACCAGCTGGCGGATTTCCTCGACAGGTCCGATCTTGGCCTGGCCGGCAAAATGCTTGCGCACGTCCTCAGCCGGAATATCGGCGCTGACCGCCAGCACAAAGCCTGCGTTGCCCAGCAATTTGCGGTCGGCAATGACCCCCACCGAGATACCGTATTTGCGCGCTTCCAGCTTGATCGGGATCGCGGTCTGCTCCAGCACCGAGCTCAGATACTGGCGCAGCACCCGGATCACCGGCGCAAAGCATTCCATCAGGTTGTCGTGCGTATAAGGCGGGAACTCCGGCGCCTGTTTTTCGGTCGACATGAACACCGCCAGCTCACCCGCCAGCCCGGTGCAGATGGTGAACAGCCGCTCCGGGTGCAGGTTCTCGATATTCCGCAAATGGCGCACCTGCGGCAGCATCCGGTTCACCACTGTCAGCAGCATGAAATCCGACACATCCGCCACCCCGCGGGCGCCGCCTGCCTCCGAGAGGCGGCCCGCCAGGGCCTCCATCCGGTGCGCCAGAAGCCCTTCCAGCTCGCGCAGAAAACCGCTGAGAGCCATTGAGGCGCGGATATCCAGGCAGGACGGGATAAAGGACTGATCCAGCACAATTTCCTTGTCCGGGCGCACCTCGATAATACGCGCCACCGGCACCGCCAGCAGGTCGGCCAGATCGTCCACCTCCAGCGCGAACTGCAGGCGCATCTTGCCGACATCCAGTTCCACCGGCTTGCGCTCGGTCGAGGTCACATCGGTCACTTCCACCTTGTCCGGGCGCAGCCGGCTGGCCGAGCGCTCGGCGCCGCTCAGGTCGACCTCGGTCGCGCCTTGGCGCCGCTGCGGCACGGTCAGGTAGACGATGCAGTCCTTCACCGTAGTCGGCACTTCCATCGCCGGCGGGTGCGGGTCCGCCATCGGCACCCGGAACACCGTGCCGTCATGGGTCAGCCCCTCGCAGGACTTGACCGCAAACTGGCCGATCTTCAGCGCCTCATGGTCGATCTCCAGCCCGTTCACGCCCCAGGCATAGGGGCTGAGCCGCCGCGCCAGCCCGGCCACCAGCGCTTCGTTATAGCGGTCGGACTGCTGGAAGTGATGCGGCTGCAGAAACAGCCCCTCCGTCCAAAGTACCTTACTGTCCCAGGACACCGGGATCTCCTCTCACTTGCAGGCACGCGCCAGAAGCGCGCACGCTTATCCGTCCTTCAGCCTGTCCAGCTGGTCCTTGTAGGCGCGCGCAAATTCGCGGCTGAACAGGTCGTGGAAATCATTCTCAGCCTGGTCGGAAATCTCCGCATAAAGCTGTTCGTAGACATCCCAGTACTGGGCCTTCTTGCCGCGCAGCAGGCCGCTGAAGCCGCCCTTGGTCTCGATCTGGCTTTCCAGCGCCTTGGGATCGAGGCGTTTCAGCACGCCTTTCAATGCCGCCTCCATGCCGGTGACCATCGCCACCTCATGCGCCTTGATGTCCTTAAGCGCTTCCTCGGCGGCGGTCTCGGGGCTCAGGTAGCCCTTGGTGGCAGGGCGCACCATCGCCTCAATCGCCTGTTCCGGCGTGATCGAGAATTTCAAAGGGTTGTTGCCGCCGGCCGAGATCATCGTCTGCTCAATCCGGAACTCGGATTTGATCGAGGTGCGTGTCATCAGGATTTCGCGCAAGCCCGTGACCAGCGTCCGCATCACCCGGCCCATGCGGCCCATGGTGCTGGCCTGGTCGGCGGGATCAATGCTGACCTCGGCACCCACGCCGTTGAGGAACGCCGCCACGGCCTCCTGCGCTTCCGCCGAAGGCGGGGCTGCCGGCGCCACGGTTTTTTCCACCGCCGCATCTTCAACCGGAGGCATCTCCGGCGGCGGCGCTGGCGGCGCCTCGGGCGGCGGCGCGGCAGGCGGCATTTCCGGCGGCGGCGCCGGAACCTCGCGCGGTGGTGCAACCGGCTGCGGGTCGGGCTGCGGCACAGGTGTTTCCGGCTCGCCGATCCCCGACAGGAACTCATCATCCCAATCATCCGGGATCGTGCTGGCCTGCGATGCAGGTGCCGCAAACCCGTCCGAGGCGCTTGGGTTGTGATGCGGCAAGCTTGCGCCCTCGCCCTCACGCCCGTCGCTGGCCTTCTGGAAGAACGGGTCCTCCTCCTCGCCCAGGGGCGGCAGCAGCTCGTCGATCGGATCAACTGGATTCAGCTGCGCAGGCCCGGTCGGCCCCTCGCCCAGCAGATCATCCAGGAAATCGCCACCCGGCCCTGCATCCTCCAGCAGCTGCAGCGGATCGGGCGCATTGGCGGCCACCCCGGGCGAAACCGGCGCCTGCGCTGCGGGGGCGGCGATCATGTCCACATCGGCCAGATCGTCGCGGATCTCCACCACCAGTTCATAGTTGCCGATGCACAGCACATCGCCGTTGTTCAGCGGCGTCGGCGTGCGCCCTAGCGGGATCTTGGAATAGTTCAGAAACGTGCCGTTTGAACTCAGATCGACCACCACCACATTGCCGTTGTGATCCTCGATCACACAGTGGTTGCGAGACAGCATCTGGTCCGGGTCCGGCAGCACCAGGTCGCAGCTGGCACCGCGCCCCACGGTGAGGCTCGGCCCCCGCATCGGAACAGGGGCCGCATCGCCGGGCATCGCGCCCGAGCTCTGGAATTTCAATGTCACGCCCATGCCTGGGTTTATCCTCCCACCAGCACAGTGAATTCGCCTTTGACGACCATGCCGCCGCAGGCTGTGTTGTCGAGTATCCGCGCGGCCGGCATGTTGTTGATCAGAACCGTTGCCGAGCCTTTGATGATCGGATGCGGCGAGGGCGCGGCGGTGCACATGTCCCCCAGCCGCGCGGCCGGCAGCTTGCCGACCAGAACGGTCACCGCACAGGGCGGCAGGATCGGTGTCGGAACCGGAAGCACCGGCGGCGGCGGTGTGGAGGGCAGCATGCAGGCATGCAGATCCGTTACCCGGGCCTGTGGCATTCCCATAACTTACATCCTCCCTTTATTCCTGCGCTGCGTGGAGCGGGACTTCGATGACTTGTCCCTTGCCCCCGCGGGCAATATCCAGCGCCCGTTCAACCAGAACGCCGCCGTGTTCTTCAAACTTATCAGACAATTGACCCAAGGCCACCATATTCATGGCAAAGGCCGCCGCCTCCGATGCCCCCGCCGGGGCAGGATATTGATTCAATTCTCCGGGTCCGAGCGTTCCGGCCGCATAGAGCACCGCCAGCGCGCAATTCACCGTGTCATCATCCACATAGGCATGGTCCAGGGTGATCCGCGCCTTGTCGCGGTTTTCCTCGGTGGGCTCAAACACCCAGGCCTCCGACGCCGTCAGCGAGGCCGGGTCCTTGTCCGAGCGCGGCCCGATATAGTCGCGTGCCGCCAGGCAGGCCCACCACACCCGCTCCCGCGCAGGCAGCAAAACTGCCAGCGTCCGCAACAGATCAACCAGGGCGCCCTTGCGGTCGAGTTCCTCCAGCACCACGCCGGCCTGCGCCGTGGGCGGCGCCTCCAGCGGTGTCTTCAGGATGACATTTGCCCGCGACAGCAGCTTGGCTACCGGATCGGCAGGCATTTTCACCAGCTTTTCAAATCTTGCCGACATCATGCACCACCTAGTTGATCATCGTGAGGCCGCCCTTCAGGGTCAGCATCGCGTCGCCTTTGACGGTGGTCATCGGCGCTTTGGCCTCAACCATGCCAGTGCCTTCGATCTTGATCATCGGCCCCTTGATGGTCACACCCGAGTTGTCGATCTTGACCGAGGAGGCGCCCACGGTCAGCTTGATCTCCTGGCCGGCGCTCATGGCGATCTTGCCCGCGGTGACATCCACGGTGAGATTGCCCAGTGACACAGTCTCCGTGTGGTTGCCCTGCGCAATGGTTTCGGTCAGGTTGCCGGTATCCACGTCCAGGGTCATATTGCCGGTCTGGATGTTCTCCGACTTGTCGCCGGTCTCCACCACTTCGGTGCGGTCGCCCTGGTGCACGGTCTCAGTCATGTGCTGCTGCACCGTGAAGACATAGCTCTTTTCATCCGCCGAAGTGACTTCAGGGTCCGGTGCATCCATGCCGACAGTCACCGTCGAGCGGTCCTTGACCAGCATCTGGTGATCCTTCTCGGCCTGCACCCGCATCAGTTCGCTGTCTTTTTTATCGTCGAACATCAGCTCGTTGTAGCCGCCGCCGCCTTTTGAGGAGTTGGTCTTGATCCCCAGCTGGGTCTGATCGTCGGGGTAGGTATAAGGCGGCATCGTTTCAGCATTGTAAAGCATGCCGGTGCAGATCGGGCGGTCCGGATTGCCGTCCTCGAACTGAATGACCACCTCCTGGCCCATCCGCGGAATGGCCACCATACCCCAGTTCTTGCCGGACCAGGGCGTCACTACACGCACAAAGCAGGACGAGGTCTCGTTTTTCTTGCCCTCCCGGTCCCAATGGAACTGGATCTTGATCCGGCCGTGCTCGTCGGTCCAGATCTCCTCGCCGCTCTTGCCGACCACGGTGGCAGTCTGCAGCCCCTGCACTTCCGGCCAGGGGGTCACCAGCGGCGCCCGGTACTGATCCGCCTTCAGAATGGCCGAGAAGGTCGACGCGTAGACATCGTGCTCCATCTCCTCGGGCACATCCATGTTCTTCGCCTTGATATCCCGCCGCATCGCGCCCTTGGCCGCGGTCTGTTTGGCTTTCTGGCTTTCCCGCTCGCCATAATCCCACGCCACTTTGACGTGGTGCTCAGCATTGATGACCAGGTATTCCTTGTTGTTCTCGGCCACCGGGTGCTTCTTCATGGTGAAGGTCGTGCCGGTCACCAGCGTCGGCACGCTGGAGGCCCCGCGCCAGGCAATATGCTTGATCGCTTCCGCTTCCATCTGCACCCGGGCAAGCTTGGTTCCCAGGCCCGAGTTCTTCCGGTAGTGGCCCTGGTAATCGTAGACTTCGTAATCCTTGAAGGAATGCTTGCCCTTCTGAATCGAAGACGTCGCTTTCAGGTCTGCCGAGGGCGTCAGGAAATCAAAGTCATTCAGCGTGACCTTGCCCCGGGTGATCCGCTCATCCTTGGCCCATTCCGAGATATGCTCCTCGCGCCGCCGGTCGCTGTCGTCGCGCGAGTGGAACTCGACATCCGCCCCGCCTTTGATCGGGGTATGGCCGCCGACACCATCGCACAGCACCAGCTTTTCAATTGCGGTGTCGCCAGCAACGCTGTCGAAGTAGAAGTAAATACCCTCTTCCTCCATCAGCCGGCACAAGAAGGCATAGTCGCTTTCGCGGTACTGCAGGCAATACTCCCGCTTCTCATAGGAATCACTCAGCTTGTCCGAGAAATCGCTGAATCCGTATTCCCCGAACAGCTGCTTGATGATCTCCACCGTGGTCTTGTCCTGAAACACCCGCAAATCGGCGGTCCGCGTCAGCATCCAGAACCAGGGGCGCACTTCGGCTACATACATTTCATAGCCGTTGCGGAAGCCCAGATACTCGACCGAAACACACATGCCATTGAACTGATGCTCCGTCTTCTGGCGCATCACGTGCACATTCATCTGCTTGCCGACCAGATCCTCCAGCTTGGGCTGCTTCTTGGTCGCCGCAAATTCGATTGTGGTTTCTGTGAGCTTGCTCAGCCCCTCGCGCACAATCGCCCGGCTCATCATCAGGCCGTCGGTGGAATATGTCCCCGACATCCAGGCGAGGTCGTTTTCATGGCCCTTGCTTACAACCATGGCTCCTCCTTTCCGCGAAGGGAACCGGGCCGGAAATCACCGGCAGTGTTCTCAAACATTCGCATCATAAATCATCCAAAAGCGCGGCGAGCTCCGCATCCATTTCGTCATCGCCGTCGTCGTCATCATCGTCGTCATCCCCAAACGACGACAAAAGGTCATCCAGATCGTCGAGGCCCCCGTCATCACCATCATCGCCTCCAAGATCAAGATCATCCAGGCCGAGATCATCGTCATCATCTCCGCCCAAATCCAAATCTAAGTCATCATCTTCCTCACCGCCTGCAGGCGGCTTGGGCTTCGGCAGCCCGCGCGGATCCGGCGGCGAGGGCTCGGGTGCCGGCAGGCCGGTCCAGGGTCCGAGAATTTCACTGCCCTTCAACGAGTTGAAGGACGTGAGCCGCACCTCGTCGCGCCCCTTAACTGCGCTCACCGCCATAAAGCCGCGCTCCTGCGCCAGCGCGATCTTGTCCAGATCGATATTGCGCTCTGTGCAGGGCAGCGCCACCTGGTCGCCGAATTTGTCGTTCACATAATGATAGGGCATTTCGCCCAAAGACATGATTTTGCCCAGCTGCAGCGACGGCCCGTTCTCCGAGAACGACCGCCCCAAGAGGATCGCCACCAGCACCACCGGGTTGGCCCAGAGCATACCGCGCAACCCCTCACTCTCGGTGAACTCCTCGAAATCAAATTCATAGCAGGGCTCTGTTTTCTCGCCATAGGGTCGGCGCAGCAGGAAGCGCGGGCTGACCAGCCCCAGATGCCCTGCCTCGGCCATGCCCTGCAGCGTGTCCCAGGCCTCGGCCACCAGCTTGGCCCGCTCGGGCTTGGGTGTCTTCAGGAACTCCGGCGAAATCGATGCGAAGAAAGGCGCATCCACATGCGCCGCTACCCGGGCGATGCGGCCCAGCAGTTCAGCATGCGGCGGGGTTTCCTCGAACTGATACATGCCGATCAAGGCCGAATAGCCACCGCGGCCGTTTTCCTCATCCAGCGGCTCCTCGGTTAGCAGCCGCACAAAACCGGTCTTAGACAGGTCCTCCTCCGCTGCCAGATCTGCGGCCAGCTCCTCTGCCGAGATGTCATAGAGCATCACATCCAGCGTATCGTCCGCCTCGATCGAGCGCGCCATCAGATCCAGCGAGCGCCACTGCGCCTCCACCGACTGGAACTCCGGATGATGCAGCACCAGCCGCATCGCATCCGCCAGCGCCTCATCCACCGCCTTCTGCATCGCCGCCACATCCGGATCCGGCAGCGCCCGGATATGCGGCCCCACAACCCGCGCCAGCAAGTCGTCCACCGGCGAGGCCTCGCGCAGCGTATTTCCAGTATCGCCGATCAGCTGCTGAAATGCGCTCAGCCGCCTATCGGCCGGCACCGAGTTCCCGGCCGAGGTCCGCTTGGGCGCCCGCGCCTTGGTGCCAAATTTCTCTGCCCAGGCCTTCAGGGTATTTGCCGCATGATCCGCCGTCGCCCCGCTCTGCAGCTGCTTGCGCAGGCCCACCAGCTCGGAAAACAACTCAACGTTTTCATAGAGCTCATCCGGGTGCAGCCCGTCCAGATCCTCCAGCTTCACTGCAATCCCGGCGCCGTCCTTGCCGATCGGCAGCACCAGCTCGCTGGCAAAGCTCTCGATAACATCCTCGACCGTGTCCGGATCCAGCAGGATCGCCTTGCGTGCCGCCAGCTCATCGCCGGTCTCCAGCTGCCCCTTGGCCGCGCGGCCAGAGAAATCCCCCAGCACCGCCAGCCGGAACCGTTTGCGCTCCAGCTTTTGCGGCTCGGGCCGGTCAGCGCTCATGGTGCCATAGGCAAACTCCGGCTCCTCCGAGCCCCCTGCTCCGGCCGCCTCAGCCGCCGCGGGTTCTTCGCTGCCGTCGTCCAGATCCCCCAGCAAAGCATCCAGATCGCCAGTGTCTTCTTCAGCGCTGTCCAGATCGCCAAGCAACGCATCCAGATCGTCGCCGCCAGCATCGCCGGCGGCCTCCTCGTCTTCACTGCCCAAATCGCCAAGCAGATCGTCCAGGTCGAGGTCGCCGCTGTCATCGCCCATCAGATCGTCCAGATCCGAGTCCGCGTCCCCCAGACCGCCCAGCAGCGCATCGAGGTCATCTTCGGCCCCCTCCGCATCCGCCGCTTCCTCGGCCTCCGCTTCCTCGCCAAGCCCGGTCAGCAGGTCGTCCAGATCGCTGGCATCCTCATCGCTGCCCAGGTCGCCCAGCAGCTCATCCAGGCTGGCGTCTTCATCTCCGCCAGCTTCCTCGTCATCCAGTCCGCCCAAAAGGCTGTCCAAATCGTCCCCATCCGCATCGCCGGCGTTGTCATCCTCTTCCAACCCGCCAAGCAAAGCGTCCAGATCATCCCCGCTGTCTTCCTCAGCAGCTTCAGCGGCCGCCGCTTCATCCTCATCACTGTCCAGCTCGCCCAGCAGATCGTCCAGACCGCTATCACTGTCTGCCGCCTCGCGTACCGGCTCGCTCAGCAACGCATCTAAGTCATTCCCGGCGTCCGCCTCGTCCAAATCCCCAAGGAGAGCATCAAGATCATCCGCGTCTTCCGCACCCTCGCCGCTGGCCAGCAAATCGTCCAGGCCTGTCTCCGCTCCAGGTTCTTCTGCTTCGGCCTCATCTTCCTCTGCGTCTACCGGATCACCATTGCCAAGGTCCGCCAGCAGGCCGTCCAAACCACTGTCGTCCTCTTCCTCCTCAGCCGACGCGACCAGCGTATCCAGCGCAGCGCTCAGATCATCGCTTTCGCCGTCCTCTTCAACCGCATCCAGACCACCAAGGATCGAGTCAAGATCGCTACCCTCTTCTGCATCCCCTTCGGGCTCCTCCTCTGCAAGCCCGGCGAGAATCCCGTCAGAGGCATCCGAATCATCCTCTTCTTCAGGCGCCTCAAGGCTATCCAAAACTGCTGTCAGGTCCTCACCAGCGTCTTCTTCTTCCTCCAGACTCCCCTCCAGCAACCCTTCGAGGACATCGTCCGAGCCGTCATCTGCCGCATCCTCAATCTCCACCGAAGCCAGGCTTTCCAGTGCTTCCTCCGCGCCGGTGACGGCATCTTCCTCTTCCGGTGCCTCGTCGAGAAGCCCGCCCAGGACATCGTCCAGGCTGTCTTCCTCAGCCGCGTCTTCCACTGCGGCATCCGCCAGACTCTCAAGCGCAGCGGCTGTGTCTTCGTCCTCTTCCGCAGGCTCCGCATCCGCCAGCCCGCTCAGAACACCGGAGACATCCTCCTCTTCGGCTGCATCCCCGTCCAGGTCCAGATCTGCTAGGCCTTCCAGAATATCCGAGTGATCCTCTTCAGCCGCCTCTTCCACCTCAGCGGCCGCCAGACTCTCCAAGGCCGCGCCAGCGGTGTCATCCCCGGCATCGTCTTCCGGCGCCTGGTCCGCCAGACCGTCCAGAATACCAGAGTGATCTGCCGCCTCCGGCTCCTCCACTTCAGCTGCCGCCAGACTCTCCAGCGCGGCCTCGGCGGCTCCATCGTCCTCTTCCGCAACCTCGACCTCGGCCAGCCCGTCCAGGACCGAGGCGTGATCCTCTCCCTCTTCAGCCTCCGGCACTTCGGCGGCTGCAAGGCTCTCCAGGGCCGCCCCCGCAGCATCCTCTTCCGCGTCTTCTTCAGGTGCCTGCTCTGCCAGCCCATCCAAAACGCCGGAATGATCCTCTTCCGCCTGCTCCTCAATCTCCACTGCAGCCAGGCTTTCCAAAGCCTCCGCCGCTGCGGTGTCTTCCGCCTCCGCCACTTCGGTCTCTGCCAGCGCATCCAGCACCCCGGAGTGATCCTCCGCTTCAGCTTCCTGCACCTCAACAGCCGACAGGCTATCAAGGGCAGCTTCGGCAGCGCCGCCGTCTTCCGTCTCAAGAACCTCCTGCGCAGCCAGGCCCGCTAGCACCTCGCTGGAAGTATCCCTCTCTGCCGGCTCCGGCACATCCGCCTGCGCCAGCCCCTCCAGAACCGAGCCGGTCTGGTCTTCCTTTTCCGTTTCCGGCACCTCCGCGGCAGCAAGAGAGGCCAGCGCCTCACCCGCGGCATCTGCTTCTTCCGACTCCTCCGGCGCGGCGGAACTCAGACCCGCAAGCACATCTGCAGACCCGTCCTCAACGTCCTCTTCAACAGGCTCTGCCGACCGCAGCCCGTCCAGAACGGCACCTGAGGCATCCCCGGCGTCCTCCTCCGCTGGTTCCTGCGCCGCAAGGCCGGCCAGCACCTCACCCGAAGTGTCTTCCGCCTCTGCCTCAGGCGCATCCGCCTGTGCCAGCCCTTCCAGCACAGAGGCCGAGGTGTCTTCTTCAACAGTCTCCGCAACTTCCACCGCTGTCAGCGACGCAAGCGCACCGGCAGCCTCATCCGGCTGTTCCGTGTCCTCCGGGACCGCAGCGCTCAGGTCTGCCAGCACATCCGCAGAGGTATCTTCCGGCTCCGCCTCCGCCACGGGCGCCGACCGTAAGCCCTCCAGAACACCTGCCGAGGCATCCTCCGCAGGCTGGTCCCCGGGCGCGGCCTCGCGCAAAGCGTCCAGCACACCGCCCGAAGTATCCTCAGGCGCCGCATCCTCAGGCGCCTGTGCCGCCAGCCCAGCCAGAACATCGCCGGTGGTATCCGCCTCTTCCTCCGGAAGCTCAACAGTGCGCAGGCTTTCCAGCGCCGCGGCACTGCCGGCATCCCCGGCCGGGGCCGACACCGCCTGCAGCAGCGACGGGTCGTTCAGGATCTTCTCGATCAGCGTCTCCGCCCCGGTCTTGCCGTCCATATAGGCCATCAGGTTCGATAGCTGGGTGCGCGCCTCCAGCAGCGGACGCAGCGCATCTACCTTGCCGGCAATAGCGCCGGGCGAGAAATCCGCCATGCTTTCAAAGGTCAGGTCAACCGCCAGGTTGCCCTCGCCGGTCAGCGTGTTGGGCACCGTAAAAGCAGCCCGCGGGGCCATCGACTTCATCCGTTCGTCGAAGTTGTCGACGTCGATCTCCAGGAATTTGCGGTCGGCAACGCTGGGCTGCTCGATCTCGGACTTGCCCATCAGATCGCTCATCACCCCCATGACAAAGGGCAGCTGCACCTTCTTCTCGGCGCCGTAAAGCTCCACGTCGTATTCGATCTGAACACGCGGCGCCCTATTGCGGGCAATGAACTTCTGCGAGCTGTCAGCCATTCCCCTGCCCTTTCAGCTGGGCCAGTTCCGCCCGCAATGCCTTGATCTCTTCATGCAGCTCCAGCACATGCGCGTCCACCACATCGGTCTCCGATTTCACCAGCTCGCGCAGCTTCTCAAACTCAGCCTCGGCATCCGCCTCCACCGCCGACTGCATGGTGTTGACCAGAAGGCCGATGAACAGGTTCAGAACCGAGAAGGCAGTAATCACGATGAACGGCACAAAGAATGCCCAGGCAAAGGGGAACACATCCATCACCGGCCGTACGATCCCCATCGACCAGCTTTCCAGCGTCATGATTTGGAACAGCGAATAAAGCGACCGCCCTAAAGTGCCGAACCAGGTGTCGAAGGCATCGCCATACATCAGCGTCGCCATCACCCCGAACACATAGAACACGATCGAGATCATCACGATCACCGCGCCCATGCCCGGCAGCGCGTCCAGCAAAGCCTGCACCACAGCCCGCATCTGCGGCACGACGGACAAGAGCCGCAGCGCCCGCACCACCCGCAAGCCGCGCAGCGCCGACAGGCCCTGGCTGTCCGGAAGCAGCCCGACCGAGACCACCAGCAGGTCGAAAATATTCCAGGCCGAGGTGAAGAACCGCAGCCCATAGGCAAAAAGCTTCAAGGCCAACTCTGTCACAAAGATGCCCAGCACGATCCGGTCGATCACATCCAGCAGACCGCCAGCATGGGCGTTGACGCTGTCCGACGTGCCCAAGCCTAGAGTGATGGCATTGAAAATGATGACGCCAAGCACCGTATTGGTCACCCACCGGCGCTCGACAAATTCCCGGGCCCGGTCCCGAAGCGTCACTGCGGTTTGCGCGCTGCTGTCCAATGTACCTCTCCCGGCCGTTCCGTTGTGCCGGGCACGCATGGGCGCCCGGCGGTCGTCTTTTTCATGTCAGGCCGCGTCGAACACGGTCCCGTCCAGCGCCTTGCTGGTGATCTTGTCATAGGCGTAACCGCCCACTGCACCGCCCACACCCAGGGCCAGATCCTTGGCACCGGTTGCGATCGAATTGCCATCGATCGGCGCTGTCGCCAGCGCGGCAAACTTCAGCGCCTCGCGGAACACCTTCAGCGCTTTCGGATCCTTGATTGTCAGCGCCTTCACCCGCTTCATCAGATCCTTGATCTTGTTGGCCCAGTCGCGGGCATCGCTGTACATGATCTGGATCTTGTCGATGGCGCTTTGCACCGCCGAGTAATTATCGGCCAAGGCCGCATCCAGCGCCTTGTTGACCATCACCAACTGAGTCTTCTTGTCCTTGATCGGATGCTTCTTCAGCTTCTTGCCGACCTCGGCCAGGAACTCCTTCTTCAGCTTGTCCTGCTGCTTCAGCACCTTGTTCAGGGTTTTCGACAGATCATGCATCTTGACGATCATCTGCGCGTATTTCGCCTTCATCGTCTCGGCACTGTCTTCCACCGTCTTGACCGACGGCTGCGAGATGCCAAGGAACTCCTGGAACACCGCCGCCGACACCTCGTTCACCGCGTTCAGCGCCTTGTTGGAGGCGGCCTTTTCCACCACCGCCAGGTTCTTCTCCAGGATCGCCTTGGACTGGTCGATGTTGATCGCCAGCTTGCCGATGTCCTTGGCCAGCGACACGCCGGATTTGATCAGCCCAATGATGCCAAAGGCCGCGCCCGCACCGCCCGAGAACGGCGAGGTCGCCATTGCCGCTATGCTCACCGCCAGACCGGCCAGGGTACCGGCAATCGACACGCCGACCTTGATCTTGAACTTGGACCATTCCTTTTTCTTCTTCTGCAGATTGGTCCAGGCCTTCTGCGCCGCCAGTTCAGCCCCCTTTTCGGCAACCTTGACGTCATTCTTGATGGCGTCATTCAGCCCCTTCAGCTGCTTTTCCATGTCCTTGTCCGAGGCGCCCTTGTTGGTCATCTCAACAAAGGCCTTGTCGAACACCTTGCACTTCTTCTCGATGGTGTCCTTGGTCTGCTCCAGCACTTCGCTGGCGCCTGAATGGAACTCCTGCTGCAGAAGCGGGTCCTTCTCGACCCCCTTCTCCATCTTCTTGTCAAGTTCCACCACCACCTTGAACGACAGTTTAGGCGGCTCCACCATCTGCAGCCCGGACACTTTGATGTCCAGGTTCTTCAGGTCCATAACAACGTGTTTAACCATAGGATTTCCCCCTTACTCGCTACCTTCTGGCGCGTTTAATCAAAACCGTACGTGAACTCCCCGTCCTTGACGTCGACTGCGACTTTCTTCACTTCCCCGCCTTCCATCAGGCGGCGCAGGAACTCGTTTGAGATTTCCGGCAGCATGGTGTTGGTGACAATTGCGTCGATCATGCGGCCGCCGCTGTCGAGCTCCTGGCAGCGGTTGACGATCTCTTCGACCACGCCGTCCGTGTATTCGAACGGCACGGAATGCGTTTCCTGAACCCGTTTCTGGATCCGGCCCAGCTGCAGCTTGGTGATCTCGCCGATCATCTCCGGGCTGAGCGGATAATAGGGGATCGCCACCAAACGCCCCAAGAGCGCCGGCGGGAACACCTTCAGCAGCGGGTCGCGCAAAGCTTTCGCCATGCCCTCCGGCTCCGGCATCAGCTCAGGATCCGAGCACAGGTCCATGATGGTCTCGGTGCCCACGTTTGAGGTCAGCAGGATCAGCGTATTCTTGAAGTCGATGATCCGGCCTTCGCCGTCTTCCATCACGCCTTTATCGAAGACTTGGAAGAAAATCTCATGCACATCCGGGTGCGCCTTTTCGACCTCGTCCAGCAGCACGACGGAATAAGGCTTGCGCCGCACCGCCTCGGTCAGCACCCCGCCTTCGCCGTAACCGACATAACCCGGAGGCGCGCCTTTCAGCGAGCTGACGGTATGGGCTTCCTGGTACTCAGACATATTGATGGTGATAACGTTCTGTTCGCCGCCATACAGAACCTCAGCCAGCGCCAGCGCGGTTTCGGTCTTACCAACGCCTGAGGTGCCCGCCAGCATGAACACACCAATCGGCTTGTTCGGGTTGTCGAGGCCGGCGCGGCTGGTCTGGATGCGCTTGGCGATCATCTTCATCGCGTGATCCTGGCCGATCACCCGTTTCGCCAGGTGCTCTTCCAGGTTCAGAATGGTCTCGATCTCGTCCTTGACCATGCGGCCGACCGGAATGCCGGTCCAGTCGCCGACCACAGAGGCAATCGCCTGGTGGTCCACGATGGGCAGGATCAGCGCGCTGTCGCCCTGCAAGGCGTCAAGCTCGGCGTTCTTGTCCTTCAGCTGCTGCAGCAGTTCCGCCCGGTCCGGTCCGTCATCACTGCCTTCGGCGGCGCCCTCCGCGCTGTCGTCCCCAGCATCGGCGGTATCGTCTACGGGCGCGGCCCCCTCCCGGAGCTTGGCGCGCAGGTCGAGGATGTCCTGCACAACCGCCTTTTCCTTGTCCCACTGGGCAGTAAGTTCCGCCAGCCGCTCTTCTTCAGCGGCCTTCGCCGTCTCCGCCGCCTCGCGGCGGTCTTCGACGTCATAGCCGGCGGTTTCATCGCGGCCGATGATCTCCAGCTCGGTAGTCAGCGCCTCAATCCGGCGCTGGCTGTCGTCCACCTCGGCCGGCACCGCGTGCTGGCTCACCGCCACCCGCGCACAAGCCGTATCCAATAGGCTCACCGACTTATCCGGCAATTGCCGCGCCGGGATGTATCGGGCCGACAGGCTGACCGCCGCCTCAATCCCCTCATCCAGCACCTGCACCCGGTGGTGGTTTTCCAGCATCGAGGCGATGCCGCGCATCATCAGGATCGCCTTCTTGATGCCCGGTTCATCGACCTTCACGACTTGGAAGCGGCGGGTCAGCGCCGGGTCTTTCTCGATGTATTTCTTGTATTCGGCCCAAGTGGTAGCACCGATGGTCCGCAAAGTGCCGCGCGCCAGCGCCGGTTTCAGCAGGTTCGCCGCATCGCCGGTACCCGCGGCGCCGCCGGCGCCGACCAGCGTGTGGGTCTCATCGACAAACATCACAATCGGCACCGGGCTCGCCTGCACCTCGTCAATCACCTGGCGCAGGCGGTTCTCAAACTCGCCCTTCATCGAAGCGCCGGCTTGCAGCAGACCCACGTCCAGCACCAAAAGCCGCACATCCGCCAGCGCCGGCGGCACGTCGCCGCGCGCGATCCTGAGCGCAAAGCCTTCGACCACCGCAGTCTTGCCCACCCCGGCCTCGCCGGTCAGGATCGGGTTGTTCTGCCGCCGCCGCATCAGGATGTCGACGATCTGGCGGATTTCCTCATCGCGGCCGACAATCGGGTCGATCTCGCCGTTCTTCGCCTGTTCGGTGAGGTCGGTGCAGAACTGCTCCAGCGCCTCGCCCTTGCCCATGGCACCGGGCGCCATCGCGCTTGAGGCCTCGCCCGGCTCGGCGCCGCCGCCGGTCACATTCGAGCCGTCCTGCGCCCCCAAGGCCTCCTCGGGCGAGCCGTCGGTGGCGTCATGGAAATTGTCCGCCAGATCATCGGCGCCGATCCTGGCCAGCTCCGGCGACATGTTGGACAGGATATTGCGCAGCGCCGGCGTCTTCAGCATACCCAAGAGCAAATGCCCGCTGCGCACCTGGCCAGAGGAATACAAGAGCGAGCCCCAAACCCAGCCGCGTTCCATCGCGTCCATCAGATGGTCCGAAAGGTCTGAGATCGTCGAAGCCCCGCGCGGCAGCATGTCCAGGGCACGGGTCAGCTCGGTGGCGATCTTGCCGGGATCCAGCTTGTAATGCTCGATGATCCGGTGCATGTCGCTGTCCTGCTGCGCCAGCAGCTGATGCATCCAATGCACCAGCTCGACATAGGGGTTCCCGCGCATCTTGCAGAACACGGTTGCGCTCTCAACGGCCTGGTATCCCAGTTTGTTCAGCTTGCCGAACAATGCCACACGGCTGATCTCGGTCATCTCAAATCCCTCCCTCTACGCGCTCTTCAGCCCCGGCGCCAAATCCCGGGTACAGGTATAAATCATTCACGTCCGGCTGATCCGCATCCGGGTCCGGGCGCGACCGCACCCAGCTGGTGTGCCCCAGCCGCGTGGTGCCGCCCAAGGACGCGCGCGGCACCTCGTCGCCAGCCAGGATCAGGTTCACATCCCAATCCAGGAAATCGCCGGCATAGGACCGCACAATTGCGCGCAGCCGCTTCAGTGCCTCGCCGCCCGGCAAAAGCCGTTCGTAATCCTGCAGCTTCAGCGGCCCGATGCGGATGCGGAACTTGGCCGAGCGGCTCCAGACCTTGTCGCCGATGCTGGTGCTCTGCCCCAGTCCGCCATAGCCCAGGGCCCAGCGGTCGTCCGGCTCCAGCTCCAGCCAGCTGCCGACAAACTCCTGCAGGGTGACCGGCACCTCGAAAAACGCCGACAGGATCGACACCAGCCCCTCCGGGTTCTTGGCGCCCTTGGCCAGGTGGCCCGCAAAATGCAGCTTGGCCATGTCCGGCATGTCGTCGCGGTCGCCGAATTTGAAGCCGTTATAACCGATCAGCGACGACACTTTGCGCGCCATCGGATCATCGGCCCGGTCGAAACTGACCGCAGGCGATCCTTGCGTCCAAGCCCGGTACAAGAGGCTCATCATCCGGTGCGTCAGCATATCGGCAAAGGCCACCAGCGTCGGGTCGCGGTGGTTGCGTTTACGGTCGCGGGCGTATTCGGTCAGATGCAGCGGCAAGGGGCCTTGCGGGCCGAACAGGCCAAAAAACCGGTTGGTCAGAACCGCAGGCTTGCCGCCCTCTGCCGGTTTGAAATCGGCAATGGTCGAGGGCGGGAACGCCAGTTCCGCCTCCTGCCCCAGCCGCAGCATGTCCTCGCGCGGGCGGCGGCTTTCGCCGAGGCGCGGGGCGTCATTGAAATGCGCCTCCAATACCCGAAGGGCCTGAAAAACGTGATGTTTTTCAGGCTCCATGGCCAGCCGGCCATAGAGGCTCAGATCATCCGGCCGAGGCCCTTTTCCGGTCGCCATCTGGCAATTTCCCCGCGTTTTTCAGTCGTCAGGACTGTCTCCGTGAATGAGTTGATGCTGGCATAGCCGCGGAAGAACCGCTCCAGCACGGCTCCCAGCGCATAGATGTTGCTGCCCTCGAAAAAGCTCTCGTCAAAGCCCAGGGTGATCTCCAGGCCCCGCACCGCGGTCGACAGGATCTCGTCGCTCATCCGCCGCACGATGGGGCGTGCACCCACCGACAGGATCCCTTCCAGCTGCTTTTCCGTCACCCGGTCGCCGAGCGGCGCATAAAGCCCCACCAGTTCGCGCAGCGCCTCCGCCGACTGGCCCTTGCCGGTTTCGGCAATCGAGACGTAGTTGAGGCTCAGATGCGAGATCAGCCGCCAAGCGGTATCGCCCTGCGCCAACGTAGGGTGCGGGCGCGTCGGCGATACCGGCAGCGTCACCTTGGTCACCGGTCCGCCCTCGGGCAGCTGGAACACATCATCGCTGCCGGTGGCCAGCAGCATCGGCAGATCGCGGTTGGTGCAAAGCGCATTGACCGCCAGCTGCTCCAGCCCCGAGGAATACGGCGCCTGCGCCCGGTCCACCAGCGTCAGGAACACTTCCGATCCCAGGTAAGAACTCCTCACCCCGCGCAGACGCTCCTTTTCCGAGCGCTGCCGCATCCGCCGCTTGATGGTGTAATAAGCCGGGTGGCTTTCGCCCGCCGCGGTGAAATCATTGGCAGAGTAGAACGGGCGGAATACCACATCGTCTTCGCCCTCGCCGCTGATCCCGACCACGCTCTGCAGCGCATAGACCTCGAAATCCAGGCCCGCGGTGCGGTTTGGGATCACGTGGTGCTCGGTGTCGATCGGCGCAATCCGCACCCTGTCGCAGCGTTTCTCAAACAGGTTGACCGCAGGCACCGCGTTCAGCTGGAACACTTCCGGCACCACAATCGGCGCAATCTCCGGCATCCCCTCGCGCAGGAGAATATAAAGATCGACCTCATTACCCGCCGATTTCTCCAGCCCGGCTTTCAGCCCCTGCAGTTCAACAAAGCGGAACCGCTCGGGCATCGCAAAATATTCCTGCAGCAGCCGGTAGCCGTCATAAACCCGGCGCGGCAGCGGCAGCAGAGCTTCCTCGGGGCTGAACCCCTTTTGCACCACTTTGGCGCCGCGCAGCGGCAGCTGCCAGTCGGCGCGCCGGTCGGTAGAACGCGCCACAATCCCCTGCACCTGGGTGCACAGCATCTCCAGCAAAGGCCAGCTGTTGCCCGCCGCGCTGGACAGGTACAAAGACAGCTTGTCCATCTCCAGCTTGCTGATCGGGTCGCCGTCGATCCGCTTGATGCGCAGCCGGATCCCCGCTCTGGCATCATAGCCAGTGGCCACCCCCGCCGCGACCAGCTCGCCGCGGCCGTCGATGTACTGCGCCTCGGTGATCTGGATCGGCCACATGGTCAGATCAGCGGCGGTGCGGAACTCGCATGGGGTCTGCTCCCCCTCGGTCAGCCGTGACCGCAATGTCGAGCCGCGCGGCAGCACATAGCCGCTTTTCACCGCCGAGTTCGCTGCATCCGGCTCAAACGCTGCAATCATCATCGACGGCGTCGGCGCCAGGTAATGCGGGTAGATGATCTCCAGCAGGTTCGAGGTGAAATTCGGATACTGCAGCTCCAGCTCCAGCTGGACGCGCGCCGACAGGAAGGCGACGCCTTCCAGCAGCCGTTCCACATAAGGGTCAAGAACCTCGACCCCCTCCATCCCCAGCCTGGCGGCGATCTTGGGATAGGCAGCGGCAAACTCCCCGCCCATGTCGCGCAGGTAGTTCAGTTCATTCTCGTAATGGGTCAGCAGCCGTGTATCCATCTCACAGCGCCCTTTCCATTTCCACTTCGCCGGTGGTCAGATCGACCTTGCTGCGCAAATACAGTTCCAGCGGCATCGGCTGCGCCCACATGTCGGCGCGGATTTCCAGACCCACGGTCATCTCGGTCGCGTCGGTGCCATCCTGCAGCCGCACATCCACCGAGCCTTCGATGATCCGCGGCTCATAAGCCGCAATCGCCTGTTTGATCGACCGCCTGATCGCCTCGGCCTTTTCCGTGGTCGAGGCCTCGCCCGCCACTTCAATCAGCCCGTAGTTCAGCACCGAGGCTGAAATCGACGGGTATTTCTCCGCGTCGAAATGGCTTTCGACGTTCTGGGTGTTCAGCAGCCAGGACAGATCGCGCTGGATGATTTCCCTGAGCCGCCCAAGATCAATCACCCGGCTCTCGCGGGTTTCCTTCAGATCGCCAGGTGCATTGTCTGTCAGCCGGTCCAGCAGCGAAGGCTGCAGGCGCTCGGCCAGAGTCTTGTCAGCCATTTTCTATGTCATGCCCATCCATCTTGAGCGAGCGCACGTCCATGATGGCAATGTCCTCTTCCCCGATCGTCAGCAGCCGCTGGCCCAGGCCGGTAAAGGTCTCCCCGCCGGCATCCTCCCACACGGTGGCGCGCGCCAGCATCGACAGCCCGTCGGCCTTCTCGCTGCCCGGGTAGCGGGACGGGATCATCGCCGCCACAGCACCGCCGCCCGCCAGGGTCAGCGTGCCCGCGGTCCAGACCGCATCGCGCAAGTCGCTCGGCTCTTCGGCCTCAAACGAAACGATCTGGGAAAACGGCAGCCAGTAGTATTTGCCGTTGACCACCGTCTCCAGCACCGGGCCCAGCCGCATGTCGGCATCGGCAATCCATTCAAACCGCTTGCCGTTGATTTCGCCGGGGCTTGCAGGGGCTGCATCAAACGCCTTGGCGCGCAGCTCCGCCGCTTCCTTGGGGTTTCCCGTTGCCAGCAGCCTCTGCGCTTCGATCAGATGCGCCAGCCATTCCTCCGGCTCGCCGAGGATCAAAGGCGCCTTTTCACCGGCAAACACTTTCTCGCGGTAGACCTCGCAGATGATCGCCTCGCGGTAGGCCTGCGCCATCACCGTGGCGCCTTCATCCAGCCCCGCCGCCGCCTTCAGCTGGGCAATCGCCCGGTTCCAGTCGCCCAGCACGCAGAGCAGCTGAAACAGGAACACCCGCAGCTTCGGATTGCTCGCGTCGCCCCGGATCTTCTGCTGCAGCGCCTCCAGCGCCGCCCTGGGATCACCGGCTTTCAGATGCTCTTCGGGTGTCATGGGGCTTTACTCCGCATCAAGGATGGACTGCTGGAAATGCGTCGGAAAAAACGGACCCCGGGCGCAAATACGCCCGGGGCCGGCAATCGTGTGTTACTCGACCTTGCCGGTCTGCACGTTCCACTTGAAGGTGCCTTCAGTGGTGAGCTTACCGGTTTTCTGGTTGGTCGACTTGTACTCATGCTCGATCGAAGCATAGGCCAGCGACCAGGTCTCTTCCGGGATGCCGTCTTCGCTGGCTGAGATCGAGTAGCTGTCGACAACCACGTCTTTCAGCTTCCAAATCGAATAGACCAGCAGGCCCTGGCTGGCGCTGTCGCCCGAGCGGCACCAATGCATGATGATTTCCGGACGCACGGTGCCGTTGGCCACCGACAGCGCCAGGTCGTTGGACGCTTTGCCCATCTGCGAGGTCAGCTCGATCTTGCCGAAGTTCGAGTTCGCGTGCATCCGCTGGGTCGAACCCAGGTCGGTCATCTCAACTGCGCGCTCAACGTTCCAGCTTGCGGACTGGACGACGATCCATTTCTTGTGGTTCTCCTCGGTGGCATCGCCTTCGATATCCGAGATTTCCACGAACATATTTGCAGCCATTTTGCTATCCTTTCAATAATTAAGAATTCTACTGCACTATGATGGTACGAGGCTGGGGAGTGGGTAATCAGCCTCCTTTTTCCGAGGGCAGTTTCGATACCAGCCGCAGCGAGACGGAAAGCCCCTCAAGCTGGTAATGCGGGCGCAGGAAGAATTTCGAGGTGTAATACCCCGGGTTGCCCTCGACCTCTTCCACAACCACTTCGGCTGCGGCCAGAGGTTTGCGCGCCTTCTCGTTCTCCGAAGAGATATCTGCATTGAAGTCAACATAGTTGTTGATCCAGTCCTGCAGCCAGGACTCCATATCCTGACGGCTTTTGAACGAGCCGACTTTGTCCCGCACCATGCACTTGAGATAGTGCGCGAACCGGCATGTGGCGAACAGATACGGCAGCCGCGCGCCCAGATTGGCGTTTGCGGTGGCATCCGGATCGTCATATTCGGCCGGCTTGTGCAGCGACTGCGCACCCATGAAGGTCGCAACATCGGTGTTCTTGCGGTGGATCAGCGGCATCATGCCGTTCTTCGCCAGTTCCGCTTCGCGCCGGTCGTCGATGGCAATCTCGGTCGGGCATTTCTGATCGACGCCGCCATCGGTGGTCGGGAAAGTGTGCGAAGGCAGGTTTTCCAGCGTGCCGCCGCTTTCCACGCCGCGGATCCGCGAGCACCAGCCGTACATCTTGAACGACCGGGTGATGTTCACCGCCATGCCGTAGGCCGCGTTGACCCAGCCGTATTTGTCGCTGGTGGCACCCGCGGTGTCTTCCTCAAAGGCAAATTCCTCCACCGGGTCGGTCTTGGAGCCATAGGGCAGACGGCCCAGGAAACGCGGCATCGCCAGACCCACGTATTTCGCATCCTCGCTGTCGCGCAGGGACCGCCAGGCGGCATATTCCGGGGTCTGGAAGATCTTGGTCAGATCGCGCGGGTTCGACAGTTCCGCCCAGCTGTCCATCTGGAACAGCGTCGGCTTGGCGCCGGTGATCAGCGGCGCATGCGCGGCCGCGGCGATCTTGGACATCTCGCCCAGCAGTTCAATGTCCGGCGGCGAATGGTCGAAATGGTAGTCCGCCACCAGGGAGCCATAGGGCTCGCCGCCCAGCTGGCTGAATTCCTCGGTGTAGATCTTCTTGAAGATCGGCGACTGGTCCCATGCCGTGCCCTTGAACTTCTTCAGGGTCTTCGACATCTCCTTCTTGGTGATCGGCATCACCCGGATTTTCAGCTGCTCATCGGTCTCGGTGTTGTTGACCAGATAATGCAAGCCGCGCCAAGCGCTTTCCAGCTGCTGGAATTCCTCGTTGTGCAGGATCAGGTTCACCTGCTCGGTCAGCTTCTGGTCAATCAGCGACACGATGCTCTCGATCGAGCGCAGCGCGTCGTCGGAAATCAGATCGGTGTTTGCCAGCGCCTGCTCGGCCAGGGTCTTGACCGCGCTTTCCACAGCAGTCTTGGCCTGGTCCGACTTGGGGCGGAATTCCTTCTGCAGCAGGTCCGCAAACTCGGTTGAGCCAAAGGCGGCTTCACCACCAGCGGCTTCCGCCTGGAGTTCTTCTTCAGCCATCTTTGTCCTCCCCTATTATTCTTCGCTCTCGGCTTCGCCGCCGGGCTTGGGCTGCGCTGCCAGGGTTTTCAGCAGGCTCGGATCCTGGATGATCTTCGAGATCAGATCCTCGGCGCCGGTCTTACCGTCCATATAGGTCATCAGGTTCGACAACTGGGTGCGCGCTTCCAAAAGCTCGCGCAGCGGCTCCACCTTGGCGGCGATGGCGGCGGGCTTGAAATCGTCCATGCTGTCAAAGGTGATGTCGACCGCCAGGTTGCCTTCGCCTGTCAGCGTGTTGGGCACGGTGAACGCGGCGCGCGGCGCCATCGATTTCAGGCGCTCGTCGAAATTGTCGACATCAATCTCCAGGAACTTGCGGTCGGCCACCGCAGGCTGCTCCACTTCGGATTTGCCCACCAGGTCGCTCATCACGCCCATCACAAACGGCAGCTGCACCTTCTTCTCGGCGCCGTACAGCTCCACGTCATATTCGATCTGGACCCTTGGTGCCCGGTTGCGGGCAATGAATTTCTGTGAACTTCCGGCCATCTAGGTCTCCTTCACTAGTCTTTAGCTTGCACGGCTGCTGCAGCGGCTTCCGCCGCCGGCGCAAGCCCGTGCCCGTTAGTCGTCGTCGTCTTCGATGCCGCCGATCAGGTGGACATTGTCCACCCCCTGCGGCGCCATGTCGTTCATGATGGTGAGGAAATCCGCCCCCACCAGCCGCTTGCACCGCTCCAGCAGGATCGGCAGCGGGCTCGACGGTTCCGCCCGCCGGTAATAGCCGATGATGCGGTCCAGCGCGTTGGACACATCAGCGGGCGAATTGATCGCCCCCGGCGCGGCAGGCGCTGCGCGGCCGCCTGCGGCCGGGGCCGCTGCGCCGCCTTCTTCTGCGCCTGCACCGTCTGCTTCATCCTCATCCGCCGCAGCGTCCGCACTGACATTGCCATAGTCGCGGATCTTGCGGGCCATCTGCTGCAGCAGCTTGATCAGGGCGCTCAGGTCCGGCCCCTGCCCCGGCGTCTGCTCGTCGAACACCGCCGAGACCGCTTTGACATTCTCTGCCGCGGATTCAATCGCTGCAAGCCGCGCCTCGATGACTTCATCGTCGCTGTCCTGGAACGCCGCGCCGATGGTGGCGCTGTCCGGCACATGCTCCATATCCGCAGGCGCCGTCATCACCCCTTCGGCAATCTCGATGTCGCGGAACGAGAACCGGCCGAAGCCGCGGCTCTCGGTCAGGGGCGCCCGGCGCAGCGACCGGTACAAGGGCGATGCCCCCGCCATCCCGTCCGGCTGGCCGCACAGATCCTGCACCGCATTGATCCGCATCGTCGGATCGCCGTCGTCTTCATCCAGCTCCGGATGGCAGGTTTCCCAGAACTCCTCCAGGCAGCCGCGCATATAGGCCGAGACATCGGCAAAGCCGGTCAGCCCTTCCGAATGCAAAAGCGCATCGCCCAGGAACACCGCCGCCCGCAGGTCGTGGCTGCGCTCCAGCACCTCCAGCGCTTTCTTCTGCACTTCGCGGTAATCGGGATCTGTGGCCTCGATCTTTTCATCGCCCACCACGGATTCTTCCCCGGGCTGAGCCGCCAGCTCCATCTCGGTGAACGCCGGATCGTATTCGAGGTTCTCGCCGCTGGGCGCGTCATCCCCCTTGGATTGCAGCAATACTGCCGGATCCATTATAAATGCCCCCCCGCTTGGTCTCAGGTTGTTGCGGCCTCTGTTAACGTAACGTCAAGCAGCCCCCCGCCCTTTTCCAGGACCGGCGGTTAAGGCTGCCCTAATCTCAAACTAAAACTTGACCCCAAGTGAGCCTTATCGGCATCCTAAAGTCAAATGTTTTCACTCTTTTTTGCGGCTGGGTAATAATGAGTATTGATCGTATTTCCGGCAAGGAAGTCAAAGACATGGTGCGCGAGGGCGCCAAGAAGCGGATGAGCTTCGCCTTCTGCCTCGACGACAGCAAGGACCCGCTGATGATGATTCAGCCGGGCAAAAAACCCGAGACTCTGCGCAATCCGATGAAGCAGGCGGGCGGCGGACCGCCGATGGCCTGGGGCACCTACACGGTGCGCTCGGGCGAGATGGAAATGATCTGCGAAAGCGCGCCCGGGCGGATGATCGGCGAGCTGAAAAAGTTTTTCAAACGCAACCCGGCCAAGGTCAATGTGCTGTTCGTCGATGACGGCGGCAACCTCCTGGACAGCCTCAAACCCGAATCCTCCGAAAGCGTCGTCGCCGAGGAAGACGTCTCCGACATCTCCGCCTCCGGCATCGACCCCAAAGCCATCGCGCCGCTGAAACGCCGCCTGAAACGGATCCAGCCGCGCATCGGCCTGGCACCGGGGCCGCTGGAGCTGAAGCTGAAACGCGCGCTCGCCAAATCCGTCGCCCTGATCAACAAGGGCCGCCTGCAGGAGGCCGAGACCCTGGTGATGGTGATCGAACGCGCCGTTGCCGGCATCGGCAAAGACCGCGAGGACGAGGCCCGGACCATGAAACGCGGCCAGCGCGAGATGGACCAGCGCTCGCTCGGCGCCCAGGTGAAACGCGCCCAGTCCCTGCAGGCCAATGTCGCCCGCGCCCCGGGCAAGGCCCGCGACCGCCTGGGCCGCGCCCTGCACGTGGCCGCCCGCCATCTGAAACGCCGCGACCTCGATTCGGCCCGCGATGCCATGGACAAGATCGAAAAAGCGCTGACCGCACTGGTCTGAGCCAAGGAACCAATCCGCGGCTTCTGCGGGCTGGGCAACAACAACCGGAACCCGGAGACAGTGATGACCCTGACACGCCTGCTATCTGCCCTTGCTCTCGCAGCCGCGCCCTTTGCCGCCGGTGCTGAAACCGGTCCGCTGAGGGTCGAGCTGAACAAGACCGAAGAGATCGACGGCGGCGGCTGCCGCGCCTTCTTCCTGTTCCGCAACCAAACCGGCAAAAGCTTTGAAGGCTTCGAAATGTCCTTGGCCATCCTCGACGGCCAAGGGGTGATCGACCGCCTGCTGTCGATCGACGCCGCCCCCCTGCCCGTTCAGCGCACCACCCTGAAACTCTTTGAAATTCCCGAGATCGCCTGCAGCAACATCTCGGAAATCCTGCTGCATGACATCACCTCCTGCCAGCCGCAGAACGAGGAACAGATGGATTGCTTCCCGATCCTGGAACTCGGCTCCCGCGCCGCCGCGCCGCTGGTGAAATAAGCCATGGCCGGCACCTGGGAAATCCTCGGCACCGGCGGCCCGGTGATTGCGCTTCTGGCGCTGATGTCTTTGCTCTCGCTCACCGTGATTGCCGTCAAACTGATCCAGCTCTGGCCGGTGCGCGCCGGCGGCGATGCCCGTGAACAGGCCCTGGGCCTGTGGAAGGATGGCGACCGCAAACAGGCGCAGGACACGCTCGCAGGCGGCAAATCCCCTGCCGACCGGGTGATGAGCTACGCGATGCAGGCCCTGCAGGAAGGCCTGCGCGGGCCGCTTTTGCAGGACGAGCTGCAGCGCCGCGGCAATGAAGAGGTGAGCCGTATGAACTCCCTCATCCGCCTCTTGGAACTGATCGCCATGGTCTCGCCCCTTCTCGGCCTGCTTGGCACCGTGCTCGGCATGATCCAGTCGTTCCAGGAGCTGGAATTGGCCCAGGGTGCGGCCAATGCCTCGGTCCTCGCAGGCGGCATCTGGCAGGCGCTTCTCACCACCGCCGCGGGCCTTTTGGTGGCAATCCCCGCCGCCGTCGCCGCAGGGCTCTTTGCTGCCCGCATCGACGCCGCTGCCCAAGCCATCGAAAGCGCCGCCGGTCGCCTGTTGCTAATCGACGGGTCGCGTTAATATGAGAAGCTTCGCGCATGTTTCCGCCGGGCCGCTTGCGGCCCGGCTCGCGCCCGGCCCCGCCCCCCAGGGCGGGCGCGA
>NZ_JWLC01000025.1:251609-400126 GCF_000813745.1 Leisingera sp. ANG-M1 | reverse complement strand
GGCACGGACCGGCTGCAGGGCGGCGCCGGCAATGATACCCTGGACGGCGGCGCGGGTCGCGACGTCATTATGGGCGGCAGCGGGCACGACAACATCACTGACCTGCAGGGCGGCAACCTGATTTCCGGCGGCACTGGCAACGATGTTATCCGCACCGGCGACACCGCAAATGAAATCCACGCCGGGGCTAATGACGACCACGTCACCGCCGGCGCAGGCAACGACACGATCAGCCTAGGCACCGGTTTGGATGAACTGGACGCAGGCGCCGGGGACGATAAGGTCACCGACGTTTGGGCCTCCGGGCACGTCAGTTTCCACACCGGGCAGGAATGGAGCTACCGCAATGCGGTACTGGACGGCGGCGCGGGCTATGACGTTCTGACCGTTGATGCGGCGGCGTCCTCGAAGTTTTTCACCGATGCAGTCATCTTTGACGAAACCAATTTCTCTTACACCATTTCGACGGGTTTTCGGGAGTACTGGACCGACAGGTTTGTCATTGATGATCCAGTGACCCGGGAGGGCCATTGGGAGCCGGTATACCGGTACCACGAATACCGCAATTTCGAAGAGATCCGCTTGACCGGCGGTGACTTTACAGTCGATCTCCTCTCTTACGCCGATGTCGATTTTGAGTTCACCCATGTGGTGGATGATTACCTGATAAACAACGTCCTGCAGACTGACAGCGGAAATGACAGCGTCAATATGGGCGCAGGCGACGACCTGTTCTACGGCAACCTGGGTAATGACACGGTTTCGGGCGAATACGGCAGCGACACAATCGACTACAGCCGCCTGGCCGACGGGCATTCTGTGCGTTTTGCAGGCCTCACCGCAGGTGGGGCGCAGCGCTATGAAATCCTGGACTCGGCGGGCGTCGTCGCGGCCACGGATGAGATCAGCGATTTCGAGCATTTCTCCGGCACCGCCAATGCAGATGCGCTGACGGGCACTGCGGCTGCCAACACGCTGACTGGCGGCGGCGGCAACGACACTTTGACCGGTGGCGCGGGGCTGGACCGGTTTGCCTTTGGTGCCAATGACGGCGCGGACCAACTGACCGATATCGGCTTGGGCGAGACGCTGGTATTTACCGGGGCAACAGGTGAGACGCAGCCTTCTTTCAGCCGCACGCTCAGCAACGGGGTCTACAGCTATGAGCTGCAGTTTGGCTCCACCAGCGTTGCTTTCACTTCCGCCGACTACATGGCGTTTGATACCCAGTCCACGGTCCAAGGCGGGCAGACCCGCTGGGAGATGACGCTGATCGACAACGGCCATGACCCGGCCCTTGGCCCGCTGGCGCAGGATGATCTGTTTTCGGTCTACAGCGGCGGCACCACGACCCTTGCAGGCGTGCTGTTCAACGATGAGATCCCGCTCACAGATCAAAGCACGATCGTTTCTTTCGACTCCGTCACCGCCAAGGGCGGCACGATTACTCAAATCGGCACCAGCGACAGCTTCCTATATACACCCGACCCGGACTTCTACATTCCGATCGGCTATCGCCATACGACGCAGGACAGCTTTAGCTATACCGTCAGTGACGGCACCCATTCGTCGACCGCAACGGTCACCATCGATGTGTGGGGGGAAAATGAGGCGCCAACCCTGGGGTTGACCAGCGCCACAACCACCGAAGGCACAGCGGTGACGCTGGATGTGCTAGCCGAGGCTGTAGAACTGGACGCGAATGTGCAGCTCTATGTGATCGGCGCCAATGGCGCGTCGCATGGCTCACTGACCTATGACCGCTGGGGCGGGACAGTGGTTTACACGCCGGACGCGGATTTCGAGGGTACTGATACCTTCCAGTATATCGTCGGCGATTGGGTGACCGCAACGACGCAGACGGTCACTATCACTGTCACCGGAGCGCCTGACGCGCCGGTGGCTGTCGCCGATACGCTTCAAGCCGCAGCAGGTGAGGTTGCAAGCCTTGCCGTTCTGGCCAATGACATTGACGTCGATCCGGGCGATGTCCTGTCGATCCGCTCGCTGACACAGGGCAGCAACGGCACAGTGATAGCCGAAGCCGATGGCACGCTTACTTACCGGCCTAATGACGGCTTTACCGGAACCGACAGCTTCACCTATATCGCAGAAGACAGCACTGGCCTCGCCTCGGCTCCTGTCACCGTGACGGTCGAAGTGGCGGACCGCTTTACCACTCAGGTGGATACTGTCGAGACGGGCGCAGGCGTGACGGCGTCTATCGACGTGCTTGGCAATGACACGGCGATTGGCGCTCCACAGGTGACGGAAGCCACGCAGGGCAGCGGCGGCACTGTTGCGATCAATGCGGACGGTACGCTCTCCTACACGCCCGGGGCCGGTACCCGCAGCGACAGCTTCACCTACACCGCCACGGACCAAAGCGGTTTTGCCCGCACAGAAACGGTGACGGTCACCGTGAACGACGCGCCGCAACTGTCGGGCTTTGGAGCCACTGCGGTTACCGCGCCCGTTGAGGTCAGCGGTCTCGAAGACGGCGGCGTGCTGAGCATGGATGTCGGCAATTTTGGGTTTGACGCCAACGGGGACACTCTGAGCGTGCGTCAGCTTGGGTTTGTCCGGCCGGATGGCACCACCGCCGCCTGGACGCCGGCTGGCCCGGCCGATACCAGGGCGATTGACGGCGTTGGCACGCTTGGGGTTTCAGCTGACGGGCAGATGATCCTCTTTACGCCGACGGCGGACTGGAACGGGGAGCTGCCGGTCTGGCTGACTGTGGTGGATAGCTACGGCGCCGAGTCGGGTGGCGGATGGTTCGGTTTCTCAGTCACTCCGGTGAATGATGCGCCGGTTGCCTCCGATATCACGCTGAGCGTTGCAGAAGATGGCACGCACAGCTTTGACCCGCTTGCCGGTGTCAGTGATTCGGATGGTGACCCGTTGCAGGTGATGGGCATTGTCCAGCCCGCCCACGGCCAGGCCGTGCAGGCGCAGGACGGCCAAATCACCTACACGCCCGATGCCGATTACAACGGTCCCGACAGTTTCAGCTATGTGGTGAGCGATGGGACCGAGGCGATCACCATTACCGTCGATCTGACCGTCACACCGGTCAATGACGCACCGGTCGCATCGCCGCTGGATCCGCTGCCCGTTGCGGTAGAGGGCAGTGAAGTGTCGGTGGAAGCAGGCGCAGCCTTCACGGATGCTGACCTGGGCGACCGCTTGACGTTCTCGGCTGCACTGGCCGATGGGACGCCGTTGCCGGACAGCCTGACAGTTGATCCGGAGACCGGCCTGCTGAGCGGCACATTGCCCCGCGACCTCACTGGGGCGACCGGCTCCGAGACAGGCCTGACAGTAGTGGTCACCGCCAGTGACGGTATGGCCTCGGCAACGGTGAATGTCGATCTGACGGTGCAAATCATCAATGAGGCTCCGGTGTTTGCCGAACCAGCCGCGGTGATGCCTGTTGGCACCGATGTGTCGACGCCGCTGGATCTCTCAAGTCTCGCATTGGCGGATGGCGACAGCCCAAGCGTCACCCTGACAGTCAGTGTTGATGCGGGCCGGTTGACCGCAGCTTTGGACCCGGAAATCAGCGTTTCCAGCGCAGGCGGAGTCATCACACTCACCGGCGCCCCCTCGAGCCTCAACGCATATCTCGCCGGCGGCATCAGCTTCGTCGACCCTGCTGATCAGCCCTTTGGTCAAAGCGGCCAACTGAGCCTTACGCTTACCGACGTAAATGGCGCGCAGCTGCAAAACATTGGCCCGATTGCCCTTGATGTGACCGGCGTTGAGGAAATCACCCGCGTCCAGGGCAGCCTGCGGGACCAGACCGGAGACGAGGACGGGGAAATCGTGTTGGATTTCTCAGGCCTGACACTGATCGACGGGGATGATTTGATGATCACCCTGAGCGGCGTTGACGCGGCACTGCTGCAGGCGCAGCCTGCGCAAGGTATCACCATTGCCACCTCGGCAGGCAATATTCTGACGCTGTCCGGAACGGGCGCGGACATAGCGGCCTATCTGGCTGGCCCGGGCAATATCACCTTCACGCCGCCAGCCGATGCCAATGGCAGCTTTGGACCGCTGCAGGTGTCGGCTTCGGCCTTGGACGGCACAGCCGTTGTGGCGATTGGGGAGATCGGCCTGACAGTCACACCCGCACCGGATGCGGTATCGCTGACCGGCCTGGCGCCGCAGAGCCTGGTTGAGGGGCAGCCAATCGTCTTGGCGCCCGGGGTTGCTGTCGATGCGCCGGACCTGTCCGTGCTGAACCAGGGGCTGGGGGATTTCTCTGGGGCGTCCGTCAGCATCATGTCGCAAACTCCGGCATCGGACTCGCTGTTCGGTTTTGCCGCATCGCCGGAGTTCCACCTTGTTGAGACTGGCGCCAACAGTTGGGAACTGCACACCGCCGAGGGGCAATTTGGCAGCGCTGTAATCCGCAACGTCTCCTTCCAGTCGCCGGGCGGTGTGAACGACATCGAACCGCGGCTTGAGATCTCCTTCGGCGGCGGCAGCGTTACGCCGTCTACGGACCTAGCGCATTCTGTGCTGCGCGCAATCACCTATGATGTGGCTTCCGAACTGCCAAGTTTTGGTATGCCGCAGCTGGTCTGGAGCTTTGCTCAGCCGGATCAGACCACTGCCAGCCAGACAGTGCCGGTCTCCGTCGCTTACGTCGATGATCCGTTTTCCTTCACCGCACCTGCCACGCCTTTTGCGGTTACGGAAGACAGCGCGGGAGTGCTGGATTTCTCTGGAATGGCAGGCAGCGATCCGGACAGCGGGCTGTTTTCCTACCAGGCAGATATCTCGGTGAGCGCTGGAAGCCTGTCGCTGAAACCGGGTGCTGTCTTGCCGTCCGGTGTCACACTCTTGGACAGCGGCGCAGTCCGGGTGACTTCTTTCGTACAGCTCGATCTTGGCTCTTTGCTTGGCAGCAGCCTTATTTACACGCCTCCGGCTGATCTGAGCGGGCCGCAGGCTGCCACACTGGACATTCAGGTCACTGGAAACAGCTTTACCTTTGGCAACCCTGGCTACTCTGGCACCCACCATTTCGGTATCAGCATAGCCAGCGTGAACGATGCTGCGGTATTGGGTGGCGACCTTCTGGCCACGATGACGGAAGGCGAGCCCGGTGTGAGTGGCCGGATCACTATCAGTGACATCGACAGCCCCGAAGCCCTGCAGGCCGGACGTTTGGAGGGCAGCTACGGCTATGCGGACCTGCAGGCGGATGGGCGCTGGGTCTACACGCGGACCGCTGCGCTAGATCATTTGGAGCCTGGGCAGAGCGTGACCGACAGCATTGCGCTGTTGGCGGCGGATGGAACACCGGGCACGCTGGAGATCACCATTGAAGGTGTGCTGAGCCACCAGACCATTACCGGCACCGCTGCCGGTGAAAGCCTGTCGGGCGGCAGCGGCAACGACACCATCACCGGAATGGGCGGCGATGACACCATCACTGGCGGCGCAGGCTTCGATTTTGCAGCCTATCTCGGAAACAGCGACGAGTTCACCTTTGCTTTCGCCGCCGATGGCAGCGGCATTACCGTGACAGACACCAACGGTCTGGATGGGCTGGACGAGGGCACCGACCTGCTGTTGGCGGGCACCGATGCCATCATCTTTGCAGATGGCGCGGTCGGGGAGATCACATGGCAGGGCGGCCAGCCGGTTTCGATGGACCTGCGCAAGGACGGCCAGCTGATCCACCGGTTGAAAGAAGCTGCCGGCGGCAGCGACAAGAGCGTGACTTATCAAAACGGTGCTATTGCAACTGTCACCTATACCGACAACGGCTCCGATGGCGGCGCAGCCCCCTGGGCTTCACGCACCCAGACTTTTAACAGCAGCGGGCAAGTGGCGCAGTCTGAGATTGTCTTCGACGACGGTTCAACCCGTACGGTGAGCAACAGCTTTGAAAACGGGGTGCTCATTGGGCGCACCCTCACTGATGGCGCGGGCAGCGCCAGCAGTGCACGTTGGCAGAGTGTTCAGCAAAGCCTGGACGCTGATGGCAAAGTACTGACCGCCGCAATCACCTTTGATGACGGAACTGCCCGCAGCAAGCAGAACCTCTATACCGATGGTGTCAGAACCGGGCAGGTTTTCACCGATGGCAGCGGCGCCCAAAGCAGCGCCAATTGGCAGCAGCTTGTACGCAGTCTGGATGCGGACGGACAGGTGCTGCGGACTGAGGTAACCTTCGACGATGGCACCGCACGGGTTGTTGAGAACAGCTACAGCGGCGGCGTTCGCGTCAGTCAGGTTTTCACTGATGGCAGCGGTGCGCAAAGTACTGCCAATTGGCAGCAGCTCGTGCGCAGCCTGGATGCGGACGGTCAGATTCTGCGGACTGAAGTAACCTATGATAACGGCACCACGCGGGTTGTGGAGAACAACTACAGCGGCGGAATCCGGGTCAGCCAGATCGTCACCGATGGCAGCGGCGCGCAGAGCAGCGCGGATTGGAGCCGCCTGGAGCAGTACTTCGGCGCAAATGGCGGCCTGGAGCGCAAGGTGACTCTGCGCGATAATGGCGACCGCATCACCAGCCTGTTTGATGAGGGCATCCTGACGAGCCGCACTTACGAGGACCTGAATGGCGACCAGCCGTTTGAGAGCAAAACCACAACCTTCGCTAACGATGGCGCCGTCATAGACACTTCATTTGTCTGGGATGTGATTGGCTAGCAACGGGGGAAGGGCGGCTTTCCCCATCTTTTCAACACACCATGCCGTCAACTTTGCAAGAGGGTTAGGGGAGCACGAATTCTTGAGCCTCTAGCGCTCGCTATCGTGATGCAACCACGTGTAGTTCAACCATCGACCGAATTGCGCATGTATCGCAAGGCTCCGGGGCAGGGGAAGACGATGCTCACACTCTGAACATCAACATCATAGCCGCTCCGGTCGGTGACGCCCGTGTCACACGATCTGGCAGTTAGCGCGCCGCAGGGGGTCTTTCTCTCCGGGCTGAATAGCAAATTCCGCGCCTATGTCAGCTGCCTGGACACGGCCTCTTCGCTGGCAGGCATTCGAAGACGGTTCAGGGCAATTTCGCCCCGACATATCTGGATATCCGGGATACCTTCTGGCCGACTATGGACGAGGCGGCTTTCACGCTTGGGTTCTCTACCAGGATCAAAACGAGCGACAAGGAGGTCGAACTCTACCGCGGCCGTGAATATGACGGCACCACCGTCTGCCGGTCGATGGATGATCCTGGGGGTAGCCCAAAACAACTTACGAGGCGGCGTTGGCCATATGGAGCAGGCCGATGACTTTTTTCCTTGTCTATGAGTGCGTTTGTCATGGAGTAAATACGCAGAAACTTCCTATGGTTCGCGGGTTGCAAAGGTCATTGTCCGATCCAGTGATCCAGATCAAGAATTTGGTCCGAAGCATGATCTGTTTGAGACATTCTTTCATCGCTTTCAGTCTATTGAGGATCATCCGTTGTCCGGTGAAACAGGTGTCGGATCACACTCCTCCGACCAAAAAACGATGGCCCTTGACCAGAGGGATTGAACCTCGCAAGTTTTAGCTTTTCCTATCCTTCCCGAGCCGGTTGTCCAGCCAATGTCATCGGGGCCGCTCTCCGCTTGCAGTTACGGGGTTTGCGCCTGATGGCTACGCTTCAGGGTAATCCCCATTACCCTTTGCGCCTTGGGCGTCCCCGGGCCATCGCGGCGTGGAGCGGCACGAAACACCGGATTGAGGCAAGAAAAGTCTTCCAACCAAGGCGTCCCAGCGGACAAAATCCTGAGGAGCGGACAGAGAAGCTTGAGGTTTGAAGCAAGAAACGACGGCCGCCAAGCCTGCAAAGGCGTGGCCGGTCACGACAGCGGCTGCTCGGTTACCAGCCGGAAGCCCAGGTGCGCGGGCGGCAGCCCCGCAGCGCAACCACCTCTGGCCGGGTCGCGAATGAGAAGAGACATGACTGAGAGATGTTCTCCGCCCAGGTAGAAAGCCGGGCAACTTTCTGGAGTGGCGCCAGTATAGCAATCCTGGGTCCATTCCCACACGCTGCCGTCCAAGTCGGTAATTCCGCTGCTGGTGGTCTGGAAGGCTCCAGAGGGTCTCAGCGCGCGCTGCGGCGGGTTTTCCATCAGATACGCCGAGGCCCAGGTCAGCGACGGATCGGAAAACAAGGGTTCAGGCTCAGGCGGAATGACCTCTGCGGCCAGTTCTGTCCATTCCGCCAGCGTCGGAAGCCGGAAAACGTGCCGGGATGCGGCGCTTACCCAGTCAACATACTGCTTTACATCCAGATAGCTGAGCCCTGTTGCCGGCGTGGCGGCCGGGTCCATGCCCGGCCGGACCCTGACTTCCAAGGAACAGGCGCCAGCCGTGTAGCAGCGGTTCCATTCCGCTACCGTGACTTCGTATTTTTGCACATGGAGAACATGGCCGTCCGACAGAGTAACCGGAGCAGGAGCAAGCTCAGGCAGAAACCGGGGGTCCGGGCCCCGGTTCACCAGGGCAGCCCCGGTTGCGGCCAGCACCAGCCCAATGATTGTTCCTGCAACGATCGAGTGGCGGCTGGTGCTGATCATGTTTTGTCCTTTCAAACCGGTTTGGTCATGCCCTTCACGCTGAGAATTCCCGTGGCGCTACGACCTGTTCCATCAGTTCGTTGTCCCATTGGCCTTCGACCACAAAGTGGGCAGCGGCCCCAAGCAAGGCGGCTTCGATCAAATTGTGATTGACGTAGGCGTAAACCCCAGGCTGGCGGAATGTGTACATCGCCGCCATCGCACTGCCGCCCCGGCACAGCCAGGTTTCCAGGCCGGTCAACGGCGCGTCGGTGAAGGAACCGGCTTCCCAGACATAGTCGCCATGGCCGCCGATCAGGTGGGGGCGGGTGTCGCGGTTGGCCTGATTATGGATCATCAGCACCGTGTCTCCCACCTTGGCCTTCAGCGCGCCTTCGCCTGTCAGGGCGCCGACTGAGCCGTTGAAGACCGAGTGGGTCGGAGTCAGCGTCCGCATCGCCTCGATGCTGTCGGCGTAGTCGTCGCCCGCAGAATCATAGGTTCTGTAGTTACCGTCCTCATCCATCGGCAGGTAGAAGTCCTGCTCGCCGATATAGGCGATGCTGTCATAGCGCAGCGGATTGCCCTGGGCGTCCTTCAGCCCGTCCCGCGGCAACACCATGACAGCGCCGTTCATGCCATGGGTGACGTGATAGGGGATCATCGCCCCACCGGGAGCGCAGTGGTAGGTGAAGACACCGGGCTTGGTGGCTTTCCAGCGCAGCACGGTTTCCTCGCCCGGGAAGACATGGGTAAGACCGCCGCCGCCGAGGGCTCCGGTGGAGGCATGGAAGTCGATGTTGTGCTCCATCATGCTGTCTGCCGGGTTGCGCAGGGTCAGCTCGATCATGTCGCCTTCATGGGCGATAATCAGCGGGCCCGGCACCGAGCCGTTGTAGGTGAGCGCCCAGATCTCGGCCCCAGTGTCCTCGTCAACGGTCAGCAGAACTTCATTGGTTTCCATCGTGACTTCGATGATTTTGGGACCGCCAGAGGCGACTTGCTCATGCGCCGGGGCGTAGGGGGGCGCGACCAATTCCTGTTTGACGCGGGTGTATCCGGAAAGGTCAGCCGGTTTGGCATTGGAGGCGGCTTCCTGCTGGGCAGCGGCTTTCACAAGCGGCAGTCCGGGCCGGGTAACGGCCGGCGGCCGGAGCAGTCTGGTTGACGCGGCACTTGCAACGCCGCCAGCGCTTGCAGCCGCCGCTGCCAGCAAGGAGCCGCGCAGAATGTTGCGCCGGCTTGTTTTGATAAGTCCCGGGTTTACTGGGTTTCTCATGCTGATCCCCTATTTCTGAGAGGCCGGCGGCCCGGGGGCGGACTGCCGGAAAACTGAAAGCTAGGTACCGGGGGGCATGTTGGAGCGATCGGGTGTTAGCTGTTGTTCCGCAAGTGCTTTCCGGTGCCAAGGGCAGTTTCGGCCAAATGGAGGGAAAGAACTTTGCGCTTGGGCAAACTATTGAGAGTTTCAATAGAAAGGCCGCCGCAGCCAGGCGGGCGGATGATCAAATCCTTGTTGAAAACCGGGAGCGGATCATGGGCGCAGAGTTGCTGACGGGCAGCGCGCGGAGGCGCGTTGGCTAGAACTCCAGGCCCTGTTTGCAGCAAGGAATTCAGCGTCAGTTCCAGGTTGCTTCCAATACCCGCAGCCAGTTTCGGTGGCAGAGCTTGGCCATCAGATCATCGTCATACCCGCGGTCTCTCATAGCCTTGCGCAGCAAGGGCAGCCCGGAGACATCCTTGAGACCGGCTGGCACAGTGGCGCCATCAAAATCCGATCCAAGCCCGACCCGGTCTTCTCCCAATTCTCCGATCAAATAGTCGAGATGCTCGGTCATGCGGCTGATCGGCGTGTTTTCATCCATCCGGCCGTCTTCGCGGAGGAACGCAACTGCAAAGTTCAAGCCGACCATACCGTCGCTGTCGCGGATAGCGTGCAGTTGGCGGTCAGTCAGATTCCGGCTGTGCGGACACAAGGCATGAGCATTGGAATGGGTCGCAACCAGCGGTTTGGTCGTGACGCGGGCCACGTCCCAAAAACCGGCTTCGTTCAGATGAGATAAGTCGATCATCACACCGATATCGTTGCATTTTTCGACCAATCTAAAACCATCGGAAGTCAGGCCAGGGCCTGTGTCTGGGCTGCCTGGAAAGCGAAACGGTACACCATGGCCGTAGATCGTCGGGCGGCTCCAGACCGGCCCCAAAGACCGCAGGCCTGCTGCGTGCAGCACATCAAGAGCATGAAAGTCCGGATCAATCGCCTCTGCACCTTCCATATGCATGACGGCGGCGATTACCCCGTCCTGCATGGCGCCGCGAATGCTCTCAACGGTGCGGCAGATCCGGAGCGCTCCTTGCTGTTCAAGACGGATGAGGGTCCCGGCCTGGGCAAGTGCGACCGCCGAAGCACGGGCTTGCCCGGCTGCAGGTGGCAACGGCAGGTCGTAGCTCACCGCCATCATCTCTTCCATGAAGGAGCTGTCGCCTTCATCCGGGACAAAAATAGCAAACATGCCGCCGCCAAAGCCGCCTGCTTTGGCCTTGTCCAAATCAATGTGGTGCCCGCCGTTGCCAAGAACCCCGGCTTGGTCGCAGGTCACGTTTCCGGACTGAATCTGCAGCAGCAGGTCGTTATGGCCATCAAAAATCAGCGGGCTGGACATGGGCGCTCCGTCTTGTAGTTTTGCAGTATCAGCGGCTGTCTTTCAGTCCGTAGTCGCGGAAAGCATGAATAACTTCCGCCATTTCCTCTTCGCTTAGAATATGCGGTTCTCCTAGGGTGAGACTCGTTGCGTAACCCTTTGCCAGTGTTTCAAGTTCTATCATACGCCACAGTGCGCGGGGGAGGCTCTCCCCAGTGCTGACAGCCCCATGGTTGGCCATCAGGCAGGCACTGCGGGATTGCAAAACCCGAGTGATGTTGTCCGACAGTTGCTGGCTGCCGAACAAGGCATAATCCGCCACGGGCACGTCGTTGCCGCCGAATGCCGCTACCATGTAATGGCAGGCGGGAATGGGCCGACGGTTCATCGCTAGAGCGCTGCAGTAGACCGGATGGGCATGCACAACTGCATTTACGGACTCTTTCGCCTGGAGGATTGCCAGGTGAAAAGGCCACTCGGTAGACGGTTTCAACTGGCCTTCAGGCGTCGGGCTTCCTTCCAGGGGAATCCGCACCAGCATTTCAGGATGCATTTTCTCATATGGAACGCCGGATGGGGTGATCAGCATCATATCACCCGCACGCACGGAAACATTGCCTGAGGTGCCTTGGTTGATGCCTGAGGCATTCATTTCCAGACAAGCGTCAATGACTGCCTGCCGAAGTTCGGCGGTGTCCTGGTAAGGAGGTTTCACTTGAAGCTCCAGTTCAGGCGGATTTGGCGGCGGCCATTTCCGGGAAAAGCCCGGCCAGTCCTTCTTCGGATGCGTCGCAAATGCCGCGCTCGGTGATCAGGCCAGTGACCAGCCGGTTCGGTGTCACGTCAAAAGCCGGATTGCCGCCTGGGGTGCCATCGGGGGTGACCTGGACCACGCCGATCGCACCATCCTCGGTTTTGCCCTGTACATGGGTGATTTCGCGTTCGCTGCGCTCTTCGATCGGGATTTCGGCTACACCGTCCGAAACCGTCCAGTCGATGGTCGGAGAAGGCAGGGCCACATAGAATGGAACGCCGTTATCTTTGGCTGCCAAGGCTTTGAGATACGTGCCGATTTTGTTGCAAACATCGCCCCGGCGGGTGGTTCGGTCTGTGCCGGTGATTACCAGGTCGACCTGCCCATGCTGCATCAAGTGGCCGCCGGCGTTGTCAGTGATATAGCTGTGGCTGATACCATGGCTGCCGAGTTCCCACGAGGTTAGAGCTCCTTGGTTGCGCGGGCGGGTCTCGTCGACCCAGACATGGATTGGGATGCCGGCGTCATGGGCTTGGTACATCGGACTGGTGGCAGTGCCCCAGTCGACGGTGGCAATCCAGCCGGCGTTGCAATGGGTAAGAAGCCGAACGGGCTCGCCTGCAGGTTTCCTGGATGCAATTTCTTTAATTAATTCCAGGCCATGCGCGCCAATGCTGCGGTTAATCTCCACGTCTTCGTCAGCGATTTCGTGGGCCAGTGCCAGCGCGGCCGCGGCACGGTCTCCTTCGGCAATAGGGCGCAGATGGGCGCGGCAGCGGTCCAGCGCCCAGCGCAGGTTGATAGCAGTGGGACGTGTGGCGTTCAGAAAGCTCCAGGCCTGATCCATCGCGGTATCCGATGGGTCCAGCCGCATAGCCAGCGCCATGCCATAAGCCGCAGTTGCTCCGATCAGCGGCGCGCCGCGCACCCGCATCTCGACAATCGCATCGGCGAACTCCTGAAGCGTGCTTACCGGCTGTACGCGGAAGTCATGCGGCAGCCAGCGCTGGTCGATGATCTCCAGCACGTCTGTGTCATGGTTCCACCAAAGGGAGCGGTAATGCGTGCCATTCACTTTCATCGGAGGAACTCCTTCCCGTATCAATTCCGCTGCGAGGGCGCCCGGAGGCAGGCTCTGCTACCGGTTTCCCTGAAATGCCCGCGGCGTGCAAGGTTTCGATGGTGCGGGAATGAAATAGCAAAGTTTCCGCGGCGGAAAACCTGTCTTTCGGCGTGTGCAACTTGCAGAAGAAGCCAGCACGTTATTCAATGCGTTTAACGGTTTGGATACTAAGCGGCGGTCCGCAGCATGGGCCGCTCGGATTTTTCTGTCAGATTGAAAGGCTCAGCAATGAAGCGTTTTTGGAACAGGGGCCTGCCCGGGGCAACCGGGCTCGCGGTGATCGCAGCAGTTGGAATGGCGGCTCCCAGCGCATGGGCGCAGCAAGGGGCAGCGCCCAAGGTTTCTGTGGCGCAGGCGGTGATCAAGCCGATCAAGGACACGTCTACGTTCATTGGCCGCGGAGAAGCGATCGACAAGGCCGACATCATGGCCCGTGTCAGCGGCTATCTTGAGGAGGTGCTGGTCAAAGACGGCGCCGAGGTAGCGCAAGGCGACGTGCTGTTCCGGATCGAACGCAGCGCTTACGAGGCTGTTTTGGAAAGCCGCCGGGCGGAGCTGGCTCAGGCAGAAGCCAATCTGGAACTTGCTTCGCTTGATTTGGCCCGCAAACAGGAATTGTTCGAGCGCGGCTCGGTGCCCGAAGCCGACCGCGATACGTCCCGGGCCAACGAATTGGTTGCCGAGGCTCAGGTGAGGGCGGCAAAGGCTGCCATCCGGCAGGCGGAGCTGGACTTGAGCTATACCGAGATCCACGCGCCGTTCTCAGGCCGGGTCGGGCGCGTTGAGGTCAGCATTGGCGATGTGGTAAGCCCCAGCGGGTCAGCGCTGGTGAATATCGTTCGCGAAGCACCTGTTTACGTGTCCTTTTCAGTGAATGAGAAGCAGTTCGTCGAGATCCTTCAGCAGCTTGACGCTGAGGGCATCGACCGGTCCGATACAGATACAGCACCGGAGGTTTTTGTGGTGCTTCCCAACGGCGCCGAGCTGGAAGAGAAAGGGCACATCGCCTTTGCAGGCAACCGGGTTGATCCTGCAACCGGTGCGGTGACAATCAGGGCGGAGTTTCATAATGACCACCGGCTGATCCTGGATGGGGCCTTCCTGACTGTTGGCTTGCAGTCACAGGAAGCAGTGGACCGGATTATCATCAGCCAGGCCGCAATTCAGCGCGATCAGCAAGGACCGTTTGTGCTGGTGGTGGATGCGCAGAACCAGGTGCAGCAGCGCTATATCGTCACTGGCGACGTCCAGGGCACCGGCATCATTGTGCTGGACGGTTTGACCAAGGGCGAGACCGTTGTTGTCGAAGGCCTGCAAAAGATCCGTCCGGGCGTGGAAGTGGATCCGGTTCTGGCCGGGCAGGCTGGAGAGTAAGCGATGTTTTCCTCTGTCTTTATCTCGCGGCCCAAGTTCGCGATCGTTATCTCCCTTGTTCTAACGGTCATGGGGGTGATCGGCTATTTCTCCCTGCCTGTGGCGCAGTTTCCCGAAATCACCCCGCCTGTCGTGAATGTCACCGCCAGCTACCCTGGCGCCAACGCTGAAACCGTTGAAAAGAGCGTCGCGGCCCCGATCGAAGCGCAGGTCAACGGGGTGGACGGGATGCTCTACATGTCCTCCACGTCCGCAGACAACGGCAGCTACTCGCTGGCAGTGACTTTTGAGGTCGGAACTGATCCGGACATTGCCTCAGTCAACGTTCAGAACCGGGTGGCACAAGCCGTCGCCGCGCTGCCTGCTGAGGTAACAGCCAGCGGTGTCGTCACTCAGAAAAGCTCTTCCAACATGCTGTTGGTGGCAGCGCTGACGTCGCCCAATGGCTCTTATGACAGCGTGTTCCTATCGAACTATGCGGCCATTAACCTCAAGGACGCGCTGGCGCGGGTCGATGGTGTTGGCAAGGCGGATCTGCTTACCAATTTTGAGTATGCCATGCGGGTCTGGCTGGACCCGAATAAGATGGCCGGCCTGGGTATTTCACCCGGCGACGTGATCAATGCCGTGCGGGAGCAGAACATCGAGGTGTCGGCAGGGCAGGTGGGTGCACCGCCGGTGCCGGGCGACCAGGTGTTCCAGTACACCATCAAGTCAAAGGGGCGCCTGACCGAGGTCAGCGAATTCGAGGATATCGTGATCCGTACCGGCGATGGCGGCAGCACCGTGCGGCTGAGCGACATTGCCAGGGTTGAGCTTGGCTCCTCCAACTACAGCTCTTCCGGCTATTATGATGGTGTGCCCTCGACCATCCTGGCAGTCTACCAGGCGCCGGGAGCCAACGCGCTGGCAGTATCCGAAGCCGTGCTGGCTGAGCTGGACCGTCTGTCGGCGGACTTCCCGGATGACGTCTCATACTCTGTGCCTTTCAACACCACGGATTTTGTCGAACAGTCATTGAACGATGTGATCTCCACCCTGATGATGACCTTTGTGCTGGTGATCTCGGTGGTGTTCATCTTCCTGGGGTCGTTCCGGGCAACGATCATCCCGGCAGTGGCCATCCCTGTGTCGCTGATCGGCACCTTTGCCTTCCTGCTGGTGCTGGGCATGTCGCTCAACACCATCTCGCTGTTTGCCCTGGTGCTGGCAATTGGCATCGTGGTCGATGACGCCATTGTGGTGGTGGAAAACGTAGAGCGCATTATCGCCGAAGAGGGCCTGGCGCCGGCCGAAGCTACCCGCAAGGCCATGGGCCAGATTACCGGCCCGGTGATTGCCACCACCCTGGTGCTGCTGGCGGTATTCGTGCCGGTCACCTTCATGCCGGGTATCACCGGCCAGCTCTATTCGCAGTTTGCGGTAACCATTTCGGTCGCGGTGGTGATCTCTTCGGTCAACGCGCTGACACTGTCGCCGGCGCTCTGCGCCATCGTTCTCAAGGCGCGTTCGGGCCCGCCCAAGGGGCTGCTGGCACTGTTTGAGAATATGATCGGCGGCGTACGCAGCGGTTACTTAAGCATTGTGACGCGCCTGTTGCGCCTGCCGGTGATTGGGCTGGCCATCATCGCGGCCGTTGCCTTTGGCACAGGCAGCATTTTCAACAGCACCTCCAAGGGGTTCCTGCCGGCCGAAGACAATGGCTATCTGTTTGTCGATGTGCAGCTGCCTGATGCCGCGGCACTGGGGCGGACCGAGACAGTCACCCGCCGGATCGACGAGCAGATCCGCCAGATCCCCGGTGTGCAAGGTACCGTTCTGGTCAATGGCTTCAGCCTGTTGAACGGCGCAGGGGCCAATGGCGCGATGATCATCGCCAACCTCGATCCCTGGGATGCGCGGCAGAGCGAGGCGCTGCACCCCAACGCGATCCTCGGCCAGATCTACGGTATTGCCAACGGGGAGGCCGCGGCGAGCATCGTTGCCTTCAACCCGCCGCCGATTTCCGGCTTGGGCATGTCGGCCGGTGTGGAGATGGCAGTTCAGCAGACGGCTGGCGGCACGCCGCAGGATCTGGCGCAGTCAGTTGGTTCGCTGGTCTATTCTGCCAACCAGCGGTCTGAGATCCAGCAGTCATACACCACGTTCCGGGCCAATGTGCCCCAGGTGTTTGTCGACCTGGACCGGGAAAAGGCCAAGACGCTGAACGTTCCGATTGCCGAGGTGTTCCAGACAATGCAAGCGCATCTGGGTTCGTACTATGTCAACGACTTCAATCTGTTCGGCCGTGTCTATAAGGTGATGCTGCAAGCCGAAGGCTCCTATCGCGACAAGATCGAGGACATCGGCGGTCTTTACGTTCGAGCCCAGTCCGGCGAGATGGTGCCTCTGTCGACACTGATTGATGTCGAGAATGTTCTGGGACCGGTTCTGCTCAAGCGGCATAACATCTTCCGCTCGGCCACGGTTACAGCTGTTCCCGCGCCTGGCCTGTCAACCGGCGACGCCATCCGGGTGATGCAGGAGGAGGCCGCCAGCGCTTTGCCGCCCGGCTATGCATTTGAATGGACCGGAACCGCGCAGCAGCAGCTTGACTCGGCAGGCCTGGTGACGGTGATCCTGGCGATGGCGGTGCTGTTCGGCTACCTGTTCCTGGTCGCGCAATACGAAAGCTGGACCATGCCCGTGGCAATCCTGCTGTCGGTGATCGTCGCTCTGTTCGGGGCTGTGGCGGCTGTGGCGCTGGCCGGCAATGACATCAACCTCTACACCCAGATCGGGATGATCATGCTGATCGGCCTTGCCTCGAAGAACGCGATCCTCATTGTCGAGTTCGCGATGGAGCAGCGTGCCGCGGGGCTGACGATCCGCGAAGCTGCACAGGAGGCCGCAAAACAGCGTTTCCGGGCCGTCATGATGACGGCGCTGTCCTTTCTGCTGGGGGTGGTGCCGCTGATGGTCGCCTCAGGCGCCGGCGCTGCCAGCCAAAAAGCCATTGGCATTGCGGTGTTTGGCGGGATGCTTGCAGCCACTGTTGTCGGAGTGATTGTCGTGCCGGTGCTTTATGCAATGATGCAGGGCATGCGGGAACGTTTTAAACCCCGTCCCGCTGCCAGCCCGGCGGAATAAAACCGCAGATCCCGCTTGCCATCCGGCAGGCGGGACTGCTACGCGGCGGCAAAGCCTCTTTCGGCAGATGACTGTTGCGCTTGCCGGGCCCGCAACCCGCGCTCGTGCGCTGCGGCAAGGATCAATTCCCACTTCCGCGGCGTGCAACGGAATTCCGGCTCCACGTCACAAGTCAGAGGCGCGTTTGCCTCCCGCGGAATTTTCCGGGCTTCGGCTGAGACGCAGCGTTCCAACGCCCAGAAATCCGTCAAAGACGGATTGTCGTAAATCACTTGGCTAAGCAGCATTGCTGCAAGCTCCCTGTCAAATGTTGGTCATGGCAACGGTTTCTTGAACCGCCGCTCAATTTATTATTTGATGCTTACTAGCGTCACGCCGTCGTTTTGTCACGGCTTTCTTTGTTAATGAACGGAAGTTTTGCGCTGGTTTTTCCGCGCTGGGAAATGCCCTGAAACGGTGGGAATCGAGCCGGCCGAAGCGGGATAAAAGAATCGCGCGGGACCTGCGTCCTGACGCAAGGAACTTTTTTGTGCTTTTACGGTTCGGTGGCCGGGGTCTTGACGGGGAAAAAAGCGTAACTTGCGTCAATTAAGAGAGAAATACCGTCTCTCGGGGTGCGTCAATAAATAGCACCCTTGACTTGGGCAAGTGCCAATGAAACCCTGCTGCGCGTGCAAAATAACCGCACACGCCTTGCCTGGCGGCTGAATTCACCAGGCTGTGAAAGCCCCGCAAAGCCGTTTTCACAGCCGGTCCGGGCCGGGCTGTAAATCATAAGACAAGTGGGAGAGACTTGATCATGAAACACACCAAGCTGGCTATCGGTGCATTGGTGGCGGCGTCCTTTGCGGCACCCGCAGCATTTGCTCAGGAATACATCACCATCGGCACCGGCGGCGTGACCGGTGTTTATTATCCGACCGGCGGCGCCATCTGCCGTCTGGTCAACAAGGGCCGCAAGGAGCACGGCTTCAAGTGCGCCGTCGAATCCACCGGCGGTTCGGTCTACAACATCAACACCATCCGCGAAGGCGAGCTGCAGTTCGGTGTGGCCCAGTCCGACTGGCAGTACCATGCATATAACGGTACCTCCAAGTTTGAGGACAAGGGCGCCTTTGACGGCCTGCGTGCGGTGTTCTCGGTGCACCCCGAACCGTTCACCGTCGTGGCACGGGCCGATTCCGGTATCTCCACCTTCGACGACCTTAAGGGCAAGCGCGTTAACATCGGCAACCCGGGCTCTGGCCAGCGCGGCACCATGGAAGTGCTGATGGAGGCCAAAGGCTGGGGCATGGAAGATTTCGCTCTGGCAACCGAGCTGAAGGCGGCCGAGCAGTCAGCAGCGCTGTGCGACAACCAGATCGACGCGATGATCTACACCGTCGGCCACCCGTCGGGCTCGATCCAGGAAGCCACCACCGCCTGTGACTCTGTTCTGGTGACCGTCGACGGCGAAGCGGTTGACAAGCTGGTAGGCGACAACTCCTTCTACCGCACCGCCACCATCCCTGGCGGCATGTACCGCGGCTCTGATGCGGACACCCAGACCTTTGGCGTGGGCGCGACCTTTGTGACTTCGGCGGACGTGTCCGAAGACGCGGTCTACGCTGTGGTCAGCTCGGTGTTCGAAAACTTCGACGCCTTCAAAAAGCTGCACCCGGCCTTTGCAAACCTGAAGCCGGAAGAAATGATTGCAGACGGCCTGTCGGCCCCGCTGCATCCCGGCGCGGCCAAGTACTACAAGGAAAAAGGCTGGATCGAGTAATCGGCCGAGACCTTAGAGCGGGGCGCAGCAGCGCCCCGTTTCATTCCCCGGGGAAGGGGAAATACATTGAGGCCGCGCCCTTAGGTAGCGGCTCAAGGGGAGATTATCCATGACATCCGATGCTCAGGGAAATCGACCGCTCAGCGAAGAAGAGCTTCAGGAACTGGTCGCGTCCTCCGACGCCGGCGCCCGTAACCCGGTGGGGAGCGTGGGGGTATTTCTGGCTGTTGTCGCCGTCATCTGGTCTGTTTTCCAAGTTATTCTGGCCTCGCCGCTGGCCAATCAGCTGCTGCCCGGCAGCGTGATCAACAATTCGCGGCAGATCCATTTGGCCTTTGCGCTGTTCCTGGCCTATGCGGCCTATCCCGCGCTTAAATCCAGTCCCCGGGGATACATTCCCATTCAGGATTGGGTTTTTGCCGTTTTGGGGACCGGCATTGCGCTCTATGGCTATATTTTCTACCAGAAAATCGTCGATTCCGGCGGGTTGGCCGATGATGTCGACAAGTGGTTTGCCCTTGTCGGTCTGATATTGCTGTTCGAGGCCGCCCGCCGAGCGCTTGGCCCGGCGATGGCGATTATCGCGACGATCTTTTTGGCTTACGTGTTCTTCGGTTCGTCTGAGTGGGTGCCCGAAGTCATCCGCTGGAAAGGCGCCAGCCTGAAAAAGGCAATGAGCCACATGTGGATCACCTCAGAGGGGGTGTTTGGCATTGCTTTGGGTGTATCGACAAAATTTGTCTTTCTTTTCGTGCTTTTCGGTGCGCTTCTTGATAAGGCCGGGGCAGGGAACTACTTCATCAAAATGGCGTTCGGTGCCCTGGGCCACCTTCGCGGCGGTCCGGCAAAGGCGGCCGTGGTGGGTTCTGCCGCAACCGGCCTGATCTCCGGATCCTCGATTGCCAATGTGGTGACCACCGGCACCTTTACCATCCCGCTTATGAAACGTGTTGGCTTTACCAGCGAGCAAGCCGGCTCGGTCGAGGTCGCCTCTTCAGTCAATGGCCAGATCATGCCGCCGGTTATGGGGGCTGCGGCCTTCCTGATGGTGGAATACGTGGGCATCTCCTATGTCGAGGTGATCACCCATGCGTTCCTGCCGGCCGCGATCTCTTACATCGCGCTGGTCTACATCGTGCACCTGGAAGCGGTGAAGCGAAACATGCCGACGCTGGGCAACCGCGTTGTCTCCATGGGCCGTACCATTGGCGGTATGGCGCTGTTCTTTGCCGGCTTTGCCGGGCTTTGCTACGGCGTGCAATACCCGGTGAAATGGATCGTGGCAGCGATGCCGAATGCTTCCGGCCTGACCTTGTCAGCCCTTCTGGTTGCAGTTTACGTCGGGCTGTTGTGGCTGGCGTCCGGTGTCGATGATCTGGTGCCGGATGATCCCAACGCCAAAAAGGTTGAACTGCCGGTGGTGGCAGAGATCTATAAGGCGGGTCTTCATTACCTGCTGCCGATTATCGTGCTGGTTTACTTCCTGATGATCGAGCAGAAGTCTCCCGGCTTGTCCGCCTTCTGGGCCACGGCGCTGCTGTTTGTGATCCTGCTGACCCAGAAACCGCTCAAGGCAATTTTCCGCGGTCAAAGCAATATGATGGAGACCTTCGTTGAAGGTGTCACGGACCTGTGGAACGGGCTGATTGACGGCGCCCGCAATATGATCGGTATCGCGCTGGCGACGGCGACTGCCGGCGTGATCGTGGGCACCGTGACGCTGACCGGCGTGGGCCAGGTGATGGCTGACCTGGTTGAGTTTGTCTCCGGCGGCAACCTGATCCTGATGCTGGTGATGGTCGGTTTGCTGTCGCTTGTTTTGGGTATGGGGCTTCCGACCACTGCAAACTACATCGTTGTCAGCTCGCTGATGGCCGGTGTGGTTGTTGAGCTTGGCGCCCAGTCCGGCTTGATCGTGCCGCTGATCGCTGTGCATCTGTTTGTGTTCTACTTTGGTATCATGGCGGATGTGACGCCGCCGGTGGGGCTGGCCAGCTTTGCGGCTGCTGCAGTGTCCGGTGGTGACGCGATCCGTACCGGCTTCACCGCCTTCTTCTACAGCTTGCGAACGGTGGCGCTGCCGTTTGTGTTCATCTTCAACACCGATCTCTTGCTGATTGATGTGACTTGGACCCAGGGGATACTTGTGGCCATATCGGCGACGATTGCCATTTTGGTTTTCACCGCCGGCACCATGGGCTATTTCGTCAGCCGCAGCCGGATCTATGAGAGCATCCTGCTGATTGCAGCGGCCTTTGCGCTGTTCCGGCCGGACTTCTTCATGGACCGCATAATGCCCCCGTATGCCCAAGTCCCGCCTGCCGAACTGGTGCAGGCACTGGATGCAGCGGAAGCTGGTTCGGAAATGAGGATCACCGTGCAAGGCCCTGATTTCGACACGTCCGAGATCAAGTCGACCACATTGATCCTGACTTCCGGCGGCACGGACGGTCAGCGGGAAGTTGATGCTTTCGGCCTGCTGCTGCTTGAAGAGGACGGGGTTGTCAAATTGGATGAACCAATGTTCGGAACACCCGCAGCACCGTCTCTGGACAGCTTTGATTTCTATGCCGACGATCCGGTTCAGATCGTTGCGATCCAGGCGCCTGCCAGCCAGCTTCCCAAGGAACTGATCTTTTTGCCCGCCTTGCTGCTGGTTGGATTGGTTGCTCTGCTGCAGCGCGGCCGGGCACGTGAACAAGAAGGAGTACCGGCATGAGCAAACCTGTGCTTTGCGCCTTGGAATTGAGCGACCGGAGCTGCGATGAAAAAGTGCTGACCCAGGCCGCCCGTCTGGCTGATCTCGACGGTGTGCAACTTGATGTTGTCAACGTCTTGCCAGACTTCGGCGAAAGCTGGGTGTCGGGTTTTTTCGAGGAGCATCACCACGAAAAGGCAGTAAAGGACACCACGGAGCGCCTTGGCGAACTTTGTGCCAGTGTGCTTGGCGAGAAACGGAACGCAAAGGTCCGCCATCTGGTGGCAACAGGCACAGCCTATCAGGAGATCCTGAAGGTCGCAGAAACCGCCGGCAGCGGTCTGATCGTGATTGGTGCGCATAAGCCGGATTTGAAGGATTATCTGCTCGGGCCGAATGCGGCCCGGGTGATCCGGCATTCAGATTGTTCGGTCTTTGTGGTCCGTTGAAAACTTAAGGGCGCTTTAGGGCGCCCTTATTCATAGCCGGTCATTTCCAGGTACCCCGTGCCGTTGTGGCTGCCGTTCACCGTTACGGGCCCCTCCCAGTAGGAAAATGATGTTCCCATCCAGCTTTGCGGATTAAGTGCCTGAACTTCCGCGGAAACGTTTCTTTGCGGCAGTTTGATTTGCCACCGGGTGGGGATCCGGCGCCCCTCGACATTGCTAAACTCCAACGGTTCTGCTTGAAAGCTGCCTTCGGCAAGCGGCTTTGCCGTGCCACCTGCTGAAATCCAGGTTCCTGACGTGTAATTGCCACTGTCGCCGCGCAGGATAAAGCCCATCAGTTTGTCACCGCTGTCAAAGCTGAGCGAGAACCAGTCCCATCCGCTTTGATCCTCTGCCAATGGCTGGCTTGACCATTCCCGGTCCAGCCATCCGTGGCCGCTCACGTCCACCGTTCCTTCCGGCAGATCCAGCGTGCCAGTGACTTGGTAATGCGGCTGCGAATAGTAATAGCTTGCCTGACCGCTCTCTGATTTCACGGAATAGCCATTTTCGCCGTGTTTAACCAAAGGCCCTTCGGCGGACAGCTTTAAGTCGTAGGAAAACGCTTTTCCTGAGGCGGTTAGCTGCAGTTCTTCAAGAGCACCGTCTGTTGACCGCATCTGCCAGCCGTCGATCCATGCTTCGAAGGGGTTTGCTGATACCCCAGCCTGGCCAATTCCGCCGCGGGCAATGCGCTCGGCGAACAGATGACGGTCGGACTCTGTCACCGCTGCATGGGCCATCCAGATTTGCGGGCTCTGCCACCCGTCGGCTTCACCCGGGGCTAAAGCGGACCGGAAAAGAGTCCACTGGATGCCGAACCTGGTTCCGGATGCGCTTTTAAGGTTGGCGGTTAAGTACCACCATTCAATGCGGAAATCCGGGTGGGCCCCGTGGTCTTGCGGAAAGGAAAGCTGATAACCCCGTTGCGGTATTGCAAAGCCTTCAGCATCGCTGCCCAGCCCGGCAAACCCTTGAGCCTGGGCTGTAGCAGCCCAGCCGGCAAGGAGCAAAGACAATGCAGATTTAGCGTTCATGGGCAAACACCTTGAGCAATTCTGCCGGGTCCAACCGGCTGAGACGCAGAGCGGGCAAAGCCGCGGCGGCCACTGCGGCCAGCAGTGCAAGCAGGAACAGGCGCAGCCAGTCAATTGGGAACAGATACATAGGCAGTTTCCACCCGAAGGCCTCGACATTGATCACCGCTAGCAGCGCCCAGGCCAGCACCAGCCCTAAAGGCAAAGCCAGCAACGCCGTGATGGCTGCAAGCAGAAGGCTCCGCAGCAATTCGGCAGCAGCCAGCTGCCGGCGGGTCACGCCCATCGCCCAGACTGGCGCCAATTGCGGCAACCGCTGGCTCCACAGTGTAAGCAGGCTTGTCAGCATGGCAAATCCCGCCACCCCAAGGGTGAGCAGGTTTAGTGCCGCGGTGATCACAAAGGTTCGGTCGAAGACAGATAAGGATCGCGCCTTGAGCTCGGCCTGATCAATGATGTTTTCCCGCGGTATTTCAAAAGCTTTCCGGATTTCGCTAATAGTTTCCGGCAGCTGATCAGGCGGCAGGCGCAAGCCGAATTGACGGTTCGCAATATCCGGAGCGTGCTGGAGCAACTCTGGCAAAGACACAATTGCCTGGCCATTGGGGTTGCCGTAGTCGGAGTAAATCCCGGCTATGGTCATCTCCCAGCCAGCCGCGATCCGGAGCTCGGCTCCGGGAGACAACCCGTGACGGTTTGCAAGCTGCTCGTTGACCAGCAGGGCCTTGCCGGCGGCAACCTGATCCCATGCATCCGGCAGGCTTTGCAGCATTGGCCAGTTGTCCCGGTAGGTCGCGTCGTCAATAACCCCGTACAAGCGCAGCGGAGCCCCTCTGAAGCGCAGATCGTGGCGCCGGATCGGCAGAACCCTGATTCCTTTCTGGTTGAGCCAGGTTGCTAGTTCGGCTCCCTGCGCGTCGCTGGTTGCCGTGACATAAACCTCGGCGGACAGGCGCTGATCAAGCCAGCCGTTGAAGGTGAGCCGGAAGCTGGAAACCATTGTTCCAACGCCGATATTCGTAGCCAGCGCCAGGAGGAGGGCCATCAGGGCCAGCGACATTCCAGGCAGTTGGGCCCTTGTATCTGCCCAAAGCCAGGCGCTGAATGGTCTCCGGGCCAGCCGCGCGCCCAGCAACAACCCGGCAGAGATCAGCAAGGGAAGAACCATGGCGGCACCCAGCATCAGGCCTCCGAGGAAGGCAAATCCGGCAAGAAGCCCCTGAAAGGTTTTCAGGATGAGAATGCCGACCAGAATACATGCAATGCCGGCAATGGCAGAGCCCCACTGGGATCTGCCGGCCTGCTGACCGCGGGCATGGGCCGCGGGCGCGCTCAGCAGCGGCATACGCCATATCGCAAACAGCGACTGAGCCCCGGCAAGGACTGTACCGCCAAACGCCATAGCAAGCCCCGACAAAGCCCAGACCGGGCGCAGCGACAAACTGCCTTCGACGGGAGCTCCGTAAAGACCTGCCAAAGTTGCGCTGACCCCGGGCAGCAGTGCCGCCGCAACAAAGTAGCCGCCCGCCAATCCGGCCAGCCCGGCGGCCAAGGCAACAAAGGCAAGCTCAGCTGCAAACACTGCAACAAGCAGGCCCATTGGGACACCAAGGCCGCGCAGGGTCCGGATCAGCCCGCGGCGCTGCTCCAGGCTCAATAGAATGGCGCCTTGAACAATGAACAGGCCAACAGCAAAAGAGAGCAAGCCAAAGGCGGTCAGATTCAGATGGAAACTATCTGTCAGACGTGCGGTATCAGCCGACGCCGAGTCCGCTTTGGCGTGGATAAGCCCAGGCGCAATTTCGGCAAGCGGCCGGAGGCCAGGCAGCTGATCGGGCAGTATCAAAAGATAGCTCAGGCTTTTCGGCTGGCGCAGCAGCCGGCTGGCGAGACTCAGGTCCGCGGCCACAACATTGCGGGGCAGCGCCTCCGTAGACGTGACAGGATAGGGAGTTTGGTTGGCCTCAAGCGCGATTGCTGTGGCCGGGTGCGCAAACAGCCGACCGGACGGCAGCAGCGCGTCCAATGGCTGCACGCCGTCTTGTTCTGCCGCATTCGCCAAATTTGCGACCATCGGGTGGTTAAGAAGATCAACCCCCATAAGATCAAAGCTTTGGCGGCCGAACCTGACAGTGCCTTCCAGGACAGGCGCCAGGTTCCATCCTGCACGCCGCAAGGCGGCATAACGGCCCAGCGGGATCGTGCCGTTCTCCGCAAGCAAGCGGTCGGCGCCAGCGGTGCCAAGCTGTTCCGCAGCACGGGCATAGCTGGCGCGCGCCTCGGCGTTGATGGCTTGAACCGCCGACCAAAGGCCCGTTGCCAGCGCCAATCCCGCCATCAAGGTCGCGAGTTGCAGCGGATGCCGCCACCAATGCGACAGGACCGCGTGCAGTGCGGCGCGGGTCATCCTGTCTGTCCGTGCTTGAGATGCAATTGCCTGTCCAGCATCTGCGCGATCGCCGCGGAATGGGTCACAAGGAACAGGGCTGCGCCGCTTTCACTGACGAGTGCCAGCATCAGCTCCATAACCGCTGAACTGGCTGTCTCATCCAGGTTTCCGGTTGGTTCGTCAGCCAGCAGCAGCTTGGGACGGACCGCAAGCGCGCGGGCAATCGCCACCCGTTGCTGCTGGCCGCCAGAGAGTTGCTCAGGATAGCGGTCAAGCAGCTTTGCCAAGCCAAGCCGCTCCGATAAATGACGCCCCCAATCTGCATCCCACCGGTTTCCAAGCCGGGCGTGCAACGAGATATTTTGCTGGATATCAAGTGAAGGGATTAGGTTAAATTGCTGAAAAACAAGAGATACATCCCGTCTTCGCAACGCGGCCCTTCGGGTGTCGTTCAGGCCGGAAAGAGGCGTGCCGCAGATTTCGATCTCGCCGCTGTCAAACGTGTCGAGTGCTCCGGCCAGATGCAGCAGCGTGCTTTTGCCTGAGCCGCTGTCGCCAGTCAAAGCCAGGCTTTGCCCTGCAGCCAAATCCAGAGACACTCCGCGAAGCACCGCGATGTCCTGAGTTTGGCCGGGATAGGCCTTGGTCACGTTGCGGACTGTCAGAACCATCGTGCGGCGGCCTCCGGGCGCTAGGGTCATCGTTTCCTGCTCTGGCACTGAATACGTGCGGTTGGCAGATGTCCAGTGCGTCACAATTGCAGGACCCTGCGTCAGAGGCGGCAGGATATGTAAATTCACATTGCAGAAGGAGTTTCCGGAGGGCAGCTATAGGTTGCCGGAGGTTCACAAGAAAGCGAGGCGCGGCATGACACTGTGGAGCCAGCTGCTGTGGGGGTCGATTTACCTGAGCGTTTGCCTGATCCTTGAGATCTCTGTTCTGGTTTGGTGCGCGTCAGTGCTGAACAAGCTGTCTGCGGGATTTGCCAAGCCCTACCGGGCCTGGCAGCTTGGCCTGATCCTGGTGGCGGCCATCTTTATCATTCTCGGCGGCCATACGGCGCAGGTGTGGATCTGGTCCGCAGCCTTTGTCCTGGTCGGGGCAATTGATGATTGGAACACAGCGGTCTATTTTTCTCTGGCCACCTATACCACCCTTGGCTACGGCGACGTGGTGCTGGGTCCGGCGCTGCGGATTTTTGCCGCCTTTGCTGCGGTGACCGGCTTGTTCGGATTTGGGATCAGCACTGCTTTTTTGGTCAGCGCCATGGGGCGCTTGTTTTCCGGGAACAATCAAAAAGGTCGGGAGATTTCTTAAAGCACAGGTGCCAGCAACCGAGCCACCGGGGCAAACAGGCGAACCGGCAATTTTTGGCGGTCCAGAGGTATCGTCAGCTCGGTTGCGCGTTGGAAATCCCTGCTCAGCATTTCCGCTGTCTCGGCCGCTGACAGCTTGTCAAAGAACAGCGCCATGGTTTCGAAATTCAGCCGGAAGGACCGGTTGTCGAGGTTTGCTGTGCCAATGCCGGCCAGCGTGTCATCAATGACAAAGCACTTCTGGTGCATAAAGCCGCCCTGGTAGCGGAGGATTTTCACACCTGCCGCCCGCAGCTCATCAAAAAACGCAAATCCGGCAAGCCAAGGGAGGTAGTGGTCAATGGTCTCGGGAAGCAGGAGCCGGACATCCAGCCCGCTGAGAGCCGCGTGCTTCAGAGCTGCGTAAACATCCTGATCCGGCACAAAGTACGGAGAGGCCATCCATATTCGCTCTTTGGCGGCTGCGATGGCGGAGAAGAACATCATCGAACAATTGCCCGTGTTGTCGCCGGGGCCGGTGGCAACAATCAGTCCCGGACGGTCCTGCGGCGATGGCTGTGCCTCCCAGTTCAGGAGCTCCAGAACGGGCTCCAGGGTGCGCCAATGCCAGTCTTCGGCAAAGGCCAGTTGCAACTGCTGCACAACTGGGCCCGTCAGGCGAACTTGGGTGTCACGCCAAGGACCAAAAGCTGGGTTCAGCCCCATATACTCGTCACCGGCATTCAATCCGCCGGTGAACCCGATGCGGCCATCCACGATGACCGTTTTCCGGTGGTTGCGGAAATTGATACGCAGCCGCTGCCAGGGGGCTCTGCGGGCTGCGGGGTCTATTGTATTAACACCGGCGGTTTCCAGCGCCCGGAAGTAGCTGAGCGGCAAGTGCCGACTGCCGATGCTGTCCACCATAAACCAGACGGTCACACCCCGCTCAGCGGCGGCAATCAGCCTGGCCTGGATCTGTTTGCCAAGGTCGTCCGGACGCAGGATGTAATACTGGATCAGGATATACTCCTGGGCGTTTTCAATCGCTTGAAAGATGGAGCTGAAAGTTTCCGAGCCGTTAACCAGCAGGGTCATGGAATTGCCGCGGCAGACAGCCAAGCCAGCGATGGCTTCAAAGGGCGCGGTATTGACGGCGAGCGTTCCGGCACCTTCGAAACGGGTGCTGTTGCGGAATGCCGTCACCGCCAGCTGAGCGTCCCGGCGGGCGCGCCAGTAGCCTTTGAACCGGTGATGACCAAACACCAAATAGGCGGGCAGGGCGGCGACTGGAGCTGACAGCAAGAACACAACCCAGCCAATTGCACCTTGAGGTGTGCGCGCGGTACGGGCTGCACTGAGAGCCGCCAGGCCGGCAGCCGTCCAGGTAATTGCCAGCGCGGCGGAGCTAAGAACAATCCAGAACATTCCACGGCCTAGAGATTTTGCCTTTACTTCAATCTAGTACCCCACGAGCCTCTCTTCCACATGCGGTGCTGCCAACAGGTGACGTCACGGGCAAATCCACTTTGGGTGTCTGGCCTTCCGGCGGCAGCTATGGAACTTTCGGCCCATGCCGATCCTGCCTCCTCTCCGCCGCTGGCCTGCGGCTCTGGTCACTGCTGCCCGCCGCTTCAGCCGGAAGAACGGTTGGGTGATGAGCAGCCATATTGCCATGTCGATGATGCTGGCGCTGTTTCCTTTTGTCCTTTTCACGGTCGCGCTGGCGGGCACCGTGGCAGGCGTTCTGTCGCAGGATGTGGAAATGGATAGCTTGACAGAGCTGGTCTTTGGAGCTTGGCCTGACTCGGTTGCCCAGCCAATACTGGCGGAGCTCGAGGCCGTCCTGAAGACATCCAGCACGCAGCTGGCCACATTGGGCGGTCTACTAGCCTTGTACTTTGCGTCAAACGGCGTGGATGCCGTCAGGATTGCCATGGTGCAGGCCTACCACGACACCGACACCCGCCCGTTTTGGAAAACCCGCGGAATCTGTGTTGGGCTGGTAATTCTAGGCGGTGCCGGCATTCTGGCGGCCGCCGTTTTTGAATTGCTGTTGCCGCTCTATGTGCGGTTCCTTGCGGATATTCTGCCCCTGGGCCGCCTGTCCGGCCAATGGGAGCAAGGGCTGAGCGGCCTGCTGGCGCTGCTGCTGCCTGCAGGCGCTGTGATCGCTTTCCACGTGTTGCTGCCAGGGCGGGTGCACAGGGTCCGGAGGATTCTGCCGGGTGTTGTGCTGACACTCCTGCTTTGGGCAGCAGCAGGCAGCGGCTTTGCCTTTTATGTCAGCTCTTTTGCGCAGTATTCGGCGACATATGCCGGCTTGGCTGGCGCCATGGCAGCAATGATCTTTCTCTATCTCAATGCGGCGATTTTGATCCTCGGAGCTGAGTTCAATGGTGCGCTGATAGATATGGCGGACGGGCGGAAACAGTAACTCCCGGTATTTTTGCAACTGTTTCCTAATCTTCAACAATAAGGCAGCTTTGCCACATTTCAGCCGTTCTGCGGACCCAATCCCTTCCTAGTTTGCAGAAAAGCAGCGGAACCAGAAGGGGCCATCATGACGAAACTGCAAAACAAACTGCGTCATTTGCGGCTGTTTGAGCTGATGCGCCAGCGGGAAATGGCAAGCCATGTCAGCCGGAAGCTGCGGGTGTCCCGGCTGACAGACGGCGAGGGCGAAGAGGCCATCCTGCTGCGCAACCTGGCCACCCGGTCTCTGACAACCCCGCACAGCCGCAGGATCTGAGATCAGCCGCGGAAGCCGGTAGCGACCACAAATTTTTCGGAGCTGTCCGACCGTGAGGAGGGCGGCTTCATGTTGTAAACTTTGGTGAACTTCTGCTTCAGCAGTTTTTGCAGTTCTCCCTCGGCACCGCCGGCCAGAACCTTGGCGACAAAGGTGCCGCCTTCCTCCAGCACGTCAAAGGCAAAATAGGCTGCGGTTTCGCACAACGAGATGATGCGCAGGTGGTCTGTCTGCTTGTGACCCGAACTGGCAGCCGCCATGTCCGACATGACAACATCTGCCTTGCCGCCAAGCCATTCCTTGACCTTGTCGTCGGCGCCATCGTCCATGAAGTCGAGCTGATGAAACTCCGCCCCGGCCAAGGGTTCAACTTCCTGCAGGTCCACCCCGATGATCCGGCCAACGGCTTTGCCCGGCTTTTCGCCAAGCGAATTGATCCGTTTCACAGCCACCTGAGCCCAGCCGCCCGGCGCGCAGCCCAGATCGACAACCCGCGCACCGTTGACCAGGAAGCGGAATTTATCGTCCAGCTCCATGATCTTGTAAGCCGCGCGGCCGCGGTAGCCTTCGGCCTGGGCGCGCTTCACATAGGGGTCGTTCAACTGCCGCTGCAACCAGCGGGTCGAGCTGAGCTTGCGCCCGCGGGCGGATTTCACTTTGACTTTCAGGTCGCGCTGGCCGCGTCCGGATGTGTTTTTGCCAGTTGGTGTCTTTGCCATTTCGCCGCCTCCCGGGCCGGGCCCGGTGCCTCAGAATTCCAAGCCATGGGACATAGGGTATTTTAAACGCATTTAGAAGGGGCCGTCTTCCAGAACCCCGTCCGCGCTCATTTGCGCATAAAGCAGCCCTTCGCGCAGGCCGCGGTCAGCGACCGAAAGACGGTCGGTCGGCCAGCAGCGCAGCAAAGCCTGCAGAATGGCAGAACCGGACATGATCAGCGCTTGCCTGTCCTCGCCGATGCGGGGATCGCGGCGCCGCCCCTGGGGGCCTAGTTCCAGATAGCCGCGGATCACTTTATCGATCTGATCGCTGGTCATCCGGAGACCATCCACTTTGGTCCGGTCATAACGTTTAAGCCCCAGATGGGAAGCGGCCACCGTTGTGACGGTTCCGGATGTGCCGACAATCTGGAACCCGGCACGGGTCTGCTCATCCTTGTAGGGCGCAAAATCAGCCAGGTTTTCCTCGAAGAACCAGCTCATCAGCGCAAAACGGGCCGCGTCATCTTCCACATCGTTGAACTGATCGCGCAAAGTAGCGACACCCAAAGGCACCGAAATCCAATCCACCACTTTGGCTGCGGGGAAGGGGCTTTCGCCGGGGTGAAAGCCATTGTGCAGCCGCATGATCGCCGAGGGCCGGTCGCGCCGGGGCACCGAGGAAATGTCGATCCAGACCAGTTCGGTCGACCCGCCGCCGATGTCGACCACCAGCAGCTGCGCGGTCTTGGTGGACACCAGCGGCGCGCAGGAGATCACCGCAAGCCGTGCTTCTTCCTCCGGCTGGATAATTTCCAGCGTCAGACCAGTCTCTCGTTTCACTTGGCGGATGAAGTCGCGCGCATTCTTGGCACGGCGGCAGGCCTCGGTTGCGACCAGCCGCATCCGCTTGACCTTGTTGCGTTTCAGTTTCTGCTGGCAGATCCGCAGCGCCTGAATGGTGCGCGCCATCGAGGACCGCGACAGCCGTCCGGTCCGCTCCAGCCCGGCGCCGAGCTGCACCGACTTGGAGAAACTGTCGACCACATGAAAACCGCTGCCCTTGGGCTGGGCGATCAGCATGCGGCAGCTATTTGTACCCAGATCCAGCGCCGCATAAAGCGCATCGGGATCGGGACGGGCCGGTGCAGGGGTCTCAACCGCCTTGGGAAACGCGCCCGCACCTTTCGAGCGCCTGGGCGCCATGATTCACGCCCTCCGATTATCGTGTTAAGGATGACAATAGGTGCGCTTCTGCGGCGGCGCAAGCGCCGGGCAGCAGAAGTGGAGCAATTTCCGCCCGCTACCGGATATCTCATAATCCACATGAATATTTTTGCGCGCGCGCCCTGTGGCTTTCACGACCTGACAAAGCTAGGGTCCCGGCAGCAAAACGTCGCTCAATCCCATCGTGTTGTCGAAAATCGACCAACTTACCGCGCGCCGCCACTCTAGAAAGTGGTCTATCCAGGCTAGGAGGAAATCAAGGCATGCCCGACGTTACGATCGTATACTGGCGCGACATTCCTGCGCAGGTCATCGTTGGCAAAGGTCGCCGCGGAGCCAAGCGCCAGCTCGAAGAACGGTTCGAGCAGGCTATCGACCGCGCGGCCATGAAGGTGAACGCCAAGGACAGCGACGCCTATCTTGCCGAATGGCGCAAGGCAGAGCCTTTTGCCGCGGAAGGCGAGGCGGCTGAGATCGCTGAAGCCGAGGCAACCCGCCTGGAAACGGAATATGATCAGGACCGCCTGAAAGCGCTGATCGCAAACGACGGATGGGCGTGAGCCTGACACCACTATGGGAGGCCGTGATGGCTTTGCTGAACTTTAAGAAACGCGATTCTGGCGCAGGCCAGGCAGCTACCCCCGAAATGGAGGCCTTTCTGAAGGGCTATTCCATCGAAGTGATGCCGCGTACCGCCGCCAAGGTCGAAGATTTCCGCGACCTGCTGCCTGCAGGCACCCGCGTTTACATCGCGCATATCGAAGGCACTCCGATCGAAGACATGGTCGCCACCGCCAAGCGCATCGCCGGCGAAGGCTATGACGTGATGCCGCACTTCCCGGCGCGGATCATCAAGGACAAAGCCACCCTGGGCGACTGGATCAACCGGTACCAGGGCGAAGCAGGCGTCAAGCAGGGCCTGATCCTGGCCGGCGGCGTTGCCAAGCCGCATGGCGATTTCGATAGCTCGATGCAGCTCTTGGAAACCGGCCTGTTTGACGAAGCGGGCTTCACCAACTTGCATGTGGCCGGCCACCCCGAGCCGAACCTGGACATCGACCCCAATGGCGGCCGTGCCAACACCTATTCCGCTCTGGACTGGAAGCAGGAGTTCTCCAAGCGCACCGACGCCGAAATGGCACTGGCAACCCAGTTCTGCTTCGAAGCCCAGCCGGTGATCGAATGGGTAAACGAGCTGAAAGAGCGCGGCATGAACCTGCCGGTCCACATCGGCATCGCTGGCCCCGCCAAGCTGCAGACCATGATCAAATTCGCCATCGCCTGTGGTGTCGGCCCGTCGCTGAAAGTGCTGCAGAAGCGTGCCAAGGACGTCTCCAAGCTGCTGCTGCCGCATGAGCCGGGCGAGATTCTGGCGGATCTGGCAGCCCACAAGGCGGCCAACCCGGACTTCCAGATCGAGAAGGTCCACTTCTTCCCGCTGGGCGGCATCAAGACCAACGCCACCTGGGCGATCAACAACGGCGGCGAGTCCGCCAAGCCGGTTAACTCCTGAGACCCTAAGGATCAAAAATGACCCGTACAGTCGTAGAATCAAAAACAAAAACCGCGATCCTGGGCTTTGACGAGCCCTTCTGCGTGATCGGCGAGCGCATCAACCCGACCGGCCGTAAGAAACTGGCGGCCGAACTGGAAGCCGGCGATTTCTCCACCGTTGAGAAAGACGCGCTGGCTCAGGTGATGGCGGGCGCCAACATCCTCGATATCAACGCGGGTGTGGTGTACAACTCCAACCCGAACCCGAACGAGACCGAGCCGCCGCTGATGACCAAGATCGTCGAGCTGGTGCAGGGCCTGACCGATGTGCCGCTGTGCATCGACTCCTCGGTTCCGGGCGCTCTGGAAGCTGGCCTGGCCGCTGCTGAAGGCCGTCCGCTGCTGAACTCCGTGACCGGCGAAGAAGACCGCCTGGAAATGGTGCTGCCGCTGGTTAAGAAGTACAACGTTCCGGTTGTGGCGATCTCCAACGACGACACCGGCATCTCCGAAGATCCGGAAGTGCGTTTCGCCGTTGCCAAGAAAATCGTTGAGCGCGCAGCCGACTTCGGCATCCCGGCGCATGACATCGTGGTTGACCCGCTGGTAATGCCGATCGGTGCCATGGCAACCGCCGGCCAGCAGGTGTTTGAGCTGGTTCGCAAGCTGCGCCTGGAACTGGGCGTGAACACCACTTGCGGTGCCTCCAACATCTCCTTCGGCCTGCCGAACCGCCATGGCATCAACAACGCCTTCCTGCCGATGGCAATGGCTGCCGGCATGACCTCCGCGATCATGAACCCGGTTGCTCTACCGATCACTCAGAAGAAGATCGCCGAGAAGAAAGCCGAAGTCGAAGCCGCCGGCATCATCCTGCCGGAAGGCATGGAAGACGAGGCATTTGTTCAGATGTTCGGACTGGGCTCCACCAAACCGAAGGCCGGCAAGGAGATGGAAGCAATCCGTGCGGCCAACCTGCTGACCAACAACGACCCGCACGGCGGCGAGTGGATCAAATTCAACAAGGCACCCGCTGCAGAAGGCGAAGAGGGCCGCGGCCGTGGCGGCCGTTCCGGCGGACGCCGCCGTCGCGCCTGATCTGCGCAGCTGACAAACTTTCGAAAGCCGGGCCAAGCGCCCGGCTTTCTTTTTCGGCCCCTGGGGGCAGACTGCGGATGTTCTGCCAGAAGGCTTCAGCAAAGCCTGGGTTTTGAGCGGCAATTCCTGTATGCGGTGTTCTGCTTCATCCGGACCATCGTTTCAGTAGATCCCGTCCACGGGCTGCCCAAGCGCCATTGCACCTGTGTACTCCGTTTGCGCCTCTTTCTGCAGGGGATGATAGCGGGCCGCCTGAATGTCCCGGAACCGGCGTTCAAGTTCGGCTTTGCGATAAAATCCCGCGCCGCCGGCCAGTTCCATGGCCAATTCGGCAACACGGATTGCATTTTCCTCAACCAGGTGTCGGCCAACCATGACGTCATTGACGGTTTCCGCCGATGGCGCATTGCGCTCAGACGCCGCGATCATTGTTTCGTGCGCCATGCGCGTGGCTGCAAGCGCAGTGTCCAGCCGCCCGGCAAGCGATTGCAGCCGCGGCGATGCGGGTTTCTTTCGCGCCATGCCTATGGCGATCTCCCGCGCGCCCTCCGCGACGCCAAGATAGACGGAATAGATCAGCGGCGTGGCAATGGAAGACACCAGCTGAAGCGCCGGATGCCATTCGCCGGCCTTCCGCTTGAGGAGAATGCTCTCCTCCGCGACAAACAGACCTTCAATCATGATGTCCTGCGACCCGGTCGCCCGCATACCCATCGTGCGCCATGTGTCCAGCACTGTGACTTCGGGAGCCTGCATCGGGACGGCGAAATGCAGGAAGGTTGCCTCGCCGCCTTCTTCGCAAATCGCTCCGGTCATCAGCAGGTCCGCCGCCGGCGCGCCTGAACAAAACATTTTGCGTGCCGTTACCCGGTAGCCGCCGTCGACCCTTTCAGCCTTGCCGGAGCCGCCAATCCAATCGGACCCGCCTGAACTGGAGAGAATGAGCCGCCCCGCAGCGACCCGGCGCAATAGCGGTGCCACCTGTGGCCGGGCGGCGTCTTGATGGCGCCAGCGCCAAGCCGGGATGGCGACCTGATGCGTATGCATGGAAAGCGTAAGCGCAGTGGAGCCGCAAGACTGGGCAATGGTCCGCAGCACAGTGCTCAGGGAGCGCACGTCAGCGCCGCCTCCACCCAGCTCAACCGGAACTGCGGCGTCGATCAGGCCGTTTTCCTTTAAGTCGCCAAAGTTGATTTCGGCAAAGCGGTCATTTTCGTCATGATCGGCGGCTCTTTCGGCAAAGAGCTTTCCAAGCCTCGCAGCGACCGCCGCAAAATCTGCAGATTGCGGTTCGGGATCAACACTTTTGTCCATGGTTTCAGCCCTCCAAAAATTTGGAATGAGCTCATCCTGCCGCTCTTTTAGGGGTGTCGCTACCCTATAAGTTGCAACTTCGGGAGGGCCGCGGTCTGAAGCGTAGACTTTTTCTTCTTCTTTTACGAGCCAGCTGCCATGCACGGCAGGCGGGTTGAAACGCAATAAAACCGCCTGTCAGGGCTGCTGGAAGAACTAAATGGTTCTGGAATCTGAGCTGACACGCCGCCCAAGGCTTTGTGCCTCCGCATAGGGCAATGCTTTTGGTGCAGCGGTCTCAGGGGGATAATGGCGGAGAGACAGGGATTCGAACCCTGGGTGGGCTTGCACCCACAACGGTTTTCGAGACCGCCCCGTTCGACCACTCCGGCACCTCTCCGCGGGGGTCTGGTGGGGCAGCGTTTAAGGTTGATTCCGGACAGGTGCAAGTGAGAAATGCGGCTTTGGCAAAAAAAGCCGGTTTCCCGTTGTCAGCCAAAGGTTTTTGCCTAGATTTGCCTTATGCGTAACACTCTTCAATTGCCCGCCGTTCTGACCCGCGTTCTCTTGTTGCTCAGCCTGGCATTTTTTTCTGCCGTTCAGCCGGCAGGCGCCGCTGACCGCGACCGGGTGGAAGCTTTCCTTGAAGTGACCGGCTTTGACGTTGCCTTGGACAGCATTGCATTGTCTGCTTCCAGCGCGCCGCTGATGCTGGGGGTTGATACCGGTTCCTTTGGAAGCCAGTGGACCAAACTGTCAGAAGATGTATTCGATACCTCGCAGATGCGCGTGCTCGCGGTGGACATCCTGGAAAAGACCTTGGATGACGAGGCACTGGACCATGCCGCTGATTTCTACGCCAGCGATTTGGGGCAGCGCCTGGTTCGGGCCGAGAATGCGTCACACATGATTGAGGACGATGAGGTGAAGCAGATTGCCGGCAATCGCATCATCTCGGATCTGGTGAGGTCCGGCAGCAAACGCGTTGCCATTTACCAGCGTATGGGCACAGCTATTGACGCTGCGGGCACCGGCGTGAAGGCGCTGCAGCAGATTCAGTTCCGGTTCCTGATGGCAGCTGCCGCTGCGGGGGTTATAGAGCTTGAACTGGACGCAGACGGGCTGCGTGCCTTGCTGAAGGAGCAGGAGGGGCAATTGCGGCTAAGCCTGCAGGCCTCCAGCATGGCGGCCTCGGCCTATACCTATCAGGAGTTCACAGACGCCGAGGTGCAGGCCTATGTCGAAGCGCTGGAAGAGGCGCCAATGCAGAGGGTGTACGAGCTGCTGAATGCGGTACAGTACGAGATCACTGCCAACCGTTTCGAAGAGCTGGCGCACCGCATGGCCGAGCTTACCCCGGGGCAGGATATCTGAACCTGAGGTTCTTTCGGCAGGACCTATGGAAAACAGGTTGACACAACAGCGTTTCCGAACCATAAGCCCGCATCCCGGCCCGGAATCCGTGCGCCGGGGTTTATTTGTAATACGCCTCCGCAAGGGGCGCGCTGTTCGAGGCGGCATCTGCCGAAACACCCGCAAGGGGGCCGTAGGACGCGGTTAGAAAAGGAAAAACGCACATGTTTGCGGTCCTCAAGACTGGCGGCAAGCAGTACAAAGTTCAGGCGGGCGACGTGCTCCGCGTTGAAAAACTGGCTGCTGATGCTGGCGAAACCATCCAATTCGACGAAGTTCTGATGCTGGGCGGCGACGCACCGGTTGTTGGCGCTCCGCTGATCGAAGGCGCTGCTGTAAAAGCAGAGGTCATCGACCAGATCAAAGGCGACAAGGTCATCAACTTCGTCAAGCGCCGCCGGAAGCACTCCTCCAAGCGCACCGTCGGCCACCGTCAGAAGCTGACCCTGGTCCGGATCACCGAGATCCTGGCGTCTGGCGCAACCAAAGCCGCTCCGAAAGCAGCCGCCAAAGCAGCACCCGCCGCTGAAGCAGCCGGTTCGGACGACCTGACCCAGCTGACCGGCGTCGGCCCAGCAGCTGCCAAGAAACTGGCAGAAGCAGGCCTCACCAGCTTTGCTCAGATTGCAGCCTTGTCCGAAGACGACATTGCTGGTATCGAAGCAATCAAAGTGAAGCCCGAGTGGGTTGAGCAGGCCAAAGAGCTGGCCAAAGGCTAAGGAGAGAGAGAATGGCACATAAGAAAGCTGGCGGTTCCTCACGTAACGGCCGCGACTCCGCGGGCCGCCGCCTTGGCGTGAAACTCTATGGTGGCCAGGCTGCCATCGCAGGCAACATCATCGTGCGTCAGCGCGGCACCAAGTTCTGGGCCGGCGAAGGCGTTGGCATGGGCAAAGACCACACTCTGTTTGCCACTGCTGACGGTGCTGTAAGCTTCCGCAAAGGCCTGAAAGGCCGCACCTTTGTATCGGTTCTCCCAGTGGCGGAGGCCGCTGAGTAAGCCGACCCGAACGGTAAAGAAATCTTTAGGGGGATCGGCTATACAGCCGGTCCCCTTTTCTGTTTTCCGCATGCGAGTTTGTGATGATTTCCCCAGCAACGACAAAGGCCCCGTCTGCTGCTTTGCACCGGCATGGTGCTCACGCTGCACGAACGGGAAGTTTTGTGAAATTTGAAGGCGGTATGCCTTGCCCTTGTGGCGAAGCGTACACATCTGAACGGAACCGCCGCAACAACAAGGGCAAATGCCACCGGAAGACTATTGGCAGAGGAGGAGCACACCCATGAATCTGGAACAGATCGTGAATCAGCAGGTCATCGAAACCGAGCGCTTCATTCTGCGCCCGCTGCGAAAATCCGATGCGGGGCTGATCTCCCACTATGCCGGTGAGGAACGTGTGGCCCGCATGACCCGTTCAGTGCCGCACCCGCTGCCGCCCGGCGCGGTTGAGGCTTATGTTGCGCGCGCAATGTCGGAAGACCGCGACGAGGATGTCTGGGTGATCGACGGAACCGTGGATGGCGATGCCGAGCTGAAGGGCGTTATTGGCCTCAAGCGGATGGACCGCAACCAATCGGAAGTCTCCTATTGGACAGCGCCGCCGTTTTGGAATACTGGGCTTGCCTCTGCCGCTTTGAAGGCGCTGGTGGATGCAAATCCGCAAAACAATGATGCGATGTTTGCCGTCGTGTTCCAGGACAACCCGGCCTCGGCCCGGGTGCTGATCCATTGCGGCTTTGATTACCTGGGCGACGCTGAAAGCTACTCTGTGGCCCGCGACACAACCGTCCCAACCTGGACCTACAGCCGAAAACTGTGATTGGCGCGGCGCGCGCTTTACGGTAAGGCAAACGAAACATCCCGCAAGTGTCCCAAGCGCTTGCGGGACACTTGTACTGCGCGGACAGGGCAGGGTGCCTGCCGCATTAAGGAGCTGTCATGAAATTCCTCGATCTGGCAAAGGTCTACATCCGCTCGGGCGCCGGCGGGAACGGCTGCGTCAGCTTCCGCCGCGAGAAATACATCGAATACGGCGGGCCGGACGGGGGCGATGGCGGCAAGGGCGGCTCGGTCTGGGCCGAAGTGACCGAAGGTCTGAACACCCTGATCGATTTCCGCTACCAGCAGCATTTCTTTGCCAAGAACGGCCAGTCCGGCATGGGGCGCCAGCGCACCGGCAAGGACGGAGACGACATAATTCTGCGTGTTCCCGTGGGGACAGAGATCCTGGATGAGGACGAAGAGACCGTTCTGGCCGACCTCACTGAGCCCGGCGCCCGCGTGCTGCTGGCGAAGGGCGGTAACGGCGGCTTCGGCAACCTGCACTTCAAATCCGCCACCAACCAGGCACCGCGCCGCGCCAATCCAGGTCAGGAAGGTGTCGAGCGCACCATTTGGCTGCGGCTCAAGCTGATTGCTGATGCAGGCCTTCTGGGCTTGCCTAACGCGGGCAAGTCCACCTTCCTGTCAGCAACTTCGAATGCCCGGCCGAAGATTGCGGATTACCCGTTCACCACTCTTCACCCGAACCTGGGCGTGGTCGGTATCGACAATACCGAGTTCGTTGTTGCTGACATCCCTGGCCTGATTGAGGGCGCTCACGAAGGGCGCGGCATTGGCGACCGCTTCCTTGGCCACGTCGAGCGCTGCGCGGTGTTGCTGCATCTGGTGGATGGTACGTCGGAAACCGTGGTCGAGGATTACGAGACCATCATTGGCGAGCTCGAGGCCTATGGCGGCGAACTGGCCACCAAAACCCGGATCACCGCGCTGAATAAGGTTGATGCAATTGATCCTGAAGAGCTGGCAGAGAAGCGAGCTGCGCTTGAAGAGGCCGTTGGCGGGCCGGTGCTGCTGATGTCCGGCGTCAGCCGGGAAGGGGTGAACGAAGTCCTGCGGGCCCTGCGCAACGAGATTGACGACGACCGCCTGCGCATGAAGCCTGCTGAGGAGGAAGCACCTTGGCAGCCCTGAGTTCCGCCAAGAGGATCGTTGTCAAGATCGGCTCAGCTCTGCTGGTGGACCGGGAAACCGGGGAGTTGCGCGCAGGCTGGCTGCACTCGCTGGCTAATGACGTCGCCTGGCTGAAGTCGCACGGTACGGATGTTGTACTGGTCTCCTCGGGGTCTATCGCTTTGGGCCGCGGTGTTCTTGGCCTGCCTCATGCAGATTTGCCGCTGGAACAGTCCCAGGCTGCCGCTGCAGTCGGGCAAATCCGCCTGGCCCGTGCTTATGAAGAAGCGCTGGCGCCGCACCGGATCACCACCGCACAGGTGCTGGTGACGCTGGAGGACAGCGAGAACCGCCGCCGCTACCTGAACTCGCGGGCGACGCTGGAGACGCTGTTGAGCATGGGCGCCGTGCCGATCGTCAACGAGAATGACACCATCGCCACGGATGAAATCCGATATGGCGACAATGACCGGCTCGCCGCGCAGGTTGCAGTGACGGTTGGCGCTGATTGCCTGATCCTGCTGTCCGATGTCGACGGTTTCTACAGCGCCAACCCCGCGCTGGATCCCGATGCCAAGCGCTATGACCGGATTGACGAGATCACGCCGGAGATCGAGGCGATGGCAGGAGATGGCGTCTCCGGCCTGTCCAAAGGCGGCATGATCACCAAACTGCTGGCCGCCAAGATGGCGACCGCAGCTGGCTGCGCCATGGCGATCACTGAAGGTTCTCCGTTGAACCCTTTGAAATCTCTTGAGGAAGGTGCAACCTGCACTTGGTTCACCGGGCAAGGCGATCCGCAGGGTGCCCGCAAGCGCTGGATCAGCGCGATGAAGACCCGCGGCGTGATCACAATCGACGACGGAGCCGCACGCGCGCTCAAGTCCGGCAAAAGCCTGCTGCCCGCAGGCGTCCGTCATGTGGAGGGTGACTTTGGCCGCGGCGATCCGCTGGCCATCCTAGGCCCAGACGGCCACAAGCTGGGCCAGGGGCTGTCACGCTATACCGCTGACGAGGCCCGTGCCATCCAAGGGCGCCAATCGCAAGAGATCGAGGCGACGCTGGGTTATCCCGGCCGCGCCGCGCTGATCCACCGCGATGACATGGCGCTTTGAGCGAATTAGAAGATAGATTATTCCAGCCGGGCATTATCAGGAACCGGCGAGGGTGCGAGACATATGAGCAATACTGAGAATATTCCCGCCGTGATGGCGGAGCTTGGCAAGCGTGCAAAGCAAGCTGCGCAGATTCTGGCCACAGCCAGTGCAGAACGCAAACACGCTGCGCTGATCGGCGCGGCCGAAGCGGTCTGGAACCGCCGGGCACAGATCATTGCAGAGAACGCCAAGGACCTGGAGTTCGGCCGGGGCAAGGGCCTGTCGGATGCAATGATGGACCGGCTGATGCTGGATGAGACCCGTATCCAGGGCATCGTCGACGGCCTGCGGGCGGTGGCTGAGCAGCGCGACCCGGTTGGCGAAGTGATGGAAGAGTGGGAACAGCCCACCGGCCTCAAGATCCAGCGCGTCCGCACCCCGCTGGGTGTGATCGGCGTGATCTATGAAAGCAGGCCGAATGTCACCGCGGATGCCGGTGCACTCTGCCTGAAATCGGGCAACGCGGTGATCCTGCGCGGCGGCTCCGAAAGCTTTCACTCTTCGCAAGCGATCCACGCTTGCCTCGCAGAGGGCCTGAGATCCGCAGGCCTGCCGGAAGACGCCGTGCAACTGGTGCCGACCCGTGACCGGGCGGCAGTGCAGGAACTGCTGACCATGACCGATTATGTCGACGTCATTGTGCCCCGCGGCGGCAAGGGCCTGGTCGGCCTGGTGCAGCGTGAGGCGCGGGTGCCGGTCTTTGCCCATCTCGAGGGCATCGTGCACATCTACCTCGACAAATCCGCCGACCCGCTAAAGGCGCTCGACGTGGTGCTGAACGCGAAAACCCGCCGCACTGGCATCTGCGGCGCCGCAGAATGCCTGCTGATCCATAGCGATATTGCGGACACACTGGGCAAAGCGGTTCTGCAGGCCCTGTCAGGCGCAGGAGTGGAGATCCGCGCGGAGGCGGGTTTGCCCGGCCCGGACGGCATGGCAGCCGCCAGCGAAGAGGACTGGGGCAAGGAATACCTGGACTCGATTATTGCCGCCAAGAAGGTGGCAAGCATTGATGAGGCGATCCAGCATATCCGCACCCATCACTCGCAGCATACCGATTGCATCATCACCGAGGATGAAGCAGCAGTTCAGAAATTCTTTGCTGAACTGGATAGTGCAATCCTGATGCACAATGCCTCCACCCAGTTTGCCGATGGCGGCGAGTTCGGCATGGGTGCGGAAATCGGGATTGCCACCGGCAAGATGCATGCGCGCGGGCCGGTTGGCGCAACCCAGCTCACCAGTTTCAAATACCTGGTGCGCGGCGACGGAACCACCCGCGCCTGAGCCCTTGGAACGCAAAACGCCGGGCAAGACGCCCGGCGTTTCTTTGCGCAGTTGCAGAAGATCAGAACTGCAGTGTGATCTTTTCCAGGTTTTGCTCCAACCACACCGTGCGGTTGGCTTCTTTGGCCGCCTCAGGCAGCAGAGCGAACTGGACAAGGGCCGGGGTTATTTCAGCGTTTGAGTTGCCGCCGCTGACCCGGGCCCACAGCTCATCATCGACGTTCAGCTTGCTGCCTTCACCCATGACAGTCCATTTGCCATCAGCACAGAAGATCTTGACCGTGCCGCCATAGGGCAGGGCCGACTCCAGGCAGAGCGCCGACAGCAGCGCCAGACGGGCTTCGCTTCGGGTGCAGCCTTCCAGCGGCGACCATTGGTACTTGATCCGGCCGGACTTGGAAATGTCTTCCAGCACCGAGACCACCTCGGCACGGCCCATCTGCTGGTCGCCGGCAGCGCCAAAGGCGATGCGGAAGAAGCGGATGCGGGCATTGGCATTGGCGACACTGTCGGAGATCAGTTCCAGCTCGGGCCCGGACATGCTTCCGGCCATGCCCAGCAGTTCCAGCCCATTGTTAATGGCGCCGACAGGGCTGATCAGATCGTGACAGATCCGCGACCCTACCAATGCGGCCAGATTGGCGTTATCTACACCCATAACTTCTACGTCCTCCGAACTGGGCCACCCGCCAATGAATGACCTCAATGCTATTTTCACCCCCGGCATGTTCGTCCGGCACCCGGATCACCCCGAGTGGGGCGTCGGCCAGGTGCAGTCGAACGCGGGCGGCAAGATCACCGTGAATTTCCCAGACCAGGGAAAGCTTGTGATCGATGGAGCGCGCGTCTCCCTTATCCCCGTCTTTGAGCCATAACGGTTTATGAAGGGTTAACGAACTCTCTCAAACTTGTCTGAAATCTTGCGCTTTCTTTGCCTTTTGGGCTAGTTGCGCGCAAGCCTGAACCATGCAGGGTAGCCGAATGCAAGACCGCGCCCCGGAATTTTCCGTGAAAATAGCAGAAACAGAGGCAGAGCTGCGCGCGGCACAGGCGCTGCGCTATGAAGTGTTTGTGCGCGAGTTGGGCGGCGGCGGCGAGATGGTGGATCACGAGGCGGGTTTGGAATGCGACCGGTTTGATCCATTCTTCGACCATATGCTGGTGACGGACGAAACTGCGGGGCAGGTTGCCGGCGTCTACCGGTTGCTGCGGGATGACCAGGCTGCAAGAGCCGGGCAGTTCTATTCCGAGGATGAGTACGACCTGAGCGTGCTGAAGGCCTCGGGACGGAAGCTGCTGGAACTGGGGCGGTCCTGCCTGCATGCGGACTATCGCGGCGGCATCGCGATGTTCCACCTTTGGTCCGGTCTAGCAGAATATGTCGAGACACATGGCATCGAAGTACTATTCGGGGTCGCTAGCTTTCACGGCACCAACCTGCAGGCGCTGGCCAATCCGCTGTCGATGTTGCATCACAGCCATTTGGCCCCACCCGAACTCCGTGTGATGTCAAAGTCCTTTGAAAATATGGACTTGATCCGCAAAGATGATTTGGATCGAAAACGTGCCATGGTCGATACCCCGGCCTTGATCAAGGCCTATCTGCGGCTTGGCGGTTTTGTCGGTGAAGGCGCTTATATCGACCATGGTTTCAACACCACGGATGTCTGCCTGATCCTGGACACGGCGCGGATGAACGAGCGCCAGCGCAGGATTTACACCGGAAGCCGCGGCCGCGCATGAGTGTCAGCTGGCATAGCGAAGAGGCGCCGGACCCGATCCGGATCACCGCTGTGGGCTGGGGGCTGGTGCTGCTGCGCGGGCTGCCGCTGGCACTGCTGGTTTTTGGCGGGCTGCTGGTTCTGCTGGCCATCCGGCTGATCGAGCGGCCGCTTTTTGGTGTTCAGCGGCCGGTCACGCCATTCATCACCCAGTTTGTCTGCCGTATTGCATTCCGGATACTTGGCATCAAATACCGGACCCGCGGAGCACTGATGCAGCAGCCGGGGCCGGTGGTGGCCAATCACTGCTCCTGGCTGGACATTTTTGCACTGAATGCGCGCAAGCGGATCTATTTCGTTTCCAAGGCCGAAGTTGCCAAATGGCCTGGTATCGGCTGGCTCGCGCGGGCGACTGGCACAGTGTTCATCGAGCGCAACCCCAAGAAGGCAAAGGAGCAGGCGGAGCTGTTTGAGCAGCGCTTGAAGGCAGGCCACAAGCTGCTTTTCTTCCCGGAGGGAACCTCGACTGACGGACGCCGGGTTTTGCGTTTTAAAACAACACTTTTCGCGGCGTTATTTAATGATCACCTGCGGGACGGCCTGCATGTTCAGCCGGTCTCGGTTGCTTATCACGCGCCAAAGGGGGCGCCGGTTCGGTTTTACGGCTGGTGGGGCGATATGGACTTTGGCCCGCATCTGCTCAGCGTTCTGGCAGCCCGCCGGCAGGGCTCTGTTGAACTGATCTATCATCCGCCGCTGAAAGTGTCCGGGTTTCCGGACCGCAAGAGACTGGCGGCCCGGGCCGAAGAGATCGTGCGTGCGGGCCACCAAAACGCACTGGAGGGTTGAAAACCAGGGCAGGGCAGCAATTTCCGCCAATCCGCTCTTGCCAGCCTTAGGGAAGTGATTTATAGGCGCGCCTACGAACCCGCAGGCGGGGTTTGGCCTGATCAGGGGAGACATCCCTGACGGACCCCCGGTTGGAGCATCTGCTCTGAACCCCCGCCGAGGATAGAAACCGGAAAGGAAAGAATAGCATGGCTCTTCCCGAGTTCACCATGCGTCAGCTGCTGGAAGCTGGCGTACACTTCGGCCACCAGACTCAGCGCTGGAACCCGCGCATGTCGCCGTTCATCTACGGCTCGCGCAACGGCATCCATATCATGGACCTCACCCAGACTGTTCCGATGCTGGACCAGGCGCTGCAGGTTGTCCGTGACACCGTTGCCAAAGGCGGCCGCGTTCTGTTCGTCGGCACCAAGCGCCAGGCAGCCGGCCCGATTGCTGAAGCAGCTGAGAAGTCCGCTCAGTACTACATGAACCACCGCTGGCTGGGCGGCACCCTGACCAACTGGAAAACCGTTTCCCAGTCGATCAACCGCCTGAAGGAAATCGACGAAAAGATGTCCGGCGGCGCCGAAGGCCTGACCAAGAAAGAGCGTCTGGGCATGGAACGCGACCAGGAGAAGCTGCAGGCCTCCCTGGGCGGCATCCGCGAAATGGGTGGCGTGCCGGATCTGCTGTTCGTCATCGACGTGAAAAAAGAAGCGCTGGCGATCGCCGAAGCCAAGAAACTGGGCATCCCGGTTGTGGCTGTTGTCGACACCAACTGCTCCCCCGATGGCGTTGACTTCATCATCCCGGGCAACGACGACGCATCGCGCGCCATCTCGCTGTACTGCGACCTGGTGGCCCGTGCGGCTCTGGACGGCATGTCGGCTCAGCTGGGCGCCGCTGGCGTTGACCTGGGCGCGCTGGAAGAAGCACCGGCAGAAGAAGCCGTTGCTGAAGAAGCAGCCGCAGACGCCTGAACCGTCCTGTCACGGAATTGACATGCGGGGCAGGGTACCACCTGCCCCAAATCTGTTTTTGAATTGAGGAGAGCCTAAGATGGCAATCACTGCAGCAATGGTGAAAGAACTGCGCGAATCCACCGGCGCAGGCATGATGGACGCGAAGAAAGCCCTGGTCGAAAACGACGGCAACATGGAAGCCGCTGTTGACTGGCTGCGCACCAAAGGCCTGGCGAAGGCTGCCAAGAAATCCGGCCGCACCGCCGCAGAAGGCCTGGTTGCTGTTGTCGTTGACGGCGGTAACGGCGTTGCTGTTGAAGTGAACTCCGAAACCGACTTCGTTGCGAAGAACGGTGAATTCCAGGAAATGGTTGGCGGCATCGCCAAAGCAGCTCTGGGCGCCGCAGACATCGACGCGCTGAACGCAGCGGACCTGGGCGGCAAATCCGTTGCCGACACCCTGACCGACAAGATCGCCACCATCGGCGAGAACATGTCGCTGCGCCGCATGGAGAAGCTGGAAGGCGACGCGGTTGTGTCCTACGTCCACAACGCGGCCACCCAAGGCATGGGCAAAATCGGCGTTCTGGTTGCCATGAACGGTGGCGATGAAGCTTTCGGCAAGCAGGTGGCAATGCACATCGCAGCTGTGAACCCGGCGGCTCTGTCCGAGGCCGACCTGGATGCAGCCGTGGTCGAGAAGGAAAAGCAGGTCCAGATGGACATCGCCCGTGAATCCGGCAAGCCGGAGCAGGTGATTGAGAAGATGATCGTGGGCCGCATGAAAAAATTCGTGGCGGAATCGACCCTGCTGAACCAGCAGTTCGTTGTGAACCCGGATCTCACCGTGGAAGCCGCAGCAAAAGAAGCCGGCGCCACCATCACCGGCTTTGTCCGCGTGGAAGTCGGCGAAGGCATCGAAGTCGAGAAAGAAGACTTTGCTGCTGAAGTGGCGAAGGCTGCTCAGGGCTGATAGGCGATCCGCCTTTAGACAAGAAGCCGGCGGGTCCTGCCCCGCCGGTTTTTTTGTGCGCTCTTGCCCCCAGTTTTGTCAGCCAAGCTCAGATCTTCTTGACGGTGTGAAGATCAGAAGCGAAGGCGGATGAGGAACCACTTCGCCTGGTTTTGTTGTCGGGGTCTGGTGGTTTGTGAGGGGCCCCACTGATGGGGATGGATGGGACCCCTCTGTTTCTGGAACAGGCGCGGAAGAATACGCGCCCATTCCTGAACAGGTAGGAGAGCCTTGAAATCGCAAGGATCGATACCCAAAGTTCCTTGGCTAAGCCACCACTCACGGAACATGTGCAAGATGCAGCGAATTACTGCCTTAAGGTAGTATAGAAAACCATACCTTTTTGACGCTAATTGACGTCTAGTGCATCCGGGATTTTGCGAACCGCTAAAATGAAAAAGTGCGCATTTCGCGCACTATGAAAAAGAGTATTTATTTCAGATGTTTAACTAAATTCTTGAAGGCACAATCTGACACTTAGCCGAGTGTCAGGCATCAAGGATGTACATCTGATTGTGCAGCGCGGCCTTCAAAACCGCTTGGGCGGTTGTCTCGACCGAAAGAGATTCCCGGGCCAGTCGCAAGTGCTTTTCAATCGTTGCGGGAGTAAGCCCCATCAGCAACGCAATATCTTGGGTCGTCTTGCCGTCACCAACCCACTGCAGCACTTCCCGCTGCCGTTTGGTCAGGCTGCGGTTCGGTGCCGTGTAGGGCAGGGTGAGGATCTTGAGATGGGCGACATTGTTCATCAGCACAATATCGCTGCCTTTCTCCTCCCAAAGCGCGTCAACTTCATCCTGAGACACCCCGGGCTTGGCCGCCAGCGATATTGCTCCCTTATAGCGGTTGGAAGCCGAATAAAAGCTGACCGTATAGCCGGCGTTCATGTCCAGCTTCTGATTGAACTCATGCACTTTCTTGGCCTGCGGTGTCAGCGTGCCTCGCGCAGCCATTTCCTGGACGATGCGCCAGCTGCCGGCGCCTTCGTTGTCCAGTGCCCAGCGGAGCATCGGCGCGTGGAAATACAGCCCTTTGTGCAAGAAACCGTTCAGATACTCGCTCTCGTGGTTGGAAAGAATAACGAAATCATCCGGATCGCCCAGCGAGGTTTCCGTCTTGTAGCGGGTATAGCCGTAGATCAGCCGGTCGAACCCGAATTCGGCCATTTGCTGAACATGGCCGTGCCACAGCTGCTCCAGGCTTTCGGCGCCGCAGAGGAAATTCAGGTACTTCTTGACTTTCATTCCGCGCCAGCCTCTTTCAAATGGTTTGCCAGCGCATCCAGTGCCAGCACATAGCCATGGGCGCCAAAGCCGCATATCTGACCCAGTGCAGCTTTGGAGATATACGAAACATGCCGGAACGGCTCACGGGCATGTATGTTCGAGAGATGCACTTCTACAGCGGGGAGCTCGACAGAAATCAGCGCGTCCATCAGGGCGATGGACGTATGTGTATAGGCGCCTGCGTTCAGGACAATACCCTGATGCTGTCCCTTGGCGGCATGGATAGCATCGATCAAGGCGCCTTCATGATTTGACTGCAGACAGTCAACCGAGAGGCCGAGCGACTTGGCATGATCAGCGCAAGCTTGTTCAACCATAGCCAGCGTGACCGAGCCATAGACTTCCGGCTGGCGGGTCCCAAGCAGGTTTAGATTAGGTCCATTCAAAACCAGAATACTCGGCATTGGCTGTATTTCCTCGCAGTTCTTCACGTTGAACTATTACGGCAAACAAGCGGCGAAAGCGAATACACAAAGCCGCGGGAATCCCAAAAATTATGTTTGAGGTAAATAATGTAACAGGGATCCGAGTCATTCCGCGGCACCTTGGCCGCTGCAAAAAAGTTCCGTAATCCATGTGAAAACCTGGCATTAAATCGGGCGGCGAATACAGTGATCCGTCGGCATGTTTTTCCAGGAATCGCAACAATCACGGTCTCAAATTGCAGGAACAGAGCCAGTAGCTCAGCGGCACGGACTGGGGAAAACCACTCGAGGATATGAGATATTTCCTACAACACGTTGTTCAGGAGAAGAAAAGTCCGGAAAACTTGTTGCTGAAGCGGTGTTTCGGCGAGGAGCTGTTTTGTCCGGCCGCCGGACCAGATAGGATCCGCTGCAAACAATGAAAGCGCGGAAGACATGAATGAACCAGCCAAAGCACTTCTTGATCTGCTGGACCTTGAGGTATTGGACAGCAATCTTTTCCGCGGTACAGGGAGCGGCGGTGAAACGCCGACGCGGATTTACGGCGGGCAGGTGATTGCACAGGCGCTTGCCGCCACATATTCAACTGTAAACAACCGCTTGTGCCATTCTCTTCATGCATATTTCATCCGTCCCGGCGATCCAGCTCGGCCAGTAATCTATGAGGTGGACCCCGCTCGTGACGGCCGCAGTTTTACCACCCGCCGCGTGGTTGCGATGCAAAATGGAAAACAGATTTTGAACCTGGCGGCGTCCTTTCACGCACAGGAAACTGGGTGGGACCACCAACACAGAATGCCGGATGTTCCGCCGGCTGCTGATCTGGAACCGCGGCAGGAGATTTTATTACGCAACGCATTGCGCGTAACTCCAGACAAACGCGGAGAATTCATCCGGCCGCGCCCGTTCGAAATCCGCGAAGTCGAGCCGCGGGATCCTTTGACGCCGGAAAAGACGAGCGACGTCAACAGCATGTGGGTGCGTATGGAAGCAGCCAAAGGCGCAAGCCCTCAGCTGCAGCACATTCTAATGGCATATGTTTCGGATTTTGGACTGCTTGGATCTTCGCTGCGGCCGCATGGGCTAACATTCCACAATCCCGACGCCATGACCGCCAGCCTTGATCACGCATTATGGTTCCATGCTCCGGTTCAGTTTGAGAACTGGCATCTGTATGCGATGGATGCGCCGTTTACGGGCAACGGCAGGGGCTTCAACCGTGGATCCATTTTCACCGAGGATGGCCAATTGGTCGCCAGCGTAGCCCAGGAGGGATTGCTTCGCCCTCTAAGTGGCTGAAAAGACAGGTCAAGAGCGCCAGCGTGCATTCCTTGGCATGCTCCAGGGTTTTCGGCTAATTTAACATAATTCTGATTATAAGAAGTATGCGGCGAACCATCACTCGCCCTGCCGCATAGTGTCAATCAAAGGTTCTCGCAAAGAAAATGGCCTCCTCTGAATACCAGAGGAAGCCAGTTATCACCGATCAGGCTCCTTCATTGACTGCCCGAATGTATTCTTACCTGGGCCTTCTCAGTGTTCAGAACGGGCGCACCCGTTCCTGATTTTGTCAGAAGCCGCCGCGGCGGCTTCCGGTCTCTTTTGTTTCTTCAACTGCAGCCCGAGGTGCCGCCGCAGGTGTTGCACTTCATGCAGGTGCCGTTGCGCACCAGCGTGTAGTTGCCGCATTCGCCGCAGGCTTCGCCTTCATAGCCTTGCATTTTTGCCTTGGTGCGCGCGTCCATGCCGCTGGCAGGCTGCACAGATGCCTCCGTCGTCTCCGGAACCAGCGATTGCAGCGCGGCTACCGGATCGGTGCCGGTGCCCAAAGCCCCCGCTTCGGTCTGGCCGCCCTGAAGCACCACCAGTTCCTGCGGCAGCCGCTTACGCAGATAGCCGGTCGAGGAAATCTGCTTGAGAACCTCCAGCGACCGCGTGGCGGCGCTTTCACTCAGCTCGGAAACGTTGGAAACGCCTTCTTCTTCACCGCGGCCCAGATCGTCGAAGGTAGCGCCTTCGGGCTTCACATGCGCCAGATCTGTGCGGTCCAGATAGCTGACGGCAAGCTCACGGAACACATAGTCCAGGATCGAGGTTGCGTTCTTGATCGAGTCGTTGCCCTGGACCATGCCTGCGGGCTCAAACTTGGTGAAAGTGAAAGCGTCGACAAATTCCTCCAGCGGCACACCGTATTGCAGACCGACCGAGACCGCGATGGCGAAGTTGTTCATCATTGCCCGGAAGCCAGCGCCTTCCTTGTGCATGTCGATGAAAATCTCGCCCAGGGTGCCATCGGAATATTCGCCTGTGCGCAGATAGACCTTGTGGCCGCCGACAACGGCCTTCTGAGTATAGCCTTTGCGGCGCTGCGGCATCTTCTCTCGGTGGCTGCGGACCAGTTCCTTGACCACAACTTTTTCAACGATTTTTTCGGCCAGTACAGCCGCCTTTTCCTGGGTCGAGCCGTTTTCAAGCACCTCAGCGGCTTCGTCGTCATCCTCGACCAGGGCTGCGGCCAGAGGCTGGCTCAGCTTGGAGCCGTCGCGGTACAGCGCGTTGGCCTTCACACCCAGGCTCCAGCTCAGCTCATAGGCCTTCTGGCAATCCTCGATGGTCGCATCGTTGGGCATATTGATGGTCTTGGAGATCGCGCCCGAGATAAAGCTCTGCGCGGCGGCCATCATGGTGATGTGGCTGTCAACACTCAGGAAACGCTTGCCTTTTTTGCCGCATGGGTTGGCGCAGTCAAAGATCGCATAGTGCTCTTCCTGCAGATGCGGCGCACCTTCAAGGGTCATGGTGCCGCAGACATGGTCGTTGGCGGCCTCGATGTCGGCCTTGGTGAATCCCAGGTGGCGCAGCAGGTCAAAAGTCGGATCGTTCAACTTGGGCGCCGGGATGCCCAGAACGCCGGTGCAGAAATCCTCGCCCAGGGTCCACTGGTTGAACACAAAGCGGATGTCAAAGGCAGCTTCCAGCGCCGCGTCTACTTTGGCCAGCTCATTGGGGCCAAATCCGTGGCCTGCCAGCGAAGTGTGATTGATCCCCGGGGCGTTGCCGATGGAACCGTGGCCGACCGCGTAAGACACGATCTCTTCGATTTGCGCCGAGCTGTAGCCCAGCCCTTCCAGCGCCGAAGGCACCGAGCGGTTGATGATCTTGAAGTATCCGCCGCCGGCCAGCTTCTTGAACTTCACCAGGGCAAAGTCCGGCTCGATGCCGGTGGTGTCGCAGTCCATCACCAGGCCGATGGTGCCGGTGGGTGCAATCACAGTGGTCTGGGCATTGCGATAGCCGTGTTTTTGACCCAGCTCCAGCGCCTCGTCCCAGGCGCTGGCGGCCAGATCGGTCAGCAGTGCGTCCGGGCAGCTGGCAATATCCAGCGGCACTGGCTTGACCGACAGGTTTTCGTAGCCGTCAGCGTTGCCCTTTGCAGCATTGCGGTGATTGCGGATCACACGCAGCATGTGATCTGCGTTTTTTTCATAACCGGGGAACGGACCCAGCTCCGAAGCGATTTCGGCTGAGGTGGCATAAGCCACACCAGTCATCAGCGCGGTCAGCGCCCCGCAAAGCGCCCTGCCCTCGTCCGAGTCATAGCCGTAACCCATGTTCATCAGCAGCCCGCCGATGTTGGCGTAGCCCAAGCCCAAGGTGCGGAAGTCATAGGACCGCTGCGCGATTTCCTTCGAGGGGAACTGCGCCATCATCACTGAGATTTCCAGCGTCAGTGTCCACAGGCGGCAGGAATGCATGAAGTCATCCGCCTGGAACAGACCGCCTTTCAGGAAGCTCAGCAGGTTCAGGGACGCCAGGTTGCAGGCAGTGTCGTCCAGGAACATGTATTCTGAACAAGGATTTGAGCCGCGGATCTCACCGTCTTCCGGGCAAGTGTGCCACTCGTTCACAGTGTCGTGGAACTGGATACCCGGATCGGCACAGGCCCAGGCGGCGTGGCCGACCTTCTCCCATAGATCACGGGCTTTCACGACTTTGGCGATTTTGCCATCGGTGCGGTTGATCAGTTCCCAGTCCGCGTCCTTCTCGACTGCATGCAGGAAGGCGTTGGTAACCCGGATCGAGTTGTTGGAATTCTGGCCGGAAACTGAGCTGTAAGCCTCGGAGTCCCAATCGGTGTCATAGGTCGGGAATTCGATCGAGGTGTGGCCCTGCTTGGCGTAATCCAGCACCCGCTTGATGTAAGTTTCCGGGATCGCCACTTTCTTGGCTTCGCGGACGGCCTTCTTAAGGCTGTCGTTGACCGCCGGGTCATAGGCATCCGCCTCAGCGCCGTCCCAGCTGCGGATCGCTTCGAAAATGCCGTTCAGCATCTTCTCGTGCATCTTGGAGCCGGCCACGATCGAGGCGACCTTCTGCTCCTCAATCACCTTCCACTGGATGAAGTCTTCGATGTCCGGGTGATCAGCATCAACGATCACCATCTTGGCCGCACGCCGGGTGGTGCCGCCGGATTTGATTGCGCCAGCTGCACGGTCACCGATCTTCAGAAAGCCCATCAGGCCGGAAGACTTACCGCCGCCCGATAGCGGCTCGCCCTCGGCGCGCAGGTGCGAGAAGTTGGTGCCGGTGCCGGAGCCGTATTTGAACAGCCTCGCCTCACGCACCCACAGGTCCATAATGCCGCCGTCTTTGACCAGATCGTCAGAGACCGACTGGATAAAGCAGGCATGCGGCTGGGGATGCTCGTAAGCGCTGTCGGATTTTGTCAGCTTGCCGGTCTTGTAGTCGACATAGTGATGGCCCTGTGCCGGCCCGTCGATGCCATAGGCCCAATGCAGACCGGTGTTGAACCACTGGGGCGAGTTCGGCGCGGACCGCTGGGTGGCCAGCATATAGCGCATTTCGTCGTAGTAAGCGCGTGCGTCTTCCTCAGAGGAGAAATAGCCGCCCTTCCAGCCCCAGTACGCCCAAGCGCCTGCCAGACGGTCGAACACCTGCTTGGAGGAGGTCTCGCCGCCAAGCACGGCGCCATCTGCAGGGACCGAGCGCCACAGGAACTCCGGCACGCCTTTTTCGCGGACTTTCTTCAGGCGCGACGGCACGCCGGCCTTGCGGAAGTACTTCTGGGCGATGACGTCGCTGGCCACCTGGCTCCAGGAGGCCGGAATTTCGATGTTATCGAGCCGGAAAACAATGGTCCCGTCAGGATTGCGGATCTCCGAGGTGGCAGAGACGAATGCCAGTTCGGCATATGCATCCTGGCCGGGTTTGGTGTACTTCCGTTCGATCTTCATGCTCTGCCCCTTCTCAAGCACTCATCGTTTGTTTTGGCGGTGCCCCCGCACCTAGCAGCGCCGGTTGCAAAACACGCAAACACCCTGCGCAGGCCTGGTCAGGCATGCATGGTTGAGGCCCTCGCCGGCCATTCTTCTCAGGGCTGTCTGCTGTATTCAGCGTTGTTGCTGCGGCGCTTCTGTCTACCAGATCTAGTGCCGTCACAACCAGTGTCCACAATTTGGCGTATTCGCACACAAAGGGTCAACGCTAAATTTACCTCTTGGCAACGATCTTTGCTGTTGACGCTTGCAGCGGATTACAGGGTCAGGCACGGCGCATTGATTCATCCACAGGCCTGCTCATTCACTGCGATTGATTGCCCCGCGTCAGCCTCTTGAGAATTCTTGTGTTCAGGGAACGACTTGCTGCTTTGCGGAAAAAGACCGGCAGCATCTCTCCCCCGTTTCTCAACAGCTGACCCTAGGGCCTAGGGTAGTGATCTTAGAGTGGTGCAATTTTACGATGGAACAGCCGCGGTGTTACGGTGCCGGGCCGTCTGCCTGACACCCTCCTTAACCTTCTGATGCGGGTCAGCAGCAATTGGTTAAAGGTATCTTAACAACCAGTTAAGCCAACGTCATCACCTATGATTGAAAACCTCCTCTGGAGCACGCCAAATGAGCGAGGCGAATCTTCTCACGCACGGCGTGATCAGATTCAGCATTCTATTTTATGATGAGAAGTGGTCGGGGCGGCGAGATTCGAACTCACGACCCCCTGTACCCAAAACAGGTGCGCTACCAGACTGCGCCACGCCCCGGACCGTGCGCCTTCCTATATCCGGGAAACTGATTTGAAAAGCCCTAACAGGGCCAAACTGCTGCTGTGCGCGAAAAAATTTCGTGCCGCATCTGGGTGCCTGCAGAAATCCCGTACCGGCGCGCCAGCCCGCCATTGATTTCAAGCACGGCAAAGACGTGATCGCCGCCCGGAATGGGGGTCAAATCACCGGGGACTGCGTTCTCATGAACCGTGGTCACCAGGCCGTTTTCATCCAGAAAGATGATATCCAGCGGAATCAGCGTGTTCTTCATCCAGAAGGCAGCGGTTTGCGGATGCTCGTATACAAACAGCATCCCTGCCCCGCGCGGCAGGCTTTCGCGGAACATCAGCCCTTGGGCCCGTTCCTGCTCGTCGTCGGCGATTTCAACGCTGAAGCCGATCTGACCCCAGGAGCCCCGCAAGTCGACGCGGCCCGGAGCACAGTCAGCGGCCCAGGAGGCGCTGGCAACAAATGGCAGTACGGCGCCCAATCCCGTGGAGAAAAGGCGCCCTAGCATGTGCTCAGTCCAGTGCGCCTGGCAGCAGGGCAGCTTCCCAAGCCAGCACCTCTACCGCCATGCGGCCGCGTTTGCCGTCGATCACCCGCATCGCCAGCGCTTCGCCCGGCTGCAGATCAGCAAGCCCCGACTGGCGCAGCACCTCGACATGCAGGAACACATCGTCACCGCGGCCGAAGACATTGGCAAAACCAAAGCCCTTGCCCTTGTCGAACCATTTGACCCGTGCAGGCTCCAGCGGCTCGTTCTGCAGGCTGTCCATATCAAGCTCGGCGAAATCGCTCAGCACCGGGGTGTCGTCGCGCTCCGGCGGCTGAACTGAGAGGACCTCAACGGCTTGGACACCGCGGCCGGTCTGATGAGTGACAACCTCAATCCGGGCACCGTCCGCAACCGAACTTTGGCCGAAATTGCGCAGCACATTCACGTGGAGAAGAATGTCCGGGCCGCCCTCGTCAGATACGACAAAGCCGTATCCCTTGGCCGGATCGAACCACTTCACCAGCCCCTGTACCTGCTGCAAGCTGCTGAGATCTTCTGCCACTTACTTATTCCACCGCGTTTTTTTTATTTTGATGATGCCCTGATGCGCGATTCTGACCTTGGAATTCAAGCTAAAAAGTCCTGAAATTGTCACGAAACTGCTATTGACCCTAGGTAAACTTTAACCTTTTGCATCAAGGGTTGAGGCGCAGGATTTCCCATGCTGCATCTGCATTCTCGCGGCGCCAGCGGAACCGGTCATGCAACCGGAATGCGCCATCGGCCCAGAACTCGATTTCCACTGGAGTCAGCCGGTAGCCGCCCCAGAATGGTGGCCGGTCCGGGTTAGTTCCTTTGGTGGCAGTGATTTTCGCCACTTCGGCCATCAGCGTGCCGCGGCTGTCCAATGGCTGCGACTGCTTTGAAGCCCAGGCTCCCAGGCGGCTCTTGAGCGAACGCGATTTGTAGTATTCATCGGCCTGGGGCCCGTCTTCGCGGCTGATCGTGCCGCGCACGCGAATTTGCCGGCGCAGCGATTTCCAGTGCATCACAAAGGCGGCCTTGCCGGCCTGATCAAGTTCTCGGGCCTTTGCACTCTCGTAATTGGTGTAGAACACAAAGGCGCCGTCCTCGATCTCCTTGAGCAAAACCATGCGGCTGTTGGGCAGCCCGGTCTCGTCCACAGTGGCCAGGGCGATGGCATTGGGATCATTGGGTTCGGCCTGTTCGGCCTCTGCCAGCCAGGCGCGGGCGATGGCAAAGGGATCGTCGCCTGCAAAAATACCTGAACGGTCGGACATTCGGTCACCTCGTAGCGGAATTGCGTGCAACCTATGCAGCTTCCTGGCCATCGGCAAGGGCGTGCACCCTTGAAGCGACCCGCGCAGCATATTAAACACCGCTAAATTATCAGATCACAGGCGGAGAACCTGCATGTCTAGTCAACTGATGGCCGGTAAGCGCGGCCTCATCATGGGCCTGGCCAACGACAAATCCATTGCTTGGGGGATCGCCAAGGCCTGCGCCGATGCCGGTGCCGAGCTCGCGTTTTCCTTCCAGGGCGAGGCGCTGAAGAAGCGTGTTGCGCCGCTGGCCGAGCAGCTGGGCAGCGATATCGTGCTGCCATGCGATGTCTCGGACGAGGCCTCGATTGATGCCTTGTTTGCCGAGCTGGAAAGCAAATGGGGCAAGCTGGATTTTGTCGTTCACGCCATCGGCTTTTCCGACAAGAACGAACTGCGCGGCCGCTATGTCGACACCAGCCGTGCCAACTTCCAGATGACCATGGACATCTCGGTCTTCTCTTTCACTGCGGTGGCGAACCGTGCCGAGAAGATGATGTCCGAAGGCGGCTCGCTGCTGACCCTTACCTACTACGGCGCCGAGCAGGTGATGCCTCACTACAATGTGATGGGCGTGGCCAAGGCGGCGCTGGAAGCGTCGGTCAAATACCTGGCCGAGGATCTGGGCAAGGACGGCATCCGGGTCAATGCGATCTCGGCCGGCCCGATCAAGACCCTGGCCGCCTCCGGTATCGGCGATTTCCGCTACATCATGAAGTGGAACGAGTACAACTCGCCGCTGCGCCGCAATGTCACCACCGACGATGTCGGCAAGTCCGCACTTTACTTGCTGTCCGATCTCAGCTCCGGCGTGACCGGCGAGAACCTGCATGTGGATGCCGGCTATCACGTGGTAGGTATGAAGGCGGTGGATGCGCCTGACATCTCTAAGTAACTGAACGAATTGAGGCCCCGGGGTTCCCCTGGGCCTCTGCCAGCCGACGCGATCTCGCGGGGAGCAAAACATATGACCGACCGTCTGCCGCACGAAAAAGGCTTTCACATCAGCTGGGACCAGATCCACCGCGACTCGCGGGCGCTGGCCTGGCGCCTGGACGGGCAAGGCCCCGATGACGGCGCCTGGCGTGCCGTTGTTGCGATCACCCGCGGCGGCATGGCGCCGGCCATGATCGTCAGCCGCGAGCTGGACATCCGCACTGTCGACACCATCTCGGTGAAATCCTACCACCACCAGGCACAGGGCGAAGCGGAAGTGCTGAAATCCCCTGACGCAGGCCTGATGGGCGATGGTGAAGGCGTCTTGGTCATTGATGACCTGGTCGACAGCGGCAAGACCCTTGAACTGGTCCGCAAACTGTACCCCAAGGCGCATTTCGCAACTGTCTATGCCAAGCCGCAGGGCCGCCCGATGGTGGATACCTTCATCACCGAGGTGAGCCAGGATACCTGGATCTTCTTCCCCTGGGACATGGCGCTGCAATACGTCGAGCCCTACCGCGGCAAGGACTGATCCCTGCTGAAGGTTCAATGGAAAGAAAGGCGCGCTCTGCGGGGCGCGCCTTTTCTTTTGCCGGATGGCGGGCAATTCCGCTTGAGGCACGGCGCGCGGTCATGCCAAGGATAGTCCGGTAGTATTCCCGCAGCCGAATTTGATGCTGCACCGGCGTCTGGAGCTTTTGATGAACCGCACCCGTACTGAGGCCACCTTCGTTTCCCCCATCGTCGAATCGCGTCGCTGGGTGGCCGGGGTGAGGTTCCCTCCCGGGCGCCCGCTGCTGAATGTCAGCCAGGCTGCGCCGGCAGAAGCACCGCCCGAAGGACTGCGCCAGGCGCTTGCCGACGCCGCGCTGAATAACGTTGATGCACATCTCTATGGGCCGGTGCTGGGCAATGACGCGCTCCGCCAGGCGCTGGCCGGGCAGATCTCGGATCACTACGAAGCGGCTGTAGCTGCTGATCAGGTGGGTATTACTTCCGGCTGCAACCAGGCCTTTGCCGCAGCCATTGCCGCGCTTTGCGGTGAAGGCGACGAGGTGATCATCCCGGTGCCTTGGTACTTCAACCACAAGATGTGGCTGGACATGGCCGGCGTCAAAGCTGTGCCGCTGTCCGTTGGCGAGGGCATGCTGCCGGATCCGGCCAAGGCGCAAAATCTGATCACGGACCGGACCCGTGCCATCGTGCTGGTCACCCCCAACAACCCTTGCGGCGTGGAGTACCCGGACGGACTGGTGCGGGCTTTCTTTGACCTGGCCCGCAAATCAGGCCTGTCGCTGATCGTGGATGAGACCTACCGCGACTTCGACAGCCGAACAGGCGCGCCGCACGGGCTGTTTCAGACCGCAGACTGGGACCGGACGCTCATTCACCTTTACTCCTTCTCCAAGGCTTACCGGCTGACCGGCCACCGAGTTGGGGCTATCGCTGCCTCCCCAAAAATGATGTTCGAAATGGAGAAGTTTCTCGATACCGTTACAATCTGCCCGTCGCAGCTGGGCCAGGCAGGCGCGCTTTGGGGAATCGAAAACTTGCAAGACTGGCTGGCAGGGGAGCGTCAGGAAATCCTCAGCCGCCGAACGGCCATCGAAGAAGGGTTTCCGGCGCTTGAAGCCAAAGGCTGGCGGTTGCTCGGATGCGGCGCCTACTTCGCCTATGTCGAGCACCCTTTCGATCTTTCGTCGGAAGATGTCGCCAGAAAACTGGTTGCCGAAGCTTCAGTGCTGATGCTGCCGGGATCGATGTTCATGCCCGAAGGGGATCCGGATGGCGCCCGCCAGTTCCGGATTGCCTTTGCCAATGTGGACCGGGCAGGCATCCAGACGCTTTTCAGCCGCCTGGCCGACTTTACCCCCTGAACATCCAGCGGTTTGATCCGCAACCGTCTTGCCCCTCTGCGGGCAGCCGCGTATTCAGTCAGCGGCATTTCCCGCCGCCCGGCTTTTCCCGCGCGGCAAACAATAAAGAGGGCATCATGGCCGCAGGCATGCAGAAGCTATCCAAAACCTTTGTCTGGATCCTGATGGGGATGCTGATCGTCGGCCTGGCCGGCTTTGGCGCGGTGAATTTCACCAGTTCAGGATCTTCTGTAGCGCAAGTTGGCGATGAGGAAGTCAGCATTGGCGATTACGTCCGCGAGCTGCAGCGCGAACAGCGTGCCCTGCAGGCGCAGACCGGCCAGGCCATGCCGATGTCGCAGCTGACCGCCTTCGGTTTGGACCGCGTTGTGCTGGGCCGGCTGATCTCGATCGCCGCATTGGATCACGAAACAAAAGACCTTGGCCTGTCCATCGGTGACGAAAACCTGATTGAAGAACTGGCCGCCATTGATGCTTTCCAGGGCGTGAACGGTGAATTCGACCGCGAGGCCTACAGCTTTGCGCTTCGCAATGCCGGCCTGTCCGAAAAACAGTTCGAAGATGACCTGCGCCGTGAAGCCGCCCGCACCATCGTGCAAAGCGCGATTTTGTCCGGCACCGAAATGCCGCAGACGCTGACCGGTACCTTGACCGGCTTTATCGGCGCCCGCCGCAGCTTTTCTTATGTACAGGTCAATGCCTCTGACATCGCTCTGACCGCGCAGGTGCCTTCGGACGCTGACCTCCAGGCTTTCTATGAGGCCAACCAGGATCAGTTCATGCTGCCCGAAGCCAAGGTGATCACCTATGCCGCGCTGCGCCCGGCGATGCTGCTGGACGAGGTAGAGGTAGATGAAGCAATGCTGCGGGACCTGTTTGACGACCGCTCCAGCCAGTACCAGGTGCCTGAACGCCGCCTGGTCGAGCGCCTGGTCTTTGCTGATGAGGACTCCGCTGCAAGCGCCAAGGCGCAGCTGGAAACCGGCGGCGCCACTTTCGAAAGCCTGGTGGATGCCCGCGGCCTGACCCTGCAGGACATCGACCTCGGCGACGTGACCATGGGCGATCTGGGTGCAGCGGGAACCGATGTCTTTTCTGCGCAAGTCGGCGATGTGGCAGGTCCCCTGCCCTCTGATCTCGGCCCGGCCCTGTTCCGCATCAACGGCCGCCTTGAGGCGCAGACCACCACCTTTGAACAGGCCAAGGCGGAGCTGCGCGATGAGCTTTCTGCTGACCGCGCCCGCCGTCTGGTGGAAGCACAGGCCGAGGACATCGACGACCTTCTGGCAGGCGGCGCCACGCTTGAAGAACTGGCCACCGAAAACGGTCTGGAGCTCGCGCAGATCAACTGGACGAGCGAGACCAGCGACGGCATTGCCGCCTACGAAGGCTTCCGCACCGCCGCCGCTGCCGTTAACGCAGAGGATTTCCCGGCGGTGGATTTCCTCGACGATGGCAGCCTGTTTGCCCTGCGGCTGGACGAGATCCTGCCGGAACGCCCGGAACCCTTTGCAGAGGCCAAGGAACAAGTGCTCGCGGCCTGGCAGGCGGATCGCCTTGCCACGGCATTGCGGCAACAAGGTGAAGAGCTTCTTTCCCAAGCCAAGGCTGCAGACAGCTTTGCAGAAGGCGCCGCTGTCAAAACCGAAACCGGCCTGACCCGCACCGCCTATATCGACACCGTTCCGGCTGATTTGGTCACCCAGGTGTTCGGGATGGCCGAGGGCGAGTTCCGCCTGGTTCAGGACGCCGAGTCGGCTGTGGTTGTCCGGCTGGATGCCGTCCTGCCGCCGGAAGAAAGCGATGATATGAAACTGCTCACCCAGGCCCTGCAAGCGCAAATGGACCAAAACCTGGCCCAAGCTTTGTTCGAGGCCTATGTGCAGGATGTTCAAGCCCGCGCTGAACCCCGTGTCGATCAGCAGGCGCTGAACGCCGCGCAAGCCAACTTTCACTAATCAAGGCAAGCGATCATGGCTCTGACCCCAGATTTCGATACCTTTTCTAAGGCTTATGAAGCCGGTGAAAACCAGGTTGTCTACACCCGCCTTGCCGCCGATCTCGACACTCCGGTGTCGCTGATGCTCAAGCTGACCGGCGCTCAGAAGGACGCCTTCATGCTGGAATCCGTCACTGGCGGCGAGGTGCGCGGGCGCTATTCGATCATCGGCATGAAGCCGGATCTGGTCTGGCGCTGCCACGGCGAGCAGTCATCTCTGAACCGCTCGGCGCGGTTTGATGCAGATGACTTCACGCCGCAGGACGGCAACCCGATGGACAATCTGCGGGCTCTGATCGCCGAAAGCAAAATCGATCTGCCCGAGGACCTGCCGCAGGCCGCGGCGGGCCTGTTCGGCTACCTGGGCTATGACATGATCCGCCTGGTCGAGCACCTGCCGGATGTGAATCCGGACCCGCTGGGCCTGCCGGACGCGCTGATGCTGCGGCCGTCGGTGATCGCTGTGCTGGACGGTGTCAAAGGTGAAGTGACCGTGGTCTCTCCGGTCTGGTCCACCGACCGCCAGACCGCCAAGGCGGCTTACGCCCAGGCTGCTGAGCGGGTGATGGACGCGGTGCGCGATCTTGAGCGCGCCATGCCTGCCGAAAGCCGCGATCTGGGCGACGCGCATGAAGTGTCCCCGCCGGTGTCGAATTTCACCAAGGACGGCTATAAGGCCGCGGTGGAGAAGGCCAAGGAGTACATCCGCGCAGGTGACATTTTCCAGGTGGTTCCGGCGCAGCGCTGGACTCAGGAATTCCGCGAACCGCCTTTTGCACTTTACCGGAGCTTGCGGCGCACCAACCCCTCGCCCTTCATGTTCTATTTCAACTTCGGCGGCTTCCAGGTGGTGGGTGCAAGCCCGGAAATCCTGGTCCGTGTCTTCGGCCAGGAGGTCACCATCCGGCCCATTGCGGGCACCCGCCCCCGCGGCGCCACGCCCGAAGAGGACAAGGCGCTTGAGGCCGACCTGCTGGCCGACAAGAAAGAGCTGGCAGAACACCTGATGCTCTTGGACCTGGGCCGCAACGACACTGGCCGGGTGGCCAAGATCGGCACCGTGCGCCCGACTGAGAAGTTCATCATCGAGCGCTACAGCCATGTGATGCATATCGTTTCCAACGTCGTCGGCGAACTCGCCGAAGACAAGGACGCGCTTGATGCCTTCTTTGCCGGCATGCCCGCTGGCACCGTCTCCGGCGCCCCCAAGGTGCGTGCGATGGAGATCATCGACGAGCTGGAGCCGGAGAAGCGCGGCATCTACGGCGGCGGCGTCGGCTATTTCTCGGCGGGAGGCGATATGGATATGTGCATTGCCCTGCGCACTGCCATCGTCAAGGACCAAAACCTCTACATCCAGGCAGGCGGCGGAGTTGTCTATGACAGCGACCCGGAGGCGGAATACATGGAGACTGTCCATAAATCCAATGCGATCCGCCGCGCCGCTGCAGACGCAGCCCGTTTCACTGGAAACGGCAACCGCTAAGGATAAGACAGGCGCCTAACGGCTTCTTTCTGGTCAGAAATACTCCCGCCGGAGGCACGGCGCCCGCTCCGGGCGCCGTTTCACTTTGGCAGTTTCGCTTCCAGGCTGGCGGATACCGGAGCCAAGGCGACCCGCGAGGCGCGGTCCTGAAGCCCCCAGATCAGCAGTGCAGACACCGTGTCGGGGCGCAAGCGGCCCAGCATGATTACAGCGCCTTCCTGTCCAGCACGGAATGCTGCCTGATCCAGAAACCGCCGGATCGCCCGCGGGTTCTGACCTGCGCCGTCAAAATCCCGGAACACGACACCTGCCGGAACTCCATCCCGCAGAGCCAGCTTCTGAACCGTGTTGAGACCGCTGTTCTGGGTAATCAGGCCAAAGCCTGCAGATGCCGCCACCGCTGCCACCTGATCCGCCAGCGGCCGGTTGCCTTGCACACCGGTGTCCACACCTTCCATGATTGCAACCGCTTCCGGCAGGTTTCCGCGCCAAACTTCCAACGCGGTTTCCGCATCCTGCGGAGAGGCACCCCGCGGCAAATCCGCAAGCATCAGAACTTCGAACCCTGCCGAGCGCCGGGCAGCCATCTTGGCCTGCGCCTCCGGGTCTTCGGGATCTATTGCGAAACTCAGCGGATACGGAAACTCAGCCAGCGCCTCCGCCCCGACCGCGCCTGCATCGTCAATCAGGACGATCGACATCAGCGGCCTGTTGTCCGGGTTGGAAAAGGGTTCAGCGAAAGCCGCAAAGGGAGATTCCTGGGAAAGCCCGCCCGTCTCCTGCGCCTTGTTCCGCTCGGTAAGGGGAATAACCGGCGTGCCAATCTTGGGGGCGGCACTTTCCTGGTTCTCGGCACCGGACGCGGCCGCTTGTGCTGTTTCTTCTGCGTCATCGCCGGAGAGGCCCGCATCAGCACCATCTGCCGCAGCAGGCAGCGCCGGCGCTGCACTGATCACCGGCAGGGTGGTTGCCTGAGGCGCGCTGCCGATATCAGGTGCCAGAACCGCCGCTGCCTCAGCAGCAGGCTGTACCGCAGGTTCAGCAACGGCCTGCTGGGGCAGCGTTTTGCCATCTCCCGCGGCACTTTCCACCGCAACGGTTTCCTGCTTAGGGCTCTCTGGCGCGGGCGCCGGCTCCGTTGCTGCAACTACGGCGCTTTCGTCACCCGGAACTGCCGGCAGCGCTGGCTGCTGCGCCTGCGGCAAGCTGCTGCCTGCTGGCTGCTCCACTCCTGGGGGAGACGCGGCCTCGGGGCCGCCATTGTTCTGCGCTGCTGCAGCCAGGCCGACTTCAGGCTTGCCAGCGGGGGCTGTGTCAGCGCCGTCCAATGCGCTTAGATCGTCAGAAGCCTGCGACGCAGCCGGCGCGGCGGGCTGTACCTCCACCAGATCGGCGTCTTTCGCCTGGCCGCTGCCAGGTACTTCAGTTGCTTCACCGCCGTTCGGCATCTCAGGCGCGCCGCCGGGAGAATGTCCGGCCGGCTGCGGTTCAACCGGAGCCGTGCCTGTGTCCGCCGCTGACCCGGTTTCCGCGGCCTTCTGCGTCATTGGCACCGACAAAGACAGCATTGCCAGCCCGCCCGCAGCCAGCAACGCCCCGACACTCACGCCGCCCAGAAATCCACGCATGCCTGTTTTGCCTCTCAAATCCTAACTGTTGGACAGCACCGCCAGCTCCGCCTGAACGCCGTCTTAGACGGTCTTGCCCAAGCAATCGCCGCTCCTGCTCTTGACGCTGCCCCGTATCCCTGAACATGTATGTTGCAACCACTATACTGCGGCGCGCACCCCGCCCGCCACCCTTAAAAGAGCCCGCTACGATGCTGCTGCTGATCGACAACTACGATTCCTTCACCTACAACCTCGTCCATTATCTCGGCGAGCTTGGTGCGGAAATGGAAGTGCACCGCAACGACGCCATTAATGTGCAAGAAGCAATGGCCATGAAGCCTTCGGGCATCCTGCTGTCTCCCGGCCCCTGCACCCCTGACGACGCAGGTATCTGCCTGGCCCTGACGGAGGCCGCGGCAGAGACCGGGACCCCGCTGATGGGCGTCTGCCTCGGGCATCAATCCATCGGCCAGGCCTTTGGCGGCAAGGTGATCCGCTGCCACGAGATTGTGCATGGCAAAATGGGCAAGATGCATCACAAGGATACAGGTGTTTTCAAAGACTTGCCGACACCATTTGATGCAACGCGCTACCACTCTCTGGTGGTGGAGCGTGAAAGCCTCCCGGACTGCCTGGAGATCACAGCCGAACTTGAAGACGGCACCATCATGGGTCTGCAGCACAAGGAACTGCCGATTCACGGGGTGCAGTTCCATCCTGAATCCATTGCCTCGGAACATGGCCACGCGCTGCTGAAAAACTTCCTCGATGTCATGAAGGTGCCGGCATGAGTGACCGCCTGAAGCCGCTTATCGGCGCGGCCTCCGAACGCTCCCTGACCCGAGAAGAAGCCGAAACCGCCTTTACCCTGCTGTTTGAGGGCGAAGCCACGCCCAGCCAAATAGGCGGGCTGCTGATGGCAATGCGCACCCGGGGCGAAAGCGTTGACGAATACGCAGCCGCCGCCGCTGTGATGCGGGCCAAATGCAACCCTGTGAAGGCTCCGGCCGGCGCTATGGACATCGTCGGCACCGGCGGTGACGGCAAGAACACTCTGAACATCTCCACGGCAACAGCATTTGTCGCGGCCGGCGCAGGGGTAACGGTTGCCAAGCACGGCAACCGCAATCTCAGCTCCAAATCCGGCACCGCGGACATGCAGTCTCAGATGGGGATCAACGTGATGGTTGGCCCGGAAGTGGTTGAAAAGGCGATCAATGAGGCCGGCATCGGCTTTATGATGGCGCCCATGCACCACCCGGCGGTCGCCCATGTGATGCCGACCCGCCAGGAACTCGGCACCCGCACCATCTTCAATATCCTCGGGCCTCTCACAAACCCGGCCGGCGTCAAACGCCAGCTCACCGGCGCCTTCAGCCGTGAGATGATCCGCCCGATGGCGGAAACGCTCAAGGCGCTGGGTTCCGAACGGGCGTGGCTGGTGCATGGCTCGGACGGCACCGACGAGCTGACCATTACCGGAACCAGCTGGGTGTCTGCGCTGGAAGAAAACGGCGATGTGCGTGATTTGGAGATCCACCCTGAAGACGCAGGGCTCCCTGTCCATCCTTTTGAGATGATTGTCGGCGGAACGCCCGAAGAAAATGCAATGGCCTTCCGGGTGCTGCTGCAAGGCACGCCATCTGCCTACCGGGATGCGGTGCTGCTGAATTCTGCAGCTGCTCTGGTCGTTGCGGGCAAGGCTGCCGACCTGAAGGAAGGCGTTGCGCTTTCCGCCCAGTCCATCGACAGCGGCGCAGCCAAGGCCAAGGTTGAGGCGCTGGCGCGGATCACTTCCGCCGCATGACTGACCTTCCTTCCGGGCTGGGCGCTTGGTCCAGCCTGCCTTTCTTTACAGATACATGGCCCGGGATCGCGGCCGCGCTGCAGGAAGATCCCCGGGAAATCCTGCCGCCCACGCATCAGCGGTTTGCAGCGCTGGAGCTGACACAGCCCGAGGCGGCCCGCGTGGTCATTCTTGGCCAGGACCCCTATCCAACGCCTGGCCATGCGCATGGGCTCGCCTTCTCGGCTGAACCAGATGTCCGCCCCTTTCCACGGTCTTTGTTCAATATCTACAAAGAATTGCAGGCAGATCTTGATGTCACTCGGCCGACGGCGGACCTGCGCGGCTGGGCGCACCAGGGCGTGCTGCTCCTGAACACCGCGCTGTCCGTTCCCGCCGGAGAGGCCAACGGCCATAAACACTTGGGCTGGCACCGCCTGGTGCACCAGGTGCTGGAGCTTACGTCGGAACGCCCCACCGCATACATTCTCTGGGGAAATGCGGCACAGAAGCTTGAAAAACATATCAAACCGGGCGATCACCTGATCCTGAAAACAGCGCATCCCTCGCCCTTGTCGGCGCGGCGCGGTTTCTTTGGGTCCCGGCCCTTTTCAAAAGTGAACAATTGGCTCGCCGCCCGCGGTGAAACTGCCATAGACTGGAACGCATGAACGGAGGCACACTGGCATGACCCAAAACGTGCTCGACAAGATCAAGGCCTACAAGCTTGAGGAAGTGGCCGCAGACAAGGCCGCCAAACCGCTGGAGGCTGTCGAGGCAGAGGCACGCGAGGCCTCGCCGGTGCGCGGTTTTGCCGAGAGCCTGATGCAGGCCAATCGCGACGGTTACGGGCTGATTGCCGAGATCAAGAAAGCCAGTCCCTCCAAAGGCTTGATCCGCCCGGACTTCGAACCTGCGGAACTGGCCAAGGCTTATGAGGCCGGCGGCGCCACCTGCCTGTCGGTGCTCACAGACACCCCCAGCTTCCAAGGGGCAAAGGCGTTCCTCACTCAGGCACGCGAGGCGTGTTCCCTGCCCGCGCTGCGCAAGGACTTCATGTATGACACCTACCAGGTTGCCGAAGCCCGTGCCCTGGGCGCTGACTGCATCCTGATTATCCTTGCGTCGGTTACCGATACGCAGGCACAGGAGCTGGAAGCCAGTGCGTTCGAATGGGGCATGGACGTTCTGCTGGAGGTGCACGACGCCGAAGAACTGGAGCGCGCCTGCGCCCTGAAATCGCCGCTGATGGGCATCAACAACCGAAACCTCAAAACCTTCGAGACCACGCTGGACACCACCCGCGAGCTGTCCCGCATGGTGCCTGCCGACCGGACCATCGTTTGCGAAAGCGGTCTGTTCACGCCCGGGGATCTGAGCGACATGGCCCGCTATGGCGCCCGCACATTCCTGATCGGCGAAAGCCTGATGCGCCAGGACGACGTAGCCGCTGCAACCCGCACATTGCTGGCCAACCCGTTGATGCCAAGCGCGATGTAATTCAAGGAGTTAGGTCATGAGCCTCACCCATTTCGACACCAAGGGCGATGCCCATATGGTCGACGTCTCGGACAAAGCCGTGACCTCCCGCATCGCCACTGCCGAGGGCCATATCACCATGGCTCAGGAGACTTTCAGCATCATCTCGGAAGGCCGGGCGAAGAAGGGCGATGTCCTATCAGTTGCCCGCCTGGCCGGTATTATGGGCGCCAAGAAAACGCCCGAGCTGATCCCCCTCTGCCACCCGCTTCCGGTTACAAAGGTGGCAGTTGAGCTGACGCTGGACCCAGACCTGCCCGGCGTGCGGATCGAAGCAACTGTCAAGACCACCGGCCAGACCGGAGTTGAAATGGAGGCGCTGACGGCCGTCTCCACTGCTGCGCTGACCGTCTATGACATGGCCAAGGCCGTGGACAAGGAAATGCAGATCGGCGGCATTCGGGTAACGCTGAAAGATGGCGGTAAATCAGGCCGGTACGAGGCATAAATGATCTCAGTCAGCGAAGCCCGCAAACACCTTCTGGCACTGGTCAGGCAGCTGGATAGTGAAGAGGTTCCGCTGGCCGAGGCCGCTGGCCGTGTTCTCGCCCGCGATGTTCAGGCGCGCCGGGACCAGCCGCCGTTCTCTGCTTCGGCCATGGATGGCTATGCCGTGAATGCCGCCGAAGTTGAGCTGCACGCCATGTTCAAAGTGATCGGAGAAGCTGCCGCAGGCCACGGGTACAAAGGCCGGATCGGTGCAGGCCAAGCAGTTCGGATCTTCACCGGCGCTCCGGTGCCGGAGGGCGCAAGCTTTGTTGTCATTCAAGAGGATGTCACCCGCTCGGGCGACCTCATCACGATCACGGACGATCCTGGCAGCAACAGCAACATCCGCCCCCGCGGCGGCGACTTTCTCGACGGGCAGACGATTACGGCTCCCAAGTTCCTGACCGCGGCAGATGTGGCGCTGATGGCGGCAATGAATATCCCCGCCGTGCCTGTGACCCGCCGCCCGCAGATTGCCCTTATCTCCACGGGCGATGAGCTTGTAATGCCTGGCGGCACACCTGGCCCGGACCAGATCATCGCCTCAAACACCTTTGGTCTCAAGGCGATGCTGGAGGAACTTGGTGCTCGCGCCCGGATCCTGCCGATTGCGCGCGACACCGAAAGCTCCTTGAGCATGGCTTTCGAACTGGCCGAGGGAGCCGATCTCATCGTGACGATCGGCGGCGCGTCGGTGGGCGATCATGACCTTGTCGGCAAGGTTGCCGGGGATCTGGGCATGGAGCGGAGTTTCTACAAGGTTGCCATGCGCCCGGGCAAGCCGCTGATGGCCGGCCGGCTGAACGGCGCTGCTATGGCCGGGCTGCCGGGCAACCCCGTGTCCGCGATGGTTTGCGGCCGGATTTTCCTGGCTCCGATGATCCAAAGCATGCTGGGTCTTCCGGCCGGAGACCAAAGCCGTAAGACCGCCATTCTGAGCGAAGACCTGAGCTCAAACGGACCCCGGGAGCACTACATGCGCGCCCGGGTCGAAGACGGGTCGATCCGGGCCTTTCCAAACCAGGACAGCTCGCTTTTGACGGTGCTGAGTGACGCCAATGCGCTTTTGATCCGTCCTCCCAGCGATGGCGCCCGCAAGTCCGGTGAAGAAGTGCAATACATTCGTCTCTGACGGCCGTTACACTTTGCGAAAATGCCCGTCCTGGAGGCGTTCAAGTCTAAGAACCGGTTGCGTGGCAAACGGATTTGCAGCCATTCCATTTCGTGTTCTTTTGATCGATTTTTTCCGCCATGTTGACACAAAACGTGAACATGCGTAGAACAAAAGAAAACATAGACCTGAGGCGCGGAGGGAGCGGCGATGCTCACGAAAAAGCAACTTCAATTGCTGGGATTCATTCACAAACGCCTGCAGAGCGATGGCGTTCCGCCAAGTTTTGACGAAATGAAGGTTGAACTTGACCTGCGCTCCAAGTCAGGGATCCACCGTTTGATCACTGCGCTGGAGGAGCGGGGCTTTATCCGGCGGTTGCCGCACCGCGCGCGTGCCATCGAAATCATCAAGCTGCCTGAAAGCCTGGGAGGCCTGCCTGAGCCGCAGGGATTCTCACCAAAGGTGGTCGACGGCAATCAGGGCATGTCTCCCTCCACCGGCCCGGCGCCCGTTTCGGCGGACCCGATGCGCCAGGCTGCCGTGGAACTGCCGGTTATGGGCCGCATTGCTGCCGGTGTGCCAATCGAGGCGATCAGCCAGGTGTCTCATCAGGTCGCAGTGCCGGGAGGTATGATTGCACCCAACGGCCAGCATTTCGCGCTTGAGGTTAAAGGCGACTCAATGATTGAAGCCGGTATCAACGACGGAGACATTGTCGTGATCCGGGAAACAGGCGCCGCTGATAACGGCGATATTGTGGTGGCTCTTGTCGAAGGCCACGAAGCCACTTTGAAGCGGTATTTCCGCCAGGGCGGCATGATCGCGCTGGAAGCGGCGAATCCAGCCTATGAGACGCGCCACTTCCCGGAGGATCAGGTTCAGGTCCAGGGGCGCCTGGTTGGGTTGATCCGGACTTACTGAGACTTGGCGGCGCGCTGTAACAGCTCCTGAAGTGTCGCAGCTCCGGCAGTTTCAGGCTGCCAGCTGTTCCAGGGCCGCCGTCCCGACACACCGCGGGCGGTCAAGACCTCACCGGATTCACTGATAGCTATGCTTCCAGTCTGCCGCAGCAGCGCCGGCGTCAGAATGAAACATCCCGGCGGTGCAGAAGCTTCCACCGTGGTCACAAGAATCTCTTCTTTGCTGCAGGCATTCACTTCAGAGACCTTGCGCTGGCCCGGCGCGTGAACAAGACGGATTCCGGCGCCTTCCCACGCCGGCAGTCCAGAATATTTTGACTGCCAGCGGGACGCCGCTTCCGGCTGGGTTGCTACATCGCCATCGTTTTCCAGCCAAATCTCGGCGGTAAAGCCCTGCCCTTTGGCGCGCGACAGGGCCCGGCCCTCCGGCGCCAGCGCGCCGATCAGCCCGCCGGATTCCGCAATCAGGACCGCAGGCCGTTCGGCACCGGCCCACAGCCAAAGAGCCGCAGCAATCGGAAGGGCTCCGGCCACTCGCAAGCGCCCGCGCCAGATGACCAGAACCAGAAACCCGGCAGCAAGCAGCGGCAGCACCCATCCGCCGGGCGCGGCTACTTTGGTTACTGCTCCGTCAAAACCGGACACGGTTCGGGCCACCCACAGAATCCAGTCCAGCCCCCAGCGCATGACAGTCAGCCCGGCTTGCTCCAACCCGAAGGGGGTCAGGCACAAAGACAGCACCGCGGCCGGTATGACAACGGAGCCCATCACAGGAACTGCCAACAGATTAGCGGCAAGGCCGTAATGGGGCACCGAATTGAAATGAGCTGCCGCAAACGGAGCCGTCGCGGCGCCTGCCACTGCTGATGAGATCACCAGCGCCATCACAGGCCGGAACCAGCGGGGACCAAGGCCTGTCTCGGAGTTGCGCAGGGCGGCAAACACCGCAACCAGCGCCGCCGTGGCCGCAAAGCTCATTTGGAATCCTGGGCTGAGAAGGCTTTCCGGGCGGCGCAGCAGAACGATCAGCGCAGCTGCCGCCACCGCTCGCAAAGTGATTGCACGCCGGTTCAAAAGAACAGCCCCCAGCATCACCGAAACCATGATAAACGCGCGCTCGGTTGCAACATTGCCCCCCGACAACAGCAAGTAACCGGCGCCGGCTGTCAGCGCGGCAAGCGCGGCAAGCTTTTTGACGGGCCAGCGCAGCGCCAGCGGCGGCATTAGGCAAAACAACAACCGGACCGCCCCGAACACAAAGCCGGTGAGCAGCCCCATATGCAGTCCGGAAATGGCCAGCAGGTGGGCAAGATTGCTTTGCCTCAGGGCAATCAGCGTCTGTTCTTCCACGCCGCTGCGGTCCCCAGCAGTGATCGCAGCGGCGAACCCGCCGGTATCGCCGGAAATCTTCTGCTGCAGATATTGGGCCAAGGCGCGCCGGTACCGCTCAACAGGGACACCGCTTCCAGGCTCCTCCGCCAGCAAAACGGGTGCTCTGGTGTATCCCAATGCTCCTAGCCGCTTGAACCAGGCGTGACGGCTGAAGTCAAAGCCGCCTGGTTCTGCAGGACCTTGCGGCGGCAGCAAATGCGCTGTTGTCATGATCCTTGCGCCGGGCGGCGGTACCCGTTCCTGCCCTCTTATAGAGATCCGGACCCGCACGGGCGTTTTAGCTGGCGAAACCCGGTCAAGCCGGACCTGGTCCAAAGTCAGCCGCAGCGCGTCTGTTGGCGAACGGTCCACCGAGACCACCCGCCCTTCAACCGGGCCGTAATACCGGAAATCCAAAACAGGAGCGGCAGCCCAATGAGTCCGTGCACCGGCCAGGCAAAGCCCCGCGGCTACCAGGGCAGGTGCCCAGAGCAGAAATGCCAGCGGACGCTGCCGTGAAGCAAAAAATGCAAAGACCGCAGAGGCCGCAGCCAGAACCGCAAAAACTGCCGGCACGGGTTCGGACATCAAACTAAAATAGCAGCCAATTCCCGTTCCCAGAAAGACCGGCGCCCAGGGAAACAGATATCCCCGCTGCATCTGCAGTATGTCGTAGATGGCAGCTCTCAGCCGCATGCTTGCCCCCCGCCTTCTGGCCCGGTAGACAGGCGGAAACACTAAGCCTCAGATGGTTTCCAAAAGGTAAATCCCGCTCATGACCCAACCGGTTGTCACCCGCTTCGCGCCCTCTCCCACCGGCTTTCTGCACATCGGCGGCGCCCGCACTGCGCTGTTCAACTGGCTCTACGCCCGCGGCCGCGGCGGTAAGTTCCTGCTGCGGATCGAAGACACCGACCGGGAACGTTCCACCCCCGAGGCAACTGCAGCCATCCTGCAAGGCATGGAATGGCTCGGCCTGGATCACGACGGCGATGTGATCAGCCAGTTTGAAGGCGCAGAGCGGCATGCCGAAGTTGCGAAGCAATTGCTGGCCGAGGGCAAGGCCTACAAATGTTTTGCCTCCCAGGACGAAATCGCTGCCTTCCGCGAGCAGGCCAAGGCCGAAGGCAAATCCACGCTCTACCGTTCGCCCTGGCGCGATGCGGATGAGGCCAGCCACCCGGATGCCCCCTATGTGATCCGTATCAAGGCGCCGCAGAGCGGCGTTACCGTTATCAAGGATCAGGTCCAGGGCGATGTGACCATCAAGAACGAGCAGCTCGACGACATGATCCTGCTGCGCTCAGACGGCACCCCGGTCTACATGCTGGCGGTTGTGGTGGATGATCACGACATGGGGGTCACCCATGTGATCCGCGGCGACGACCATCTGAATAACGCCGCCCGCCAGATGATGATTTATGAGGCGATGGGCTGGGAAGTGCCGGTCTGGGCCCATATCCCGCTGATTCATGGCCCTGACGGTAAAAAACTCAGCAAACGCCACGGTGCTTTGGGCGCTCAGGAATACCAGGCGATGGGTTATCCGGCGGCTGGGATGCGCAACTACCTGGCCCGCCTCGGCTGGTCGCACGGGGATGACGAATTTTTTACGGACGCGCAGGCTCAGGAGTGGTTCAACTTTGACGGCATCGGCAAAAGCCCGGCCCGTTTCGACACCAAAAAGCTGGAAAACCTATGCGGCCAGCATATTGCTGTTAGCGACGACGCTGCGTTGCGGCATGAAATCACCGGCTATCTGGCTGCCGCCGGCGAGCCCGCTTTGACTGACGCGCAGTCACAGGGGCTGGAAGCTGCGATGTATTGCCTCAAGGACCGGGCGCGCACCTTCCCTGAACTGCTTGAAAAAGCGCATTTTATCCTTGCTTCACGGCCAATTGAGCGGGATGCGAAGGCAGAAAAGGCGCTTTCATCTGTATCCGATGGTATACTGAGTGAATTGACGCCGCAGCTGCAAAATGCTAGCTGGGTCCGTGACGATCTGGAGGCGCTTCTGAACGAGTTTGCGGAAGCCCATGGTACCAAGTTCGGCAAGCTGGCAGGTCCTTTGCGGGCCGTGCTCGCGGGCCGGGCAGTAACGCCTTCGGTGTTCGACATGATGCTGATTCTGGGCCGCGAGGAAACCCTGGCCCGGCTCGCAGACGCGACAGGCTGAAACCGGTTGTTAACTCCCGGGTAAGCCTGTTTTGATACGACAACTCCTGCGCGAATCCGCGCAGGTGCTGCCCGCATGAAGAGGCCCCGAGCGGCAGCTTTCGTGCCTGTAACAGGAAGGGACATCCATGACCGAGACACAGAAATCTGCCACGCTCAGCCTTAATGGCGAAACTTACGAGCTGCCCATTTTCTCGCCAACGGCCGGGCCCGATGTTCTCGACATCCGCAAGCTCTATGCGCAGGCAGGTGTGTTTACCTATGACCCGGGGTTCACCTCCACCGCCAGCTGCGACAGCACCATCACCTATATTGATGGCGGCAAGGGCGAACTGCTGCACCGCGGCTACCCGATCGACCAGCTGGCGTCGAAATCCCATTACCTCGAGGTTTGCTACCTGCTGCTGTACGGTGAACTGCCGACCGCGGCGCAGCTGGAAGACTTCGAGACCCGTGTGACTCGTCACACCATGGTGCATGAGCAGATGCACAACTTCTTCCGCGGCTTCCGCCGCGACGCGCACCCGATGGCGACCCTGGTGGGCGTGGTTGGCGCGATGTCGGCCTTCTACCACGACTCGCTGGACGTGACCGACCCGTGGCAGCGCGAAGTTGCGGCTGTCCGCCTGATCGCCAAGCTGCCGACCATCGCCGCGATGGCCTATAAATACTCGATCGGCCAGCCCTTCGTGTATCCGAAGAACGATCTCGATTACGCGGCGAACTTCCTGCACATGTGCTTCTCGGTTCCCTCCGAAGAATACCATGTGAACCCGATCCTGAGCCGCGCGATGGACCGGATTTTCATCCTGCACGCAGATCACGAGCAGAACGCCTCGACCTCGACTGTGCGTCTGGCCTCTTCTTCCAGCGCCAACCCGTTTGCCTGTATCGCTGCCGGCATCGCCTGCCTTTGGGGCCCTGCTCACGGCGGCGCCAACCAGGCATGCCTGGAAATGCTCAAGGAAATCGGTTCCGTGGACCGCATTCCGGAGTTCATTGCCCGCGCCAAAGACAAGAACGACCCGTTCCGCCTGATGGGCTTTGGCCACCGCGTGTACAAAAACACCGACCCGCGCGCCAAGGTTCTGAAGCAATCCGCGGATGAGGTGCTGGAGCTGCTGGGTGTTGAAGACAACCCGCTCCTGCAGGTCGCCAAGGAGCTTGAACAGACCGCGCTGAACGATCCCTACTTCATCGAGAAGAAGCTGTTCCCGAATGTCGACTTCTACTCGGGCATCATCCTCGAGGCGATGGGCTTCCCGACTTCGATGTTCACCCCGATCTTTGCACTGTCGCGCACCGTCGGCTGGATCTCGCAGTGGAAAGAGATGATCGCCGATCCCCAGAACAAGATCGGCCGTCCGCGCCAGCTGTACCTGGGCGAGACCATGCGCGACTACACCGATATCGAGAAGCGCTGATACAAGTCGCTCTCTTTCAAAACACCCCGCAACCGCGGGGTGTTTTTTATTTCGCCGCTGCTTGCGCAGTCAGCTTTGAGACACTGTTTCAGTCCAAGAAACAACCTGGCGAACCTAAAGGTTCTGTCTCCCGCACGTGTTTATTTTCAGTGTGATTGTATTGGAAATTTGACGTAAACTTAGAGGCGAATTAATCATATCCTGAATTGACTTCAAAATCCGGAAGGCCCGGAAGACGTGGCCTGCGGAAAACACGGAACTTGCAAATGAACGGTTTGATATTTCTGGGTATCGGCCTGACTATCGGTCTGGCAGCCCTTTTTCTGGATGACGATGACAGCAGCTCCACCAGCGGTGAACCGACCGATGGCGACGATATTCTCACCGGAACGGAAGGCGACGATGAGATCTTCGCCGGGGACGGCGAAGACCTGATCGAAGGCCGCGGCGGTAATGACCGGCTGTTCGGAGAGGAAGACAACGACTTCGTCTCAGGCGGCGCCGGGGACGACTTTCTGCGCGGCGGCGAAGGCGACGACTATGTGCTGGATCATGAAGGGTCCGACACGCTGGAGGGCAACCTTGGTGACGACACGATCGTCGCGACAAGCGCGTTGGATGGCGAAGAAATCGCCGCTTTTGCAAAGGGCGTGTTTAACGGCACGATTTCCGATCCCAGCAGTATCGAGGATTTGTACCGGCCGGATACCGACACTGACAGCGATGCCGACAGGATCCGGGGCGGAGAGGGAGATGACTTGGTTCTCGCCGGCGACGGAGATGTTGTGTCTCTTGGTGAAGGAGAGGACACATTGGGCGTCGGTGATTGGATCGTGGCCGGTGATGAGCCTGTTGTGCTCACCGATTACAGCAGGTTTGAGGATGCCATAGTCTATTCTCACGACGGCCAGGGAAACGCGCCGGAGCTGAGCCTGGAAGAAACCCTGGATGCATTCGGTGACCCGGAAGATGCCCTTCTTTATGCCGATGGGCATTTGGTTGCCCGGATCGAAGGCGCAGGCGGGCTGGTGTCGTTGAACGATATCAGAATCGTGGACCGCAGCAGCCTTTCAGACCCGGTGCTCAGCATTCTATAAGCAGCCGGAACAAGGCACCGGCCTCGGGTCCTTGTTCCGGTGTCTGCGGCCGTAGCTCAGCGCCCTTCGAACTTCGCGGGGCGCTTTTCCATGAATGCGGTAACGCCTTCCAGAAAATCCCGGGTCTTACCGCATTGGCCTTGCAAATGCGCCTCGACCGAGAGCTGCTCAGCCAGATCGCGGCCAAAACTTTCCCGCAACGCTGATTTGGTTGCGGCAAAGGCTTTGCTGGGGCCTTGGGCCAAATACGCTGCACGCGCACGCCAATGGCTGTCAAATTCGCTGTCCGGCACGGCTTCCCAGATCATGCCCCAGTCGCTGGCTTGCTGAGCACTGATGCGGTCTGCAAACAATGCCGCCCCCATGGCCTTGGCCAATCCTATCTGGCGCGGCAGGAACCATGTGCCTCCGGCGTCGGGCATCAATCCGATCTTGGTGAAGGCCTGCATGAAAAAGGCGCTTTCCGAGGCGATCACCACATCCGCCGCCAGCGCAAGATTGGCCCCGGCCCCGGCCGCAGCGCCATTGACGGCTGCCAGCACAGGGACGGGGCAGTCATAGATCGCCTGCAGCATTGGCAGATATTCGTCCCGCAGCGTGCGCTCAAGGTCCAGGCTTCCGGCACTGGAGGCATCGCTCAGATCCTGCCCCGAGCAAAAGGCATCCCCCGCACCAGTCAGAACCACCGCCCTGGCTTCAGCAGCTGCGAGCTGCATGGCATGGGTAATTTCCGCCCGCATGCGGCTGTTCAGCGCGTTCTTGCGTGCCTCGCGGTTCAGGGTGATGACTGCCAGCCCGTCCTGCAGCGAGGACAGGATTTCCTTATATTCCATGGGATTGCCTCGTGTATCTTACGCCATCGGCAAGACCCCTCCGGTCCGGCCCTTGGCAGGCATCGTGGCGCAAAGCCGTCTAAGCGGAAAGACCGACCCGGCGTCAATCCTCCAGGATTTTCCGAAGCCGCTCCTGTTCTTCGGCACTCAGTCCCTGCTCGGCCGCCTTGGGCGCGCGGGAACGGCCCCGGACATAGACGGCAGCAATCGCAAGGGCTGCCAGCAGCATCAGCGGCCCGGCGGCCCACAAAAGCCAGTTGGCGCCGCTGGCGGAGGGCCGCAGCAGAACATACTCGCCATAGCGGTCAACGATGAAATCCATTGCCTCCCGGTCGCTATCACCCGCCGACAGGCGCTCGCGCAGCAGCACCCGCAAATCACGGGCCAGCTCGGCGTTGGATTCGTCGATGCTTTCGTTGCGGCACACCAAACAGCGCAGATCCTTGGAAAGCTCGCGCGCCCGGCCTTCAAGAACCGGGTCCGCTAGTATTTCATCCGGCTCAACAGCGAACGCTGCGGGGGGCTGGAAAAGCGCCGCTGCCATCAGACCCGCCAGGCCCAGTATCATATACCGCCATTGTTTCATTCTGCTGGAACTCCCGGCGCAGGTGTCTTGCGTGCGCCTGCCGCGACACGGAACCGCCGGTCGCTAAGGCTCAGCAGCCCGCCAAGCGCCATCAGGATCGAACCGCCCCAGATCCAGTTGGCAAAGGGTTTGATATAGGTGCGCATTGTCCAGCCGCCGTCTGCCTGCCGGTCGCCCAGCACCACATAGAGGTCACGGGTCACCCGGTAGTCGATCGCCGCTTCGGTGGTCGGCATCCGGGCCACGGGGTAGTCGCGTTTTTCCGGGAACATCACCGCTTCGGGGCGGCCATTTCGTGTTACCTCAACCCGGCCCTTGGTGGTGAAGTAGTTCGGCCCCTGCTCTCGGTTCACGTCCTTCAGAACCAGGGTAAAGGCGCCCACCTGAAACGGCTCGCCAAGCTGCGCCACCCGGATGTCTTCCTGTTCCCAGGCAGTGAGGCCCGCAATGGCAAAAATGGTGATGCCGAGGCCTGCATGCGCCGTGGCCTTGCCCCAATCTGCGCGCGGCAGACGCAGCATCCGCTGCAGGCGCCCGGACTTGCCGCTGCGCAGCCAAAGGTCAGCCACAGCCCCAAAGGCAACCCAAGAGCCGAGGAACAGGCCAACCGGACCCAGCGCCGTCCTGCCTGTTTGCATCGACCAAGCCAGCACGCCCAGCGACACGGCCAGAAGGAAGACATACCGCAGCTGCCAGGCAGTCCGTGCGACTTTGCCGCGCTTCCACGGCAGCAAGGCGCCGACCGGCAGAATCAGCCCCAGCACGACCATAAACGGCGTGAAGGCCGAATTGAAAAACGGCGGCCCCACGCTCAGCTTGCGGTCAAAGAGCATCTCGGCGACGATCGGCCAGACGGTGCCGAAGAACACGACAAAGCAGCTGACCGCCAGCAGGATATTGTTCGCCACCAGCGCGCTCTCGCGGCTGATCATGCCGAACACGCCTTTGGCTTCCATCGCCTGCGCCCGGGCGGCAAACAAGGTCAGCGCGCCGCCGGTGAAGAAGGCCAGGATAAACAGAATGAACACGCCCCGCTCAGGGTCATTGGCGAAGGCATGCACGCTGGTGATGATGCCGGAGCGTACAATGAAAGTGCCGACCAGCGAGAAACCGAAAGCAAGGATCGCCAGCAGAATGGTCCAGCTTTTCAGCGCTTCGCGCTTTTCGACCACGATTGCCGAGTGCAGCAGCGCTGCGGCCAGCAGCCAGGGCATGAAGGAGGCATTTTCAACCGGATCCCAGAACCAGAAGCCACCCCAGCCCAACTCGTAGTAGGCCCACCAGGAACCCAGAGCGATGCCGATGGTCAGAAAGATCCAGGCCGCCAGCGTCCAGGGCCGCACCCAGCGGCCCCAGGCGGCGTCAACCCGGCCTTCGATCAGCGCGGCGACGGCAAAGGAGAACGCCATGCTCAGGCCGACATAGCCCAGATAGAGAAACGGCGGGTGGAAGGCGAGGCCCGGATCCTGCAGCAGCGGATTCAAATCCTGGCCGTCAAACGGCGGCACCGTAAGCCGCAGGAACGGGTTGGACGTGAAGAGAATGAAAGCAAAAAACGCCACGCCAATAGCAGCCTGCACTGCCAGCACCCGGGCCTTCAAGGTCGGCGGCAGCCCGCCGCCAAAGACCGAGGCCAGCGCTCCGAACAGGCTGACGATCAATACCCACAACAGCATCGAGCCCTCGTGGTTCCCCCAGGTGCCGGAGATCTTGTAGAGCATCGGCTTGGCGGAATGGCTGTTCAGCGTCACCAGCTTCAGCGAGAAATCCGAGGTGATGAAAGCCCACATCAGCGCCCCGAAGGAGAAGGCTGTGAACAGGAACTGCGCCTGGGCGGCAGGTTCGGCCACGGCCATCCAGCCGGGCCAGCGTTTCTGCGCGCCGATCAAGGGGATAACGGCCTGCACGATCGCAATCATGAAGGCGAGGATAAGGGCGAAGTGGCCGAGCTCTGTAATCATACGCCCCATATACGCCCCTGCGCGCGGGGCGCCAATGGCAATCCCCGCGCCAAGCCGCCGCAGACGGCAAATTGTGATCAGCCGCGCTGCGCTTTCCAGCGATCCAGCGCGGGATTGAACTCGGGTTCCGTTGCCTCAAGCTTGGATTGGGCATCGGTGCCTGCCGCCGCAGAGCCAGGTGCATCCGCCCGCAGCCGGTCCAATGCCGTGATGTTCTCCACTGCCTGAGGAACCCGGGCCATGCTGGCTGCCAGCCCTCTTTGAAACTCCTGTGCTTTCAGCTGGTGCCGGGCGCCAAAGTAGAATGAGACAATCACCCCCAGCAGCCACCACAGCGGTTCCGGCACAAGAGCCAAGCCTTGCATCCGGGCCGCAAACCAGACCGGATTAACCAAAGCCGAAATCATCAGGGCAAGCGTCCCAAGCGCCAGCAGCGGACGCGGAAGCCGGTTTACCCCGTCCATGATCCTGTCAAAACGGCTTCGGTTTGCCTGTTGAAACTCAGCGCCAAACTGGCTTAGCGCGCCGATCTGCACCTCATGCGACCGCGCTGCACCTGCTTCGGCGTTCTCGCGGAAGACCTCAGCCGTTTCGCGCAGCACATTGCGGCGGCTTCCGAAAATCAACGCCGCCAGTTCCGTGATCAGCCCCATGCTGCAGTCCTCTTCTGAAAGTCCTCTGTGCTCAGGTGAAAGGCCGGCGAGATGAACTCTTCCGCCCGCTTGATCCAGCCGCCTTTGCCGCCTGCCCGGCTGCGGGCGAATTTCCGGCTTGTAGGGCGGCGGTCCGCAAGGCGGAGGTAGTAGTTGCGCCGCGCAATCCCGTAGGCATCGCGAAGCGCATCCGCCTTCACACGCGCGGCTTGCCAGGCGGCACCGGACGTCTGCGGGCCTATTGCGCCGTCCACTGCCACGCCATAGCCCATCTCCCGAAGCAGCCGCTGCAGAACACGCACCGCATTGCCGCCTGCATTGACGTACATGTCAAATACCGTGTCCTGAAGGCAGTCCGGCAGGCTGCCGATTCCAGGCGCCTCAAAATAGTGGCGGATAAAAATCTCAACCGCCCTTGCTCGCGTCAGCGCCCGGACGTCGGCCACGCCAACCCTGCCGTCGCCGGTCAGATCCAGCCCCAGCCGCCGCAGGGTTACAATGGTCACCCCGTATTTGGTGGCACCGCCGGGATCATCCGGATCATTCACATAACCGCCTTCCCGCGCCACGATCTCCGCAGCGATTTTCTTCACAGTTTGCATCGCATCTCACCCGTTTCCAGCCCCGCGACCTTGCTGGAAAAAAGCTAAGATCCTGCGGCACCGCCGTACGCCGGTCGTGCAACACCGGCCTTACTGCGCCACCGCGCCGCGCACAGCGCGGCGCCGGGCCCAACGCAAAACGCCTCCCGGCAGGGAGGCGTTGTTGGGGCGGGAGCATCTTGTTCCGGCAGCGGCTTCAGGTTTCGGGTTCCTGATAAACCCCCTGCTCTTTCAATGCGTCCATGACTTCCTTAGGCATATAAGTTTCGTCATGTTTCGCGAGGATTTCAGAGGCTTCAAAGACTCCGTTCACGTAGCGCCCGGTGCCGACCATGCCCTGGTTTTCCTCAAACAGATCCGGCAGCACCCCGGTATAGGCCACCTGCACGGTTGCCCCGCCGTCGGTCACCGCAAAGCGCACGGTTTCGCCCTGGCCGCGCTGCAGCGAACCCTCGGCCACCAGCCCGCCGATGCGGAACACCTCGGATGGCTGCGGCGGCGCTTCGGCCACCTGGCTGGGCGAGCGGAAATAGTTGATCCCGTCCCGCATGGCATAGCCGATCAGGGCGGTGGCTACGACCAGTGCCACCGCGGCAACCGCGATGACCTGGATACGGCGCTGTTTCTTCAGGTTCTTCATGGTGTCCTCAATTCAGGCCATGTGCGGCAGCGCCCGTCCCGGATCAGGGGAACAGGGGCGCCATCATCAGCCCTTGGGTCTCTTCCTCACCTAACATCAGGTTGGCATTCTGCAAGGCCTGGCCGCTGCTGCCCTTTGTCAGGTTGTCCAGCGCGGCGATCACAATCGCGCGGCCTTCGATGCGGTCAGCAGCCACACCGATATGGCAGAAATTCGAGCCGCGTACATGATGGGTGCTGGGCGCCTCGCCAAACGGCAGCAGCTCGATGAAAGGCTCATCCGCATAGGCCTTGGCAAAGGTGTCATGAATCGCCTGCGCATCGCCTTTAACGTAGACCGTCGCCAGAATGCCCCGGTTGGCCGGCACCAGATGCGGTGTGAACTGCACCTTGACCGGGCGGCCGGCAAGCTTGCTGAATTCCTGATCGAATTCGCCCAGATGCCGGTGGGTGCCGCCGATGGCATAGGCGTTGTAGCCCTCGCTCAATTCCGCATGCAGCAGGTTTTCCTTGAGCGACCTGCCGGCGCCGGAGACCGCGCATTTCAGGTCCAGGATGATCTCATCCAAATCGATCACACCGGCTTCGATCAGCGGCCGCAGGGCAAACTGGCCAGTCGCCGCGTTGCAACCGGTGCCGGCCACCAGCCGCGCGGATTTGATCTCATCCCGGTAGAACTCGGTGAGGCCGTAAACCGCCTCTTCCTGCTGCTCCAGCGCGGTATGAGGGTTGCCGTACCATTTTTCGTATTCCGCCGGATCGCGCAGCCGGAAATCCGCCGACAGATCGACGATTTTCAGGGTTTTGGGCAGCGCCGCAATGACTTCCTGGCTGGTCTTATGCGGCAGCGCGCAGAAGCACAAGTCTATGCCGGAAAAGTCGATCTCATTGATCTTGCAAAGAACCGGCAGTTCCATATGGCGCAGATGCGGAAACACCTGGGCCATGGTCATGCCTGCCTTGCGCTCCGCCGACAGGGCTGCGATTTCAATGTTCGGGTGCTGGGCGATCAGCCGCACCAGTTCGGCGCCGGTGTAGCCGGAAGCGCCAAGGATAGCCACTTTGTGGGTCATGTCAGACCTCGTCTTTCAATATGATATGCCGGTTCCGCAGCCATCTGCGGAGTGAGATAAGGGGAATGGCAGCTTGGTACTTTGACTTGGAACAAAGTCCCGGAACAAAGGAGTATCAAGCCGCCTGAAAGGTGATTTCCCGTCGGAGGAACTGGGTTGCGCGATCGCTCACACGGCTTGGGTCGCCGGTTGTGAAATAGCCGCCCTCACCCGCGCCATACATGTCCGGATGGCGCTGCAGATAGTCTGCAAGACTGTCGGCCACCAGAGTTCCCTGGCTGAAGACCTTAACCTGCGGGCCCAGAGCGGTCTGGAAGATCTCCTCCATCAGCGGGTAATGCGTACACCCAAGAATAGCCGCCTCCGGGTGAGGCATCTTGCGCATCAGCGCATCCACATGGCTGCGCACCAGCGCTTCGGCCAGGATCAGGTCGCCGTCTTCAATGGCATCGACCACGCCGCCGCAGCTTTGTGCCTCCACATCGACGCCGATGGCCCGGAACGCCAGCTCCCGCTGGAACGCCCGGCTGGCGACGGTGGCAGGGGTGGCAAACAGTGCCACATGCTGCACCGCGACCTCGCGCGGCGGCGAATTGTCGCCCCATTGCCGCTCGGTCAGCGCTTCGATCAATGGCACAAAGACCCCCAGCACCCGCTTGCCCTTGGGCAGGCCGCCCTCCTGCATCCGCCGCAGCGCCGCTGCCGATGCCGTGTTGCAGGCCAGGATCACCAGATCGCAGCCCTTGTCCCACATGCTCTCAACAGCTGCTTTGGTTAGCTGATAGACATCCTCGGCATCGCGCACGCCATAAGGCGCGCGGGCATTGTCGCCGTAATACAGGAAGTTAACGTCCGGCAGCCGCTTTTGCGCTGCGTTGAGGACGGTCAGCCCGCCAAGTCCTGAATCAAAGATGCCAACAGCCATAAAGCTCTCTCACACGCGGTGTTTCTCCTCGAACTCAAACCCATAGCCGGTGGATTTGAGCGGTACCGGTGACAGGTCATACGTGGCTTTGCGCAGGAAATCCATCATTGCTTTGGAGTCTTTTGCAAGCGGGTCAAGAACATCGCGGGGGATAGGCGCGCCGATCACCACTTTGACAGGAGTGCCGACCCTCCTGCGGAACTCCTTGATCAGCAGCCCCATGCGCAGCGTGTTGTGCAAATGGCTGGCGATCTGGAACAGGCGGGAGGTATGGCCGTCGGAAAAAACAGGTACAACCACAGCCTCGGACTTGGCAATCATCCGTGCTGTGAAGCCGCGCCAGCCCGGATCCATCGGATAGTCGAAGGGTTTGGCTGCCGTAGACACAGTGCCGCCAGGGAAGATGCCGATTGCGCCGCCCTGCCCCAAATACCGCAGCGCTTCCTTGCGCGTTTCCAGGTTGATGCGCATCGCCTCTTTGGTTTCGTCAAAGGAGATCGGCAGGACAACATTGTTCAGGTCTTCTGCCTTGCGGAACACCTTATGCGCCAAGATCCGGAAATCGCTGCGGGTTTCCGCGAGAATGTGCCCCATCATCAGCCCGTCAAGAATGCCGTATGGATGGTTGGCGATCAAAATCACAGGTTTGTCTTTGGGAATATTGCCGAGCGAGCCTGCCATCACATCCAAGGTCAGCCCGTAGCGCTCGGCCATCACCGTCCAGAAACTGCGCCCGGCGGCCACGTCCCTCTCATACCCCGCCGCCCGGCGGATCAGCTGCAGCCGGCCGGTGGAGTTTTCCAGCAGCCGGATCACCGCACGGCCAGGGCGGCTGGCTGCGGAATGGGCATAAGAGATGTCGCGGGCAATATGACGGCCTGCCTGCATGTTCCGGGCGCTCCCTGCGGGTTCTTTGGCCAAATATGGCCGGGCACTCATTTTGCAACGCGCGCGTAACGCCGGTGTGACGGTTTAGCGCCGGCAGGGCTGGGGCTCTGCCCCAGACCCCGGGAGTATTTTGATCAGAAAGAAGCAGCAAGAGAGCTTTTGCGTCCACGCGCATCGGCGCCGCGCGTTAGCGCGGCGCCGGGCCCAACGGTGAAGGGGCATTCTTTGAATGGTCCTGAGCGGGCGGGAGCGCTTCGTTCGGCTGCCCTATTCCGCCGCTTGTTTCAAGGGCACCCCGCCCTGGCGCAGGGCGGCCAGCAGTTCTTCTCGGCGCTTGGCGGCCTTTTGCTCATTGGCCATTTTGACCGGACCAAACCCTCGGATCTGCAACGGCAGTTCCGCCAGGGCGATCAGCGGCTCCATCAGCTCCGGCTCTGCCTTTGGCAGCCATTCTTTCATGTCGCGCTCATACTGCTTGATCAGCGCCCGCTCCATCTTGCGCTCGGCAGTATAGCCGAAGATGTCGAGCGGCGTGCCGCGCAGAGACTTCAGCTTGGCCAGCAGCCGGAATCCACGCTCCATGCCGGTTCCGAACTTGCGCTTCTTGGGGCGGCCGTCAGGATCAGTGCCGCCCAGCATCGGCGGTGCCAGGTGATACGACAGCTTCAGATCGCCTTCGAACTCAGCTTCTGCCTTGGCGCGGGTGTCCAGCAGCAGGCGGGCCACTTCGTATTCGTCCTTATACGCCAAGAGCTTGTGGTAGCCTTTTGCCACGGCCTCCTTGAGGGCCGGGTCGCCTACACTGTCAACCAGCTTTCCATAGCGCTTGGCCAGCCCATTGCCCTGATAGGCAATCAGATGGTTGCGGCGGAAGTCGATCTTCTCCTGCAGGGACTTCGGCTTTTCGGCAACTTTCGGCTGGCTGAGCTTCCGGGCCTCTTCGGGATAGAGCACCGCCCAGCGGCCGATGTTGAAGGCGCGCTTGTTGCGCTCTACCGCGGCGCCGTTCAGCTCGATCGCCTGTTCAATGGCCTCATGGCTGACCGGGACAAGCCCCTTTTGCCATGCCGCGCCAAACACCATCATGTTTGAAAAAATCGAGTCGCCCATCGCGGCGCGTGCCAGTTCCGAGGCGTCAAACAGGTCCAGCCGGTCGCGCAGGCGGGCCTGCAGGGCCACCTCCAGACGGTCGGTTGGCACCTTGAACTCGGTATTCTTGGTAAATTCTCCGGTGATGATCTCATGGCTGTTCACCACGGCGCCGGTCTGGCCGGTGGTTGTCAGCCCCAGCGTTTTGGAGCCCGCGCTCACCACGAGGTCGCCGCCGATCAGCGCATGCGCCTCTCCGGTGGCCACACGGATTGCTGAGATGTCCTCAGGATCGTTGGCAATGCGGCAGTGGATATGCACGGCGCCGCCCTTTTGGGCGAGACCGGCCATTTCCATCAGCCCGGCGCCCTTGCCGTCGATCTGGGCCGCCTGCGCCAGTACCGCGCCGATGGTCACCACACCGGTGCCGCCGACGCCGGTGATCACCACATTATGGGTTCCGTTGATCTTAGGCAGTTCCGGCATTGGCAGATGCGGCAGGTCGATGTCCGCGGTTGCTTCCTTGCGGATCTTTGCGCCTTCCACTGTCACAAATGACGGGCAGAAGCCGTTGACGCAGGAGAAATCCTTGTTGCACGAGGACTGGTCAATCGCCCGCTTGCGGCCCAGTTCGGTTTCCTTAGGCACGATCGAGACGCAATTCGACTGCACGCCGCAATCGCCGCAGCCTTCGCAGACATCGGTGTTGATGAACACCCGCTGGTCCGGGTCCGGGAACAGCCCCTTTTTGCGGCGGCGGCGCTTCTCGGCCGCGCAGGTTTGGATGTAGATGATGGCTGAGACGCCCTCGACCTCCTCGAATTCGCGCTGGATCTTCATCATCTCGGCCCGTTCATGCATCCGCATGCCAGCCGGGAAACGCGCGGCATCGACGTCCTCTTTCTCGTCATAGACCACGGCCATGGTTTTGACGCCCATCGCCTTCAGCTCATGCGCGATCTGATGCGCGGTCAGCCCGCCCTCGGCTTGCTGCCCGCCGGTCATGGCAACGGCGTCATTGTAGAGGATCTTATAGGTGATGTTGGTGCCTTCAGCGAGCGCGGCCCGGATCGCCTGCACACCGGAGTGGTTGTAGGTGCCATCGCCCAGGTTCTGGAACACATGCTTGCGCGTCGAGAACGGCGCCTCGCCGACCCAGTTGACACCTTCACCGCCCATATGGGTGAAGCCCACCGTCTCGCGATCCATCCATTGCACCATGAAGTGGCAGCCGATGCCCGCATAGGCGCGGGAGCCGTCCGGCAGGCGGGTGGAGGAGTTATGCGGGCAGCCCGAGCAGAAGTAAGGCAGCCGGGTGGCGATCTCCTCGGCATTGTCGGCGCGGCGCGCTTCGGCCAGGCTTTCAAGGCCTGCGCGGATTGCCTCGGTATCGCGGCCCTCCTCGATCAGGATATCGCCAAGTTTCTCGGCGATCATGATCGGGTCGAGCGCATATTTGGTCGGGAACAATTCCTCGCGGTGCATGCCGCCGGCGCCGCCCTTGTACCAGCCGTAAACCCGGCGGCCGCGGCGGTCGTCAAAGATTGCTTCCTTGATCTGGATCTCGATCAGCTTGCGCTTTTCCTCGACCACTACGATCAAATCGAGCCCCTCGGCCCAGTCGTGGAACCCCTTCATGTCCATCGGGAAGGTCTGGCCCACCTTGTAGGTGGTGATGCCCAGGCGCTCGGCCATGGTTTCATCAATGTTCAGAAGCTTCAGCGCATGGACCAGGTCCAGCCAGTTCTTGCCTGCCGCAACAAAACCGATCTTGGCGCCGGGTTTACCCCACATGCGCTTGTCCATCTTGTTGGCGTGGCTGAAGGCCTCAGCCGCAAAGCGCTTGTAGTCGATGATACGGTTTTCCTGGCGGAAGCGGTCGTCATCAAGCCGGATGTTGAGTCCATCGGCCGGCATGTCAAACTCAGGCGTGACGATTTCCATCCGCTCAGGGCGGGCATCGACAACCGAGGTCACCTCGATGGTGTCCTTCATGGTCTTGAGACCCACCCACAGGCCGGAAAACCGGCTGAGCGCATAGCCGTAAATGCCGTAGTCCAGGATTTCCTGCACTCCAGCGGGACTGACCACCGGCAGGTAGCAATCCAGCAGCGACCATTCCGACTGGTGCAGCACAGTCGAGCTTTCGCCAGTATGGTCGTCACCCATTGCCAGCAGCACACCGCCGTATTTCGACGAGCCTGCCATGTTCGCATGCCTGATAGCATCACCCGAACGGTCAACGCCGGGCCCTTTGCCGTACCACAGGCCAAAGACACCGTCGTATTTGCCCTCTCCGCGCACTTCGGCTTGCTGCGCGCCCCACAGGGCAGTCACGGCGAGATCTTCGTTCAACCCGTACTGAAATGTGACATCAGCCTCTTTCAGCTGCTTTTCAGCGCGGGCCATCTGCAGGTCCACCGCGCCAAGCGGCGATCCGCGGTAGCCGGTCACCAGTCCGGCAGTGTTCAGCCCTGCTGCAATATCCCGCTGCTTCTGCATCAGCATCAGACGCACCAGCGCCTGGGTGCCGTTTAGCAGAACAGGTGATTTGCTCAGGTCGTATTTGTCGTTGAGTGAGATATTTTGCGTGCCCATCCGGTCCTCCTCAACCTAGGATTAGCTTGCCTTATCGCCCTCGATAATAGGTCATAAATGCTGACCTGTGTAGGTTTCTTTTTTCACATTTTTGCTCGCTTGCACCATGAAAACTGATACATAACTAAGATTTCATATAGTCTGCCCGAAACGCACAGAAAGTAACGCATATGGATTGGGATAAGCTCAGAATATTTCACGCGGTCGCGGATGCGGGCAGCCTGACCCATGCGGGAGACAAGCTGAATCTGTCCCAATCGGCGGTCAGCCGCCAGATCCGGGCCCTGGAAGAGAGCCTGAATGCGACGCTTTTCCACCGCCATGCGCGCGGACTGATTCTCACCGAACAGGGCGAGCTGCTGTTTGATGCAACTCAATCCATGTCCAGCCGCCTGGAAGCGGCCGCCGCGCGCATCCGCGACAGCGAGGAGGAAGTGTTCGGCGAACTGCGGGTGACGACCACGGTTGGTTTCGGCACCCTGTGGCTCGCACCGCGGCTGACTAAACTGTATGAACAATACCCCAACCTGAAGATCGACCTGATGCTGGAAGAGCGGGTTCTGGACCTGCCGATGCGCGAGGCCGATGTGGCGATCCGGATGAAGGAGCCCAGCCAGGCTGATCTGGTACGCAAGCGGCTGATGACGGTTCGGATGGGCCTTTATGCCTCTCCTGCCTATATTGAGCAGCGCGGCACATTGGAAACTGTGGCTGATATCTCGGAACACCGGCTGATCTGCCAGAACCAGCGGTCTGCCCAGGTGGGCTCCGCCGCGGTGCTGGGCAAGGCGCTGATGGCAAACAACCCGGGCTCGCTGCTGACCGTGAACAATTACTTCGGCGTGCTGCAAGGCGTTCTGCACGATCTTGGCGTTGGTATTCTGCCTGACTACGTGACCGAAGAGTTCCCCGAACTGGTCGAAGTTCTGTCGCATGAAGATCAGAACCAGGTTCCGGTCTACCTCGCCTACCCCGAGGAGCTGCGCCACTCGCAGCGGGTCGGCGCTTTCCGGGACTTCGTGCAGTCCGAAATCATGGCGCACCGCAAGCATATGAAAGAACTCGGCAAACTCTGAGCGCTAACATGTGCGATGGCTGGAATTCCGTGCCGCGGCGCAGAAACTCTTACGGCTTTTGATGCGCCAAACCTGTGCCCCTTTCCAAGCCATGCAATTTACGCATACCAGCTTTGATGTTCATTTGGTGTTAATCCCCTTGAAGGGGCAGGCATGGCGCCCTAAATGATCCTCATGAAGGCGGCGGCCTTGCCCCCCTTCATACCTCCCTGTTGGACTTCGGCCGAGCTTAGTGCTCGGCCTTTTTTTTGGGCCGCTAACCATCTGTCATCACTTGCTTTATTTCCTTGGCGACCCGTGCCTCCCAAAGCGGGAGACTTAGGTTCGAAGACAGGCTGGCAAGGGCGCCGGCCGCCTGCCCCTGGATAACAAGGTAAAACTTCCCTGGTCTTTGAAAAAATTCTTCTTGCGCTGGGCAACTTTCGCAATGCTTGTAATTTGGGCCCCGTTCCAGCACCCCGCCTCCATTTGCATCACTTTGAAAAGCCTGCATCTTCAACCTTCCGGACTTCCCGCTGTCTGCGGCGCAAGGCCGCCCCGCTGCAGAACTGATCGGGATTCCTTTAATTCCACTTCCCCCGCGCCCCTCGTTGCCCTAAAAGGCGCGCAATCGCAGCCATTGGGGACGTTTACGGATGCAGGAACCCGCCATCACGCCTGAACTGATTGCTAATCACGGGCTGAAGCCCGAGGAATACGATCTGATCCTCGAAATCATCGGGCGGGAGCCGACCTTTACCGAGCTGGGCATCTTCTCGGCGATGTGGAACGAGCACTGCTCTTATAAGTCTTCCAAGAAATGGCTGCGCACCCTGCCGACCGACGGCCCGCAGGTGATCTGCGGCCCCGGTGAAAACGCAGGCATCGTGGACATCGGCGACGGCGACGCCGTGGTGTTCAAGATGGAAAGCCACAACCACCCCTCCTACATCGAACCCTACCAGGGCGCGGCGACGGGTGTTGGCGGTATTCTGCGCGACGTATTCACCATGGGCGCGCGGCCTATCGCTTCGATGAACTCGCTGTCCTTCGGCGAGACCTCCCACCCCAAGACCAAACAGCTGGTCAACGGCGTGGTTGAAGGCATCGGCGGCTACGGCAACTGCTTCGGCGTGCCCTGCGCCGGCGGCGAAGTCCGCTTCCACCCGGCTTACAACGGCAACTGCCTGGTGAACGCATTCGCTGCGGGCCTGGCCAAGACCGACGGCATCTTTTACTCCGCCGCTTCCGGCGTCGGCATGCCGGTTGTGTACCTGGGCGCCAAGACCGGCCGTGACGGCGTTGGCGGTGCGACCATGGCGTCTGCGGAATTCGACGACACCATCGAGGAAAAGCGCCCCACCGTTCAGGTCGGCGACCCCTTCACCGAAAAGCGCCTGATGGAAGCCACGCTGGAGCTGATGCAGACCGGCGCGGTGATCTCGATCCAGGACATGGGTGCCGCCGGCCTCACCTGTTCGGCCGTGGAAATGGGCGACAAGGGCAAGCTGGGCGTGCGCCTGGACCTGGAAAACGTGCCGCAGCGCGAAGAGAACATGACAGCCTATGAGATGATGCTGTCGGAATCTCAGGAACGTATGCTGATGGTGCTGAAGCCGGAACTGGAAGCCGAAGCCCGCGCCGTGTTCGAGAAATGGGACCTGGACTTTGCCATCGTCGGCGAGACCATTGCCGAAGACCGCTTCCTGATCATGCACAACGGCGAAGTGAAAGCTGATCTGGTGCTGTCCAAGCTCTCCTCCACCGCGCCGGAATACGACCGTCCGTGGAATGAGCCGGTCATCCCTGAGGCGCTGACCGATGCTGACGTGCCGACCATCGACCCGATTGACGGCCTCAAGGCACTGCTCGCCTCGCCGAACTATGCCGGCAAGCAGTGGGTTTATGAGCAGTACGACACCACCGTGATGGGCGACACCCAGCGCCGTCCGGGCGCAGGCTCGGGCCTGATCCGGGTGCATGGCACCGACAAGAAACTGGCCTTCACCTCCGACGTGACCCCGCGCTACGTCAAGGCGAACCCGGTTGAAGGCGGCAAGCAGGCGGTGGCCGAAGCCTACCGCAACCTGACCTCCGTTGGCGCCAAGCCGTTGGCCACCACCGACAACCTGAACTTCGGCAACCCCGAAAAGCCCGAGATCATGGGCCAGTTCGTCGGCGCGATCAAAGGCATCGGCGAAGCGGTTGCTGCTCTGGATATGCCGATCGTCTCCGGCAACGTTTCGCTCTACAACGAGACCGACGGCCAGGCGATCCTGCCGACCCCGACTATCGGTGCCGTTGGCCTGGTGGCTGCGGACGAAGAGCCAATTATCGGCGAGGCCCGTGACGGCCACGTCGCCCTGCTGGTGGGTGAAACCATCGGCCACCTAGGCCAATCCGCCCTGCTGGCCGAAGTCTTCAACCGCGAAGACGGCGATGCCCCGGCGGTCGATCTGGCAGCTGAGAAGCGCAACGGCGAATTCATTCGCGCCAACCGCGACTTCATCAAGGCCTGCACCGACCTCGGCGATGGCGGCCTGGCACTGGCAGCCTTTGAAATGGCCGAAGAAGCCGGCGTTGGCGTGCAAATCGACGCTGGCGACACCCAGACCTTGTTCGGCGAAGACCAGGCCCGTTACCTGATCGCCTGCAACTTCGACCAGGCCGAAGCCCTGATGCTGGCGGCTGGCCAGGCCGGCGTGCCGCTGGTCTCCGTGGGCAAATTCGGCGGCGACAGCGTGAAGATCGGCGGCTCCGAAGCTCCGCTGGCCGAGCTGAAGGAGATCTTCCGCTCCAGCTTTGCCGCCGCGGTGGCCTGATAGTCAGCCTTTACAAGGCTCTGAAGCAGTCTGATGCTCAAAGGCGGGATGGCATGGTCATCCCGCCTTTTCTTTCACCTTGGGACCACCCTATGAATCTGCCGGACTTGAAAGAGGATTGCAGCCGCTGCGCCGCCCTGTGCTGCCTGGCTTATCCGTTTGAGCCGCACGAGGACTTCGGGCTGGTCAAAGCGCGGGACACGCCCTGTCCCAACCTTGGGCCGGATTTCCGTTGCAGCATCCACCCCGATCTAGCCTCGAAAGGGTTCGGCGGCTGCATCGCTTATTCCTGTGCAGGCGCTGGACAGCGGGTGACGCAAGAACTGTTTGACGGCGAAACCTGGCGCGATGATCCCGATCTGCTGCACCATATGACCTATGCCCTGCGGGTATTGCGCCCAATCCACGAAGCGCTGCTGGTCCTGCAGGAAGCCGCCACCCTGTCCTTGCCTGCGGACCTCCAGAACCACTGCCAGGAACTGACTCGGGCTCTTTGCCCGGAAGACCCATCTTCAATATGGGATTTTGAGGAAGACAGCGTGCAAGACGCGCTCGCAGCGGTCCCTGATTTCGTCGAAACACTGGCGCCTTTTGCGCAGAGGCGCCGCTAAAGCCGCTTGCACAGCCCCCGGTGCCAACCTACATTTTTACCAAACAAGACAAAGGACTTCCCCGGATGCCCATGCAAGCCCACGAAATCGAAGAACTGCTGCGCGACGCCTTCCCGGACGCCGAAATCCAGGTCGGCGGCACCGATGGCGTGCATATGTCGGCGATGGTTGTCGACGAAAGCTTCCGCGGCAAGAACCGCGTCCAGCAGCAGCGCGCCGTCTATGCCGCGCTGAAAGGCAAGATGGACGGCCCCGACGGCGAGCTGCACGCGCTGGCGCTGACGACAAAGGCGCCTGAATGAGCCGATGACCCTGTTCACGTCCCTTCTGATCCTCGGCATTGTGGTCATGGCCGTTGCTGCAGCGGTCATTTCCCAGCGCCGAGTGCCTTTGGAAGAGGACGAAACAGACCCGGACTATCATACTCTGCGATCTGACTATAATTCAGGCATGGGCGGCGGGTCTCTGCGAACCTGGAAAGTCCCCAAAGACCCGCAGGAATATGCTCGCTTCTTTGTCCCGAAGGACAAATTGAAGTAACCGGGAGCATGCTTGCACATTCCTTCTGCCGATTCCCGAACGGCCAAGTTGGCTGTCATTTTGGAGGAAGGAGGCTGCCATGAGCGATGAACCTGTCCTCTGGCTGGCGGTCCGGATTTTCGGCGTCCTGGTCGATCTTGCGTATCTGGCAGCGGTTGCCATCTGTGAAGGGCCGAAGCTGATCAAATACGGGCCAAGGTACTGGCGCGTTGAGCGGAAGTTGAGGCACCGGGCCTGGAAACGGCGGCTGCAATGAACGGAACCTGATGCTGAACACCCTGATTTCAGCCTTTCTGGACTATCTGCCGGGCGCTGCGCCAATTGCTATGATTGCGGGGCTTACTTTCCTGAAGCTTCTCCCCTATATCCGAACAAACCGCGAGCGGCGGCAACGCCAAGAGGAAATGGATTAATGACCGACGTAAAGACCCGCATCGACGAAACCGTCAAAGCCAGCGACGTTGTGCTGTTCATGAAAGGCACCAAGGAAATGCCCCAGTGCGGCTTCTCCTCGCGCGTGGCGGCAGTTCTGAACTACATCGCTGTGGACTACACTGATGTTAACGTTCTGGCCGACGAAGAAATCCGTCAAGGCATCAAGGAATACTCCGACTGGCCGACCATCCCGCAGCTGTATGTGAAGGGTGAGTTCGTCGGCGGCTGCGACATCATCACCGAGATGACCCTGTCCGGCGAACTGGACGGCATGTTCGACGAGAACGGCATCGCCTTCAACAAGGACGCCGCCGACAAGATCCGCGAAGCTAACGGCTAAGAGCAACGGCAATCCGGAAAAGTAAAAGCCTGCCCCAGCGGCAGGCTTTTTTATTGGTCTGACGCCTTCAGGATCAGGCGGCGCCGATCAGCACTAGGTTTTCAACAGTGAAAGTCTCGCCGGCACCCTCCAGCCGGGTCACCACCTCACCCCTTTCGAGGATCAGTGCGTCGCCGGTTTCCTCGTCGGTTTCAACGGTGTAGTCGTCTGGATTGAGGATCGCGCTGTCATCGTCCAGGATGATCTGGACCACATCTTCTGCCGGGTTGTAGTCGGTGATGGTGATGATCTCTGTCCCGTCCTGCGACAGGTGCAGTTCAAACTCGTCACTGCCGCTGCCGCCGATTCCGGTATCCCCTTTGCCGAGCGCCAGAATGTCATTGCCATCGCCGCCATCCAGCGTGTCAGCGCCGTTGGCTTCGGTGGAGACGAAGATATCGCTGATCGGTTCAGGGTTTTCCTCGTCCCGGAACCGGGCAATTTCTTCCGGCGTCAGATCCCGGTTCAGATCAACACCATACAGTTCGTCACTGCCGCGGCCGCCGGTAAGCTGGTCTGCCCCCTCACCGCCGAACAGCGCGTCGTCCCAGTCGCCGCCATCTACCGTGTCGTCGCCTTCGCCGCCATAAAGGACATCTTTTCCCGCGTCCCCGGCAATCACATCATTGCCTGCACCGCCATAGGCGATGTCGTGATAGTCGCCGCCGGAAATATTGTCGTTTCCGTCACCGCCATGGGCCACATCCTTGCCAAGACCGCCGTTCAGCGTGTCATTGCCGATCCCGCCCTCAAGGCTGTCAGCCCCCTGGCCGCCATCGAGCAAGTCATTCCAGTCGCCGCCGTCCAGCGTGTCGTTGCCGTCGCCGCCGATCAGCGTGTCAATGCCGCCGTCCCCCATCAGGGAGTCGTTGCCTTCGCCGCCGTTGACAAGATCGTGGAAGGAGCCGCCGTCCAGCGTGTCGTTGCCTTCGCCGCCAAGCAGGATATCCTGGCCTGCGCCACCCGAAATACTGTCGTCGCCGCCGCCGGCGTTGACCCGGTCATAGCCGTTCCCGGCGTCCAGAACGTCGTCGCCGTCCCCCAGAATCAGGTCGTCTGCACCATCCGTGGGCGTGTTATCTCCAAGATTAGGCTCAGGTGTACCTCCCGAGGGGTCGTCTGCCTGGGACGTATCATCATCGTCATCCAGGCTGATAGCCAAACCAGCCACTGCCAAAGAGCCAAACAAAATCGCAGCAATCACAGAATCACCCCCAAGTAGAACGTTAAAAATTTACTAACCGTACATACGGGGGTTGATTAGAGGCGTCCAGCCACGGATCCACTCCGCGTCGACAGACGGGATGAAAAGTCCGTTTCTATGGCGGAAACAATACAGATAAGGTGTGCTAGCCGTTGATATTACGCCTTTTTCGTCGTCTCGATTGTCAGGTCTGCTAGACGCCGGCCGCGATTTCAAGCTGTTGAAGCGAGAAACTTTCTCCTGCTCCGGTCAGTCGCGCAACAAGGTTTCCGTCTTCCAGGATCAGCGAGTCGCCAGTCTCTTCTTCGTGTTCGACACTGAAATTGCCCTCGCCCGATACCCGGACTGAATCCTCGCCTGCTACGAAATCTTCAATGACCGCAACCGCAGAGCTTCCAGGCATCAGGTGCAAGTCGAAGATATCCCGGCCCGAACCGCCGGTGGCCGTATCCCCGGAGCCAAGCGCCAAATAGTCGTGGCCATCGCCGCCATCCAGAACATCGGCTTCATCATCCGCTTCCAAAGCAAAGAGATTTGCCGCGCTCTCCTCCCCGTCCCGCAGCTCCTGTAAATCAGAAACCTCCGGTTCGGGAACCACCTGCACACCGAAAATGTTGTCATTGCCGCGGCCGCCGGAGAGATGATCTGATCCTTCACCGCCAGAAATAACATCATCCCAATCGCCGCCCAGAACGGTGTCATCTCCGCTGCCGCCGAACAGAATGTCCTTGCCGCCGTCACCGTTCAGGAGATCCGCACCATCGCCGCCCAGCAGAATATCGTGGAACTCACCGCCTGAGAGCTCATCCTGCCCCGCCTCGCCAAGCAGGATGTCCAGCCCTGGACCGCCGGAAACAGTGTCGTCGCCGCTGCCGGCGCTCACCTGGTCATTGCCGCGCCCGGCGCTGACATTGTCCGCCTCATCCCCAAGCTGCAGGCGATCTGATCCTTCCGTCGGTTCAGTTTCCCGCTGCGGTTCTTCGCCCGGGTCTTTTTCCGCCTCCGGAACGTCGATATCGAAGGCGGTTAGGGATGCACCGCCAATCACTAGCGCTGCCAGGATCATCGCTTCCAACATTCTGCTGCTCCGCTGCCTCGGGAATTCTCCCTTTGCAGCGAAACTAACGTATTACCGACGTGTTAACGAGCCTCAGGCGCGTCCGATGTCTGAAATTGAGTGTTTCCGGCGGGTCTGGCAAAGGCCTGGAAATGGCCGGAATTTTGCCGCTTTTCCAGTTCTCTGCGCTCTAGCCTGCTGTCTGCGACTGTTCCTCGATCTCCTGCGCAAGCGCCTCTGTCCGCGCCGCAAGTTCTGCCAGGCTTTCCGTCACCTGAGGCGGCACAACAGGCACTTCAATCCGCTCGGGTTCCGGAGCCGGGGCGCCGCGCAACTCGGCCAGCTCCTGCTCGCGCTCGGCCAGCACTGCCTCGACCTCCTTGATCCGGTCTTCGACCGCCGCGGTTTTGTCGGCCAGCATCAGCCCGGCCATCAAGAGCATCCGTGCTTCCGGCATCCGGCCGATCTGATCAGACAGAACCTGCGCCTCGTCGTCGAGCATCTTGGCAGCAGAGTGCAGATAGCTTTCCTCGCCCTCCTGGCAGGAAACCTCGAAACCGCGGCCGCCGATATGAATGGTCACTTCCGGCATCAGACTTCCTCCCCTTCCGGCAGGTTGCGGGCATTGGCCAAAAGCGGCTCCAGCCTGGCAAGAACAGCATTCACTTGCGCCTGGTCGCTGGCCTGGGCTGCCCGCAGGCCTTCGATCTCAGCTTCCATAGAGGAATTGATCAGCCCGGCATCGCCAAGGCTTTGCGCATTGGCCTCGCGCAAAGCGCTATTGGAGGTGCGCAGTTCCTCATTGGCCTGGCGCAGCTGCTGCAGCTCGGTATCCAGGCGCAACAAGGCTTCGTTCTGGCGTTCAATCTCGCCGGCCGCATCCATCGCAGGCGCAGGTTCAGCAGTCTGCGCGGCCGCGCCCTCTTCAAGCTGAGCAGCCAAGCGGTCCTTGTCAGCCCTGGCTTCAGACAGCTGGTCCTCAAGTGCTTCTTTCTCGCTGGCGGCGGTATTTGCAGCAGCTTCCAATTCCGCTTTCAGACGCGCAACTTCCGCCCGCAGCGCTTCCTTCTCAGCCGGATCGCCTGCCTCGTTGCGCAGCAGCTCAAGCTCAGCCTGCATCGCCGCGACGTCCCCGTCAGGCGCCGCCGCGCCGCCGCCTGCTTCCTGCAAACGGGCATGAAGCACCTTCACCCGCTCCTCGAGCTGGGCGTTGGCAAGCTTTTCTTCTTCCAGGGCCTGTTCAACCTCGGCATTGGCTGCACCTGCTGCTGCCGCTTCGGCAGCTTTGGCCGCCTCTGCCGCGGCTTCCTCAGCCTTGGCCTCCGCATCTGCGGCTTTAACCCTATCGGCAGCGCGCGCCTCTTGCAGCGCGGCAGAGCCTGCGCTGATACGCTCCAGCGCAGCCTGGATGCGGCCTTGCAATTCTTCAATCTGGTTCATGCCTGTCCCTCACCCGTCCACATCTTTTCCATATTCTCTCCGGCGCCTGTGCGAATCGCACCTGCCGCCGCTGACATGGGCCAGTTCTTCTCTCTCAGGAATAAATCACCCCCCTTTGCGATTCAACCACTTGCCGCGCCAACTTCGCGCAGCAAGGCAGACATGCGCGCAAGCATGCTTGATCTTTGCGGCATCGCTGTTATTGAGCGCAGCAAATGCCTGTTAACGCCAAAGGACAATCCAAGTGGACCTGACAGCCCTGCGCACCGCAAACCCTGAGCATTGGAACAAAGCGGCCGCCATCCGAGCGCTCGCTCTCGACGCCGTTGCCGCCGCCAACTCCGGGCATACCGGCATGCCGATCGGCATGGCTGATGTGGCCACCGTGCTGTTCGAAAAGCACCTCAAATTTGATGCATCGAACCCGCAGTGGCCGGACCGCGACCGTTTCATTCTGTCGGCGGGCCACGGCTCGATGCTGATCTATTCGCTGCTCTATCTCACCGGCGACAAGCAGGTCACCCTGGACCAGATCAAGAACTTCCGCCAGTCCGGCGCGCTGACTGCAGGCCACCCGGAGAACTTCCTGCTGGACGCAGTTGAAGTCACCACCGGCCCGCTTGGCCAGGGCATCTCCAACGCCGTCGGCTTTGCCATGGCAGAGGAAATGCAGCGCGCCCACTACGGCAAGAAGGTCGTGGATCACCACACCTATGTGATCGCAGGCGACGGCTGCCTGATGGAAGGCATCAGCCAGGAGGCCATCGGCCTCGCAGGCCGCCACTCCCTGGGCAAACTGATTGTCTTCTGGGACAACAACAACATCACCATCGACGGCACCGTTGACCTGTCCGACCGCACCAACCAGGTGCAGCGCTTCAAGGCCTCGGGCTGGCAGGTGCTGGAAATCGACGGCCATGACCCCAGGGCCATCGATGAGGCCATCGAGGCGGCGAAAAAGGCCAAAAAACCTTCGATGATCGCCTGCAAAACCCACATTGCCCTGGGCCATGCGGCACAGGACACCTCCAAAGGCCACGGCGCGCTGACCGACGCTGACCAGCTGCAAGCTGCCAAAGATGCCTATGGCTGGACCGGCGGCGCGTTTGAAGTCCCGGCCGACATCAAATCCCAGTGGGAAGAGATTGGCGCCCGCGGCAAATCCGAGCGTGAAGCCTGGGAAGCCCGCTTCGCGGAGCTCTCGCAGCAGAAGCAGGACCGTTTCAACCGCGCCTACAACCTGGATGCGCCCAAGAAGCTGTCGGCCGCCATCAAGGCGCTGAAAAAGCAGGTGAGCGAAGAGCAGCCCAAGGTCGCTACCCGCAAATCCTCGGAAATGGCGCTGGCTGTTATCAACCCCTTGATGCCGGAAACCGTGGGCGGCTCAGCTGACCTCACCGGCTCCAACAACACCAAGACCGGCGACCTGGGCGTCTTTGACACCGACAACCGCAAGGGCCGCTATATTTACTGGGGCATCCGCGAGCACGGCATGGCCGCAGCGATGAACGGCATGGCGCTGCACGGCGGCATGCGCCCCTACGGCGGCACCTTTTTCTGCTTCACCGACTATGCGCGCCCGGCGATGCGTCTGGCCGCGCTGTCGAAGATCCCGTCCGTGTTCGTGATGACCCACGACTCGATCGGCGTCGGCGAAGACGGCCCGACCCACCAGCCGGTGGAGCATCTGGCGATCTGCCGCGCGACCCCGAACACCTATGTGTTCCGCCCCGCCGACACCGTGGAAACCGCCGAGGCCTGGGAAATTGCCCTGACCGCCAAGGAAACCCCCTCGGTAATGACCCTGACCCGTCAGAACCTGCCGACCGTGCGGACCGAGCACAAGCTGACCAACATGGTTGAAAAAGGCGCATACGTTCTGGCCGAGGCCGAGAACAAGCGCCAGGTGATCCTGATCGCCACCGGCTCGGAAGTCTCCGTTGCGATGGAAGCCAAAGCCAAGCTGGAAGCTGAGGGCATCGGCACCCGCGTCGTTTCCATGCCCTGCATGGAGCTGTTTGCACAGCAGGACGAAGCCTACCGCCGCAAGGTCCTGCCCGCAGGCCCGGTGCGTGTCGGCATCGAGGCAGCTGTGCGCGACGGCGGCTGGGACCGCTGGCTGCTGGGCGAGCGCGGCCAGGAGAAGAAAGCCGGATTCGTCGGCATGGACCGCTTCGGCGCGTCTGCTCCGGCAGGCGAGCTTTTCGAGCGCTTCGGCATCACCGCAGAGGGCACAGTTTCCAAGGTGAAAGAGCTGCTGGGTTAAGCTCTCCCTGACCTCAAAAGAATGAAGGGCACCCTAACGGGTGCCCTTTTCTATTTCCGGCCGACCATCCGGCGAAGGTTGCAACCCGTCAAACTTGGCTCACTTGAATGATCAGGTCATGGGCCCCGTCTATTAGACTGGCCTGCCAAGCTTGCTTTCGTCCAACAGCTTTCTCTAGTCGGAGGCGCATAATATCTTCCGCCCGCCGTGACGCGACTTCAGGAAAACTCGTTTCAACTGCCTGTAGCAACCAGCCTTGAGGGTTGCTCTTTCTCAACTCGACGGTCTTCGTTTCGGTTCCGTAAGTCAAACTGTAGAGAAACTGAGGCATTTTGATCTCCAATATAAGCTATTAGTGCAAACTGGATCTCTGCTGGAAGGCCCGCAAAGCATTAAAACTGAGCATAATCTAGCGGGACAAACGGACTTTCAATGACCCGCCTTGCTTACTCCAAACTTCCCCAAAACCGGCCCGATCACCTTGGTTGCCAACGGGATCAGCAGCAGCCCCAGCGCCACGCCAAACACCCCGTCCATTGCGGCCTTGGCAGACCACTCGGCAAAATCCTTCCAGGCGGCAGGCACTGCGTGGCCCACGGCATAGGCCCAGTCATGGATGTGATGGCCCAGCCAGCCGAAGCCCAGCACCTCCAGCCCGTGGATGATAATCGAACCGCCGACCCACAGCATCGCTGCGGTGCCAACCACAGACAGGATCTTCATCAGCACCGGCATGAACTTGACCAGGCCTCGTCCCAGCCCGCGCCCGATCGGAGTCGGCGCGTTGTTGGTCAGGTACAGCCCCACGTCGTCCATCTTCACAATCAGCGCAACTGAGCCATAAACAGCTACCGTCACGCCGATGGCCACCACCGCCAGCGTCGCAGCCTGCATCCAAACATTCGGCGCCTCGATGGCGGCCAAAGAGATGGTCATGATCTCGGCCGACAGGATGAAATCCGTCTTGATCGCCCCTTTGATCTTCTCTTCTTCCAGATGCCCGGGGTCCTTGACGCTCATATCCTCGTCGATGGCGTGGCTCGCATGCGGAAACAGGACATGAAAGATCTTCTCGGCGCCCTCAAAACATAGGTAAGAACCACCCAGCATCAGCAAGGGTGTGATCAGCCAGGGCGCAAAATTGGCCAGCAGCATAGCCACCGGCAGCAGCAGGATCAGCTTGTTGAACAGCGAACCGCGGGTGATGCGCCAGATGATCGGCAGTTCGCGCGCGGGCGCAAAGCCCTGCACGTATTTCGGCGTCACCGCCGCATCGTCGATGATCACGCCCGCGGTCTTAGCCCCGGCCTTGCCTGCTGCCGCTGCAACATCGTCAATCGACGCTGCCGCCACCTTGGCGATCCCCGCCACATCATCCAGAAGCGCCAGCAAACCGCTCATGCCAATTCCCTCAAATCCTGTTCGCGTTTGGGTGGCAATCTGCCTGCTTCCGCGGAGCGGCACAAGCGTTAGCGCCAGCGGCAAATTTCCGTTAACGCCACCGGCGCCCACCGTTACCGCCACCATCTCGATTTTGCGCTAACAGTTTCATTTAATGCCGCTTTTACCCCTTTAGACCACATCCGCCCCGGTCTATATGGCGGCCAAAGGTTTTGCTCGCTTGGAGACGTACTCATGACCATCAAAGTCGGGATCAACGGTTTTGGCCGCATCGGCCGCTGCACCCTGTCGCACATTGCCGCTTCGGGCCGCGACGACATCGAAGTGATCAAGGTGAACGCCACCGGCCCGCTGGACACCGCTGCGCATCTGATCAAATACGATTCCGTGCATGGCCGTTTCCCCGGCGAGGTCACCATCGGCGAAGGCACCATGAACCTGGGCCGCGGCGACATGCAGATGTTCTCGACCTACGACATGAACGAGCTGGACTGGGACGGCTGCGACGTCGTTCTGGAATGCACCGGCAAGTTCAACGACGGTGAGAAAGCCAAGGCGCATCTGGAGCGCGGCGCCAAGAAAGTTCTGCTGTCCGCCCCCGGCAAGAACGTCGACAAGACCATCGTCTTCGGCGTCAACGACGACCAGCTGGAAGCCGGCGACACCATGATCTCCAACGGCTCCTGCACCACCAACTGCCTGGCGCCGCTGGCCAAGGTGCTGGACGAGGCCTTCGGCATCGAGCACGGCATCATGACCACCATCCACGCCTACACCGGCGACCAGCCGACTCTGGACCGCCGCCACAAGGACCTGTACCGCGCCCGCGCCGCCGCCATGTCGATGATCCCGACCTCGACCGGTGCTGCCAAGGCCTTGGGTGAAGTGCTGCCGAATCTGAAAGGCCGCCTGGACGGTTCTGCCATCCGTGTGCCGACACCGAATGTCTCTGCCGTCGACCTGACCTTCCGCGCCGGCCGCGACGTGACTGCCGAGCAGATCAACGCCGCCGTCAAGGAAGCCGCTGAAGGCCCGATGAAAGGCGTTCTGGGCTTTGAGCCCGCACCGCTGGTCTCCACCGACTTCAACCACACCCCGGAAAGCTCGATCTTCGCTCCGGACCAGACCCGCGTAGTCGAAGACCGCATGGTGCGCGTGCTGGCCTGGTACGACAACGAATGGGGCTTCTCGGTGCGCATGGCCGATGTCGCCGTTGCCATGGGCAAGCTGGGCTGATCCTGCCTTAACTGCTTGAGAATTCACGCCCGCTCAGGTTATCTGGGCGGGCGTTTTCTTTGCGGCGGAGCCTTCATGACCAACCGGATTGCCATTTTCCTGGGCCTGTTTCTGATCGCCGCGGCCGCTACCGACATCGCCTTGTTCGGCGATGAGCATATGATTTTCCTTGGAAAGAGGCTGTTTGCCTTGATCGACTGGGTGGCCTTCTGGCGCTGACCCCGCCAAGGCAGCAGCCTTGGCGTGCTGCAAGCATTCGTTCATTTCACTTGGCGGCGGCGTCAGCCGCCGCCCGCGCGCGCAGCGCGCCTCCAAAAGCGCAAAGCCGGGCGAGAAGCCCGGCTTTGCTTGCGTTCAATCCTTGCAAGGAAACTCAAGCGGTCTTGCCCAGCCGCTCCAGAAGCCGGTCCTTGACCAGCGGGGTCACGAATTTCGACACATCGCCATCCAGCCGGGCAATTTCCTTCACCAGCTTCGAGGCAATCGCCTGATGCCGGGCCTCTGCCATCAGGAACACCGTCTCAACCGAGCTATCCAGCGCCCGGTTCATCCCGACCATCTGGAATTCATACTCAAAATCGGCAACAGCCCGCAGGCCGCGGACAATGATCTGGGCGCCGACGTCTCGGGCGCAGTCGATCAGCAGATTTTCAAACGGATGCGCCACGATTTCGGTGCCGGTCTCGGCACTCAATTTGGCGCACTCCGCCTCGATCATATCCACCCGCTCTTCAAGGTTGAACAATGGCCCCTTGTCGCGGTTGATCGCAACTCCGATGACCAGCTTGTCCACCAAAGCGCTCGCACGGCGGATGATGTCGATATGCCCGATGGTGATCGGGTCGAAGGTGCCGGGATACAGACCCACGCGCATGGGCGGCCTCCTGCCTTGTCAGAATTTCTGCGCACGCAAACACATTTGCATGCGCGAATGCAAGAGGGCAGAAATACGGACGCCCTGCCTGCGGCTCAGTGCCCCATGATCATGTCCTGCAGCGCGTCCTTTTCCATCGCCACCTGCGCAAGCTGCGCCTTGACCACATCGCCAAGTGTAACGATTCCCACAAGTTTTTCGTCCTCGACCACCGGCATGTGGCGGAAACGCCCGTCCGTCATCTGCTTCAGGACCTGGCCGACATTCGACTGGCTGGTGCAGGTGACCAGCTTGCGCGTCATATAGTCGCTCACAGGTTTATCAAGGCAGCCCGAGCCGCTGGCCGCAAGCTCCCGCACGATGTCGCGTTCCGAAAGGATGCCATCCGGCGTCTCCCCGTCTGCAGACACGACAACAGAGCCGAATTTGTTATCCGCCAATAGTTTGGCAGCTTCCGACACGCTGGCATCCGGCTTGATCGTGATGACCCCGGAGGTGGCCTTTGATTTCAATATGACTTGAACAAGCATGCTGCACCGCTCCGTAATTTTATTGCGCTACAGCAAGGTTTGCCGCAACGCAGCTTTAAGTCAAGGCTTCCAGGCGGGCCACCTCGTCGCGGATGCCTTTGGACAGCGCCTGGGCAAAGCGGTTCAGCCGCTCGCTGCGCTGATCGCCTTGATGGCGGACCAGGTGGAAGCTGCGCGTCAGGCTCACCTGATCGGTCAGGATTTTGCGTAAAGAGCGATGCGCCGGAAGGCTGAAATCATGGGCCACACACAATGCGGTGCCCTGCGCCGCCATCTTGATCTGCACCGACACGGAGTTGGAGGCCAGCGCCACCCGCTCGATGCCGATGTCGTTCAGGTAATCCAGCTCCTTGTCGAAAATCATGTCGGGGATATAGCCGATCATCTTGTGGCCCTTGAGATCCTCAAGCTTTGCAATCGGCGGGTGTTTCTTCAAGTAATGGCGCGACCCCACCAGATGCAGCCTGTAGTCGCAGATTTTCTGCACCAGCAGCTTTCCCGCCGAGGGGGCACTGACTGTGACCGCCATATCCGCTTCGCGGCGGCTGAGGTTGATGACCCTCGGCAAAGCCACAATCTGGATATCCAGGTCCGGGTTCTCTTCCGCAATCTGGGCACAGACCTGGGGCAGAATGTAGTTGGCGCTGCCATCCGGGGCCCCGATCCGGATCTGCCCGGACAGCGTGTCATTGGGGCCGGTCAGTGCCTCGGTTCCGGCCCGCATTGCCTGCTCCGCGGCTTCCGCGTGGACCAGCAGGCGGTCGCCGGCGGCGCTGAGCGCATAGCCTTGCGGCGATTTGACAAACAGCGGCGTCTCCAATGCGGCCTCAAACCTTGCGATCCTGCGGCCGACCGTGGCGGGGTCCATCTTCAGGATGCGCCCTGCCCCCGACAGGCTCGCCTCCCGCGCCACCGCCAAAAACACTTTCATATCATCCCACTGCGGATCCATTGCGCCGGTTCCTCCGTGCCCGTGTTAACGCTGCGTTAACCTTTTGCGTTACTGCAAAGCCTCTTTGAAATCTTTCCTCTTTTCCGATGTTTTTTGCAAGCCTAGGATTATACCCAAAGGAAAACAGGAGGATCCGATGCAAGAACTCGGCCACTTTATCAACGGTAAGCTCTCTGCCGGCACTTCGGGCCGCTTTGACGACGTCTTCAATCCGGCCACCGGTGAAGTTCAGGCGAAACTGGCCATGGCCAGCGCCGATGAAACCACTGCGATCATCGAACAGGCGGCTGCGGCGCAGCCCGCATGGGCGGCAACCAACCCGCAGAAACGCGCCCGCGTGATGATGAAAATGGTCGCGCTGATGAACCGCGATATGGACAAGCTGGCTGAGGCCCTGTCCCGCGAGCACGGCAAAACCATCCCGGACGCCAAAGGCGACCTGCAGCGCGGCCTGGAAGTGATCGAATACTGCGTCGGCGCACCGCAGATGCTGAAGGGCGAATTCACCGACTCCGCGGGCCCCGGCATCGACATGTTCTCCATGCGCCAGGCGCTGGGTGTTGTCGGCTCCATCATGCCCTTCAACTTCCCCGCGATGATGCCGCTGTGGCACGTTGGCCCTGCCCTGGCCTGCGGCAACGCTGTGGTGCTGAAGCCGTCCGAGCGCGACCCCTCCGTGCCGCTGATGCTGGCCGAGCTGTTTGTCGAAGCCGGCCTGCCCGAAGGCGTGTTCCAGGTCGTCAATGGCGACAAGGAAGCGGTCGACACCATTCTGGACAGCGAAATCATTCAGGGCGTGTCCTTCGTGGGCTCCACCCCGATCGCCCAGTACATCTATTCCCGCGCCACCGCCAACGGCAAGCGCGCCCAGTGCTTCGGCGGCGCCAAGAACCACATGATCGTGATGCCCGATGCGGATCTGGATCAGGCAGCAGACGCGCTGGTCGGCGCAGGCTACGGCGCGGCAGGCGAACGCTGCATGGCGATTTCGGTTGCGGTTCCGGTGGGCGAGGAAACCGCGGACAAACTGATCGAAAAGCTGATCCCGCGCATCGAAAAGCTGAAAGTCGGCCCCTACACCGCAGGCGACGACGTCGACCTGGGCCCGGTGGTGACCGCCGCCGCCAAGGACCGTATCCTGGGCCTGATCCAGTCCGGTGTTGATCAGGGCGCCGAGCTGGTTGTCGACAACCGCGACTTCTCCCTGCAGGGCTATGAAGACGGCTTCTTTGTCGGCCCGCACCTGTTTGACCGTGTCACCACCGACATGGACATCTACAAGCAGGAAATCTTCGGCCCGGTTCTGTCCACTGTGCGCGCCGGCTCCTATGAGGAAGCGCTGAAACTGGCGATGGATCACGAGTACGGCAACGGCACCGCGATCTTCACCCGCGACGGCGATACTGCGCGTGATTTCGCAAGCCGCGTCAACATCGGCATGGTAGGCATCAACGTGCCGATCCCGGTGCCGCTCGCCTACCACACTTTCGGCGGCTGGAAAAAGTCGATGTTCGGCGATCTGAACCAGCACGGCCCGGACAGCTTCAAGTTCTACACCCGCACCAAGACCGTGACCTCCCGCTGGCCCTCGGGCATCAAGGAAGGCGGCGAGTTCAACTTTAAAGCAATGGACTAAGCTTTTGCTTTCAAACTGATTTGAAAGGCCCCGGATTGCCGGGGCCTTTTCTTTTTCACCCCCGGCTCCCTTTGATCCGGGGGTGCGGGCAAAAGAGTTTTTCCGGAAGTGATAGTAAATTAGCCGTTTTGCGGCAAAATTTCCCTTGCCCTGTGCGGCTGGTAGTCTATCCGGTCTGCAACACTCAAGAAGAACGGCAGGCGCATGAGCAGCACTCAACAGCCCAACCGGCCCGCAAAGGCCGCCAAGACAGCACGCGACTGGGTCAAGGTCCTGGCCCAATACCGGGAACCCAACCATCTGCGCAGCGCGTTCGAGCTTGCAGTGACGGTGGTTCCTTTCCTGCTGCTTTGGGCTTTGGCATGGTGGTCGCTCTCAATCAGCTACTGGCTTACTTTGGCACTGTCGGTTCCGATCGCTGCTTTCCTGCTGCGTCTGTTCACCATTCAGCATGACTGCGGGCATGGATCGTTCTTTACCAACCGCCACGTCAGCGATTGGGTCGGACGGATCATCGGGGTTCTGACACTCACGCCTTACGACGTCTGGCGCCGCACCCACTCGATCCATCACAGCACCCATGGCAACCTGGGCAAGCGCGGAATGGGCGACATCCACACCATGACAGTGGCCGAATACCGCGCCGAAAGCCGCTGGGGACAGCTGATGTACCGGCTGTACCGCCACCCAGTGACGCTGTTCGGTATTGGCCCCGGCTACCTGTTCTTTTTGCAAAACCGCATCCCTTACGGCCTGATGGACCAGTCCCGCTACTGGATCAGTGCAATGGGCACAAACGCGTCCATCCTCGTCGCCCTGGCGGCAATCTGGTACTTTGGCGGGCTGATGCCTATTCTGCTGATCTTCGTGCCTGCCACTTTGATCGCGGCAACCGCCGGCCTGTGGCTGTTCTATGTGCAGCACCAGTTTGAGACCACCCAGTGGGAGCAGGAAGAAGACTGGCAGCTGCATGACTCCGCGCTGCACGGCAGTTCGCATTACGTGTTGCCGCCAGTGCTGCAATGGCTCAGCGCCAATATCGGCATCCACCACGTTCACCACCTGTACAGCCGGATCCCTTTCTACCGGCTGCCGCAGGTGCTGCGCGACCACGCTGAGCTGGCTGAGGGAAACCGGATGACCATCCGCGAGAGCCTGGCCAATGCCCGCCTGCATCTGTGGGATGAAGACAGCAAACGGCTGCTATCCTTTGCTCAGGCGCGCGCGCTTTACAGCTGATCTCCCTCGCCCCGGCGGACTTCTGCCAGCGTTGCCAACACATCCTTGTGAGGCGCGGCATTTCGGCTATTCCTGCCCTATGAAATCCTGTGCGCTTGCTTATCTTGCTGCAGAGTTTTCGAGCAGCCCGGCAGAGGACAAGATGACCAAACTCCGCATGACCCGCCGCGCCGCCCTGACCGGGCTTAGCGCAACCTTGGCCACGCCCGCGCTTCTGCGCGCCCAGTCAACCGATGCTTTTCCGCAAAGCGAAGCGGCCATCCGCGAGCAGGTTCCCGTTCAGCGTAACATCTCTGCCTTTGCGCAACAGGACTGGCGCGCGCACTTCGATGAACTTGGCGCCGGATGCCTGCTGGCTGACATCAGTTCCCGCGCCTTGCACTATTGGGGCAGCGACGGCGAAACCTACCGGCTGTTCCCCTCATCGGTTCCAATGACAGAGGACCTGACCAAGCGCGGCTACACCAAGGTTGTTCGCAAACGCGAAAATCCCAGCTGGACCCCGACCGCCTCAATGCGTGAGCGCGACCCGACACTGCCCGTCCGCATGGAAGGCGGCGACCCCGGCAATCCGCTGGGGACAAGGGCGATGTACCTGGACTGGCCAGCCTATCTGGTCCACGGGACCCATGACACCCGCAAAATCGGCCGCCAAAGCTCGTCCGGTTGCATTGGCCTCTACAACCAGCATGTGGAAGAGCTTTACGAACTGGTGAAAATCGGTACCCAGGTGCGCCTGCTCTAACCTGCTGCAAGCTTACGGTTACCCAAGAAAAAAGAAAGGAGCACAGGCTGATCTGCGCTCCTTTTTTCTTTATGCGCGGCAGCTCAGGCGAGGCTGATGTGATCCGGCTGCAGTCCAGCGTTGTACCGCTCCAGCGTTTTTTCCATCAGCGTCTCGAAGTTGCGCGTGAAGGTTGCAGTGTCGAAAAGCGGGCCTGTGCTGATGCCTTGTTTCACACGCTTTTTGACATCCGCGAGATACTCCGGATCCCGGGCAAGTTTCAGCGCAAGCGATTGGTACTTTTCAAATGTCGGCGTAATCAGCTCCGGCACGCCCACATTGGTCAGCAGGCTTGCCGCAACCCGGGCCGCAAACTGCTTGCCCGCCTTGGTCACAACCGGAACCCCCGCCCAAAGCGCGTCGCTCGCGGTTGTATGCGCGTTCACATTGAACGTATCCAGGAAAATATCGGCAAGTTGCATCCGCGCCAGATGCTCCTCCTGGCCGGCATAGCCCGCAAATACAATCCGCTGCTTGCTAACTCCGCGGCTTTCAGCCTCCTTCAAGATGTTCACCTGTGTTTCGGGAAGCGGTGCATAGAACCACAGAACGCTGTCCGGAACCTGGGTAAGCAGCTTCATCCAAATGTCAAATTCCTGCGGCGACACCTTATACGGCGCGTTGAAGGAGCAGAAGACGACGGCGTCCTCCGGCAGCCCGGCACTGGCCCTGGTCGGCAAAGTTCCGGCCGGTTTACGCAGGTCATCGTTGGCCTGATAACACTCCGGCATGTAAAGGATTTTTTCAGTGTAATACTTCCGCAGCTTCGGCGGAATGGTGACCGTATCCGCTACCATGTAGTCCATGGTCTTGACGCCGGTGGTGCCGGGATAGCCCAGGTAAGACACCTGTACCGGCGCGAGTCGCTGGTCAAACAGGTTGAAGCGGCTGCCTTGGGTATAGCCTTTCAGGTCAACCGCGATATCCAGCCCGTCTTCGCGGGCGGCGGACACAATGCTCTCGTTGCTGTGGCCGGACACTTGGCGGTACACATCTGCGGCCCGCTCGGCCCGCTTGCGGCCCTCGTGCTCGTTCATGTCGCCATAGTCGTAGATATAGATTTCAAACCTGCCGCGGTCGTGCAGTTCGAGCTGGCGGCCGAACAGGTGCATGGTCGCATGATCGCGGTAGTCGCTGGAGAAATAGCCGATCCGGATCTTGCCGTTCTGGCCGCGCGGCGGCTGAGCCTGCAGGTCGTCCTCTTTCACACAAGATGCTTTAGCGGCCCGCAGGGAGAATTTCTTCTGCACGCCGGGATCGTCGGTCATTGTGAGGCAAGAGAACGGATCAACGTATTGCTTTGATTCCGAAAGGATTTTCAGACGTTTCTTGGTCTTTCCGAAGTCGCTCCAATCGCATCTGCGTTTCTTTAGGTGGTTCATCCGCGCAAAGGCAATCTGATTGTCCGCATCGAATTTGAGAGCCGCCTCAAAATAGTTGATCGCCTCTTCATCCTGCCCGACACGCATCAGGTAGCTGCCGATATGGCTCAAGCATTTTGAATTATGCGGTTCGATCTTCCACGCATTGATATGCGACAGAATAGCCTTTTCCGGCTGCCCCGTAACTTCATACAATTCACCCAGGGTCGAGTGTATCACCCTGCTGTTGCCGTCAAGCTCCAGCGCCTTGCACAGAAGGTAGATAGCATCTCCCAGCTTGCGCTCGCGGGATTTCTTCTTGGCCTGCAAAAACAGATCATGAGCTTGTTCCTCCGGGGTTCCGGCCGAAGAAGCAGTCAAACCGTGAAGAAGATCCAAGGTCAGGCTGGCGCGGTCTTGATTGGGGAGGGCGGCTGAAAATGCGGACTGTTCCGTTCCGGCAGCCGCAGGATTCCCGGATGCCAGGAAATACTGCGCGCTTGAATTTGACACTGTCTGAACTCCTTTTGGAATTTTCTTTGCAGGATTCACCTGCGATCGGCCTCGTTAAGCCGGAGTTTCACCGAAGTTTCTTAATTTTCCACTGACCCGCAGGCTGCACACCCTGTCAGCCTGCGATTTGGATGTGGTCGGCTGGCAGTCCCTGGCGGTGGCGCCGGACCGCGGCTTCCAGCCCTGTTTCCAGATGCCGTGCGTATTTTTCGTTATCAAACAAAGGACTGTCCGCAAGCCCCGAGACCAGACGCTGGCGGAAGCCGCTCAATTCCTCTGGATTGCGGGCCAGCCTCAGTGCTAGCGCCTCATATTCTTCCTCCGACCGGGTCACCAATTCGGGCAGCCCGGCGGCCGTCAGAATGCTGCCCGCAACCCGTGCGGCGAACTGCCGGCCAAGTTTGGTGACAACCGGGACCCCGGCAAACAAAGCATCACTCGCCGTTGTGTGGGCATTTACTGCGAAGGTATCCAGAAACAGGTCAGCCAGCTGATGACGGTCCATATGTGCAGGTCCTGGAACCCTGCGGGCAAAGATGATCCGCGCTGCGCTGACGCCGCGCTTTTCTGCTTCCAGTCTCAGATTGGCCTCCGCTTCCTTTTGTCCGGCGAAACACCACAGCACACTGCCCGGAACCTGTTTCAGCAGCCGCATCCAGATATCGAATTCCCGCGGCGAAATCTTGTAGGAGTTATTGAAGGAGCAGAACACAAACGCATCGTCCGGCAGGCCTGCCGCGGCCCGCAGCGGCGCAGCGGCTGGCCGGACCCGGCTGCTGTCATTGATTTGATAACAGTGCGGCATGTTCAGCGTTTTTTCAGAATAGGCGCTGCGCAGTTCCTCCGGTATCACCACCGGATCGGCCAGAATGTAATCCATGGCTGGCATCCCCACGGTCCCCGGGAACCCGAGGAAGGACACCTGAACCGGCGCGGCGCGGACTGCAAAGATCCCGGACCGCCCGCCCTGGGTATACCCCTTCAGATCAACTGCCACGTCGATCCGGTCATCTCGTGCCAGCATGGCAATCTCGCGGTCGCTCATGGCGGCGACATTGCGGTATTCGTCCGCTGTCTGCTTGGCCCTCTGGAACTGCGCGTCATCATGCCCGTGGCCATAGTCGTACAGCACCACGGTGAACCGCTCCCGGTCATGAAGCTCAAACAGCTGGCCGATCAGCACCATTGTCGCGTGATTGAAGAAGTCGCAGGAAAAGTAGCCGATCCTGATTTTGCTGCTGTCCGATTGCGCCTCGATCGGCTCTTCCGGATACAGCCTGTGATACTGGCGGGCGTAACGCTCAGCCGCCGCGCGCTGAAAGAAAGGGTCATCTGCCACCGGCAGCAGCGCAAATGGATCCACAGCCTCAGCCGAGTTGCGGAGCAGCTCGGTATCTTCGCTTAGCCTGGCAAAACGGCTCCAGTCAGCAAGATGAGCATCCGCGTGAAGCAGCCTGTCAAGCGCGAGCATGAATTCAGCATCACAGTCGAGAGCTTTTGCAAACAGTTCCCGCGCATCCGCAATACGGTGTACCCGCCAATACAGCTTACCGAGTGTCACATAGGGTTTAGGATTACCGGGCTCCAACGCGATTGCTGCATGTATTTGCTCGGCGGCCGCGCTTGATTTCCCCATGCGGTCCAAAACGGTCGCAAAGGCCATGCGCGCCGCGACATTGCCGGGCGCCAGCTCAACCGCTTTTGACAGCGCTTTGAAGGCCAAGTTGTTTTGTTTGAGAAAAAGACCCTTGTTTCCAGCAGTAACCAGGTTCTCAATCGCTGTATCAAAGGCTGCCTGCTTCCGGTGCCTTGGGGAACTGGAAGCTCCGCCCAGGTTTCCGGCCCGCAAGCCCAGCGGCAGCTGAAACCCGGGATGAGCTGCGCCTGCCCCCTTGGCTTGCGCCTCCCCGCTGGAGGCCGCATGGCTTGCGTTTGTGTGAGGATGGTGCTTTTCAGCTGCCATTTCGGGCTCCCTTCTGAGAGTTCAGTTGCCCCTCTCTTTGCACGGCTCAGTTGAGATTCCGTTTATGGCGTTCGCCATTTACGCATTGTTGGCGCACGCGCCGTCTCGTCAGCACCCGGAAGTGGCAGATGGAGGAACCGGCAAACGCAAAGGTTACAGAAATCAGCGCCGAGATACTGCTCATGCTAAGTTTCCCCGAGTGCAGCAGCACTGGCATCCCTGCACGGCGGCTTTGCATTTGCGCATCTTGCTTCCAAACCCCGCCACCGCTATTAAATTAACAACTGTTCAATTCATGAGCTTGCGGGAGGAGCTGCAAATGGATTTCGCACTGACCGAGGAACAGACAGCCATCTTCGACATGGCCCATGCATTTGGCCAGGAGAACATCGCACCGCATTCCCGCCAATGGGAAAAGGACGGCACGATCCCCAAATCCCTGTGGCCGCAGCTGGCTGAATTAGGGTTTGGCGGTCTCTATGTCTCGGAAGAATATGGCGGATCCGGCCTGTCGCGCCTGGATGCCACCCTAGTGTTCGAAGCGCTGGCGATGGCCGACCCGGCGGTTGGCTCCTTCCTGTCGATCCACAACATGTGCGGCGGCATGATCGACAAATTCGGCTCGGAAGAAACCAAGCAGAAATGGCTGCCAGACCTCTGCACCATGGAAAAGGTATTTTCCTACTGCCTGACCGAACCCGGCTCCGGCTCAGACGCGGCGGCTTTGAAAACCCGCGCAGACCGAAGCAACGATGGCTATGTTCTGAACGGCACCAAGGCCTTCATCTCCGGCGGTTCCTACTCCGACGCCTATGTCGTGATGTGCCGCACCGGCGAGGATGGCCCCAAGGGGATCTCTACCGTGGTGGTCGAAGACGGCGCCCAGGGGCTGTCCTTCGGCGCGCTGGAGGACAAGATGGGCTGGAAGGCGCAGCCGACGTCGCAGGTGCAATTCGACGACTGCCATATCCCGGCGGACAACCTTATCGGCGAGGAAGGCAAAGGGTTCTCCTATGCCATGGCGGGTCTTGACGGCGGCCGGCTGAACATTTCGGCCGGCGCGCTGGGCGGTGCCCAGGCGGCACTGGACCGGACCGTTCAATACATGTCTGAGCGCAAGGCCTTCGGCAAACCCATCAATCAGTTCCAGGCACTGCAGTTCCGGCTGGCGGAGTATGAGACCCGCCTTCAGGCCGCCCGCACCTTCCTGCGCCAAGCCGCGTGGAAACTCGATACCGGGGCTCATGACGCCACCAAATTCTGCGCCATGGCCAAGCTAATGGTCACCGACACTGCCTTTGACGTCGCCAACGGCTGCCTTCAGCTGCATGGCGGCTACGGCTATCTGGCCGATTACGGCGTCGAGAAGATCGTGCGCGACCTGCGGGTGCACCAGATCCTGGAAGGCACCAACGAGATCATGCGCCTGATCGTTTCGCGCCAGCTGATTGCGGAGTAACACGCGCCCAACCAAATGGAGCACCAAGGATGAGTGATATCCATATCCGCAAATCCGGCCAGGCCGGCCGCATCACCTTTACCCGGCCCAAAGCGCTCAATGCGATGAGCTATGGCATGTGCATGGCCATCGATGAAGCGTTGCGTGACTGGGCCGATGATGACAGCGTACAGCTTGTGGTGATCGACGCAGAGGGCGGCAAGGCCTTCTGCGCAGGCGGCGACATTGCCGAGCTCTATGACACCGGCACCAAGGGCGATTACTCCTATGGCCGCAGGTTCTGGCGCGACGAATACAGGGTGAACGCGCGGATCTTCGAGTACAAGAAACCTGTGGTCAGCTTCATGCAGGGGTTCACCATGGGCGGCGGCGTCGGCATCGGCTGCCATGGCACCCACCGGGTTGTCGGCGAAAGCAGCCAGATCGCAATGCCGGAGGTCGGCATCGGCCTGGTGCCGGACGTGGGCGGCTCCTTGATGCTGGCCCTGGCTCCGGACCACTTGGGGGAATACCTCGGCATGACTGCGGCGCGGATGGGCGCGGATGATGCGATCCTTGCAGGCTTTGCCGACTGCTTCATCCCCCAGGAAGACTGGCCGGCGCTGATTGCGGCGCTGGAGGAAACAGGAAGCGCCAAGCTGGTGGAAGACGCCGCCCAGCCCGCGCCGGAAGGCAAGCTGCGGGGTATGCGCACTGACACCGCCCGGCATTTCAGCAAGGACAGCCTCGAGGCCATCCTGGAAAGTCTTGAGGCTGAAGACAGCGCCTTTGCCGCCGGAACTCTGAAGTCCTTGAACCGCAATGCGCCGCTGTCGATGGCGTGCACCGCGGAGATGCTGCGCCGGCTGCGCGCTGAAGGCCCTGCGATCCGCCGGGCGTTGGACCTGGAATACCGCTATACGTTCCGCGCGATGGAAAAGAGCGACTTTCTGGAAGGCATCCGGGCGCAGATCATTGACAAGGACCGCAACCCGCAGTGGCAATACGCGGGCAAGGCCGTGCCTGCACAGGCGGTTGAGGATATGCTGGCACCGCTGGGTGCCGACGCGCTGACATTCGAGGAGGAACTCTCATGAAGATCGGATTTATCGGGCTTGGCAACATGGGCGGGCCGATGGCTGCCAACCTTGCCAAGGCTGGCCACGACGTCACCGGTTTCGACATGGCCGATGTCAGCATCGAGGGCGTCACCATCGCCGCCTCGGGCCCCGAGGCCGCAGCAGGCGCCGATGCCGTGATCACCATGCTGCCCAATGGCGCCATCCTGCGTCTTGTCGCAGCCGAAGTGCTGCCGGCGATGGCCAAGGGCGCCGCATTTATCGATTGCTCCACTGTCGATGTCGAATCTGCGCGCGCGGTGGCCGATCAGGCCGAAGCCGCAGGCCTGCTGTCCGTGGATGCCCCGGTTTCCGGCGGCATCGGCGGCGCTGCTGGCGGCACGCTGACCTTCATGGCTGGCGGTTCTGCCGAGGCTTTTGCCGCCGCTGAACCGCTGTTCGGCATCATGGGCCAGAAAGCCGTGCATTGCGGCGCAGCCGGCGCAGGCCAGGCCGCCAAGATCTGCAACAACATGATCCTGGGCGTCACCATGATTGCCACCTGCGAAGCCTTTGCACTGGCCGACAAACTGGGCCTCGACCGGCAGAAGATGTTCGACGTGGTCTCGACCTCCTCAGGCTACAGCTGGACGATGAATGCCTATTGCCCTGCCCCCGGCGTCGGCCCGCAATCGCCTGCCGACAACGACTACCAGCCCGGTTTCGCTGCCGAGCTGATGCTTAAGGATCTTGGCCTCAGCCAGCAGGCAGCCGAGAGCGCGGATGCCGACACGCCGATGGGCGAACTGGCCATGGCGCTTTACAAAACCTTCGTCGAGGACGAAGACGGCAATGGCATGGATTTTTCGGCCATGCTCCCCAGGTTTGAAAAGCGCAGCCGCGCAACCTGAGGTCCGTCTGCGGGTCTTTGGCGCGAAGCAATACAGCACAGTTTTCCAAGGCGGCCCCCAAAGGCCGCCTTTTTCACGGCAGAACGCCGCCAATTCCCCTAAAATTCTATTAAACACCCGGATTTCGGCACCAGCCCGCCACAGTTCCGTCCAAGTTCAGCACCATCCCGGTAAGCGACCGTAAATCTATACGCACCCGGAGGCAGGCTGCCCGACATGGCCACCGCAACGGAACTGAATATCAACACGTCCGCCACCGCCACCCAGATGGCGGAGGAGATCTTTGGCGACGGCGTGACCGTCACCAGCGCCAGCTACAGCGGCGACAACCTGTCCTCGGGTATCTATTCCGGCGCCGATACGACAACCCCCGGCGTCGCGCCGGCGGACTCGGGCGTCATCCTGTCCACCGGTTACGCCCGCGACTTCACCAACAGCGATGGTTCCACCAATACCAACGTCCGGGGCAACACCAGCACCAACACGAGCGGCGTCAATGATGATGCTGACTTCAATGCCCTCGCTGGTGCGCCGACACGTGACGCATCCTTTATGGAGATCGACTTCATCCCGGACGGCGACCTGCTGACCATCGACTTCGTGCTGTCGTCCGAGGAATACCCGGAGTTCGTCAACTCCCAGTTCAACGACGTCATCGGCGTCTGGGTCAACGGTGTCGAAGCACAGGTTTCCATCGGCGACGGCACAGCCTCGATCGGCAATATCAACGACGGCACCGAGAACATCTATGTCGACAACACCGGTGACCAGTTCAATACCGAGATGGACGGGTTCACCATCACCCTGACTTTTGTTGCGCCGGTGAACGCGGGCGAGGTCAACTCCTTGAAAATCGGCGTCGCCGACACTGCGGACAGTAACTATGACACCAACCTCCTGATTGCAGGCGGCTCGGTGCAGACGGCCGTTGTCGCCCAGGACGACCAGGAAGATATCGCCATCAACAAGACGCGGGTGATTGACGTTCTGGACAATGACAGCAGCGCCTCCGGCGGCACGCTGACCATCACCCATATCAATGACCAGGCAGTCACGGCCGGCGATACCGTCACATTGGTAACCGGCCAGGAGATCACCCTGAATGCAGACGGGACCCTGACCGTTGTCACCGATGGCGACCTTGAAACCGTCTACTTCAACTACACCGCTGACAACGGCCAGGGCAATTCCGACACCGGTCTTGTTGAAATCAACCAGACTGTGCCCTGCTTCCTGCGCGGCACGATGATCCGGGTGCCCGGCGGCGAGATCGCAGTCGAGGACCTGCGCCCGGGGATGCAGGTGCTGACCTACGACAACGGCCCGCAAGTGCTGCAATGGACCGGCAGCCGCCGCATCGCCTGTTCGCCGCAAACCGCCCCCATCCGCTTTGCCAAGGGAAGCTGCGGCAACTCCCGCGACCTGCTTGTCTCTCCGCAGCACCGGATGCTGGTGGCAGGCATGCACGCCCAGCTGCTGTTCGGCGAGGCGGAAGTGCTGGTTAAAGCCAAGGACATGGTCAACGACAAGACGGTCCGCCCGGCACTGGAGATGGAGGAGGCGGAATACGTCCACCTTCTGTTCGGCCGCCACCAGATCATCTGGGCCAATGGTGCTCTCAGCGAAAGCTATCAGCCGGGGCCTGAAACCGCAGCCGGATTTGATTCCGGAACCCTGGCCGAGATACAGGACCTGTTCCCGGAACTTTGCGCCGAAACCGGGCGCGGCTACGGAAATGCCGCGCGCCTGTCGCTGCGCAGCTATGAAGCGCGGGTTCTTGCCGCTGCGTGAACCGTGAACTGGCGGGCAGCCGCCGCCTTTTGGCCGCTCTCTTGGCTTTTGCCCGGCACCCGGTATGTCAGGGGCAGTCAAAAGAGGACGCCTGTAAATGGTACGCAGTTTTGCAGTTTCCGCCACAGTGATTGCCGCCGCCTTTGCGCTGGCAATTCCGCTGGCCGCCGGCAATGGCCATGGCAAAGCCAAAGGGTCTGGCTTTGGCTGCCCGCCTGGCCTTGCCAAGAAGTCTTCCCATTGCGTGCCGCCGGGACAGGCCAAGAAGTTTTACCGCCGCGGCGACCATATCGTTGAGGATTATGTCTGGATCGGCGAACCCGGCCGATGGGCCCCCGACCCCTTTGGCAGTTATGTTCAGGCGGGCGGCTATGTTTACCAGGTGAACCGGGAAACCCAGAAAGTGCTGCGCCTGATTGGCGCCATAGCCGATCTGGCAAACTGACAGGCCCGACGGATCTGTCACAAACCCGCCAAGGCGGCGCGGGTCTCCTCATCTGACGGAAACAGCATTTCGATCCTTAGTTCTGACATTGCCAGATCTCCTGTGCCGCCGAACTGGGTAATGGCCGAAAAGAACGACAGCACCTGCCCGCCCAGCCGGTAGCGCGCCGGGATCACCGCTGGTAGCGCGGCCTCTGGCACCGCGCCCTGGGCCGCCGCATTGGCCTGCAGCCGTGCCACTGCCCGCTCCAGCACCGGATCGGCGCCGAAATGCGCAAGCTCGGTGCGCAGCCGCGCCAGGCTGTGCCGTTCCACTTCTTCCAGATTGTCCAGCGCTGCGCGCAGCGCCGCATTATCCAAAAGCGCATCGATCAGGCTGCTGCCCTTGGTGATCCCGGCGGCGCCCAGCAACAGTTTCGCCGGCTGGTTCAACTCCAGCAGCTGCCAGTGCCGGTCGATCATCATCGCAGGATAGGGCGCGTGGCGCTGCAGCATCCGCTCCGCCGCCTGCCGGAGCGGCGCCAGATCCGCATCCTCCAGCGCCCGGGTTGCATAGGCCGGTGCCAGGCCGGCCGCTGTCAGCAGCTGATTGCGGGCCGCCCCCGGCAGCTGCAGCTCATCACAGAGCCGCAGAACCATGCCGCGGCTGGGATGAGAGCGGCCGCTCTCCAGAAACGACAGATGCCGGGCTGAGACCCCGGCCTCCAGTGCCAGCTGCATCTGGCTCATCCGCCGCAGCCCGCGCCATTTCTTCAAAACCGCGCCAAATGCTTCCGCCATGCTGTGCCTCCGTTTTTCGCAGCTTAGGCCGGTGCAGCCGGAAATTCACTTACCTCCCAGGTAATTGTTTTGCCTCCCAGCCCCGCCGCATCCTGCAGGCGTCACGACACAGGAGCTTTCCAATGACCCATACCGCCGCAATCCGCTTTCTCAAGACCGTCTCGATCCTCTCCGCCGCCTTCGGCCTTGCGATGGTGCTGGCACTGGCCACACCGCTGGGCGCGGCGCTTGGGCTGTTCATCGACCTCGCCTTCCTGCCCGTGGACGGTGCCCAGTCGCTCACCCCCGGGCCGGCCGCGCTGATGACCGCTATCAGCGGCGGGTTGATGTGCGGCTTCTGCGTCCTGATCTATCTGGTGGCAGAGCATGTCTACAGCACCGACCCAGCCCTTGGCCGCCGCCTTTTGATCCCGGCCCTTTTGGCCTGGTACACCCCAGACAGCCTCGGCTCCCTCGCCGCCGGTGCCTGGTTCAACGTGGTGATGAACACCGCTTTCCTAGCTCTGTTCCTTGTGCCGCTCATGCTGGCCCGCCCAGCGGCATCGCAACCCGAATGAAAAATGGGGGCGCCAACGCCCCCCCTGTTCGCCTGGCGAAAAATATCCCGGGGTGTATTGGCTGGAGGCCAAGAGGGGCAGCGCCCCTCTTTACATCAGGCCCGCGGGGCAGTGCCCTATTGTCCTATTCCGCCGCAACTTTCCGCGCCGCCAGAATGTCCTTCAAATAGCGCCCGGTGTGGCTGCGCGGCTCATCTGCAACCGTTTCCGGCGTGCCCGCCGCCACAATCTCGCCGCCGCCGTCGCCGCCCTCCGGCCCGATGTCGATGATCCAGTCGGCGGTTTTGACCACGTCCAGATTATGCTCGATCACCACCACCGAATTGCCCTGCTCCACCAGCTCATGCAGCACTTCCAGCAGCTTCTTCACGTCCTCGAAGTGCAGACCCGTGGTCGGCTCATCAAGAATATACAGCGTCCGCCCGGTCGAGCGCTTGGACAGCTCCTTGGACAGCTTCACCCGCTGCGCCTCGCCGCCCGAGAGCGTCGTCGCCTGCTGGCCGACCTTGATATAGCCCAGGCCCACCCGCATCAGCGCATCCATCTTGTCGCGGATCGACGGCACCGCGGCAAAGAACTGCTGCGCATCTTCCACAGTCATATCAAGCACATCGGCGATGCTCTTGCCTTTGAACTTGATCTCCAGCGTCTCGCGATTGTAGCGCGCGCCCTTGCAGGTCTCGCAGGTGACATAAACGTCCGGCAGGAAGTGCATCTCGATCTTGATGACACCATCGCCCTGGCAGGCCTCGCAGCGGCCGCCTTTAACGTTGAAAGAGAAGCGTCCCGGCTTGTAGCCCCGTGTCTTGGCCTCCGGCAGACCGGCAAACCAATCCCGGATCGGGGTGAACGCGCCGGTGTACGTCGCCGGATTCGACCGCGGTGTCCGCCCAATCGGGCGCTGGTCGATGTCGATCACCTTGTCCAGATGCTCCAGCCCTTTGATGCTCTCGCAGGGAGCGGGCGTCTGGCGCGCACCGTTCAGCCGCATCGAAGCGGTCTTGAACAGCGTCTCAATGGTCAGCGTCGACTTGCCGCCGCCGGACACGCCGGTCACGCAGACAAATTTGCCCAACGGGAACTCAGCCGTCACCTCTTTCAGGTTGTTGCCTGTGGCCTTGACCACCTTGATCTTCTTCTTGTTGCCCTTGCGCCGCTCGGCCGGCACTGCGATTTCCCGCGTGCCCGCCAGATACTGTCCGGTAATCGAGCCGGTATCCGACGCAATTGCTTGCGGCGTGCCGTGGCTCACCACTTCACCGCCATGCACACCGGCGCCGGGGCCGATGTCGAACACATAATCCGCCTGGCGGATCATGTCCTCGTCGTGTTCCACCACGATCACCGTATTGCCCTGGTCGCGCAGGTTCTTGAGGGTACCAATCAGACGGTCATTGTCACGCTGGTGGAGGCCAATCGACGGCTCGTCCAGCACATACAGAACCCCGGTCAGACCGGAGCCGATCTGGCTGGCCAGGCGGATCCGCTGGCTCTCGCCTCCAGACAGGGTTCCGGATGAACGGGACAGCGTAAGATATTCAAGACCCACGTTATTCAAGAAGCCGAGGCGCTCGCGGATCTCCTTCACGATGGCCCGCGCGATCTCCTGTTTCTGCTGGGTCAGATGGTTCGGCACATCCTCGATCCAGGCCAGAGCCTCGCGGATCGACAGCTGCACCACATGGCCGACGTGCTTGTCCGCAATCCGCACCGCCAGCGCCTCGTCCCGCAGCCGGTGGCCACGGCAAGTGCCGCAGGAGCGGTTGTTCTGGTAGCGCTCGAACTCCTCGCGGATCCAGTTTGAATCGGTCTCACGGTAGCGCCGCTCCATATTCGGAATCACGCCCTCAAACGTCCGCTCCACCTGGTAAACCCGTCCGCCCTCGTCATAGCGGAACAGGATTTCCTCCTCGCCGGAACCGTACAGGAACACCTGCTGCACCTTCTTGGGCAGATCCTTCCAGACGGTGTTCTTATCGAATTCATAGTGCCGCGCAATCGCTTCAATTGTTTGAAGAAAATACGGCGATTTGCCTTTGCGCCAGGGCGCCAGCGCACCATCGTAAACCTTCAAACTCTGATCCGGCACCACCAGGCGCTCGTCAAAAAACAGTTCAACCCCCAGGCCGTCGCAATCCGGGCAGGCGCCAAAAGGCGCGTTGAAGGAAAACAGCCGCGGCTCGATTTCGGGAATGGTGAAGCCGCTGACCGGGCAGGCAAAATTTTCAGAGAAGGTAATCCGCTCCGGATCGCCCTCGCGCGGGGCGGTTTCCAGAATGGCAATGCCGTCTGCCAGGTCCAGCGCAGTTCGAAGGGAATCCGCCAGCCGCGTCTCCATGCCTTCGCGCACCACCAGACGGTCGACTACGACGTCGATGTCATGGCGGTACTTCTTGTCGAGCGTGGGCGGCTCGTCCAGTTCGTAGAACTCGCCATCCACCTTTACCCGCTGGAAGCCCTGTTTGCGCAGCTCCAGGAATTCCTTTTTGTACTCGCCCTTGCGGTCCCGGACGATCGGCGCCAGCAAGTATCCGCGGGTGCCCTCTTCCATCTCCATGATCCGGTCGACCATGTCCTGCACCTGCTGCGCCTCGATCGGCAGCCCGGTGGCTGGCGAATACGGCGTGCCGGCACGGGCAAACAGCAAACGCAGATAGTCGTAAATCTCGGTCACCGTGCCAACGGTCGAACGCGGGTTCTTCGAGGTCGTCTTCTGCTCAATCGAGATCGCCGGGCTGAGGCTGCTGATATGGTCCACATCCGGCTTTTCCATCATATCAAGGAACTGACGCGCATAGGCCGACAGGCTTTCGACATAGCGGCGCTGGCCTTCGGCATAGATGGTGTCAAACGCAAGGCTGGACTTGCCCGAGCCGGACAGACCGGTGATCACCACCAGCTCATCGCGCGGAATATCCACGTCGATGCTCTTCAGGTTATGTTCGCGCGCACCGCGTACTTCGATGGATTTCAGTTCAGCCATTTTGCCCCCGTGCCCGCGCCCGCCAAATCAGCGGCAGACGCCCGCCCTACAGATAGGCAATGCCACCGGAAACGCCAAGCCCCAATTGGGAACATTCCAAGAACTTAAAGGGCTGCGCAGAAAGCTGCTGACAGTTTTCGTCATCCGCTTGCCAGCAATCCGGAAAACACGCGTTTTCCGGCCCGTATCACGCATGGAATCCGGCGCGCCGTGCGCGGCGCTATGCCCAACGGGAAGAAGCCGCCCGCAAGGGCGGGCTGATGACGGGCGGGAGCCCTTACGCGAGGGCGCGGCGCCGGACAGCAAGCAGCATGTGAACCGCTCCGCCGCACAAAAACAGGCCCAGCAGTACAGCCATCATGCCGCCATACCCTGCATAAGACAGAACCAGAACCATCAGCGGGGTGCCAACGGTATTACCAAGATTTCCGGTCTGCGCCATGGCACCGCTGGCCTGTGCCCGCTCCTCATCCTTGAGATTCAGCTGCGGCACTGCGGCAAACGACCCTCCCTGAACCAGCCCCATGGCGCCTGCCAGGGAAATACCCGCCAACGGGTCCCCGGGCACCGCCCACAGCCATAGAACAGCACCTGCACAGGCCAGGAAACCAAGCTGCGTCAGCCGGACCGCCGCCATATGCCTCAGCAGAACAACTCCCAGGCTCATGGATACAGCAATACTGGCCAGCGGCATTGCGCCCAGCACAAAGCCGCGCATGTCAGCAGCGATATATGGCGGGATCACAGTCAGGGTCGCAACAAAGCAGCAGGTGTAAAACAGCCAGCCCGCACCAGGCGCCGCGATCCAGGGAGAGCGGTAGATCGGCAGGTGCAAACCGGGCAGCGCAGCCAGCCGCGGCATCGTTGTGCGCTCCGGCACGGCCACATCCCGCAGCACCACGGCAAGCAACAGCGCCAACCCGCCCATCACAACAGCATGGGCGCCAAACAGCGGCAGCACGCCCCAGCGGTCCGCCAGCGGAATTCCGAACCAAGCCAGCAGGGTAAAGGCCACAGCAAAGAACGTGCTCCACAAGGTCATCGCCACACCGCGGCCCTTGCAGGCACTCAGCTGCGCAATCAGCACAGGTCCCGCCACGACCACGCCAAGATGCGACAGGCCTTCAATCAGCCGGGTGCCCAGGAACAGTGCAAAAGGCAGATGAAACGCCTGCAGCGCCGACATCGCCGCCCCCGCCCAAAGCGACCAGACCAAGGTGCGGCGGTATCCGAATGCCGACACATAGAGCCCCGCAGCAACGCCCAGCAGCACCCCCAAAGCACCAACAAGCGACACCGACAGGCTGATCCAGCTTCCTGCCGCCGGATACAGCTCGGGCATCCGTGCGAAGATCACGCTAATTTTGCCGTATTGAGCTGCAGCACCGAGACCCGCCGCCCACACGGCCAGCACCAGCCCCCAGCGCGTCCCCGCCCCGCTTGCCATGGCTCTTCCTTCTTTCTTTCAAAGCCTCACCGGGCCGACCTGCCGCAAATCCCGACTCTGCCCGGATTGCGTCCGACAATGGACACATTCCTGCTCTTTAAATGAACAGACGATCCAAGTCAGGGTGAAGAATGCTGTTCGAAACTGTTGATACGATTGCACGGGTGTTTAACAACAACCTGATCCTCAACGTCTTGCTTGTGCCGCTCTTGCTCTGCTGCTGCCTCTATTTCTTTTTCAAAAAGAAGAGCGAGTTCAGCTATCACGCCATTCAGAACTCTGCCGCGACGCTTCTGCTGGGCTGCCTCAACTACGGCACTGTCCTGCTGTGCTACGAAGAGATCAGCGGCTTTGTACAGGCCGGTTATGACCTGTTGCGCATCCCCTCTTTGCCGGCTGATTTCTGGGATGGATGGCCGTTCTGGCTTGTCTGCCTGATCGGCCTGGTCACCCGCGATTTTGCCGACTATTGGAACCACCGTATCATGCACACGCGGTGGGGCTGGCCGAGCCACGCCGCGCATCACTCCGACACCCATGTGAACGCCTTCACCACCTACAGGGTGCATTTTTTCGAAGCCGTGCTGATGTCGTCGAGCTATATTCTGCTGCTCAGCTGGCTGCAGATGCCCGAGGCGATCCCGGCCGTTGTCATGTTCGGTGCGCTGCACAATATGTATGTCCACATGGACCTGCCGTTCACCCATGGACCGTTCAAATTCCTGATCGCCTCACCGGTGTTTCACCGCTGGCATCACGCCGACACGCCTGAGGCCTACGGCAAAAACCTGGCCAATGTGATCCCTGCCTGGGACCTGATTTTCGGCACCTATCACTGCCCCGCACCCTGCACAGTCAAGATGGGCGCCGTGGACAGCGGCATCGAAGACAAGAATCCGGTCCGGATCTTCCTGTACCCGCTGCTGCAATGGTCCCGGATGATCCGGCGCCGGGTGAAACGCCTGGCAGAGAAAAGCCGGGCACCCCATGCAGGAGCACCCGGCCAGACAACCGCAAAGTAAACTGCCGGCTTTCAGGCAGTTATTTACATGTGGATGACGCGGTCGAAGGCATCCAGCACAGATTCATGCATCATCTCGCTGAGCGTCGGATGCGGGAAGACAGTGTTCATCAGGTCTTCCTCGGTGGTCTCCAGCTGGCGGCCCACCACATAACCCTGGATCATCTCCGTTACTTCCGCACCCACCATATGGGCGCCCAGCAGCTCGCCGGTCTTGGCGTCAAACACGGTCTTCACCATGCCCTCGGCCTCACCCAGTGCAATGGCCTTGCCATTGCCGATGAAGGGGAAGCGGCCGACTTTGACGTCGTAACCCAGCTCCTTGGCTTTGGCCTCGCTGTAGCCGACCGAGGCCACCTGCGGATGGCAGTAGGTGCAGCCGGCAATGCTTTCCGGTTTCACCGGGTGCGCGTGCTTGCCCGCGATCAGATCGGCCACCATGACGCCCTCGTGGCTGGCCTTATGCGCAAGCCAGGGCGCGCCGGCGATGTCGCCGATGGCATAGAGCCCCTCAACCCCGGTGCGGCAGAACTGATCGGTCACCACATGAGTGCGGTCGATTTTGACGCCAAGCGCTTCCAGCCCCAGCCCTTCGACATTGCCGACGATTCCCACAGCCGAGATCACGGTGTCGAACTCGTGCTTTTCCACCTTGCCGCCGGTTTCAATGTGGGCAGTCACTTTCCCCTTGCCGCGGTCCAGCTGCTTGACCATGGCCTTCTCCATGATCTTCATGCCCTGTTTGACAAAGGCCTTCTTGGCAAAGGCCGAAATCTCGGCATCTTCCACCGGCAGCACCCGGTCCATCACTTCCACGACGGTCGTGTCGGCACCCAGGGTGTTGTAGAAGCTGGCAAATTCGATACCGATTGCGCCGGAGCCGATGACCAGCAGCTTCTTCGGCATGCGGGGCGGCTGCAGCGCGTGTTTGTAGGTCCAGACCAGATCGCCGTCAGCCTCCAGCCCCGGCAGTTCGCGGGCCCGGGCGCCGGTGGCCAGGATGATGTTCTTGGCGGTCAGATCCTCGGTGCCTTTGGCGGTCTTCACCGAGACCTTGCCTTTGGCCGGGATGGCGGCTTCTCCCATCACCACGTCGATCTTGTTCTTCTTCATCAGATGGCCGATGCCCGAAGACAGCTGCTTGGCCACACCGCGCGAACGTTTCACCACCGCGTCAAGATCATAACCGATCTTCTCCGCCTTCAGCCCGAACTCAGCAGCGCGCTCCATCAGGTGGAATACTTCCGACGAGCGCAGCAGCGCCTTGGTCGGGATGCAGCCCCAGTTCAAGCAGATGCCGCCCAGGTGCTCACGCTCAACGACGCAAGTCTTCAGTCCCAATTGCGCTGCGCGGATGGCCGCGACATAGCCCCCCGGGCCAGCACCGATTACAATCACGTCATAGGATTTTGCGGCCATGGTGTCCCCTCGCCTAGAACAGGTTCCAAAAACTAGTTTACCGTTAAACTAGTTTTTTCTGCACTGCAATCACACTGTGCTGCGGCATAGCGGCCATGCAATTTCCGGCCATTTTTGCAACACCTGCCCGCACAGGCTAGGCCGGCGCCTTCCGGCTTTCCAGCCCAATTGACTGCTTTCCTGGCAAAAGTAACGGCCAAACCCTGCGCAAAAGAAAACGCCGCGCCCCTTTCGGGACACGGCGCCTGGCATCAAATTCAGTTGGGTCAGCCAGCCGCTTGCATCTGCCGCACGGTCTCGCCATAGCCGCCTGCCATCACGTAATCCAGCTCAGGACCTGTGCTGGCGCGGTGCAGCGCTTCGTTGCGGTAGGGGAAACGGCCGAACTGGCGGATCACCTCGCGGTGGGCACGGGCGTGCAGCAGGTTGCTAGTGCCGGTCTTGGGCATCCGCTCCATCATCAGGCGGATGCAGCGTTCCTGATCGCAGAGGTTTTCCGAATGCATCAGAGGCAGGTAGAAAAACTGCCGCGCCGGCTCGTCGATCTTCAGGTCCCATTTCTTGTTAATGGCAATCTTCGCCGCCGACAGCGCTGCCCGGTCCGAGGCAAAGGCCTTGCCCTCGCCGCGGAACATGTTGCGCGAGAACTGGTCCATCAGAATGATGTAGGCCAGCGTGCCGCTCGGGTAAGTGAGCCAGAAGGAGAACCTGCCTTCGCAAGCCGCCTCCCAGGTCGTTTGAAACTTATCACGGATCTGTTGATCCAGCGCGTTATCCTGCAGATACCATCCCTTCTCGCCGACTTCGTCGAGCCAGAATGCAAGTATCTCTTCGGGACCAGCCATCGGTCTGTAACTCCAAGTTTTTCCTGACCTTAACTTCAGGCCATTTTACATTGCGTTTACAAGTAAGCTTGGGTCACATTTTGCAACAGACAAGGGGGCTGTGTGAAATAATCCTCACAATTCCCGCTGGTTAGCGCAATCAGTTCTCCTCGCCGGCGGTTTCCTGCTCTTCCAGTTCGGTTTCGATGGCATATTCCTGGGCAAACTCCACCGCCACCGGCGTAGCGGTCGGCGTCATCACGGTGAAGCTGCCGGTCTCCTCGACCGGAACCGAGGCCCGCTGGGTCGAGCGGTAGGCGGCATAGGCGGCCATCACAAACATCAGCGCGGCGATGAAGACAAAGAAGCCCGGCGGGCCGAAGACCGCGTCCCCCATCAGCCAGCCGGTGATCAACGGCCCGGCAATGGCGCCCAGCCCGTTGATGAAAACCAGCCCGCCCGAGGCTGCCGCCATGTCGTCATGGTCCAGGTAGTCGTTGGTATAAGCGATCAGCAGCGAATAGAGCGGGTTCGACAGGCCGCCGATGAAGAAGGCCGCGACCAGCAGCATCTTGAAATCCGCGCCCAGCACAAAGCCCAGCACCGCGCCGCCGCCGCCCAGGGCGGCCACAAACAGGATCAGCACCCGGCGGTCCATCCGGTCCGAGATCCAGCCCAGCGGATACTGCAGCACCGTGGCGCCGACATAGAAGGTGGCAATGAAGATCGACAGCTGGGTGAGGCTCATGCCTGCGGCGGCGCCGTAAACCGCGCTCATCCCGAACTGGGCCGAGAACACGCCGCCCAGCAGGAACATGCCGACACAGCCCAGCGGCGAGATCTTCATCAGCTCCTTCAGGGTCATCGGCTTGGTGGTGTCAAAGGCCGGGGTCGGCGAGATCGACAGCAGAATCGGCCCGAAGGAGATCGAAACCAGTATCGAGGCGATGATAAAGGCCTCATAGCCGGCCGGGTCGCCGACCTGGATCAGCCCCTGGGCGGTGATGATGCCCAGCATCTGCACGATCATATACAGCGACAGCGCCTTGCCGCGGTTGGTGTTGTCGGCGGCGTTGTTCAGCCAGCTTTCCGCGGTCACATAAACGCCCGAGAAGCAGAAGCCGATGATGATGCGCCCCAGCCCCCAGGCCACGGTATTGGGCAGGATCGGATAGAGGATCATCACGGCGGAAATGAACGAGGCCAGTGCCGCAAACACCCGCACATGGCCGACCCGGCGGATCATCTCGGGCGCCAGCCGCGAGCCGCCCAGGAAACCGACAAAGTAGGCGGCCATCACCAGCGACATCTCGAAAGAGGAGAACCCCTCCAGGTCGCCCCGGACCCCCAGCATGGTGCCCTGCAGGCCGTTGCCTACCATCAGCAAGCAAACCCCCAATAGCAGCGCCCACGCGCTCGACAGCACCTGCAGCATTTCCATGCCTCCTTTGAAAGCAAAGCAGCCCTCCACGGGGGACGGGCTGCCTGCGCATTTAGATATTATTACCGGGCGCACGCTGCGCGGAGCGCCGGTATCGCTGATTCTGATTGCGGTTTCATGACCCTGATGCCGTATCAGAGCCCATCGCCGCGGCGCTTGTCTATGGATTCGCGCTGCTTTTCTCAGGTGTATCCGCCTTGGCGGGGATCAAAAGCGACGCGTCGCCATAAGAAAAGAACCGGTAGCCGCTGCCTACGGCATGTTCATAGATCCGGCGGATTTCCTCCTGCCCCATCAGCGCCGACACCAGCATCAAGAGGGTCGATTTCGGCAGGTGGAAATTGGTCATAAGCGCATCCGTGACCTGGAACTCGAAACCCGGGTAGATGAAGATGTCGGTATCGCCTTCCCAAGGGTGGATTTGCCCGTCCTTTGCGGCGCTTTCGATCAGCCTCAGCGCAGTGGTGCCAACCGGGACAACCCGGCCCCCCTTAGCCTTGGTGGCGGCAATGTCCGCGGCGGCCTGTTCGCTGACCCTGCCCCATTCGGCATGCATCCGGTGGGTGGTCACATCCTCGACCTTGACCGGCAGAAACGTGCCTGCCCCAACGTGCAGGGTGACATAGGAAATCTCCACCCCGCGCGCCTGCAGCGCCTCCAGCAGCGGCGCATCAAAATGCAGTGAAGCCGTCGGAGCTGCCACCGCACCGGTGTTTTTAGCCCAGACCGTCTGGTAATCCGTCTTGTCCTGTTCATCCGCCGCCCGTTTGGCGGCAATATAGGGCGGCAGCGGCATTGCTCCGGCCTCAGCCAACGCCGCGTCGAAACCGGTGCCGCTGAGGTTAAAGCGCAGATGCCCCTGACCGTCTTCGATCTCTTCCAGCCTGGCGCTCAGATCTTTGGAAAAGACAATCTCTTCCCCGGTCTTGATCTTCTTAAGAGGCTTCAGCAGAGCCGCCCAGCTGCCATCTGCACGCGGCTCCAGCAAGGTGGCCTCGATTTTCGCGGCCACCGGGCCTTGCGCGCTGTCACGGTGCCGCAGCCCGCTGAGCCGCGCCGGGATCACCTTGGTGTCGTTCAGCACCAGCCTGTCGCCGGGCTGCAGCCAATCCACCAGATCGGTCACCTGCCCATCATGCAATAGCCCTTCAAACGCCACCAGCAGCCGGGCCGCGCTGCGCGGGCTGGCAGGCCGGGTGGCAATCAGAGTGTCGGGCAGGTCGAAGTCAAAGTCGCTGAGTTTCATGGCGTGCGCTATAGGATGTGCTGCAGGGAAAATCTATGGCGGTTTTTCGGGTTTGCGAGTGTTACTTATTCGCGCCCCGCGGAATGCGCACCTGCTCCTCCCCCTGTTCCTGCACCTCTCCTTCGGAGGAAAACGCCCTGTCGTCGCCGGGAACCTTCGGCGCCGGGCCTCGGAAGACTTCACGCAGGAATCCCGGCGCCAAGCCCGCCAGCGGATTGACCGTCACCGAGGGATCATCCGCTGTGCCACGCAAAGTGAAGGTAAAGCCGATCAGCCCCTCGCCAGGCCGCGGTGCCAGCACCCGGCCGATGGCATTCAGCAAGTAAACCGGCGAGATCACCCCGCGCATGTTCAGCCGGGTGCTGTTCAGATCAAAATTGCCATCCAGCGACAGCCCCATCGACGGGCCTACAGCGCTGCTTTGATGCAGGATCAGATGCGACGCGCCAAGCCGGAAACGGCCATCCATGCTGGTGAACAAAATGCCTTGCCCGGTCATTTCATCCAGCAGCCCCACCAGGCTGATGGCGTTCAGAATTGCCGCCATCGACGGGGCGTTGCGCACCCGGATATTGCGCACATTGACCCGGCCGTCATATTCGCCGGGCGTGTCCGCCGGCACCAGTGTCATGTCGAAACTTCCGCCGCGGCCATGTTCGAACACCCCGGCCGAGCGGAAAATCCCGCCGGCGTCATTGGCCCGGATCCGGGCGGCCGTGCCGCCGTTCTGCGGCACCACCGTTCCCGCCACCGGGGTCTGGCCGTTCAAATGCGCTGTGAACTCGCCATTCATGCCGCCGCGGCTGGAAAAGCGCCCCTGGAAATTCCGCAGCCCGATACTGTCGGTCACCTGCAGGTTTTGAAGCCGCAGCGTGATTGGCACGGCAGCCCCTGTGGTGGTGCTGCTCCCGCTGGTTGAGGTGGCAGAAAACGGCGAGCGGTTCAAATCCAGCTGCCCCCCGGTGATCTCAATCGCCGGTGGAGCCGTGCCGCGCCCGCGGAACACCACCGAACCGCGGAACCAGTTGCCGACCCGCGCCGAAGAGAAGACTGCCTGGTTCAGCCCGCCGCTTTTATGAGTGGTGACCCGGCCAGTGGCTGCCAGCCCGGGCGCCTGCAGCTCCAGCCGCTCCACCGTAGCGCTCTCCCCCAGAACTGCGGATAGCGACAGCTTGCCTTCAGCGTCTTCCCGTTTCCGCCAGCCCACTTCCGGGATCCGCAGGCCGACGCCTGAAAGATCCGACTCAAGCTCCAGCCGCGGCGGAGCGCCCGGCTGAAGGCTGACCGAATAACGGCCCTCCCCCCTGCCGAAAACCGACCGGCGCGGCAGCCCGAGATTAAACGCCTCGACCGCCTCCTCTGACAGCTCAATAGTGCCCTCAACCCTGCTGTCCTGCGGCGCATCCTTGCCAATCCGCTGCTGCCAGCTGGCACTCAGCGGCACGCCCGACAGGCTGCCGCTGCCGCTGATCCGAACATAGCTTTGGTTGCCCTCGATCTGCAGCCGCGCGGCAGCAGCCACATGCCCTGGCACCAGTTTGCTGCTTTGAACCGAGCGCACTTCACCGCGGTAGTGGTAGCGGATCTCCTCGACCGGCACCTGTTTCTTAAGCGGCAGCGCCAGCGTGCCAGTGGCTTCGACCTGACCGTCCGCCAGATCCACCGGCAGGCTGGCCTTGTCCATCACTTTCAGCGGCTCCCGGTTCAAAAGCGACAGAGCAGCCGTGGCAGAACCGCGGGCCATGATCCTGGCGATACCCGGTGTCCCATCGCGGGCCGACGTATCCGGAATGATGAAGGACGTGCCGGAAACATCCACGTCGCCGCCCTGCTCAGCAGTCACCACCCCTTTGGAGGCCGTGACCACGAACCGCGTTCCGTAAAGGCTGAGCTGCCCGGCTGCCTGCCGCACCGGAGGCATGAATTTCTGGAAAACAACCTCGGCGTCTTCAAACCCAAGATCCAGGCTTATGAAAGGCTTGCCGCGGCCGCGGCCGCGCATGTGGAACCCGACGTCCCGGATCTGAGCCCCGGTCAGGTTCGCCCGCACCCAGGCACGCGGATTCGGCGCAAGCGGCTCGGGCCATAGCTCCTTCACCCGCGCCGCAGAGACGGTGTCGACCCGGCCGTTCAGGTCGTAATCCCAGCCATCCGGTCCGGCGCCGATTTCTCCGTCAAAATGGATACGGCTGCCGCCGTCCCGCAGCAGCATCTCACCTAGCCGCAGCCGGAACGGTTTAAGCCTCAGGTCGAAATCGGCATCAAGACCGGGGAATTGAACCGGCGCCTCGAACAGCTGTTGCGGGTTCAGTTCCAGGTCGGAGAACCGCAGCTGCCCGGTCAGCCCGGTCAATTGCCCGTTTTCGATCCCTGCCAGGCTGGCCTGCCCCTGCATCACCCCCGAGCCCCAGCCGCTTTGCACACTCAGCTCGCTGAATTCCAGCAGCTGACCGCCCGGGTCATAGGTGAAATAGCTGCGCGCGCCGCTGATCGGCACCGGTTTGGTCTGGGCCGCGGGCTGGATCACGCCTTCACCGATGCGCAGGCTGGCCTGCACCGGCTCGATACTGCCCTCGCCGGACACACCGCCGCGCAGCGAGCCGGAAATCGGCGCTTTGAGCACGCCCAGCCAGCCAAGAGCCGGGCTTTGCAAGGCAATGTCCTCGCTGGCAATATCCGAGATCAACACACCGAAGTCCGCAGCCGGGCTGCCCAGCTCCGAGGTATAGCTGGCCTCTACGGTACCCACATCGCCGCGCCCGCTCAGCACCGAGAAGGCAGCTGACAGCGACACTGCCTGGCCGTTGCGCTGCAACCCGATCCTGCCGCCGTCCAGGGTCCAGGCTCTGCCCAGCCGGTCATCGGTGTAAGACAGCGTCAAAGCGCCGGTCTCTACCTCGGTCAGCGCGGCAAGCACCGGCAGCTGCAGCTGGCTGTCCCATTGCTCGATCAGCTGTGCCAGGTTGCCGGCCTGGCGGTAGGGCAGCCCGCCCTGCCCGAAACTCAGCGCCAGGGTGCCGTCCTTGTTGCGGCGCAGCGCAGCGAACAGCCCGTTGAGTGCAATTTTCTTTGGCTGCACCTTGCCCTGCATAAGCGGGCGCATCGCGAGGCTTGCCTGGGCATCTGCCAGCTGCGCAAACACAGTTCCATCAGGGTGGCGCAGAACCACGTCCCTCAGCCCCATCCGGGGACGCCAGCCCTGGTCCACCACAACGTGGATCGCACCGAATTCGATTTGCAAGCCGTTCAGATGGCGTTCGATCCGCGTCTCTACCCGCTGGCGCAGCCAGTCCGGCGCATCAAGCCGGGTACCAATTCCAAAATAGATGGCGCCGGCACTCAGAAAGCAGAGCAGCGCCAGCAGCCAGACCAGTCCGCGCAGCAGCCGCCAGCGCCGCCGCGGCCCGGTAGGCTCCGTATGCAGCCCCTGCTGCGCAGCAGGTTCCGGGCCGCGGACAGGCACAGCTTCAGCGGCCGCCCCGTTATTCTTGCCGGCAGGTTTGATCTCGGCTTTCCCTTTGCTGCTCATTGATTATGGTTGCGCCGCAGTGTTTTGCGCAAGATACCGGAGACAGGCCAATGCTTGACGTTTCAGATCCCGCCCCTTCCTTTACCTTGCCCCGCGGCGGCGGCGGAGAGGTTGTTTTGTCCGGCCTCAAGGGCTCTGCCGTGGTGCTGTTCTTCTACCCCAGGGATGATACCCCCGGCTGCACCAAAGAATCCATCGCCTTTTCAGAGGCTTTGCAGGCATTTGCCGATGCGGGCACTCACGTTTTCGGGATTTCCAAGGATACGGTTTCCAAACACGAGAAATTCACCGCCAAACATGAGCTGACCACGCCGCTGCTGTCGGATGCCGACGGCAGTGTTTGCGAGGACTATGGTGTTTGGAAAGAGAAAAACATGTACGGCAAGAAGCACTGGGGCATTGAACGCTCGACGTTCCTGATTGATGCCGAAGGCCGCATCGCCCGCATCTGGCGCAAGGTCAAAGTGGACGGCCACACCGAGGAAGTCCTGGAAGCTGCCCGCGCCCTGTCCAAAAACTAATGGAGCACTCCCGCCAGTTTTGCCAGCCCCTTGGCAGGGCCAGGCGAACCTGTTGGGCCCGGCGCCGCCGCAAAGCGGCGGCGCGCACCGCGCGTCAGCGCGGTGCCACGCCCAAGTCTGCCAGGAAGATCAGCCGCTGATCTTCCGCAGGCGCGGGAGCCTCCCCGTTCCGGTCCTGCGCATGCGGGCACTGCAACGCAGCTCCCGTTCCGGCTTGCCGGCTGTAGAACCTGCCCCTTGCCAGCTCCATGCTGGACATTTCCCGCAGAATGGGGTGAACCAGCGGCAACCGCATCCAAGGAGACAGACCGGAATGGCCGACCAGCCCCTATCGCTTGCCGCGCGCGCCGTTGAGGTTCTGAACACCGCTGACGGCCGGGAAAAAACGGCCCTGTCGCGGCGCCACGCGGCTGAGTGGTTCGCCGCACGCAGCAGCGGCGGTCCTGATATCCGGATCGGTACGGCCTCCCCGCCGATGCACCCTGCGCGCCCGGCAGAGCCAAAGCTTCTCGATCCCCGCTGCGTCCCCAAGCGCAAGCCGGGCTCCGAGGCCGGGCGCATTGCTTTGCTGCATGCGGTAGCGCATATCGAGCTCAACGCCGTGGACTTGCATTGGGATATCATTGCCCGGTTTTCCCACGTGCCCATGCCACTGGGATTCTTTGATGACTGGGTGAAAGCTGCAGACGAAGAATCTAAACATTTCAATTTGATGTGCGACTGCCTTGAAGCCTTGGGCAGCCACTACGGCGCCTTGCCAGCCCATGCAGGCATGTGGCGCGCCGCCGAGGACACCGCGGACGACCTGATGGGCCGCCTTGCCGTGGTGCCAATGGTGCTGGAAGCCCGCGGCCTGGATGTGACGCCTGGCATGATCGAGGTGTTCCGCAAAGCGGGCCTCGCCCAGGCCGTTGAGGCGCTGGAACTGATCTATGCCGAGGAAGTCGGCCATGTGGCTTATGGCTCCAAATGGTTCAATTTCCTCTGCGGCCGGGACAACCTCGACCCCAAGGAAATGTTCCACTCCCTTGTGCGCAAGTATTTCCACGGCGCGCTGAAACCTCCCTTCAACGAGGAAAAGCGCGCCGATGCCGGACTGCCGCCGGATTTCTACTGGCCGCTGGCTGACCAGGTGAAGCCGCTGCCCGGCTGGTAAGGTCCGTCACGCAAGCACCGCCGGCGGTTTGACCGGGTGTCAGAGCAGCCTAGATTCACCTGCAGCCATTGGAGGCTGACCAGGACGAACCGGCAAACGGCAGACGGCATGTTTGATAACGATTTCCCACTGTTAAGCGCTGCTAGCCTGGTGGCGCTGATTCTGCATAAGGCCGGTTCGGGACCGGTCACCCTGAAAAGCTGCGAAGAGGCGCTGGCCAACCTGTTCCGCCAGGCCAACGAGGATCCCGGCTTGCCGCCGGAAGAGTTGCGCGAGCTTCTGGCCGGCCATCTGACCGACCTGGAAATCGCCCGAATCCTCGAACCAGGGCAGACCGGCAGCTGGACACTGACCCGCCGCGGCCACCAGGCGCTGAAACGGCATCCCGAAGGGCTCGACCAGACCGATCTGGTGAAATACCCGGAGTTTGCCGCCCATTTGCGCGACACCGCGCACCATGCCTGCGGCATGGATCCGCGGGCTAACAGTTACGACGAAGGCTACCTGGCCCGGCGCCGCGGACTGTCTTTCACCGCAAACCCTTACGCTTTCGACAATGTCGATCACCAATCCTGGGAGAACGGCTGGATGGAGGCTTTGGAGGAACGCCAGGGCTGACGCGCTGCCCTGCCGGACGCCGCCGGGCAGCAGCAGCACAACTCCCCGCACACTCGGCAGATTTCCGCCTATCTTGCGCCGCCTTTCCCCGGTTTCCGGCCCGAAGGGTCAACAGGCTTGCCCTATGGCCGCGCCCTGTCTATTCACTTCGCGCAAGGAGGCGGCACTGCGCTCACCGCGCGGCCTCGCAAGACGGGACAGGGAACGGAATTTGCGCACACGGCTCGCGATCAGAATACACAGCTTCCTGGAACGCCGTTTCCCCGAGCGGCGGGTTTTCCTCAAATCCGACAGCGACACGCGGTTTATCCGGCTGCGCTCGGAAACCCAGCTGGTTGCGGTTGCCGGGGCCACGCTGTTTGTCGCCTGGACCATTGTGGCCACCGCCATTGTACTGATGGACAGCATCGGCGCCGGAAACTTCCGCGAGCTGGCCAAACGCGACCAGCAGACCTACCGCGAGCGGCTGAACGCAATCTCCGAAGAACGCGATGCCCGCGCCGAAGAGGCCCTGGCCGCGCAAGAACGTTTCAACGCCGCGCTGGCGCAGATTTCGATGATGCAATCCGAACTGCTGGCTTCGGAAACCCGCCGCCGCGAGCTGGAAACCGGTATTGAGGTGATCCAATCCACCCTGCGCGACACTATGAGCCAGCGCGACAGCGCCCGAAGGACCCTGGCCCAGCTGCAGGAAGATGCACAGGACGAAGCCCAGGCCCATGCAGCGATGGAAAGCGCCGCCGCTCAGACAGGCATGCTGGCCGCGGTACTGTCCGACACTGCGTCCGAACGCGACCAGGTCCTGGCCGATGCCCGGGACGCGCTCGAACAGCGCGACGAGCTGGAGCTGGAGCTGCAGCTGATGGACGAGCGCAACAACCAGATCTTCCGCCAGCTTGAAGAAGCGGTGGCGGTGTCCGTCACCCCGCTCGACAAGATGTTCCGCAGCGCAGGCATGCCCACCGACCGCATTCTCGAGCAGGTGCGGCGCGGCTACAACGGCCAGGGCGGCCCGCTCGAGCCGCTGGCGATGTCGACCCGCGGCGAGGAACCTGCCCCGGAAGCGCTGCGCGCCAATAAGATCCTGGCCCAGCTGGACCAGCTGAACCTCTACCGGCTGGCGGCGCAGCAGGCGCCTTTTGCCACCCCGGTGAACCTTGGCCAGGTGCGCCAGACCTCCGGCTTCGGCTACCGCCGCGACCCCAAATCCGGCGGCCGCCGCCTGCACAAAGGCTCCGATTTCGCCGGCCGCACCGGCACCGATATCTTTGCCACTGCTGACGGCGTGGTGACCCATGCCGGCTGGCAATCCGGCTATGGCCGCCTTGTCACCATCCGCCATGCCTTCGGCATTGAAACCAGATATGCCCATAACTCGAAACTCCGCGTGACAAAGGGCCAAAGGGTCTCGCGCGGGGATCACATTGCTGATATGGGTAACACCGGACGGTCCACCGGGACCCACCTCCATTACGAGGTCAGGGTCAACGGGCAACCTGTAAACCCCATGATCTACATCAAGGCTGCGAGAAATGTTTTCTAAGAGCAAAATCAACGAGCCCGGGCCGAAGCAGGCCGACGCAACCCCGGCACCCGCTGCTGCGCCGGCGGCTCCGGTCAGCGACTACAAGGCCAGCGCCCCCAAGGCCAAGCCCGCCGCATCGCTGCTGAGCTCGGACCTGCATATCACCGGCAATGTGAAAACCACCGGCGACATCCAGGTCGAAGGCACCGTTGAAGGCGACATCCGCGCACATCTGCTGACCGTTGGCGAGACCGCCACCATCAAGGGCGAAGTCACCGCCGATGACGTGGTGATCAACGGCCGTATCGTCGGCCGCGTGCGCGGCCTGAAGGTGCGCCTGACCTCCACCGCGCGGGTCGAAGGCGACATCATCCACAAGACCATCGCGATCGAAAGCGGCGCCCATTTCGAAGGCTCCGTGCAGCGCCAGGACGACCCGCTGAACCCGGGCGGCCGCAAGGCAGCTCCGGCCCCCGCACCGGCCGCAGCCCCGGCGCCTTCGGCAGCCGTTCAGGCCGCGACCGCCGCGCATAAGGCTGAAGGCTAAGCCATAGAACAACCGGGTCCGGCAGGGACCGGAAGCGCCGCAGGTGACCGCCTGCGGCGTTATCATTTCCCCCGCCGCACAACCAAAATAAGATCTCTGTACTTATTTATTTCAAGCCTTTACCGGCTATTGATTGGCCGCTAGACATTTACCCGGCAACCCCAGGTTCACTTATTCTTCTACCTACAGGTTTCATTATGGCAAATTTCGTTTTCACCGAAGCGGCCAACGCTGTCCCGGACAACGCGCTTGAGGATTTCGAACTTGAAGACGTCACCTTCATCTCCAGAAGCGGGTCCCAGCTGATTGCAAGCTTTGGCGGTTTCACAGTCACGCTTCAGGGGTCATTTTCCTATGACGCCGCCGGCCTGCCAACGGAAAACAGCACTATCAGCAGCCTCACCCTCACCTACAATGACGCGCTCGTCGCCTCGGTCACCGGGTTCAGCGCCAGCGTCGAGGACCTCCTGTCCGACGACTTTGACCTGCAGCAGGCGCTGCTGGGCGGGGATGACACCTATACCTCTGCGTACAACGGCGGAGAAGTGATCGAAACTTACGGTGGGAATGACACAATCCAGGCGGGCGGCGGCGATGACTACATCGACGGCGGCGCCGGCCACGACACCCTTGTGATCGGTCATCCGGGCGACGAGTACAGCTTGGGTTTCGAATGGGACAGAGGCGTCCGCTTCACCAGCTCGCAGGGCGAAGACACCCTTATTGGCGTCGAGACAATTGAACTCGCCGGCAACACGCTGGAGGTTCAGGAAGGCACCAGCGCGGCCGAAGTTTTCACCTCGCAAAACCCGGTTGGGGCGCTCGGCTACGACGCGATCCACGGCCGCGGCGGCAATGACACCATCACCGGCGGCACCGGCGACGATATTCTGATCGGCGGTGACGGAAGCGACCGTATTTCCGGCGGCGATGGAAACGACGGCATCATAGGCGGCGATGGCGATGACAACCTCTCCGGCGGCCACGGCAGCGACTTTATCGCCGGCGGCAACGACGGCGACGTCATTCACGGCGGCCATGGCAACGACACCCTGCAAGGTGACGACAGCTACCAGGAAGCCAGTCATGTCCCGGGGTTCACGGATTTCGGCCCATTCGGTATTTCTACCTCTTCCTATGAACCGGGAAATGACAAGCTGTACGGTGGCAATGGCAACGACAGCCTTGAAGGCAACTCCGGCGATGACACCCTGAACGGCGGCAGGAATAACGATACGCTGCTGGGCGGCAGCGGCGCCGACCGCCTGCTGGGTGCCAACGGCAGCGACGAGCTCAGAGGTGGAGACCACAGCGACCAGCTCTTCGGCGGGCGCGGCAAGGACCAGCTTTTTGGCGAGGGAGGCGACGATGTTCTCGACGGCGGAGCCCACCGCGACCATTTGGCAGGCGGCAACGGTGACGACACCCTGAAAGGCGGCGGCGGCAGCGACGTTTTGCTGGGCGGTTCGGGATCAGACAGCCTGATTGGCGGCAGCGGCAGCGATACCCTGTCCGGCAATTGGGGCCGTGACACGCTTCTTGGCCACACGGGCGACGACCGCCTGACCGGCGGCGCGCATGCGGACACTTTTGTCTTTCACCGCGGCCACGGCAACGACACGATCACAGATTTCAGCGCGGGCCAGGATCTTATCCGGATCGGCCGCGGCGCCTCCAGCCTGGAAGATCTCAGCTTCTCCGCGCAAGGCAGTGACGTGCTGGTTTCCTTTGCCGATGTCACAATTCTGGTGGAAGGAACCACTGTAACCCAACTTCAAGAGGCCGAAAATTTCCTGTTTTAGGCTGACTTGAGGTTCGGCAAAAGGAACACCGCGCCCTGCGAGCGGCCTAAATCACTGCCTTCGGTTCTGTCCCGTCAGAAACCGAAGGCGATCCGGCCGCAAATCGGTTCTGCCCGTTGCTGTTTTGCACCGCACATGGCTGCAAACTTGGTTCAGATGGATTGCCCCCTCAGCGCTAAAGCCTTGACTAAAAACAGCAAAGATTTTCTTTCCTTGCCGGTTGACGCAAGGACACCAGGATCACCTGGCAGGTATGCGGCCTGAGGATATTGCAACCCAAGGGTGCTGCCGGTAAAAACTGCAAAAAAACCGGCTCATTCACCTAACAGGATATTCAACCAAAATGGCAACAGTCACAGTAAATGACCTTAACGGCTCTTGGTCTTTGGATGATTTGAACTCCCCTGACTTCGCAAATGCAGAGATCACCACTCAAACATCGAGCCTCATCGTCTTTACCGGTACAAACGGCGCAGGCTTCCGGCTGACCGGCGACTTCTCGTCCTCCTCCGCCTTTTCCTGGACGCTGACCGGGTTAAGCATCACCTCAAACGGCACATCAGTGATGTCTTTCTCGGGGTTTTCGATCAACTTCTACACCTTTGCGACCTTGAGCGGTTCGCAAGTCGAAGCCAGAATTCTCGCCGGAAGCGATACCATCACCTCCAACATGTCCGAGGGCCAAGCCTGGAACGCACATGGCGGCGACGACACGATTTCGCTGGGCTCTGGCGATGATACGCTCTTTGGCGGCACCGGCACCGACCGGCTGATCATCAGCGACAGCTATAAAAATGCTGAACTGTCCTCCAGTATCAGCACAGTTACGATCGACTCCGCCTCTGGCCGCGACCGCATCTACTCGATTGAAGAGCTTGAGTTCACCGACCGGACATTCGCGCTGCAAACCGGTTCCAGTTTCGGCAACAATTTGACGGGAGACTCGTCCTCCCTGTCCGATGATCTCATTCTTGGAGGATCCGGCAACGACACCGTGTCCGGTCTGACCGGCCGCGACTTCCTTCTGGGCGAAACAGGAAACGACCGCCTGCTGGGCGGCAGCGGCAGTGACACCCTTGACGGCGGTGAGGGGCAGGATGAGCTTCTCGGCGGCAGCGGACGGGACCGGCTGGAGGGTGAAGATGGCGATGATGAGCTGAATGGCGGCCGTCACAGTGACCGGCTGCTAGGCGGGGATGGCGATGACACGCTGAAGGGCAGTTCCGGCAAGGACAGGCTCTATGGCGGTAACGACAACGACCTGCTCATCGGCGGCAGCGGCAATGACACTCTCGACGGAGGCTATGACAGCGACAGACTGCTCGGCCACAAGGGCAACGACGTTCTTACCGGCGGCAGGCAGGAAGATGTGTTTGTCTTCCACAAAGGCCACGGCAATGACACGATCACCGATTTCACCGCCGGTGAAGACCTTATCGAGATCGGCCGCGGTGCTTCCCGGTTCCGTCAGCTGGATTTTGAGGAGCAGGGCAGCGACGTCCTCATCTCGTTCTCCAACGTTACCATTCTGGTTGAAAACACCACCCTTGAAGAGATTGAAAACGCGGACAACTTCCTGTTCTGACGCCTTCACCTCACTCATAACGGCGCGCCTCGGAGAGGCGCGCCGTTTTCATTTCAACATCCAGATGCCGTCCGGCCAGAAAGCGTGAAACGCAAAAGCAAACATCACGTCGTGCGGCACATCCAGCCCGCTCGTGTCCCGCACCCGAACCGAACCGATGTCCCGGCCCCGGGCCAAAGCTCCGGTGTCCAGCGCGGACGCCTGGCCCGGCTTCCAGCTCAGCACCAGGCCCGCCTCCCGGATCTCGCCCGTTGTCGCCAGCCGGGCCAGCGGCCAGGCCCGGTTTCCAGCCCTCACCACCCGGTCCAACGGCGCCATCCCATGCGGCGGCGGCGCGCCGTCATACAGAAACGGCCATTCCGAACTGTCATATCCCTGATAGGGATTGTGCCCGTAGCGCCTGTTGTACGCAGGCTGCGCCATCACCACCCCGTCCGGGTTGCGGGCTTTGAACTCTTCCCAGCTTTCGACCCAGCTGGGCAGGCTGGCCAACCGCTGGCCGCTCATCTCGCCAACGATGCCCGTGCCAAGCGCCTGCTGCCACCAGCTTTGGGTTTCCCGGTCATACATCACCATGTCGGAATAGCGCAGCTTGCCAGTGACCCCAAAACTCAGCACCCCTGCCCTGGTGCGCCGGTCAAAGGTCACCGCGGAATTGCACAAGGGGCAATAGGTCACCGCCACAGGCACGCCCGCGACCTCGTCGTTCACGATTTCATGCCAGGTCAGGTACCGCAGCGGATAGGCCCGCGGCTTTGCCCCTTCAATCTCCAGCGTGATCACCGGCTCCCGCGGCTGCAGCCTGCGTTCCTTGGCCGCGGCTCCAAACTCCGGCCGGTCCAGCGCCGGAATGCCATCCTTGGGCACCCCGCCCGACCGGATCTGACGCCAGTCAGAAATCAGAGACTGATTGAAATCCGTTTTCGGCCATTCGCGCTTCCACTCTCCAGGGCCGGCCTGCGCCGCCCAGGGAAACAGAACAGCGGCACTCAGCAGCAAGCGTTTCAGCATCGCACCTCTCCCCACTGTCTCCAGTAGTAGAAAGCCCGATGCCGGGGGAATAGTGGGAAACACACGCTTGTGACGTCAGTTTAACGGTGCGTTAACCATAAAAAAGGCCCGCTTCCTGGACTGGAAGCGGGCCTTTTATCAGTCAAACCAAGCAGATCACTCGGTGACGGTCACCTTGGTCATGGTGTCAGGCTGACCAACCACGACGCCATTCGCGCTTTTGCTGCCTAGCTTGATCGCATCTACCACATCCATGCCCTCGGTTACCTTGCCGACAACCGTGTACTGGCCGTTCAGGAAATGGCCCGCATCGAACATGATGAAGAATTGCGAGTTTGCGCTGTCTGGGCTCTGCGAGCGCGCCATGCCGACCACGCCGCGGTCAAACGGCAGCTCCGAGAACTCGGCCGGCAGGTCCGGACGGCTGGAGCCGCCGCGCCCGGCATAGCGCATATCGCCGCCAATGCGGCCAAACTCGACATCACCGGTCTGCGCCATGAAGCCTTCGATGACCCGGTGGAACACCACGCCGTCATACTGGCCTTCACCAGCCAGCGCGGTGATCTGCTCCACGTGCTTGGGCGCCACATCCTCGAACAGGTCGATTTTGATAGTGCCGTTGGCTTCGCCTTCGACCTGGATTTCCAGGCCGGAGGCAAAGGCAGGCCCTGCTGCCAGCAGGGCCACCAGGCTCAGCGCCTTACGCATCCGCAGCAACCTTGACCGAGATCATCCGGTCCGGCTCCGCAGGCGGCTCGCCGCGGGTGATCGCGTCGACATGCTCCATGCCTTCGATGACACGGCCGTAAACGGTGTACTGGCCGTTCAGGAAGTGGTTGTCCTTGAAGTTGATGAAGAACTGCGAGTTGGCCGAATCCGGGTTGGCGGAACGGGCTGCGCCCAGGGTGCCGCGGTCATGCGGCAGCTTCGAGAACTCAGCCGGCAGGTTCGGCAGCGAGGAGCCGCCGGTGCCCGCCATGCGGATATTGAAGCCGTCTTCCATGTCGCCGTTGGCCACGTCGCCGGTCTGCGCCATGAAGCCGTCGATCACACGGTGGAAGCAGACGTTGTCGTATTCGCCTGCGCGCGCCAGTTCTTTCATCCGCTCAGAGTGCTTCGGCGCCACGTCGGGCAGCAGCTCGATGACAACATTGCCGTCCTTCAGCTCGATGATGACGGTGTTTTCGGGGTCTTTGATCTCGGCCATCTGGCCCTCCTGTCGTCGAAATTTGCAACGATAGTTAAGGGTAGCGCTCGCAAATGCCAAGGGAGCATTGACTGATGCGCAAAAACCCCCGAAACAGCGCCCGGATTTACCTGCATATTCACCATAGGGGGCTCCGCAGATGGGCTGGAAAACACTCGACGACATGGATCTGAACGGCAAGCGCGTCCTGGTGCGCGTGGACATCAACGTGCCGATCGTCGACGGGGTTGTGACCGACTCCACCCGCATCCGCCGCATCGCCCCAACCGTGCGCGACATCCTGGCCGCCGGCGGCAAGCCGATCCTGCTCGCGCACTTCGGCCGTCCCGGCGGCGAGCGCCGTGAAAACCTGTCGCTGAATCAGCTGGTGCCGACGCTGGAGCGCGCCTTTGAAACCAAGGTGCTGTTTGCCGCCGATTGCGTCGGGGCCGGTGCCGAGGCCGCAGCTGACGCGCTGCAGCCGGGTGAAGTGCTGCTGCTGGAAAACACCCGCTTCCACGCAGCCGAAACCAAGAACGACCCGGAACTGGCCGCCGGCATGGCACGCCTGGGCGAAGTTTACTGCAACGATGCCTTCTCTGCCGCCCACCGCGCGCACAGCTCCACCGAGGCCATCGCCCGCCTGCTGCCCGCCTGCGCCGGCCGTCTGATGCAGGCCGAGCTGGAAGCGCTGGAAAGCGCCCTGGGCCAGCCGCAGCGCCCGGTCACAGCTGTTGTCGGCGGTGCCAAGGTCTCCACCAAGCTGGAACTGCTGGGCAACCTCATTGAGAAGGTCGACCACCTGGTGATCGGCGGCGGCATGGCCAACACCTTCCTGGTAGCCAAGGGCCTGCCGGTTGGCATCTCGCTGGCTGAACGCATCATGAAGGACACCGCCGCCGAGATCCTCGCCAAGGCCGAGGCCGCAGGCTGCGAGATCATCCTGCCCTCCGACATCGTGGTCGCGAAGAAATTCGAAGCCCACGCCGAGCATGAAATCCTGGCCGCTGACCAGTGCCCCGAAGACGGCATGATCCTGGACGCAGGCCCCGACAGCCTGACCCGCATCAACGAGGTTTTCGAGAACAGCAAGACGCTGATCTGGAACGGCCCGCTGGGCGCGTTTGAGTTTGAGCCGTTTGATGCCGCCACCAACGCAGCTGCCCTGAAAGCGGCCGCCCTGACCCGTGCAGGCCAGCTGATTTCGGTAGCGGGCGGCGGTGACACTGTGGCAGCGCTTAACGCCTCCGGCGCCGCGGGCGACTTCAGCTACATTTCCACCGCCGGCGGCGCCTTCCTGGAATGGATGGAAGGCAAAGAACTGCCCGGTGTCGCGGCGCTGGACCAGTAAACCGCAGGCACTGACCTGTTCGGACTCGCGCCCTGGCCTTCCCGCCGGGGCGTTTTCTTTGTCACGGGACAATAAAACCTTTGCCGCGAGGCACGGCTTGCCCCTAGCGTCTTCCTCAGAAATCCGGATCAGGGAGGCACCGGGATGTTTCAGGCGCGTATGGACCGCTTGCGGGAGGGGATGGCGAGCGCTGGCATCGACGTGGCCCTGATTACAGACGACGACAGCGTCTATTACCTGACTGGCTACTATGACTACTTGCATATGGAGTTTGGCCGCCCGACGATCCTGGCAGTGCCGCGTGACGGCCAGAGCCTTCTTATCACACCAGTGATTGATGTTGTGATGGCGGAAACCGTGGCCCGTGTGGACCGCATCGCCGCCTGGAATGACGGCGACGGCGCTGAGTGGCGCGCTGAACTGCCCGGCGCCCTCGCAAAAGCGTCCAGCATCGCGATCGAGCCCGATCATATGCCCCCGGCTGTTCGTGCCTATGTCAATGAGCTTGCCGGGAACAAAGGGACTGTCAGCATCACTCCAGAACTTTCTCGCATGAGGATGATCAAGTCGCGAGAAGAGCTGCAACTGGCCCGCCACGCGGGCGAGGTCGCAGGAGCCATGATGGCTGCAGGACGCAATGCCATCTCTGCGGGAGTGCCAGAATTCGAGGTCGCCATCGCCACCTCCCAGGCTGGCACTCGGAAGGCGGCGGAGATCTTGAATGCGCATTACCAAGACACTTACATGTCCCCCAACACGCATTTCCTGCAGATCATGGCATCTGGCCAGGAGATCACCAAAACTCACCACCGCGCCTCCACCCGCATAATGCAGCACGGCGAGCCTGTGTTTCTGTGTTTCTGCGGAATGACCAATTTCCACCGCTTCAAACTTGGCTTTGACCGCACTTTCTGGATTGGCGAGGCACCCCCGGAACAAGCCCGCATCTACGAGGTCGCCGTTGCCAGCCAGCAGGCTGCTTTAGAGCGCCTGGCACCCGGCGTGCAGGCGCAGGACGTACATGCCGCATACGCCGAAGTCATTCAGGAGGCAGGTTACAGCTACCCTTTCCGCTGCGGCCGGGCGACCGGCTTTAGCTTCCTGGAAAACCCGCAGCTGGTTACCGGCGACGAAACCGTTTTGCAGCCCGGAATGGTTTTTGCAGTTGATGGATCGGTTTCAACAGACAGTTTCCGCGCTCAGGTCGGCGACAGCTTTATTATCACCGCAGACGGCTACGAACAGATCACCAGCCACTCAAAAGACCTGCACGATGTGATCCTCTGACAACGCGCCTCTGCCATGCCCCCAAGGCCTGGACATGAAAATAAACCCCCTGTGGACAGTTTTTGGATTCACAAGCGGAACCGGGTGTGGCATACTTGATGCAGACGCCGGGAAACGGCGCAAAAACAAAAACTTAAGCAGTAACATACAGGCACTCTCAACGTGACCCGAAGCAACCGCCCGCCCTTGGGCGCCATCGCCTTCTTTGCAGCCGCATTCGCGCTCAGCGCATATTTCACCTTTGCTGCTGTGCAGGGCGACTTCGGCCTGTTCCGGAGGGTCGAGATCCAGGCTGAGGCAGAAGAACTGCAGCTGGATCTCGGCCGCCTCCAGTCCCAGGCTGCCGAGATGGAAAACCTCACCCGCCGCCTGTCGGACGACTACCTCGACCTCGACCTCCTCGACGAGCAGGCGCGCTCGGTGCTCGGCCTGGTCCGCGCAGACGAGATTGTGATCCGCTAGGGCCCCGCTCCGGCACCCGTACTTCAAAAACCTCCAGGCCGCGCCTGCCACCGGCAGCGTGGCATTTTTGCGCGTTCTCAGCGGTTTTTTACGCGCTGGAAACCCCGCGGCAGAATAACACTACCCAGGCGGCGAAAAACCCGCTATCAGTTTGTTTAACACTAAACTATCTAGCCTTCAGGGGGAGCCGACCACCATGGCCGCTAGAAAAAGCGCAAAGAAACCAAACGTTTCTGCCGAAGAACTGACCAAGTACTACCGCGAAATGCTGCTGATCCGCCGATTCGAGGAAAAATCGGGCCAGCTATATGGCATGGGGCTGATCGGGGGCTTCTGCCACCTGTACATCGGCCAGGAAGCGGTTGTTGTGGGGCTTGAGGCCGCCGCCGAGGAAGGCGACAAGCGGATCACCTCCTACCGCGACCACGGCCATATGCTGGCCTGCGGCATGGACCCCGATGGCGTCATGGCCGAACTCACCGGCCGCGAGGGCGGCTATTCCAAGGGAAAAGGCGGCTCCATGCACATGTTCTCGAAAGAGAAGCATTTCTATGGCGGCCACGGCATCGTCGGCGCCCAGGTGCCGCTGGGCGCCGGCTTGGCATTCGCCGACAAATACAAAGGCAACGGCCGCGTCACCTTCACCTATTTCGGTGACGGCGCCGCCAACCAGGGCCAGGTTTATGAGACCTTCAACATGGCCGCTCTCTGGGACCTGCCGGTTGTCTTCGTGATCGAGAACAACCAGTACGCCATGGGCACCGCCCAGGCGCGCTCCACCTCGACCCCCGACATCTACACCCGCGGTGCTGCGTTCGGGATCCCGGGCGAAGCCGTCGACGGCATGAATGTCCTCAGCGTCAAGGAAGCCGGCGAACGCGCCGTCGCCCACTGCCGCTCGGGCAAAGGCCCCTATATCCTGGAAGTCAAAACCTACCGCTACCGCGGCCACTCGATGTCGGATCCGGCCAAGTACCGCACTCGCGAAGAGGTCCAGAAAATGCGTGAGGAGCGCGACCCGATCGAGCAGGTCCGCGACATGCTGCTGACCGGCAAGCACGCCACCGAGGAAGACCTCAAGGCGATCGACAAGGAAATCAAGGAGATCGTCAACAAATCCGCAGACTTCGCCAAAGAGAGCCCGGAGCCGGCTCTGGAAGAGCTGTGGACCGACATCTACGCCGAGGGCTGAGCGATGCCCCATTTTGAAATTCACGCAAGCGATGTGGAGCAGGCCAAGACCTTTTATTCAGGCCTGTTCGGCTGGAGCTTTTCCGCCATGCCCGGCGGCGAGGACGTTGGCTACCATCTGATCGAAGGCGACCAGATCGGTATGAGCCTGGGTCTGACCGGCGGGCTGATGCAGCGCATGGGCGGAGCCCCTGCAGCCGGCAGCCCGGTGCGCGGCGGCACCATGACGTTCGAGGTCGCCGATTGCGACGAGCGCTATGCCTGGGCGCTGGCCAACGGCGGCGCTGAAGCGCTGCCGCCAACCGACTACCCCGGCATCGGCCGCTGCGCCTATGTGGAAGACGGACAAGGAAACATCGTCGGGATGATCACCCCGGCCCCGGAGGGAAACTGAGACATGGCAACTGAGATTCTGATGCCGGCCCTGTCGCCGACCATGGAAGAAGGCACTCTGGCCAAATGGCTGGTCAAAGAAGGCGATACCGTCAGCTCCGGCGATATCCTGGCTGAGATCGAAACCGACAAGGCGACGATGGAGTTTGAAGCCGTTGACGAGGGCATCGTCGGCAAGATCCTGATCGGCGAAGGCAGCGAAGGCGTGAAGGTGAACACCGCCATCGCGGTGCTGCTGGAAGACGGCGAGACCTATGATGCCTCAGCGGCATCAGCGCCTGCGGCGGG
>NZ_JWLC01000025.1:195546-251157 GCF_000813745.1 Leisingera sp. ANG-M1 | reverse complement strand
GGAGGCAGAGGCGCCTTCGGCGCCCGCAGCCCCCGCCGCTGCTGCCGCAGCCCCCGCGGCACTGGCTGTGGACCTTGAACCCGATTACCCGGAAGGCACCGAAATGGTGCAGACCACGGTCCGCGAAGCCCTGCGCGACGCCATGGCCGAGGAAATGCGCCGCGACGAAGACGTCTTCCTGATGGGTGAAGAAGTTGCCGAATACCAGGGCGCCTACAAGGTCTCCCAGGGCCTGCTGGACGAATTCGGCTCCAAGCGGGTGATCGACACCCCAATCACCGAGCACGGCTTTGCCGGCATCGCCACAGGCGCTGCCTTTGGCGGTCTGCGCCCGGTTGTCGAGTTCATGACCTTCAACTTCGCCATGCAGGCGATCGACCACATCATCAACTCGGCCGCCAAGACGCTCTATATGTCCGGCGGCCAGATGGGCGCACCGATGGTGTTCCGCGGCCCCAACGGCGCCGCTGCCCGCGTCGGCGCCCAGCACTCGCAGGACTATGCCGCCTGGTACATGCAGATCCCGGGCCTGAAAGTGGCGATGCCTTACTCAGCGTCCGACGCCAAGGGCCTGATGAAGACCGCGATCCGCGACAATAACCCGGTCATCTTCCTGGAGAACGAAATCCTCTACGGCCGCGCCTTCGACGTTCCCAAGCTGGACGACTACACCGTGCCCTTCGGCAAGGCCCGCATCTGGCGCGAAGGTTCGGACGTGACCATCGTCTCCTTCGGCATCGGCATGCAGTATGCGCTGGAAGCAGCGGACAAGCTGGCGGAGGAAGGCATCAGCGCCGAGGTCATCGACCTGCGGACGCTCAGGCCCATGGACCTGCCCACGGTGATCGCCTCGGTGCAGAAGACCAACCGCCTCGTCACCGTCGAGGAAGGCTGGCCGCAAGGCTCCGTCGGCAGCTACATCGCCTCGGAAGTGCAGCGCGACGCGTTTGACTACCTGGACGCGCCGGTTGCGGTCTGCACCGGCAAGGACGTGCCGATGCCCTATGCCGCCAACCTGGAACGCCACGCGCTGATCACCACGGATGAGGTGGTCGCGGCAGTTAAGCAAGTGACTTACCGCTAGAGGCAGAGATGGAGATCAGGGGCCGCGATCCCGAAACCGAATGCTACCGCGTCGAACTGCAAGTCGACGGGCGAACAGTCAAGGCACTGGTTCCCGAACGTCTCGCAGCAGACACAAGGCTGATCGGATCGCGGCCCTCCCATCAGGACGCCTATGTCTGGATGGCGGAACACAAAGCCAAGATCGAAGCCGCGATCACCCTGCTGGCCCGCGGCAGCAAGCGCCCCAAGGCGCCCTATGACCAAATTATACTGATTGAGGAGCGCTGAGATGCCCACCGAAATCCTGATGCCCGCCCTGTCCCCCACCATGGAGGAAGGCACCCTGGCCAAATGGCTGGTCAAGGAAGGCGATACCGTCTCCTCGGGCGACTTGATTGCTGAAATTGAAACCGACAAGGCCACCATGGAGTTCGAAGCCGTAGACGAAGGCGTGGTCGGCAAGATCCTGATCGCCGAAGGCTCCGAAGGAGTGAAGGTCAACACCGCCATCGCGGTGCTGCTGGAAGACGGCGAAAGCGCTGATGACATCGGCTCGGCTCCGGCTGCTGCAGCAGCATCGCCTGCCGCGGCAGCAGCAGAGCCGGGGCCCGCCCACGCACCCTCTCCTGCCGCGGCAGCCCCTGCCCCGGCGGCACCGGCAGCATCCGATGGCACCCGGATCTTCGCTTCGCCGCTGGCGCGCCGCATCGCTGCGGACAAGGGCCTGGACCTGAGCGCGATCACAGGCTCTGGCCCCAAAGGCCGCATCGTCAAAGCCGACGTCATCGACGCCCAGCCGCAGGCTGCTGCTGCCGCAGCACCTGCCGCTGCGCCTGCCGCAGCAGCCCAGGCCCCAGCCGCTGCGGCTGCGCCTGCGCCTGCCGCAGGCCCCTCGGCCGATATGGTGGCCCGCATGTACGAAGGCCGCGACTACGAGGAAGTCTCGCTGGACGGCATGCGCAAGACCATTGCAGCCCGCCTCACCGAGGCCAAGCAGACCATCCCGCATTTCTACCTGCGCCGCGACATCCAGCTGGATGCGCTGCTGAAGTTCCGGGCTGAGCTGAACAAGCAGCTGGAAGGCCGCGGCGTGAAGCTCTCGGTCAACGATTTCATCATCAAGGCCGTGGCCCTGGCACTGCAGGCGGTTCCGGATGCCAATGCCGTCTGGGCCGGCGACCGCGTTCTGAAAATGAAAGCCTCCGACGTTGCCGTCGCCGTTGCCATCGAGGGCGGCTTGTTCACCCCCGTCCTGCAGGACAGCGATACCAAATCGCTCTCGGCGCTGTCGTCTGAGATGAAAGACCTGGCGTCGCGCGCCCGCGAGCGCAAACTGGCGCCGCATGAATACCAGGGCGGCAGCTTCGCCATCTCAAACCTCGGCATGTTCGGCATCGACAACTTCGACGCCATCGTGAACCCGCCGCATGCGGGCATCCTGGCGGTCGGCTCTGGCGTCAAAAAGCCGGTTGTGGGCGCCGATGGCGAGCTGAAGGTCGCCACCGTGATGAGCGTCACCATGTCGGTGGACCACCGCGTGATCGACGGCGCCCTGGGGGCGGACCTGTTGAAGGCCATCGTCGAAAACCTGGAAAACCCGATGGTGATGCTGGCCTGAACCGCCGCCGCCAACCCGCACAAAAGCCCCGGTCAGCAGCCGGGGCTTTTTCTTTTCAAGCGCTCATAACCGCCATTAAGGTAACAAGGGAGCGTGCGCCCCCTTCTTCTTTGCTTAATTACTCAAATGCGCTGCGGCTTCAGCCCGTACGCCGCCAGAAACGGTGCGCCAGAGCAGATCAATACCGGTAGCCCGGTGTCGAAGCCGACAGCGCCGCCTCTTCCGCATCCATCTCTGCAGGGATGCCATCGAACAACGGCGTAGACAGGTACCGCTCGCCGGTATCCGGAAGCACTGCCAGCAGCACCGCGCCTTCCGGCGCAGCTTTGGCCACTTTGACCGCAGCCGCCAGGCTGGCCCCGCCGGAGATTCCGGTCAGAATGCCTTCCTCCGCTGCTAGCCGCTTCGACCAGGCAACGGCCTCGTCGCCGCTCACCGGCTCCAGCCCATCGAAATAGCTCTGGTCCAGCGCTTCCTGCAGAACCAGCGGGATAAAGTCCGGGGTCCAGCCCTGAATCGGATGCGGGTTGAAGGCAGGATGGGTCGCTGCTGGCTCACCCGCGCCGTTGCGCTCCTGCGCCGTGCCCGACTGCACCAGCGCTGCGTTCGCGGGCTCGCTAAGGGTGATCTTCAGGCCAGGGCGGGCATCCTTCAGCACCCGACCCAGGCCCGACACAGTGCCGCCGGTGCCATACCCCAGCACCACATGATCCAGCTGTTCACCCTCAAAATCCCCGAGGATCTCTTGGGCGGTGGTCGCCTCGTGAATATCGGCGTTGTCCTTGGTCTCGAACTGATGCGCCAGGAACCAGCCGTTCGCTTCAGCAAGCTCGCGCGCCTTGGCCACCATGCCCACGGCCTTGTCCTCCTTGCGGGTCAGCACAACCTTGGCGCCGAGCATCCGCATCAGCCGCCGCCGTTCGACCGAGAAGCCGTCATGCATTGTGATTACCAGCGGATAGCCCTTGGCCGCGCAAACCATGGCAAGCCCGATACCGGTGTTGCCGCTGGTCGCCTCCACCACGGTCTGGCCCGGCTTCAGCCGCCCATCCCGCTCAGCCGCCTCGATGATGTTCAGCGCCAGCCGGTCCTTCACCGACCCCGCCGGATTGAACGCCTCGAACTTCACATAGACCGTCACATGCTCCGGCGCGATGCGGTTCAGCCGGATCACCGGCGTATTGCCCACGGTCTCCAGGACGGACCCGTAAAGCCGCCCGCGCCCCTCAGTCGTATAGATCATCGCCTGCTCCTGTCAGGTTGGAATTTCTCTCGCGTTTCCAAGGAAATATGCGGCCGGGCTGGGCCCGGTTCAAGATATGCGGCCAGACCGCCGCGAAAGAAGAACCGCCGTCCAGGCAACCGCCCTGCCGCCCGAACATAACCGCCTGACCCGAGCGTCCTTCAGAAGGCTGGCCGCTTCTTCCCGTATCAGGCGGAAGACCATTCTCCGGCACCTCATCCGCCGGTTCCACACCACAGCCAAAACAGAAAAAGGGGCGTCAAACGCCCCCTTTCATCTTTCCCAAAATACTCATGCCCCGGCGCTGGCGCCGCAAGCCTCACTCCGCGGCGGGAGAGCCTGCCGGCACCACCTGGTCCATGTTGACCGACGGCTGGTCGCACCCTGCCTCGCCAACGATCTTGGCAGGCACACCGGCCACCGTTGTGCACGGCGGCACTTCCTGCAGCACCACAGAACCGGCTGCAATCCGGCTGCAATGGCCAACCTTGATGTTGCCCAGCACCTTGGCACCGGCCCCGATCAGAACGCCATCGCCGATCTTGGGGTGACGGTCTTCCTCTTCCTTGCCGGTGCCGCCCAGGGTCACCGAATGCAGCATCGAGACATTGTCGCCGACCACCGCAGTCTCACCGATGACGATGGAATGGGCATGGTCAATCATGATCCCCTTGCCGATCCGGGCGCCGGGGTGAATGTCGATCCCGAAGATCTCGGAAGTGCGCATCTGGAAGAAATAGGCCAGGTCCTTCTGGCCCTTCTCCCACAGGTAATGGCTGACGCGGTACGCCTGCACGGCCTGGAACCCCTTGAAATAGAGGATCGGCTGCAGCAGCCGGTGGCTGGCCGGGTCGCGTTCGTTGATTGCCATCAGGTCGGCGCGGGCGGCCTCCACCAGTTCCGAGCAATCGGCATAGGCGTCATCCACGATCTCGCGCAGGATTGTCATCGACATCTCGTTCGAGGAAAGCTTGGCGGAAATCCGGTAGGACAGCGCTTTCTGCAGCGATTTGTGGTGCAGGATACAAGCGTGGATCAGCCCGCCCATCAGCGGCTGCGAGGCCACTGCCTCTTCAGCTTCGCGGGTAATCCGGTCCCATACGGGATCGACCGGGGTAACGGCTTGGCGCGTCTTGATCATGGCTCAGCATCCTTTCTTCGCCCACGATAGCCATCTAAGGTGGAATTGCGCAAACGCAAACCCTTGATGGAACATATTTCCAGCAAGAATGAGTCCGGACCGTGAAACTGGTTGCACCGCCGGCCCGCACCGCGCGCATTGGCGCGGGGTGCCATGCCCAACGGCTGGCCGGGCAGGTTTCCTGCACGGATCAGCCGGCGGGAGCACCGCCTTCTGCCTCGTCCGCAAGTGCTGCCACGCCGCCCAGCACCATCTGGAGGCATCTAAGATAAGCCGGGTCGTCCCAGAACGGTTCATCTGCCAGCTGCCACCGCCGGGCCGCCGCCGACTGCGAGCCATCACCCCAGCGCGGATGCGGGCGGCCATACAGCTTTTCGTGCACAAGGGCCTCCACGGCACCGCTGAAAATCCTGCGGCAGACGCCGCCCCGCGCCTCAGGCGCAACCGCCAGAAGCGCCCGGGCGGCCGCTGAGATATCGCCCGGCAGCACCGGCCGCCTCACCCCAGCGCTGCCCGCGCTGCCGGCCCGGCACCATAGCGGGCAGAAAGCTGCGCAACTTCCAGCACATCGCCGGCCAGGACGCCGTCTGCGGCCTGCCCCGCTGCGGAATATGACCATTGCGGTGCAGCTGCGGTTTCCTCGCGCAGCACAGTGGTGCCGCGCATCACCCGGATCCGGTAGGCCTCGACCTCCTCGCCCAACGGCACTTCAGCCAGATCCCAGCTATCTCCCTCGATCCGGGTGCGGCGGATCCAGGAGACCTCAATGTCCGCCCCCAGCTCCCCTGCCACGCGCAGATGCACCGGCGCATACGGCCGCAGCCCGATACCATCGAAACTCTCCTGCAGATGCACAAAGGAGGGATCGTCCAGCGCCCTGCGGGCCGGGCCGATCCGGTAGTGGCGCAGCCTTCGCCGCTGTTCCGGCGCCAGTTCCATCTGCACTGGCGTGCCATCGAGCAGCACCACAAATGACCCGGCCGGCCACACCTCCGGCATCACCGCATCGGTGCCCAGCTGCCCTCTTAGCCTGCCGCGCAGCAGATAGGTTTGCGGCGCGATCAATTCGGCCTCGCGGAACTGAAACAGCTCCCAGTTCTCCGCGCTTCCGTCGCCGATGGCAGCGGCATTGGCGCCGTTCAGCACTGCCTGCGCCTCGCGGCTTTCCAGGCTGCCGAAGATCAGTTTCACCTGCAGATCCGCCCCAAGGTCCCAGCGGCCGCTGCCGCTGGACAGCAAGGGCGTTTCTGTCACCCCAACCACCTGGCGGCCGGCAATCACCTGTTCCAGCCGGTAATTCTCATCTGCCTCAGAGCTATAAACCGCCACGCTGCCAGGCCAGGCTTCTGCGGTGAGCGCCAGATGCGGCGCATGCGGCACCTCATCGCCGCGCATCAGCGGCAAATCCATGAACAGCGGCAGCACTGGCCCGGGCGCCGCAAAGGCGTTCACCCCGGGCATCTCCTCTGCAACCGCCGCATTGTCATACAGGCCCGGCTCGATCCGGACCGCGTCCACCAGCTGCGCGTCCGCCTGCTCCACCCGGTCGATCCGGTAAAGCCGTTCACCGCCCTCCAGCGGCAGAGATATCACGTCCCCCGCCCCGAGATGCAGCATCGACGGCGGCAGCTGCAGCCGCAGAGTATCGCGCGAGATCCGCGCTTCCGCCAGCCAGCGCCCAACCACCTGGCGCGCTTCTGCCCGGGTCAGCGCAAGCGGCAATTCGTTCTGACTCACCGAATGAGTTGCCTCGTCCGGCAGCACCGCCTCGACCGCTGCCGCCGCATGATCTCCACCCCATTCGGTAAAGCGCAGCCGCACCCGGCCTGCCAGCTCTGCCTCGCTGGAGCGGCTCAGCTCAGTGGTGCCCTGCAATTCATCCGTTTCGGCCAAATGCTCCAGCACCAGCGCCTCCGCCCCGGTTCCTTTGCGCATGCGGAATTTCAGCATCCCGTCGCGTTCGATCGCATCAAACCCATGCCGCAGCATCAAGGGCTGCAGCACCGCCCGGGCGTCGCTCACATCCGGGTTCACAAACCCATGAACGACCCCGTAAAGCTCCGAGACATCAAAATCCTCCAGCCCGGCAGCCCGGCAAATCTCCTCAACGACCGAAGCCAGCGTGCGCTGACCGGCCCGCCCGTTCAACCAGTGGCCGCGAAGGTAGTTTTCACCGTCGTTCCAGATATCAAGCCGGCCGGGAAAGGCCGGAAACGGGCGGGCATCCCAGGCCCACACATAGGCGTTTGCCATATCGATCATCCGGCCGCCGTATTCCTCGGACACCGGGTTTCTCGCCGCGTCCCCCCAATAGCCCAGCACCGCCCTCAGGTAATGGATCTGAATAAGATCATCCCGCAAGCCATTGGAATATTTTGGAAGTTTCGATTCCGAACTTTTTGGATCCAGAAACTTGTTTGGCTGATTGGTGCCTTTGTCGATGGCCGCGCAGCCCAGTTCGGTGAACCAGATGGGTTTGGATTGCGGTACCCAGGCGGTCGGCGCCGCCTGACGCACTCCGCCAATTCTGTCGTGATGCTCGTTGAGCCACCAGTTGCGGATATCCTTGTAGCGCCAGACCCAGGGCTCGCCATAGGCGCCATCGGTAATACTAGTCCGGATCTGCGCTGCCTCAGCCTCGGGCGAGTGGTAATACCAGTCATAGCCCTCTCCGCCCTCGACATTGCCTTGCAGATAGTCCGGGTCATAGATCGCCGGCACCCCGGCCTGAGCATCCAGGTGATCCTCCCCTTCGCGCCAGTCGGACAGCGGCATATAATTGTCGATGCCGATGAAATCGATTTCCGGGTCAGCCCACAGCGGATCAAGATGGAAGAAGCGATCCCCTTCAGGCGACTGATAACCCCAGTACTCGGACCAGTCCGCCGCATAGCCGATCCTGGTTTCCGCTCCCAGCAGCAGCCGGGCTTCCGCCGCCAAGGCCTGCATCGCCGCAACAGCCGGAAAACCAGCGGCCCCGCGGATCTGCGTGAGCGCCCGCATTTCCGAACTGATACAAAACGCCTCCACCCCGCCGGCTGCAGCACACAGCGCCGCATAATGCAGGATAAAGCGGCTCAAGCTCCATTCCTCGGGACCGGAGTAAGAGACGGTGCCGTCACCCACCGCGAAATCCGCGGCCGTGACCGTTCCAAAGAAATCAGCCACCTCAGAATCCGCTGCTGGGCTGCCGTCCGGGGAGCCCGGCCGGCCGGGTGCTGCAGACAGGGTAATCCGTCCGCGCCAGGGCAGATGCGGCTGGCTGGCGGCGCCGGTCCAGGGATCCGGCAGGGTATTGCCCTCGCCCTGGTCCATCAGGATGAACGGATAGAACATCACTTTCAGGCCGCGCGCCTGCATTTCACGGATCGCTTGCACAACACTGGCATCCGCCGGGGTGCCGCCATAAAGCGCGCCATCCCCCCCCGACAGCACTTCCCCGGCGGCACTGCGGTCCACTCCGCTGACGCTCCAAGGAATGCTGCCTTCGGCATCCTTATGCTCCACTTTCGGCCGCAGCGTGCATGTGCCGCAGCGCAGGTCATCGCCGAACCAGGACACAATCAGCGAAGCAGAGCCGCAGGAGGGCAACTCTGCTTCCAGTGCATTCAGCGAGGTTTTGAGATCGCTTACCCCTGATGGCGAATGGGCATTGGCAGATTTGGCCGAGCCCGGTCCGCCGGAGTAATGCACCGTATCTGCCGCCAGTGCGTATTCACCAGTGCCCGGCATCAGCGCCACGCCCTTAACCAGCTGGCCCAGATCCTGCGCATAAGTGCTGCTTTCGGGCTGTTCGGGCCGCAGCACATCAAATGAGAACTGCGGCACCCGGTTTCCGAAACGCCCAAGCTCCAGGTTCTCGATCACAACATAGGCGGCGCCGCGGTAGGCGGGCACCTGACCCGGCCCTTCGATTGCTTCCATCACCGGGTCAGGCAGCTGGTCTGCGCTGCCGGTGTAAACGGTCATGCAGAGATCCCCGGGCGACACTTCCTCGCCATCTGCCCAGACCCGGGACACATGGGCGATCTCGCCCTCGCACAGCGCAATCGCCAGTGACACTGAATAGCTGTAGCTGGTCACCTGCGGCTGTCTTGGGCGCCCCTTGCCGCCGCCTCCGCCGCTGGTGGATGCAGTTTCCAGAAAGCGCGAGGACCAGATCACCTGCCCGCCCAGCCGCATCCGGCCGTACAGCTGCTCCTCAGCCGCGCCTTCGCTGGCCTGAGTCAGGCGGAACCGGTCCACCTTGCCTGTTTCCACAGGATCAGAGCCCGAGCCCAGCAGACGCTCGTCGATCAGCCGACCCAGGGTGGCCCCCGCCGCGCGCCCGATCACCGCCGAAGACAACCCGGCAATGCCGCCGCCGATTGTGCCGCCGATGGCTGCGCCTGCAGCCGAAAGAAGGATAGTCGCCATCAGATCTGCTCCTTAAGGAAATCGGAAACGCGCCACGATCCGGCGCTGCCAGGGCGGGCTCAGCGGGCTTTCCACCACCCCGCGGCCTGCGTAAGCATGGATAAATGCAGCCCCCTGAGTGCGGCTTCCCGCCTGGCCGCCAAACCAGGCGGGGCTTGCGCAGGCCGCGGATTGCACCCCCAGGTGCTTGGCCACCGATCCCTGCCGCATCCGGAACAAGATCACATCGCCCGGGGCTGCAGCCGGCAAGGGTTTCTCCACGAGATGCCGCCGTGCGGCCAGCCAAAGCGCTTCCGCGCCCTGCGGTTCAGACCAATCCATCGTGTATGCAGGCGGTATCTCCGGCTCGCAGCCCAGCAGCTCGCGCCACAGCCCCCGGATCAGGCCCAGGCAATCGCATCCCGCGCCCTTGCACGACGCCTGGTGGACATAAGGTGTCCCGATCCAGCCGCGCGCGGCGCTGACCACCCTGCTGCTCACCTCCGGCTTCCCCCGGTATTGGCACCGGACTGGCGCGGCACCGCCATCACCCAATCCTCGCCGGGAATGTCAGGGAAGCCGCGGAAATTCAGCAAATTGTTGAACTTCAGCCGGCAGGTTTCCATGCGCTTGTCGCACCCGGCCTCAAGCCGCAGCAGATCGCCGGCCGCCACCGTAGCCCGGACCGGCTCCCAAAGCGTCACTCTGCGCTCCTCCGCCGTGCTCTGGTCAGACTTGACCGGGGCCCATAAACCCTGGGCCGCACCGCTCAGCACCGTCAGCCGCCCGTCCGCGAACCAGCCGGGTTCAAAGCCCGGCAGGGCCGCCCAGCGGAACACTTCATTGCTTTCAACACCGGCGGCGGGCAGTTCCACCGCATACCCCGGCGTATCCAGGTCAAACCGGCAAGCACTGTCGCCCAGCACCGCCGTGCACGGTTTCTGGTAAATCCGGCCCTGCGGCTGATTCAGCGCTTCGGTCAGCCCGCGCAGCTCCGCCTCAAAGGCGCCGCCCGCGCGGCGGATCTCGCCGATCGAGCCGCGGAACTGCAGCCAGCGCATCGACACATCCTGCCAGTTGACCAGCCAGCACCGTATCTCGGCGCCGTCAAAACGCCCCGCTTCAATGTCCTCTTCGCGCACCGCGGCATCGCTCAGCACGCCAAGCGCTTCGGTATTGTCAACTGAAAGCCCGGTTGCCTGGCTCAGCGCCCGAGCGGTCAGGCCGCTGCCGGGCTGAAATTCCAATCCGTCGAAACCCAGAACGCAATCGTGATCGGTGAATCCAAGCACCGTCCCGTCGCGCCGCTCCAAAGCCCAGGCCCGGCACAGCGTGGTAATGCCGCTTTGAACATGGGCGCGGAAGGCGTCAGACAGCCCGCTCATACCCGCACCTCCACCACTGGCACTGCCGGCGCCTCGCCCGCCTGAAACGAAGCCACACTGGTCTGGATGCTGCCGGTGTCGAACCGCACCGGCACGTCGAACTCAAACCCGGCAACTATGCTGCGGCCCTGTTCGGGAGCATGCGACAAGGTGATCATTCCGGTGGCGGTGTCCAGCTCATAGTCCACCCCCTCCTGCAGCTCATCCTGGTCGATGCCAATCCGCACCGTGCCGGACACCGGCTTGGTGATCGGCCGCTGATAGGTAAAGGCGCCGGAGCGGTAGGTCTTTGCCAGCTGAAATGCCGCGGTGCTTCCATCGCCTGACGCGATCACTTGATCGCGGAAGTCGGCTTCGGCGCTGGGCCGGGCGGATTTGTAGTCGCTCCAATCCTTCCAGCGAAACCCGTAAAGCTGACCCTGGCGCGCCTCGAAGAAGGCGATCAGCGTTTCGATATCCTCCAGCGAGCGCAGCCCAAGACCGGCATCATAGCGGCGGCGCGAGTGCGCCCAGGGGGTGTTTCGTTCCTCGAACCCGTTTGCAAGCGTCACCACATCGGTGCGCCGTTCCGGACCGCCGACCGAGCCGAAGCTGAGAGAAGCGGGAAAGCGGACTTCGTGAAAATTCATTGGGTTACCCTCCGTCTTTAACGGTTTCGCCCGCCGCGGTTCAGCGCGCGGGTCAGCTGTGCGGCGATCTGGCTGCGGCTGCGTTCAAAGCCTTTGACGTCCGGGGTGGAGACATTCATCACCACGTTGATCCCGCCGCTGCCCTGGCTGCGCACACCCAGCGAGCCGTCGGCGCCGCGGGTGAGCGGCAGGATTGCCTCGGGCCCGGCTTCGCCCATCAGGCCGGTCGCGCCGCGCATCGGGAACGCTACAGGGCCGGTCACGATCCCGCCCTTGGCAAAAGGCATCACCTTGCCCTGGCTGAAGGCGGCGCCATCGCCAAAAGGCAGCATGTTCCCGATCAGCGCGCTCAGCCCGTCTGTCACCATGCCGCTGACGTGGTTGGTTACCGGCTTCATCGCGGCGTTGTAGGTGGTGCGGATTATCGAGCGCGCCAGCGTATCCATCGCCTCCGACAGGTTGTCGCCGTCGAACACCAGACCGTCAAAAGCGCGCCGCAAGCCTTTGGAAAGACTGCGATCCAGGATCTGCGCATCACGCCCGGTTTCGGAAAACCCTTGTTTAACCCGCCCCAGCACTTCTGCAAAGGCAGAGGCCATTCCTGAGGCGCCGTCCAGCGCTTCGCCCAAAGCTTCGCCCTGCAATTCCAGTTCGGCTATCGAGGATGTGTCAGCCATCTTTTGTCTCCATTTCCAGCGGTGGTGGAAAATCCGGAAAGTCCTGCATCAGCTCCGCCAGCCGGTTCCGCGCCATCGGTTGCGGTTGCGCCGCCTCGCCCAGCATCAGCCGCAGCTCGGCCGGGGTGAGCTGCCAGAAATCGCGCGGCAGCAGTTTCAGCCCAGCCATCCCGGCGCGCATCAGCGCGGGCCAGTCGAGCGTGCTCATGACGCGTCCGGCACCGAGAAGCTGCGAACCAGCAGCTCAGCCGCTACCTTTGCCGCCTGGAGCGGGCCGCCGCCGATGCTGGCGCTTGCCAGCTCCTCGCGGCTGAGGTCATGGCCGCCGCCCTGCAGGCCGGCCACCAGTAGCGCCAGCACGTCACGGGCGGAGAAGCGGCCCTGCTCAAACCGCTGCACCAGCTCCACCAGGGTGCCTTCCTCCAGCGCGGCCTCCAGCCCGGCCAGCGCGCCGAGCGTCAGCTTCAGCACGTAAGGTGTTCCATTTACGAGCAGTTCCGCCTCACCAGCATGCGGGTTCACCATCGGATCAGACCGCGGTGAAGCTCAGCGCGCCGGCGCTGGCGAGGCTCAGCTCATAGGTCGCTTCGCCATTGTGGCTGCCGGCATATTCCAGCGCGGTCACCTGAAAGGCGCCCTGCACAATGCCGAAGTCGGGGATGATCACCTGGAACTCCGGCGTGAGGCCGTCAAAGAACAGCTGGCGCGCCCTTTCGTCGGTCGCCTCGTCGCGGAAAATACCAGAGCCCGAGATGTTAGCGGAACGCACGCCCGCGCCCGCCAGCAGCTCGCGCCAGCCGCCCTGGCTTTCGAGGCTGGTCACATCGACGCTTTCAGCGTTGAAGCTGATCCGCGTGGCGCGCAGGCCGGCGATGGTCTCGAACAGGCCTGCACCGTTCATGTCCACTTTGACCAAGAGGTCTTTGCCGTTTTGAACTGTCATGGGGTTTCTCCCGTAATTTCAACAGGTTTTTAGAGGTTCGTGAGATCAGACATCATCCACACGCGCCCTGAAGCGCAGGGTGATCTGCCTGCCGCCGCCGCTGAGGCGTTCGGCCTTGGCCCGGTCGAACCAAAGGCCTGTCAGCTGGCCGCGGGTCAACGGCACCGAAGCGCCGACCAGCGCGTCGCAGACCGCTGCAGCCGCCGCCTTGGCTTCGGCAAAACCAGCGGTGTCGGTTGTGACGGTGATGAAGAACCGGTGCTCTGCGCCGCCCGCGGTCTTGTCGGAGCGGTCCAGCACCTCTTCGCTGCCGAGCGCCACATAGGTCTGAGGCAGAGCGCCCGCAGGGACCGCATCATAGATTGCGCCGCCCACCAGCGCCGCCAGCGCCGCGTCTCCGGTCAGATGCGTGTAGACGGCGGATTGCAGCCCGCCGGCGATGGCATAGGTCATCCGCTCACCTCCTCAACCGCGAAACAAGTGAGGTAGCGGGCTTCGGGGCCGGCATCAGCAACCGCATCAATACGGTAAAGGCGGTTTCCCTCCCGGAACCGCTGATCCGGCCGGGGACGGGATGCAAAGCCAACCGGCGAAGCGCGCAAGGTAATCCGGTATTTCTGCAAAGAAAGGCTGTCTCCGGCCACGCGGCCCGAAAGCGCCTTTACCTCAGCCCAAAGCGAACCAAGCGCCACCCAGGTTTCGGTATAGCCGCCAGCACCGTCGGAGATGCGCTGCGGATCTTCCAGCATCAGCTGGCGGGACAGTTTGGGGAGGTGCTTCATGAGACACCTCCCAGGGTCAGCCGCTGGCTGCGGTAGCGTTCAATCAGGCTGGTGACGCCAAAAGGCATACAGCCGCTGTGCAGGCCGGTGTCGGCACGGTATTCGTAGTAATGCGCGGCCAGGAGCATCACCGCCTGGCCCAGATCGGCAGGCAAGCCGCCCCAGTCCGCGGCCATGCCGGCCTGCATTTCAATCCGCGCCAGCCCGCCGGAGGGGATCGCAGGCAGCAGACTGCCCGCCGGAAGCAGCCGCGGCCTGTGGGTGTCGCCCTCAAACCGGTAGAGAGCCCCATCCAGAACCGTCTCGCTGCCGCCTGCATCGCGCAGGGTCACCTCGGTCACAGCCTGCACCGGGGCAATCGGCAGCACCGCTTTCTCCCGGTCACGCCAGTGCCGGATCTCCAGCGAGAATTCACGGATAATCAGCGCCTTGCCGGTCCTGGCTTCGATCGCCGCCAGGGCTGCTCGCAGAAAGCCAAGCAGCACGTCATCCTGCAGGCTGTCCTCGCCGAACCCGGTGCCCAGACGCAGATGCGCCTTGAACTGGGCCAGCGGCAGGGCGGCCTCGGGCACGGGGGTTACTTCGCTCAGCATCATCATCTCACTCCTGTGGGCGTCCCCCATTCCGGCCCTGATCTGATGTCCATGTCAGGTTTTGGCCGGCACGCACCGTCTCCTGCCGCTCGGACGGAGGGGGAGCAGCTAGACGGCAGAAGAAATTGTGGTGCGTGCCAGCCGGCAGACCGGGCTGCCGGTCCGCCATCAGCGGTGAGCGGTTAGCTCACGCCGAATTTCATCAGCTTGATCGCAGCAAAGTCGCTGACGTCGCCGCCGACGCGCTTGGTGGCATAGAACAGCACATGAGGCTTGGCGCTGAAGGGGTCGCGCAGCACGCGCAGGTCCGGGCGTTCGGCGATGGTGTAGCCCGCCTGGAAGTCGCCAAAGGCAATGGAGAAGCTGTTGGAAGCCGGATCCGGCATGTCCTCGGCGATCAGCACCGGGTAGCCCATCAGACGCGCGGGCTCACCCGCGGCCAGCCCGTCGGACCACAGGAAGCGGCCGTCGGCATCTTTCAGTTTCCGCAGGATTCCCGCCGTCTTGGAGTTCATGATGAAGGTTGCATTGGCGCGGTATTCCGCCCCCAGCGCATAGACCAGATCAATGATGGCGTCGCCGTTGCCGGCATCACCGTCCACGCCCGATGCCTTGTAGCCGAGGCTTCCCCAGCTCCAGCTGTCATTCTCTGCCACCGGGTGGAACAGGAAGCCCTTGGGCTTGTCGATGCCGTCGCCGTTGATGAAGGCGTCGGCCTCGGAGCGTGCAAATTTGTCAGCGATCCGGCCGGCCAGCCAGCTCTCGATGTCAAAGGCGCTGTCGTCCAGCAGCCGCTGCGAGGCCTTGGGCAGCGCGCTCAGCTCATGCAGCGGGATGGCGATGCGGTCGATGGTGCCAGTGGCGGTTTCCGCCGAGGGGTCGGTCTCGGTGGCCCAGCCGGCGCCCATCTCGGAGTGGTCGATCAGCACGTCATAGGAGGTCGCCTCCACATGCACCACCGAGGCCACCGCGCGAATTGAGGCCGAAGAGTTCAGCACCGACTTCACGGTCTCAGCGGTCTGCGGATCGACCAGGTAGCCGCCTTCGCTGTTGACGGCCGTGGACATCGCCTTGCCTTCCAGCTCGAGGCCGCGCAGGCCATCGTCATCGCCGCTACGCAGATAGGCATTGAACGCCTTCTGATGCGGCGCGCCCGCGTCCTGGGTTGCGGCCAGATGGGGGCGGTTCTGAGAGATTGTCTTACGGTCCAGCATGTTCACTCGCTCTTCCGCCTGTTTCAGCCTTGATTGCACATCGTCCTGAAACCCCTTGAATTCATGAAGAAAGCCAGCCATCGCCTGCTTGACTTCATGCGCCAGGGGCGCTGCGTCCCCGGTGTGGGCCGGGAGATCCTGTTTGCTTATGCGTTCTGTCCTGCTCTGGTTTTGACCGGCTCTAGGTCTGGCCTGTCTTGAGGTCCTGGGTAATCTTGCGCAGGCCGTCAGCCAGAGCGCGCAGCGCCTCGGCCTCGGAGGCTGCGGATTTGGCGTCCACCCGGGCAGCGGGCAGCATAGGGAAAGTGACCAGCGACACTTCCCACAGTTCCACTTGGGTCAGGCGGCGGGTGCCGTCTTGGCTGCGGGAGGATTTTACGGTTCGGTACCCGATTGAAAGGCCGTCGATGGCGCCTGCTTCGATGAGCGCGGCGGCTTCGGCGCCTTTTGGTGTAGCCGTCAAAAGCCGGCCCTTCACGTAAAGCCCGCGCTTGTCCTCGTGCACCTCATCCCAAACGCCGATCGGCTGGGCCGGGTCGTGCTGCCACAGCATCTTGACAGTGCGGCCCTGCGCCTTGAGCGTTTTCAAAGAGGCCGCATAGGCGCCGCGCTCCACCACATCGCCGCCCTGGTCCGTCTGGCCGAACAGGCTGGCATAACCTTTGATTTCACTTGCATCCTTCAGCGAGAGATCCTCGCCGAAACGTGCGAATTTATGTTCAAGCTGGGGCGTTCCCTGCATAATATCTGCCTCGCAAGTTATTGTTGTTACGGCAATTGCACCGTCAAAAAGGATTGGAAGGCCTGCGCCAGGATCACCGCTGCCACGCCGTAGACGGTGAGCCACAGGCGTTTCTCCAGCCTCTCCATCATCTGCTCGATCCGGTCGAGGCGGCGGTTCACGGCTTCATGCTGGATCTGGGCGACCCTCTCATGGGCGGACAGGCGCAGCCCCGGTGAGCAGTCGAAGGCATGCATCGGGTGCTCAGTCATCCTGTCCGCCCTCCGGTTGCGGCGCAGCCGGGGCTTCTGTGGGCAACCCCAGCAGCTGCCGCTTTTCCGCAGTGGAGAGGAAATCAGCGGAGGACACCCGGCGCCACTGCGCCTCCCGCTCTGCCGCCAGGGCGGGCAGCTGGTCGAGATCGGCTTTCAGTGTCAGCTCTTCGCCAGTCCACCCCGCCAGCCAATCCGCCAGCGCAGCGGTGACCTTTGCCACCAGCGGCAGCACTGTCAGCCGGTAGAAAGCGCGGTTGGCTTCCTGATAGTTGGCGTAAGTTGCATCGCCCGGAATACCCAGCAGCATCGGCGGCACCCCGAAGGCCAGCGCAATTTCGCGGGCGGCGGTGTCCTTTGTTTTCTGGAATTCCATGTCCGAGGGCGAAAACCCCATCGGTTTCCAGTCCAAGCCGCCTTCCAGAACCATTGGCCGGCCGGCATTCTTGGCGCCCTGAAAGTTCGATTGAATCTCGTCGCTTAGCAGGCGGAACTGCTCTTCGGACATGCGCCCGTGCCCATCCGAGCCCTTCCAGACCAGCGCACCAGAAGGCCGGGCTGCATTGTCCAGCAGCGCCTTGGACCAGCGCGAGGCCGCATTGTGGACATCAATCGCCATCGCCGCGGATTGCAGCGGCGAGAGGCCGTAGTGGTCATCCTGCGGGTGGAAGCTTTTGATATGGCAGATCGGGGACTTCACAGCCTCCGTGGCAAAACGGTGCTTGCGCGCGCCCACTGCATATTCGAAGCCGGCGGGCCAGCCGTCCGGCCCCGGCACCACGCTCATCCGGTCAGAGCGCAGTACATGCAGCTCGGCGGGTACGCCGGCGTCAGCCGTCACTGCCTCGACATACGCATTGCCCGAGAGCAGTAGATGGCCGTACAGCGCCTCCAGCAGCTCAGCCTGGCCCTGGGCCGGATTGGGGCGGGCCAGCAGTACCAGCCAGGGGTGGGTCTCATAGCGCTGGCGGCTGTCCTGCAGAACCAGCGGTACCGCAGCCGCGGCCTCGGCAATCAGCCGGATCACCCGATGGCCAACCGGATTGCCGGCAAAGCCGCTGCGGGTCAGGGATACGCTGTCGCGCGGGCTCCAGGCCACGCGGCCGGACCCGTGCCAGGAGACCACCCGGGCGGTCTGGCTTGCTTTCTGCTCCAGAGACATCTCCGGGGGTTCGGGCTTGTTGCGCCGCAGCAGGTCAAAGACCATGGTCCGCTCCTTGTTCCTCGGGGTCTGGCGCGGCGGGCCGCAGGGGCCGGTGCGCCTTTGCTGAGGATAATTAATGGCAGAAAGGCCTGAAGATTTGCCGAGGGCAGCGTACGCAGATGACGCAACACCCTGCCATAGACTATTGTTTTAAAACAAAAACCGCCTGCAAATCTGCAGGCGGCTCCTAAGTTTCAAAGGCGGTTGCCCAGCCTGAGACGGGCGCGGATTACGCGCTCACAAAACCCGCACCTGCGGCATCCGGTGGTGCGCAGCGGGGGCAATAATGAGCTCGTGCAGGGCCCAGACCAGCGCGTCCAGCCGGTCGGGCGAACCTTGCCCCTGATACCCTTGCGGCGTCATCTGGCACATCTGCTCCTCCAGTTCGCCCAGCCCCGGCAGGTGACGGACCCGGCCCTGCTCATACAGCGCCGCCACTGGTTCCGCCCGCGCCGCCTTGCCTTTTCCTGCGTGCAGGGCCCGGAATGGCACCAAGGGATCCGCCTGCCGCAGCACCGTCTCCACCAGTGCCCCGCCCTGGTTGACCTCGGCGACCACCCGCTCGGCACCAAAGGCATCGCGGGCGGCAATCACCGCCTGGGCCCAGGCCAGCGGCCCGACGCCCTGCACCGTCCGGTCGGCCAGCACATAGGCCTGCCAATCCTGCGGCTTGCCGCGGGTGACGGCGCCGGCCACGGCTATACCGCAGGCGTCCGAAGACTTACCCGCGCTCACCGCCGGGTCGACCGCCACCACCACCCGGTCGAGCGGCGGTGCCTCCGCCACCTGCGCGGCCTCCAGCAAGGCCGTTGACCAGAGCGCCCCCTGCACATCCGACAGAAGCACCCCGTCCAGTTCCTGCCGCCCCAGCCTTGTGCCGGCATAGCGCGCCCGCATCTCTTCGATGAAAGACGGGGCCAGGTTGGCGCTATTTGCCTCGGTCTTCGCATGGCTGCGCACCGTGCTGGGCGACGCCAGCAGCCGCTTCAGCACAGGCGCATTGCGGGGTGTGGTGGTGACGCAGACGCGCGGGTCCCGGCCTAGCCGCAGGGCAAACTGCAGCATATCCCAGCACTCCTGCCCCTTTTTCCACTTGGCCAGCTCATCCGCCCAGGCGGCGTCGAACTGCGGACCGCGCAGGGCTTCGGGATCGCTGGCGGAAAACGCCTGTGCCTCGGCGCCGTTAGGCCAGATCAGTTTTCGCTCGGAGGCTTTCCACTTGGGCCCCCGGTCCGGAGGCGAGCAGGCCAGGATGCCGCTGTCGCCGTGGATCATCACATCGCGCACCTGGTCATAGGTCTCGCCCACCAGCGCAACCCGGCGCGCGGTGCCGGGATCGCCGGGCCGCGCGCCCTCGGCCTGTGCGCGCACCCATTCAGCCCCGGCCCTGGTCTTGCCCGCACCGCGGCCGCCCAGGATAACCCAGGCGCGCCATTTGCCTTGCGGCGGCAGCTGATGCCCGAGCGCCCAGAACGCAAACAAATGCGGCAGCGCACAAAGCGACTTCTGCGGCAATTCATTCAAGAACCAATTCTGGAGAAAGGGAGGCACGGATGCCAGCCAGGCGGCTTTCGACATCTCTGCGGGCGGCGCCGAAGTCGAGCTCGTGTTCGGATTTGAGCATACGGGCGAATTCACTGCTTTGTTCTGCAAGGAGTCTCTCCACTTTCTGGCAATCCCGGATCAGCGCTTCCAGCTTGCTGACCTGTGATTTGGCGCCGGTGGTGTCATCGGCGCCTTCGGTTTCGAGCTGCTCCCGTAAGTCTTCCGCCTCATTCCGCAGGCGGTGGATCGAATCCTGCAGCGAACGCAGGAGATCCGCAGTGTAATGGACCTGCCGTTTGAGGACGGATCCGCCATCCTCATCAGTCTGCTGTTGGGTCATGGGGGTGTCTGCCTTATGCGTGGTTCACCCGCACAAGAGAAAGAAAACGGCCGCCAGACATGCGCCTGAGGACCGTCCCTATTCTTCCAGCTGCAACACAACCTATACACGATTTTCGAGTAAATGTCAATGGTTACCCAGGGTAAAGTTCGCCTTCCCAGCAAAGAAAACGGCCCGGAAAGCATACGCTTTCCGGGCCGTTATTTTGCAAAAGCCGAACTGCTGGTCAGTTGTTTTGCTGCTGCTCCGCTTCGATCTGGCGCCACTTGGCCACGTTGCGGTTATGCTCCTGCAGAGTTTCGGCAAAAGCATGGCCGCCGGTGCCGTCCGCCACAAAGAAGATGAAATCCGTTGCATCCGGGTTCACCGCGGCCTCAAGGCTTTCCATGCCCGGGTTGGCGATCGGCGTCGGCGGCAGGCCTTCGATCACATAGGTGTTCCACGGGGTAGCCCGGCGCAGTTCGCTCTGGCGCAGGCCGCGGCCAAGCACGCCCTCGCCCTTGATGACGCCGTAAATCACCGTCGGGTCCGTCTGCAGCCGCATACCGCGGTTCAGGCGGTTGGTGAATACCGAAGCCACCACGCCCCGCTCGGAGGCCACGCCGGTTTCCTTCTCGATGATCGAGGCAAGGATCAGCATCTCTTCCGGCGTCTGCACAGCCGCATCTGCCGAGCGGCCTTCCCATGCGGCGTTGACACGCAGCAGCTGGCGCTCCTGCATCTCGGCCAGTACCGCAGAACGTTCAGTGCCCGGTGACACTTCATAGCTGTCAGGCGCCAGCAGGCCTTCGGCCGGGCGCTCGCCCGGGTCACCCGCAAGCACATCCATCGCCTTCAGCGCCTCAACCACCTGCCAGCTGGTCACGCCCTCGGCCAGCGCGATCCGGTACCGGGTGTCGCTGTCCTGGCGGGTGTCGGTGTAGGCTGCCGGAACGTCTTCCGCGCCCAGAATAAATTCTGCCTTCTGGGCAAACTTGTTGGTCGCCGGGTCCAGCTCCCGCACCACGGCCTGGGTACGGGTCACCCCGACACGATAGACGATCTCGGTGCCGCACGTGGACGCGCCGGAAGTGGTGATCTGGGAGACGATCTCTTCCATCGAAGAGCCCGGCGCAACCAGAAAGCTGCCCGCCTTCAACTGGCTGGTCTTCTCGCTGTATTTTGCGCCGAGGCGGAACATGATGCCGGATGCAACCGCGCCCTGGGTCTCCAGGTCGCGGCTCACCCGTGTCATATTCGAGCCCCGCTCCACCCGCAGGCAGATCGCTGTCTCCAGCGGCCCGTCAGCGGTGTATTGCGATTTGCCCCACAGGATGACGCCGCCCAGCAGGAACAGCGCCGCAATGAGGACCGTCAGCATGTTGGAAGCGAGGCTGCGCCACATCAGTCAGCTTTCCCGAAGATCACCGAGGCGTTGGTGCCGCCAAAGCCGAAGGAATTGGACAGTGCCACCTCGATCTTGCGCTCGCGCTTGGCATTCGGCGCCAAGTCAACGGCGGTGTCAACGGCGGGATTGTCCAAGTTGATGGTCGGCGGCGCAACCTGATCGCGGATCGCAAGGATCGAGAAGATTGCCTCGATCGCGCCAGCTGCGCCCAGCAGGTGGCCGGTGGCGGATTTGGTCGAGGACATGGTGACATTGCCCGCGTGATCGCCCAGCAGCCGCTCCACAGCGCCCAGTTCGATGGTATCGGCCATGGTCGAGGTGCCATGGGCGTTGATGTAATCGATCGCCGACGGCTCCAGCCCTGCGTTTTTCAACGCCGCCTTCATCGAACGCTCGCCGCCCTCGCCATCCTCGGACGGGGCGGTGATGTGGTAGGCGTCGCCCGACAGGCCGTAACCCAGAACCTCTGCATAGATTTTGGCGCCGCGGGCCTTGGCGTGTTCGTAGTCTTCCAGGACCACAACGCCGGCGCCTTCGCCCATGACAAAACCGTCACGGTCGGCGTCATAGGGGCGCGAGGCTTTTTTCGGATCGTCCGCGCGTTTGGTCGACAGCGCTTTGCAGGCATTGAAGCCCGCGATGCCGATTTCGCAGATTGCCGATTCCGCACCGCCAGCAATCATCACGTCCGCATCGCCGGACTTGATCAGCCGGGCCGCGTCGCCAATGGCATGTGCTCCGGTGGAACAGGCGGTCACAACCGAGTGGTTCGGGCCTTTGAAGCCGAAGCGGATCGAGACCTGGCCGGAGATCAGGTTGATCAGCGCGCCGGGGATAAAGAACGGCGACACCCGGCGGGGGCCCTTCTCCTTGATCATCACGGCAGTGTCCGCGATGGAACTGAGGCCGCCGATGCCCGATCCGATCATCACACCGGTGCGCAGGCGGCTGTCTTCGTCCTCCGGCGTCCAGCCGGCGTCGCGCACGGCCATGTCGGCGGCAGCGATACCGTAGAGAATGAAGTCATCAATCTTCTTCTGCTCTTTCTTGATGACCCAGTCATCCGGGTTGAAAGACCCTTCGGTGCCGTCGCCGCGCGGGACCTCGCAAGCATATGTGGTGGTCACGCCGCTGGCTTCAGCATCAAACAGCGTGATCGGTCCAGCGCCCGACTGGCCGTCCAGCAGCCGCGACCAGGTTTCTTCAACACCGCTGGCCAGCGGGGTGACCAGGCCCAGTCCGGTGACAACTACTCGACGCATTCCTTGCTCTCCTTTGCCTCGGCAATCCGTCCGTTCAAATAGCTTGGAATGACCAGCTTGCGCAAGAGCGGGCGGAACAGGGAATTCCCCCCGTGCTGAGCGGTTTTTTGCGGTTTTTTTTCTGAACAAGAATACTCGATTAACTAATCGCTTCTAGGTTGACAGTATTCCGATTAAATAAACTCGGCATCCGTCCTCTTGGAATGCCAACGCGGGTTGGAGTTCTGGGCCATTTTGCTCCAGCCCGCTTTTTTCCCTCTCCCACGCACCGATTCAAATCTCAACGTGTCACTGGCAACGAACAGAGACCGCGGCTGCAGCAGCCCATCGGCTTGCAGCGCCGCAGTTACAATTGACCGCCAAGCCGGAAGCTCCCGCCCCCGCGTCAGATCAGCAAGCTGATCAGACTGGCCGCGTTGGGCATGGCACCGCGCCTAAGGCGCGGTGCGCGCCGCCCGGCGGGCGGCGCCGGGCCCAACAGCCTTGCTTGTTCCTGCCAAGGAACAGGCGAAGCTGGCGGGAGAACCGCGTGGCGGACTCTGCCGGGCTGACCGCGTTAACCGCAAATTCGCTTCTTTGAGGTAGCGTTCAGCCTGGAAGGAATGAAGGAAGACCCCCGCCATGCGTCAATGGCTTGCTATATCTGCTTTCCTGATGGCTGCGGGCCTGTTTTCCGGGCCCGTCAGCGCCAGTTGCGCCGTTCATCAGGATCTGTCGAATCTGCACCGTGCCTCAAAGGGGTTTCTCACCTACCTTAGCACCGGCCAAGGCGCGTACCATGTGCAGCAGCTGCAAAGCTGGCTCCGCAGTCATCAGCCGCAGCCGCTGCGCCAGCGCATGCGGGCCGTGGGGATTCAGTCAGTGGAAGCCGGGACACTTCAATTGCTGCAGCAGCAAAAAGCCCTGCTGCAAATCTTATCCAGCCAGGGCCGCACCGCTGCCATGGAAAGCGCCCGCCACATGGGGGTTCATGATTTAGCTCAGGAATTCGGCATTCAGGTCGAAGCCTTGCCCTGCGACCGGGTCAAGGAAACCGGAAACGGCAGCAAATTGGTCGCCGTAGCCGCTGATGATGCCCGCCAGCGCCAGCAAATGATCAATGCTGCGATCGCCTGGATCTCATTTCTGGTTCTGGGCGGCAGCATCCTGTATTTTCTGGACCGTATCGGCATCCGCAGGATCCGCCGCACCAAACGCTACCCTTGTGCAGTGCCTTGCACGTTTCAAGCAGGCCCCAAGACTGTCCAGGCCCAGCTGGTTGATCTCAGCCGGGCGGGTGCAAAGGTTCGTCCGGACGTCCACTGCGAGGTCTCAGGCCGCGTGACGCTCAGTTTTGGCGGCTACACAGTACCGGCGCAAGTAAGGTGGCAAACCGCTGATTATTTTGGAGTCAGTTTTTCAAAGGACTTCAATTTCCTGCAGCTGCACCGCCTGCTGGAAGCGTTTCCGATGGAAGACGATGAAACCCGGCAGTCTACAGCCCGTGTTCCTCCTGGCCTCGGTGTCTAGCCGCCCGCGCCGCAAATCCGAGTCCCTGATCGGGGCCGCCCTGCCGGAACAGAACGGCCCCAGGTGTTCTCCAAAGCGTCCTTGGCTGCCGCTTACAGGCCTGCCGCAGCCGGAGGATTACTGAAACTCAGCGACAGGCTCGGGTTCCGGCCGGGCGACGTCCAGGGCCTCTTCCACAGTCAGCGATTTGCGGAACAATGCCCTGCCCACCATGGCACCGGAAATGTTGTAAACATACTTCAGCCGCGAGATATCGTCCGAACTGCGGACCACACCGCTGGCAATCACTGGCGTGCGGGACTTTTCAGCAAGGCCGGAGATCAGACCTAGCTGGGCCTCCAGATCCGACATGTCGCTATCAATGTCGGTGACGATTATTCCTGCCAAAGGCGCGGTATCAAACGCCGCAATGAAATCCTGCGGAGAGATCGCCCCTGCCTGGCGCCAGCCATCGGTCATGACCTGACCCTGGTAGACATCCACAGCCAGCACAATCTGATCCGGGTGATGCTTGGCCAGATCCTGGACCAGATGCGGATCGCGTGCCGCCAGGGTCCCGATCACGATGCGGCCTGCGCCTTTGTCAATCCAATGCTCGATATGCTCGCGCGAGCGCATGCCGCCGCCCAGCTGCACCGGAATCCCCGCGCCGCGAATGATGTCGCAGATCAGCTCCTCATTGCTGTAGTCGCCTTCAATTGCATTGAAATCAGTCAGATGCATCCATTCCGCGCCGGAAGCAGCAAAGCCCTTGGCGGTTTCGACGGGATCCACATGCCAGATCTGAGGTTCGTCCAGGCGGCCTTTTTCGAGGGTTACACAGCGGCCGTTCTGAATCTCCATTGTGGGGTAAATCATCATAGTGCCTATCTCCTCTGTTTTTGCCTCTTGAGGAGAGCTTAGCACAGAAGCGGCAATCCGATACGGCGCATCCTGCGAATTTACGCGTGGATTGCGGCGCCTGACCTGCGGTTATGATAGCGATAGCAAACCGGGCAGGCTGAGCAGTGCAGAGAGAGATTCTCCAAACAGAAAGCGGCGCCTTCCCCGCTGGGAAGACGCCGCTCGATCCGGTTCCCCGGAAGCGTGGCTTAGGACGCTTCGGAGATGAACTTGACCGCGTCGCCGAAGGTCTGGATGGTTTCGGCTGCGTCGTCCGGGATTTCGATGCCGAACTCTTCTTCAAACGCCATCACCAGCTCAACGGTGTCCAGGCTGTCTGCGCCCAGGTCGTCGATGAAGGAGGCGTTTTCGGTGACTTTGTCTTCTTCAACACCCAGGTGCTCAACAACGATCTTCTTAACGCGATCTGCGACGTCGCTCATGTCTCTTCCTCGTCTTTCAGGGCACTCTGCCCGGTTCTGCCCTTGCCCCTGCGGGCGGCGTGGTTTTTGCCCGGAGCGGGCGGTGTGATCCCCGCCGGGCGGGGACAGTGCGGCGTTTCCGTTAGGAAATGCCAGCGCGAATATGGGCCGCCTATAACATAGACCGCGGCCAAGGCAAACGATTTCGCTTGGTCACTTGCGCCGCAGCAGCCCGCGTCTGGCCGCTATGAAGCGTGCAGATGGCCCCGCAATCAAGTCCTTGCAAGGGCGACACGGGAAATTTTTCGCAATTTCGCCGTTTTTCAACCGCTTGGCGGCGAAAACTGACTGCGGGCAGCGGCCTTTGCCCAAGCACGGCGACGAAAAAAGCCCTGCATTCAGCTGCAGGGCTTCCAAAACAACAGAGCGGATCTGATCTTAGATCATTGCCATGCCGCCATTCACATGCAGGGTGGTGCCGGTGACATAGCCGGCTTCCTGGCTGGCCAAGTAAAGAACCGCTGATGCGATTTCTTTCGAATCCCCCATACGGCCCGCGGGGATCTGGGTCAGGATCGCGTCTTTCTGAGTGTCGTTCAGCTTATCGGTCATCGCGGTGGCGATGAAACCCGGTGCAACTGCGTTCACGGTAATGCCGCGGTTGGCGACCTCATAGGCCAGCGACTTGGACATGCCGACCATACCGGCCTTGGAGGCCGCATAGTTGCCCTGGCCCGGGTTGCCGGTGGCGCCGACCACAGACGAGATGTTGATGATGCGGCCCCAGCGGGCCTTCATCATCCCGCGCAGCACGCCGCGGCACAGCCGCATGGTAGAGGTGAGGTTCACGTCCAGCACAGACTGCCATTCCTCGTCCTTCATGCGCATGAACAGGTTGTCGCGGGTGATGCCTGCGTTGTTCACCAGGATGTCGACCGAGCCCATGGCCTCAGCCGCCTGTTTCGGCAGCGCCTCAACCGACTCCGCATCGGACAGGTTGCAAGTCACCACATGGGCACGCTCACCAAGTTCTGCAGCCAGCGCCTTCAGCGGCTCTTCGCGGGTGCCGGACAGGGCAACGGTGGCACCTGCGGCGTGCAGGGCACGGGCGATCTCGCCGCCGATGCCGCCGGACGCACCGGTCACCAGTGCATTCTTGCCAGTCAAATCAAACATGTTCTTGTCCTTTAAGTCTGAACCCCGGCGCAGCCCGAAGCAGCGCCGGGAAAATCGGATTAGGCCTCTGCAGCGGCTTTGGCGTCGTCGGGAGTGCCGACCTGGCGGCAGGTCAAAGCCCGGTCGATCTTGCGGATCATGCCCGACAGGGCCTTGCCTGCACCGATCTCCCAGAATTCAGTGACGCCCTTGGCGCTCATCGCCTGCACGCTTTCGCGCCAGCGCACCGAGCCGGTGACCTGCTCGACCAGCAACTGGCGGATCTCGTCCGGGCTGGTGACTTCGTCAGCGCGGACATTGGCGATCAGCGGGACTGCGGGGGACTTAATGTCAACGCCGGCCAGCGCTTCAGCCATAGCGTCAGCCGCAGGCTGCATCAGGGCGCAGTGGAAGGGGGCGGATACCGGCAGCATCACTGCACGCTTGGCACCTTTTTCCTTGGCGATCACTGCCGCGCGCTCTACCGCAGCCTTGGCGCCGGAAACCACGACCTGGGTCGGGTCGTTGTCATTTGCCGCCTGGCAGACATCGCCCTGTGCCGCTTCCTCCGCCACCGCACGCACGGCGTCCAGATCAAGGCCCAGAATTGCGGCCATCGCGCCCTCGCCCACCGGCACGGCGCTTTGCATCGCCAGGCCGCGGGTGCGCAGCAGGCGCGCGGTGTCCGCAACCGAAATCGCACCGGCGGCAGCCAACGCGGAATATTCGCCAAGCGAATGGCCCGCAACGAACGCGGCTTTTTCAACTGTGACGCCTTCGGCCTCCAGCGCGCGCATGGCAGCCATCGAGGTGGCCATCAGCGCAGGCTGGGCGTTCTGGGTCAGGGTCAGGGTTTCGATCTCGCCCTCCCAGATCAGCTGGCTCAGCTTCTCTCCCAGCGCGTCGTCCACCTCGTCAAAGACGGCCTGGGCGGCCGGATAAGCCTCGGCCAGCGCCTTGCCCATGCCGATGGTCTGGGCGCCCTGCCCGGGAAACACGAATGCGATCGTCATTGATGACCTCGTCTGTTTTAGCGTTTTGCCTGATGTAACGGCCCTTTTCCCTGCGTACAAGCAAAGCTGCACTTTGCGCACCAAGCCTGTGCGCCGGATGACAGAGGCTTTGATTGCAACGCAGCCTGCCATCGCTAGGTTTAGGACAACCGGAATCTGACAAGGAAATGCGCGCCGATGTCCCGTGCCAATACGTTCTCTTCTTACGGAAGCGTCGCCAAGAGTTTTCACTGGCTGACCGCCCTGCTGATCTTTACAGCCTTTCCGCTGGGCTATTTCGCCAACGAGCTGGCGCATGAGATTCAGAGCCCTGGCTTTGACGGCAGCCAGGCGGTGATCGAGCGGGCCACCCTGCTGTTTTCGCTGCATAAGACAATCGGCGTCACCGTTTTCTTTACAGCACTCCTGCGCATTCTGTGGGCGCTGAGCCAGCCCAAGCCGGGGTTGCTGCATCCGGACCGCAAAGCGGAAGCGCTGGCCGCGGAGATGGTGCATTGGCTGCTCTATGGTTCGCTGGTTGCGGTGCCGCTGAGCGGCTGGATCCACCATGCGGCCACGTCCGGTTTTGCGCCGATCTGGTGGCCGTTGGGGCAGGACCTGCCGTTTGTGCCGAAATCCGAAGCAGTTGCCGCGGTCTTTGGCGGTCTGCATTGGGTGCTGGTCTGGACCCTGGCAATTTCGCTTGGCCTGCATGTAGCGGGCGCGCTGAAACACCATGTGATCGACCGCGACTCGACCCTTCGCCGGATGCTGCCTGGCACCGGCAGCCTGCCAGTGCCGCCTGCGCAGTCCCACAGCTTGGCGCCGCTGGCGCTGGCGTTGCTGGTCTGGGCGGGCGCCTTGGGCGGCGGTGCAGTGTGGGGCGTCTTTGGCGGCCATGACAACAGCCAGGCGGAGGCCCGGGATCAAGGCGAGACGCATGTTTCAGGCACTGCGGCGCCCGTTGTCGCGGTTCCCGCTGCGGCCGGAGCGTGGGCCGTGCAGTCCGGCACGCTGGCGATTTCGGTCACCCAGATGGGCAGCGTGATCCAAGGCAGCTTTGCCGAGTGGACTGCAGTCATCAACTTTGAAGAGCCCGCTGCGCCGGGTCCTGCCGGGGATGTGGAAGTAACCATTGCCATTTCCTCGCTGGAGCTGGGCTCAGTCGCTGGGCAGGCCATGGGGGCCGATTACTTCGACAGTGCGAATTTCCCTACCGCCGTGTTCAAGGCGGACATCGAGAAACTGGCAGAGGGGTATCAGGCTGCGGGCACATTGACCATCAAAGGGGAAACTGTCCCTGTCACCCTGCCCTTCACTCTGGACCTTGACGGCGGCACCGCAAAAATGGCCGGAGCGCTGACCGTGAACCGCCTGGACTTCGGCGTCGGCAAGAGCCTGCCGGACGAAAGCTCGCTTGCCTTTGCGGTCGAGGTTGCCGTCGAGCTGGAAGCCAAGCGCCCCGATTGACCTGAAAGGAAGCCCGCAACGGCGGGCCTCCCGCGCCTGCGGGTGCCGCGGCTGCGCCGCAGTACCCTGGCAGCCTTGGGCCTGGCGCCGCGCTGACGCGCGGCGCTTTGCCGTTTGGAGGAGCTGTTCAAGCTGATTTCAGAAGGTCCGTTCCAGGATCACCACATCAATTTGCGGCAGGTTCGGGTCCCGGCCCGGGAACACACCGCGGCCGGTCTCCGAGAAACCCCATTTTGCGTAGAAGGGAACGGCGTTCAAAGTGGCCTCGATCCGCACGTGGCCGCTGCCATTTGGCAGCGCATCTTCCAAGGCGCGCTGCATCAGCCCGGCACCAGCGCCGCGGCCTGTATCCCCGGCAGCAACAAACAGGCGTTTGATCTCGCCCGGAACGCCATGGGAAAAGCCCACGGGCCTGCCGCCTGCCTCGGCAATCCAGATCTCTCCGTTGCTGCAATCCGCCAGATAGTCCGCGGGCGACCGGCCTGCCATCCAGCTGGCAACCACCTGCGGCGGATAAGGGGCTGGCGTCAAACGGCTGACGGACGCAGTCACGAGGTCGAACACGGTTTCTGCATCCGCACTGCCGGACCGGCGGTAGCACAGGCTGTCCGCCCGGGTTGTACTGCTCACCATTGGCTGCTCTTTGCTCCCGGACCGCACAAGCCTTTGCCTGTTTTTTACCCAGCCACAGCGTCGCTATCAACCCGCGCAGATTGCACCCGACCGGAGCTTTTCACCAAAATACTGATTCAGTGCCTGTGCCGGTAGTAGCCGCCATGGCGGGAGCGGTGGCGGTGAATGCCGCGGTAGTGGTGCCGGTGATGCCCGGCGTGATGCCGCGGCCGGTGAGGATGGGAATAGCTGCGCGGCTGATAGCTGTAGCTGCCGCTGTGGTGGCCCTGATTGTGATTGTCCAGGCTTTTGACAATGATGCCCAGGGCAATCAGCCCGGCGATGGCGCGTGCCGCATCGCTGCCGGAGTCATGGGCAGCTGCGGGTGCCGTAAAGGCCAGATTGCCGGCGAGGGCCAAGGCCGCGGCGGCTGAAGTGAAATAGCCAAAGCGGATCATGGTGCCTCCTTTCCGAGGTGGCCGCTGGGGCCAGTTTCAGAATGCGGCGGCCAAACCCAAAAGGCCAATGAACTCCTGTCACGCTTTCGGGATGCGCTCCTGCCCAGGTGCAGCGCAAACAAAAACGCCGGCCCCTGCTGGAGCCGACGCTGCGGTTAAAAGCCTGACACGCTGATCAGCTGTCTGCTTTCATCGCTTCGATCGAAATCTTGATGTTCACCTCGTCGCTGACGAAGGGTGCGAACTGACCCAAGTTGAAGTCGGACCGCAGCACGGTGGCGGTGGCGTCAAACCCGGCCCAGGGCTTTTTCGCCATCGGGTGCTCGCCGGTCTGGTTCAGCTTGGCATCCAGCACCACCGGTTTGGTGACGCCGTTGAGGGTCAGATCGCCGGTGATCTTGGCGGTCGAGTCACCGGTCACCTCGATCGCGGTGGAGGAGAAGCTGACGGTCTCGTCTTCGGTTGCGTCAAAGAAATCCTTGGTCATGAAGTGGTCAAACCGCGCCTGCCAGCCGGTGAACATCATGTTCAGCGGCATGCTCACATTGACGCTGGAGGCCGCGGGGTTCTCCTGGTCGAACATGATCTCGCCTTCAAAGCCCGAGAACATACCCCAGGTGGTCGAAAAGCCCAGGTGGTTATAGTCGAACAGAATCTGGCTGTGGCTGGCGTCCAGCATATATTTCTCGGGTGCAGCGGCGGCACCGGTTGCAGCGGCAGCGGCCAGGGCGGCGGCAAACAAAGTCGATTTCATGGGGTAGGCTCCGTCTGATCAATTCGTGGTGAAAGAAATGGGGACAGGCTTCCCAAAGGGGAAGCCCGCAAAATCCAACAGTACCTGTGAGAGGGCGAACACAAAACCCTGCAAAAAATGCGACGGAAGCCGCGGAGCTCAGCGTATCATCCCGTTAGGTCAGAATCCGCACCGCGCCGCTCAGCTGGTCGCGCAGGTGGCTGCGCATGGCCGCGGACCCTACAGGAAGCTCGATCAGGAGGCTGCCGTCGGTTTCAAACATCTGCACGGTGGAGGCCGTCAGCCGCACGCCGCCCAGGGTGTCATAGCTGCGGCGCAGCACCGTGCGCGGGCGGCCGCGGCTGTCCCGCTGCAACACACGCAATTCCCGGCGCACCGGGTCAAAACAGGCCTCTGGCCGGTTTTCTGCCTCATGCGCTGTCATCAGCACCAGGCCGGCCAGCAGAAATGCCACCGAGATACCGATCCGGATCAGGTTCATTTCGGGATCAGCCCCTGCCCCCGGGACCAGCCACAGCCCGGTAGAACTGAGGATCATCGCCGCCCCCAGCACCCGCAGCAGCACAAGACGCAGCTTCCAATTCGCCTCCAGCCGCAAGCTCAGCGGCACGGCACCGGCCACCGCGCTGAATTTTGCGGCACCGGGAACCCGGGATACCTGCGGCGGGGTTTGATCTGTCACTGCCATTTGACTGCCCTTTCTAAAGCTGCCCCGGCCCGGTCTGTTCCGGCCGCGCGGCACTTCTCCGCGTTAAGGCTTCGTTAATCAGTTGAAGACCGGTAATGGGGCACGAATGAGGCAGGCATGCGGTAAAGCCGCGGCGGCGGCCTCCCGCGCGCCGGAAGGCACCGATTTGCCTTGCTCTTTCGGCCCCAGCCTGTATAGGAGGCCTGCTTCCGCAACACTTTCGATCCGCGCAGCCTCTCGTGACCTGGCAGCGGAAGCATCAGATGCCCGGTCTATGAAATGCGCCTAGACACAAACAGGAGTTCGCATGCCACTCTATGAGCATGTCATGATTGCGCGTCAGGACCTGTCCAACTCGCAAGCAGAAGGCCTCATCGAACACTTCGGTGCTGTTCTGTCCGACAACGGCGGCAAGCTGGTCGACCAGGAGTACTGGGGCGTCAAGACCATGGCCTACAAGATCAACAAGAACCGCAAAGGCCACTATGCCTTCCTGAAGTCCGACGCCCCCGCCGGCGCCGTTCAGGAAATGGAGCGCCTGATGCGTCTGCATGATGACGTGATGCGCGTCCTGACCATCAAGGTCGACGAGCACGCCGAGGGCCCTTCGGTCCAGATGCAGAAGCGCGACGAACGCGACGGCCGTCGCGAGCGCCGCTGATCAACGCTTGAGAAAAGGACGCTAAATCATGGCAGCCAAACCGTTTTTCCGCCGCCGCAAGGTTTGCCCGTTCTCGGGCGACAACGCGCCGAAGATCGACTACAAAGACACCCGTCTGCTGCAGCGCTACATCTCTGAGCGCGGCAAGATCGTTCCTTCGCGCATCACCGCCGTTTCGGCCAAGAAGCAGCGTGAGCTGGCCCGTGCTATCAAGCGCGCCCGCTTCCTCGCCCTGCTGCCCTACGCCGTGAAGTAAGGAGATCAGCAGATGCAAGTTATCCTTCTTGAGCGCGTTGCAAAGCTGGGCCAGATGGGCGACGTCGTAGACGTCAAACCCGGTTACGCCCGCAACTTCCTGCTGCCGCAGGGCAAGGCAAAAACCGCGTCGGAAACCAACATCGCCGCATTCGAGGCCCAGAAAGCGCAGCTGGAAGCGCGCAACCTGGAGACCAAGAAAGAGGCAGAGGCTCTGGCAGAGAAGCTGGACGGCCAGCAGTTCATCGTGATTCGCTCCGCATCGGACGCGGGCGCGCTGTACGGCTCGGTCACCCCGCGCGACGCTGCTGAAGCGGCCACCGCGGACGGTTTCACCATCGACAAGAAACAGGTTGCTCTGATCGCTCCGATCAAAGAGCTGGGCCTGCACTCGGTCGCTGTGAAGCTGCACCCGGAAGTCGAAGTCGAAATCAAGATGAATGTGGCCCGCTCGCCCGAAGAGGCCGAGCTGCAGGCATCCGGCAAATCGATCCAGGAGCTGGCCGCCGAAGAGGAAGCCGCTGCGGAATACGAGATCGCCGAACTGTTCGACGATATCGGCTCTGCTGCGTCTGACGACGACGACGCACCGGCAGCTGAAGCCGCTGGCGAAGAAACCAACTGATCCCTTCCGGATCGGATGTCTTGGGAAAGGCCGCCTGTTTGGCGGCCTTTTTCTTTTGCTCTTAACACCTTCAGAAGACTTCTTAATTTTTAGAAGCTTCCCCTGCCGGGCGTAAACCTTTCGTTTGCCCTTCGCCGCCACGATGGCCGCGGGAGATATGAAAGGGGGTGTTCCATGCAAGATGCATTGGAGCTGGAAGAATTATCGCTGCGCCGCAGGCTGCTGTTCAGGCTGCTGCGCGGGCACAGGTTCGACCGGCCAAAGTTCAAAACCGATGCCATCTCGGACCTGGTGCCGCAAGGCATGATCCAAACGGGTGCTGAGATGTTTGAGACGGGCGGCCCTGTACCGGTGCAGCACAGCTGACACCCGCCTGGACCGGCCCTGCGGCAATGAGGCAAACTCATGAGGCCCCAAGGAAATATCACGTGGCGCCAGCTGTGATCAGCGGTAAGTTCCTGCCGTGACGGAACATACTAGCGGCAGGGCTCATGCTGACACATCCTCCACTGACCCGGGCTGATATTCTGCCCGAACCGGAACTGCCCGCCGGCCGCCAGCTTTTGGATGAAGGCCGGCAGATGGCCGACCTTTGGAGCGTCGGAGACTGTGCCTTTCTGCGCGCGCACGGCTGTGCCAGCGAGGCTGAGTACAAGCGCCGGAAAATGGCAGAGGGCACCGTGATGCAGCACGCGCATCTCGGTTTCCGGGACTTGCAGCGCTCGGTCTCGGCAACAGCTTCCGTCTACGAGGCCTGCGCAGAGCGCGGCGCCGTGATCGACCGTTTCGGCATGTGCCTGGATTGGTCGATGGGCTTTCCCCGTGCGCAGCGCTCGCACCAGACCCGCGGGACCGGCATCCTGCTGAACAGCGATGAGGATTTTGCCCGGCTGACCCAAGCCGCCCCGGCGGCGATGCACTTTGGCGACTTTATGCTGGGGTTTCCGGCGGCCCTGGAAAACACCTGCTCTGCTCTGGCCGCGGGCGCCACTGCCATCGGCAATCTCGGCCAGTATTTCACCTTCCGCCTGCCCGGTTACACAGATGATGTGGAAACCACCGCTGCCACGGTCAAAGCGCTTGGCCTGATCGCGGCGCAGCCGGTTGAGGTGCTGGTGCATTCCAACCTTGATGACGGTTATGCCGCTGTCTACGAAGACCTCACCAGCGCGCTCGGCCAGGCAATGCTGGAAAAATACATCATCACCGATCTGATCGGCGCACCCTATGCCGTGTGCTATGGCCACCATTTCACCGAGCCCTTGACCCGGATCGCCTTTCAACGGGCGCTGGCCATGGTCTGCGACGGCGTTCCCGGCTCCCAGGTCTATGGCGCCACCGTGCTCTATAAGGGCAACCACGCCGAAAACTATGCCGGTCTTTCTGCCTATCTTCTGGCCGATATCGCAGCTCAGCAGCTGCAGCCCACCGGCCACGCAGTAAACCCGGTGCCTGTCAGCGAGAACGAGCGTATTCCTGACCCGCAAGAGATCATTGACGCTCAATGCCATTTGAACCGCATGAAAGACCTCGCAGAAGGGTATCTGCCTCTTCTGAATCTGCAGGCCGCAGACCAGGTCCGCGACACCTTGCTGTCGGAAGCCTCAGGTTTCCGTGACAGGGTCCTGCACGGGCTGCGCGAGGCCGGGATTGACACATCCGACCCTTTTGAATTGCTGCTGGCCCTGCGGCGGCTCGGCGGCAGAGCGCTTGAACAGCGTTACGGTGCCGGCAGCCAGCGCCCGGACATGCCCGGGCGGCGCCAGCCGCGGGTTCCAGCTACCACTTTCACTGAACTCGAAGAAGCTGCCGAAGCGTTCCTGGACAGTCAGCCTGGACAATCGCTCTGTGCCTTGGCCCGCCCGGAGGTTTGCATACTGACGGCGACCACCGACGTTCATGAACACGGGAAAATGCTGCTGGACACGGTCTTTGCCCGCGCAGGTTTCACCGTGGCTGACGGCGGCATTTCCAGCGACCCGGCGGACGTGGCCGCTTCTGCGGTTGCCAGCGGCGCGGCTGCCATCGCCCTCAGCACCTACAACGGTGTTGCCCTTCGCTATGCCCGGGACCTTCTGGACGCGCTGGCACAGCAAGGGGCGGACATTCCGGTCCTGATCGGCGGCCGCCTGAACGAGATCCCTGCTGCCAGCAACACCAGCTTGCCGGTAGACGTGTCGCGCGAATTGCAGGAGCTCGGCACCTATCCCTGTCCGGACCTCCCGGCCGCCACTCAGCGCCTGACGCAGCTGCTGCCCGCGGCGGCAGAAAAACAGCCGGCCGGCTCTGGCCGGACCCCTTAGTTCAAGATACGTTCTGACAGGCATTTCCTGTATCCGATTGAAGAAAGGAGCCATTTCATGCGGTTCCGGGCACTCACATTTTCTACCCTATGCTGCGCCGCTCTGGCAGCTTGCGGGACATCTTCCCTTAACGCCCCGCTGCACCTCTACGCAGCTCCGGGCGCGGGCTATGATGCGGACCTGGCTTCTTGCCGCGACCAGGCGGGCCGGGTTGGCGCCCAGCACATAGGCAAGTCGGCGGCATTGGGGGGCGTCGGCGGAGCGTTGGCAGGCGGCATTGCCGCGGGCGGTGACAACGTGCCGGACAAAGCTCTGGCCGCAGCAATCGTTGGCGCTGCTGCCGGGGCGGCCATCGGCGACGCCCAGATCCAGGACGCGCAGCGCCGGTATCTGGTGCAATGCATGCAGGACCAGGGGCATCCGGTTTCCGGCTGATCCAGCCTCTTCAGTACGGGGACGTCGCATTTATAGGGACCGCGGAAAATTGGGAAACAGCCGCGGCCCCCTCTGCCCGACTTGGTCAGCTGCCCCACAGGCGTGAGGGGCAAACTGCCCTGAGGGTTGGTTCTGCCTCAATGCGCACCCCCAACATGTAGTGTTTACACCTATTTAACAATTGCATTGATGTTAAAGTTTGACACAAATCCCCGGCACTGTCCGGCAGCCGTGCCCCGGGCAGCCGGCCAACCGGCACTCCGCTCTGCATGAGAGGAAAAATGCCGCTGCGGCAGGGTTCCGGTTGCAGCCCGGCCACGCCGCTGTAGGCTGCAGCAAGCCCTATCCCCGTTTAAACCGCCGGAGGCTCGATGAAACGCCGGGTTTTGCTTTCTCTTTTCCTCGCGGCCGGTGTCCTGGCCGCCTGCGGCAGCCGGGCTGATGCGCCGCCGCCTGCCTATGATCCGCCCCTGTTTCCCAATGAAACGCCCGAACTGCGCCAGAAAATCAACCATTGGGCGGATCACTACGAAGTGCCGCGCAGCCTTGTGCACAGGCTGGCAGTACGCGAGAGCACCCACCGGCCCTGGGCGGTGAACCGGCCCTACTACGGGCTGCTGCAGATCCTGCCTGCCACCGCGCGCTCGATGGGGTTTCAGGGCAAGCCCAAGGATCTTCTCGATGCGGACACCAACCTGAAATACGCGGTGAAATACCTGCGCGGCGCCTGGCTGATCTCCGACGGCAGCCAGGACCAGGCGGTCAAGCACTACTCCCGCGGCTACTACCACGAGGCCAAGCGCCGCGGCATGCTCAAGGAAACCGGCTTGCGGCCCTGACAGAGGCCATCAGAGTCGCCCCCAGCGCCCCGCAGGGGCGCTGCCCGGCCCAACGGGACGCGCTGCCTTGCGCAGCAATGCAGAAAGGACGGGCGGGAGCACTTCCCTGCCCGCAGATTTTAGGGGAATTGTAACGGCCGGCCGCTTAACTGGCGCCATGCTGAGCCTGATCAACCTGCTGCTACCCGCGCTGATGCCCTCCTGGCGCTTTTTCAAGGCGGTCGACCCGTCACCCCGCGTGGAATGGGCCTTGCTGGCAGATGCCCACAGCACCGCATCTGATTGGCAGGAATTCCGCCCCCGCCCGCAGCACCTGTCCCTTCTGCAAATGGCGCGGCGGATGCTGTGGAACCCGCGCTGGAACGAAGCGCTGTTTTTGGTCAGCTGCGCCGAACGGCTGACCCTCGCGCCGTCAGAACACAGCCGCCAGGAAATCCTGCACCGGATCGAAGCCGCACTGCCATCGCCCGCAGCCGGGGAGCAGAAGCGCTACCTGCAATTCCGCCTCGTTTTCATCGACCGGGAGGAAGACGGCAGCCTGGTGAAAGCCGTCACCTACCAATCCGACCCCCATCCGATCTCCCGAGGGCCTGCGGCATGAGCTTAGAGCTTGCACTGCGGGCAACCGAAATTCTGATGGGATTTGCCTTTGTGCTGCAAAGTCTTGAGCATTTGGCCAGCTTCCAGAATGAGCAGATCATTCACGGCCCGCGCCTGGTGCTCAGCGGCCTCCTGCTGGCAGGCATCGCCACGCCATGGGTTCTTCTGGGGCTGCTGGCCTTGGGGCTTCTGCATCTGCAGCGCTTCCAAGGCCCCTACAACGGCGGCAGCGACAAGATGAGCCTGCTGATCCTCTGCTGTCTCACCGCCGCCCGCTGGCTGCCCTCGGAGCATTGGAGGGAATACGCCTTTGCCTATCTCGCGGGCCAGCTGGTGATCTGTTACTTCATCTCCGGCCAAGTCAAGATCGTGAACCCCGAATGGCGTTCCGGCCGCGCCCTGCAGGATGTGTTCCGCTTCTCGACTTACCCGGTCAGCGAAAGCCTGAGAGCCTATGCTGACCGCCCGCGCCTCCTGTGGATGATGGGCTGGGCTGTAATGCTGTTCGAACTGGTCTTTCCTTTGGCGCTGTTCAGCCGTGAGACACTGATCCTGGCCTTGCTCACCGCCGCACTGTTTCACCTGGCCAACGCCTGCCTGTTCGGGCTGAACCGGTTTTTCTGGATTTGGCTTGCCGCCTACCCGTCCCTTTTGTGGCTGCAAGAGCGGCTGATCCTGTAACAGGCAGCATCACGAAAAAGGCCGCCCATAAGGCGGCCTTTCCGTAATTCCGAGAGCGGTTGAGGATTAATCCTCGTCCAGCGCCTCAACAGCCTTCTGCAGGTCGTCCTTGGAGACTTCTTTCTCTTCCACTTTCGCCTGCTCGACGATGTGGTCGACAACCTTGTCTTCAAAGATCGGCGCGCGCAGCTGCTGCTGCATCTGAGCGTTCTGCTGGATGAACTCGAAGAACTGGCGCTCCTGGCCCGGGTACTGGCGTGCTTGCGCCATGATCGCCTGGGTCATCTCAGCGTCGGTGACTTCGACTTCGGCCTTCTGGCCCAGTTCGGCCAGCAGCAGGCCCAGGCGCACGCGGCGCTCGGCCAGGGTGTTGTGCTCGTCGGTGGCTTCGATCTCACCGTGGTCGTGGCCCTGCACTTCCGGGTTTTCCTCGTGCCACAGCTGGTGCGCGATCTGCTTTGCTTCGGCTTCCACCAGCGACGGCGGCAGGTCGAAGGAGACCAGGGTGTCCAGCTTGTCCAGCAGCGAGCGCTTCATCACGGCGCGGGCAGCACCGGCGTATTCCGCTTCCAGACGCTCGGTGATCTGGCCTTTCAGGCCGTCCAGGTCCTCGGCGCCGAATTTCTTCGCCAGCTCGTCGTCGATCTCAGCCGCTTTCGGAGCTTTCACTTCCTTCACCTTGCAGGTGAAGACAGCCTCTTTGCCGGCCAGATGCTCTGCACCGTACTCTTCCGGGAAGGTGACGTTCACGTCTTTTTCTTCACCGGCCTTGGTGCCGACCAGCTGTTCTTCGAAACCGGGGATGAAGGAGTTGGAGCCCAGGGTCAGCGGGTAGTCGTCGCCTGCGCCGCCGTCAAAGGCTTCGCCGTCAACCTTGCCCAGGAAGTCGATCACGACCTGATCGCCGTCTTCAGCAGCTGCGCCCTCTTCGCGGGCTTCGAATTCCTTGGCGGTTTCCGCCAGGTTGTTCAGCGCTTCGGTGACGGCTTCGTCTTCGGCCTTCACAACCAGCTTTTCCAGCTCAACGCCGGAGAAGTCGACTTCGGGGATTTCCGGCAGTGCCTCATAGGACATCTCGACGTTGACGTCGTCGCCTTCTTTCCAGTCTTCGTTGGTCATCTTGACGTCGGGCTGCATCGCCGGACGGTCGCCGCTGTCCTCGAAGTGCTTGTTCATGGCGCCGTCGACGGCTTCCTGCATGGCTTCGCCCATCAGGCGCTGGCCGAACTGCTTTTTCAGCAGTGCCATCGGCACTTTGCCCTTGCGGAAACCTTTCATTTCGATTTCCGGCTGCGCTTCGACGAGCTTTTCGTTGACCTTCTCGTCCAGCTCAGCAGCAGTGACGGTGATGGCGTAGCCGCGTTTCAGACCTTCGTTCAGCGTCTCGGTGACCTGCATCCTATTCCCCATAGAGATTCGGGGCTCCTGCGCAGAGGTGCCCCCAGACAATTTGCGGTCTTCTATGTCCCCGCGGGCCGCGGCGCAAGAGGCATTGCTTTTCTGAGGGCTTTTATCGCCTCTCTCCGGCAGACGCAGCCAAACGGCCAGGCTCCGCCCCCTATCGCCGCTTGGCCTGAAACAGGCCGCCCCGGACACTGCCTCTGGCATGTGGCAGAGTGATGAAGCCAAAGTTCAGTAGGCCTGCAGCAACCTGATCCAGCCAATGCACGAAACCGGTGATGCCAGCCGGTCCCTAGCCCGTGGTGACTCCAACGCTCCACGAAAATATCTGATAGGGTTCAGCTTTGCGGCTTTACTAGTGAGGAGTTGGAGAGTCATTTCCGGCGCAGCAACCAACACCGGCCATGTCTGCGGCATCGCCACAGTGGCCGTAGGCCAGACCGTTACTCTGGGCGAAGTCACCTCCGGCTCCCCGCAACTGAATCAGATCACTCAGCACGATGCCGCCCGCCGTGGCAGCGCAGCCCGCGGCCGCCAGCCAGGTGCCGGGCAATGACACCGCAAAGCCAGCCGGGCGTGGTTCAGTTTCCTGAGCCGGAAGAACTGTCACTGAGCCTGTCGAACAGGCAGCGACGGAGGCGGAAACCGCCTCCCGGCCGGCCCGAAGCGATGCAGCGGAAGCAACCTCCTGGCACGAGGGGAACCAGGAGGCCGTCTTCCCCTTTTCGCGGGCAGCAGGCCGGGAGGATTTCTGACCAGCGCGCAACTGCGGCCCGCCGTATCAGAGCGGGTGCGCGCACAGCTTGGGCGCGCACCGTTTTCTTAGGCCCCAGGCCAGGTTCAGAACTTCCAGCGGGCGCCGGCCAGGATCACGTTGGCATCCTGGTAGGTGGTGGCGCTGGTGTCCGAGTAGGAATATTCGCGGTAGGCCAGATAGGTTTCGACGTTCAGCGCGTCGATTTTCTGGACTGCCGCAACTCCCCAGGACTCGGCACTGTCGCCGGAGGTGACCATGTCGGAGCCATCATAGTAATCGACCGAGAACGCCGTGGAGCCCGCAGCGATCAGATCCGCCTTATAGCCAAGCTTGGCATAGGCGTAGCTGCCTGCGATGTCGCGTTCCCCGGCCGCCACGTTGAACGACAGACCGGTTGCCTTGTGCAGCAGCCCGAAGGAGCCGGACAGGTCACGGCGGTCTTCCTCGCCGGTACGCTCGGTCCAGGAGGCTCCAAGCCCAGCATCCACGGCAAAGGCACCGGCTTCATCGTTGGCGTAGCGCACGGCAACATCATAGCTTTCGCGGTCGTTGTCGTCGTTCAGGATGTCCGTGCCGTAGGAGGTGGAAACCGTGAAACCTGCCAGCTCGGGCGAGTCATAGCGGATCCGGCCCAGGCGGCCGCCGTCGAGATCTGTGAAGGCATCGCCGATTTCGACGCCGCTGAGAGCCCCGGCGCCGGTCCGGAAGGCATAGCCGCCAGCGGAATCAGCAACCGAGTTGGATGCCCCCAGGCCGGTGCCCGAAAAGTCGGCGCCGGTAATGCCATCGGTCGCCATCGACCCCTGACCTGCCGAAAAGCGGCCATAGCGGGCGGTGTCGAACTGAAAGTCCACGTGGCGAATGTTGGTCCGGTCCCAGCTCAGATTATCGCCGGTGGTCAGCTGATTTACCCCGTCCGAGCTGCGCAGGCCAAAGGCGGTCTCGAAGTTGAAGCGCAGCGTGTTCTCACCATAGCTCTGCTCCAGCCAAAACCCGATGCGCGAGTTGGAGGCAGTATTGTCCACCAGCCTGTTGAAGTCTTCCTGACCGTCGTCGAAGGACTGAAAGGAGGGGTTGAATTGGCCGTACCAGCGGAAGCTGCCGCCGTTGTCATTGGTGTAGACGGGACCGGCCAGAGCCGGCGCCGCCAGGGCGGCTGCCAGCGACGCCGCACCGGCACGGGCTGCAAATTTGGTGCTCATTATTCCTGAGTCTCCTGTTCCATAGGCAGCGAGCCGCTCCATCCCTGAGACCGCTGCCCGGAGCGATTGCTATCACGCAGATTTCGAGGTCTTCAGGGTTGAAAAAAATGCTTCAAACCAGCCAATTATGATCGGCGAATTTTCGCTCACCGCATCAACCTCACAGGCGAACACTCGCCTTATTTCAATACCATAAGTGAAGTCGTTCACGTTCAACACGGCACTAGACGCAATCCAGCCATTCCACCTGCGCAACCCTGTGCTGGCACCAATCCTCCGCAACTGAAACTGCCGGTTAAAATCCTTGGAAATCTGCCGGAGCCTCTGCAGTAAACAACGCCCAGGACAGGAGCAGGATCATGCATCGGCCTTTTCGAAAAGAACGGTTCGTTGAGATAGCCCGCGCCGGCACCGAATTGCCGAAGGCGCAGGGGATCATCGCGGTAGTCTGCTCAGAGGATCGCGTCTCCCCGGACAACATGCACGGGAACTGCCGGCCGGTTTATGCTCACGACTGGTGGAGCGCCGAGATGCGGGCAAGATTGCTCGCTCTCTTTTATGGTCTCTGGCCGCAAGACTCTTGAAACGGTCAAAAAGTCCCGCAGCCAAGCGGACCAACGGCAGCTGTTCGAAGCAGCCCAGGCGCAACAGACCAAAACGTGAACAGAACATGATTCCGGGAAATCCGAAATCCCGCGGCTTTCACCGCCTGTTGAATTCCCGGATTTCCTGTTTGAAATCAAAGTGGTGCGGGTGAAGGGACTTGAACCCCCACGCCTTGCGGCGCCAGAACCTAAATCTGGTGCGTCTACCAATTCCGCCACACCCGCACGTTCCGCAGGGCGCTAAGCCTTGCGTGCAGCGCTCAATAGCAAAGCTTTTCCAGGGATGCGAGAGGAAATCGCATGTTCTGCCAGCGGTGCAACCGCGCAACAATCCGTCCGCATAATTGCAACAATAAGCGGATTTCTGCCGGAAGCGCTGGGCCTGGAATCCAGTTGTGGCGTACATTTGGAAAAAAATCTGAGGCAAACAGAGCGAGCAACATCATGAAACCGTTTAGCAATGCGGCCTTGCGCGCGCAGCTGGCTGCGCGTGGCCAGGCTCAACCACGGCGGCTGTTTCAGGGCAGTCAGAACATCAGCCTGTTGCGCGGCACAATCGTGCTCACCCGCGAGGGCGAGCGCGCGGCAGAAGAAATCAAGGCAGGCGACAGCCTGATCACCCGTACTCAGGGAATGGCGCAGGTGGAAAGGGTTCGAACCCGCCGCGCGATGCTGCAAGCCGTTTGTATTTCAGAAGGTTCCCTTGGCGACACCCGGGCCGATGGCAATCTGACCGTGCCCTGGGATCAGCGGATTCTCGTGCGCGACTGGCGCGCAAAGGCAATGTTCGGCCAGCCGCAGGCAGTGGTGCCGGCCTATGAACTCGTGGACGGCGAGTTTATCCGCGACATGGGGCTGCAGATGATGGATCTGACCATTCTCGAGTTCTCCCGCCCGCATGTGATCTATGCAGGCGGATTGGAATTGGCGGCGGCGGCGCAAGCCTCCGAAGACCTGCGCCCGGCAGCCTGATACAGCGCTACAGTCCCAGTTTTCTGAACACTGCGGGGATCTGCTCCGGCAGGTCCTCGGCGATCAGGCCAGGGCCGAACTCGAGCGCGCATTCGACATGAATGTATGCAGCGGTTTCTGCCGCCTGCATCGGGGAAAACCCCCGCGCCATCAGCCCGGTGATGAAACCCGCCAGCACGTCGCCGGCCCCGGCGGTTGCCAGCCAGGGAGCGGAACGCTCGTAATGGGCGGAGTTGACCGAGCAGCGTCCATCCGACGCGGCAATCACTGTGTCCGGCCCCTTGAACAGAACCACGCAGCCTGCGCGTTTGGCGGCTTCGCGTGTGGCGTCCACCTTGGAATAGGCGGGGCCTGTGGTGGCAGGCGCGTTCAGCTTTTCCGCCAGGTCCGGGAACAGCTTGGCGAACTCGCCGCCGTGCGGTGTGAGCACGCACATTTCGTGCAGTTGCTCGAACAGCGCTTCCGGTTTCCGCTCGAACCTTGTGAGCGCGTCCGCGTCCAGAACAGTGGCGCGGTTTTCCTTCAGCACTGCCATCACCACCGCCTGCGTGTCGGCGCCGCGCCCGAGGCCGGGGCCAAGGCAGACCGCGTTGAACCGCTTGTCCTCCAGCAATTCGCTGACCCCATGCGCCCCGTCGATCTGCTGCAGCATGATGGCGGTCAGGTTGGCGGCATTTTCAAACATCGCCGAGCGCGGCGAGCCGACGGTGACCAGCCCTGCCCCGATCCGCAACGCTCCTCGGGCGGCCAGCCGGGCGGCGCCGGTCTTGCCATGGCCGCCAGATAAGATAAGCGCGTGACCCTCGTTGTATTTGTGGTTCCAAAAGGACTTGCACAGGCTGGGAACTGCAGGCTCACACAACTGGACCCGATCACTCGCCCAATTAGACCCCTTCGGTATCCCTATTTCCATTACAACCAGCTTTCCGCAGTTTCGGGTTCCGCCGCCAAGGAAGTGTCCAATTTTCGGCGAGTGGAAAGTAACCGTCAGTTCGGCTTCAAACACGTGGCTGGGCGTTCCGGGCGACAGAGGCGTCTTCTGACAGTCAGACAAAACATAGCCGCTTTCTGAGCATGTGCCGGACGGCACATCTATGGCGACAATTCGTGGAAGGCCAGTGTCTGCGTCAAAGACCTGCCAAAGCTCATTGTGCAGATCGCCTAGCGGCCGTTTCAAACCGGTACCGAAAATCGCGTCAACATAGATATCGGCGCTAAAGCCCAGCGGTCTCTGAAACTCTGCAATGGGCCTCGCCGGTGCAAATTCCAGCCACCGCTCATAATTCATCTTCGCATCCGGCGGCAGGTTTTCCGGGTCTCCATAAAGAAACACCTCCACCTCCCAGCCGCGCTCCTTCAAGAGCCGCGCCACCACAAAACCGTCGCCGCCATTGTTGCCCGGCCCGCACAGAACCACCGCCCGGCGCGCCTCTTCATCTTTCCCCAAATACTCCGGGGAGCGCGAGGGGCCGGCCCCTCGCCCGGCTTCAACAGGCTCAGCCAGCTCCGGCCACTCCTCGAAGATGGCCTCAACCACCCCCTGCCCGGCCCGTTCCATCAGTTCCAGCCCGGTCACCTCGCCGGACTCGATGGCGGCCTGCTCAATTGCCCGCATCTGGGCTGCGGTCAGCAGTTCGGTCATGTTTTGCCCTTCCCCGATTCAATTCTGCGCATTTTGCGGGCGCAGTGCTTAATTTTTAGGCAGACAGCTTCAAATCCCGCCTTCATTTGCCGCAGCTGCACAGCCCTGCATTGCTGCCTTCATTTAGAAGTGAAATGACACCCCCAACAAGCTTGCGAGGAGCCCACGCATGAAAAAGATCGAAGCCATCATCAAGCCTTTTAAACTGGATGAGGTGAAGGAAGCGTTGCAGGACGTCGGCGTCCAGGGTCTTTCCGTCATCGAGGTCAAAGGCTTCGGCCGCCAGAAGGGCCACACCGAGCTGTACCGCGGCGCCGAGTATGTGGTCGACTTCCTACCCAAGGTGAAGGTCGAGGTTGTGTTGGACGACGATCAGGTCGACCAGGCGATTGAAGCCATCGTCGATGCTGCCAAAACCGACAAGATTGGCGACGGCAAAATCTTTGTCTCGCCCGTCGAGCAAGCCATCCGTATCCGCACCGGCGAGACCGGCCCGGACGCACTCTAAGAACACTCGAAATCTCCAGATACCTATATCAGAAGGACCAAGGGAATGAGCGTAGACGCAGTTCTCAAGACTCTCCGTGAGGAAGACGTCGCTTATGTCGACATCCGTTTCACTGACGTGCGCGGCAAGCTGCAGCACGTGACCGTGGACGTGGACCTGGTGGACGAAGACTTCCTGGAAGAAGGCTTCATGTTCGACGGCTCCTCGATCGCCGGCTGGAAGTCGATCGAAAACTCCGACATGAAACTGATGGCGGACACCACCTCGGCTTATATCGACCCGTTCTACGCGGAAAAGACCCTGTGCCTGCACTGCTCCATCGTTGAGCCCGACACCGGCGAAGCCTATGAGCGCGATCCGCGCGGCACCGCCCAGAAGGCCGAAGCCTACCTGAAGTCCTCCGGCATCGGCGACGTGGCCTATATGGGCCCGGAAGCGGAATTCTTCCTGTTCGACGACGTGCGTTACTCCAACACCATCAACAAGGTGTCTTATGAAGTCGACGCAACCGACGGCTCCTGGAACACCGACGCCGAGTTCGAAATGGGCAACATGGGCCACCGCCCGGGCCTGAAGGGCGGCTACTTCCCGGTTAACCCGACCGACGAAGCCCAGGACCTGCGTTCCGAGATGCTGTCGACCATGAAGCGTCTGGGCATGAAAGTGGACAAGCATCACCACGAGGTGGCGTCGTGCCAGCACGAGCTGGGCCTGATCTTCGACTCGCTGACCAAACAGGCGGACGAGCTGCAGAAGTACAAATACGTGATCCACAATGTGGCGCACGCCTACGGCAAATCGGCCACCTTCATGCCGAAGCCGATCTATGGCGACAACGGCTCGGGCATGCACGTCAACATGTCGATCTGGAAAGACGGCAAGCCGCTGTTTGCAGGCGACAAATATGCTGACCTGTCGGACGAGGCGATCTACTTCATCGGCGGCATCCTGAAGCATGCCAAGACCCTGAACGCCTTCACCAACCCGTCCACCAACTCCTACAAGCGCCTGATCCCCGGCTTCGAAGCTCCGGTTCTGCGCGCCTACTCCGCCCGCAACCGCTCCGGCTGCGTGCGTATTCCGTGGACCGAAAGCCCGAAAGCCAAGCGCGTCGAGGCCCGCTTCCCCGATCCGGCGGCAAACCCCTACCTGTGCTTTGCCGCGCTGCTGATGGCCGGCCTGGACGGCATCAAGAACAAGATCGATCCGGGCGAAGCCATGGACAAGAACCTGTACGATCTGCCGGCCGAAGAGCTGGAAGGCATCCCGACCGTCTGCGGCTCGCTGCGCGAAGCCATCGACGCCCTGGCCGCCGACCACGACTTCCTGCTGCAGGGCGACGTGTTCACCAAAGACCAGATCGATGGCTATATCGAGCTGAAGATGGAAGAGGTCCACAAGTACGAGCACACCCCGCACCCGGTGGAATTCGGCATGTACTACAGCTGCTAAGCTGAAGCAGTAAAACAGAAAAGGCGCCCCAACCGGGCGCCTTTTTTGTTGCGGTTCTCTTGCGACGGCGCCACCCCGGCTGCCCCGGACAACAACTGCCCGCTGTACAAACGGGCGCAATGCGCCTCTCAGTCAGGGCGCAGACCGCTACGGCCTGCTAAGCCGGCCGTTCAGAGTTTACGCACGTAATTGCCCTTGGAGGGCCACCCATAAGATCCCGCAGCTTTCTTGTTGAAGCCTTTCTTCGACTGAGAGAACTCATAGACGGTGCCGTTCTTCACCGCGATGCAATGGGTTGACCACCAAGCGATATAGGTGCCGCTTTTGCCGTCCTTGCCGAAGAACTCCACGACTTTGTCCTTGGTTACGTCCTCCATATCGACCTTGGAGGCACCTAGGTGGGCCGCCAGCCCATCGCCGCGCCCGCCCATGCCGCTCATGGTTTTCATGGCACTGCCGACATAGGTGATGCAGTCGAACCCGCGCATTTTCGGGTCGCGCTCGAAATTCGGACCGTACTTCAGGAAATACCAGCCGTTGATCGGTGCCGTATAAAGATACCGCCCCTTGCCGTTGCCGGTATAGGTCATGCCGGTGTCCTTGCCGATGCCCTCCAGCGACACGGTGCCCTTGAACGGCGCCACCGGAGTGGCCAGCACCACCGCCTTGGAGCAGGTCTTCATGTCGGGTTTGCCGTCGGTGGTTTCCACCGCATAGAACGAGACGTTCTTGCCCCATAGCTTGCCCTGGTCGAGCAGTTTGAACAGGCCCACCATGGATTTCTTGTCCCAGCCCTTGGTGATGTCCAGCGTCAGCGAGAACTTGTCCGGCACCAGCAGGATCTTGGCTTTTGGATCGGGGCTCATGCCGCTGACCTTGAAGTCGAAACAGCCCCCCTTGATGGTAGTAACCGAGCCCTTGAGGGTCAGCGGCACTTTGGCGTCCGGCTGAGACTCCTGGCCGCCCAGCAGGTAGTCAAAGTTGGCCAGCGCGTCCTTCAGCACCTTGTCGGCATTTTTGACCAGGCACTTCTGGTCGGCAGGCCCTTTTTTCTCTTCCTTGCCCATATAGGCAAACCATTGTTCGGTCGCGTATTTCTCCAGGTCGGAATACAGCGACTTCCAGCTTTTTGAATCCACCCCCTGCTTCTTGGCCGCCTTCTCGGCAAGCTTTTTGACCGAGGCCATGGTCTTCTTGTGCTGGTCTTCCTTGGCTTTTTCGTGCTTCTTCTCTTCTGCCTTCTGCTCCGCTGCCGCCTTGGCCGGGCCTGCGTTCAGCTTCTTGAGCGTCGTCTTTTTCGGATCGACCTTAAAGTCAGGGCGGAATTTGCACACCTGCTCTTGAAATTTGCCGATTGCGGTTTCCAGTGCCTTGCTGGGTTTGCCGTCGGTTTTGAGCTTGGAAAGCTTCAGAAGCTTGGCAAAAGCATTCAACAGCTCTTGCACTGATTTGACATCCTCAGGCGTGTTCTTGCCTTTGCGCCCTACGGATCCGGTGAGTGTGACAGCCATGGCGTCCCTCCGGGAAATGGGGAATGCACGGCGCAATTCATGCCGCGTATCCCAAGTTACGCATGTGCCGGTTCTTGAAATGGCCGGTGCTTGTTGAACTGCCCGGCGCGCCCCAAAAGGCGAGGTCCTCAAGCTCAGTGTACCGCCTTGGTCCGGATTCGGGCAAATCCGCCGCTGCAGCGGGCCTCTTGCATTCCGTTTCAACTGCCGGTAGTCAGCCCCGCTCCCGCTGCTGACAGGAGCCTTCCCATGACCGCCCCCAACACCCTTGGCATCGATTTCGGCACTTCCAACTCGGCCGCCGGAATTGCGGTTGCAGGCCGTCCCTGGCTGGTGGAGATGGAGCCGGGAGAAACCACCCTGCCCACGGCGGTTTTCTTTGAAGAAGACGCACGCCGCATGCGGATCGGCCGCAGCGCGACCCGTGCTTTGATCAGCGGTGAGGAAGGGCGTTTCATTCGCGCGCTGAAAAGCCTGCTGGGCACCCCGCTGCTGCATGAGGAACGGCGGCTGGGCGGCGAGCGGATCTCCTTTGCCACCATCATCTCCCGCTTTCTTGCAGAGATGAAGACGCGGGCCGAAACAGCCACCCATATGCAGTTTACCCATGCGCTGTCAGGCCGGCCGGTGCGGTTCCATTCCAAGGACGCGGACCGGAACATTCAGGCCGAAAAGGATTTGCGCGCCTGTTACCTGGAGGCCGGTTTTCAGGACGTGCTGTTCATGTACGAGCCCGAAGCCGCCCTGCGCGCTGCAGCACCGGCCCAGGGGCTGGGGCTGATTGTCGACATCGGCGGCGGCACGTCGGACTTTACCGCCTTTGAGCAGCAGCAGGACGGCAGCACCCGCATCCTTGCCTCAAACGGCGTGCGCCTGGGCGGCACCGATTTCGACCGGCAGCTCAGTATTCAGCACGTGATGCCCTTGCTTGGCCGGGGCAGCCAGATCCGCAATACCTTCGGCGGCGGCACGCTCCCGGCGCCCAACCGGCTGTTCAACGATCTGGCAACCTGGCAGATGATCCCTTTCCTTTACACGCCCGAAAGCCGGCGTGCGGCGCAGGACCTGGCGGCCAATGCGGCAGAGCCCGCAAAACTTGCCCGCTTGGTGTCAGTACTGGAGGATGAGCTAGGCCATGAGCTTGCCTTTGCCGTCGAGCGCGGCAAGATCCGCGCCAATGGCCCTGACCGCAGCGCTGCCATCGACCTGAAACTTCTTGAGCGCGGGCTGTCGGTGCCGCTGGCTGCGGATGTGCTGAATGAAACCCTGGCCGGTCAGACCGCTGCCATCGGCAACTGTGCAGCAGAGACGCTGACGCAGGCAGGCATTTCCCCCGGCCAGGTGGACCGGATCGTCCTGGTCGGCGGCTCTTCGCTGCTGGCTGCAGTCCAAACACAGATGCAGGCCCTGTGCCCAAACGCCCGTACGGAAACAGCAAATGCCATGACCGCCGTGGCCGATGGCCTGGCGCTGGCTGCTGCCGGAGCCTTTGCCTAGGCGGATGGGAACCTAAGCCAGGAATTCCCGTTAGACAAAGGGCGCGAGCACGCTAGGCTGCAGGCGCACGAGTCACATTTCGAGAGTTCCTTCATGCGCTGCCTTCTGGCCCCTGCCCTGATTTCCGCCCTGCTTGCTTCCCCTGCCCTGGCCGCCAGCTGCGGCAATACCTCTGCCGGATTTGAAGCCTGGAAGCAGGAATTCAGCCGTGACGCCAAGCGCGCCGGCGTCCGCAAGGCCGGGCTGCGGGCTCTGGCCGCGGCGCAATACGCCCGCCGGACTATCGCAGCTGACCGCAACCAGAAGAGCTTTAAGTACTCGCTGGAGAAATTCATGCAGATCCGCGGCTCCGCCACCATCGTGGCGCAGGGCCGCAAGCGCAAGGCGCGCAATCCCGAGTTCTACGCGGCCCTGGAACGCCAATACGGGGTTCCTGCCGGCATCCTGATCGCCATCCACGGAATGGAAACCGCCTTTGGAAATTACATGGGCGACAGCCAGGTGGTTTCGGCCATTGTCACGCTGACCTATGACTGCCGCCGCTCGGATTTCTTCCGCCCGCATGCCTTGGGCGCCCTTAAGCTTGTCGACCAGGGCGCGATCAGCACCTCCACGCTGGGCGCCAAACACGGTGAACTTGGCCACACTCAGTTCCTGCCCGGCAATGCGCTCACTTACGGTGTGGATTGGGACGGCAATGGACAGGTCGACTTCTACAACATGGGCGATGCTCTGGCCTCAACCGCCCATTATTTGCGCAAGAAGGGCTGGAAACCCGGAAAAGGCTACCAGCCCGGCGATCCCAATTACCGCGTTCTGAAAGAGTGGAACGCAGCCACGGTCTACCAGCAGTCGCTGGCGATCATGGGACGCCAGATTGACGGCTGATTAACCTTTGCGGCATGGCTCCCGTGGCCCGCCGTATACAGGGCTGCGGCAGCCACCCTCGTCCGGTCCCTGAAAACAGTGCGCTTGATTCCCGCGGCATTGTAAGCTCTTGGGCGCCAATGTGTCAGGCCGCTGCCACAGTTGGGCCGCATTCCCGCCTTCCCTCGGTGAAAATTGTCGTTAATTTTGTTTAAAAACAGGACACTACGGACCGCCCAATTTTCCGGCAGGCGGCAAGCCAAGTTTCCGTTCCAGCGCCTTTCGCTGCCCCACTTTCAACTATTTCAAATTTTAATGTTCCTTTATCGGCACCCTGAATGGAGGAACCGGACGGTGGCAGACAATGTGCATTTCACGGGCAGGCTTGGGCTTGAGAGCCGCGATTCCGGAACGCTTTCTTCTGCTGTTTCGGCGGTTGTGGATTCGCTTGAGGATTTCGGCCACCCGGCCGACAAGATCGAAGCCCGCGCCGAGAATACAGCCAAACTGCAATGCGACCATTACCTGGTGACTGTGCGCTTGCGGCGTGTGCCGCTGCGCCGCGCAAGCAAGCTGACCAGCGGCATGCTGCAGCCTGCGGCCTTGCTGGAACTGTCCCTGGCCCCGCTTTATCCGGAACATTGCGATCAGGAAATTTCGGAGCTGCTTCTCGCCGAGATGCTGCGGCGGCTGCTTCCGGCGGTCGAAGCCACCTCCGTGGAATGGCTCGACACTGACATAGCCTTGACCTGCGACCAGTTCCTGGGCGTGTTCGAGCCAGAGCACCGCCAGCCGGCCGAACCGGCTGCGGCACCTGCTCCTGCGGCACTGCCCGCGCAGCAGGCTGAACCCGCCCGGCCGCGCGGCCGCGATTGCTTTACGCCAGTTGAAGAAACCGCGCAGGAGCTTGAAGCCCATTGCGACCTCGCCTTCCAGGCTGCAAAGGACCGTCAGGCCAGAGCCGGCGCCTCCGAGGCCGCTGTCCGCGCCAGAGCCCGCGTTCGCAATCCCCTTCCGGCGACCAGTCTGCAACCCGGCTGGGGAAGCCAGCTGAGAGCATCGTTCCTGGCAGCAATCAGCTTGTCAGGCACCAGGCGGATGCGTTTCATCAGCCATTTGATACTGCTTGCCGCTCTGATCCTCTTCCTCGACAGCGCAGGTATGGTCCAAGCCGCCCGGCCGCTCGTCCCCTAGGGCTCAGAGGGGGCGTTTGCCTGGTCTTGCCCACCGCCCCATTGCCGCAAGACATCCTCGCGCGCCAGCACGTAGGTATGGATGGCAAACACCACAGCGCGGGTTTGCGGCAGCCGCAGGATCATCTGCCTTTCGCTGCGAAGGTACCCGGCCTGTTTATTATCCGGCTTATCGCGCGGCGCATCCTTGCTGCGCGGCTGGAACAGCGCGGGATCCTGGTACCACAATGCATTGAAACGCCACAAAGGCCGTTCCGCCTGGACTCCGTCGAACAACCGCTGCACCCGGGCGGCGATCCCGGAGTCATAGCTTCCGACCGGCTCATGGATGCCAGTCAGCGGCCGCATGAATTTCTCTGACAGCATCCAGCTCGCTGGAAAGCACAGAACCGCGCCGGTCAGAACATGTTCCTCCGTCCCCTCAGGCTTTTGCAGAATGCAAAAGTCCTGCTGTGCGATCCGCCCCAAAGTGCCCAGAGGATCCTCCCGGTCCACCGGCACCTGAACACCATCCGCCCTCACCACTGCGCCGCCGGCACTGCGGCCGCCCGTGTCCAGCACCATTTGCAGCAATTCCTGTGCGGCAGCCATAGCACTGGCATCCAGCTGCAAAACATCCGTCCTGCGGGCCTCCAGCAAAGCCTCCCGCTCTGCCATCTGGCCTGCAAAAGCGTCATCCGCAACCAGCCATCCGTAGGGTGCAAGCGGCTGAATACCAGGAAGTTTCCTTTCCTCCAGCGGATTGTAGGGAATTGTTTTCTGAAGAATCGCAGTCATTCCTCTCCGATAGCATCCAGGCCGCCCGTGTCCATGCGCGACGTTGCATCATAGGTCAGAAACGACCGCCGAATCCGTCGTTTTCTGCAGCGCTTCCAGATGCGGCAGCAGCCACATTGGACAGAACTGTGCAGCGAGGACTTCCCAGCATGAACGAGCATTACCGCGACATCCGAAAGATCGACCCCACCCGCGGCGCCAATCTGGGCGACAACACCCCAAACGACAACGACCGCGTCGAGATCGGGCCGACCCAGCTGGCGTTCTCCGAATGGGCCGAGGCCGGGCTGCAGCTTCCCGACCTGCAAGCAATGCGCAAATTCCGCTGGGAACGGCTGGTCAAGCACATCAACGACCGCGGCTATGCCGGCCTCTTGGTGTTTGATCCGCTGAACATCCGCTATGCCACCGACAGCACCAACATGCAGCTGTGGAACACCCACAACCCGTTCCGCGCGCTCTTGGTCTGTGCGGACGGCTACATGGTGCTGTGGGATTATAAGCAGTCGCCCTTCCTCAGCGAGTTCAACCCGCTGGTGCGCGAACAGCGCGCAGGCGCCGACCTGTTCTACTTCGACCGCGGCGACAAGGTCGACGTGGCGGCCGATGTCTTCTCCAACGAGGTGCGCAAGCTTCTGGAAGAGCACAGCGGCAGCAACAAACGCCTGGCGGTGGATAAGATCATGCTGCACGGCCTGCGGGCGCTGGAGGCGCAGGGACTGGAGATCTTCCCCGGCGAAGAGCTCACCGAGAAATGCCGCGCAGTCAAAGGCCCCGATGAAATCCTGGCGATGCGCTGCGCCAGCCACGCCTGTGAAACCGCTGTGGCGGAGATGGAAAAATTCGCCCGCGAAAACGTGCCCGGCGGCAATATCTCCGAGGATGACGTCTGGGCCGTGCTGCATGCGGAAAACATCCGCCGCGGCGGCGAATGGATTGAAACCCGCCTGCTGGCCTCAGGCCCGCGCACCAACCCCTGGTTCCAGGAATGCGGCCCCCGCATCATCCAGAACAACGAAATCATCAGCTTTGACACCGATCTGGTTGGTTCCTACGGGATCTGCATCGACATTTCCCGCAGCTGGTGGATCGGCGACCAAAAGCCGCCCGCGGAAATGGTCTACGCCATGCAGCACGGGCTCGAGCACATCCGCTACAACATGGAAATGCTGAAGCCCGGCGTGAACATTCAGGATCTGTCCAAGGCCTGCCACCCTCTGGACGCGCAGTTCCAGAAACAGAAGTACGGCTGCATGATGCACGGCGTCGGCCTGTGCGATGAGTGGCCGCTGGTCGCCTATCCGGATGCGATGGTCGAAGGCGCTTTCGACTACGAGCTTGAACCGGGCATGGTGCTTTGCGTCGAAGCCCTGGTTTCCCCCGAAGGCGGCGATTTCTCGATCAAGCTGGAAGACCAGGTGCTGATCACCGAGGACGGCTACGAGAACCTGACCAAATACCCGTTCGACAAGGAACTTCTGGGCGAGGCGTAACGCTCAGCGGCCGGTCCCTCCCTTCGGGAGGGGCCGGCTCTCCCAGCGGCGCCATCAGGCGCCACCGTTTAACAATAGCTGCTCAGGAACGGCTGCAGCTTGTCCCTCAGCACCAGGGCGCCGGGTGAGTCCGTCACCTCTTCCAGCTGCTCCAAGGGCACCCAGGCCAGAGCGTGCGATTCTGCGCTGGCAGCAATGTCTCCCGCTTCCGCCTGAAACAGGTAGCGCACGTCGTAATGCAGATGGGCGCAGTCAGTGGCATTTGCCGGGATTTCATGAATATCCACGTCGAACACACGGTCTGACAGTGGCCTGATCCGAGTAAGCCCGCTTTCCTCATAGGCCTCTTTCAGTGCCGCAAAGGGCACATCTGCAATTCCGTCGCAATGGCCGCCCAGCTGGAACCAGCGGTTCAGTTTCCGGTGATGGGTCAGCAGCACGCTGGTCTTGTCCGGCGACATGACAAAGGCTGAAGCGGTCACATGGCCGGTCCCGGGATTGCGCCCGAAAGCCTGCGGCTCGCTATCGCAGAACCGCTGCAACCGCCGCCACATCTCCCAGTCCCGGCTGTCCCGCGGACTGTAACAACCGATGCCCGCTATGCTCATGCCGCTCATCTGCCTTCACCTTCCCGTGACGTCCGGGTCTGTTGCCTTGTTCATGACCCAATGAGCGCTCAATCTAAGCGGAACACCCAACAAAGGCCACGCCCATGCCCACCGAACGGATCACTTTCCCCGGCCATGCCGGGACCAGCCTCTCCGCGCGCCTCGACCTCCCCCAAGGGCCGTTGCTGGCAACCGCTCTCTTTGCGCATTGCTTCACCTGCTCTAAGGACATCCCCGCAGCCCGGCGTATTGCCGGGCGGCTCGCAGCCATGGGCATCGCGGTTTTACGCTTCGACTTTACCGGCCTGGGTCATTCGGAAGGTGAATTTGCCAACACAACCTTCAGCTCCAACGTAGCGGACCTGATCATGGCCGCGCAGTATCTGGCCTCCCGCAACATGCCGCCCTCATTGCTGATCGGCCACTCCCTTGGCGGAGCCGCGGTGCTTCGGGCCCGGGCGGGTATTCCGACGGTCAAAGGGGTGGTCACTCTGGGCGCGCCCTTCGACCCCGGCCATGTTTCGCATCACTTTGGCACCGCCTTGCCGGAAATTGAAGCCAAGGGCCAAGCCGAAGTCTGCCTGGGCGGGCGGCCCTTTGTGATCGGCAAGGAGTTTGTCGACGATATCACCGCCGAGGCGCTGGAGCCTGCCATCGCGGACTTGAAGGCGGCTCTTCTGGTGCTGCACGCACCGCGCGACGAAACAGTCAGCATCGACAATGCCGCGTCGATCTTCACGGCCGCCAAACACCCCAAAAGCTTTGTCACGCTTGATGATGCCGACCACCTGGTCTCGCGGCCTGCAGATGCGGAATACGCGGCCGAGGTGATCGCAGCCTGGGCCGGCCGCTATATCGGAATGTCGCCGCCCGCTCCGCCGCCCGGAGCCCCGGAAGGCATCCTGCGCGTGACCGAAGCAGATCCGGACGGTTTCCTGCAGGATGTTCAATCCGGGCCCGGCCACCATACTTTCGCCGATGAGCCCCTGGCCTATGGCGGCACCAACCGCGGCATGTCGCCCTACGGGTTTGTGGCGGCCGGACTTGGCGCCTGCACCTCGATGACCCTGCGCATGTATGCCCGCCGCAAGGGCTGGCCGCTGGAAGGGATCAGTGTCGATGTCAGCCACGACAAGGTGCATGCCCAGGACGCCCAGCCCACAGGCCCCGCCAAGATCGACCAGTTCACCCGGGTGATCCACCTCTGCGGCCCCTTAAGCGATGAGCAGCGCGCCAAGCTGATGGAAATTGCCGACCGCTGCCCGGTTCACAGGACCCTGGAAAGCGGCGCCAGAGTCATAACCCATCTGGACGCAAAACAGCATAAGGCCGCTGTGTGACGGAGCCACCGGGGAGCTCCCGCGCCCGG